>NZ_JACVVE010000025.1 GCF_016648105.1 Pseudomonas sp. S31 | reverse complement strand
GGGGATCGTGCATGCGGTGTACATCATCGCCAAGCGCTGAGAATGCCGGGGGCCCCAACCGGGCCCCCGTCACCATGCAGCGTGTTCTTCAGCGCTTCTCGCCCTCGTAGTTGTCCAGCGTATCGCGGGCAATCTCGCGCCCCAGGGCGATCAGTTCCGGCGCCTTGTAGAACTCGAAAAACCGGCAGACCCGCTTGGGCACGTTGATCAGCACGTCGGGCGGATAACCGGCGATCTTGTACTGGGCCAGCGATGTCTGCATCACCTCGAAGCTCTGGTTGATCAAATCCAGCAGCGAAGCCGGCCCGACGTTGTCGACGATGAACGAGCCGGTCGCCGACTTCGGCGCACCGCTGCGCTCAGGCGCAGCCGCCGGTTGCTGGGCTTCGGGGTCGGCCTCGTCGGCCAGCCAGGGGTTGGGCGGCGCCAAGCCCTCGCTGACGATCTCCTGCTCGATGCGGATCAGTTCCTCGGCCGGCTTGCGGCGAAAGGGCAGGCGCGAACCGAGCGAACTGATCAGCGCATCGAAACGCAGCTTGAACGCCGCTGGGCGTTCGATCACCGGCAACTGGTATTGCTTCTGGTTGGTCGAGTTGAGGTTGACGGCGATGATCAGGTCGCTGTGGCTGGAGACCACCGGCACGATCGGTAGCGGATTGAGAATGCCGCCATCGACCAGCATGCGGTTGCCCTGCATCACGGGCGTGAACAGGCTGGGTATGGCCGCCGAGGCGCGCATGGCCTGGTGCAGGCAGCCTTCCTGGAACCAGATTTCCTGCTGGTTGGTGAGATCGGCAGCAACGGCTGTGTAGGGGATACGTAACTGCTCGATGTTGATTTCGCCGACGATCTTGCGGATCTGCCCGAACACCTTGTCGCCGCGGATGGCGCCGAGGCGAAAACTGACGTCGACCAGGCGCAGTACGTCCAGGTAGTCCAGGCTTTCGATCCAGTTGCGGTACTGTTCGAGCTTGCCGGCCGCGTAGATGCCGCCAATCACCGCGCCCATCGAACAGCCGGCGACGCAGGATATCTCGTAGCCCCGCCGCTCGATCTCCTCGATCACCCCGATGTGGGCGTACCCTCGGGCGCCCCCCGAACCCAATACCAGCGCCACGCGTTTGCTCATGCTCTTTCCCCATCTGTGCAACCATGGTCCAACAATGCACCTTCACGCGCTGTGCTTCAATGCGTGCCTTGCTGAGCTACCCTAAGCAAAGCATGCTCAGCAGAGCCTGCCCAGCACGGCACTTTTCGCCTGCCCAGGCGTCGAACAGCCACTCCATTTCCCTTCGAGGTATCACCGATGAAAGCCTGGATCTGCCTTCCTCTGATTGCCCTGGCGCTGGCCGGATGCGCCGGCAAGACGGCTTACCGTGACAGCTGCGCGACCCAGCTGGATGCCGCCTGGAAGGAGCTCGACCTGGCCAAGGCCGAAGGCTTCGCCGGTACCGTCAGTTATTCCAAGGCATTGTCGCTGCTGACCGGCGCCAAGACCCAGCAACAGTTCGAAGGCTTCGAGGGCTGCACCCACAAGGCCGAAAAGGCCCGGTTCTATATTCGTGAGTCACGTGCCGGTCGCTGACCAAGGAGCCTTGCATGGCCGCCATGCTCGATCATGTGGTAGCCCAGGTAGTGGCCTTGCAGGTACGGCTGCTGGCCTGCCGCGAGCGCCTTGCCGCCGATACCGACAGCGAGGCGCTGCATGACCTGCGCACCAGCGTACGGCGCCTGCGCAGCCTGCTGCGACCCTTGCGTGGCATGCCGGGGGTGGAACAGCTGGAAGGGGCGTGCGAGTCGCTGGGCAGCCTGACCACCCCGTTGCGCGATCGCGAGGTGCTGGCCGCCGAGCTGATTCGTCGAGGGTTTGACGAGCCCGGGCAGCGCCGCCTGGCCGGGCGTGCGGCAAATTTTGCCAGCGTCGCACGCAGCGCCCAGCTGACGCGGGTGCTGGCGATTGTCGATGCGTTTCCGTTGTTCTTGCGCGCGGCGGACCGGGAGGGGCTGATGCAGAACCTCGACAAACGCGTCGACAAGCGCCTGGTCAAGCAGTGGCACAAGCTCCACGACGCCCTGCGCGACCCCGCGCACGACCGTCACCGCCTGCGCCTGCTGATCAAGCGGGCGCGCTATGGCGACGAGGCCTATCCGCAGCTGGATCACGCGGGCAAGAAACTGCAGAAGTTGTTGAAGCGCGCCCAGGGCGACCTGGGGGACTGGCACGACCGCCTGCAATGGCTGCTGCAGGCGCGCGATCACGCCGATCTTGCACCCTGCAAGGTCGACTGGGAGCAGGAGCTGCACGAGGCCGAGCGCACCTCCGATGCAACCCTGGATGCCTTGCTCAAAGCGTTGGGGCGGAGCAAGGCGCACCGCTAGGTGGTCGCGGCACCGGCTCAGTCCCGGTGTTTGTGCCGTTCACGCCAGGCCCGCAACCAGGCGCCACTGAGCACGAAGCGCGGGAAGGTGACGAACTGCTCGGTCAGCAGGCGTTGCACAGCGTCCTTGCGGTTGGCGAAGGGCTCGGGCTGAGTGGCCTCCAGGCGGTGGCCCTGGCGCTGCAGGGCCAGGCCTGCAAGCAGGGCGATGATGCCGACCGCCACCTGGCCCAGGTCCAGGCCGAACAGTCCCGACAGTACCAGCAGCGCGCCGAGGATGAACAGCGGCACCGCGATCAGGTGCAGCACCAGGTTGGTCGGGTGACGATGGTTGTGGTGGTAGCCGCGCCACTGCCAGGCGTGCAGATTGGGCAATCGTTTGCTCATGGGCAATTCCTCCAAGTCATGCCCAAAGCTTAGTGCGCCGCCCCGGCAGGGGCCAATCGAGGCAAGCTATGGCGACTATAGCTTGAGCTGGCCAATCGCCTTGGTCAGCTCGCCGGCCAGGGTCGCCAGTTCAGTGCTGGTGGTCGCCGAGCCGACGGTCTGCTGCACGGTCTGCTCGGTGACGTCGCGGATGCTCACCACGGCGCGGTTCATTTCCTCGGCGACCTGGCTCTGTTGTTGGGCGGCCACGGCGATCTGCGTGTTGCTCTCGCGCATCTGCGCCACCGCGCCAGTGATCTGCGCCAGGGCCTCGCCCGCCTCACGTGCCTCGCGCACGCAATCGTCGGCCTTGTACGAGCTTTCCTGCATGAACTCCACGGCGTCGCGGGTGCCGGCCTGCAAGTCGGCGACCATGTGGGTAATTTCGTCGGTGGAGGTCTGCACGCGCTTGGCCAGGCTGCGTACCTCGTCGGCGACCACGGCGAAGCCGCGGCCCAGGTCGCCGGCGCGGGCGGCCTCGATGGCGGCATTCAGGGCGAGCAGGTTGGTTTGTTCGGCGATGCTGTGGATCACCCCGACCACGCCGTTGATCTTCTGGCTGTCCTCGGCCAGCTGGTTGATCATTTGCGCGGTCTGCTGCACACCGGTGGACAGCCCGGCGATCGAGGTCTGCACGCGGCTCACCACCTGCTGGCCATCGCCGGCCAGGGTATCGGCGGCCTGGGACAGGTCGCGGGTGGCCCCGGCATGCTG
This sequence comes from Pseudomonas sp. S31, assembly GCF_016648105.1. Taxonomy (GTDB): domain Bacteria; phylum Pseudomonadota; class Gammaproteobacteria; order Pseudomonadales; family Pseudomonadaceae; genus Aquipseudomonas. Next base: position 102,278 of record NZ_JACVVE010000025.1, on the reverse strand, counting down.
GGCGATGTGGTGCACGGTGGCGGACATCTGGTTGATCGCCGTGGCCGCCTGGTCGGTTTCGCTCTGCTGGCCGAGCATGCCGTGGCGCACCTCGCTCATGCTTGCGGCCAGGCGCGCCGCGCCGGCGTCGAGTTGCGCGGCGGTGCGGGCGGCGGTGCCGACCACCCGATGGTAGGTGGTCTGCATGGCGTTGAACGCGCCGGCCATCTGGCCCACCTCGTCGCCACAGGCCAGGGGCACGCGGGCCGTCAAGTCGCCGGTTTTCTCGACGTGCAGCATGACGTCCTTGAGGGTGTCGAGCTGGCTCAGGAGGAAACGGATGAGCAACTGCGAGGCGCCTAGCATGGCCAGCATCAGCACCAGAACACATACGGCATAGTTGCTGAAGCGCTCGAAGAACACCTGGCGCAGGCTTGGCGCTTGTGCGAGTACCGCGACCTGTTGCTGGCCGTGGTGCAGTACCAGGGCGCCGTACAGCGGGTTGTCGCCCAGTGCCCAGGCAGCCGGTAGCTCGACCCAGCCCTGGGCGCTGCGCAGGGCTTCCAGCGGTTCGCCGGCCAGGGTCGGGGCCTGCCCGGGTTGCCAGGTGATCACGTTGCCCTGGCTCGGCAGCGGCTCAGCGGCCGGCCAGGCCGCCAGTAACTGCCCCTGAACCTGGGCCTGGGAACGTGCGGCATCGATCCGCGCACGTTGTTCCAGGTGCACGGCATAGAGCACCAGCAGCAGGGTCGTGACGAAGGCCACCGCGTTGACGGCCCAGAATTTGTATTTCAGGGAAATATTGCTAAGCCAGGCACCCATGGGTAGGTCTTCTCTGAGTTGAGCGGAAACATGATTGGCAAGGTGCCATCATTGTGCCTGCGCGCGTCAGGAAGACCTTGATGTGTATCAATGAACCGTTCGCCTGGCTGGGTCAGGCTTGGCCCAGCTGGAAGAATGCCTCGGCTGCGGCCGTGGTGTGGGCGGCAGTCTGTTCCAGGCTTTCGTTGCGATGTTGCGCCACTTCGCGCAGTACCTCTGGCAGGAACGCCGGTTCGTTGCGGCCGTTCTTCGGCTTCGGTCGCAGGGTGCGCGGCAGCAGGTAGGGGGCGTCGCTCTCCAGCATCAGGCGGCCTTGCGGGATGTTGCCCACCAGCGGATGCAAGTGGGTGCCACGGCGCTCGTCGCAGATCCAGCCGGTGATGCCGATGTGCAGGTCGAGGTCGAGGTAACCGAACAGCGCTGCACGCTCACCGGTGAAGCAGTGCACCACGGCGGCCGGCAGGTGGTCGCGCATGTTCCTGAGGATTGCCAGGAGCCGCTCGCTGGCGTCGCGTTCGTGCAGGAACACCGGCAGGCGCAACTCGGCGGCCAGTGCCAGTTGGGCTTCCAGGGCCTTTTCCTGGAGCGGGCGAGGGGAGAAGTCGCGATTGAAGTCCAGCCCGCATTCGCCTACGGCGACCACGCGCTGCTCGGCCAGCAACTGGCGCAGCTGGCGTTCGCTGTCGCTGTTCCAGGATTTGGCGTCATGCGGGTGTACGCCGGCCGTGGCGAACAGGTGCTGGCCTGGGGCGTCGAGCTCTTGGCACAGGGCAAGCGCCTGTTCGCTGACCTCCAGGCTGGTGCCGGTGAGCACCATGCGTGACACGCCGGCTTCGACGGCGCGCTCGACGATGGCGGCTTGCTGGCCGTGGAAGCTGCTGTTGGTCAGGTTGACGCCGATATCGATCAGTTGCATGGTGCTACCTCGTGCCGCGGGGCGGCCAGCATAGCAAAAAACGCGATTTTCGGGAAAAAGCCAAGAACTTCAGGCGGTTGCCGTGGTCTTTTAGCCTCATTTCTCACCTTATGATAGCGCCGTGCTGGCGCCGCCCATCACCTCGGACACGTTTCCATGTTGCGACCTGTGCTCACCCTGTTGCTGATGTTCGCGCTGCTCGGCGCCGGCCCCGCCCAGGCCCGGCTGCCCGGCCCGCAGCCGCACGCACCGGCGAGCAAGGTCCGCGACCTGGAGCAGATTCGCAGCAGCAAGGTGCTGCGGGTGCTGGTCAACCAGAGCCGCAACAGCTCCGGAGAGGTCAAGGGCGAGCCGGTCGGGGTCGAGTACTATCGCTTGCGCAGCTTCGAGCACTACCTCAATGCGCGGCTGGAGGGTGACCAGCAAGTCCAGCTGAAGATCATCCCGCGAGCCAAGGAGCAACTGCTCGGCGCCTTGCAGCGGGGGGAGGGCGACCTGGCCGCACCGGGCGAACTGCTCGACCCGAGCGTGGTGGGCAACGTCGGCGTAAGCGCGCCGGTGGTCGACCAAGTGACGTTGACCCTGGTCGGGCGCAAGGGCGAGCGCGCTTTCAGCCGCGCCGAACAGTTGTCCGGGCGGACCGTGGCATTGACCTCGGCCAGCGCCGCCGGCGCTGCCATCGCCCAGATCAACCAGCAGTTGGCCCTGCGCAAGCGCGCGCCGATCAAGGTGGAGTGGGTCGATTCGACCCTGGCGGTGGAGGATGTACTGGAAATGGTCCAGGCCGGCATCTATCACCTGACCGTGGTCGAGCGGCCGATCGCCCAGCGCTGGGCGCGGGTGATGCCGCGCCTGCGCCTGGACAAGCGCGTGCAGCTGGGCAAGGCGCAGGCTATGCGCTGGTACGTGCCCAAGGATGCCACGCTGCTGTTGGGCGCGGTCGACCGCTTCCTCAAGGGCTACCGAGCACCGGACAACCAGGACGCCGCCTTCGAGCGTATCTACCGGCGCCAGTACCGGGTGCACGACCCCTTGGCGCGCAAGGATCGCCAGCGCCTGGCGTCGTTGCGCCCGGTATTGCAGAAGCATGGCCAGGCGCAGCAGATCGACTGGCTCAACCTGGCGGCGCTGGCTTTCAAGGAATCCACGCTCAACCCTGCCGCGCGCGGCACCGGTGGCGCCCACGGCCTGATGCAGATCACCCCATCGGCGGCCCAGCGCGTTGGCGTGAGCAATACCGCGACGGTGGACGGCAATGTCCAGGCCAGCGCCCGCTACCTGGCGCTGATTCGCCGCAAGTTCTTCGCCAGTGCCAAGATCAACGAGCGCGAGCGCATGGCGTTCACCCTGGCGGCGTACAACCTTGGCCCCGAGCGAGTCCAGGCCATGCGCGCCGAGGCCCGCCGGCGCGGGCTCAACGGCAACCAGTGGTTCTTCCAGACCGAGCGCATCGCCATGGAGCAGGTGGGTATGGGGGTGGTCAATTTCGTCAACAGCGTCAACAAGTACTACCTGGCGTTCAACCGCCAGCGTTCCCAGCTGGAGCGCGTGGCGCGGCGCTAGATCAAGGTAGGCTTGCAGGCGCTGGCGCTAGGCTCTAGGATACTGCCTGCGCCGATTTAAACAGCTACTTGCGGGGCGCGGGACAGCCCTTCCAAGGTACGTCCGAAATACCGCTAAAGCGCTGGTTCGGTGACGCCTCCCACCGCGGCCCAGCGGGTATTGCGAGGCGCAGAGAAACCACCATGAGTTGTCCACGTACCAGTGTCTGCTTGAGCCCCCTGCCTGCCAACCAGGCTTCCCGTACCCCGCGCATCCTGCTCGGCGGTCAGCATCAACCCACGCTCCTGCGCCACCTTGAAGGCCTTTCCCGGCGCAAGGGCCAGGCCCGTGCCTTTCTGATTCAGTTCATCGACGGTGTCGGCCAGCTCGAACAGTACGCCAACGACCGCTTCGATCTCGCCGTGATCCAGTCGCCACTGGCCAGCGAGGCGGCCGAGGTCATCGGCCAGCTGACCCGCGTCGCGCGCCAGGGCCTGATCACCCGCCGCTGAGGAGTGCGCCGTTGAGCACCAATATCATCACCACCGAAGGTCATGACGCCCTGAAGAAGGAGCTCGACCATCTGTGGCGGGTGTACCGCCCTGAGATTACCCAGAAGGTCGCCTGGGCGGCTTCGCTGGGGGATCGCAGCGAGAACGCCGACTACCAGTACAACAAGAAGCTGCTGCGCGAGATCGACCGTCGGGTCCGCTATCTGCGCAAGCGTCTTGAAGATGTGAAGGTGGTGGCCTATTCGCCGCAGCAGGAAGGCAAGGTGTTCTTCGGCGCCTGGGTCGAGATCGAGAACGACGACGGCGAGCGCATGAAGTTTCGCATCGTTGGCTATGACGAGATCTACGGCCGCAATGATTACATCTCGATCGACTCCCCCATGGCCCGGGCGTTGCTGAAGAAGGAAGAGGGCGACGAGGTGGTGGTGCAGACACCGACGGGCGATGCAGTCTGGTACATCGACCGCATCGCCTACGCCGCGCCGCCCTTGTAGGAGCGGATTTATCGGGGCGCCGAACCGCCGCGAACACGGGCACAGCCCGTGCCAGCCCACCCGTTACCGGCCTACCACAGCGGCATCTGGTAGCTGAGGATCACCCGCGTTTCATCGATGTCGTTACCGAAGTCGCTGCGAAACACCCCGTTGCGCACCTTCAATCCCAGGTTCTTCAGCGGTCCGCTCTGGATCACGTAGCCGATGTCGGTATCGCGCTCCCATTCCTTGCCACGTCCCTGGCCGTTGAGCAGGTCGATGTGGTCACCTTGCAGGTAGCGGGTCATGAAGGTCAGCCCTGGCAGGCCAAGGGCGGCGAAGTCATAGTCGTAGCGGGCCTGCCAGGAGCGTTCGTCCTTGTTGGCGAAGTCGCCGATCTGCACGAAGTTGGTCAGGTACGGGTCGGTGCCGCTGAGGTAGGCATAACCGGTATCGCCGGACATGCGCTGATAGCCCACGCCGAAACTGCTGCCGCCCAGGCGGTAGGTGAACAGGGCATTGAGTGCCCGGTTGTCGACGTTGCTGCCACCGTCGTCGGTGGACCGCGCCCAGCGGATATCGGACTTGAACGACTGCCCCTCGGCGATCGGCAGCACATGCACCAGGCTCAGGTAGTGCTGGCGATAGAAGTCCTCCAGGCCGCCATAGTGGTAGCTGGTACTGAGGTTGTCGGTCCAGCGGTAGGTGCCACCGGCCAGGTTGAAGCGGTCGCTGCTGGTGTGACGGCCCAGGACGATGTTGCGCTTGTTGCCGCGGGTCATCGTCAGGTCTTCGTGGTTGGACGAATCGCGCTGCTTGACCTCGCGCAACTGCCCCACTTGCATGGCCAGGCCATCGATTTCGTTGATTTCGGCCAGGCCGCCCTGGAAGGTCTGCGGGTGCAGGCGCGTATCGTTGTACTGCACCACGGGCATCTTCGGCAGCAATGTTCCGACCTTCAGGGTACTCTTCGATACGCGCATCTTCGCCGTCAGGCCGACGTCGCTGTAGTCGTCGGCAGCACGTTTGTCGCTCGCCGAATAGGGCAGCAGGCCGGAGCCGGTGCGGTCAGGGCTGGAGTCGAGCTTCAGGCCGAGCAGGCCTAGTGCATCCACGCCGAAGCCGACCGTGCCCTCGGTGTAGCCAGACTCCAGGCGCAGCAGGAAGCCCTGGGCCCATTCCTCGGAATACGACTGGGTGGCGCCGGGTTGGCGGTAGTCGCGATTGAAGTAGAAATTGCGCAGCTCCAGGCTGGCCTTGCTGTCGCCGATGAAGTCGGCCTGGGCAAGCAGGGGCAGGCAGGCGAAGCTCGAAACGAGCGCCCGTACGGGAAGAATTCTCATTGTTGTTGTGCTCTTCGTCAGATGGGGTGAAAGCGGCGCCGCTCCAGGGCGCCGCATGCAAGCAGTCAATTGCCGAGCATGCCCTCCAGGCGCTGGCGCACCAGGTCGCGGGCCTGTTCGACGATGCCGCGTAGCAGTTCGTCGCAGCTGGGCTCGTCATCGATCAGGCCCTGGACCATGCCCGCCGACCAGATCCCCAGGTCGGTGTCGCCCTGTTCATAGACGGTGCGCCCGCGCAGGCCGCTGACCAACGCAGCGATGTCGGCATAGGTGGCGTTGCCGCGCGCCTCGATGGCCAGCACCTCCTGGCTCACCGCGTTGCGTGCCACCCGTGCGCTGTTGCGCAGCGAACGCATGATCACGTCGGTGGCGCGCTCGTCGGCGGCGCGGATGGCCGCCTTGACCTGCGGGTGGATCGGGCACTCGCGGGTGCTGAGAAAACGCGTGCCCATGTTTATCGCATCGGCCCCCAGCGCCAGTGCCGCCACCAGCCCGCGGCCATCGGCGAAGCCCCCCGAGGCGATGATCGGCACGCTCAGCCGGTTGGCGGCGGCGGGCAGCAGCACCAGCCCGGGAATGTCGTCCTCGCCAGGGTGGCCGGCGCACTCGAAGCCATCGATGGACACCGCGTCTACCCCCAGTTGCTCGGCCTTGAGCGCATGGCGCACGCTGGTGCACTTGTGGATCACCTTGACCCCGTGCTGGCGAAACTCGGCGATGTGCTCGCCGGGGTTGTTGCCGGCGGTCTCGACTATGCGAATGCCGCTTTCGATGATCGCCGCGCGGTACTCGGCGTAGGGGATCGGCTTCTGCGTCGGCAACAGCGTCAGGTTGACGCCGAAGGGCAGGTCGGTGAGTTCGCGGCAACGCGCGATCTCATCGGCCAGCGCCTGCGGGCTTGGCTGGGTCAGCGCCGAGAGGGTGGCCAGGCCGCCGGCATTGGCCACTGCCGCGGCCATCTCGGCGCGCCCCACCCACTGCATGCCACCTTGCATGATCGGGTGCTCGACATCGAACAGTTCGGTGAATCGGGTCTTGAACATGGGCATGTCCTCGCCGGCTCAGAGTGGGTCCCAGGAGAACACGTCCGGGCTGCGCGCCAGGTCCATGAAGCTGTTGCGCAGCGCCGGCATGCCGTGTTCGGCGATGGCCTGCGGGGTCCAGCCCTGTTCGCTGTGGACGCTGCGCAGCGGGCGGCTCTGGCTCATCAGGAACAGCTCGTGGTTGCGGGCGGCGAACACCTGGCCATTGACCTCGCGGGCAGCGTCGGAGGCCAGGTACACGGCCAGCGGTGCGTTCTTGTCCGGGGTCATGCGCTGGAGTTTCTCCACCCGCGCCTTCTGCTCCGGGGTATCGGCCGGGATCGAGTCGGTCATGCGGCTCCAGGCGAACGGCGCGATGCAGTTGGAGCGCACGTTGTAGCGTTGCATGTCGAGGGCGATGGACTTGCTCAGGGCGACGATGCCCAGCTTGGCCGCTGAATAGTTGGCCTGGCCGAAGTTGCCGATCAGCCCCGAGGTGCTGGTCATGTGCACGAAGGCGCCGCTGTTCTGCGCGCGAAAGTGCTCGGCGGCGGCACGGCTGACGAAGAAACTGCCGTTGAGATGCACGTTGATCACCGACAACCAGTCCTCGGCACTCATCTTGTGGAAGATCGCGTCGCGCAGGATGCCGGCGTTGTTGACCACGATGTCCACCCGGCCGAAGGCGTCCACGGCGCTGGAGACGATGCGCCGGGCGCTGTCCCAGTCCGATACGCTGTCGGTGTTGATCGCGCCGTCGCCACCGCGTTGGCGGATCAGGCCGAGGGTTTCCTCGGCCGGCGACGCCGAGCCGCCATCCCCTTGCAGCGAAACGCCGATGTCGTTGATCAGCACCCGCGCGCCGCTGTCGGCCAGGGCCAGGGCGATCTCACGGCCGATACCGCCGCCTGCGCCAGTGACGATCGCTACCTTGCCTTCGTTGAGTCGTTGGGTCATTGCTCGTTCCTCATTCAGAATTCGGTATGCACAGCGTTTGCACAGGGTTCAGTTCGGCAGGCCGAGCACGGCCTTGGCCAGGATGTTGCGCTGGATCTCGTTGGTGCCGCCGTAGATGGTGGTGGGCCGCGACTGGATGAAGATGCCGGCCGGGTGCAGCTCGGGGTCGTCGCTGAACGGGTGCAGCAGCGCCGAATCGGCACCGGCGATTTCCAGGCCCAGCTCGCTGATGCGCTGGTACAGCTCGGACTGGTGGATCTTCAGCATGGAAACGTCCGGGCCCAGTTCTTCGCCACGGCGCAGGCGTTCGGCGAAGCGTTCGTAGAGCGCCTTGTGGCAGTCCAGGTCCATGCTCAGGGCGGCGAAGCGCTGGGCGAACACTGGGTCTTGCCACAGGCCCTGATGGCGAGCCAGGCGCACCAGGCGCTCGAGGGCGAAGGTGGCCTGCTTGGGCGAGCCGAGGAAGATCCGCTCGAAGCCCAGCAGCGCCTTGGCCATGCCCCAGCCCTGGTTGACCGCGCCGACCAGGTTGGCCTGCGGCACGCGCACGTCGTTGAAGAACACTTCGCAGAACTCGCCCTGCAGTTCCAGGTTGAGGATCGGCCGCACCTCGACGCCGGGCGTGTCCATCGGCACCAGCAGGAAGCTGATGCCCTGCTGGGGCTTGGCGCTGCGCTCGGTGCGGGCGAGGACGAAGATCCAGTTGGCCTCGCTGCCCATGGTGGTCCAGGTTTTTTGACCGTTGATCACCCAGTCGTCGCCGTCCAGCACCGCCTCGGTGCGCAGGCTGGCCAGGTCGGAGCCGGCGTTCGGCTCGCTGTAGCCTTGGCACCAGATGTCCTCGCCGCTGAGGATGCGTGGCAGGAAGCGCTCGCGCTGGGCGTCGCTGCCATAGCGGATCAGCAGCGGGCCGAGCATGGTGATGCCGCTGTCGGGCAGGCGTGCGCAGCCGTAGTCTTCCATTTCTTCCATCATCACCAACTGTTTGCCGGCACTCAGGCCCATGCCGCCATGTGCCACCGGCCAGCCTGGGCACAGCCAGCCCTGGCGCGACAGCGCCTGGTACCACTCCCAGGTCTCTTCGCGCCCCAAGCGGTGGGCCGGGTTGCGGATATGTTGCGGATAGTTGGCGGCGACCCACTCGCGTACCAGCTGGCGGAACTCGTCATCGCCCAAGACGTTGTAGTCGGTCATGTCATTGTCCTTTGAAAGAGGGGGAGCGCTTGTCGAGGAAGGCGGCTTTGCCTTCGGCGTGATCGGCGCTGAGGAACAGCTGCGCCTGGAAGTCACCCTCGCGTTCGAGCAGCAGTTCCAGGCCGTCGGCCAGCAGGGCCTTGGTCATGGCCAGCGGTAGCGGCGCCTGTTGCTCGACCCGGGCGGCCAGCGCCAAGGCCGTGCTCAAGGCATCGCCGGCGGCGCACAGCTGGTCTACCAGGCCGATGCGCAGCGCTTCCTCGGCTTCGATCACCTGGCCGAACATCAGCACCTGGCGTGCTCGGCCGATGCCGATACGTGCCGGCAGGGTGTGCAACTGGCCCAGGTCGGCGAGCAGCCCGACCTTGCCGAAGCCGGCGGCGAAGCGCGCCGTGGCGCCGCACACCAAGCTGTCGCAGGCCAGGGCCACCGACAGCCCGGCGCCTACCGCCCAGCCTTCGATGGCGGCGATCAGTGGCTTGTTCATGCGCAGCATCTGCCGCACCAGCTCCGCGTTCTTCTGCATGCGCACGCGGCCGGCGTTGAGGTCGCCGACGTTCATGTCGCTGAGGTCGCCGCCAGCACTGAACACCTCGGCAGAGCCGGTGAGCACCACGCTGCGAATGGCCGGGTCCTCATCGGCCTGCTGCAGGGCCACGTGCAACTCGGCGCGCAAGGCGCGGGACAGGGCATTGCGCCGGGCCGGGTTGTCCAGGCGCAGCAGGCGCACCGAACCGTGGGTTTCCTGGATCAGCCGCGCCTCCATCAGGCCACCTCCGCGTGCAGCAGGTCGATGTAGCGCTGGCGGTGGAAGGCCAGCGAGCCGTGGTGGTTGAGCAGCACCATGGCGCGGCGCAGGAACAGGCCGATGTCGGCTTCGTCGGTGTAGCCGATGCCGCCATGCAGCTGGATCGCCTGGCGGGTCACCAGCATCGCCGCATCCGCTGCGCGCACCTTGGCGGTGGACACCAGGCGCTGCACGCGTGTCGCCGGGGCGCCTGCATCCAGTGCGCTGGCCGCCTCGCCGACGATGGCGCGGGCCAGTTCGATCTGCAGCTTGAGGTCGACCATGCGGTGTTGCAGCGACTGGAAGCTGCCGATCTCGCGGCCGAACTGGCGGCGCACGCCCAGGTATTCGCGGGTGCGCTCGAAGGCGGCATCCATCAGCCCCACCAGGTAGGCGGCGCAGGCCACGGTGGCTTCGTCGAGGGCTGCGGGCTGGTTGGCCACCGGCTCGGCCGGAGTGCCGGCAAAACGCAGGCGCGCCAGGTGGCCGCCGTCCTGGGTCGGTTCCTGCGTGACGGTGAGGCCTTGGGCATTGCGACGTACGAGTGCCAACCCCGGGGCCAAGTCCTGTTCGCAGGCCACCAGCCAGGCGTCGGCGGTCGCGCCCAGCGCCACATGGGCGACTTCACCGTGCAGCTGGCCATCGCGCAGCACCGGCAGGTTGGCGCTTTCGAAACCGAGACCGGCCGGCAGGATCAGCCGGTCGCCTGCCAGCAGCGCGTCACGCTCGGCGGCGGGCAGCAAGGGAGCCACCAGGCTCGCCTCGATCAGCGGCTCGGGCAACAGGCCACGGCCCAGTTCTTCGAGCAGCGCGGCGTATTCGGCCATGCCCAGGCCGCTGCCGCCCTCGTCCTCGGCCAGGCGCAGGCCCGGCCAGCCCATGGCGCAGACTTCGGCCCAGGCGTCGCGGTCGATGCCTGGCGCCTGGAAGCGCTGGCGGCGGACCCGGTTCAGGCCGCCGTCGCGCGGCACCAGCGAGGCCGCACTGTCGCGGATCATGCGCAGGCGTTCTTCGCGTTCTGCTGCCAGTTCAGCGTGTTCTGTCATGTCGTCATTCCCGTGTCGGTTGAACAGCTCCGGCCGCCGCGGGCCGGTACTTGAAACTGCCGGTGGCGCTGGCGATCAGCTCGCCATCCTGGTCGAAGATCTGTGCCGTGCAGAAGCACAGCGTGCGGGTGCGCCGCAGCACCTTGCCGACGGCATTGAGCTCGCCGCGGGTGGCGCCCATGAAGTGGCTGGCCATGTCGATGGTGACCATCGAGCAGCCCGGTACTGCGATGCGGACGGCCCCGGCCATGGCGGCATCGAGCACGCTCATCAGCACGCCGCCGTGGAAGGTGTCGTTGTAGTTCATCAGTTCGGGCTGGTGGCGCAGGCGGACCCGGGCGGTGTCGCCCTCGATCCAGCGCTCCAGGCCGATGAATTCCTGGAAGGTGGAGCGGCCGCTGGGGAAAATTTCCCGCTCGGCGGTGTTCGCTGCGCAGGTGTTGTCGTTCATCCCAGGCCCTCCTCGGTGGCTGGCTTGCCCAGTGGCCGGGCAGGGTTTTGCGCGGTGGCCTGCGCCGGCGTGGCGGCCTTGGCGCTGCGGGCTTCGCGGTTGGGGTCATAGAGGCGGTTGGGGATGGCCAGGGCCGGGATCAGGCCGGTGATGACGTAGGTGATGCCCATCACCAGGAAGCCCGCGCCGATCGATACATGGGTGGCCAGCAGGCCGATGGCCGCCGGAGCCACCGCCGCGCCGATGCGCCCGAGGTTGTAGGCGGTGCCTACGGCGGCGCCACGGACCTGGGTGGAGAAGCTCTCGGTCATGTAGGTGGCCAGCACGCCCACCGGTACGCCGTAGATGAAGCCGAACAGGGTGAGTACCCAGAGGATGTTGTCGGGGGTGTGCCAGAACACGATCACCGGCATGAACAGCGCGGTGCCGATGGCGCCGGCGGCGAAGGTCACGCGACGGCCGAAGCTGTCCGAGGCGATGCCGGCCACCACCTTGCCGAGGATCATCGCGGTGTAGGTGCCGACCATGTAGCCGGTCATGGACTTGAAGTTCATGCCCAGCTCGCTTTCCAGATACGACGGCATCCAGTTGTTGGTGCCGTAGTAGCCGAACAGGAGGAAGCACGAGGTCAGGCTCCACAGCAGGAACATCCGTCGTGTCGGTGCATCGACCAGCAGCTGGCGCAAGCCGCCGCTGGCGACCTTGGCCTGGCCACGGCTGGTAGCCGGCTGGCTGCGCTGGGCGCGGGCGGCGAGCCACGACGGCGACTCCGGTACCCAGGGGCGCAGGGCCAGGCACAGCAATCCGGCGCCCACGGCGGTGAAGAACAGCACCCGCCAGCCATGCTCGGGGATGATCTGCCCGGCCAGCACCGTCGCCACCAGGTAGCCCACCGTCCAGCCGGCCTGCATGGTGGCGAGGATGGTGGTGCGGTACTTGGCGGTGACGAATTCGGACATCAGGATGTTGCAGGCGACGAACAGCGAGCCTAGCCCCAGCGAGGAGATGAAGCGCACCACCGCGAACGCCCAGTAGTTGTGCGCCAGCCCCAGCAGGGCGGTGCCGGCGGAAAACACCAGGATGGTCCAGGTCACTACCCGCACGCGGCCGAAACGGTCGCAGGCCCAGCCACCGTAGATACCGCCGATGGCCATGCCGGCCAGGGTGATGCTGCCCAGCGAGCCCGCCTCGAAGTTGCTCAGGCCGAACTCGGCCTTGAGGCTGTTCAGGCTGTAGGCGAGAAACATCAGGTCCGCGCCGTCGGCCAGCAGGCCGAGGAAGCAGAAGAGGAATGCGATCACCAGGGTCCGCCGGGGTAGGGCGGCGTTCTGGGCCAAGCTGTCGGATGCGTTCATTGTTGTTGTTCTCGCAAATGGGGTTGAGGTCGTCGTCGCGCTATGCCCGCCCGGCCAGGTTGGCACTCCCTTGCGGCGTCAGGCGCACGTGGCCGTTGTCCAGCACCACCACATCGCGCTCGACCACGCGGGTGCGGAAGGAGCCGTCGTTCCAGATCTCGGTACGCAGGGTTTCGCCGGGGAACACCGGGGCCGAGAACCGCACTTGCAGGTGTGCGAACCGATCGGCGCGGTAGTCGGCCACCCCGCGCAGCAGCGCGTGAAAGGCCACTCCCAGGGTGCACAGGCCGTGCAGGATCGGCCTGGCGAAGCCGCCGCGCACCGCCGCCGAGGGATTGGCGTGGATCGGGTTGTCGTCGCCGTTGAGGCGGTAGTACAGCGCTTGCTCCGGGCGGGTCGGCAGGTCGATGACCAGGTCCGCTGCCGACTCGGGCATGCGGTGCGGCTGGCTCAGCGACTGGCTGTCGCCGCCGAAGCCACCATCGCCGCGCAGGAAGGTGGTGCTGCGGGTGATGGCCATCACTTCACCACTGGTGGCATCGCTGACGACTTTTTCGCTGTACACCAGTGCGCCCTTGCCGGCGCCTTTGTCGACCAGGCCAGTGACCCGGGTGCGGCCGATCAGCTCGCCCTCGACCGGCAACGGTTGGTGCCACTCGATGCTCTGTTCGCCGTGGACCAGGCGCAGGGCATCGACGCCGGTGTCCGGGTTGCCCAGCCAGAAGCCTGGGTGGCCGAGCACCACTGCCATGCACGGCAGCGCCTGGAGGTCGCGGTTGGCGTCGACGAAGGCCAGCTGGTGCTCGTCCATCGGGTCGGCGCCGAGCCCCACCGACAGCGCATACAAGGCGCTGTCCTGGCGGCTCAGGTGCTGGCGCACTTCGGGGATCGGGTAGCTCAGCAGATGCTCAGGATTCAGTGCCATGGTCCATCTCCTCGACTTCCAGTACCGCATCGGCGGCCCAGGCACCTTGCCCTTCGGGCATGGCGAAGACCGGGTTGAGGTCCACCGAGCGCAGGCGTGGGCCTGCCGCGGCGGCGAATTGCGAAAGCTGCGACAGGACCTTGGCCAGTGCCTTGATGTCGGTGACCGGGCGGCCACGTGCGCCGAGCAGCAGCGGCGCCCCCTTGATGCTGCGGATCATCTGCTCGGCCTCGTCGACGCCGAACGGGCAGCGGCGGAACACCACGTCCTTGAGCACTTCGACGAAGATGCCGCCGAGGCCGAACACCGCCACCGGGCCGAACTGCGGGTCGCGCTGGATGCCCATGAAGCACTCCACGCCACCTTGCAGCTGGCGCGCCACCAGCACGCCGTCGATACGCGCCTCGGGGGCGTGCTCGGCGGCGCGGCGCAGCAGCAGGGCGAAGCCTTCGCGCACCGCCTGGGCGCTGTCGACATTGAGCAGCACGCCACCGATTTCGGATTTGTGCAGGATGTCCGCCGAGGCGATCTTCAGTACCACCGGGAAGCCGATGCGCTCGGCGAAGGCGGCGGCTTCGTCAGGGCTGCGCAGGACTTGCTCGGGTGCCGACTCGATCCCCGCACGCGCCAGCAGTTGCTTGGCCTCGGCTTCGCCTGGGGTCCGCGCCGGCAACTCGACGCCACCTGCTGCGGCGCGCGGGCGCAACGGCCGGGCGAAGGCCTCGCCGAGCTTGCCCATGGCATTGATGGCATGCACAGCGCGGGTCGGGTCTTCGAACAGGGCGAAGCCGGCATTCTGATAGGGCGCCAGCTCCTCGCCTTCGCCCATCACCGAGACGACGAACAGGCGGTCGGGGTGATCGGCCTTGATTCGGCTGAACTGCTCGGCCAGGCGCGGGCCGATGGATGCGGCGGTGCCTGCCTGGGTGAAATAGGCGATCAGCGAGCGGTAGCCGCCGTCCACCACCATCGATTCGGTGAAGTCGTGCACCAGGCTCAGGTCGTTGAGGGCCTGCGCGGTGCAGTCCACCGGGTTCATCGGCGAGGCGTACGACAGGCGCTGCTTGAGGCGTTGCTGGGCGGCCTCGGGCATCGCCGGCATGGGCAGGCCGACGTCCTCTGCGGTGTCGCTGACGATGATCCCGGCGCCACCACTGACGGTGATCATGCCCAGGCTGTTGTCGATCGGGTACAGGCGTTGGGTGGCCAGGTAGGCGATGTCCACCAGTTCCTCGGTGGTCCGGGCGCGGATCACCGCGTAGTCGGCCAGTACGGCGTCGAGCACCTTGTCGTCGCCGGCCAGCGACGCGGTGTGCGACATCGCCGCGCGGCCGCCCAGCTCGCTGCGCCCGACCTTGTGCAGGATCACCGGCTTGCCGGCGCGATGCGCGGCTTCCAGGGCGGCGAGGAAGCTGTCGACGTTACGGATGGATTCGGCGTAGGCCATGACCACATCGACGTCCGGCGACTCCACCAGCCAGCCGATGCTGTCGCCCAGGGTGACGTCGGCTTCGTTGCCGGTGGCGATGCAGATCGGCGTGCCCAGCCCGCGTTGGCGCGACAGACCGAGCAGGTGCGCGCCGTAGGCGCCGGACTGAGTGGCGATGCCGACTCGACCGGGCAGCGGGATGCCGCGTTCCAGGCTGGTGGAGAAGAACGCATAGTAGCCGAGGTTGGCGTTGAACACGCCCAGGGCGTTGGGCCCGAGCAGGCGCATGTTGGCGGCACGAGCAGCGTCGACGATGGCATCCTGCATGGCCACGCCTTCCTCGCCGACCTCGCTGAAGCCCGAGGAGAACACGATGGCGCTGCGCGCACCCTTGCGCCCCAACGCCTGAATGGTCTCCAGCACCTGCGGTGCCGGCACCGCGACGATGGCCACGTCGGGCGCTTCTGGCAGTGCCTCGACACTGGCATAGGCCGGCAGCCCCTGGATCTCGGTGCGGTTGGGGTTGACCGGGAGGATGCGCCCGCTGAAACCGTTGCGCAGCATGTAGGCAATGGGGCGGCCACCGATGCGGTGCGGGTCGCTGGAGGCGCCGACCACGGCAACCGAGCGCGGTTGTACCAGGGGGGTGAGGCTGGAGAAGGCTGCGTGTTGCAAGTGACTCACTGACATGATGTTCCACCTGAAACGTTGACGTGTGCCGGACCGTTCGCCCGGCGCGAGGGCGAGTGTGTCCACGGCAGGCCAAGGCATGGCCGCCGGGCGCGTGCTACGCGAACTTCAAAGCGTGGCCTGGGTGCCGAGCAGTGCCGTGACCTGGCTGGACAACGTACCGCCGTTGCCGTGCAGCAGTGCGATATCGGCCTTCTTCAGCTGGCGTTCGCCGGCCTGGCGGCGCAACTGGGTGACCGACTCGATGATCAGGAACATGCCGTACATCCCTGGATGCACACAGGACAGCCCACCGCCATTGGTGTTCACCGCCAGCTCGCCGCCAGGGGCGATGCGCCCACCCTCGACGAAACGGCCACCTTCGCCCTTGGGGCAGAAGCCGAGGTCTTCGAGGAACAGGAGGGTGTTGATGGTGAAGGCGTCGTAAAGCATCACCAGGTCGATGTCGGCATGCTGCACGCCGGCCATCTGCATGGCTCGCGGTCCGCTTTCCGAGGCGGCGGTGACGGTCAGGTCTGGCATGGCGGCGATGGAGCGGTGCCATTGCGCTCCGGCGGCGCCCAGGAAGTACACCGGCTCGTTGGGCAGGTCGCGGGCACGGTCGGCGCGGACCACCACGCAGGCGCCCGCGCCATCGGTGACCAGGCAGCAGTCGGCCTTGCTCAGCGGGTCGCTGACCATGCGTGAGGCCAGCACCTCATCGAGGCTGAGCGGGCCGCGGGCGAAGGCCTCGGGGTTGAGGTTGGCCCAGCCTCGGGCGGCCACGGCCACTTCGGCCAGGTGCTCGCGGGTGGTGCCGTACTGGTGCATGTGGCGGCTGGCAGCCAGGCCATAGGCGGTGATCGGGTGGCGTGGGTGGTAGGGCGTCTCATGCCACTGGGGCTCGCTCATCGATACCAGCTTGCCGCCAGCGGTGCGCTGGTTGGAGCCGTAGCAGATCAGCGCGGCATCGCACAATCCGGCTTGCAGGGCCAGGGTGGCCTGCAGCAGGTGCAGTTCGAAGCTGGAACCGCCGATATTGGTGCCGTCGACGAATTTCGGCTTGATACCCAGGTATTCGCAGACCGACAGGGTAGGGAAGGCATGGGAACTGGTGGCGGCGAATACCGCATCGATGTCGGCAAGCTTCAAGCCGGCATCGGCGATGGCCTTGAGCGAGGCCTGGCCGAGCAGTTCCATGGCGCTGTAGCCGGGGGCTTCACCGATGCCGGCGCTGCCGATGCCGACGATGGCGGTCTTGCCGCGCAGGGCCTGGCTCATGCTTGTACCTCCGCTGCGGGTTCGAAGACCACGACCGGGCTGCCATCCTGGTCGACGATGCGTGCCTTGAGGCGGCTGCCGATGGGCACACTCAGGTGGCCTTCGATGCGCGACATCATGCGCACGCCTTCGTCGAGGTCGACCAGGGCAATGTTGTGGTCACCGCCGCGAGCGCGGTTGACGGTGAGGGCGTAGAGGGTGCCCATGCCACTGGCTGGTACCCACTCCAGGTCGGTTTCGCCGCTACCTGGCACTTGGGTGCGAGGGTAGAACACGTGCTGGCCGGTGGAGGCGCTGCGCTGCAACATGAAATGACCTTGGCCGAGAAACGCGAGGTACTGTGCCTCGGGCCCTGGCATGCTGTGGTCGGGGAAATCCAGCATGAGGTTTCTCCTTTGTTGTTGTTCTGCTTTGTTGCACAGTGCGTTGTCGCCGATGCGCTGCTGGCCGTCCAGATGGCTGTTGCAGGCGTCGCAGGGTTAGAATAAATTCCAAATACCGAATGTCAATCAGAATACAGAATATGAAGACCGAAAATACTGCCGACGAGCCACAAGCCAAGCGTTCCAGCGGCAAGGATGTCGGTGCCGTGGTGAATGCCATCCAGATCCTCCGCCACCTGGCCAATGCCGAAAGCGCCGAAGGCGTGGCCGCGATCGCCCGGGCCACGGGCATCAGCCCGAGCACCACCTTCAACATCCTGCGCACCTTGAGCAATGAACAATTGACCTCGTTCGACAACGAGGCCAAGACCTATCGGTTGGGGTTGGGGTTGTCGGAGCTGGCGGTGAGCTTCGTCGGGCGCAGCTACGCCGATCTGATCCAGCCGGAGCTGGAGCGCCTGAGCACCACGCACCAGATCCTGATCACCCTGTGGCAGGTCACCGACGATGCGCACATCCGCGTCATCGCGGTTTCGGCGCCGTCGGTGGCGCACGTCAACGTCGCCCTCGGTTCGCGCCTGCCGGAGCTGGTCGGGGCCGCTGGGCGTTGCATCTCTGGCCTGCGCCAGTTGCCGGACGACGAGCTGCGCCGGCGCCTGACCCGAGTGCGCTGGGAGAACCCGCCGAGCTTCGAGGCGTATCGCAACGACGCCGCGACCGCCCTTGAATTGGGGTGGGCCATCGACCAGGATCACCTGTACCGGGGCGTCAGCATGGTGGCCAGTGCCATCACCGACCACGATCGTCAACCGCGCTTCGTGATCTCGGGCATTGGTATCAGCGCCCAGCATGAGCGCGCCGAGCTGGAGCAGGTCGGCGCCAGTCTGCATGAGGCGGCTCGGTTCATCAGTCGTTCACTGTTCCCGCAGCGCCCAGGCACTCGGCAGGAATAGGGTTTCATTCAGCCAGGGGAAAGGCATTCATGAAATGCCAGGTTCCCCTGCCTCATTAC
Source organism: Pseudomonas sp. S31 (assembly GCF_016648105.1). Lineage (GTDB taxonomy): Bacteria > Pseudomonadota > Gammaproteobacteria > Pseudomonadales > Pseudomonadaceae > Aquipseudomonas. Next base: position 84,180 of record NZ_JACVVE010000025.1, on the reverse strand, counting down.
CCTTCGCGCAGGACCGTGAGGGGGCTGGCGTTCAGTGCCCGGCGGGTGCCGAGTACTCCGGCGCCACCGACCAGCAGCGCGCCGGCCAGTGGCAACAGCAGAAGCCAGGGGTGCGGACTCCATTGCAGGTCGAAGGCATAGCGGTACAGCACCAGGGTGATCACCTCGCAGCCCAGGGCGGCCAGTAGGCCGCTGGCCGCCCCCAGCAGGCCGAACTCGATGCGCCGGGCCTTGACCAGTAGCGGGCGTGCCGCGCCGAGCGCGCGCAGCAGGGCGCCCTGGCGGATGCGTTCGTCGAGGGTGGCCTGCAGCCCGGCGAACAACACGGTCAGGCCGGCCGCGAGGACGAACAGCAGCACGTATTCCACGGCCAGGGTGACCTGGGCGAGGATGCTGCGCAGTTGGTCCAGCAGGGCGTCGACCTGGAGGATGGTGACTGCCGGGAAGGCGCGTGACAGCGCGACCACGTCGAGGTCGTGTCCCGGTGCCAGGTAGAAGCTGGTCAGGTAGGTGGTCGGCAGGCCTTGCAAGGTGCCGGGCTGGAAGATCATGTAGAAGTTCGGCTGGAAGCTGTCCCAGTGCACGCTGCGCAGGCTGGTGACGCGGGCCTGGTGCTGCTCGCCACCGATGTCGAAGGTCAGCAGATCGCCCAGTTGCAGCTTCAGGCTGCTGGCCAGTTCCGCTTCCACCGACACGCCAGGGATTTGCGCGTCGCTGGGGGCTGACTGCCACCAGTCGCCGGCGGTCAGGCTGTTGCCGGTGGGCAGGTCGTTGGCCCAGGTCAGGCTGAGGTCACGTTGCACGGCGCGCTCACCGGCCGAGTCCTTGCTGACGATCTGTTGCACCGGTTGCTCGTTGATCTGGATGAGCCGCCCGGGCGTGACCGGGTACAACGGCGCAGAGGACGCGTTGACCTCGCGCAGGTGCTGGGCGAAGGGCTCGCGGTCGTCCGGGAGGATGTTCAGGGCGAAATGGTTGGGTGCGTCCTTGGGCAGTTGGGCCTGCCAGGTGTCGAGCAGTTCGGCGCGCAGCAGGGCGACCAGGGCCATGGCCAGCAGGATCAGGCCAAAGGCCAGGGCCTGGCCGGCGGCGGCGGTAGGGTGGCGCAGCAGTTGGCCCAGGCCCAGGCGCCAGGCCAGCGGCGCGCCGGCCAGCAGCCGTCGCAGGCTGCGCAGGCCGAGCAGTAGGAGGCCGCCGAGCAACAGCGCGGCGACCAGGCCACCGCCCAGCAGGGCGAAGGTCAGTAGCAGGTCGAGGCTCAGGCGCCACATGATCAGGCCCAGGGCGAGCAGGGCGGCGCCATACACCAGCCAGCTGCTCGGCGGTACCGGCAGCAGGTCGCGGCGCAGCACGCGCAGTGGCGGCACCTTGCCCAGTGCCGCCAGTGGTGGCAGGGCGAAACCGGCCAGCGCCACCAGCCCGGTGCCGATTCCGGCCAGTGCCGGTGCCAGCCCGCCTGGCGGCACCACGCTGGGCAACAGATCGTGCAGCAGGCGGAACAGTCCAAGCTGTGCCAGCCAGCCGAGCAGGGCGCCGCCGAGTGCGGCGGCCAGACCCAGGGCGGCGAGTTGCATGCAGTACAGGCCCAGTGCTTCGCGCCGGGAAAGGCCCAGGCAGCGCAGCAGGGCGCTCGCGTCCAGGCGGCGTGCGGCGTAGCGGCTGGCCGACAGGGCCACGGCCACCCCGGCCAGCAGCACGGCGACCAGGCTGGCCATGTTCAGGTAGCGTTCGGCCTTGCCCAGGGCGCCGCCGATCTGCCGGTTGCCGTCGCGGGTGTCGCGCAGGCGCTGGTTGGCTGCCAGGTTCTTTTCCACGCTTTGCCGGTAGGTGGCCAGGGCTTCGGTATCGCCGCGCCACAGGTCGCGGTAGGTGACCCGGCTGCCCGGCTGAATGACCCCCGTGGCCTCGAGGTCGGCGAGGTTGATCATCACCCTTGGGGTGAGGCTGTAGAAATTGTTGGCGCGGTCCGGTTCGTAGGTCAGTACCCGAGTCATGCGCAGTGTCTTGGAGCCGACGTCGATGCTGTCGCCGATCGCCAGGCCCAACGCCGCCAGCAGGCGCGGCTCGACCCAGGCTTCGCCGGGCGCGGGGCCGCCGCCGGCGCTTTCCTCGCCGTAGGGTGCGGCGGCGCTGCGGACCTGGCCGCGCAGCGGGTAGGCACCATCGGCGGCCTTGACGCTGGACAGCTGGATGCCGGCATCGCTGCCGACCACGCTGGTGAATTCCACGACCTGCGCGTGCTTCAGGCCCAGGTCGAGGCCGTCGTCGAGCTGTGCCTGGCGGGCCGGCGAGGTGCCCTGGAGCACCAGGTCGGCGCCGAGGAATTCACTGGCGCGCAACTGCATGGCGCCATTGAGGCGGGCGCCGAAGTAGCCGATTGCCGTGCTGGCGGCCACGGCCACCAAGAGGGCGAAGAACAGCACGCGCACTTCGCTGGCGCGGGTATCGCGCAGCAGTTGGCGCAGTGCCAGGCCGCACAGGCGGATCAGCGGCAGGCGGGTCATGGCGTTGCTACCGGGGCGACCATGTGCCCGGCTTCCAGGCGAATGAGCCGCCGGCAGCGGCGGGCCAGGCGTTCGTCGTGGGTGACCAGCACCAGGGTGGTGCCGCGTTCCTTGTTCAGTTCGAACAGCAGGTCGCTGATGCGCTCGCCGGTGTGGCTGTCGAGGTTGCCGGTGGGCTCGTCGGCGAACAGCACCGAAGGCTGGGCGGCAAACGCGCGGGCGATGGCGACGCGTTGCTGTTCGCCACCGGACAGCTGGCGCGGCGTGTGGCTCAGGCGCTTGCCCAGGCCGACCCGTTCGAGCAGGGTGCGGGCTTGCTCGCGGGCATCGCGGCGGCCGTCGAGCTCCAGGGGCAGCATGACGTTCTCCAGGGCGTTGAGGCTGTCGAGCAACTGGAATGACTGGAACACGAAGCCGACATGCTCGGCGCGCACCCGCGCTCGCTGGTCTTCATCGAGCGGCCCCAGGTCGTGGCCGGCGAGGATGACCTTGCCGGCGCTGGGGCGGTCGAGCCCTGCGAGCAGGCCCAGCAGGGTCGACTTGCCCGAGCCCGAGGCGCCGACGATGGCCAGGCTGTCGCCCGCGGCCAGGTCGAGGGACAGTGCGTGGAGGATGGTCAGGTCGCCTTCCGCGCTGGGGACCACTTTGCTAAGGTGCTGCGCAACGAGAATGCTGGGGCCCATGGAGAATCCGATGCGAGTGTGGTGGTTGAGTGCCGGTCTGGCCCTGTATTGCCTGGCCCAGAGCGCGGCGGCGGGAACGTTGCTGGTTGTCGGCGATAGTATCAGCGCCGGTTTTGGCCTGGATACCCGCCAGGGGTGGGTGTCTTTGTTGCAGACACGGCTCAAGGACGAAGGTTTCGACGATCAGGTGGTCAACGCCTCGATCAGTGGCGACACCAGTGCCGGTGGCCTGGCGCGGCTGCCGGCGCTGCTTGCGGCGCACAAGCCGAGCGTCGTGGTATTGGAGCTGGGTGGCAATGACGGCCTGCGCGGGCAGCCGCCAGCGCAATTGCAACAAAATCTTGCCTCGATGATCGAGCGTTCGCGCCAGGCCGGAGCCAAGGTGGTGTTGCTCGGCATGCGCCTGCCGCCCAACTACGGCGCACGTTACACCACGGCGTTCGCCCAGGTGTATGCGCAGCTGGAGAGTGAAAAGCAGGTGGCGCTGGTGCCGTTCTTCCTCGACGGCGTGGGCGGGGAGCCCGGCATGATGCAGGCCGACGGTATCCACCCGGCGCAGGGCGCGCAGCAACGCTTGCTGGAAAATGCCTGGCCGGCGATAAAACCCTTGCTGTGACGCTTTAAACGGGGGCGGCTTTCGGCTAATGTTGCGCCCCCCGTTTCGAGAGCCCCCGATGCCGCGCCCTGCCTGGTCCTTGTATGCCTACCAACTGATCGAGCCCGATGAGCAGCTCGACCTGTTCGCCTGCCAGGAAATCCGCGTCCACCTGGTGGCGCGTCAGCTCGAGCTGGGCGTGCCGGCCGACCGCACCTTGTGCGGTGGGCTGCTGCCGGCGCAGCCACGCTGGTCAGGCGTCGCCCGCTCGATCTACCGCGACGGCCGCCTGTGCCCGCTGTGTCGGGCGATCCTCGAGGCCCAGCGCTGCGGCATGCGCCCGGTGTGGCCGCAACTCTAGGGCGCTTGGGGCACCTTTCATCATCTGAAACGCTTGCCCGCTGCCAATGCCTCCCGCTTGTATCGGGGCAGGTGTACAATCGACCGTCTTGACTCATCTTTCGAAGGATTTACCGGATGTTGCCGCGCTTTCCCGCCGTCACCCGTTGCCTGTCCCTGGCCGCCCTGCTGGTAGCGGGGCCTGCTGCTGCCCTGGAGCTGCCCCTGCCGCCACCCGGTGAAGACGTGGTTGGCCAGGTGCAGGTCATCAAGGCCAAGTACGAAGACACCTTCGCCGACATCGGCACGGCCAACGACCTCGGCTACCTGGAAATGATCGCCGCCAACCCGGGCGTCGACCCATGGCTGCCGGGCGCCGGTACCGAAATCATCCTGCCGACCCGTTACATTCTGCCGCCGGGGCCGCGCGAGGGCATCGTCATCAACCTCGCCGAATACCGCCTCTACTACTACCCGAAGGGCGAGAACAAGGTCTATACCTTCCCGCTGGGTATTGGTCGTGAGGGCTGGGGCTCGCCGATCGCACACACCAAGATCACCGCCAAGACGCCGAACCCGACCTGGACGCCGCCGGCTTCCATTCGCGCCGAGCATGCCGCCGATGGTGACATTCTGCCTGCGGTGGTGCCTGCGGGCCCAGACAATCCACTGGGGCCGTTCAAGTTCACCCTGGGCGTACCGGGCTACCTGATCCACGGTTCGAACAAGAAGTTCGGCATCGGCATGCGCACCAGTCACGGCTGCTTCCGTATGCTCAACAACAACGTGCTGGCACTGTCGCAGATGGTGCCGGTCGGTACCTCGGTGCGTATCATCAACGAGCCGTACAAGTTCGGTGTGAGTGGCGGCAAGGTCTACCTCGAAGCGCATACCCCGCTCGACGACAAGGGCAACCCCTCGGTGGTCGACAAGCATACTGCGGTGATCAATGCGCTGCTCAAGCGTGAAGACTTGGCCAATAACCTACGCATGAACTGGGACATGGTGCGTGACGTGGTTGCTGCCGAAGATGGCATGCCGGTGGAAATCGCGGTGCCGACCAATAACCAGGGCAACGAGCCGATGGTGTCGAGCATTCCGCCCGAACTGCAGTAAGGGTTAAGCGTGGTACCCGGGGCCTGCCTTGCGCAGGCCTCTTCGTTTGTGTCACGCCGGTTTAACACAGCAATAAAAAAGCCGACCCACAAGTGGGTCGGCTTCTGAACAATCCGTGAGGATTATTACTTGCGGCTGGCTTTGTCCAGCATACGCAGAGCGCGCTCGTTGGCTTCGTCAGCGGTCTGCTGAGCCTTCTGAGCGGCTGCCAGTGCGTCGTCAGCCTTACGGTAGGCTTCGTCAGCACGAGCTTGAGCGCGAGCTGCTGCGTCTTCAGTCGCAGTCAGACGAGCTTCGGTTTCTTTGGATACGCTGCTGCAACCGGTAGCCAGAACTGCGGCCAGAGCCAGAGCAGAGAATTTCAGAACGTTGTTCATCGTGTTCCCCTTCAAGGACTTTCTATTAAAGAGCCATCTCTCGGAAAAGAGAAACTGGCCGGCGTACATAGTACCCATTACTTGTAGTAAGTAAACTGACCAAGCGCAAGAACTGCAAAAAAAATTGTTGCACGAAGGGTCGCCGACAAGATTTGCGTAGGACTTTGTGAAAATCCAGTGCAGGCTTCGCAACCGACTGTAGTACGTGAACTTTTTTGGTGAACTAACGGTGACTTTAACTGTCCGTCAGCGTCTTAAGCCCAAGAACATCCGGCTGCTGTTGCGAGTGCGGGACATGGGCTGCGCTGTACCCATTTCTGTCACTTTTTAACCGCTGCCACCTTGAGCAATCGTGCCGAGGGTGCCTACTATTTGGGGTGCCCGTCCGCAGAACGATTGGCATGGCCCCGCGGTCGAAGGGGCAGTAGGTGGCGTAGAGGTTCCTCCGCCGGACAAACCCCCATCGGTTAAGGCCAGGGTCTGCCGCAAAGACCTGCGAGGAGTAGTGATGAGTGAAGCGCTGACCATCCACCATGACCAGGCCGGTCATCAGTTCGAGACCAACGTGGACGGTCATCGTGCCTACCTGACGTACATGGACCTGGGCAAGCAGACGCTGGACATCTATCGCACCTTCGTTCCCAACGCCCTGCGTGGGCGCGGTATTGCCGCGGCGCTGACCGAGAAGGCCCTGGAGTACGCTGAGGAGATGGGCTATACGGTGATCCCTTCCTGCTCGTACGTGGAGCGCTACATGGAGCGGCAGCAGCGGCATTCGAGCAAGGCCTGACACCCAAACAGCGGGGCCGCTTCGCGCCCCATCCGGCCTTGCCGGGGCGCCGGACCGGCCGGATGGGGCGCGAAGCGGCCCCGCTGCCTTATCAGATCACCCGCGTTTACGCTGAGGCAGCACATCCTTGAGTTTCGCCCGCATGCTACGCAGGGTCTTCTCGGTGGCCGACCAGTCGATGCAGGCGTCGGTGATCGATACGCCATACTGCAATTCGTCGAGGTTCTTCGGAATAGACTGACAACCCCAGTTCAGATGGCTCTCGACCATCAGGCCGATGATCGACTGGTTGCCTTCGAGGATCTGGTTGGCGACGTTCTCCATGACCAGAGGCTGCAGCGCCGGATCCTTGTTGGAGTTGGCGTGGCTGCAGTCGACCATGATGTTGGCCTTGATCTTGGCTTTTGCCAGGTCCTGCTCGCACAGGGCGACGCTGACCGAATCGTAGTTCGGCTTGCCGTTGCCGCCCCGCAGCACCACATGGCCGTAGGGGTTGCCCTTGGTGGTGACGATCGACACGCCGCCTTCCTGGTTGATACCCAGGAAGCGGTGAGGTTTGGATACCGACTGCAGGGCGTTGATGGCCACGGTCAGGCCGCCGTCGGTGCCGTTCTTGAAGCCCACGGCCGAAGACAGGCCCGAGGCCATTTCGCGGTGGGTCTGCGATTCGGTGGTGCGTGCGCCGATCGCCGACCAGCTGATCAGGTCTTGAAGGTATTGCGGTGAGATCGGGTCCAGCGCCTCGGTGGCGGTCGGCAGACCCATTTCGGCCAGGTCCAGCAGCAACTTGCGGCCGATGTGCAGGCCATCCTGGATCTTGAAGGAGTCGTCCAGGTACGGGTCGTTGATCAGGCCTTTCCAGCCTACCGTGGTGCGCGGCTTCTCGAAGTACACGCGCATCACCAGGTACAGGGTGTCGGAGACTTCCTCGGCCAGTACCTTGAGGCGCTCGGCATACTCGTGCGCCGCCTTGATGTCATGGATGGAGCAGGGGCCGACCACCACGAACAGGCGATGGTCCTTGCCATCGAGGATATTGCGCACCACTTCGCGGCCGGCCGTCACGGTCTGCAGGGCCTTGGCGCTGAGGGGAAGTTCGTGCTTGAGCTGATCGGGGGTGATCAAGGTCTCGTTGGAGGCAACGTTAAGGTCGTCGATCGGTAAATCAGCCATCGTGTTACTCGTCAGGTCACGGGTGCCGGCCGCCAGCAATCCCCGTGCGGCCCAGCAGCAAGAATATTCGCAGCGGGGAGCGGAACCTTAGCGCGTTACAGGGGTGGCGACAATGGGTTGGGCCGGCTCCGCACAGGGATTTTCCCTGGCCTGGACAGTGCCCTGGCATGTATTGGGGGCCTGCGTGGCAGAAACGGGTGTAGAACAGCGGGCTCAACCTTGAACTAGAGTACCCCCTGCAACCGACTGGCCCAGCATTTACCACCACCACGCTGCGGGTCGCCTGACCTTCGCCAGCCCGCGGCGCCAGCGGCCGGACGGTGAGGCGGGGGCGTGGCGCGCTGCTAAGCTCAAGCTTGCTCTGTCAAAGCGACAGCCGAGGAGGTCGAATGATTCGTTCCATGTTGTACGCCACCGACCTCGGGGTGTACGCGCCCTTCGTCATGCAGCATGCCCTGGCCCTGGCTCGCACCTTCAGCGCGGAGCTCTACGTGATTCATGCCGTGGAGCCGATGGGGCAGTTCGCCGAATCGCTCCTGCAGAGCTACCTCGACGAGCAGACGCTGGACGAATTGCACAGCGAAGGGGTCAACACGGTGATGGCCAACATCGAGCAGCGCGTGCTCGAGAATTTTCGCGAAGAACTGGGTGAGGAGGCCGATCTGGCCTTGATCAAGGCGGTGCGCGTGCGGCAGGGGGATCCTGCGCAGGTCATCCTCGACCAGGCGCAGCGCCTGGCAGTCGACCTGATGATCTTCGGCAGCCACAGCGCAGGGGCTGGGGTCGACGTGCCGCTCGGGCGCACGGCGGTGCGCCTGCTGCAGTTGTCACCCGTACCGGTCTACATGGTGCCGTTGGCTCAGCATCTCGGCCGTAGGAAGGCGTAAAGCTAGACGTGGGAAATGTCCGGCGCACGTAACAAAATAGTTCTAGATTTATTGCGATAACCACTAATATAGTTATATCTCATCGCAGCCTGCAGCGTGCCGCCGGTGACTTACTGCTGATCCGAGGGAAACCTATGAAGCTTCAACAACTGCGCTACATCTGGGAAGTGGCGCACCACGACCTCAACGTCTCCGCGACGGCGCAGAGTCTGTATACCTCCCAGCCAGGGATCAGCAAGCAGATCCGCCTGCTGGAGGATGAACTGGGTGTTGAAGTCTTTGCCCGAAGCGGCAAGCACCTGACGCGGGTCACTCCTGCCGGTGAACGGATCATCAATACCGCAGGCGAAATCCTGCGCAAGGTCGAGAGCATCAAGCAGATCGCCCAGGAATTCTCCAACGAGAAGAAGGGTACCCTGTCCATCGCCACCACCCACACCCAGGCGCGCTACGCGCTGCCGCCGGTGATCAGCAACTTCATCAAGCAGTATCCGGAAGTGTCGTTGCACATGCATCAGGGCTCGCCCATGCAGATTGCCGAAATGGCGGCCGATGGCACGGTCGATTTCGCCATCGCTACCGAGGCGCTGGAGCTGTTCGGCGACTTGATCATGATGCCGTGCTACAAGTGGAATCGTTGCGTGGTGGTACCGCAGGGCCATCCGCTGGCCAAGCTGCCGAAGCTGACCCTGGAAGCGGTTGCCGAATACCCGATCGTCACCTACGTGTTCGGCTTCACTGGCCGGTCCAAGCTGGACGAGGCATTCAATCATCGTGGCCTGACGCCGAAGGTGGTGTTCACCGCGGCGGATGCTGACGTGATCAAGACCTATGTGCGCCTGGGCCTGGGCGTGGGCATCGTGGCCAAGATGGCAGTGGATGCGAAGCTCGATCCCGACCTGGTGTGCCTGGATGCCAGCGAGTTGTTCGAAGCCAGCATCACCAAGATCGGCTTCCGTCGCGGCACGTTCCTGCGCGGTTTCATGTGCGATTTCATCGAGAAGTTCGCCCCGCACCTGACCCGTGAAGTGATGGCCAAGGCCATCCAGTGCCACAACAAGCAGGAGCTCGAGGAGCTGTTCGACGGCGTCGAACTGCCGGTGCACTGATCGGTAATTGATTGGGGCCGCTTTGCGCCCCTTCGCGGCACGAGGCCGCTCCTACAGGGGGATCGCAAACCTCTGTAGGAGCGGCCTCGTGCCGCGAAGGGGCGCTAAGCGGCCCCATTTGTCGGAGTTTACGACTTGCTGATCAGATTGCCGGCATGCAGCCCGCATTCCTTCTGCGTCGACTCTTCCCACCACCAACGGCCTTCGCGCTCGTGCTGGTTCGGCAGCACCGGACGGGTGCACGGCTCGCAGCCGATGCTGATGAAGCCGCGCTCGTGCAGGCTGTTGTAGGGCAACTCGAGCATGCGGATATAGCCCCAGACTTCTTCACTGCTCATCTGCGCCAGGGGGTTGAACTTGTACAGGGTGCGTTCGGGCGTGGAGAAGGCGCCGTCGATCTCCAGTGCCGCCACCTGGCTGCGGGTGCCTGGGCTCTGGTCGCGACGCTGGCCGGTGGCCCAGGCGCTGACGGTGGCGAGCTTGCGTCGCAGTGGTTCGATCTTGCGTATACCGCAGCACTCGCCGTGGCCGTCCTTGTAGAAGCTGAACAGGCCCTTGTCCTTGACGAACGGGTCGAGCTTGTCGCGATCAGGGCTGAGAATCTCGATCGGCAGGTTGTACTGCTCGCGGACCTGGTCGATGAAACGATAGGTCTCGGGGTGCAGCCGGCCGGTGTCGAGGCTGAATACCTTGACCTGCTTGTTCAGCCTCCAGGCCATGTCGACCAGCACCACGTCCTCGGCGCCGCTGAAGGAGATCCACAGGTCGTCACCGAAGTGTTCGAAGGCGAGCTTGAGGATGTCCTGCGGGGACTTGTTGGCATAGGTCGCGGCCAGGGCGGCGACGTCGAAGGGTTGGCTCATCAGGCGGTTTCCATCTTGGCTGTGGCGCTGTGCGCTCGTAATGGGGTGATGGTAACAAAAAATGGCGGGGTAGACGTTTGCCTTGGAGGCGGTGTGCTGCCAATGCCGGCCTCTTCGCGGGTGAACCCGCTCCTACAGGGGCATGAACTGGTCTGTAGGAGCGGGTTCACCCGCGAAGCAGGCGACGCCGTTCATAAGCCTTGCAACGTCTCCATCAGCACCCGTACCTTGGCAATCGATTCCTCGTACTCGTCTTCCCAGTCGGAGTCGGCCACCACTGCGCCGCCCCCCCAGCAACTGACTTGGCCGTCCTTGACCAGCAAGCTGCGGATGGCGATCGAGCTGTCCATCTCGCCGCGCACGTCCACGTACAGTAGCGAGCCGCAGTACAGTGCCCGGCGGCTGGGTTCGAGCTCGTCGATGATCTGCATCGCGCGGATCTTCGGGGCGCCGGTGATCGAGCCGCCGGGAAAGCTGTCGCCGATCAGGTCCAGAGCGTCACGGCCTGCGGCCAGGTGCCCGGTGACGCTGCTGACCAGGTGGTGGACATTGGGGTAGCTTTCCAGGCTGAACAGCTCCGGCACTTTCACCGAGCCGATCTCGCAGGTTCGCCCCAGGTCGTTGCGTAGCAGGTCGACGATCATCAGGTTTTCCGAGCGGTCCTTGGCGCTGTGGCGCAGTTCGTCGGCGTTGCGTGCGTCTTCGAGCGGGTCGCTGGCGCGCGGGCGGGTGCCCTTGATCGGGCGGGTTTCGACCTGGCGCCGGCTGACACGGATGAAGCGTTCCGGCGAGAAGCTCAGCAACGCGCTGCCATCGGCCAGTTGCTGATAGCCGGAGAATGGGGTCGGGCAGGCCTTGCGCAAGGCTTGGTAGGCCAGCCATGGGTCGCCCTGGCACGGCGCTCGGAAGCGCTGGGTGAGGTTGATCTGGTAGCAGTCGCCCGCCTGGATGTAGCGCTGCACCTGGTCGAAGGCAGTGCGGTATTGCGCCGGCTGCAGGTCGCCGCGCATGGCGGCGAGCAGGCGGAACTCGCCGGTCGTCGTCGCCTCGGGGGCCTCGAACAGGGTGATCAGGCGCTGACGTTCGTGGCTGTTCAGGCTGGGGTGGAACACCAGTTGGCTGGTGCCATGCTGGTGGTCGGAAATCAATGCCCAGGCATACAGGCCAAGCTGTGCGTCAGGCAGGCCGAGGTCGTCGCTGGCCAGGCTGGGCAGATGCTCCAGGCGCCTACCGAAATCGTAGCTGAGGTAGCCGATCAGGCCGCCGGCGAAGGGTAGCTCGCAGCCTTCGGGCAGTTGCGCTTCGCCCAGTTGCGCCAGGGCTGTGCGCAGGCGCTGCAGGAACGCACGGCCGTGTTCGTCGGGTTGGGCCTGCAGGTGCTGCAGTGGCCAGGCGCTGAGCAGGTCGAAGCGCCCGCGTTCGGCGCCGGGGCGGGCGCTGTCGAGCAGGATCGCGCCGGGAGCCTGGCGCAGGCGGGCGAAGAAGGCGGCGGGATCGGGTTGGTAGGGCAGGGAGTGGAGCGTACAGGTCGGCATCAGTGTGGACGGCGATGTAAAAGCGAGGAGGGCGATTGTAGACCCGTGCAGGGCAGGCGCCTAGCGTAATGGGGCCGCTTTGCGGCCCAATCGCGACACATGGCCGCTCCCAGGGTGGGGGCGGCCTCGTGTCATCACGGGTGCACGTGCCCGAACAGCCCCTGGGTGACCCGCACGCGCTGGTCGGCATCCTCGGTCATGCCTTCCTTGGCCAGTGCCTCCAGGTGTGCCTCGATGGCGTGGGTGCGCTGGGTCAGGCCGCAGTCGTTGGCGATCTGGATGTTCAGGCCGGGGCGGGCGTTGAGCTCGAGGATCAACGGGCCTTTTTCCTGGTCCAGCACCATGTCCACGCCGATGTAACCCAGCCCGCACAGCTCGTAGCAACTGGCAGCGAGCTTCATGAAACCGTCCCAGTTCGGCAGTTGCACGCCGTCCACCGCGTTGGTGGTGTCGGGGTGCTTGCTGATGATGCGGTTGAGCCAGGTGCCGCGCAGGGTCACGCCGGTCGCCAGGTCCACACCCACGCCGATGGCGCCCTGGTGCAGGTTGGCCTTGCCGCCCGACTGGCGGGTCGGCAAGCGCAGCATGGCCATGACCGGATAACCCATCAGCACGATGATGCGGATGTCCGGTACGCCTTCGTAGCTGATGCTCTTGAAGATCTGGTCCGGGGTCACCCGGTACTCGATCAGCGCCCGGTCGCGGTGGCCACCCAGCGAGTACAGGCCGGTGAGGATGCTGGAAATCTGGTGCTCGATTTCCTCGTGGCTGATGATCTTGCCGGAAACCGTGCGGTAGTTGTCCTCGAAGCGGTCGGCGATCACCATGATGCCGTCGCCACCCGCGCCCTGCGCCGGCTTGATGACGAAATCGTTGCGCCCGCCGATGATCTCGTCGAGCTTCTCGATCTGCTTCTCGGTCTCGATGATGCCGTACATCTCCGGCACATGGATGCCGGCCGCGAGTGCGCGCTCCTTGGTGATGATCTTGTCGTCGACGATCGGGTACAGGTTGCGCTTGTTGTACTTCAGGACATAGTCCGCGTTGCGCCGGTTGATACCCATGATGCCCCGGGCCTCCAGGGCTTTCCATGTCTTGATCAGGCCAAACATCACGCGTCAGCCTTATTCACGAATGCCTTGAAGCGCACGAGCTCGGTCAGGCGGTAGCCGCGGTAGCGACCCATCGCCAGCATGAAGCCCACCAGGACCAGCAATACCGCCGGGAAGGTGAAGACGAAGTAGACCAGCTCCGGCACCATCATCAGCAGGTGCGCCAGGGAGGCGGCGAACAGGGTGCCGATGGCCACCTTCATGGCATGGCCGCCGCCACGCTCTTCCCAGGTGATCGACAGGCGCTCGATGGTCATTGTCAGGATCACCATCGGGAACAGCGCCACCGACAGGCCGCGCTCCAGGCCCAGCTTGTGGCTGAACAGGCTGATGGCGGCGATCAGCACCACCACGAACGTCAGCACCACCGACAGGCGTGGCAGCATCTGCAGCTTGAGGTGCTCGAGGTACGAGCGCAGCGACAGGCCCAGGGCGGTGATCACCGTGAACAGCACGATGCCGAAGCCCAACTGGGTTTCGCGGAAGGCCAGGGCGATCAGCACCGGGGTGAAGGTCCCCAGGGTCTGGATGCCGATCAGGTTGCGCAGGATCAGGATGACCAGCACGCCGATCGGGATCATCACCATGATCATGAAGGTTTGCTGGGTCTGTAGCGGCAGGCCGTACAGCGAGTACTCGAGGAAGTCGGCGTCGGTGTTCTCGTCGGTCAGCTTGGCCAGGCGGATGGCGTTCATCTCGCTGTTGTTCATGCTGAAGGTGACGTTGGTCTTCTTGCCGCCATCGACGGTGATCAGGTTGTCGTCACCGGTCCACCACAGCAGGCGGTCGCTCGGCAGGCCCTGTTCGCCGGTGTCCGGGTTGAAGTACAGCCAGTCGTTGCCATTGAAGCTGCGCAGCCACAGCTCCGGGGTTTGCGGGGTGTCGGCCACCAGGCGAATGGTGTGCACCTTTTCCATCGGTACGTGGGCGATCGACAGCAGCAGGTCGATGACCTGGGCCTTCTTCATCGACGAGGTGTCGCCGGCCAGCAGCAGCTTGACGTTGTCGTCGTTGAGGTTGTTGACCCGCTTGATGGTCTCGCTGACGAAGGTCTCGACGTCGGCCGAGTGCTGGCGGATCGGCGCCATCAGGGCCTCGGCGGCGATCTTCTCGGGCCCTTCGACGGCCAGGCTGTCACGGAAGGTCGGGCCTTTGACCGTGGTCTTCTCGCTGCTGTAGCGCTTGGTCAGCACCAGGCGGTAGTAGAGGGTCTGGTTGCCGCTGGCGCGGCGCGCCGACCAGGTCACCTTGCGGTTGCCGTCGGCACGGTTGACGCTCACTCCATAGTTATTGGAGATGAAGCTCTCGTTGAGGCTCACGTAGTCGCGGTTCAGCGGTGGCACGAACATCTGCACCTTGACCGGGTCCTTGGAGCTGGCGACGAATTCGACCTTGGCGTCGATGTTCCACAGGTCGTCGGTTTCGTCTTCGGTCACCGGGATGCCGAGGACGAAGATCTGGTAAGCCGTGACCGCCACGCCCAGCAGCACCAGCACGGTGATGAGGACTTTCAGATGGAGGGTAAGAGAACGCATCGGGGTTACTCTGCTTTGGGAGCGTCGGTGGCACAGGCAGGTTTGCCGGCCGCGTATTTAAGGCTTGGGTCGACCAGCGCGTCGAAGTGCTTGAGCGCCTCGGAGCCGATCAGCAGCGGGAACTGGAACGCGCTGCGGTCGGTGAGGTTGACTTCGATGGTGCGCAGGGCCTGGCCCATGCAGATTTCGAGTTCGATGACCGGGCGGGCGGTGTACGCCTTGCCCGACTCTGCATCATAGTCGCCAGCGCGGCGCTTGATCTTGCTGACGCGGGCCAGGGGGCGTTCGATCGGGTGCGAGTGGGCGGCATCGATGGCCAGGTAGAAGCGCACCCAGCTTTCCCCGTTGCGCTTGAAACGCTTGATGTCGCGGGCGCTGAGCGAGGCGGTCTTGGCGCCGGTGTCGAGCTTGGCGGCCACTTCGAGGTCGAGGTCGCCGAGGCGGGCGTATTCGTTCAGACCGTATACGGTCTTGCCTGCGGCCTGGCCAAGGGCCGGTAGCAGGGAAAGGCATAACAGCGATAAAACGGGTGTAAGTCTCATAGTCCTGGCGCGGTGCTGTGCAAAGTTCGGGGCAAGGCGACTGGCAAGTACTGCGCAAGCTTCCTCGTTCATCTGTCGACAACCTGCGGTTGCAGACGGACACACTGTCCATACTCCGTGTGAGGCGCGGCATTCTATCACGCCGACGCCTTGGCGCCAGCGCGTCGCGATCTGACAGCAGCCAGGCGGTTTAAGTTCGCTCTTAGACGATTGTCGACAATATTGATTTTGTCTTTGACTATGGGCTGCTGATTCGCTAGTTTTCGCCTTATAGATTACCAAGGTGTTGACAATATGCTCGACCTTTCCACTCCTGGCCTGGTGCAATCAGACGAAACGGAAACCCTGTCCGAGCATGTCTTTCGCTGCATCCAGGCCGCCATCGTCAAAGGTGAGATCGCCCCCGGTAGCAAGATCTCCGAGCCAGAGCTGGCGCGCACCTATGGCATCAGCCGTGGCCCGCTGCGCGAGGCCATCCACCGCCTGGAGGGCCAGCGCCTGCTGGTGCGAGTGCCGCATGTCGGGGCGCGGGTGGTGTCGCTGAACCACGCCGAATTGATCGAGCTTTACGAAATCCGCGAGTCGCTCGAGGGCATGGCCTGCCGTCTGGCCGCCGAGCGCATGAGCCAGGCCGAGATCGACGAGTTGCGCCGGGTGCTCGATACCCACGAGCGCGACGCGGCGTTCCAGGCCGGGGTGGGCTATTACCAGCAGGAAGGCGACTACGACTTCCATTACCGGATCATCCAGGGCAGCGGCAACCAGACGCTGGTCAAGATGCTCTGCGGCGAGCTGTACCAGTTGGTGCGCATGTACCGCATCCAGTTCTCCGCCACGCCCAACCGGCCGCGCCAGGCCTTTTCCGAGCATCACCGCATTCTCGATGCCATCGCCGAGCGTGACGGCGAACTGGCCGAACTCCTGATGCGCCGCCACATCGGCGCGTCCAAACGCAACATCCAGCGTCATTACCTGGACGCCAACAACAACAGCCCCCGAGGTGATTCATGACTGTGAAGAGCACGCCCGGCCAGCGTTTCCGCGATGCCGTAGCCGCCGAACATCCACTGCAAGTGGTCGGTACCATCAATGCCAACCACGCCCTGCTGGCCAAACGTGCCGGGTTCAAGGCCATCTACCTGTCCGGTGGGGGCGTTGCCGCCGGCTCCCTGGGCCTGCCGGACCTGGGTATCACCGGCCTGGACGACGTGCTCACCGACGTGCGGCGCATCACCGACGTGTGCGACCTGCCGCTGCTGGTGGATGTCGACACCGGCTTCGGCGCCTCGGCGTTCAACGTTGCCCGTACCGTCAAGTCGATGATCAAGTTCGGTGCCGCCGCCCTGCATATCGAGGACCAGGTCGGTGCCAAGCGTTGTGGCCATCGACCGAACAAGGAAATCGTCACCCAACAGGAGATGGTCGACCGCATCAAGGCGGCGGTGGACGCCCGGACCGATGACAGCTTCGTGATCATGGCGCGTACCGACGCGCTGGCCGTCGAGGGCCTGAATGCCGCCCTGGACCGTGCCGAGGCGTGCATCGAGGCTGGCGCCGACATGATCTTCCCCGAGGCCATCACCGAGCTGGCGATGTACAAGACCTTCGCCGAGCGCGTGCGTGCGCCGATCCTGGCCAACATCACCGAGTTCGGCGCCACGCCGCTGTATACCACCGAAGAGCTGGCCTCGGCCGACGTGTCGCTGGCGCTGTACCCGCTGTCGGCGTTCCGCGCCATGAACAAGGCGGCCGAGAACGTCTACACCGCGCTGCGCCGTGACGGCACGCAGAAGAATGTGGTCGACACCATGCAGACCCGCATGGAGCTCTACGATGCCATTGGTTACCACGCGTTCGAGCAGAGCCTGGATGCGTTGTTCGCCCAGAAGAAAGGCTGAGCCTGAGCTGGCCTTCTCGCGGCGGTAGAAGCAAACCCGATTAGCCAGAAAGATTTCCATAACAAGTTCAAGAAAGGAGAAGCACCATGGCCGAAGCAAAAGTACTCAGTGGCGCAGGCCTGCGTGGCCAGGTGGCCGGGCAGACGGCCTTGTCCACCGTTGGCCAGGCCGGCGCAGGCCTGACCTACCGTGGCTACGACGTCCGCGACCTGGCGGCCGGCGCCGAGTTCGAGGAAGTGGCTTATCTGCTGCTGTACGGCGAGCTTCCGAGCAAGGCGGAACTGGCCGACTACAAGCACAAGCTCAAGGGCCTGCGCGACCTGCCGCAAGCCTTGAAGGAAGTGCTTGAACGCATTCCGCGCGATGCCCATCCGATGGACGTGATGCGCACCGGTTGCTCGGTGCTGGGCACCCTGGAGCCCGAGCTGACCTTCGAGCAGCAACGCGACAAGACCGATCGCCTGTTGGCGCTGTTCCCGGCAGTCATGTGCTACTGGTATCGCTTCACCCACCATGGCGTGCGCATCGATTGCACCAGCGACGAAGACACCCTGGGCGGCCATTTCCTGCACCTGCTGCACGGCAAGAAGCCCAGCGAGCTGCACGTCAAGGTCATGAACGTGTCGCTGATCCTCTACGCCGAGCACGAATTCAACGCCTCGACCTTCACTGCCCGGGTCTGCGCTTCGACCCTGTCCGATCTGTATTCCTGCATCACCGCGGCCATCGGCTCGCTGCGCGGCCCGCTGCACGGCGGCGCCAACGAGGCGGCGATGGAGCTGATCGAGCGTTTCCAGAGCCCGCAGGAAGCCACTGCCGAGTTGCTGCGCATGCTCGAGCGCAAGGACAAGATCATGGGCTTCGGCCATGCCATCTACAAAGAGTCCGACCCGCGCAACGAGGTGATCAAGGGTTGGTCGAAGCAGCTCGCCGAAGAGGTAGGTGACACCGTGCTGTACCCGGTTTCCGAAGCCATCGACAAGACCATGTGGGAGCAGAAGCGCCTGTTCCCCAACGCCGACTTCTACCATGCCTCGGCGTACCACTTCATGGGCATTCCGACCAAGCTGTTCACCCCGATCTTCGTCTGCTCGCGCCTGACCGGCTGGGCGGCGCATGTCTACGAGCAGCGTGCAAACAACCGCATCATCCGCCCGAGCGCCGAGTACACCGGCGTCGAGCAGCGCAAGTTCGTGCCGATCGAACAGCGCTGATTAGATAAAGAGAGGCAACCCGTATCCCCTGTGGGAGCGGGCTTGCCCCGCGAATGCGTCTGAGCTGCCATTCGCGGGACAAGCCCGCTCCCACAGGGACGGGGGAATCTTCCGAAAACCTGTGACCGAGCCTGAATGATGAACACTGCCTACCGCAAACACCTGCCAGGCACCGACCTGGACTTCTTCGACGCCCGTGCGGCGGTCGAGGCGATCAAGCCCGGCGCCTACGATGGCCTGCCATACACCTCCCGCGTGCTCGCCGAGAACCTGGTGCGCCGCTGCGACCCGGCCACACTCGATGCCTCGCTCGGCCAGCTCATCGAGCGCAAGCGTGACCTCGATTTCCCGTGGTTCCCGGCCCGTGTGGTGTGCCATGACATCCTCGGCCAGACCGCCCTGGTCGACCTCGCCGGCCTGCGCGATGCCATCGCCGACAAAGGCGGCGACCCGGCCCAGGTCAACCCGGTGGTGCCGGTGCAGTTGATCGTCGACCATTCCCTGGCCGTGGAGTGCGGTGGCTTCGACCCGCAGGCGTTCGACAAGAACCGCGCCATCGAGGACCGTCGCAACGAAGACCGCTTCCATTTCATCAACTGGACCAAGAAAGCGTTCAAGAACGTCGACGTGATCCAGCCGGGCAACGGCATCATGCACCAGATCAACCTGGAGAAGATGTCGCCGGTGATCCACAACGACCGTGGCGTGGCTTACCCAGACACCTGCGTCGGCACCGACAGCCACACCCCGCATGTCGACGCCCTGGGCGTGATCGCCATCGGCGTGGGTGGCCTGGAGGCCGAAAACGTCATGCTCGGCCGCGCCTCGTGGATGCGCCTGCCGGAAATCGTCGGCGTCGAGCTGAGCGGCAAGCTGGCGCCGAACATCACCGCCACCGACCTGGTGCTGGCCCTGACCGAATTCCTGCGCAAGCAGAAAGTGGTGGGTGCCTACCTCGAGTTCCATGGCGAAGGTGCCCGTGCGCTGACCCTGGGCGATCGTGCGACCATCTCCAACATGGCGCCGGAATACGGCGCCACCGCCGCGATGTTCGCCATCGACCAGCAGACCATCGATTACCTCAAGCTGACCGGCCGTGAAGAGCAGCAGGTCGCCCTGGTAGAAACCTACGCCAAGGCCACCGGCCTCTGGGCCGACAGCCTGGCCAATGCCGAGTACGAACGGGTACTGCGCTTCGACCTGTCGAGCGTGGTGCGCAACATGGCCGGCCCGTCCAACCCGCACGCCCGTGTGGCCACCAGCGACCTGGCGGCCAAGGGCATTGCCGGGGCCTGGGAAGAAGTGCCGGGGCAGATGCCGGACGGCGCCGTGATCATCGCCGCCATCACCAGCTGCACCAACACCAGCAACCCGCGCAACGTGATCGCCGCCGGCCTCTTGGCGCGCAATGCCAACAAGCTCGGGCTCAATCGCAAGCCGTGGGTCAAGTCGTCGCTGGCCCCCGGCTCCAAGGCCGTGCAGTTGTACCTGGAAGAGGCGGGGCTGGAAAAGGAACTGGAGCAACTGGGCTTTGGCATCGTCGCCTTCGCCTGCACCACCTGCAACGGCATGTCCGGCGCGCTGGACCCGGTGATCCAACAGGAAATCATCGACCGCGACCTCTACGCCACCGCCGTGCTGTCGGGCAACCGCAACTTCGACGGGCGCATCCACCCGTACGCCAAGCAGGCGTTCCTGGCTTCACCGCCACTGGTGGTGGCCTACGCCATCGCCGGCACCATCCGCTTCGACATCGAGAAGGACGTGCTGGGTGTGGTCGACGGCAAGGAAATCCGCCTCAAGGATATCTGGCCGAGCGATGCCGAAATCGACGAAGTGGTGCGCGCGGCGGTCAAGCCCGAACAGTTCCGCAAGGTCTACATCCCGATGTTCGCCATCGAAGAAGACCGTGGGCCGAAGGTGGCGCCGCTGTACGAATGGCGCCCGATGAGCACCTACATCCGTCGTCCGCCGTACTGGGAGGGCGCCTTGGCTGGTGAGCGCACCTTGCGCGGCATGCGCCCGCTGGCGGTGCTGCCGGACAACATCACCACCGACCACCTGTCGCCGTCCAACGCCATCATGCTCGACAGCGCCGCAGGCGAGTACCTGGCCAAGATGGGCCTGCCGGAAGAGGACTTCAACTCCTATGCTACCCACCGGGGCGATCACCTGACCGCGCAGCGCGCTACCTTCGCCAACCCCAAGCTGTTCAACGAAATGGTGCGCAAGGACGACGGCAGCGTGAAGCAGGGATCGCTGGCGCGCATCGAGCCGGAAGGCAAGGTGACCCGTATGTGGGAGGCCATCGAGACCTACATGGAGCGCAAGCAGCCGCTGATCATCGTCGCCGGGGCCGACTACGGCCAGGGCTCGTCGCGTGACTGGGCGGCCAAGGGCGTACGCCTGGCGGGGGTCGAGGCCATCGTCGCCGAAGGCTTCGAGCGTATCCACCGCACCAACCTGGTAGGGATGGGCGTGCTGCCGCTGGAGTTCAAGCCGGGCATCGACCGCAACACCCTGGGCCTGGATGGCAGCGAGACCTATGACGTGCTGGGCGAGCGCACGCCGCGCGCGACTCTGGCGCTGGTGGTGACGCGCAAGAATGGCGAGCGCCTCGAGGTGCCGGTGACGTGCCGCCTGGATACGGCCGAAGAGGTGTCGATCTACGAGGCGGGTGGGGTGCTGCAGCGCTTTGCCCAGGATTTCCTCGAAGCGACCGTGTAGTTGAAGAGGCCGCACAGCGGCCCCAGGGTCATAGGCATTTCAGACAGGACAGCACAGCAATGGCACATGCACCTCAGATAAAAATCCCCGCCACCTACATCCGCGGCGGCACCAGCAAGGGCGTGTTCTTCCGCCTGCAGGACCTCCCGGAGCGCGCCCAGGTTCCAGGCCCCGCCCGTGATGCACTGCTGCTGCGGGTGATCGGAAGCCCCGACCCCTATGCCAAGCAGATCGACGGCATGGGCGGTGCCACCTCCAGCACCAGCAAGACGGTGATCCTGGCCAAGAGCAGCCGGCCCGACCACGATGTCGACTACCTGTTCGGCCAGGTCGCGATCGACAAGGCCTTCGTCGACTGGAGCGGCAACTGCGGCAACCTGTCCGCCGCGGTCGGCTCGTTCGCCATCAGCGGCGGCCTGGTCGACCCGGCGCGTGTGCCGCGCAATGGCATGGCCACCGTGCGTATCTGGCAGGCCAACATCGGCAAGACCATCGTCGCTCATGTACCGATCACCGACGGCGAAGTGCAGGAAACCGGTGACTTCGAACTCGACGGCGTGACCTTCCCGGCGGCCGAGGTGCAGCTCGAGTTCCTCGATCCAGCGGCCGATGAGGATGGCGGCGGCGGGGCGATGTTCCCTACCGGCAACCTGATCGACGACCTCGAGGTGCCGGGCATCGGTACTTTCAAGGCGACGTTGATCAACGCCGGTATCCCGACCATCTTCGTCAATGCTGCCGATATCGGCTACAGCGGCACCGAGTTGCAGGACGCGATCAACGGTGATGCCAAGGCCCTGCAGCGCTTCGAGATCATCCGCGCCCATGGCGCCGTACGCATGGGGTTGATCGAACACGTCGACCAGGCGGTCGGGCGTCAGCACACGCCCAAGGTGGCGTTCGTCGCGCCGCCGAGCACCTACACTGCTTCCAGTGGCAAGGCTGTCGAGGCGGGTGACATCGACCTGTTGGTGCGCGCGTTGTCCATGGGCAAGCTGCACCACGCGATGATGGGCACCGCCGCGGTGGCCATCGGTACCGCCGCCGCGATTCCGGGCACCCTGGTCAATCTCGCCGCTGGCGGGGGCGAGCGCAGTGCGGTGCGCTTCGGTCATCCGTCCGGCACCTTGCGGGTCGGGGCCGAGGCGCGCAAGGTGGATGGCGAGTGGACGGTGACCAAGGCAATCATGAGCCGCAGTGCTCGGGTGTTGATGGAAGGCTGGGTTCGCGTGCCTGGCGATAGCTTCTGACGCAACCTTGGCGCTCGGCTTGAGTTGATGGGGCCGCTTTGCGGCCCATCGCGGGGCAAGCCCGCTCCTACACGGGGTTACCCGATCCCTGTAGGAGCGGGCTTGCCCCGCGATGGGCTGCAAAGCAGCCCCCATGCACAGGAGCTGGCTATGAGCGCCAATGTGGACCTGAACGACCGCCCGGATTACGACCGGTTGCTGCAAACCCTCGCCGACTATGCCCTGGATTACCGGGTCGAATCCCCCGAGGCCCTGGATACCGCCCGCAACTGCCTGATGGACTCCCTGGGTTGCGCCTTGCTGGCCCTGCGCTTCCCGGAGTGCACCAAGCTGCTCGGCCCGTTGGTGCAAGGCACGGTCGTGCCCAACGGTGCCCGGGTGCCTGGCACCTCCTACTGCCTCGACCCGGTCAAGGCCGCCTGGGACATTGGCTGCAGCGTGCGCTGGCTGGACTACAACGACACCTGGCTGGCTGCCGAGTGGGGCCACCCCTCGGACAACCTGGGCGGCATCCTGGCCGTGGCCGATCACCTCTCGCAACGGCGCGTGGCCAGCGGCGAAGCGCCGATGCTGGTGCGCGAAGTGCTGCAAAGCATGGTCCTGGCTCATGAGATTCAGGGCGTGCTGGCGCTGGAGAATTCATTCAATCGGGTCGGCCTCGACCATGTACTGCTGGTCAAGGTGGCATCCACGGCGGTCTGTGCTCGGTTGATGGGCGCCAACCGCGAGCAGATGCTGTCAGCCTTGTCCCACGCGTTCGTCGATGGCCAGGCTTTGCGTACCTACCGCCATGCGCCCAATGCCGGCTCGCGCAAGTCGTGGGCCGCCGGCGATGCTTCCAGTCGCGGCGTGCGCCTGGCCGATATCGCCTTGCGTGGCGAAATGGGCGTGCCGGGTGTGCTCACCGCTGCGCAGTGGGGCTTTCACGACGTGTCGTTCAGCCACGCCAACAAGGACCTGACGCTCAAGCCCGCTGGGCAGCGTGAGCTGGGCCTGGCGCAGGCGCTCGGCAGCTACGTGATGGAGAACATCCTGTTCAAGATCAGCTTCCCGGCCGAATTCCATGCCCAGACTGCCTGCGAGGCGGCGGTAACCCTGCATCCGCTGGTGCGTAACCGCCTGCACGAGATCGACCGGATCGTCATCACCACCCAGGAGTCGGCGATCCGCATCATTTCCAAGAGCGGCCCGCTGGCCAACGCTGCGGACCGCGACCACTGTTTGCAATACATGGTGGCAGTGCCGCTGATCTTCGGTCACCTGACGGCAGAGCACTATGAGGACGCCTTCCATGCCGCCCACCCGAGCATCGATCGCCTGCGCGAGAAGATGGAGGTGGTTGAAGATCCTCGCTTCAGTCGTGAGTACCTGGAACCGGGCAAACGCTCCATTGCCAATGCGCTGCAGGTATTTTTCAAGGATGGCAGCAGCACCGAGCAGGTGCTGGTGGAGTATCCGATCGGGCATCGGCGGCGGCGGGGGGAGGGTATACCGTTGCTGGAGGCGAAGTTCAGGGACAACCTGGCGACACGGTTTGCCCGGCAGCGGTGTGAGCGGATTTTTGCGCTGTGCAAGGACCAGCAAGCGCTGGAGGGCACGGCGGTGCACAGGTTCGTCGATCTGTTCGTGATCTGAGGTTGCCTGTGCCGGCCCTTTCGCGGGTAAACCCGCTCCTACAGGCGTGCCGCCGTACTGTAGGAGCGGGTTTACCCGCGAAAGGGCCGGCACAGGCAGCCACAAAAAAGCCCCGGCATTTCTGCCGGGGCTTTGGTTTACAACCTACTGCTCAGCTTACGCCTGAACCACTGGGATCTGGGCGTTGGCCGCCGCTTCACGGAACTCAGCGATCTGGTCGAAGCTCAGGTAGCGGTAGACGTCGGCAGCCATGCTGTCGATGTCCTTGGCGTACTGCATGTACTCTTCGACGGTCGGCAGCTTGCCGATGATCGAAGCGACAGCGGCCAGCTCGGCCGAGGCCAGGTACACGTTGGTCGCGTCGCCCAGACGGTTCGGGAAGTTACGGGTCGAGGTAGAGACCACGGTCGAACCGGTCTGTACACGTGCCTGGTTACCCATGCACAGCGAGCAGCCTGGCATTTCCATGCGCGCACCGGCCTTGCCGTAGATGCCGTAGTAGCCTTCTTCGGTCAGCTGGTGGGCATCCATCTTGGTTGGCGGAGCCAGCCACAGACGGGTCGGAATACCACCCTTGACCTTGTCCAGCAGCTTGCCGGCAGCGCGGAAGTGACCGATGTTGGTCATGCACGAGCCAATGAACACTTCGTCGATCTTCTCGCCTTGTACCGAGGACAGCAGGCGGGCGTCGTCCGGGTCGTTCGGCGCGCAGAGCACAGGCTCTTTGACGTCGGCCAGGTCGATTTCGATGATCTCGGCGTATTCGGCATCGGCGTCGGCCGACAGCAGCTCAGGCTTGGCCAGCCAGGCTTCCATGGCCTGGGCGCGACGCTCCAGGGTGCGAGGGTCGCCGTAGCCTTCGCCGATCATCCAGCGCAGCAGTGTGATGTTGGACTGCAGGTACTCGGCGATGGCCTTCTCTGGCAGCTTGATGGTGCAACCGGCAGCGGAGCGCTCGGCCGAGGCGTCGGACAGTTCGAAGGCTTGCTCGACGGTCAGGTCGTTGAGGCCTTCGATTTCCAGGATGCGGCCGGAGAAGGCGTTCTTCTTGCCCTTCTTCTCGACGGTCAGCAGGCCCTTCTGGATGGCGTAGTAAGGGATGGCATGCACCAGGTCACGCAGGGTGATGCCAGGTTGCAGCTTGCCCTTGAAGCGAACCAGGATCGACTCCGGCATGTCCAGCGGCATGACGCCGGTGGCGGCGGCGAAGGCGACCAGGCCGGAACCGGCCGGGAACGAGATGCCGATCGGGAAGCGGGTGTGCGAGTCACCACCGGTACCGACGGTGTCAGGCATCAGCATGCGGTTCAGCCAGCTGTGGATGATGCCGTCGCCTGGGCGCAGCGACACGCCGCCACGGGTGCGGATGAAGTCTGGCAGGGTGTGGTGGGTGGTGACGTCGATCGGCTTCGGATACGCCGCGGTGTGGCAGAACGACTGCATCACCAGGTCGGCCGAGAAGCCCAGGCACGCCAGGTCCTTCAGCTCGTCGCGGGTCATCGGGCCAGTGGTGTCCTGGGAGCCGACGGTGGTCATCTTCGGCTCGCAGTAGGCACCTGGGCGCACGCCCTGGCCTTCCGGCAGACCGCAGGCGCGGCCGACCATCTTCTGCGCCAGGGTGAAGCCCTTGCCGGAATCGGCAGGCTGCTCTGGCTTCTTGAACAGGTCGGAAGCACCCAGGCCCAGCTCGGCGCGGGCTTTTTCGGTCAGGCCACGGCCAACGATCAACGGGATACGGCCGCCAGCGCGGACTTCGTCGAGCAGCACTTCGGTTTTCAGTGCGAACTCGGTGACCAGCTCGTCGCTGTCGTGACGGCGCACTTCACCCTTGAACGGGTAGACGTCGATGACGTCGCCCATGGCCAGGTTGGTGCAGTCGAATTCGATCGGCAGGGCGCCGGCGTCTTCCATGGTGTTGTAGAAGATCGGAGCGATCTTGGTGCCAAAGCAGAAACCACCGGCGCGCTTGTTCGGCACGTACGGGATGTCGTCGCCGAAGAACCACAGCACCGAGTTGGTGGCGGATTTACGCGAGGAACCGGTACCGACCACATCACCGACGTAGGCAACCGGGAAGCCCTTGGCCTTGACCGCTTCGATCTGGGCCAGCGGGCCGACCGAACCTGGCTGCTGTGGTTCGATGCCGTCACGGGCCATTTTCAGCATGGCCAGGGCGTGCAGCGGGATATCAGGACGCGACCAGGCGTCCGGAGCAGGCGACAGGTCGTCGGTGTTGGTTTCGCCAGGCACCTTGAACACGGTCAGGGTGTACTTCTCGGCGATGGCCGGACGCGAGGTGAACCACTCGCCGGCAGCCCAGGATTCGAGCACGGCCTTGGCGTGGGCGTTGCCAGCCTTGGCTTTTTCGGCCACGTCGTGGAAGGCATCGAACATCAGCAGGGTGTGCTTGAGCTGATCGGCCGCGACGGCGCCCAGTTCGGCGTCGTCCAGCAGCTGGACCAGGGTCTCGATGTTGTAGCCGCCCTGCATGGTGCCCAGCAGTTCGGTGGCGTGCTTGCGATCGATCAGTGGCGAGGTGGCTTCGCCCTTGGCCACGGCGGACAGGAAGGCAGCCTTGACGTAGGCAGCTTCGTCGACTCCTGGCGGAACGCGGTTGGTGATCAGATCTACGAGGAAGGCTTCTTCGCCGGCTGGCGGGTTTTTCAGCAGCTCGACCAGGCCTGCAGTTTGTTCGGCGTTCAGCGGCTGGGGCACGATACCCAGGGCGGCACGCTCTTCGATGTGTTTGCGGTAGGCTTCAAGCACAGTTATTACCCTCATCAGTGGTCCCAAATAGGGTGTCCGGGACGCTCATCCAGCATTCAATGCACCCATGCGCGGGTCACGGCTTCTTGGGCCGCCCAGCCAGGGTCGCAGAGAATCCTTACAGAAGCTGCTTTCAAAGTTTTACGCCAGCAGAACGGGAGCTGATGAGGGCTGGCACGGGCATGCGAGGGGATTGCAGGGCCCGGGCCAACGCCGTTCTACCGGATGAACTGTGCTCGTGACGCTTTGAAAACAGCTTCCAACGGACATTGTTGCCTTGAAAAGGCGGGATGATTCTACGGCAAAAAACGCCCGAAGGTAAGGCGGCGATTGTGACTTTAACGAGTGACCCTGGTTAGACAAAGGGCTAACATGGGCCTGTGTTCCGCCGCCAAGCCGTTGTTTTGCCATGTCCAACCAGTCCATCAAGACCCCTTGCGTCGGCCTCTGTTCCACGGTGTACGGAGACACGGTGTGCCGTGGCTGCAAACGCTTTCATCACGAAGTGATCCACTGGAATGGCTACGACGAGGAGCAGAAGCGTGCCGTCTGGTTGCGCCTGGAGCAATTGCTGGCCCAGGTGATGATGGCCAAGCTCGAAGTGTTCGACAAAGACCTGCTACGCCAGCAGTTGCAGCAGCGTTCCATCCGTTTCGTCGAGCAGCAGTCGGAGTACTGCTGGGCGTACCAGTTGATCGCCCGTGGCGCACGCATGATCCGCGAGCTGGAGGCCTATGGCATGGCCCTGCTGCCAGAGTTTCGCGACTGGGAGCTGCCGCAATTGCGCGATGCCATCGATCGTGAGTTCTTTCTGTTGTCCGAGGCGCATTACCAGCGCTACATCGCGCCATCCTTCCTGCGTAGCGCCCTGGGGTAGTGCGCTGGGGCGCATCACTGTGGAAGTGCTGAAGGCGCCCCATTCGCCGTGAGCGCGCAGGCTCAGTCGCCGATGTACTCGCAGCCGCTGGTGCAGGTCTCGTGGATGCGTACCTTGGACAGCTCCGGCAACAGCGGCTTGACCTGCTCCCAGATCCACTTGGCGATGACCTCGCTGGTGGGGTTTTCCAGGCCAGGGATGTCGTTCAGGTAGTTGTGATCCAGTTGCTCGTAGATCGGCTTGAAGATCGCCTTGACCTCGGCGAAGTCGCGGATCCAGCCGGTGTGCGGGTCGAGGGGGCCGGTCAGGTGCAGGCCGACCTTGAACGAGTGGCCATGCAGGCGGCCGCACTTGTGGCCGGCCGGGACGTTGGGCAGGCGGTGCGCCGATTCGAAAGTGAATTCCTTGAAGATTTCCACGCTGTGATAACTCTGTACGAAACGATGAATGCGCGCAGTCTACCAGCATGGCCGCTACAAGGCTTGCAGCCGTTCATGCAGCCGCCCGGTGGTGATGAGTTCGAGCAACTCGTCGCCAAGCCGCTGGCTTTCGGCGATGGCTTTGTACCAGTAGCGTTTGCGGCCGGGCGCGTCGCCCATGAAGCGCTTGAAGTCGTTGCGGTCGGGCAGTTTGCCGTAGGGCAAGGCGGCCAGGTACTGCGGCGAGGGCGTCATCAGCAGCACATTGTGCAGGCGTTGAGGGCAGCCCTTGCGCCACGGCAGGGGTTTGTCGAACCAGCCAGGCACTACCTTGTCGGTGAAGTGCGGGTATAGCACCAGGTCGTCGCCCTGATAGGGCAGGTCCAGATGGTAGTCGAGCAGGCCGCCGTCGCGGTAGGTGCCGCTGCCCACGCCGGGGATGTCGCGTACGCCCTCCATGATCATCGGGATCGATCCAGAGGCGAGTAGCGCATGGCGCAGGTTGGCCAGGTCCAGCGGCAGGCAGCGCGAGGGGAAGTCGCTGAGGGCTGCCAGTGGTGGCGCGCTGCGTCGGTCATGCAGGACCACCCGTTCGAAGTGCCGACCCAGGCGGGCGCGGCCGAGCAGATTGCTGGCGATCACCGAGGACAGGCCAGCCGCCAGGCGGCCACGATGATCGTGGGCGAGCTGGCCATGGCTCTTCACCACCAGCACGTTCAGGCGATAGTGGGCGTTATCGAGGATCTGCTGATCGCGGCCTTGCAGCAGGTCGTCGAGCATTTGCTGGCAACTGCTGCTGACTTGCGTCGGGGGCATGCCCTTGGCGAAATCCTGTTCGGTGTACAGTTCACCCAAGCGGCGAAGCCCGGCCACCGGGTCGTCGAGGCATGCGCTGGCGAAGCGCCAGGCGCCGATCGATGCGCCGATCAGTGCGCGCGGGCGTGGCGCCGAAGGTAGCCATTGGCCGAACAGCGCCAGGTCCAGGCCCTGGATACCCAGCGGCTTGGGCCCGCCCGCAGCGCCGGGGAGCACACCGACGTCCGCAGCCAGCAGGCCGCGTTCGCGAATCTGGCGCAGCGCGCGCTGGCCTGCCTTGAAAGTCAGGGCCGGGTATTTGACATGGATGGCACTCATTACGGATCTCGCAGCGAACAAGCGGGTCATTATACCGATAGCGTGGCATTGAGCTGCGTTATGATGCCGCTTGCGCTTTTCAGGTTGAATTAAGGACCTCTGGGTAATCTTAACCCCGTAGACAACTTGAACACTCCCAAGGAGAACCACCCGATGAAAACCTTGACTGCCCTGTTCGCCGCCGCTGCCCTCGCTTTCGGTGCCAACGCCGCCTTCGCCAAGGACGTCCAGCCCGATGAAGTGGTGAAGCTGGTCAATGCCAAGACCATCAAGTCCCTGGACGAGCTCAAGGCCGCAGCCGTGGCCAAGCACCCAGGCTCGACCGTCACCGACTCGGAGCTGGAGAACGAGTACGGGCGCTATATCTACAAGGTCGAGCTGCGTGATGCGCAGAACGTCGAATGGGACGTCGATCTGGACGCCAAGACCGGTGAAGTCCTGAAGGACGAACGGGACAACTGATGATCCCGCTCGCTCGACCGGCGCGTTACCTGGCGCTCTCGTTGCTGGCCGTCTGCTCCCTGGCGATGGCCCGTGACCTGGACCAGGACGAAGCACTGAAGTTGCGCCAGCAAGGCGTCATCCTGCCGCTCGAGCAGTTGCTAGAGACCGCCCTGGGGCGTTACCCCGGGGCGCGTCTGCTGGAAGCCGAGCTGGAAGAGGACGACGACCGCTACGAATACGAGGTCGAGCTGCTGACCCCGCAGGGGGTGGTGCGTGAAATCAAGCTCGACGCCAGTACCGGCGCCCTGCTCAAAGACGAGGAAGACGACTGACATGCGCCTGTTGCTTGTCGAGGACAACGTGCCCCTGGCCGACGAACTGACCGCCAGCCTGCAACGCCAGGGCTACGCCGTGGACTGGCTGGCCGATGGCCGCGACGCGGTGTACCAGGGCCAGAGCGAGCCCTACGACCTGATCATCCTCGACCTCGGCTTGCCGGGGTTGCCAGGTTTGGACGTGCTTGCCCAGTGGCGCGCCGCCGGCCTGGTCACGCCGGTGCTGATCCTGACCGCGCGGGGCTCGTGGGCCGAACGGATCGAGGGGCTCAAGGCCGGTGCCGACGATTACCTGAGCAAGCCGTTCCACCCCGAAGAACTGCAATTGCGCATCCAGGCCCTGTTGCGCCGTGCCCGCGGCCTGGCCAACCAGCCGATCCTGGACGCCGCCGGCCTGCAGTTGGACGAGGGGCGTCAGTGCGTGCACCGCGACGGCGTCGATATCCAACTGACTGCCGCCGAATTCCGCCTGCTGCGCTATTTCATGCTGCACCCGCAGCAGATTCTCTCCAAGAGCCACCTGGCCGAGCACTTGTACGACGGCGAGACCGAGCGTGACTCCAACGTACTGGAGGTACACGTCAATCACCTGCGCCGCAAGCTGGGTCGCAGCGTGATCGAGACCCGCCGCGGGCAAGGCTACCTCTATGCCGGGAGCACCGGGTGAAATCGATCCAGGCGCGCCTGAGCCTGGGCCTGGTCGCCGTGTTGGTAGTGGTCGGTGTGGTGCTCGCGCAGCTCACCCTGTGGCTGTTCGAAGCGGGGCTGCAGCGCTACCTGGAAAACGGCCTGCGCAATGAAAGCGAGAACCTGCTGGTGGCCCTGGTCCGCGGCCCCAACGGCCTGCAACTGGATGAGCAGCGGATTTCCGCGGCTTACCAGCGGCCGTTTTCCGGCTATTACTTCCGCATCGACTTCGACCAGGGCACCTGGCGTTCGCGTTCGCTGTGGGACCTGGACATGCCCAAGCCAGCCGCGCCGGGCCTGTCCGACAGCCATGAACTGGGCCCGGAAGGGCAGCAATTGCTGGCCCTGCGCGCTGATTACCGGCGGCTGGGGCAGGACATCTCGATCAGCGTGGCCCAGGATTATTCACCGGTGCGCGACGGTTTCCGCCGCCTGCAGCAGATTGGGCTGGGCATGGGCCTGGTGGCGCTGCTGGTGATCCTGGTGCTGCAGCGCATTACCGTCACCCGTTCGTTGCGCCCGTTGGAGCGTGCGCGTCAGCAGATCGCCCAGTTGCAGCAGGGCCAGCGTTCGCAACTCGACGCCCAGGTGCCCAGCGAACTGGCGCCGCTGGTGGATCAGGTCAACCACCTGCTCAGCCACACCGAAGACACCCTGCGCCGCTCGCGCAATGCGCTGGGCAATCTAGGGCATGCGCTGAAGACGCCGCTGGCGGTGTTGCTCAGCCTGGCTTCGAGCGAGCGTTTGAAAGGCCTGCCCGAAGTCAGCGGGCAGATGCGCGAGCAGCTGGAGCAGATCCAGCAGCGTCTGGCCCGCGAATTGAACCGCGCACGGCTGGCCGGCGATGCCTTGCCGGGTGCGCAGTTCGATTGCGACGCCGAGCTGCCTGGGCTGCTCGGCACGCTGGGGATGATCCATGGCGAAGGTCTGCTGCTCGAGCGCGACGTGCCGCCAGGGTTGCTGTTGCCCTGGGACCGCGAAGACCTGCTGGAGCTGCTCGGCAACCTGCTGGACAACGCCTGCAAATGGGCCGACAGCGAGGTACGCCTGGGCATCGCGCCAAGTGCCGACGGCTATCAGGTATGGGTCGACGACGATGGCCCGGGTATCCCGGCGGGGCAGCGCCAGCAGGTGCTGGAGCGTGGCTCGCGGCTGGATGAACTGGTCGATGGCCATGGCCTGGGCCTGGGCATCGTGCGTGATATCGTCGAGGCCTGGGGCGGGCGCCTGGCATTGCTCGAAAGCCCGCTGGGCGGGTTGCGGGTGAGCATCGACCTGCCGCGCAAGGTGCGCTGAGCGGGCGTACTGCAAAAAAATTGCAGCCCAACCGCATTTTTTTGAATTAGCCCCCATCGTCGTGGCCCGGCACAATCCATTCGCGAAACTTTCCCGGTTTCCATCTTCTCCACGGACGGAGCCCCTTGCGTTATTGCTTCGGCAATACAAGGCCCAGGCCGGCTCGGCTGGGCTTTCTTTTTAAAAACAGAAAGATTACGTAGTTCGAATATTCCAATGTCTGCCTCGCGTTCCGAAAGTCGTCTGCAGCGGCTGTTGCCGGCGCCCCTCAACATTCCCCCCAAACAATGGTTGCGTGCCG
Organism: Pseudomonas sp. S31; assembly: GCF_016648105.1. Taxonomy (GTDB): domain Bacteria; phylum Pseudomonadota; class Gammaproteobacteria; order Pseudomonadales; family Pseudomonadaceae; genus Aquipseudomonas. The sequence continues at coordinate 52,037 of NZ_JACVVE010000025.1, read as the reverse complement.
GTGTCGGCGCACTGCTGGGCCTGTTCCTGGCCGGCTGGTTGACCAGCATGGCCTACGGGTCGGGCATCGCCCTGCATTTGCTTGGCCCGCTGGCGGCCTCGGCGGTGCTGGTGTTCGCGGTGCACTCCGGGCCTTTGGCCCAGCCTTGGCCGGTGCTCGGCAGCTACGGCCTGGCCTGCCTGGTGGGCCTGGCCATGCGCCAGGGCTTCGGTCCCGAGCTGTGGGTTGCAGGCGCGGCCCTGGGTATCGCCATCCTGGTGATGTGCCTGCTGCGCTGCCTGCACCCGCCGGGCGGCGGCGTTGCGGTCAGTGCCGTGCTGGCCGATCCGGGGTTGACCGCGCTGGGCGACCACCTGATCGAGCCGGTGTTGCTCAACGCGCTGATCCTGGTGGCGGTGGCGGTGGTCTACAACCGCCTCACCGGGGTGCGCTATCCCAAAGGTGCGGCACCGCGCAAGGATCTGCATCACACCCACGACCCACTGCCCAGCGAGCGGGTGGGTGTGAGTGCCGCCGACCTGGACTATGCCCTCGAAGAGATCGGCGAGTTCGTCGACGTCACCCGTGACGAGCTCGAGCGCATCATCCTGGCCACCGAGCAACACGCCCTGCAGCGTAGCCTGGGGGGTATCACGGCGGCCTCGGTGATGTCCCGCGATGTGCAGTTCGCCTCGCCCGACACCACGCTTGAGCAGGCTTGGAAGATGCTCGACAGCCACCATCTGAAAACCCTGCCGGTACTGCAGCAGGGCCAGCTGGTCGGGATCGTCAGCCTCAGCGACCTGGTCGGCCCGGCCATGCGCCGTCGGCGTAGCGTGTTCGGGCGCAAGAAGGTGCGCATGGCGGAGGTGATGAGCAAGCGCGTCATCAGCGTCAGCAGCCAGCATCCGCTGGAGCGCCTGCTGCCACTGCTGTGTGAGCAGGGCTTGCATTGCCTGCCGGTGCTCGATGGTGGGCAGCTGGTCGGAGTGATCACCCAGACCGACCTGATCGCCGGCCTCAAGCGCCAGTTGCTCAGCGCCGCCGAGCGCGTGTCAGATCAGCGGGTCCCAGCGTTGTGACCAGTCGCTGGCGCCGGCCGACACCAGCCGGCGTAGCACCACGAACGCTTGTTGCAGGGCTTCGCTGTCGCGCTTGCGCGGGTAAACGAGGAACGTCGGGTAGGTGAATTCTGGCGCCTGGGGTACGCGCTCGAATACGCCGCTGTCGAGGTAGGCCTGGACCACGCGGGTGCGGAAGTAGCCGCTGCCACCCTGGTCGAGGATGAACTGCAGGGCCAGCGGGCCCAGGTTGAAGCTCAGTGCCGGGCGTGCGCAGTCGGGCAGTGCGGCATCGTGCTGGCGACGGAAGGCTTCGCCCCAGTCGATGTAGATGTACGGATCGGGTCGATCGATCCGGCGTACGCGGATCAGCTTCTCTTCCATCAATTGCTCCACCTGCAGGCCAGGCCCGTAGGTGGGCTGATAGACCAGCGCGGCGTCGAGCAGGCCCATTTCAACCTTGCGCAGCAAAGACTCGCCATCGCTGACCTCGCTGCGAATGGCGTGGCTGGGCAGCGCCTGGTGCAGGGCGCTGACCCAGTCGAGCATCATCGGGTTGCCAAGGCTGACCTCACCGCCCACATGCAATACCTGCTGGCAGCCCTCGGGCAGCGGCAGATCGCGGCGCGCCGCCTCCCACGTCTGCACCAGCTGGTTGGCGTAGCTGACGAATGCCTCGCCATCGCTGGTCAGGCTGGCGCCGCTGCGGCTGCGCACGAACAGCTGGCAGCCCAGTTGCTGTTCCAGGCGCTGCACCCGCGCGGTGATCGCCGTCTGCGACACGAACAGGCGCTCGGCAGCGGCGACCAGGCTGCCGCAGCGGACTATTTCCAGAAAGGTTCGGGCCTGATCGATGTCCATGGGCTGCTCTGTGACGGGAGGGTCGCCTATTCTAGAGTGTTTGCACCGTTATGGGGCGTTTCGGTTGTGCGGATCAGATGCGCTGTTGCGCGACGGTCGAAACCGCTTTCATGCGCAGGCGCCTTTTGAAATAGATCGCCATTGCCGCGACTAGCACGGGGACGGTCAGAAGCGTGAAGATATCAGTGATCGTCAAACCCCAGGTGGTGATGACCGCCCCAGAACCCGCACCAAGAATCGCCCCCACCCGACCGATACCGAAGACCCAGCTGACCCCTGTCGCCCGGATCGGGGTTGGGTAGTGAGCCGCACCCAATGCGAAACACCCAGCGTTCGCGGACATCAGTACGTAACCCAGCAGGAATACCAACGTACCGACCATGGCAAACGAGCTGCTGAACAGGGCGATCAGCAACGTGAACACTGCGCAGCCCGCGAACATGATGCTTACGATCCGATTTGGCTCGTACCTGTCCATCTTCAGCCCCACGGTGAAATTACCGATGGCGCCGCCGACTTGCAGGATGATACCCAGCGTGACTGCCTGCGAGTAAGACATGCCGGCAGCACTGGCCGTGAGGGGCAGCCAGTTGCTCAGGAAGTACAGATGGAAGAAGCCCATGAACATCGCAAGCCAGATGGTCAAGGTGCCGATCCTGTAGTTACGGCTCAATAATGCTATCGGGCCACGGATCGTTGCCTCGCAGGTGCTTTGTTCACTGTTGATGAACTTCGTCGAAGCGCTGGCGCTACCAGGCATCAGTGCGTTGGTGGCGGCCACCAGGCGCTCGTGAGGCTGGTTGCGCTGGAGCCGGAATCGAAGCGACTCTGGGAGCCAGATGATGAGCGCCAATACCAGCACAAGAGGCAGCACACCTCCCGTGATGAATACGGCCCGCCAGCTGTGGAGCTGTATCAGGTGTTCGCTCACCAACCCACACAGAGCCCCACCCATACCGAAGCCGCACCACGCCGAGGTGACGAGGAGGGAGCGGCGGCGTAGCGGGGCGCATTCAGCCAGTAGCGTGGTGATGTTCGGCATCGTCGCACCTAGCCCGACGCCGGTGAGAAAGCGCGCTGCGGTGAGGGTGTGAAGGCCATTCATGAACGCACAGGTGATACAGAAGATGCCCACTGCGCACACGGCTGCGATGATGACCCAGCGCCTGCCGAAACGGTCCGCCAGGGGCCCTGCCAGGAGTGAGCCGATCGAGAGCCCGATGATGCCGCTCATCATCAAAGGGCCTAGATCGCCTCGGCCAATGCCCCAATCCTGGAGCAGGGCTGGGGCGATGAAGCCCATCATCATGGTGTCGAAGCCATCCAGCATCAGGATCAGGAGGCCGAGGACGATTACGGTCTTCTGTTGCCTTCCGATCGGACGGTCGTCCAGGAAGGTATGCACGTCCAGCACATTATTATTCATATTGTTGCACTCGCACGGCGTGTTAACGGGAAAGCGGGGCTCGCGCCCCACTGTCATTGGGCCATAGCACGTAGTTCTGCGGTGGCGATCTCATCGACTCGGCCTGAGCCGGCATCCACGACGGCGCGGTAGTGCTCCCGCGCAAAGGCCGCGCTCATCTTGTGATTCCAGACGTCCTGCCCGATGGCATCCAGTGGACGTTGCAGAGGGTCGCCGAAACCGCCGCCACCCGGCTGGGTGTGCGATACCACATCGTTCCGTGCAATGGTGATACCCACTTTGCTGGGCAATAATCGGGTTTCGTCGCCGTGTTGCAGTGCGTTGACCGCTGGGCTCGCCGGCAGGCCGCCTTGAAGGCCGTAGGGGCGGAATTTCATGCGGTCGGCGCGCAGCTGCAAGAGGACGTCATCGGCCAGTACGCGATAGCTGCGCATCACCCCCAGGCCGCCACGATAGCGACCGGCACCGAAACTATCGGGCACAAGCTCATAGGCCTCCACGCGCACGGGATGTTGCGCTTCGAGGGTTTCGACCGGCGTGTTGGACAGGTTCTGCGAAGCGTTGGTGATGGCTTCTACCCCGTCGGCATGCGGTCGCGCGCCCCAGGCGCCGCAGACCATGTCGACGATGATGTAGCCCTCGCCGTTGTCTTTCTTGCCAGACAGGCACACCACGGTATTGCCACCTTCACCTGCGGCCGGTATGTGATCAGGCACCACTTGCGCCAGTGCACCGAGCATGGTGTCGAATACCCGGTACCCGGTGAGTGCGCGTGCGGCGACCGCGGCCGGCTCGACCGGGTTCAGCACGGTCCCTTCAGGCACGTGTACCTCGACGCAGCGGAACAGCCCTTCGTTGTTCGGCACGTCGCCTTTGAGCGCACAACGCACGCTCAAATAGGTGCAGGACTTGGTGTAGGAGAGCGTGGAGTTGATCGCGGCCCGGACTTGTGGCGCGCTGCCTGTGTAGTCCACGCTCACATGGTCCTCGTGTACCGTGACCGCTACCCGCAGCGGGATCGGTTCTTCTGAAAGCCCATCGTCATCGATGAAGTCTTCGAACACGAATGTGCCTTTGGGCCATTGGCGGATTTCTTCGCGGGTCAGGCGTTCGGCGTAATCCAGCAGTTCGGCGAAGTAGAGGCGGCTCTCGTCGCGGCCATAGCGATCGAGCAGGCGGGTCAGTTCGCGGCTGCCGACCTGACAAGCCGCGTACTGGGCGCGCAGGTCGCCCAGCACACGGTCAGGGACGCGTACGTTCTGGGCGATGATGCGCTCCATGGTGTCGTTGATCTGGCCGGCTTCGTAAAGCTTGACCACCGGAATTCGCAGGCCTTCCTGGTAGATCTCGGTAGAGTCGCTGGCATTGGAGCCTGGAACGCGCCCCCCGACATCGGTGTGGTGGCAGATGACCACGCTGTAGCCTTCGATCTCGCCTTTATAAAAGAAGGGCGCGAACATGAAGATGTCCGGCAGGTGCATGCCACCTTGGTACGGATCGTTGACGATGACCGCATCGCCAGGCTGCAGGCTGTCGCCATAGCGGAGCTTGACCTGTGCCATCGCCTCGGGGATGGCGCCCAGGTGCAGGGCGATGGTCTTGGCCTGGGCGATCATTTGCCCGTGGCGGTCACAGATGGCTGCCGAGTAGTCCATCACATCCTTGACGATCTCGGAGCGGGCGGTGCGTAGCACGGTGTAAGCCACTTCGTCGACGATCGAATCCATGGCGTTCTTGACGACAGCGAAAGTGATGGGGTCGATGGCCTGGCTCATGCGCGGATCTCCTGGATGTCGATGGTGATGTTTCCGATGCTGTCGGCGTGCGCGCTGCAGCCTGGTGGAACAACGATGGTCGTGTCGTAGGACTCGATGATCAGTGGGCCTTGTACCGGGCTCAGGCCGATGCTCGCCCGAGGCATTACTGGGGTGGGCCGATGCGGCTGGTCGGCATCGAAGCTGACCAACCGCTCGCCCTGGGAGCCTTGCAGCGCGGTGGCGTCTACCTTGCAGTCGGCGAACTCCAGCCGATGCGCGCTGCGGCCACGGGCGCTGACGCGCAGGTTGACCAACTCCAGCGGCTCGTCGCTGTTGTAGCCGAAGGTCTGCAGGTACTGGGCGTTGAAGTCCTTGGCCAGTTGCTGCAGGGCAGGGCCGTCGATCTGCGAAGCACTCAGGGCTACAGTGAGTTCCGAACTTTGGCCCAGGTAACGGACATCTGCCGAATAGGCGATCTGGGCAGCGTCGGCGCTGTAGCCTTCGCTGGCCAGCACGGTGAAGCCCTGGTCGCCAAGGGCGATGGCTTCGCTCGAGAGGGCGACGAGGTCGCAGTGGGCGAAGGGCTTGAGGATCGCCTTGACGAAATTGTGCTCGGCATCGGCGGTGAGCATTCCGGCCGAGCAGAACACTCCGGCCATGATCGGCGCCACCACTCGGCGGATCCCCAGTAGGCGTGCCACGGCCACGGCGTGCAGCGGGCCGCCGCCACCGAATGCCATCATCGACATTTCTCGTGGATCCAGGCCGCGCTCGACGGTCACTGCGCGAATCGCCCGGGCCATGTTGACGTTGGCAAGGTGGCGGATACCGTGAGCGGCCTTGAGCAGGTCGAGTTGCAGGGGAGTGGCGATGTGTTCGGTCACCGCTTTTGCCGACAGCTGCGGCGATACCGGCAGGCTGCCGCCGGCCAGCGCGACCGGGTTGAGGTAGCCCAATACCATGTTGGCGTCGGTCACCGTCGGTTGTGCATTGCCTTTGTTGTAGCAGGCTGGACCTGGGTAGGATCCAGCCGACTCCGGGCCTACGCACAGCAGGCCACCGGCGTCGATCCAGGCGATCGAGCCCCCGCCGGCACCCACTTCGGCGATGTCGATGGCCGGGACTTTCAGCACGTAGCCGCCACCTTTGACGAAGCGGCTCGGGGCGCTGATGCCGTCGCGGAACTCATACTCGTTGGTCAACGAGGGTTGGTTGTCGACAACCAGCGCCGCCTTTGCGGTGGTGCCACCCATGTCGAAGATGATCTGGTTGCTATCACCAGCCAAAGCGCCAATCCGGGCTGCGCCGGTCACTCCGCCGGCAGGGCCGGAGGCGACCGCGAAGACCGGTTTTTCACTTGCCGAAGCGATGCCCATCATGCCCCCGTTGGAGGCCATCACCTGCAACGAGGCACGTACGCCCATCGCCTCGAGGTCCTGGCGCAGACGGGCCAGGTAGGTGCGCATGGCAGGGAGGATGTAGGCGTTGACCACCGTGGTACTGGTGCGCTCGTATTCTTTGATCTCCGGCAGAACCTCGAATGATGCACTGACCAGCACATGGGGGAAATGCTGCTGAAGCAGTTGCTTGGCACGACGCTCATGGCTCGGGTTGATGTAGCTGTTGATGAAGGCGATGGCGATTGCCGTCACCCCCTCGTCGATCAGCGACCGGGCTTCACGGATCAGCTGCGCTTCGTCCAGCGGCGTCACCACGTCGCCGGTGGCGCTCATGCGCTCTTGGATGCCCCGTCTCCAGCGGCGAGTCGCCAGCGGTTCTGGCTTGCTCCACGACAGGTCGAACATGGTGGGGGTACGGATCCGACCGATCTCCAGCACGTCGCGAAACCCAGCAGTGGTCAGGACGCCAGTCTTCGCACCGACTTTTTGCAGGATCGTGTTCGAGGCGGTGGTGGTGCCGTGCACGATTTCGGTGATGTCGCTTGGCTCGACGCCCGCCTGCTGCAAAAGCGTGCTCAGCCCTTGCACGATCGCTTCACCCAGGTTTTCCGGGGTCGTCGAGGTCTTGTTCACGAACAGGCGGCCATCCGGCATTGCAAGCACGACGTCTGTGAACGTGCCTCCGATGTCGCATCCTACCCGTACGCCTCTGCTGGTTCTTGTTGTTGATGCAGTGCTCATGATTGCTCCAGTCGCTGGGTTGATCATTGGTGCTAACTAACTGGACGTTCAGTTAGTTGGTGATAACCTAGGAGGTAATCCAGGCGGTGTCAACTCGGTACCAAACGAACCTCCCCAGCGGCACCCCCGCTGATACACTCGCCCTACGCGGCTAGAGAAAAGGCTTACAAGACGATGAAGACCAACGCCCAGGCAGCCCCCAAACCCAAGACCCGCAATGCTGCGGTCACGCGGGAGAACATCCTGAAGGTTGCGACCCGGGAGTTCGCCGAGCGCGGCTACGATGGCGCTAGCATCGAGGCAATCGTTCTGCGCTGCGAGATCAGCAAGAACCTGATCTATCACTATTTCGACAGCAAGGAGGGGCTGTTCATCGAGGTCATGGAGCGGGCGTATGGCGCCATGCGCGAGCGGCAAAATGGGCTGGTGCTTTCAGGGGATCCGGTAAGCGACATGCGCACGCTGGTGGAGAAGACCGTCCAGCATTTCATCGACCAGCCAGATTTTCATCTGCTGCTGTCGACCGAAAACCTGCACAAGGCCTCGCACATACAGAAATCCGCCGTGATTTCCCAAATGTTCAACCCATTGCGCGCTGCGCTTTCCGCAATCTTGCAACAGGGCAAGGACCAGGGCGTTTTTCGTCAGGATGCGGAGTGGGTGGACCTGTACGTCTCGATCTCGGGGCTGGGTGCCTACTTCATCACCAACCGCTACACGCTGTCGTATGTGCTGGGGGTCGACCTCAACTCACCCGAAAGAAAGGCCTCCCGGCTCAAGCATGCTGCGGATGTGGTGATGAGCTACCTGTGCGATTTGCGCTCAGACCGACCTTGAGCGGGCGGTAGCCGCAGCGGCAGACAGCTTTCATGGCGAATGTGCACGCGTCTGACTCAGGGCGTGCGACTACGCTCACCCTTGTTCTTTGCTGTGCGCAATCCTGACTTCATGTTTGTATGTTGTGTTGTACGCATGCGACAATTTGCCCTTTCGTAAACATTGGAAGGGAACAAAAGTGATGGAAGATGTCTTTCCTGGCCGATTGGGGCGCGCGTGGCTCGCGATCCTCGGTGCGATTATTTTGCTTGCCGGTGTGTATTTCATCGGTGGCGGTGGATGGCTTGCCTGGCTGGGCGGCAGCTGGTATTTCCTGATTGCAGGTGTGGTTCTCGTCGCTGCCGGTGGCCTGATCGTCCGCCGGCGGATGCTGGGGGTGCTCCTGATTGCCGTTGCGGTGGTGTACACCGGCGTCTGGGCAATCTGGGAAGTGGGCTTCAAGTTCTGGCCCCTGCTTTCGCGGTTCTTCGCCTTCGCGATCATCGGCGCTGCCGTCGCGTTCTCGATTCCGCTGTTCACCCGATCGCGTAAAGCACGCGTGACCGGTGTGGCCCTGGGGGCGGCGGCGTCGGTCGGCGTGGTGGTGACCGCAGTCAGTGCGTTCGAGCCCAAGAACATCATCCGCGATGCGCAATCGGTTGCTGCTGCGCAGCAAGTCAAACCCCAACTCTTGGAAAAGGAGCCGGGCGACTGGAAGGCGTGGGCAGGCGATACCCATGGTTCGCGCTTCTCGCACGTGGGTGACATCACCCCAGCCAACGTCAAGGACCTCCAGGTTGCCTGGACCGCGCACACTGGTGAGGCCGTCGTACCTGGTGTGGGCGATGCCGAAGATCAGAACACTCCGCTCCAGGTGGGCGACAGCCTGTATGTCTGCACGACCTACAGCACGGTGATCTCTTTCAACATCGACACGGGCAAGGAGAACTGGCGCTACGCCGCAGGCAAGGGCAACTCCACCTACCAGCGTTGCCGCGGCATGGGCTATTTCGATGCCACGACCGCCAAGCAAGTCGCCGATGTGCCGGGTGTGGCTGCCGACGCCGCCATGGACACGACGGTCAGCCCGCAGCGCCTGATCTTCCCGACGGGGGATGGCCGCCTGATGGCCCTCGACGCCCATACCGGCAAGCCGGTGGCCAACTTTGGTGACAACGGTACCGTCGACCTCAAGGCCGGCATGGGCGAAGTCAAGCCTGGCTACTACCAGCAGTCGTCCACCCCATTGGTGGCGGGCAACCTGATCATCGTGGGTGGCCGGGTCATCGACAACTTCGAAACCGGCGAGCCACCAGGAGTGGTACGTGCTTACGACGCGGTCACCGGCACCCTGGTGTGGGCATGGGATCCGGGTAACCCGAACGTGACCCGTGAACCGCTGTCGCCGGAAGGTTACACCCGTGGCACCCCGAATGTCTGGGTCGCGGCCTCCTATGACGCTGAGCTGGGCATGGTCTACCTGCCAACCGGCAATGCCACCCCTGACTTCTGGGCGGGTTTTCGTACCGAGGCCGACGATAAGTACGGTTCGTCGATCGTCGCGGTCAATGTGGCCACTGGTCGTCCAGTCTGGTCGTTCCAGACCGTCCACCACGACATCTGGGACTTCGACGTCACCGGTCAGCCGTTGATCTACGACATCACCAACGATGACGGCTCGGTGTCCAAGGCCCTGTCGGTCACTTCGAAAACCGGCATGATCTATCTGCTGGACCGTACCAATGGCAAGCCGCTGGCCGACATCGAGGAGCGTCCGGTGCCGCAGGGTAACCTGCCGGGTGAGCGTTATTCGCCGACCCAACCATACTCGGTGGGCATGCCGAGCATCGGTAACGAAGTGCTCAAGGAAGCGGACATGTGGGGTGCGACCCCATTCGACCAATTGATGTGCCGCATCATCTTCAAGTCGAGCCGTTATGACGGCGTCTTCACGCCGCCGGGCGAAGACTGGGCGATCCAGTATCCAGGTTCGCTGGGGGGCATGAACTGGGGCGGCGTGTCGGTGGACCCGACCACCAACCTGATGTTCATCAATGACCTGCGCCTGGGGCTGCACTACAACATGGTGCCGGCCAAGGACATTCCGCCGGGTACTGGCAGCAGCGAGGGCATGGGCATCATCGTGCAGAAGGGCACGCCGTTCGGTACCTGGCGCGAGCGCTTCATGTCACCGCTGGGCGTACCGTGCCAGGCACCGCCATTCGGCACACTGTCGGCCGTCAACCTGAAGACCCACAAGCTGGTCTGGCAGGTTCCGGTGGGGACCGTCCAGGACACCGGCCCGCTGGGTATCGCTACCGGCCTGAAGCTGCCACTGGGCATGCCGACCCTCGGCCCGTCCCTGGCCACCAAGTCTGGCCTGCTGTTCTTCGCCGGCACCCAGGACTTCTATCTGCGTGCCTACAACAGCCGCACCGGTGAAGAGGTCTGGAAGTCGCGTCTGCCGGTGGGCAGCCAGAGCGGCCCGATCACCTATCGCTCGCAGAAGACCGGCAAGCAATACGTGGTCATCTTCGCAGGTGGCTCGCCGCACTCCGACAAGCGTGGCGACAGCGTGATCGCGTACGCGCTGCCATAAACTATCTCGACCTCGCTGAGGAAGCGGCCCAGGTTCGGTATGCCACCGACCTGGGCCTTTTTGTTGAAGCCTGCTCAGGCCACTGCCTGGGCACCGGTGATCTCCACGAGCGACCCGCACATGAACGCCGCCTCGGCGGACGCCAGGAAAGCGACCAACGCCGCTACCTCTTCGGGTTTGCCGATCCTTCCCAGCGGCACCATCCGGTCAAGATCCGCGATGGTACGCCCAGAGCGAAGCACGCCGGCCTCGAGCATCGGTGTATGAATCTCTCCGGGGCAAACGGCATTAACCCGAATGTTGTGAGGCGCATAATCGCGTGCCAGGTTCTGGGTGAATGAGGCCACTGCGGCCTTGGTGACGTTGTAGGCGATGTGGCCGGGCGCAGGGTGCAGCCCCCATTGCGAGGCAGTATTGACGATAGCCCCGGCACCTGCCTCGATCATCACAGGCAACACTGCCCGGCACAGGTGGAACATCGAGTCGACGTTGACCGCGAAACTGCTGTGCCAGTCATCTTCACTCAGCGCAAGCAAGTTCCCCCGGCGGTTGATGCCGGCATTGTTGATCAGCACATCGATCTGGCCGAACTGCGCCATCACCTCCTCGACCAATCCGCGACAGGCCTCGCCATTAGCGATATCAGCCGCAATGGCCAGCGCCTCATGCCCCTCGGAGCGCAGGCCCTGGGCCACCGTCTGGGCTGCTTGCAGATTGACGTCGCTGACGATCACCCTGGCCCCTTCGTGGGCGAAGCGTGCTGCGATTGCAGAACCGATACCGCCGGCGGCGCCGGTGACGAGGACGACCTTGTTGGCAAACCTGTTCATTGGATGACGAACCCCGCGTGTTGTTGTGAAAGAGATGGCGCGATGACACTCATGAATATCATGTGTGCAGATATGTATGCAATACTATGCGCGCGGCTCATCGATGGAGCAGAGGTGGGGCAAGCGGCACCGAGAGGGTGTTCTTCAAGGCGTGCGCAAACCGCCACGCCAACATATGGAAAGGCTAAGGAAGAAGATGCATTACGGTTGCATCATGCGATCGATGCTGCGGCCCAGACCAAGAGATGGAGGGCCGCATCTTCTGCGGATGTGTCAGCCGACCGACATGCGCGCAGTCAGGTTTTGCTGCATGTAGTCCAGGAAGCGGCGCTGGAACAGCATGGTGTGTTCGTGAGCGGCGGCTTCCGCGGCATCGGCGTCACGCGAGGCAATGGCCTGGATGATTTCATCATGGTCACGCCCCAACCGATGCGCGCTGGCCGAACTGACGACGTGATCGAAATGCAGGTGCAGCAACCTTTGGCCTTCGCCGAGCAGCCGCTCATAGTAATTGATGAAGTAAGGGTTGCGCCCGGCATGGGCAATGGCCATGTGGAACGCTTTGTTGAGTTCGGACATCGCCTGGAAATCACCCGTGGTCACGGCGTTCAGGTAGGCCGCATCGGCGTCCCGGATGGCCTGCAGGTCTTCGGCTCTGTGCTGGGTGGCCGCCAGGCGTGTGACCGCGCGCTGGATCAGATCCAAGGCTGAAACGTAGTTGGGGAATTCCTCGATCTCGAAGGGGGTTACCAGTGTCGTACGGTTCGGCAGTATCACCACCAGGCCTTCGGTGATCAGCCGTGCCAAGGCATCGCGCACGGGTGAGCGCGAGAGCCCGAATTGTGCCGCCAGGGAGACCTCATCGAGTTGCACCCCAGGCTTGAGCTTGAGGGTGAGGATCTGCTTGCGCAGTTCCTCGTAGATGTAGCGTCCGCTGTGCCGACGAGGGCCGCTTTCGGTGTCAGTATCTTTTGCCATCATCAGGTCTCGGTTGGTCTGGCCCGTATCATACAGGCCAGGCCTGATTGATGATCAGTCTCTGCTGATCAGGTTTCGCTCCAGCATGGCGGAGGAGGGGGGGCAAGGTCAAACGGACATCGTGCAAGCGCCTGGCGGCGAAAACCGCTGGAATGAAACCCAGGATTCACTGCCCCAATGTTCCCATGGGGGCGCTATGCCCGGCGCAGGCCGAGCACAGGGTGGCGACGTCACTGACTCAGACCGACGCCCCAGGTATCGCTGAGCATGAAGCCAGCCGAGAGTGGATCGTCCGGGTCCACGCCCAACTGCTGCAGCCCGTACAGCCATGCGCGTCCGGTTACTCGCGGCAGTACCGCCGGCTTGCCAGCAACGTCGGTGTGGCCCAGCAAGGCTACCTGGAACTGCCCGCCGATGGTCGAGCGCGACACCAGGTGATCGCCTTCGTGTACCAGCCCTCGCGCCGCCAGGGTGGCCAGGTTGGCTGAGCTGCCGGTACCGCAGGGCGATCGATCGACCCGCCCCGGTGGCAGGGTGGTGCAGGTCTGGTAGGTGCGATCGTCCAGGCGGTTGCGGAACATCACATAGGCCACTTCGTTCACCGAAGGGAGCAACGGGTGCTGGATGTCCAGCTGCCGATTTATCACATCCTTCAATGCCACCCCGGCGTCGGCCAGGGCGCGGGCATTTTCCGGAGCGATCGAAAGGCCGGTCTGTGCCACGTCGATCAAGGCGTAATAGACACCGCCAAAGGCTACATCGATGTTGATCGTGCCGAAGGCTTCGGTTTCGATGGCAAGGTCCAGGTGCTCGACGAAGGCCGGCACCATGTCCAGCGACACGCTCAGGCAGCGACCGTCCGCGCACTGGGCGCGGGCAGTGACCAGGCCCGCCGGGGTGTCCAGCACCACCGTGGTTTCCGGCTCCTGCATCGGCACCATGCCGAGCTCCAGCAGCGCGGTCACCACGCAGATGCAGTTGCTGCCGGACATCGGATGGGCCTTGTCGGCCTGCAACACGATAAAGCCAGCATGCGCTTCCGGGCGGGTAGGCGGCAGCAGCAGGTTCACCGACATCTGCAGGCAACCGCGTGGCTCCAGGGTGACCAGGCGACGCAGGCTGTCGTCGACTTCGTTGATGTAGTTCATCTTGTCGAGCATGGTGGCACCCGGGACGCCGATGACGCCCCCGGTGATGACCTTGCCGATTTCGCCTTCGCAGTGCACTTCAGCCAGCTGAAGCGTCTGTTTCCAACGCATGGCTAATACCTCACTTGATGTACCAGCCCCAAGGCTGTTCGCTGTCGTAGCGGGTGATCTGTTTGGTTTCCAGGTAGTTGTTCAGGCCCCATTCGCCCAGCTCGCGGCCAATACCACTGGTCTTGTAGCCGCCCCACGGCGCTTCGGTGAAGGTCGGCTGCGAGCAGTTGATCCAGACGATACCTGCGCGGAACTTGCGGGCAACACGCTCGCAGCGCTCCAGGTCTTGGGACATCACGGCGGCGCCCAGGCCAAAGCGCGAGTTGTTGGCCGACTTGATCGCTTCTTCCTCGGTGTCGAAGGGGCGGATGCACACCACCGGACCGAAGATTTCCTCGTTCCAGATCCAGCTGTCTTCCGGTACGTCGGCGAATACGGTCGGTTGCAGATAGAAGCCTTTGTCCAGGTGTGCAGGGCGTTCGCCGCCGCAGACCAGGCGGGCCCCTGCTTCCAGGCCGCTGGCGATGGCGCGCAGGGTACCGTCGTATTGGCTCTGGTTGACCAGTGGGCCCAGCAGCACGCCCTCTTGCATGCCGTTGCCGATCTTGATCTTACGGGTTTCTTCGGCCAGGCGGGCGAGCAACGGCTCATAAGCCGAGCGCTCGACCAGCACGCGCGAGGTGGCCGAGCACACTTCGCCCTTGTTCCAGAAGATACCGAACATGATCCACTCGACAGCCTTTTCGATATCACTGTCGGCGAAGATCACGAACGGCGACTTGCCGCCCAGCTCCAGGGTCACGTTCTTGATGTCCTGGGCGGCGGCTTGCATGATGCGGCTACCGACCGGGACGCTGCCGGTGAAGGCCAGCTTGTCGACGCCTGGATGGGCGGTCAATGCAGCGCCGACCTTGGAGCCTGGGCCGGTGACGATGTTCAGCACACCGGCAGGCAGGCCGGCTTCGTCGGCGATGCGTGCCAGCTCCAGCGCGGTCAGCGAGGTTTGCTCGGCGGGCTTGAGAATGATGCTGCAACCTGCCGCCAGCGCCGGGGCGATCTTCCACGAAGCCATCAGCATCGGGAAGTTCCACGGTACGATGGCACCGGCAACGCCAATCGGCTCCTTGCGGGCGATGGAGTTGAAACGGTCGTCGGACAGGGTCACATCCTTCTCGCGATTGCGGTCCAGTTCCTCGGCCAGGTAGGCGTAGTATTCGAAGCAGCCGGCGGTATCACCGATGTCCCACATGGCTTCCGGGAATGGTTTGCCGTTGTCGCGTACTTCCAGCTCGGCCAGTTCTTCCTGGCGGGCACGGATACCGTCGGCAATCTTGCGCAGGTAGGCGCCACGTTCGGCACCGCTCAGGCGCGGCCATGGCCCCTCGTCGAATGCAGCCCGGGCCGCTTTCACGGCAACATCAATATCTTCGGCGCAGCCGGATGCCACGGTGGTGATCAAGCTTTCATCGCTTGGGTCGAAAGATTCGAAGCTGCCGCCATTGATCGGGCTGACCCATTGGCCATTGATGTAGAACTGGTCGTAACGGTTCATGCTGTACCTCCAATAAGGGCGAAGCGTCGGGCGCTGAATGCAGTCAGGTTTTGTGCAGGCGTACGGTGGGCGACCAGGTCCGCGACCAGGCGGCCAGTAGTGGCGCCCAAGGTCAGGCCGAGCTGACCGTGGCCGAAGGCCATGATCACGTTGTTCAGGCGAGGGGAGCGGTCGATCACCGGCTTGGTATCGGGCAGGAATGGTCGGTAGCCGACACCGAACTCCATCCCCTGGGTGTTGAGTTGCGGCAGTACACGGCGGGCCTTTTCCATGATGATTTCGGCGCGCTTGAAGTTCGGCTCGGCGCCAGGGGCGGCGAACTCGATGGTGCCGCCAATCTGCAGGCCACGGGTCATTGGGGCGAAGCAGAAACCGCCGTCGGCGTAGATTACCGAGTGGCGGATTTCCACCTCAGGCTGGGGCAGCACTGCCTGGTAACCGGCGATGCCGGCCAATGGGATGTTCACCCCGAGACTGTCGAAGAAGGGGCGAGCACCGGTACCGGCGGCGACGACCACGTGATCAGCGGGGAGGCGTGTGCCATCGGCCAGGGTCACACCGCTGGCGCGGTCATGGTTCTCGTCGATCCTCACGGCGCTCTGGCGCACGCGAGTGCCGCCCTGGCTGACGAAGCTTGCAGTAAGCGCGGCGATGAACCCTTCGGTGTCGCTGACGGCGCGCCAGTCAGGGAACATCAGGCCATGCTGGAACTTGCCCGCCAGGGCCGGCTCCAGATCGCCGATGGCGGCGCCGTCCAGTTCTTCGGACTTGAAGCCCAGCTGCTTGCGCAGTTCCAGGTGCGGGCGCTCGTGGGCCAGGCCTGCTGGCGAGTCGAACACTTCAAGGATAGGGCGGTCGCCCAACAAGGTTTTGTCCGGGCAGGCATCCAGCAGCGGGGCGTAGTCGGTATAGACGTGTTGGGTCAGGCGTGCCATGTCCTCAGCGATCTCATGGATCTTCGACGAACGTGCGCAGGCCAGAAAACGCAGGAACCACGGCAGGATGCCCGGCAGCGCGCTCGGGCGCAGTGCCAGGGGGCCTTTCTGGTCCAGCAGCCAGCCCGGGATCTTCATCAGGATGCCCGGCTTGGACAGTGGAATGACTTCACTGACCGCCATCTGACCGCAACTCCACTTGGCGGTACTGTCGCCCGGTGCGGCGGGGTCGATGAGCGTGACCTTGTGGCCTTCGCGCTGCAGGTACAGCGCGCAGCAGACACCGACGATACCGCCGCCGATGACTACGGCGTTCTGCGATGACGATTGTGGGGTGTTCATGGGTCTATCTCGTATCAAGAGAGGGTGCGAGGGGGCCGCGTGGCGGCCCCGTGTAGCATTACTGCTGGGTTGCTTCGAACGCCTTGCGGAACTCGGTTTTTTCTTCATCGGTCAGTGGCAGCAGCGGGGCGCGGGCATTGCCGACCTTGAAGCCGGCCAGCTCGGCGCCGTACTTGACCTTCTGCACGAACTTGCCGCTTTCCAGGTTGGCCATGGCCGGGAACAGGCTGCGCATGATCTGCTGGGCGCCACGGATGTCGCCGCTGGTGAAGGCCTTGTGGAAGGCCACGACCTTCTCCGGGAAGATGTTGGCCGGGCCGCAGATCCAGCTGTCGGCGCCCCACAGGTAGAAGTCCAGGGCCTGGTCGTCGGAACCGCAGGACAGCTGGATGCCTTTGTATTTTTCACCGATTTCGATGGCGCGCAACAGGTTGCCGCTGCTTTCCTTGATGCCGATCACGCGTGGATGCTCATGCAGTGCAGCGATCACGTCCAGGCCAACTTCGACGTTGGTGCGAACTGGGTAGTTGTAGAGCACCACGTTGATTTCAGGGAAGGTCTCAAGGATGGTGTTGTAGTGGGCCAGCAACTCTTCCTGGGACGGCAGCGCGTAGTAAGGCGGGGCGATCAGCAGGTTGGTGTAGCCGGCATCGACGGTTTGCTTGATCTGCTCCAGCACTTCGCGGGTGCACGAGCCGTTGGCGCCGGCGATCAGGGTGCCACGGTCACCGACCACTTCCTTGACGGTGGCCAGGATCTGGCGGCGCTCGTCGTTGGCCAGTGCGTAGTACTCCCCGGTCGAGCCCAGTGGGACGAAACCGCTCACACCAGCCTTGAGCTGATGTTCCAGGATTGACGCCAGGGTGTCGTGGTCGACTTTGCCGGCGGCGTCGAAGGGGGTGACCAGGGCGGGCAGGATGCCTTTGAGTTTCATGTTGTTCTCTCCTAGGGGTGGTATGAATCAGTAGGCGAAGCGACGCAGCAGGCGCCCTTCGACCACGCCGACCAGACGGGTCAGCGGAAATGCGACAAGGAAGTAGATGACCGCGACTGCCGAGAGGAACTCGACGGGCCGCGCCGTGCTGTTGGAAATGTTCTGGCCGACGAACATCAGGTCCGCGACACCGACCGAGGAGATCAGCGCGCTCTCCTTGAACAGGCTGACCACGTTCGACAGCAACGGTGGCACTGCACGCAGCAACGCCTGTGGGAAGATCACGTAGAGCACCTTGACCTTCGAGGTCAGGCCCAGCGCTGTGCAGGCGTCATGCTGTTCGCTGGCGATCGACTTGAGTGCGCCGCGGAAGGTCTCGCTGGTGATGGCGCCCATGTACAGGGTCAGGGCGATCAGCACCGACACATAGGGCGCAATGTCCAGGCCGAATACCACCGGGAAGCAGAAGAACACCCAGAACAACTGGATCAGCAGTGGCGTGCCGCGGAAGAATTCCACGTACAGGGTCAGAGGCAGGCGCACCAGCTTGGACTTCACCTGGCGCAGCATGCTGACCACGAAGCCGAGAAGGCTACCCAGCAGAGCGCAGACGCCGGTGAAGGCCAGGGTCAGGGCGAGGCCTTTGAGCAACACTGGCCAATAGCCCAGAACAACCGAGAAATCGAGTGGCATGGTGGGCTCCTCAGCGTTGGCCGGCCAGGTCCTGGCGCCGCTCGAACCACTGCACCAGCTGCGCGATCGGCAGCGACAGGGCGAAGTAGATCAAGGCGATCAGGGTGTAGGTTTCGAGGGGGCGGTAGGCCTCTGTGGCGAGGCTCTTGCCGACGTACATCAGGTCGGCGACCGCCACGATGGCCACCAGCGCGCTCTGCTGCAGGGTGCCGATCCCGTTGGTGATCAGTACGGGCAAGGCGCTGCGCAGCGACTGCGGGAGGATCACATAGACCGTCCGTTGCCAGTTCTTCAGGCCGAGCGCGATCGAGGCGTCCAGATGCTCGCGGGGCACGGCTTGAACCCCGGCCCGATAGGCTTCGGCGTTGAAGGCCGTGAGGTTCAGGCCCAGTGCCAGGAAGCCCATGGCGATCGGGTCGATGAACACATCGAACAGCATCGGCACGCAGTAGAAGAACCAGACGATCTGCAGCAGCGCCGGCGTGCAGCGGAAAAACTCGATGAAAAGCTGTGCCGGCCAGCGGATGAAGAACCAGCGGCTGAGGGTCATCAGGCACAGCAGGAAGCCGCAGGTCAGGCCGATCAGGTTCGAGACCAGGGCCAGTTCCAGCGTCACCTTGAGCCCCTCGAGCAACGCCGGAAGGCTGCCGTTCAGGAAGTGAAAGTCGAATTGGTAGTTCATGGCGCTGCCCTCAATCGAACTGCACGACCTTTTCGAGAAACTCGCGGGTGCGGGCCTCGCGAGGCTGGGTGAAGATCTGCTCGGGCGGGCCCTGCTCGACGACTTTACCGTTGGCGCAGAACACCACGCGGGTGGCGATATGGCGGGCGAAGTGCATGTCGTGGGTGACGATGATCATGGCCATCTTCTGCTCGGCCAGCTGCATCATCACGTTCTGCACTTCGATGACCATCTCTGGGTCCAGTGCCGAGGTGACCTCGTCGAACAGCATCAGGCGCGGCTCAAGCATCAAGGCCCTGGCAATCGCCACGCGCTGCTTCTGGCCACCGGACAGTTGGCTCGGGTAGGCGTGCAGCTTGCTCTCCAGGCCAAGGCGAGCCAGGTAGGCTCGGGCTTTTTCGGTGGCATCGGCCTTGCCCAGGCCATGGACCTTCATCGGAGCCAGGATCAGGTTGCCCAGTACCGACAGGTGAGGGAACAAGGTGTAGTGCTGGAACACCATGCCTATCTGCTTGTGCAAGGTTTCGTCCAGCGGCTTGCCGTGTTTACGGCTACCGTCGATATACGGCTTGCCTTGGAACTGAATGCTGCCGCCCTGGATGCCTTCCAGACCCATCAGCACGCGCAGCAGCGAACTCTTGCCGCTTCCCGACGGGCCGATGATCACCAGCCGGTCATCGGCACGCATGTCCAGGTTCATGCCATCCATGACGACCAGTTGCTCGGAATAGGCCTTGCGTACGCTCTGTAGCTGGATGAATCGCTCGCCCTGAGCGAAGTTCGAGGTGAGCGAAGCCTGTGGCTGGGAAGCCACCAAATGGGGAGTGGTCATTACAGTGTCTCCGCGAAGGCGCCCTTGCCCAGGGCCTTCGGCATGTCAGCAGGAGTTACTGGGCTTTTTGGCCCGCAATGATCTCGGCGGAGGCTTTGTCCACCAGCTTGTCGATCTCGCCAGACTCGCGGCGCTGCGTCAGGTAGGCATCCAGTTCAGCCAGGTCTTGGACAGGGGTTTGCAGCGCGAGGGCAAAGGACACACCTTGTTTGGCCAGGGCAGGTACCGGGAGTACCTCGTTGGCCCACTCGTTGGCCATGGCGAACAGGTGATTGGTGTCGTTGGCGTCGGCGAGGATGTCGGCGCGCCTGGACATCAACGCCATGCGGGTTTCGTCGGAGCCAGGCAGGCGCATGAGGGTGGCATGCTCGATGGCGGCCGAAACGGCTTTGTCGGCGGCGGTACCGGAGATCACGGCAATCGTGACACCAGGCTTGTCGTACTCCGCCAGGCTGTTGCCAGCGCCGCTGAACTTGGGGTTCTTGCGGTTGACGAGGAGCGAGATCTGATAGTCGGTAGCAGGCACTGAAAACGCGACCGCTTTGGCACGCTCGGGCGTTTTGTTCAGCGCCATGGCCATGTCCCATTTGCCGCTCTGCAGCCCGGCCACCTGGTTGTCCCAGCTGGTGTCGACGAACTGTGCTTTTACCTTCAGCACGTTCTCGGCGAAATCGCGACACAGGTCGACGAAGAATCCACTGTACTGGCCGCTGGCGGGGTCGCGCATGACATACGGAGCGGCTATCGCTGCTCCGCAACGCAGCACGCCTGCTTGCTGCACGTTTTTCCAGGTCTGTGTTTCGGCGTGGGCCGTGGTCTGGAGCAGCAGCGTGAGCGCTGCGGTAAGGCCACCGATATTGGCGACTTTGCGTAGGAGGAGCCGTGCCATTTCAAATCTCTCCGGTGAGTTGTTCTTGTAGACAGAAGAGCAAGCGAAAAAACGAGTGTTGTATTTATTTGGATGCTGAGTTGTGTGCAGCAATGCATTCAGGCTATTGCGAGACCCGCCTGCGTGTCAACACGCCCCAAATAATTTTTTGACGTAAAAAAGCCTTCGATCACTGTTCAAATGATCGAAGGCTCAAGGCTCGGCCGGGGGAAGGCTGGCGGCTAGGCGGAGTTGCCAGTCAGCTGCAAGGCGTTGATGAAACGCTCGAGGATGAGGTTCTGCCGGCGCCCCTTGCGAGTGGCGATCGCCAGCTTGGAATCGAAATGCAGCCGACCGGGATCGAGGGGCGTCATCAATCCCCTGTCGACCCAGGTGGCGGCGTAGTGATCGGGCAGGAAGCCGATATAGCTGCCGGTGAGGATGAGAAACGCAATACCCTCACGATCGGTTGCCGAGGCGGCCACATTCAGCAACTGGTGCAAGCCAATCGCTTCGGCGGTCATGCGATATGCGGGGATGACGGCATCTGCCTGGGCCAGTTGGTCGTCCGATACTGTGGCGGCGCAGGCGAACAGCGGGTGTTCGTGGCTGCAATACAGGTTGGACCTTTCCTCGTACAGCAGGCTGTAGTCCAGGCCCGACAGTGGTGTTATCAAAGGCAGGGCGCCGACATGCAGGCGGCCATCGAGCAGGCCGCGCTCGATCTCCCCGGGGGTGCTCATGCTCAGGTTGATGCGCACGCCACTGCCTTCGGCGCGCACGGCCTTGAGAGCATGGGTGATACGCATCTTCGGCTGCGTCACCAGATTGTTGACGATGGCTACATTCAGGTCGCCGCGCAGTTGCTGGTGCATCTGGTTGACTTCGCTGCGAAATCCTTCGATGGCAACCAGTACCGTCTCACTCGCACGCAACACCTCGCGGCCTTCGTCAGTCAGCGCGAAGCCGGCCCGGCCGCGCTGGCACAGGCGCATGCCCAGGCGCTTCTCCAGATCACCCATGTGCAGGCTGATCGCCGAGCGCGTGATACCCAATACACTCTCAGCCCCGGAAAAGCTGCCGCACTCTGCCACAGTCTTGAAAACCCGGAGCAACCTCAAATCGAAATCACTGACTTGGTGCAAGGGTATTTTTTTTATCATGCGTGAGTAATCCGATAACCAAGATAAAGAAGATAAAGATTTAACGCACATTACGGTTCGGTTCAAGCTAGGGCATGACCATTCAGTTCGGATCACATTCAAGAATCAGGCGCTACAACGCATCAACTGAACCACTGCCCCTGCCAGGGCGCTTCTACATGTACATGCAGCTTGTGACCAAGCTTTGAGGAACCAAGATGAGCACTATCAAGCACTTGATCCACGGCGAACACGTCGCGGACGAAGCCCGCACCACCGACGTCTTCAATCCTTCCACGGGCCAGGCGATCCACAAGCTTGGCCTGGCGAGCCGTGCCACGGTGCTAAAGGCCATCGAGTCCGCCCAGGCTGCATTCCCGGCCTGGCGTAACACCCCACCAGCCAAGCGCGCTCAGGTGATGTTCCGTTTCAAGCAACTGCTGGAGGCGAACCAGCAGCGTATCGCGCAACTGATCAGCGAAGAGCACGGCAAGACCCTCGAAGACGCCGAGGGTGAGCTCAAGCGTGGCATCGAGAACGTCGAGTTCGCCTGCGCAGCTCCTGAGATCCTCAAGGGTGAGTACAGCCGCAACGTCGGCCCGAACATCGACGCCTGGAGCGACCTGCAGCCGATTGGCGTGGTCGCCGGTATCACCCCGTTCAACTTCCCGGCCATGGTGCCGCTGTGGATGTATCCACTGGCGATCGCCTGCGGTAACTGCTTCATCCTCAAACCTTCGGAGCGCGACCCAAGCTCCACCCTGCTGATTGCCGAACTGTTGCATGAAGCCGGCCTGCCCAAAGGCGTACTGAACGTCGTGCAGGGTGACAAGGAAGCGGTCGATGCGCTGATCGAGGCGCCGCAAGTCAAAGCCCTGAGCTTCGTCGGTTCGACCCCGATCGCCGAGTACATCTATGCCGAGGGCACCAAGCGCGGCAAGCGCGTCCAGGCCCTGGGTGGCGCCAAGAACCATGCGGTGCTGATGCCAGACGCCGAGCTGGACAATGCCGTCAGCGCGCTGATGGGCGCTGCCTACGGTTCATGTGGCGAGCGGTGCATGGCGATCTCCGTGGCGGTGTGCGTCGGCGACCAGGTGGCCGATGCCCTGATCGCCAGGCTCGAGCCCCAGATCAAGGCGCTGAAGATCGGTGCCGGCACCTCCTGCGGCCTGGACATGGGCCCGTTGGTCACTGCTGCCGCACGTGACAAAGTGCTGGGCTACATCGATGACGGCGTGGCAGCGGGCGCCAAGGTGGTGGTCGACGGTCGTGGCTTCAAGGTGGCGGGCAACGAAGACGGCTATTTCGTGGGCGGAACCTTGTTCGACCACGTAACCCCGGAAATGCGGATCTACAAGGAAGAGATCTTTGGCCCAGTGCTGTGCGTCGTGCGTGTCGACAGCCTGGAACGAGCCATCAAGCTGATCAACGAGCATGAGTACGGCAACGGCACCTGCATCTTTACCCGCGATGGGGAATCGGCGCGGTTGTTCTGCGACGAGATCGAAGTGGGCATGGTTGGCGTGAACGTACCGCTGCCGGTACCGGTCAGCTATCACAGCTTCGGTGGCTGGAAGCGTTCGCTGTTCGGCGATCTGCACGCCTATGGCCCGGATGGCGTGCGCTTTTACACCCGCAAGAAGGCCATCACCCAACGTTGGCCCAAGCGTACCAGCCATGAGGCGGCGCAGTTCGCGTTCCCAAGCAACAGCTGAATACGCGCAGTGTTCGAGCGGTAGCGTCATCGACTGTTCTGACGGAGAAAGCGATGACGCTGCCGCTCCCCCCCCCCGGGGGGCTACCTGAGCTCCTGGAACCCGTAAATTCTCACCATTTGTCGAAGGCCCTGGCTGGAGACCTCGCCGCCATCCCAGGCGGCATTTCTTTATCCATGGGATATACGCGTCAATCGAAGAGGCCGACGAGCATCATGGCAATTACCAACCAATACGTAAAAGACCTGGACCGCGAGTACGTCTTTCATTCCTGGTCCACCCAAGGCACGCTCAACCCGCTGGTCATTGCAGGCGGCGAGGGGTGCACGGTGTGGGACTACGAGGGCAAGCGCTATCTGGACTTTTCCAGCCAGCTGGTCAATACCAACCTTGGACACCAGCACCCGGCGGTAGTCGCGGCGATCCAGGAGCAAGCCGCAACGCTCACCACCATCGCCCCTGCCACTGCCAACCTGATGCGTGGCGAAGCGGCCAAACGCATCATCGAGCAGGCGCCGAAGGGCTTCAAGAAAGTGTTCTTCACCAACGGCGGCGCAGATGCCAACGAAAACGCCATTCGCATGGCTCGGCTGTTCACTGGGCGCGATAAGGTGCTGTCATCGTACCGCTCCTACCATGGCAACACCGGCTCGGCGATCGTCGCTACCGGCGATTCGCGTCGTGTACCCAATGAGTATGCTCGCGGCCACGTGCATTTCTTCACCCCGTACCTGTACCGCAGCGAGTTCAGCGCGCAGAACGAGGCCGAGGAAACCGAACGCGCCCTGCGCCACCTGCGCCGTATCATCGAGAGCGAAGGTTCGGCTTCGATCGCAGCGATCTTGCTGGAAAGCCTGCCAGGTACCGCCGGTATCCTGATGCCGTCTGCCGCTTACATCCAAGGCGTTCGCGCGCTGGCGGACGAGTTCGGCATCCTGCTGATCCTCGACGAAGTGATGTCTGGTTTTGGTCGTACCGGTAAATGGTTCGCCCTGGAGCATTATGATGTGGTGCCGGACCTGATCACTTTCGCCAAAGGGGTCAACTCCGGGTACGTGCCTGTCGGTGGCGTGATCATCTCGGAACAGCTCTCGAGCTACTTCGACATCCACTTCTTCCCTGGTGGCCTGACCTATTCCGGACACCCGCTCGCGATGGCCTCGATCGTCGCATCGATCGATGCGATGCGCAGCGAGCGAGTGGTGGAAAACGCACTGGAAATTGGCAGTAACGTGCTGGGGCCGGGGCTGCGCGAGCTGCAGCAGCGGCACTCCGCGATCGGTGAAGTGCGCGGCGCTGGCGTGTTCTGGGCGTTGGAATTGGTCAGCGACAAGGGTACCCGCGCGCCGCTGGCTGCGGACAAGATGCAGGCCTTGAAGGCCAAGCTTCTGGACAGCGGGCTGCTGCCGTTCATCGTCGAGAACCGCATTCACGTGGTACCACCTTGTGTCGTCAATGCGCAGGAAGTCGAAGCAGGTATCGCGCTTCTGGATGAAGCGATTGGCTCCCTGTTGGGCTGATCGATTTGCAGGAGTCTGCTTGAGCGTGAGACAAGGCCGCCTGTAACAGGCGGCCTTTTGCTGTGTTCAGGTATTGGCGGTGGCTTTTTTTCGGGGGTAGGGGTCAGGCCGCTGCTCTCTTGGCGAGTTGCGCCGCAGCGCCGCGGTGGGATTTCCTTGCAGTCAACAAGCCGAGGCAAATGATGACGATGGTCAGCAGGCCGGTGGCGGTGATTTCCGTGCGATAGGCCGGAATGAAGAACATGCTCAGCAGCGCGCCACTGATGAACGCGATCACCAGCCAGGTCAGCCAGGGGAACAACCACATGCGCAACGTCACGGGAGCGCCGCTGGCCTGTAGTTTCTTGCGCAGGCACAGCTGCGACACCGCAATGACCAGGTAGACCAGAAGTGCCACGGCGCCGGAGGTTGCCAGCAGGAAAGCGAAGACGCTGTGTGGGGCGAAGTAGTTGATGAAGGTGGCCACCACGCCCAGCACCGTGGTCGAGGCCACGGCTGCACGGGGGACTTTGGCCAATGTGGTGCGGCCAAGGAAAGCCGGTGCATCACCCCGCTGCGCCAGCGAATAGAGCATGCGCGAGCCGGTATAGACTTGCGAGTTCATGCAACTGGCGACGGCCACCAGTACCACGATGTCCATCACCAGCTTGGCGTTGGGGATCTGCAGGATCTCCAGCGCTCGCTGGAACGAGCCGACTTCAGGCAAGCGTGGGTCATTCCACGGCACTATCGAGAGAATCAAGGCGATCGACAGCAGGTAGAACACGCAGATGCGCCACACCACCGAGTTGGTCGCGCGAGTGATCTGACGGGCAGGGTCCTTGGATTCAGCCGCAGCGATGGTCACCACTTCGGCACCGATGAAGCTGAACATGGTGGTGAGCATGGCTCCGATGATCGCCTGCATGCCATTGGGTGCAAAGCCCCCGTGTTCTGCCAGCAAACGCTGCATTCCGCTGACCGGACGATCCGGCAGCAACCCCAGCAGTGCTGCGCTACACAGGGCGATGAAGGCGATAATTGCGAGGATCTTCAGCAGGCCGAACCAGAATTCGAACTCGCCATAGCGGGCCACGCTGAAAAAATTCGATGCGGTTACCAGCACGATGACCGCAGAAGCGAACATCCAGGTGTCTATCGCTGGCATCCAGGCGTTGAGAATATTGGCGGCGGCAATCGCCTCCAGAGGAATGGCCAGCACCCAGAACCACCAATAGAGCCAACCGATAGTGAAACCCGCCCAGCGGCCGATGGCGCGATCGGCGTAGGTGGAGAACGAACCGGTGTCCGGGGATGCCACCGCCATCTCACCAAGCATGCGCATGACCAGCACTACCAGGGCGCCGGTGCAGGTGTAAGCGAGAAGGGCGGCAGGGCCTGCCTTGGCGATAGCGTGCCCGGAGAAGACGAACAGCCCTGCGCCTATGACGCCGGCGATCGACAGCATGGTGACATGGGGCTGCTTGAGGCCAGGTGCAAGTGATGTATTGGACATGAAAGAACTCATTAATTGTTGTTGGAGCGTTCTAAATCCGTAACGCACGAAGAGTCCCCTGGATGTACCAAGCGGGCATCCAGCGGGTGAACTGTCAGCGTTCTAGTGCCGGAACGGGCAATCCGTGGCGAGCGAGAGCCCGGTACGGTCATGGCCGAGCAACCTGCAAAGTGCGTCGACGATGATCTGGTGGTCCTGGCGGTCGGGCAGTCCGGAAACCGTCACGCTGCCAATTACCCCGGCACCTTTGACGATGAGCGGGAAACCGCCGCCCACACTGGCGTACATCGCAGGCGACAGATGATAGCGCTGGGCGATGTCCTGTTTGTCCAAGGCCAGTTGGTAGCGGATCCGGTAAGAGCTGCGCAGGAAACGGTGGACGGTACGCTGCTTGCGCTCGACCCAGCCAAGATTGTCTGCGGTGACGCCAGGCTGGGCTGCGAAGAAGAGCGGGCGGTCGAAGCGCTGGATGGCGATCACCAGCGGCCAGGATTGGTCCGCCGCTTGCTCGTAGAGGTGGCTGCCCAATTGCCAGGCAATGGTTTCGTCGAACCGTGGAAACTGAAGTGTTTCTTCTTGGCGGATCAGTACCGCCAACTCGTCTGTGAGGCTCATCGGAGTGCTCCTTCGGACAGCTTGAAGGCCTGTATGGAATCCAGAATCTTCAACAGGTTGGCGCCATTTAATGGTGAGTTAAATCCATTTTCTCTCACGTACAGATGCTGATTTTCTTTCGTAAGATTTGTCTGGTGTGTCGCCATCTTTCGTTTCAAGGGATTTTATCGAACGGTCATTGACAGCATTGAGCTTCATTCATAATGTGAGTGCAAGCATGCACACAAAATAGCATGCATTACGATGTCGCACCTTCCTGCCAACAACAATGACTATCAGTGAGGTTGAAAATGGTTTTCTCCATCCAGTCCACGCTCAAAACCCTTGTGATCGGTACTGGTCTGTGCGGCGCGCTTCTCGCCCATCCTCCGGCCCGGGCTGCTGAAGCCATGCTATGGCAGGACGTGCAAAAGGCCGGTGTTCTGCGATGTGGCGCCGCCGTCGCCGCGCCTTACGTAATGCGCGATGCCAAGACGGGTGACTACAGTGGTTATTTCGTCGACCTTTGCCGGGATTTCGGCGAGAAGGTACTGAAGGTCAAGGTCAGCTTCGTCGACACCAATTGGGACAATCTGGTGGCCGGCCTGCAAAGCAGCAAATGGGACCTGGCCATGGCGCTGAACCAGACGCCGGAGCGGGCGTTGGCGGTGGCGTTCAGCGTGCCTGCGACGGACTATCAGGTCTCGTTGCTGGTGAACAAGAACAACCCCAAGGTCGCGGATGCCAAAGACGAGATCGCAGCGCTGGACAAACCCGAGGTCACCTTCGCCGTGATGTCCGGTACCGCGCAGGACAAGGCCATTTCCTCGGTAGTGCGCAACGGCAAGATCATGCGCTTGCCGGGTATGGACGAGGCCCGATTGGCTGTCATGTCCAAACGCGCCGACGTGCTGGTGGATGCCAGCGACACCAACCACCTTTTCGCCCTCGCCAACCCCGACTGGACTCGGGAAATCCTGCCCAAGCCTGCACTGGCCAAGCAAGGCGTCGCCTTCGGTTTACGCCGCGATATCGCTGCCGCCGACTTGGAGGCGCTGAACATTTACCTGCGCCAACGCCGTGATGCCGGTGAGATCCAGCAATTGGTCGACAAGGCCTCGGTCGAGGCCAACTCGGCGAAGTGACATGATTACCCGGCCGCTCATCCAGGATGAGCGGCCTTCGATGATGTTGAACGAAGGAAAATGAGGACAACAGATGAGTGACCCGACGCGCCCCCTGGCAGGTCAAACGGTTCTGGTAACCGGAGCATCCGGTGGCATCGGTGCTGCCATCGTCGAGCGGCTGGCCGCCGAAGGCGCCCGCCCGGTGATTCACTACAGCCGCGATGCGCAGGGCTCGCAACAGCTGCTGGAACGCATTGGCGGGCAAGGTTGGATCGTGCAGGCAGACCTGAGCCAGGAGAGTGGTCCCGAGCACCTGTGGCAAGCGGCACTGGACATCTGCGGCGGGCGGATTCATGGGCTGGTGAACAACGCAGGCATCCGCACGGAGATACCGCTGGAAGCACCCTCGGCACGATGGCGCGAGGCGTGGCGGCGCGAGTTTCAAGTCAATTTCTTCGCCGCCGCTGACTTGTGCCGAGAAGCGGTCACGCATTACCGGGCTCACGGTGGGGGGCGCATCATCAACATGGCCAGCCGTGCGGCGCAACGTGGCTACGCCGCTGACGCCTTGCCCTATGGCTCGAGCAAGGCGGCGCTGATCAACCTGACCAAGTCCCTTGCGCGCAGCGTGGCAGGCGATGGGGTAGTGGCCGTGGCTATCGCCCCAGGCTGGGTACGTACGGACATGGCCGAACAGTTCGTTGCACAGCATGGCGAAGCGGCTGCCGTTTCTGACATCCCCGTAGGTCGAATGGCCAGCCCGGCCGAGATCGCCGAGCTGGTGGCCTTCACGCTGCGTCCATCCCAAGCCTCGCTCAATGGGGCTACCTTGGACGTCAACGGCGGCAGCTACATCCGCTGACCGACTCGGCTCGGTCGGGCGCTGGCTGAGGGCCGGCGCCCGCCGTGCATTGGCGCACCGGCGTCAGCGCATGACGTCTGTGTTACCTACACACTCTGCACTACCCGCTGCCGGGTTGATCCGGTCTTGCAGGCAGATGCCTCTGCCCCGGTAAGTCCTGATCTCGAGCGCTGCCTGTAAAGCCAGCAGCAAGCCGCGCAGATAGTGCACCTGGACTTCGATGATCTTGGTGCCAGGGTCGAAATCATAGCCCCAGATCTCTTTGTAGAGCGTCTTTCGGCTGATGATCCTGCCTGCGTTTTGCAGCAGCAGGTACATCAACCGGCAGGGCATCGTTTTGATCTGGCAACGATGACCGTTGTAGTCGATCTGATTGTTGCAAGGATTCAAGCGCAACACATCGCCTGTGAAGCACACATGTTGTATTGCCGCCGTGTCGAGCATGGTCACCGAAAAACTCCCGCCAATCTGGTAGCCTCGGTGCGAATGCTATATTGCATGCAGTGATGAGTACAATATGCTGGTCGGTGACTTTCCCGTTGGCAGCGTCGGCCCCTGAGGCTGCGTGCGTTTATGACTTTAGTCCCATGGCAGCCTTGGCGCCGGGGTCCATACTCAGGTTTCGCCCTTCAATAACAACAAGTACCGGGTTTTCGTCACCATGACCTATCAGCACAGCTACGCTCAATCCATCGCCGACCCCGCGGCCTTCTGGGCCGAGCAGGCCAGCCATCTGGCCTGGTACCGCGCGCCCACCCAGACCCTGCAAGACAACCCCGATGGCACCCATCGCTGGTTTGCCGATGGCAGCCTGAACAGCTGCTACCTCGCCCTGGACCACCAGATCGAACAAGGCCGCGGCGAGCAGTTGGCCCTGATCTACGATTCGCCCGTGACCGCCACGCAGCGCACCTTCACCTACCACCAACTGCGCGACGAGGTGGCGCGCCTGGCCGGGCTGCTGCGCCAGCTGGGCGTGGGCAAGGGGGATGGGGTGATCATCTACATGCCGATGGTCCCCGAGGCGGCCATGGCGATGCTGGCCTGCGCACGGATCGGTGCGGTGCACTCGGTGGTGTTCGGCGGTTTCGCCGCCAACGAACTGGCCCTGCGCATCGACGATGCCCGCCCGACCCTGCTGCTCACCGCCTCCTGCGGGCTGGAGTTCGACCGGGTGATCGAGTACAAGCCGCTGGTCGACCGTGCCCTGCAACTGGCCCGTCACCAGCCCGGCCATGTATTGGTGCTGCAACGGCCGCAGGTTGCCGCACCCTTGCAGGCAGGCCGTGACCTGGACTGGCAGCAGGCGCTGGCCAGTGCCGAACCGGTGGCGCCGGTGGCGTTGGAGGCGGGTGACCCGCTGTACATCATGTATACCTCCGGCACTACCGGCAAACCCAAGGGGATCGTGCGCGAGAACGGCGGCAATGCCGTGGCGCTGCGCTACGCCATGCAGCATATCTATGGCATGCAGGCGGGTGATGTGTGGTGGGGCATCTCGGATGTGGGGTGGGTGGTCGGCCACTCACTGATCGTCTACGGGCCGTTGATGAGCGGCTGCACCACGGTGTTCTACGAAGGCAAGCCGATCCGCACGCCGGATGCGGCGGCCTACTGGCGCGTGGTCGAGCAGTACCGGGTGAACGCCTTGTTCTGTGCCCCGACCGCCATGCGCGCGATCCGCAAGGAAGACCCCGACGGCGAGCTGCTGCGGCGCCATGACCTGGGTTCGCTGCGCCAGTTGTTCCTGGCAGGGGAAAAACTCGACTCCAGCACCCACGAATGGCTGGAGCGGGTCAGTGGCAAACCGGTGCATGACCACTGGTGGCAGACCGAGACCGGCTGGCCGGTGACCGCGCCCTGCGTGGGCCTGGAGGGCAGCGCGGCAAGGCCAGGGTCGAGCAACCGTGCGGTGCCGGGCTATCACGTGCAGGTGCTGGACGACGACGGCCACCTGCTCGGGCCCAATCACCAGGGCTCGATCGTGATCGCGCTGCCGTTGCCACCAGGCTGCAGCCAGACCCTGTGGGGCGACCATGAGCGTTATCTGCAGGCTTACCTGCACACCTATCCCGGCTATTACCACACCGGCGATGGCGGGTACCTGGACGATGATGGCTTCGTCTACATCATGGGGCGCACCGATGATGTGATCAACGTGTCCGGGCATCGCTTGTCGACCGGTGAAATGGAGGACCTGGTGGCGCGTCACCCGACCGTGGCCGAGTGCGCGGTGATCGGCGTGCACGACGATATCAAGGGGCAGGTACCGCTGGCGCTGGTGGTGCTCAAGGATGGCGAGAGCATTGCCGAGTCGCAGTTGCTGGTCGAATTGGTGGGCAGCGTGCGTGAGGCGATCGGCGCGTTGGCGTGCTTCAACCGGGTGCGGGTGGTCAAGCGCTTGCCCAAGACGCGGTCCGGGAAGATCCTGCGCGCGGTGTTGCGCAAGATCGCCGATGGGCAGGACTACACGCCGCCATCGACCCTGGATGATCCGGCGGTGCTGGGGGAGATCGAGGCGGTGTTGGCGGATTTGCCCAGGGCGGGGTGATGGGGCGCCTGGGCCGGCCTTTTCGCGGGTGAAACCCGCTCCTACAGGGATTGGGTGATCCTGTAGGAGTGGGTTCATCGATGCGTCGAACCGCCGCGAAGAGGCCGGATCAGGCTACGCAGACTCCCGGCCCCACCTGATGCAACTGCCCCAAGCGGCTGCGCGTACGCATCAGGTCGGCGATCGCGCCGCCCAGGCTTTCATCCAGCGGCCGCTTGCCAATCACCGTCAGTTGGCGGTCTTGGTCATACAACACGTCCACCAGATTGACGAAGCGTTGCTGCGCGGCCAGCGAGCACTCCGACAGGTCATCAAGTCCGTCGATGATCCACTCATCGTACTGCCCGGCCAAGACTAGATAGTCGATCACCGCAGTGGCCTGCTCGCAGAGGTCGTCGAAGGCAAACATCACCTGTCGCCCCTGGCAACTGAGGGCGCGCAGGCTGCGCTTGTTGATTTCGAGGGTCACCGGCTGCGGCGCTGGCACTTGCAAGGCCTCGCGCTGCCCGGCATCCCCTGGCCAGGCGTAGTGGCCGTGGGTGAAGCGCTGATGCTCGCGGTTGGCCGGCAGGCTACGAAAATCGGTGTCGCCGCCCACCTCCAGCACCTGCATGCGGCCATTGATCAGGCGGATCACCGGCAGGAAGCGCTCGTGGTACAGCGGGTTGGGGAGCAAGCCTTCGGGGGCGTAGTTGGAGGTGACCAGCAGGAAGATGCCGCGGGCGAACAGGGCATCGAACAGGCGCGTCAGCAACATGGCATCGCCGATGTCATGGACGTGGAACTCATCGAAGCACAGTACCCGGCAATCGCCGAGCAACTCGTCCAGGGTGGCGCCCAGGGCGTCGTCCAGAAGCCGGTGGCGGTGCATGCCCTGGTGCAGGCGGGCGAAGAAATCGTGGAAGTGCAGGCGGCGCTTGGCCTCGACCGGCACGGCCTGGAAGAACCCGTCGAGCAGCCAGCTCTTGCCGCGCCCCACCGAGCCATGCAGGTACAAGCTGCGTGGCTGGCCTTCGCCCAGTTGCGCCAGTTGCTCGGCCATGCAGGCGATCACCGCGCGCTGGCCGTCGCTGAGCTGGTAGCTGCGGCTGGCGGCCTTGGCCTCGAACCAGGCGAGCAGTTCGCTGTCGTGGGGTGCGCTGGGGCGCAAGCGCTGGCCTAGCTGGCGCAGCGGGTTGGGAATCCAGGCGGACAAGGCGTAGCCTCCTCGGGCGATGGCAGGGCAGGGCGCAGCTTGCCCGAGGATGGCCGTTTTGACCAATACAAAAATCACCCGGCGATGATCGCCTGGGTAGATAGGTCAGGCCTTGCGCTCGAGCTGGCGCTCGATCATGAACTTCACGGACAGGCGGCGCTCCTTGAGGTGACGCAGGTCTTCGTCCTCGAAGTTGCCCGCCGAGATCGATTCGGCAGCCAGTACCTGGTTGTCGATGTCGACATACTCGTCCAGCAAGCGGTCCAGCTTAGGATCATGCTGGCGACGCTGCTGGACGATTTCACGGGGGTAGTGCAGGTCCTGGTAGAGATCGTGTGAGACAGGCATGGGTTTCCTCCTTGCATGCGCAGGCTTACCTGATTGGAATGGGGAATCGCGATTGTGTTAACGCACACCGGGGGAAAAACGACGGGTGGTTGCCCCCGATAACAGTACTGACCACTAACTCGCTGTTTTATTGAATCTTTTTTTTCGTTGGGGGTTCACAGATCGAAATATTGTTGTTAAAGTGCCGCGCATTCCACGACAACAACCCAATGTTGTCAGCCATGTGGGATTGTCTGGGCAGCATCAGCTGCATCCGATACAGGGGCGTCGCCAAGCGGTAAGGCAGCAGGTTTTGATCCTGCCATGCGTTGGTTCGAATCCAGCCGCCCCTGCCATTTTCTCCTTTCAATTATTCGATTTCTTGTTCGGTGCAGACGAATGTCAGCGCTGGGTTTTTCCGTTTTCGTTTTCCTGTGCCGGCCCATTCGCGGGTGAACCCGCTCCTACAGGATATAGCCGCCCCTGTAGGAGCGGGTTCACCCGCGAAAGCGCCGGCACAGGCGAAACAAACCTACTCGGTCACCCTCAGCAACTCGCTCAGCACCCGCGCCAGCTCCTGGGCCTGCACCGGCTTCTGGATCACCACGCTCCCCGGAAGCTCGAGCCCTTGCAGCTCGGCGTAGCCGGTCAGAAACGCCACTGGCAGGCGCGGGTAGCGCTGGCGGGCCGCCAGGGCCAGTTGCGCGCCGTTGAATTCAGGCATGGCGAAGTCGGTCAGCAACAGGTCGATACCCCCGTCCAGCAGCGCCAACGCCTGCTCGCCGCTATGCGCCTGGCGCACCTGATAGCCAAACTGGCGCAGCACATCGCCGAGCATGTCGCGGACCAGGTGGTCGTCGTCCACCAGCAGGATGGTACGGTCGGCGCCGCTGTCGTCGAGCGATTGCAGGGCAACGGCTGCGGGTGTCTCGCAGACCGTCGGTTGCTTGACCGCCGGCAGGTACACTGCCACCTGGGTACCACGACCGGGCTGGGTGTCGATGCGCACGCCGCCGCCAGACTGCTTGGCGAAGCCGAACACCTGGGCCAGGCCCAGGCCCGATCCCTTGCCGATGTCCTTGGTGGTGAAGAAGGGCTCGAAGACCTTGGCCACCACCTCTTCGCTCATGCCGCAACCGGTGTCGCGGATGCTCAGCATCACGTAGTCGCCAGGCTCCGGGTCTTCCGGGCGCCGGGGCGGGTTTTCGATGCAGGTATTGCGGGTGGAGAGGGTGAGCTGGCCGCCGTCGGGCATGGCATCGCGGGCGTTGATCGCCAGGTTGAGGATGATCATCTCGGTCTGGGTCGGGTCGGTCAGCGCCTGCCACAGGCTGTCGTCCAGGTCCAGGCGCACCGAGACGTTGCCGCCCAGGGTACGGCGCAGCAGTTCCTCGAGCCCGGTCAGGGTGCGGTTGAGGTGCAGCGGCACTGGCTCCAGGCGCTGGCGGCGGGAGAACGAGAGCAACTGCGAGGTCAGCTTGGCACCGCGCTCGCCGGCTTCGCGAACGTGCGTCAGGCGGCTGCGGGCCTTGTCGAGGTCGCCCTTGGCCAGGTCGCGTTCGAGGAAGCTGGCACCGGTGAGGATCACCGTCAGCAGGTTGTTGAAGTCGTGGGCGACCCCGGCGGTGAGCTGGCCGACGGCTTCCAGGCGCTGCATCTGCTGCAAGGCCGCCTCGATGCGCTCGCGCTCGGTGATCTGCTCGCGCAGGCGGCTGTTGGCCTCGGCCAGGACCACGGCATTTTCCCGCTCACTGGTGATGTCGCGGGCGACCACGTAGAGCAGGGTGTCTTCCGGTACCACCGCCCAGGACAACCAGCGCAACTGGCCACTGGCATGCTGGATGCGGCCGACGAAACGCGCACTGGTGCGCCCGTGGGTCAGGGCGGCAAGTTCGGTGAGCAGAGCCTCCTGATCCGCTTCGGGCAGCAGTTGCAGCAACGAGGCTTGGCTCAGCCGCTCGCGGGAAAAGCCCAGGCTGGCTTCCCAGGCCGGATTCAGCGCGACCGGGGTGAGGTCCTTGTTGAGCACCGCCAGCAGGTCCTGGGACAGTTCCCAGGCGCGGTCACGTTCGCGGGTGCGGCGTTCGACCCGTTCGCCGAGCATTTCGTTGAGCTGCTTGAGCGCCTGGTTGGCCATGCGCTGGGCGTGGATGTCCTGGAGCACACCGGAAAAGCGCACGCAGCGGTCATCGACGAACTGGCTCTGGCCGCTGCTGAGCAACCAATGGGGCTCTCGCCCCTGGGGTTGAATACGAAACTCCACCCAATAGCGGCCATCGCTGTCCGGGCGCATGGCCTGCTCTACCGCATCGCGCACGCGGGCGCGGTCCTCGGTGTAGATACCGGCGTAGAACACCTCGAGGCTCATCTCGGTGTCCACCGGCAGGCCGAACAGGGTCTTGCAGCGATCGTCCCAGAGCAGCAGGCCTTCTTCCGGGCGCAGGTCCCAGGTGCCCATGCCGGCGGCGTCGATGGCGATGCGCGCGCGTGCCTCGACGTCGGCCAGGGCTTCCTCGGCGCGGCGCCGACGCTGGCGCTCCTGGACCTCGGTCAGCGCCCGGCGCACGGCCTTGGGCAACAGCGGCAGGTTTTTCTTGAGCAGGTAGTCGGTGGCACCCAGGCGGATCATCTCCACCGCGTGCTCCTCGCCATAGATGCCCGAGAGGAAGATGAACGGCACGTCCGGGGCCAGGCGCTGGGCGATGGCCAGCACCTCGGTGCCGGAGGAGCCCGGCAGCACGCAGTCACAGAGGATCAGGTCGTAGCTGGCCTCGCGCAGGGCGTGCTCCACGCCGATATGATCGAACACCAGCTGCGACTGCAACTGCAGGCCGCTGCGCTCCAGGCGCATGAGGGTCAACTCGGCATCCAGCGAGCTATCCTCGACCATCAGCAGTTTTAGCGGGTTTGGTAGCATCTTCGCGTGAGCCTCAGTTGCTGCCACGGCGGTTCAGGCGCAGCGAGCCGGGTGGTGGCTCGTTGAGCACCGCCCAGAAGATGCCCAGGTCGGAGATCGCCGCGACGAACTCCTTGAACTCTACCGGCTTGACCACGTAGGCGTTGACGCCCAGTTCGTAGGCGCGCAGCAGGTCGGGTTCCTCGCGCGAAGAGGTCAACATCACCGTGGGGATGCTGCGCAGGTCCGGGGTGGCGCGCACTTCCCTGAGCACCTCCAGACCATCGACCTTGGGCAGCTTGAGGTCGAGCAGCATCACAGCCGGGTTGCCACCGTCACGATCGGCATAGTTGTTGCGCCGCAGCAGGTAGTCGAGAGCGTCGGCACCGTCGCGCAGGACGATGACTTCGTTGGCCAACTGGCTGCGTTCCAGGGCCAGGAGCGTGAGCTCCAGGTCCCGGGGGTTGTCTTCGACCAGCAGGATGGGTTTGAGCATGATAGGTACGGATGCCTCAGGTAGACGAAGTGGAACGGGGCAGGGTGAAGTGGAAGCTGGCACCCTGGTCAAGCTGGCCTTCGGCCCAGACCCGGCCGTCGTGGCGTTCGATGATGCGGCGCACGCTGGCAAGGCCGATGCCGGTGCCTTCGAAATCTTCCATGCGATGTAGACGCTGGAACACGCCGAACAGTTTGTTGACGTAGGCCATGTCGAAACCGACACCATTGTCGCGGATGCACACTTCGACTTCCTCCGGATGCTCCACGGCGCTGATGTGGATGCGCGCCGGATCCCTTCCACGCGTGTATTTGATGGCGTTGCCGATGAGGTTCTGCAGCGCCAGGTTGATGAACGCCGGGTCGGCGATCACCTTGGGCAGCGCTTCGATTTCCCAGACGATCTCGCGGCCCTGGTAGTCGGGGGCGAGCTCGTTGCGGATGGACTGCACCAGCGCGTTGAGGTCGACATCCGACAGGCGCAGCGCCGAACGGCCCATCTGCGAGAAATTCAGCAGGTTGTCGACCAGGGTGCCGGCGAACTGCGCGGCCTCCTCGATGTGCTGCAAGAACCGCCGACCTCGGTCGCTCAGGCCCTGGCCTTCGATTTCGCCGAGCAGCTCGGTATAGCCGGCGATGTGCCGCAGGGGCGCGCGCAGGTCATGGGACACGCTGTAGGAGAACGCCTCCAGTTCCTTGTTCGAGCGCCGCAGTTCGCCGGCCATCTGCGCCAGCTCCTCGGCCTTGCGCAGGACGATGCCGAGCACGGCATGGCGCAGCTCGGCCACGCCTTCGATGATCAACGGGTCCCAGGGCGTGCAGTAGCCGCTGATCTGTTCGCGCCAGTGATCGAAGCTGTGCCGTGGGTTGAGCATGCCTTGCGGGCCGACCTCCTTGCCTGGCCGCCCGGCCCAGTCCACCGTGCGCACCTGTTCGGGGCGGAACCACAGCAGATAGTGGGAGTGAATCTTCGAAATCGGCACGGCCAAGACACCGCCAACGTGGCCGGCCAGTTCGGGCAGGGCGTCGATGTCGCGGCGCACGTTGTCGGTCTGGAAGATGCTGTCGTCGCCACGCTCAGCCAGCCAGTGCACCAGCGCATTGACCTGGGCAGCGGTGGGGGTCTGGCCGATCAGGTCGCAGCGCTCGGCGGAGATCACCGCTGCGCCGCTGGCCCCTGCAAATTCCAACAGCACCGCGGGGAGGTCGCGCAGGCCTTCGCTGACGCTGTCGTGGTCGGCCATCGAGGAGATCATCTGGACGATGTGCTGGCGCAGGTCGAGCAGCTTGCGGGTATACGCGTGGGACTCGCGCGATTCGATCTGCAACGACAGCACGCTGGCCAGCAATTCGCAGGCGGTGCGGGTACGGAAGTCGACCGGGCGGGATGTTTCGTGGTGGCACGACACCAGGCCCCACAGCTCGCCATCGACCATGATCGACAGCGACATGGAGGCCAACGTGCCCATGTTGCGCATGTACTGCAGGTGCACCGGCGACACGCTGCGCAGCGCGGCGAAGCTCATGTCGAGCGGCTTGCCGGTGCGCGGGTTGAGCACCGGCAGCAGTGGCGAGGCCTGGTAGTTGGCGTCCTCGATCACCCGGATGCGGTTGACCCGGTACAGCTCCCGGGCCTGGCGCGGGATGTCCGAGGCCGGGAAGCACAGGCCAAGGTAGCGCGGGTAGCCCGGGTCGGCCACTTCTGCCAGGACCTGGCCGTTGCCTTCGGCATCGAAACGATAGGCCTTGACCCGGCCGAAGCCGGTGATGCGCTTGATCTGCTCGACCGATTGCTGCAGCAGTTCTTCCAGGGTATCGGCATGGTGCAGGCTGCTGACGAAACCGCGCACCAGCGGATAGTAGTCGCCCTGGTCGGCCAGCCCGGAGCGCAGGCGAGAAGGCTCGAACTCGGTGATCAGCACCTGGTCGTGGCGGTGCGCGAGCAGGCGCAGCACCTCGCCGCACGGCGCGGCCCTGCGCAGGCGCACGTCACCGATATGGAAGGGGAAGACTTCGTCCTCGGGCAGGTGGCCCAGCTTGGCGCGCAAGTCGAAGCCCTCGCTGACCAGCTCGTCGAAGCGGCTGCCGATCAGGTCGCTGGCCGCTATGCCGAGCCAGCGTTCGACGTTTTCGCTGGCCTGGAGCACGCGCAAGTCCTGCTCGTCCAGCACCAGCAAAAAGCCCTGGGGCTGGATGCTGCCGGGGATCTGGATCGGCTCCTGGGCGCAGCGTTCCACGGCCTCGGCGAAGGCGTTGTCTGCAGTCATGGGTAAAACACTCCGTTTTTTTCTGCCCGGGCAAGGTCCGTGCGCCTGGTACAGGGCGGTGGCCGTCATGCACCGTACCAGAATATCGGGTGCTTTGCCGGCCCATGGCCATTGGAGACACAGGATGTTGATGGGTTCGACGCAACGGTAAAAAATTCTTCCGGCTTTTATTTACGGGTGCTAGGTCTTTGGCGTTAACACCAAAGAGTCATGGCGCAACGACCCCTGCTTGCTACGTTCAACACAAGGGATATCGAGAAGGATAGTGCAGTGGCTGTACGCTTTTTGGCCGTGCTGTTGGGCCTGTTGGGCAGCTCCAGTGCTGCCCTGGCCGCGGATTTTCTGGTGGAAGTACGGATGCAGGTGCAGCGTGGTTGCATGCTGATCAACCAACAGCGCGATGCGGGTGCGCAAGCCCTGGGTGTGATCGACCTGGGCAACGCTGCGCGCCTGGATGGTGCTGGCGCGCCGCTCAGTGGCCGACTGCTGGCCCAGCGCCCGCCGCGTCTGGAATGCAATCCGGGCACCACCTACCAGGTGCGGGTCGACGGCGGCCAGCATGGCGGCGTCGGCGAGCTGCGCTATCTGGCGAACGACGATCAGCAGGCACGCCCCATTCCCTACCGGCTCTACCGCGACGCCGCCTGGCGCGAGCCGCTGGCAGTGGGCATCGCGCAGTCGGCACGGGTACCGGACAGTGGTTCTGTTGAGCTCCCGCTATACGCCCGAATCGACAAGGTCGCGTGGGTACCCCGCGCCGGGCTGTACGCCGACCTGCTCAAAGTCACGGTCACCTGGTAGGGCCGCCATGTACAAGGAAGCGTCGCCATGAATCGATCCACCCTCCTGCTGCTGTCCCTGGGGCCGTTGCTGGTGCCTGCGGTCGGCGCCCATGGCACCACCTCCGGATTCATCCAGGCGCGATTGGTGATCAGCGCCGCGTGCCAGATCGACAGCGGCAGCCAGCAGCCGGCGACGCTTGCCAACCCCGGTCTGATGGACTTCGGCGAACGTGGTCCGAGCTGGGAGCAGCCGCTGCGCACGCGGGTCGATGAAGTGGGCGGCGAAGGCAGCCTGCAGATCAGTTGCACGCCCGAGGTCAGGGCTTTCAACGTGCGTATCAATGGCGGCCTGAATGGCAGCGACGGCGTGCGGCGGCTGAGCAACGGCCGCGAATTGATCCCCTATCAACTGGCGATCGACCCTGGCGGCAACAGCCGCTACGACATCGGCCAGGCCCGCGCCTTCACCATCAACAGCAGTCGGCAGATCCCGATCCCCATCTACGGCGTAGTGGTGGCGCAACCGCGTTCGCTGCCCGCTGGGCTTTACCGCGACACCCTGAGGGTGACCCTGGACTGGTAGCAACGCAAGGAGACTGACACATGCCAACGAAAACCACCCGCTGCATACTCGCAGGCCTCGGCCTGGCGCTGGCGTCCCAGGCCCATGCGGCCACCGTGACCGGCACCATCAACTCGACCCTGACGCTGACCTCGGCCTGCCAGGTCAACGGCAGCGCCGGTACCTCGGGGCTGAATTTCGGTGCCCTGAACTTTGGTACCCAGGATGCCCTGTTCGGCACCGCCAACGCCCAGGTACTGGGCCCGGCGGGTGGGGCCATGAGTATCCTGTGTTCGTCCGGCACCGTGCCGTCGATCCGCGTGCGTGCCGGCGCCCATGACGGGCAGTCGACCGGTGGCACCCGGGCCCTGGCCGATGGCGCGGGCAATTTCGTGCCCTACGACTTCTACACCGATGCCGGGCATACCCAGTTGCTGGCGATCGACGGCACCATCACCTTGCCGACCAGCACCGGCGTCGAGCAGACCGTCAACCTGTATGGCCAGGCACGCGGCAAGGCAGGCCTGCCGGCCGGGGTGTACACCGACACGGTAGCCGTCGAACTGACGTTCTGAACCATGCGCCGCGGCCTGTCGGCTTGCCTTGCAGGAGGCGCGCTGCTGCTGGCGGCGCCGTTGCCTGCCGCTACCACCAGCACCTTCCAGGTGACGGCGCAGATCGTCGCCGGCTGCCTGGTGGTGGGCGGTGTGACCCAGTATGGCACGCTCAACTATGGCACCCGGTCGGCCCTGTCCACCGGCATCCTCAGCACGTCGTTGGGCGGCACCACCGTGACCTTCCAGTGCACCCCGGGTGTGGCCTTGAGCATGAGCCTCGACGGCGGCCAGAACAGCGCCAACGGCACGCGCAATCTCAAGCGCAGCGCAGGCACGCAGCTGCTCGCCTACCAGCTTTACCGGGACGCCGCCTACACCCAGGCGTTGGGCATCGGCCAGAGCGTGGCGGTGAGCTACACCGACGCCACGGCGATAAAGCTACCGGTGTACGGGCGCACCCAACTGCCTGGCACGTTGCCAGCAGGAACCTATACCGATGCAGTGCAAGTGACGGTGACCTGGTGAATGGCCGGTGCCGACCAGTACGACAATAACGAGGAGAGAGGCATGCAGGCAGGCACGAGATGGGTGCAGGGAATGATCGGATTGCTGCTGCTGGCAAGCCTGCCGGCAGGAGCGGCCACATCGGTGCTGATCTGGCCGATCGACCCGGTGCTCGAAGCCGACCAGAAAGCCGGCGCGCTGTGGCTGGAGAATCGCGGCACGGCGACGGCCAGCCTGCAGGTGCGAGTGTTCGCCTGGCGCCAGGGCGACTACCAGGAGCAGTTCCAGGCCCAGCGCGAGATCATCGGCAGCCCACCGGTGGCCAATATCCCACCGGGGCAGAAGCAGTTGATCCGCCTGACCCGCACCGGTACGTCGCCGGCCGGCCAGGAGCAGGCCTATCGCATCATCATCGATGAAATTCCCTCGTCGTTGCCGGCCGATGCGGCCGAGAAGGGCACCGCTGCGGCGATCCGCCTGCAGATGCGCTACTCCGTGCCGCTGTTCGTCTACGGCGACGGCCTGTGGGGCAAGCCCGACCCGGAAAGCAAACGCAATGCCGACGGCGTCGGCAAGCCACAGCTAAGCTGGCGGCCGGTGATGGTGCAGGGCAAGCCCTATGTGGAGTTGCGCAATACCGGCCCGGTGCATGCCCGCCTCACCGACGTGGTGATGCAGCAGGGCGGCCAGGCCAAGCCACTGGTCGAAGGCTTGCTCGGCTACGTGCTGCCCGGGGCCAGCATGCGCTGGCCAGCACCGGCAGCGGCGAATGCCGCCAGCGTGCTCAGAGGTCGGGTCAATGGCCAGGCCAGCGCCGAGGCCATTCAGCAAGGGCGCTAGCTGCAATCGAATGAAGTGGGGCCCAGGGAGGACCCGACGATGGTTGGAAACCGTGTGTGAAATGCCTGTCATCGACCGCCCGCCACTGGTACCTGGGGTTGGCTCTGTGCGGGCCGGGCCTGGGCGTGGCCGACGACCTGCCGCCACCGCCCACCGAAGCAGCGGCGGTGGCCGATGCCACCTTGTATCTCGACCTGTTGGTGAACCAGATGCCCAAGGCTGAGCTGGTGCCGGTGCAGCAGCGGGCAGGGCGCTTGTTCCTGGGCAGCGACGTACTGCGCGCGGCGGGCGTGAAGCTGCCAGGCGACCCCCAGGGCGAGGTGGCCCTGGACAGCGTGGCCGGTCTGCACACCGACTACGACAGCCAGAACCAGCGCCTGCTGCTGCAGGTGCCGGCCGCTTGGCTGCCGGACCAGCAAGTGGGTGATCGCAACCTATATCCGGCCAACGAAGCACACAGCAGCTTCGGCGCACTGTTCAACTACGAC
Source organism: Pseudomonas sp. S31 (assembly GCF_016648105.1). Classification (GTDB taxonomy): domain Bacteria; phylum Pseudomonadota; class Gammaproteobacteria; order Pseudomonadales; family Pseudomonadaceae; genus Aquipseudomonas. The sequence goes on along the minus strand of NZ_JACVVE010000025.1, from coordinate 9,633 downwards.
GCCTATCTCAATGACACCGATGACGGCGGCACCTACCTGGCCGCCTGGAACGAGCTGCGCGTGTTCGACAGTTGGGGCACGTTCTCTACCACCGGGCAATGGCGTCAATCGTTCAATGGCGCGCCCGATGCCGATACCCGCGAAGGCTTTTTGCGCTACGACACCACCTGGCAATTCACCGACGAGCAGCGCCTGCTGACCTACGAGGCCGGCGATTTCGTCACCGGCGCCTTGCCCTGGACCAGTTCGGTACGGGTCGGGGGCTTGCAGTTGTCGCGTGATTTCGCCGCGCGTCCGGACCTGGTCACTTACCCATTGCCGGCCTTTGCCGGCGAGGCGGCGGTGCCGACTTCGCTCGATCTGTTCATCAACGGCTACAAGTCCAGCACCACCGAGCTACAACCAGGCCCCTATACGCTGACCAACGTGCCGTTCATCAACGGTGCTGGCGAGGCGGTGGTGGTGACCACCGATGCGCTGGGCCGGCAGGTGTCCACCACCTTGCCGTTCTACGTCACCAGCAGCCTCCTGCAGAAAGGCCTGTCGGACTTCTCGGTGGCAGCCGGTAGCCTGCGCCGCGACTACGGCGTGCGCGACTTCGGCTATGGCCCGGGCGTGGCTTCGGGCAGCCTACGTTATGGCCTGAGCGACACCTTAACCCTGGAAAGCCACCTGGAAACCGCCGAGTCACTGCTGCTCGGCGGCCTCGGTGGCACGCTGCGCCTGGGCAACGTCGGCGTGCTCAATGCCGCCCTCGCGCAAAGCCAGTTCGAGGGTGAAAAGGGTCACCAGACCGCTCTGGGCTACCAGTACAACAGCCAGCGTATCGGCTTCAGTTTCCAGCGCCTGCAACGCCATGGCGACTATGCCGACCTGTCGCGGGTCGACACGCCCGACCTGCAACTGAGCGAGAGCAGCGAGCAGGTGACCCTGAGCCTCAACCTCGACCGGTACGGCAGCGTCGGCGCCGGTTACTTCGACGTGCGCGCCGGCGACGGCTCGCGCACGCGGCTGATCAACCTCAGCTGGAGCAAGCCGCTGTGGGGCGCCACCAGCCTGTACCTGTCGGCCAACCGCGAGGTCGGCGACAGCGCCTGGGCGATGCAGGCGCAACTGATGATCCCGTTCGACTTCAATAACGGCACCCTGGCCCTGAGCATGGAACGCAGCAAGGAAGGCGAGGACCTGCAGCGGGTCAACTACAGCCGCGCGGTGCCGGTGGGTGGCGGCGTGGGCTACAACCTCGGCTACGCCACGGGTGGCGATCGCGATGCCTACCGCCAGGCCGATGTCACCTGGCGCCTGCAGTCCGTGCAGCTGCAGGCAGGTGTGTATGGCAACAGCGGCGAAATGACCCGCTGGGCCGACGCCAGCGGCTCGCTGGTATGGATGGACGCCGGGGTGTTCGCCGCCAACCGCATCGACGATGCCTTCGTGGTGGTCAGCACCAACGGCTACGGGGATGTGCCGGTGAGCTACGAGAACCAGACGGTCGGGCGCACCGATCGCAACGGCCACCTGCTGGTGCCGTACAGCAGCGGCTACTACCGCGGCAAATACGAAATCGACCCGATGGACCTGCCGCCGGACGTGCTGGCGCCCCAGGTCGAGCAACGCGTGGCGGTGCGCCGGGGTAGCGGCTACCTGCTGGAGTTCCCGCTGCGCCGGGTGCTGGCGGCCAGCATCGAGTTGGTCGATGGCAACCGACAGCCGCTCAAGCTCGGCAGCCGCGTCACCCACGAAGAAAGTGGCAGCCGGGCGGTGGTGGGCTGGGATGGCCTGGTCTATCTGGAGAACCTGTCGCCGCACAATCGCTTGCTGGTGGAAGTGGAAGGCGGCGGTCGCTGTTCGGTCGAATTCGACCTGCCGCACGAGGAGGGCTCGATTCCGCTGATCGGCCCTTTGCCATGCGAATGAGCGCCTGGTTGCGTGGGGGGCTGCTGGTGGGCCTCCTGTGCCTGGCCAATCCGGCCTGGGCGTTGTGTGCGTCGGTGGCCACCACGCCAGCAGCCTTCGGCACCCTCAACTCGACCCAGGTGCGCACCACCGTGCAGTCTGCATCGACCTTGAATTCCGGGTTGCAGTGCACCGGTTCGTTGCTGAGCCTGCTCACCTCCGGCGACCATTTCTACGCCACCATTACACCGACGTCGGGCGGCTTGGTGGGCCCCACGGGCGACGTGATCAACTACACCCTGTACGCCGACAACAGCACCAGCTACCCGATCACCCGCGGCGTGGCCTTCGACTTCGCCCGCAATGGGATCCTCGACCTGCTCGGGCTGCTCAACGGCACCACGCCCAAGGCCGTGCCCCTCTACCTGCGCACCCAGGTCGGCAGCAACGTCGCGGCCGGGGTCTACCGCGAGACCCTGACCGTTGCCTGGAACTGGAACTACTGTTCGGGGATCGGGGTCGGCAGTCTCTGCCTGGGACGCGATATCGGTTCCGGCAGCCAGACCCTCAGCGTGACCCTGACGGTCAGCAACGACTGCCAGATCACCACGCCCAACATCAACTTCGCCAGCGCGCCAGTGGTGGCGGGGTTCGGCACGGTGAACCAGAGCATCAGCCTGTCGTGCACCAAGGGCAGCAGCTATACGGTCGGGCTCGATGACGGGCAGAACGTTGCCGGTGGGCGGCGGCGGATGAAGTCCAGTGCCAACGACTACCTGGCCTACGACATCTTCAAGAGCGCCGGGAGCGTACGCTGGGGCTCGGTCAGCACTGCCCGGCGTTCGAGCAGCGATGCCGACGTGAACCCCGGTGCGGGTACCGGGACCGGCAGCCAGGTATTCAACTACAACGCCAAGGTCTATACCGACCAGGCCACGCCGCCGGCGGCGACCTATACCGACAGCGTGATTCTCGATGTGCAGTTCTAGCCTGCACAGAAGCTCGCCTCGCTCAGCGCAAATCCCCGACCATTTTCAGCAACGTTTCTAGCACCGCCCCCGCCAACGCCTTGGATCGCACCCCGGACCACCCGGTCTGTGCATTCGGCGCATCGTCGTGGTCCTTGAACGGCATCTCCAAGGTCAGCGACAGGCAGTCGTAGGCCTGGCCCACCGCATTGCACGCCAGCGTCAGGTTGGCCTGCCCCGGTTCGTCGCGGGTATAGCCGTGCGTGGTCTGGAAGTCTGCGGTCAGGCTGCTCAGCGTGCTGCGGAACTGTTCCTCCAGCTTCGCCAGGCGTTCGGTATACCCCGGGTTGCCTTCGCACGCGGCAGTGAACACATGCGGGATTTCTTCGTCCCCATGTACGTCGATGAACGCATCGACCCCGTACTGCTTCATCTGCGCCTGGGCGAAGAACACCTCCGGGCTGAGCTCGACGCTCGCGTCCTGCCAGGCCCGGTTCAGGTCCTTGCCCTTGAAGTTGGTGCGCAGGTGGCCGAGGAAGGCACCATCGGGGTTCATGTTCGGAATCAGGTACAGGTTGGCCTTGGCCAGCAACTGCTGCACTTGCGCATCGTTCGCCTGCAAGCGGTCAATCACGCCCTCCATGAACCACTCGGCCATGTGTTCGCCCGGGTGCTGTTGGGCGATCAGCCACAGCTTGCGCTTGCCTGCGGCACCGTCGCCTGCGCGCAACAACGGAATGTCTCGGCCCTGCACACTGCGGCCGCTGGCCAACAGCTCGACGCCCGGGATCTGCCGGGCACGCTCGATCAGTTGGTTGTGGCGTGCGCGAGGGTAGGGCTCGAAGTAGGCGAACCAGGCCTGCTCGTGGCTGGCCTCGAGTTCGAACGACAGCGCCTTGCCATCGAACTGGCTGGGCACGCGAAACCAGGTCTGCTGGTCGTAGGAGGCGACGGCGTGGTAGCCGGTCCAGGCGTTCTTGTAGGAAGACTCGGAGGCGTTGTCCAGGCTGAAGCGGTGGACCTGGCCTGGGGTGAGGCCGCTGACCTTGAAGTGGAACCACTGGAAGTGGCCGCTGTTGGAGTCCGGGCGGATGGCCAGCTGGACACGGGACGGGTTGCTGGCGTCCTTGACCTGGATGTTGCCGGAGTCGAAGTCGCAGTCGATGTGCAGGGGGGACAGCGTCGCGGTCATGGGCGGGGGCTCCTTGGGAGGGCTTTGTTGTGGGGGTACTGTACACCGGGACGGCGTATCGGGGTTGGCCCAGCACGGCAAGTGGGCGATCAAAGCGGTTAGGTTGGGAAGATTCTCACAGCGCTCTCGGAGGTTTCGCTGTGGTTCGGCGCTTTGGATCATTGTGGAAAAACGTAAGATGGTGAGGCGCGACGGTGCTTCCGATCTGACGACACAACGAGCCTGTTTTGAGTCGATACCACATCCTTCTGTTGCTGTTGATGAGTCTGCTTGGCGTCTTCCCACTGGACGTCATTCTGCCGTCCCTTCCGGCACTGGCGAGCGAATACCAAGTCGAGGTCTGGCAGATATCGTATTCGGTGAGCACGTTCGCCTTGGGTGTTGCCCTGGCGCAGATCCTGATCGGACCTCTTTCAGACCGGATGGGGCGCAAGCGATTGCTTCTCGCTGGGCTTGCGGTCGCAGTGAGTGGCAGCGTAGGTTGCCTGGTTGCGCCCAATTTCCCCGTATTTATGGCCATGCGGATCATCCAGGCACTGGGGTGTGGTTGTTTCGTCTTGAGTCACGCGCTTGTAGAGGATAACTGCCCAGGTCGTGAGCGAATCGCGCTGCGCATCCTGTTGTCGAGTGCCAGCGGTTTGTTCATCTCGCTTTCACCGCTTGCGGGTAGTTATTTGCAGGAGTATTTGGGATGGCGGGGCGGGTTCGTGGTGTTCATCATGATAGGCGTGCTCGTCGCATTTATCGTGATGGTGGTGGTAGAGGAGCGGCCGACGGCACCGGCTGGGAGAGGCCTGTTTCATAGCTACGGCGTGCTTGCGAAAAACCTGCCTTTTCTCGGTTATTCGACGATCAATGCCTTGGGGTTCACCTGCCATTTCTCGTTCATCGTTATTTCGCCGCTGTTGCTGATGGAGCGGCTGGGGCTATCCAGCCTGGCGTATTCGTGGGTGTTCGTGGGCTACGGTTGTTCATTTTTCATCGGTGGCTGGATCGCCAGGCAGATCAATCGCAGGCTCGATCCAAAGTTGCAGGTGAGCATGGGGTTGAGGCTGATCGGAGGGGCCGGGCTGTTATTGGCGGTGTGGCACGCGGTGCAAGGGCTTTCGGTTTCAGGTGTGCTGATACCGATGATCCTCTGCACGACCGGAACCACGATCCTGCGCCCGGCGGCGATGACCAGTGCGTTGAGTGGTCATTCTGAAAGAGGGGGAGCGGCAACTGCGTTAAGCACGACCATGATGTTGGCGATTGGGGGTACGTTGAGTAGTTTGGTGGCGAGTTTTGAAATGGCCTTGCCCCTGAGCTTGGTGTTGATTTTGCTTGGGACGAATGTTGTCGGCTGTTTGATGTTGAGGCGGATGGGCGCAGCGCCGCGCGAACATCAAGGGGGCTGATTGGTTCAACGTGGGGCGACCTTTCCTCTGGCTATTGAGTGGCGGGTGGTGTTCGCGATTCGATATCCAGTGATGCTGGCCAATTTACTTTCGGCGCCAGGCGGGAGGCCAGCTCGCACCACAGTATGTCGTCATGGTCTATGGGGGGCTCCGGAGGCGGTAGGGCAGAGGGGCCTTTTTGCATGTAGTTGCAGATATAAGCCCATACGTGCTGATTCGAGCCGTTGATACTGAGCATGAATCTGTCGATAACTCGGCCGGTTTCGGGGTGCAGGACAGACAATGTGACGCCTCGAATGGTGTGGTGTCCGCCAGATAGATCCCAGCGCTCGGCGCGGAGCTGTGCCCAATCGTAGCTTACAGGGTGGATGCCCCACTGCTTGGCGAGAGGATTCCATTGACTGTACTTGAAGTTGTAAGCGTAGATTTTTTGTCGGGCGCGGTTGAAACGGATTGGCTCGTCAAGCGGAGGTGATAGGCTAATTCGGAACAAATGAAAATTCATGATGCTGCACAACATGTAAAGAGAAATCCCCAGAAGACTTAGTTCAATTTCCCCGATTGATAGCGGGATTAAGAAAACTATCGGGGCCGGGCTAGTCAAGCTTATGGTGAACAGTGGCCAGTTTCTAGAGGGTACGCTGGAACGAGGGATCTCAAGATAGATGTGATCCTGGTGGTTGGGAGGTTGATTGCCGAGATCGCTTTCTATCAAGGGCGGATCATTGGGGCCTGGGAGGTCTTCGCACCATCCAGGGCATCGTCGCGAAAATTGATAACTATGCATAATGGGTTTCGCTAAGTTTGGAAGATGGTTGCGCTATGAGATATTTATGTCCATGTGCGCCACTTTGCTGGATTGGTTATTCCCGATGCCGCCGTGGATGGGCAATCGTGGCGATAGCCAACCCATGCGATTGGTGCTCATGAGCGTTTCCTTATGCCTGGTTTGATGGGGGCTTCTTCGAAAGCTTCTGGAGGCGCAGGGGCAGCGTGGACGTTGAATGCGCGGCAGATCAGGTACCAGCAGACAGCAAGGGAGAAGTTGTAAGGGAATAGCACGGCCCAGAAGGGCAGTTGCCAATTCTTCTTACCTTGCATTTCGCCGGGCTCTCCGGTACGCCAGGGGGCATAGTGGCGCCAGGCTTCTGATGGGGGAAGGCAAATGGCGTGCAGCGGTCTGTGCCACCAGTTCGGTTCGCTAGGGGACGGGAGTTTGTCGGGGCCGTGGTCCATGAAGTGGCGCAAGTATTCCCAGACTTCGGCTACGTGCTTGATGTCAGGGGCGGTGGGTTCGTTGCTGTCGATCCAAAGGCAGTCTTTTTGGTGGAGAGTGCCGTCTGAGCGGCGTGGTGCTAGTGCCAGGGCGTACTGAGTGCTAAAGGATGCGCCGCCAAACTCGGTACGTTTCATAATGCCGCCCGCGGTTTGTCGCCAGTCATAGACAATCAGCTGACTGAATCGCTGGAAGTAGAGTTTCTGCGTGGACCTGTTCAGGTAAATACTCGATAAGCCTTTCACATAATTCAATCGGTATCCTATGAATGGTGTGAAGAGCAATGGTAGGAGAAGATAAATGACCGCTGCACTCGTATCAGTAAGAACGTGGGCTCGGTAGTTTGGATCGAGGACGTCTGGATAAACCACCAGCATCATTGCTATAGTCATGGCTGTATAAATTTTTCCCATGAATACAGAGTCCGCGACCCAGGGGTTGCGCAAAGTTAGGAGTAGAGGGCTAGCGTCTATGAGTTGGCCCTTGATTTGCGGTGTTGCTGATGTGCTGGAATGGTGTGTGAACAGCCAGTGGGTAGGCATGTATTATTTCTCAAGGGTAGTGGTGAGCGTTGAGTTGGCTGCTTCGTCAATGCCGTTATTGGGGTAGAAACTGAGGTCGAGCGTGACGGATTGATGGGGGGTAATTTTGAGTTTAAAGTTTAGTACCAACCCTGCTCTTGAGATGTAGCATTCTGGCGGTGCTGGCGGTAATTCAATCCAGGAATTCTCAGTCGGTGTACTGAATCTTGCTTCCCAGTCGCTAACTCCCGGTACGAAGTCCGGCAGCAGTACTGTGAATTCCGCGGACTCTGAGTAACGAGCAAGTTCGTCTTTAATCGTCGTTGAACGATTAGGGTAAAGCAGTGTGGTGCGGTCAGACCACCCGCTATCAAGATGGCCAAGTCCGAGGCTGTGCGCCTCCCTGTTCGATATAAGTATGGGGCGATAAGTCGCGGCGTACCAAGTTTTGATTTCATCATTTATATTTCCAAAACTTTTTAGTTTTCTGTCACTAGTCAGTTTGATGCCAGGTCGGATCTCCCCATCATTTTGCCGGGTACCGAAATAGCTTCTTGCGGCCCAAAGCTCAATCGGAGTGTGTAAGCGCTCGTGGGCCTTGGAGTGAAGGTACAAACCCGCGATAAAAATCCCCGCGCCGAGTAGCACGACGGCGGCAGCGGCCCAGCCTGCGAACGGGATGAACGCCGTGGGGCCGGCTAATGCTAATGCGCCCTCTAGGAGTACTACAGAACCGATTGCTGATGTAGCGCCACCATAGAGAGTGTAGTCAGCCGCTACCTTGTCACCGTTGATTTTTTGTCTAGTATATTTCTCGTAATCAGACCACAGACTGAAAATTATCGTCGGGTAACCTGCTAGGCGCGCAAATAAATTGCTACTCAGTAAATTTATAAACGCATTGCCAAACGCCAATCCTGGCATGGTAGCACCGAGCCTCAGTACCAATGCTTTTTGTGCTGCTCGCGTGCTGATTAAAGTCGCGGAAGCGGCTCCTATCACGCCAAAGATCGAAGCGGCAAACCCGGTGGTATATTCAGGCGCATTACTGGTCTGCAGGCTGTTATAGGCGGACTTGAGCGAAATCACGTTGAACCAAAGCATGGCGCCGTTCAAAGCGCCTCCGCCTCCTGAGGTAAGTAATCCCAGGAAGGTAGGTTTAAATCTTACTGTAGTGGTGAGTTCCAGCGCGATGCTCCGACTTCCGCTGATGCGCAGTTGCCTCATTTCCTCAACCTGCGCCATCCCACTTCTCAGATACCGCTCCACCTCCTGGCTGAACGGATCGTTGCTGATCAGCTGATCGGTAACGTTGTAGCGAGCAGCCAAGAGTCCCAGCGCCTTTTCCAGGTTGCCCTCCCGAGCGGCCAGTTGCATCTGTTGGCGAAGGCTATGACTCGCATTCCAGCGGGTCTCCCCGCGCATGCGTTTGAGCAGCACGGTGGTCACGGACTGCGCGGTCAGATCGGTGATCCCTGCCATGGCTGGGAAGCGCCCCGCCAAGCCTTCGATGACATTGTCGCTAGCGCCGAGCAAAGTTCCGACCGCGTCGGCTTTGTCTTTGAAGGGGTTGAACGGTGCCAATGCCGTATAGAGCGGACTGTCATGCTGGTCCAGCCACTGCTCCAGGCGCTTGAAGCGCAAGTCGTGCTCTTCGGTGCCGGGGGCGGGCAGGCTCATGGGGTGGATCAGCAACGCCAGGGACATCTCCAGGCCGCGGGCCGAGGACTGTTCGTCACGGTCATAGCACGCCAGTGCTGCCGCCAGGCTGTAGGGGTCGTCAACGTGCGGGTTTTCGGCAGTGGCCAGCCAGATGTCGTGATCGTTGCTGGCCTGCAAGGCCAGCTTGCGCAGGTCTGCGAGGTGCTTGGCCATTTCATCCCGATCATCAAGGTATTGCAGGTACTTGGCAGTATCGATGCGTTGCCCCAGACGCGCGCCGCCTTCCGAATAGTCCTCGTGGGTCAGGGCACGGAAGCGCGCTTCAGCGTCTGACCAGTTGCGCTTCGCCGAGCGCAGCAACAAGCGCTGTGCGGCCGACTCTGGCGGGGGAGAGTCAGCGGGATAGAGTCTTTCCAAGGTCTTGTTCAGGAGCATCGCGACCAGATTGCGATGGTGGAAATCACGGCTCTTCTGGCTGAGCCGCTCGGCATCCAGTTGATAGCACGCTGGCACTCCGGCCTGCTCGGCGCCTTGCGCCGGCTTGGTGTATTCCAGTTGCTCGTCGGGCCTAAGGTCGCGTAGTTGGTGCTGGAAAGCCGAAACCGTCAGGCTCAGGTCCAGCGCCATGCCCTCGGCATCGCTCAGCGCGACCACCGCCGGGATCTTCGGTTGGGTGTAGGGGTAATGGCGCGCCATGGCCGTTAGTCTGCCAATGGGCAGC
>NZ_JACVVE010000024.1 GCF_016648105.1 Pseudomonas sp. S31 | reverse complement strand
GTGGTGGGCCAAAGACCGGGGGGGGGGGGGGGGGGGGGGGGGGGGGCCGCGCGCCCCCCCCCCCCCCCCCCCCCCCCCCGCCACAGGCGAGCTCAATTCAACGCCAGCTCTCTTTCACCGCCCGCCGCCGCCCACCCAGCAGCACCCAGCCGATCCCCAACAACACGCTCTCGACCACGAACGCCAGCACGAACCCGGCACCGATCCCCCAGCCGATCGCCTCTGGCACCAGCACGATCTGGTACCCATATCCATTCAAGGTTTCCTCGCGCAGCTGCGGGTCCGCCTGGACCAGCACATGCCAGGTGCGGCTCAGCCACGAACCTTGCAACGCCTGCCATTCGTTCTCGAACAGCTGGTTGCGCACCTGCAGGCTCTCGATGCTGTTGGCATCGCTGTTGAACACCGGGTCGTCGCTTGCGCGGTAATGCCGTAACAGTGCCTGCAGGTCGCCATTGAAGAAGCGCTCGGCGGTCTGCTTGAAACCGTCGAGCGCCTGGCGCGACTCGAACAGATGCGCCTCGACCCGCTGGCTGTAGTCGGTGATCAGCCCCGGAACCTGGATACCGGCCAGCAGGCCGAAGGTGAACAGCAGCAACCGCAGGTAACTTCTGAACATTCGGCGTCCTTAGCTCTGGCCGTGGGCAACGCACTCCCCGTGCCGCCACAGGGCCCACTGGCCCGGTTCGTAGCGGTGCCAGATCTCGTTCTCGGTGAGCGGCTCGGTGGCGATCACCGTGACCACGTCGTTGGGAGTGGTTTGCGTGTGAAAATCGACGATCAGGTCGACATCCTTCAAGCGGGCGGCACCAAATGGCGCGCGCCGGGTAATGTGTACCAGCTTGGTGGTGCAGAAGCAGAACAACCAGTCGCCATCGCTGAGCAGGCAATTGAACACGCCCTTGCCGCGATAGTGCGCACAGGCTTCGACCAACACCGGCAACAGCTGTTCCACCTCGACCGGCTCGGGGAACGCGGCACGGATGCGGTTGAGCAGGTCGCAGAACGCCGCCTCGCTGTCGGTATCGCCCACCGGCCGATAGAACGTCGGCTCGGTGTTGAAGTCGGCCAACTGGCCGTTGTGCGCGAAGCACCAGTTGCGGCCCCACATCTCGCGTACGAACGGGTGGGTGTTGGACAGGCATACCCGACCGACGTTGGCCTGACGGATATGGCCAATGACCACCTCGCTCTTGATCGGGTAGCGCTGCACCAGCTTGGCCACCTCCGACTCGCTGCTCGCTGCCGGGTCCTGGAACAGCCGAAGGCCACGGCCTTCGTAGAAGCCGATGCCCCAGCCGTCACGGTGCGGGCCGGTGCGTCCGCCGCGCTGCATGAGGCCGGTGAAGCTGAAGACGATGTCGGTGGGGACGTTGGCGCTCATGCCCAGCAGTTCGCACATGGGGCTGCCTCCGGTTACAGTCGCGGCTCGACCCGGCCACCGGCCGGGGCAGCAGGCGGCGGGGCGTCGCGGTATCGGTCTCGGCGCTCGGCAACCAGCGAGGTGTCCGCCAGGGCTTCATCTTCGCGGGCTTCACGCTGGGCAGCCGCCTCGGCCTGCTCGCGGCGCTCGCGGGCGCGTTTTTCCAGCGGCCAGCGGATCAGCACGAAGACGATGTACAAAGCGAAGGCGATCAGGCCGTACATGGCGAAGTCGGAAACCGCGCGCCAGGCATTGTTGCCGACCTTGAAGGCGACATCCAGCGCGGTGATGGCGATGGCCGGGGCAAAGGCTTCCTTGACCGGGTCGACGATGGTCGGGGTCAGCAGCAACACCGCCAGGATCACCCGCAGCGGTTCACGCAGCCAGCGCCACATCCAGCCAGTGAGCTTGAAGCCCACCCACAGGCAGCCCAGGGCGGCAAGGACATACAGGCCCCAGACAAGGGTATAGTCGTTCTCGGTCATGGTGTTCGTGCAAGCCAGGCAAAGAGAGGCCTATGATAAACACTTTTGCACGCGCCCGGCAGCGTTTGCCGCCCCAGCCAAGAGATCCTTCATGTCCATCAAGCCCCAGCCGCCCATCGCCCGCCAGGACCAGGCCGCCGATCCCTATGCCTGGCTGCAACAGCGCGATACCCCCGAGGTACTCGACTACCTGCAGGCAGAAAACGCCTACCAGGAGGCTTGCCTGGCCGACCAGGCGCCCCTGCGCGAGCAGCTGTTCGAAGAGATCAAGGGCCGCATCAGGGAAACCGACCTGTCGCTGCCCTCGCCCTGGGGCCCATACCTGTACTACACCCGCACCACGGCCGGCGATGAATACCCCCGCCACTACCGCTGCCCGCGCCCGGCCGACGACTCGAACACGGTCGATGAAAGCCAGGAACAGCTGCTGCTCGACCCCAACGTCCTGGCCAATGGCGGCTTCCTCGCCCTCGGCGCCTTCAACGTCAGCCCCGATCACACGCTGCTGGCCTACAGCCTCGATACCAGCGGCGACGAGGTCTACACCCTGTACGTCAAGGACCTGGACAGCGGCAGCGTGACCACCCTGCCCTTCGACGACTGCGATGGCAGCCTGACTTGGGCCAACGACAGCCAGACGCTGTTCTTCGCCGAACTCGACGACACCCACCGGCCCTGGCGGCTGCGTCGCCATACCCTGGGCGAAGCCGATGCGCACGACGTGTTCGAAGAACCTGACGGGCGCTTCTTCCTGCATTGCTACCGGGCCAGTTCCGAGCGCCAGTTGGTGCTGCTGCTCAACAGCAAGACCACCAGCGAAGCCTGGGTGCTAGACGCCGAAACCCCGCAGGCTCCGTTCGTCTGCCTGGCGGCGCGGGTCGAAGGCCACGAATACTTCCCCGACCACGGCCAGCTCGACGGCCAGTGGCGCTGGTTCATCCGCAGTAACCAGGACGGCATCAACTTCGCCTTGTTCCAGGCGCCGGCCGAGCAGCCACCTACTCGCGAGCAGTGGCAGGTACTGGTCGCCCACCGCGACGACGTGATGCTCGAAGGCCTGAGCCTGAATGCCACCGCCCTGACCCTGAGCCTGCGCGAAGGCGGCCTGCCGATCATCGAGGTGCGCCCTGAGGGCCTGCCGGCCTACCGGGTCGATCTCCCGGACGCGGCCTACAGCTTGTACGTACAGGACAGCCTGGAATTCGCCAGCGCGCGCATCCGCTTGCGCTACGAAGCGCTCAACCGCCCGGCCCAGGTACGCCAGCTGACGCTGGCCACGGGTGAACAGGCCGTGCTCAAGCAGACCCCGGTGCTCGGCCCGTTCGATGCCGACGACTATGTCAGCGAACGCCTGTGGGCCACCGCAGCGGACGGCACCCAGGTGCCAATCAGCCTGGTGCGCCGGCGCCAGGACGTCGGCCAGGCCGTGCCGCTCTACCTGTATGGCTATGGCGCCTATGGCGAGAGCCTCGACCCGTGGTTCTCGCACGCGCGCCTGAGCCTGCTGCAGCGTGGCGTGGGCTTTGCCATCGCCCACGTGCGCGGCGGTGGCGAGCTGGGCGAGGCCTGGTACCGCGCCGGCAAGCAGGAACACAAGCACAACAGCTTCGGCGATTTCATCGCCTGCGCCGAGCACCTGATCGGCCAGGGCGTGACCACTGCCGAACGCCTGGCCATCAGCGGCGGCAGTGCCGGTGGCCTGCTGATCGGCGCGGTGCTCAACCTGCGCCCGCAACTGTTCCGCTGCGCCATCGCCGAAGTGCCGTTCGTCGACGTGCTCAACACCATGCTCGACCCGGAATTGCCACTGACCGTCACCGAGTACGACGAGTGGGGCAACCCGCAAGAGCCGGAGGTCTATGCGCGGATCAAGGCCTATGCGCCTTACGAAAACGTCCAGGCCCAGGCCTACCCGGCCATGCTGGTGGTAGCCGGGTACAACGACAGCCGCGTGCAGTACTGGGAAGCCGCCAAGTGGGTGGCGCGCCTGCGCACACGCAAGACCGACGACAACCTGTTGCTGCTCAAGACCGAGATGGGGGCCGGGCATGGCGGCATGAGCGGGCGGTATCAGGGGCTGCGCGATGTGGCGCTGGAATACGCCTTCGTGTTGGGTCAGCTAACCGTCAGTTAAACCGATTGGGGCCGCTTCGCGCCCCAATCGGTTTAATTGACCGACGTTAGGCTATGCGCCCCTATCCAACCCCTCCGGCGCTTTCGGCGGGTCTTGCTGCAGGCCCGGCAGCGGCTGGTCCCGGGGCGGCCCAGGCACCGGCATCGGTGGCAACAGCGGCGCACCCGGCTGGTTGTCGAATGCCTTGGGCGGCGTGCTCGGGGTGATCTGCGGATACGGCGTCGGCGTCGGCGTGCCAGGCGCCCCGGGCACCGGTGTATTGAGACGTGACGGCGTGCCTGCGGCCTGGGCCAGGGGCATGCCGGCCACGAGCAGCGCGGCGAGGATCGCACGAAACATCAGCAACCTCCTGTCGGTAACGTTCCTACAGGCTACGCCGATATTCGCGTTTTCGCCTGTCCGCCTGCCCGGCAAGCGCGCTAGACTCAAGCCATAACCGTCATTGCCTGATTACAACGAAGGAAACACCATGAGCTCGGCCTCCACTTCCGCCGCCACCGCCCGCCTCGACCGCATCCTCGCCGACGCCAAGCGCGACAAGGAAATGGGCTACCGCGACAAGGCGCTGAAAATGTACCCGCACGTCTGCGGCCGCTGCGCCCGCGAGTTCTCCGGCAAGCGCCTGAGCGAACTGACCGTGCACCACCGTGACCACAACCACGACAACAACCCCCAGGATGGCTCCAACTGGGAGTTGCTGTGCCTGTACTGCCACGACAACGAGCACTCGCGCTACACCGACCAGCAGTATTTCAGCGAAGGCTCCACCAGCACCCCGAGCATCGCCAAGGCCACCCACAATCCATTCGCCGGGCTGGCTGGCCTGCTGAAAAAAGACTGAACGTCGCCATTACCCCCGCTAATGCCGGGCAGCCCGTATAATCGCGGTTTTTTCGTGAAGGGCCCCGGCACGTGGCAAACAAACGGTACAGCTGCATCGGCCTGTTCAACCCCAAGTCTGCGGAGAACGTCGGTTCGGTGATGCGCGCGGCGGGTTGCTACGGCGTCAACTCGGTGTTCTACACCGGCAAGCGCTATGAGCGGGCACGTGATTTCGTCACCGACACCAAGCGCGTGCACTACGACATCCCGCTGATCGGCATCGACGACCTGCAGCGCATCATCCCCCTGGGCTGCACCCCGGTGGCGGTGGAACTGGTCGATGGCGCACGGCCGCTGCCCGAATACACCCATCCCGACCGTGCCATCTATATCTTCGGGCCGGAGGACGGTTCGTTGAGCGAGGAAGTGCGGGGGTGGTGCGAAGAGACGATCTACATCCCCACCGAAGGCTGCATGAACCTGGCGGCGACGGTGAACGTGGTGCTGTATGACCGGTTGGCCAAGGGGTTGAATACCCGCTCCGGGCCCAAGTTCAAGTAATAAAAAGGCCGCCACTGCGATAGCAGGTCCGGCCCTTTCGCGGGTAAACCCGCTCCTACAGGCTGTGCATACCCTGTAGGAGCGGGTTTACCCGCGAAGAGGCCAGCACTGACAACACAGAAGCGGCCAGGTGCCGAACTCCGTCAGAACAGCACCGATACTGCTCGGTATTACGAAGCGTTGATCCAGATGGTCTTCAGCTCCGTGTACTGATCATGGGCCCAGATGGACTTGTCACGCCCACCAAACCCGGACTCCTTGTAACCACCGAACGGCGTGGTCACATCACCTTCGCCGAAGCAGTTGACCGTCACCACGCCCGCGCGGATTTCCCGCGACAAACGCAGCGCATTGCGCAGGCTGCCGGTGTAGGCCGAAGCGGCCAGGCCGTAGACAGTGTCGTTGGCCAGCTCGATGGCTTCGTCGATGGTCTCGAAGCTGGTCACGCTCAGCACCGGGCCAAAGATTTCCTCGACGAACAGCTTGTTGTCGCGCCCGACGTTGTCGACGATGGTCGGCTGCACGAACACGCCGTCCTCGGTTTCGCCGCCCTGCACGACACTGAGCTTCTGCTCGGCAGCGTATTCCAGGTACGACTTGACCTTCTCGAAGTGCGACTTGCTGACCATCGCGCCCAGGCGGTTGTCCGGGTCGAGTGGGTCGCCCAGCTTCCAGTCCTTCAGGTGCTTGGCGATCAGGCCGAGCAGCTCGTCCTTGACGTCCTTGTGGACGATCAGGCGCGACGACGCCGAGCAGTTCTCACCCATGTTCCAGAACGCACCGGCGGTGACGAACTGGGCCACTTCGTCGAGATCTTCGCAGTCGTTCATGACCACGGCCGGGTTCTTGCCACCCAGCTCCAGAACGATGCGCTTGAGGTTGGACTCAGCAGCGTATTTCAGGAACAGGCGACCGGTGTCGGTGGAACCGGTGAAGCTGACCATCGGGATGTCCATGTGGCGGCCAATGGCTTCGCCCACTTCGCGACCGCCGCCAGGCACCAGATTGAACACGCCAGCAGGGATGCCCGCCTCATGGGCCAGCTCGGCCACGCGCAAGGCGCTGAGGGTGGTTTCCTTGGCCGGCTTGACCACGATCGAGCAACCGGCGGCCAGCGACGGGGCGATCTTCCAGGCCAGCATCAGCAGCGGGAAGTTCCACGGCAGTACCAGGCCGACCACGCCAATGGCTTCGCGCACCACCATGGTCACGGCGGCGTTGCCGGTCGGGGCGGTAGCGTCGTAGATCTTGTCGATCAGCTCGGCGTGCCAGCGGATGGTGTGGATGGTTTCCGGTACGTCGACGGTCTGGCACTCGCTGACCGGCTTGCCGCTGTCCAGGGCTTCCAGCACCGCCAGCTCATGGGCGTTGTCTTCGAGCAGCTGGGCGAACTTCTGCAGCACGTGCTTGCGGTCGTTCGGCTGCATCTTCGACCAGGTGCCCTCTTCGAACACGCGCTTGGCAGCGGCCACTGCGACGTTCACGTCGTCCACGTCACAGGCGGCGACTTCAGCCAGCTGCTTGCCAGTGGCCGGGTTGGTGGTGACGAAGGTGCGGCCCGAGATGGCATCGCGGAATTCACCGTCGATGAATGCCTGGGTGCGCAATTGCAGGTCGGCGGCGATGGCCGCGTATTGTTCCTTGCTCAGCAATTCAGCCATTTTTCCAGCCTCCTTATTTGATCTGGGCGATGGTCGCCTTCAGTTCGGTGACCACACGCTTGAGTTCTGCCTTTTCGGCGTCGTCCAGGTCGTACAGTGGCTTGCGCACGCCGCCGGTTTTCAGGCCGTTCAGGGCAACGCCGTTCTTGATCGCCTGGACGAACTTGCCACCTTCGAGGAAGTCCATCAGCGGCATCATGGCGGCCATGATCTTGCGACCTTTGTCGAAGTCCTTCTCGATCACGCAGGCCTCGTAGAGGGCGACGTGCTCGCGTGGGATGAAGTTGGAGCCGGCGCACACCCAGCTCTTGGCGCCCCAGGCGAAGAATTCCAGGGCCTGGTCGTCCCAGCCGCACGACAGCTGGATGTTCGGGCGCTGAATGGCCAGGCGGTGCAGCTGGGCCATGTCACCGGAGCTTTCCTTGATGGCGACGATGTTCTTCACGTCGGCCACGGCGTCGAAGAACTCTTCGCCCATGCTCACGCTCATGCGGCCTGGGTAGTTGTAGAGCATGATCGGCAGGCCGGCGGCAGCATCGACGGCTTTGACGTGCAGGGCGATTTCCTGCTGGGTCGGCAGCGCGTACGGCGGGGTGCCGACCAGCAGCGCATCGGCCTTGATTTCCTTGGCGTGCTGGGCGAAGGCCACGGCGTCTTCGGTGCGGATGCCACCGGTGCCGACGATCAGTGGCAGACGACCGTTGAGCACATCCTTGGCCTGGGCGGCCAGGTCGATGCGCTCCTGGGTGGTGTGAGCATAGTACTCACCGGTGGAGCCACCGATGATGACGCCGTGGATCTTGGATTCGACCAGGTACTCGAGGACCTCGGCAAAAGCCGCCTTGTCGATCGAGCCGTCCGCAGCCAGCGGAGTGATTGCCGGGGTGTAGATGCCTTCGAATTTCACGGTAGGTTCTCCAGTGCGTGGTTCAGTGTTGTAAAGGCCACAGCGGATCGACACTGCGGCGGGTTGTCATGGGTTCAGTTCAGCGCAGCCGCTTCTTGCAGGTTCAGCGAGCGGGTTTCCGGGGCCAGCGCCACCGAGAACGCCAGGCCGACGAAGGTCACGGCGGCAGCGGCATACATGGTCGCGCCGATGCCGTAGCTATCCAGGGCGATGGGCACCAGCCAGGTACCGACCGCAGCACCGATACGCGACATCGACGTGCCCACGCCCACGGCGCCGGCACGGATCTCGGTCGGGAACAGTTCGTTGGGGTAGACCAGTTGCAACACCTGCGCGCCGCCGATGAACAAAGCATAGGCACCGAACAGCACCAGGATGAGCATCTCGTTGCCGTCGCTGAAGGCGCCCAGGCCCAGCAGCGCCAGCCCCGACCAGAAGAAGCTGTGCAGCAGCGTGGTGCGGCGACCGATGCTGTTCAGCAGGCGGGTACCGATGATGCAGCCGACCACGAACAGGCAAGTGATGGCGACCGAACCGATGGAGGCCCAGTCACCCTTGAGGTGCAGTGCCGCCAACACCTTCGGGGCAAAGGCATAGACCGCGAACACTGGGATCACCGAGCAGGTCCAGAACATGGTGACGAACAGCATGCGCTTGCCATAGCCCGAGTGCAGCAGGCTCATGAACGACAGCTTGCGAGTCTTGGGCTCCTCAGGCAGGTTGCGCAGCGAGAAGTCGTTGCCATAGACGCGCTTGATCACCTGTTCGGCCTCGGCCGAGCGGCCCTTGCTGATCAGCCAGCGCGGCGACTCAGGGGTGCCGAGGCGGATGGCGAAGAGGATCGCGCCGATCACCGCGGCGCTGGCCAGTACCAGGCGCCAGGCGTCGTCGCCACCATGACGCAGGATCGCTTCGCCGACCATGTAGGCAGTGGCGGCACCGGCGAACCAGAGTACGGTCAGGGTCGCCAGCCGTGGGCCACGGTTCTTCTTGGGCAGGAATTCCACCAGCAACGAAGTGGCCACCGGGTATTCGATGCCCACCGCAATGCCGATGGCAAAGCGCAGCAGGAACAAAGCCAGGGCCGACTCGACCCAGAGCTGGGCCAGCGATGCCAGCATGAACAGGACCGGGCCGACGAAGAACACACGCTTGCGACCAAAACGGTCGGTCAGCCACCCCCCGAAGAAGCCGCCGAAGAAGATGCCGATCAGTGCCGAAGCGGCAATCATGCCCTGCCAGAAACTGGTCAGGTCAAGGCCGGCGGACATCTGCACCATCGCCACGCCGATGATGCTCAGCACGTAGCCATCGACGAACGAACCGCCACCAGAGCGCAGCGTCAGCAATTGGTGAAAGCGATTGATCGGTACATCTTCAACGGAAATATTCGGGTTTGTCATTGTTGTACCTGCTACATCTCTATTGCGTTTATTCAGGGCGAGCGAGTTCGCGAATCCTAAACTTGCGTTTAGCCCCGTTTGATCGAACAGCCTGTTTCGATCATGATTTCGGGCAAGCCGCGCCCGTGCCAGGTATCAACCCAGCGTCTGTGTTACCTGTATCCAGAACTTCCTGAAATCAGCTTTCCTTGCCGGCGCGGAATTGTCCCCACATCAGGTTGGCGTTCAAGCCCAAGGAAACCAGGGGCTGCGGTGGATTCGCACAAGGCCCTGGGGCATTGAGCAGAAACTCGATAAGTTCGTTCTTGTCACCGGCCAGCCAGTCGGCCAGCAACTTGCCGGTGACCGTGCCGCGGGTCACGCCAAGTCCATTGCAGCACAACGCGCCATAGACATTGGGTGCCAACTTGCCGAAGAAGCCCATATGGTTGCGCGATAAGGCCAGGGCGCCGCCCCAGGTATATTCGAAGTCCACGCCCGGCAACATCGGGAAGCGCCGGGCGAAGGAATCGCGATGGCGTTCGACGAAGCGCTCGAGGTATTTGCGGTTGGCGCGCCCGTCCGGGTTGTAGCTGAAGCTGTTGCGGATCAGCAGGCGGTTGTCGACGGTACGGCGCATGGTGGTGCCGAACGGGTCCGCCGGAATCACGCCCCAGAACGGCTTGCCGCCCAGGCGTGCCTGCTCGTCCTCGGTCAGCGGGCGGGTAATGCTGCCGTAGGTGAACACCGGCAGCATGCGGCCCTTGAGGAAGCCGAAGCTCATGCCAAAGGCATTGGTGGTCAATACCAGGTTATCGGCAGTGATCGAACCGTTGGCGTGGCGCAGCACCACCTTGTCGCCGTAGTCCACTTCGGTGATCGGCGTGTGCTCATACAGCGAGACGTTGGCCGGCAGGCTGTCGGCCAGGCCCTTGACCAGCGCCGATGGCTGCAGCAGTGCGGTACCTGGGGTGAACAGGCCCTTGCGGTAGAAGTGCGTGCCGATGTGCTCGGGCAGGTCGCGCCCTTCGATCACCTCATAAGGCTGGTCGAGCTTGTCCAGACCGCGGCGGTAGGCATCGAGCACGGCGATGCCGCGATCCTCGACGGCCGCCTGGTACTTGCCGCAGTGGCGGAACTGGCACTCGATGCCATGGCGGTCGATCAGCTCCTTGAGAAACGACTGGCCACCCAGGTTGAGCTTGAGCACGGTCTTGGCGATATCGATGTCGCCGATATAGTCCTCGGCACCGATGTCGTGGGGTAGGTCGATGGCGAAGCCGGCGTTGCGCCCGGAAGTGCCGAAGCCGACCTCCTGCGCCTCGATCAGCACGATCTCATCGTCAGGGAAGTTCGTAGCCAGTTGGCGTGCCGCCGCCAGCCCGGTGAAACCGGCGCCCACCACGACCCAACGGGCCTTGCTGTGGCCGCTATGGGCCGGGCGTGGCGTGCGTGGCGCGCTGAGGTGATACCAACCACAAGTGGCATCATCGGCAGGTAACGAACTTATTTTTGTCATGTCACTAACCTGAATCGTGTTGTTATCGAGCGATCGCGCCTGCGGCGACGACCTGGTACGTCATATCTGAATCGGTACATCCAAGCCTTGCGGGGCTGCGTATTCGGCCATGCGTCGGCGCGACAACTCGAAGTGCTCGCGCACCAGTTGCCCGGCGCTGTGCGGGTCGCGCCGCTCGATGGCCTGGATCATCTGTTCGTGCTGTTCGCAGGCGACTTCGAGGTCGCGCTGCATGTCGTCGGTGGTCGGGTGGCGATAGAAGATCTTGCCCAGGCGGGTATGGTCGATCAGCAGGCGACGCAGGCTGGGCATGAGGTATTCGTTGTGCGCCATCTTGCCGATCTCGAGATGGAAGGCGTCGTTGTAGAGCACGCGGTTTTCCACGTCGCGCTCCTCGATGGCCTGGCGGAACATCGCCTGGATGGCCTTGAGCGCTTCGATTTCGATGGCAGTGGCGTTGGTCGCGGCCAGCTGGGTGGTGGCTACATAGATGAGGGGGGCGGCAACGAAGAAGCTGTGCAGCGACTCGTGGTTCATCGCGGCGACACGCGGGGCGCGGTTGGCTTCCAGCTCGATGTAGCCTTCGGCGGCAATCTGGCGCAGCAGTTCGCGAACGGGAGGACGCGACAGGCCGAATTCGTCGCACAGTGCCAACTCGTCGACCACTGCGCCTGGCGCCAGCTCCATGCTGAGGATCCGGCGGCGCAGCGCTTCGGCGAGGACCGCCTTGCGGTCTGGCGGCGCTTCGGCGACGGGTGCGCTGATCGGTTGAGCGGTGGCTTTCATGGCGGCCTTCTTTGTTGTCATAGACTGTGTCTACTATTTGTATAACGACTATATGGCACTGTTAGACAGTCTGTCTACAGCGATTTCGATGAACGGTTCAAATCCCTGGGAGCCTTAATTCTAGAGGGGTTCAGGGATTTATCGGGTGTGATTAAACACCCTCTCGGCTGCATTGCCAAACCGGACAGGTAATTATCCAAACGAGACACCGGCCTGGTCGGCATGGACCCATTCGCGGGTAAACCCGCTCCTACAAGGAGCGTGGAATCCCTGTAGGAGCGGGTTTACCCGCGAAGAGGCCGGTACAAATAAAAAAAAGCCACCTGCAGGCAGGTGGCTTCGTTCAAGGCATCTCCGGAGCTCAAACCGCCGCCAACGCCTCCCGGCGCGCATGGCGCTTGCTGGTGATCACCCCGAGCAACAGGATGACCAACGCCAGCGCCAAGGTCAGCGACACTTCCATCCGATGTTGCGGCATCACGAACATGGTGCCCAGGGCGAACACGATGAAGCCGATCACCGCGTAGGTCAGCCACGGGTACAGCCACATGCGGAAGGCGATCTCGACATTCTGCTTCTGCAGGATGGCGCGCATGCGCAGTTGCGAGAAGGCGATGGCCAGGTACACCAGCAGGGCGATCGAGCCGGAACTTGCCAGCAGGAAAGCGAATACCTCGGCCGGAGCGAAGTAGTTGACGATGGTCGCCAACATGCCGATCAGTGTGCTGCCGATCACTGCCGCGCGAGGCACGCCGACCTTCGAGGTGCGCTGGATGAAGCCCGGCGCATCACCACGCTTGCTCAGCGAGTAGAGCATCCGCGAAGAGATGTAAATGGAGGAGTTCAGGCAACTGGCAACCGCCACCAGCACCACCATGTCAACCAGCAGCTTGGCGTAGGGGATGTTCATGATTTCCAGCGCGCGCTGGTAGGAACCCTGCACCGGCAGCAGCGGGTCGTTCCACGGCACCACCGAGATGATCACGAAGATCGACAGCAGGTAGAACACGCTGATCCGCCAGATCACCGAGCGGGTGGCCTTGGCGATGTTGCGCGCCGGGTCCTTCGATTCGGACGCGGCGATGGTCACCGCTTCGGTGCCCAGGTAGCTGAACATGGTGGTGAGCAGAGCGCCGATGATCGCCGTCCAGCCGTTGGGCATGAACCCGCCATGCTCCACCAGCAGGCGCTGCAGGCCACTGACCTCGCGGCCGGGCAAACCACCCGCCAGGGCGATGGCACCGAGGCCGATGAAGGCGACGATGGCGATGACCTTGAGCATGGCGAACCAGAACTCGAACTCGCCGTACTTGGCCACGCTGAACAGGTTGGTGGCGGTCAGCAGCACGGTCATGCTCAAGGCGAAGAACCAGGCATCGACCTGCGGGAACCAGTTGTTGAGTACCACACCTGCAGCGATGGCTTCGATGGGTATCACCAACACCCAGAACCACCAGTACAGCCAGCCGATGGTGAAGCCGGCCCAGCGCCCGATGGCGCGGTCGGCGTAGGTGGAGAACGAGCCGGTATCGGGGCTGGCCACCGCCATCTCCCCGAGCATGCGCATCACCAGTACCACCAGCGTACCGGCCAGGGCATAGGCCACGATGGCGGCGGGGCCGGCTGCGGCGATGGCATGCCCGGAGCCTACGAAGAGGCCGGCGCCGATGACCCCGGCGATGGAAAGCATGGTCACATGGCGTTGCTTGAAGCCTTGCGCCAGCTGATTGCCGGCGCCACTGGCGCTTGTCATTGTCATCCTGGTCCCTGCTGTTGTTTTCTTTGTGGGGGGGACGTGAAGCTCCTGGATCGAAACCCAGCGTGGATGAGCTTCGCGCTTGGCCACGTTAATCCAGGCGGGCGCCGCTTCAGTTGCCTCAACCCGTCAAGCACTTGACCAAAACGGACATCGCCCGGGCAAAAGGCCCGTTGCAGAGCCTTCGCGGAGCCAGGGCTACCGCTTGGCATGCAGAAGGAACGGCAGCGGTGCCAGACAGGTCAGTTGCTTACACTTCACACGGAGACCACGCCATGCTGGATATCCATAGCGCTGCAACGTCGCACGAGCACAATGTCCATGGGTTGGAACGCGCCAGCTCTCTGGCCGGGGGCGCCCTGATGATCAGCAAGGGGCTGCGCCACGGCGGCCTGCTGGGGCTGCTGCAGATCGCCGTGGGCGGCCTGGCCCTGGCACGCGGGGTCAGTGGGCACTGCTCGACCAAGGCCTGGTGGCAGCGTCATCGCCAGGAGTACAACAGCTTGAAGGCGGACATCGAGCGCAGTGCCGATGACTTGAAGGCATTGAAGGACAGTGCCAAGGCGGCGACTGCGGGGGTGACGGTGACTGGGAAGGATCCGTTGGTGGGGAGCTGATCGATGTTTTGTCTGGGCCGGCCCTTTCGCGGGTAAACCCGCTCCTACAGGGCAGCGGCGCTCGTGTAGGAGCGGGTTTACCCGCGAAGAGGCCGGCCCAGGCTAGCGCAACACCTTGCTCTGCAACACCTCGGAGCGCCGCCCCAGCACGTTCTCGCTGATCTGCACGAACTCCTCGGTGCTCACGCTGGGCAGGCGCATCAGCGCCTGGGCCACGTCGTCCAGCGAGCGCTTGGCCTGGGTATGAATACGGATTTCCTTGTCCAGCGCCTGCAGCAGCAGGGTACCCCGCGCCACCTGCGCAGGGCTCGCCTGCGCGCCGCGCAAGCTGGTCACCTTGGCCGCACGCTTCTGCAGCCGCGCCTGCCACACCTCGTAGCGGTCATCGCTGATCCCACCCGCGCGGCGCAGCAGTTCGTTGGCGTAATGGTCGGTCAGGCTCTTGCCCAGCCAATCGCTGCCCGCACGTGGGCGGATCTGGGCGAACAACTGCACCAGCTCGCGCAACAGTGGGCTGCTGCCGTTCTCGCTGACCATCGGCCGGCCGCTGTGCAGATACAACGAACCATGGGCCGCCATGGCGCCGCGCCACATGCCGTCGCGAGCGCCCACCAACAGCAGCTTCGGCGGGTTGCGCGGGAACACCGCTTGCAAGTGCGGCCAGACGAAGGTGAGCAGGGTCAGGCTGTCCATCCGCCGCATGCCCTGCCCTACCGGCGCGGCGACGGTCACATCGGTCTCACCCAGGCGCGCGCGGCGGCTGCCCAGGTCGCCGGCGAGCATCCAGCCGGTCGGGCGGTCGAACAGCCTTGAAACGTTGTCGATGCGGAATTTTTCCTTGCCGATGCGTGGCCAGGAGGTCTCGATGCTCTTCCAGCCCTCGGGCAGGTCGAAGGCCAGACGCGCCACCAGCTCGGTGCCATCCTGCTGGTCGAGGCGTGCCGGTGGCACCAGCTGGTCGCCGAGGAACAATGCCCAGTGCGGTGTCACCCGTGAGGAATAGGCGCCACCGCTCAAACGCTGGTCCAGTTGCACCCGGTAACTGAGGCTGGTCTTGCCGGCTGCCGGGTGCCACACCCCGCGCTCGCCCTTCTGTTGCCACTGGCCGTCGGCGAGGAAGCCACTGTACGCCCCGGCCTTGCCCAGGTCGAAGTCCAGGCTCCGCACGGCGCTGCCCTCGGACAAGGTCAGGCGCACCTCGGCCTGGCCGTTGGCCGGCAGCAGACGCACCTGGTAGTCCAGGTCGACTTTCTTGGCCCAGGCCGGGGAACAGGCCAAGAGGCAGAGGAGCAACAACCGCTGGCAACGCATTCAGAACCTCCTTGTTTCCCGCAGACGACGGCCGCGCCGCTCAGCTGGCGCGGAAAATCAGATGGTCTTCCCAGTCGTCCTCGTCCACATCATGCTCACTGAGCATACGCCCTGACTGGGAAATTCGCTGTTCATGCACTTGCGAGCGATCGCCGCACACCAGGTGGTGCCAGGTTGGCAGATCCTTGCCTTCACTGACCAGGCGGTAGCCGCAGGTGCTGGGCAGCCACTTGAACTGGTCGGCCTTGCCCGGGGTGAGCTGGATGCAGTCCGGCACCTGGGCGAAGCGGTTGGGATAGTCGCTGCATTGGCAGGTCTGCAGGTCGAGCAGCTTGCAGGCGATGCGCGTGTAATAGACGCTGTTGTCGTCCTCGTCCTCGAGCTTCTGCAGGCAGCACAGCCCGCAGCCGTCGCACAGCGACTCCCACTCTTGCGGGTCGAGTTGTTCGAGGGTCTT
The DNA here is from genome assembly GCF_016648105.1 of Pseudomonas sp. S31. Lineage (GTDB taxonomy): Bacteria > Pseudomonadota > Gammaproteobacteria > Pseudomonadales > Pseudomonadaceae > Aquipseudomonas. The sequence continues at coordinate 90,730 of NZ_JACVVE010000024.1, read as the reverse complement.
GCGCCGCCAGAACGGCGCGCTGTCAGCGATCATCACACGGGTTTCCTGCTTCATCTTGAGTCCGCGGCGCGCGGCGGCGCCAGTCTAGAGCCTGGCCTTCGGCAATACCAGACCGCTTGTCAGTGCCGGCAGGACGCAGTAGCGTGCGTTTTTCCCGTCCGCTTGCAGGAGCTGCCATGAGCGCCACCCCCCGCGTTGCCGATTACGCCATCAACGAGCAATTCATCAACCGCTGGTCGCCACGCGCCTTCACCGCCGAGCCGATCAGCCAGGAAACCCTGCTGAGCTTCCTAGAGGCCGCGCGCTGGGCACCTTCGGCCTACAACTCGCAGCCTTGGCGCTTCCTCTATGCGCGCCGCGACACGCCGAGCTGGGAGCGTTACCTGAACCTGCTGGTACCGTTCAACCGCAGCTGGGCGCAGCAGGCATCGGCCCTGGTGCTGATCATTTCCAAGACCACTTTCGCCGCACCGGGCGCCAGCGAAGAAAAACCGGCGCTGTGGCACACCTTCGACACCGGCTCGGCCTGGGGCCACCTGGCCCTGCAGGCCAGCATCAGCGGCTGGCACACCCATGGCATGGCCGGCTTCGACAAGGACCTGGCGCGCCAGGAGCTGAAAGTGCCGGAAGGCTACGAGCTGCATGCCATGGTGGCGATCGGCAAGCTGGGCGACAAGGCCAGCCTGGACGAGGCGTTGCAGGCGCGTGAAGTGCCAAGCCCGCGCCGGCCGTTGAATGAGCTGGCGGCTGAGGGGGATTTCAGCCTGTAAGTGATGGGTTGGCTTCTTCGCGGGTAAACCCGCTCCTACAGGTACTCCGCAAATCTGCAGATTGCTGCGGTTCCTGTGGGAGCGGCGGTTCGCCGCTGCGACTTGCCCGCGAAGGGGCCAGCGCCGATCCTACGCGTCAATAACCCCGCGCGAAATCCACTTCACCCCGCACCGCCTGCCCCGCCGCATACGCCCGCGCATTCTCGACGAACAACCGCACCATCGCCAACGGCGAGGTCGGCGCCGAGCTGTGCCCGGTCAGCAGCAGTCCCCAAGCCGTCCAGAACGGGTGGCGCTGGGGCAGCGGCTCCTGCCGGCAGACGTCGATCACCGCGCCCGCCAGATGCCCCTGCTTCAACGCCTCGACCAGGTCGGCGTCGACCACCGCCACGCCGCGCCCGGCATTGATGAACAACGCGCTGGGGTTGAAGCACTTGAACAGCGCCGCATCGTAGATGTCATGGGTCGCCGGGGTATCGGGCAGCAGGTTGAGCACGTAGTCGACCTGGCCAACCAGGCGCGGCAACTCATCGAGCCCCGCCACCTCGACGAACGGTGCCAACTCGCGGGCACTGCTGGCCACGCCATACAGGGTGACCCCGAACGGCTGCAGGAACTGCGCCACGCGCAGGCCGATATCACCGGTGCCGACGATCAGCACCTTGCGCCCTTCCAGGGTAAGCCCAGGGCGGTCGTCCCAGCGCCGCTCCACCTGGCTGACCAGGCGCGACAGCACTTCGCGCTCGTGGCCGAGCATGTAGGTGAGCATGTACTCGGCCATGACCTGACCAAAGATGCCCACGGCGCGGCTCAGGCGGTAGTCACGCGGCAGGCCCTCGGCCAGCAGCGGCGTGATGCCGGCCCAGGTCGACTGCATCCATTGCGGCTTGTGGCCCTGGCGCAGCAGGGTCGCGAGCAGGTCCGGCTGGCCCAGCCAGACCGGGCATTGTGGCGCCAGGCGCGCCAGTTCGGCGGAATCACCGCTGGTGAGGATTTCCAGGTCCGGCGCCGCCTCGCCCAGCAGGCGAGCGTAGTTGGCGTGATCCTGTTCGACGATCAGAACGCGCATCGAGAAGACAACCTTGGCAGACACGACGGCGGCCCGACACGCGGGCCGCCTGGCATAAAGAGGTGATCCGGCGGCTCAGGCCGGGTCGTTACGGCGCAGCAGCTCTTCGGGAAGGTGCTCGATGTACTCGTCGTCCGGCGGCGGCATCTGCAGGTGGTAACCCTGCGTGTCGAGGTTTTCCAGGACCTTGACGATGTCCTCGCGAGCCAGCTTGCGCTCGGGGGTAAGCACCAGGTCGAAGGCGTGCACGGGGGTGCCAAATGCCGGCAGCAGCGCTTCGGGCACGCGCTCCAGGCCGTCGGCCTTGAGCACGTAGAGGTACATTTCGCGCTTGCGCGGGCTCTTGTAGATCGAGCAGATACGTTTCATCGGGTCTCTCCGGCGCCTGCCAGGTCGTCCAGCAGGGCCTGGCCCATGCGCTCACGGCGCCAGCCGCGCAGCGAATCGGGCAGTTCATAGGGGCCGTTGGGGTAGCCGCTCTTGAGCAAGGCTTCCAGGGCTTTCTTGCGCAGCATCAGCTCCGGGGTGATCCCCAGGCGTTCACCTTCGGCCTGGCCGATGGCGCGCAGGCGCTTGAGAATACCGGCGGCCTCGATCGGCAGCGGCTCGGGCAGCGCCTGCGGCCACTGTTCGGCAGGCTGGCTGGCAGCGCGCTTGATCAGTTTGAGCAGGGTGTCACCGTCCTGGCGGATGGTGCGTGGGTGCATCTCGTCGATCTTGGCCAGGGCCGACAGGTTGTCTGGCTGGTTCTTGGCCATGGGCCACAACGAGTGCTCCTTGAGGATGCGGTTGCGCGGCACGTCGCGGCTGCGGGCTTCACGCTCGCGCCAGGCGCAGAGCTCGCGCAGCACCGCCAGTTGCTGGGGCGAGAGCTTCCAGGCCAGCTTGACGTCGCGGTACAGGGTCTGCGGGTCGACCTCACGACGCAGCGCCGCGACCAGCTCGGCGCCATCCTCCAGCACCCAGGCGTACTTGTCGTCGGACAGGCGCGGGCGCAGGGTGGCGAGCAGCTCGGCCAGGTGCACGGCATCCTCGGCGGCGTAGCTGATCTGGGTCTCGGACAGCGGGCGCTGCAACCAGTCGGAGCGGGTTTCGCCCTTGGGCAGCTCGATGCCGAGCACTTCCTGCACCAGGCGCGAATAGCCCATGGAGAAGCCCAGGTTCAGGTAGCCGCCCGCCAGCTGGGTGTCGAACAGCGGCTGCGGCAGCTTGCCGGTCAGGCGCAGCAGCACTTCGAGGTCTTCGCTGCAGGCATGCAGCACCTTGACCACGCGGGTGTCTTCGAGCAGCGCCGCCAGCGGTTGCCAGTCACCGATCGTCAGCGGATCGATGAGAAAGGCACGCTGGCCATCGCCGACCTGCACCAGGCCGGCCTTGGGGTAGAAGGTGTCGACCCGCATGAACTCGGTGTCGACGGCCACGAAGGGCAAGTCGTGCCAGGCACGGCAGTGTTCGGCCAGGGTCTGGTCGTCACGGATCCAGTGTATTTCGATGGCCACGAGGCTCTCCCACTATCATTGGCGCGCAGTATATACGGCGCGGGCACTGCGGGTGAAACCTGCGCCATCCAGGGTATCGATAAACGGTGTGGTTCATGGCGCCGGCCAATCAGCGATCGGCCGCCAGCCAGGGCCGGCAACTGGCGAACATGTCCAGCGAACGCTGGTAGACCTCGGTGCGTACCTGCAACAGGCCGAGCATCGAGTGGAACAGGTTGTCCTGGGACAGCGGCGCATCGCGCAGGCGCGCCAGGCAGCCGGTGTCCAGGCCGAAGTCCTGCTGATAGCTGTCGGAGAACCAGGTCAGCAGCGGGACGTGCTTCTGTTGCTCCGGGGCCATCATGTAGGGCGTGCCGTGCAGGTAGAGGTTGTATTCGCCGAGGGACTCACCATGGTCGGCCAGGTAGATCATCGCCGTGTCGACCTGGTCCTGGTGGCTGCGCAGGGTGTCGATCAGCTTCGCCAGCAGAGTGTCGGTGTAGGCCACGGTGTTGTCGTAGGCGTTGACGATTTCCTGCTGGCTGCACTGGTCCAGTGCATTGCTGCGGCACACCGGTGTGAATGGCTCGGCGCCCGCCGGGTAGCGCTTGTAATATTCGGGGCCATGACTGCCCATCTGGTGCAGCACCAGCACGGTGTCCTTGTCGAGGTGGTCGATCAGTTCGTCCAGGCCTTGCAGGAGGATTTCGTCGTGGCATTCGCCACCAGCGCACAGCACCGGGTCCTTGAGGTTGCTGACATCGATGAACTGCACACGGTCGCAGGTGCCTTTGCAGCCGGACTGGTTGTCGCGCCACTGCACGGCAAAGCCTGCATGCTGGAGTATGTCGAGCAGGCCCTCGCGGTTTTTCGCCACGCGTGCATCGTAGTCCTTGCGGCCCATCCCGGAGAACATGCACGGCACCGACACGGCGGTCTCGGTCCCGCACGAATGGACATCGCTGAACGCCAGCAAGCCCCGTTCCTTGGCCAGCTTCGGGGTGGTATCGCGGTCATAGCCGAGCACGCCGAAGTTCCCCGCCCGCGCACTCTCGCCCACCACCAGCACGGTCAGCGACCTGCGCTCGTGGCGTTGCCAGGCGGCGTCACGCTGGGCGTCCTCGCCATAGGCCTGGAATGGCCGGGTTGCGGTGCCCACGCGCTCGCTGACATAGCTGAAGGAAGCTCCGACGATGTTGCTCGGGGTGAGCATCAGGCGCAGTTCATGGTGGTTGCGCAACAACGACGACAGGCCTTGGTAGTTGACCAACGCCACCGCCCCCACGGCCACCACGCAGGACGCACTGACCACCAGCTTGCCCAGCAGCTCGCGGTGCCAGGCCCGGTAGGCGATCGGCGCCTTCCACAATAACAGCGAAGGCAGCACGCCGAGCGACAGGATATAACCGGCGAACTTCAACGATAACAAGTCACGTACTTCAGCCACATTGGTTTCGGCGATATTGCGAAACATGCCGGAATCAATAAGTACGCCATATTGATTCATGAAGTAAGCCACGCCCGCGCCACTCATGAACAAGGCAATGAGCACCGGTTTCAATACATAACGAAAGGCCAGCAGCGTGAGGATCAAGTTGAACGCGAAGAACATCATCACGGCGAATGCCAGGCCCAGCCAAAGCCCCGGCAAGCCTGCAGGTACCACCGCGTTCAGGTGCTGCCAGAGGAACACGTTGAAGCCAACCAGCAGGTAAAGACTGGCCAACAGCGTGACCCATTCAGTCCGCAGGGATTTGAATTTGTGCATGGATATTCGCAATCAAGAGTGATTATCAGCCCGGGGCAACATGCGCACCGCGGAAAGTTGGGCGAACTCTAGAAAGCGTGCCATCAATTTTTTGTGAAAAAGACGCCAACAAATTCGTGAATGGCGTCTGGGCTGGATTAAATGTCTTTCATTCAACCGGGCAGGCGCAGCTTGGCGTAGGCATCGCGGTCGATGTCGAGTACCTCGACGCACAGCTGGATATCCAGCCCGGCCTGGGTCGGGATCGCCTCGCGCAGTACCTCGAGCAGGCTGGCCGAGAGCTGCTGCTTCACCGCCGGTGAGCGCCCGCCGAGAATCGCCAGGCGCACGTGGGCAAAAGCACGCTCGGCGGGTGCGGTGCCCACGCGAAACTGCTTGAACGCTGCGGCGCGGCTCTTGATGTCGGCCTCGTCGGCGAACTGGCCACTGCCGACCAGGGCGTGGTTCAGGCGCAACAGCAGTACATCGACGTTCAACTCACGCAGGTTGTCGCTGTATTCCAGGTTCAAGTGGGGCATGGCGCGGGTTCCAGGCTCGGGAGGGATGCGACAGACTACCCCAGCCCCGCAGATGCGCAAAGGCGGCTATCCTCAAAGGTCAGGACACCTACCGACAACCCTGACAGAGGTGAAGAAATGCCAGTTCCGCATGATCTGCTCGCTGACCTGCACGTTACCGCTGACCAGTTTCAGGCACTCATCGACAAGGACCACTCGCTGCATACGCTGCACAAGGAATACAACGCCAAGGACAAGGAAGTCCTGGCCGCCGAGGGCAATGGCACCAACGACGAGGCAGTCAACCGCCTGCGCAAGGAACGGTTGCTGATCAAGGACAAGATCGAAAGGATCGTCCACCCGCCGAAGTCCTGATGACCCTCGATTGAATTCACCGGCCTCTTCGCGGGCAAGCCCGCTCCTACACGTTTGTGGGAGCGGGCTTGCCCGCGAAAGGGTCTACGTCGCAGCCGATGCCTTCAGCGCCCCCTGCAGATCCTCGATCAGGTCCCGGTAATCCTCGATCCCCACCGACAACCGCAACAGGTTCTCGCTGATGCCCATCGCGCCTTTCTGAGCCGGGCTCAACGACACATGCGACATGCTCCAGGAGTGGTTGATCATACTCTCCACCCCGCCCAGCGAATCCGCCAGGACAAAGATCTGCAGCGCTTCGACCAGACGGTTGAGCGCCGCCCGGTCGCCCTTGACCTTCATCGCCACCACCGCCCCGCCGCTGCGCATCTGTTGCTGGCACAAGGCGTGCTGCGGGTGGCTCGGCAGGCCGGGGTAGAACACCTGCTCGATCCGCTCGTGGCCTTCGAGAAAGCGCGCCACTTCCAGGGCGTTGGCGCATTGGCGCTCCATGCGCACGTCGAGCGTCTTCAGGCCGCGCAGGGCCAGGTAGCAGTCGAACGGCCCCTGTACCGCGCCCACTGCCATGCTGATGCGCCGCAGGCGGGCCAGCAGCGCGTCGTTGGCCGCCACCACCACGCCGCCGGTCAGGTCGGAATGGCCGCCGATGTACTTGCTCGCCGAATGCATCACCAGGTCCACGCCAAGGGTGATCGGCCGCTGGTTCCAGGGTGAACAGAAGGTATTGTCGATACAGGTGAGGATGCCGCGGGCGCGCGCCAGGTCGCACACCGCCTTGATGTCGACCAGGTGCAGCAGCGGGTTGGTCGGCGATTCGATCCAGATCAATTGGGTCTCGGGGCGGATCGCCGCCGCCACGGCGCCCAGGTCGTTGAGGTCGACGTAGGTGGTGGTGAGGCCCGAGGTACGCCCGCGAAAATCCTCGAGGATGCGGAACGTTCCACCGTAGACACCGTTCATCACCACCACGTGGGAATCCTTGGGCAATAACTCCAGCACCGTGGCGGTCGCATTCACCCCCGAAGCGCAGGCCACCGCGCCAACCCCTTCTTCGAGCGATGCGACGCACGTCTCATAAGCATGGCGAGTGGGGTTGCCGACACGGCTGTAGGAATACTCCGGGCGGTCATCCAGGCCCCGCTTGATGAACGAACTGGCGGTCACGATGGCGGGAAAGATGGCATTGTCGGCAACACTGAACTGCTCGCCGGCGTGGAGGGTGCGGGTGGCGAACTTGCGCGGCTTGTCGGACATGGTCGGGCCCATTGGCAGAGTTGGATGTACAACTATCGCACAAGCCCGGCGGCATCGACTCCACCAGGAAATTTTTCTACCACTGGAGTAGGCTGGAGAATATTTTCCCATCGGACGCCTTCACCATGGACAGTTTCGACCAGCACATCCTGACCTTGCTGCAACGCGATGCTTCCATTTCGCTCAAGGACCTGGCCGAAGCGGTCAACCTCTCCACCACGCCCTGCTGGAAGCGGGTCAAGCGCTTGGAGGAGGACGGCTACATCCTCGGCCGCGTGGCGTTGCTCGACCCGACGCGGCTGGGCCTGGGGCTGACCGTGTTCGTCCAGCTCAAGACCCAGCGCCACGACAGTGCCTGGCTGGAGCAATTCGCCACGACCGTGCGCGGGTTCGAAGAAGTGATGGAGTTCTACCGCATGTCCGGCGACTGGGATTACATGTTGCGGGTGGTGGTGGGTGATATCGCGGCCTATGACCGCTTTTACAAGAAGCTGATCACCTGTACCGAAGGGCTGTCCAACATTACCTCCAGTTTTGCCATGGAGCAGATGAAGTACACCACGGCGCTGCCGGTGCACCGATGCTGAATCGGTGCCGGCCTATTCGCGGGTAAACCCGCTCCTACAGGGGGGTGTCACCTTCTGTAGGAGCGGGTTTACCCGCGAACAGGCAGACGATCAATCGGACGCCAACACCGCCTCGATCCGGTTCCCTGCCCGCGCCTTCTCCAACCGAATCGCCACGAACTTCGAGGTCGGCGTATAAGTCCCCTCACCATAGCTTTCCAGCGGTACCAGTGGGTTGGTCTCCGGGTAATAGGCCGCCGCCTGCCCATCGGGAATGTCATAGGGCACCAGGCGGAACCCGGATACCCGCCGCTCCACGCCATCCTCCCAGAGCGACACCAGGTCCACATGCTCGCCCGGCTCGAAGCCCAGCCGGCGGATGTCCGCCTCGCTGACGAATACCACCTCACGCAGCCCGAACACACCGCGATAGCGATCGTCGAGGCCATACAGCGTGGTGTTGTACTGGTCGTGCGAGCGCATGGTCTGCAGGATCAGGTCCGGCTTGTCGCCACGCGCCAGCACCTGCGCGTTGACCAGCTCCTCGGGCAAGGCATGCGGCATGAAGCGCGCCTTGCCGGTAACGGTGCGCCAGCTGCGATCGGCGGCGCTGTTGCCCAGGTGGAAGCCACCCGGGTGTTGCAGGCGCTGGTTGAAATCGGCGAACCCGGGGATGACGTCGGCGATCATGTCGCGAATCCGGTTGTAGTCCGCTACCGCATGTTCCCAGTCGATCGGCTGGTTGCCCAGCGTGGCCTTGGCCATGCCGGCAATGATCCACGGCTCCGAACGCATGTGTGCGGAACGTGGGCGCAACTGGCCGTTGGAGATATGCACCATGCTGAAGGTGTCCTCCACGGTCACGCCCTGGGGCCCCTCGGCCTGCATGTCGATTTCGGTCCGGCCCAGGCACGGCAGGATCAGCGCATCGCGGCCGGTGACCAGGTGCGAACGGTTGAGTTTGGTGGATATCTGCACGGTCAGCGCGCAATTGCGCAACGCCGCGTGGGTGCGCGGGGTGTCCGGCGTGGCCTGGGCGAAGTTGCCACCCAGCGCGACGAAGACCTTGGCCCGCCCCTCTTCCATGGCCTTGATCGCCAGCACCGCGTTATGCCCGTGGGCGCGCGGCACACGGAACTGGAAGCGTCGTTCCAGGGCGTCGAGCAAGGCAGCCTTGGGCTTTTCGTCGATTCCCATGGTGCGGTCGCCCTGCACATTGCTGTGCCCGCGCACCGGCGACAGGCCGGCACCCGGCTTGCCGACGTTACCGCGCAGCAGCTGCAGGTTGACGATTTCCTGCACGGTCGGCACCGAGTGACGATGCTGGGTGACGCCCATGGCCCAGCACATGATCACCCGCTCGGCCTTGCGGTACATGCGCGCGGCCAGCTCGATCTCGGCCAGGGTCAGCCCCGACTGCTTGACGATGTGCGCCCAAGGGGTGGCATCCACCGCAGCCAGGTAGGCGTCGACACCTGAGGTGTGCTCGGCGATGAAGGCATGGTCGAACACTGCCGGTTCACCCTTGGCCTGGGCTTCGCGTTCCCACTGCAAGAGAAACTTGGCCATGCCGCGCAAGGCCGCCATGTCGCCGCCCAGGGCCGGACGGAAGTAGGCGTTGGTGGTCGGTTCGGAGCCATTGCTGAGCATCTCCAGCGGGTGCTGCGGGTGCTGGAAGCGCTCCAGGCCGCGCTCCTTGAGCGGGTTGAAGCACACCACCTGGGCGCCGCGCTTGACCGCCTCGCGCAGCGGTTCGAGCATGCGCGGGTGATTGGTGCCAGGATTCTGGCCGATGACGAAGATCGCATCAGCCAACTCCAGGTCATGGAACACCACGGTGCCCTTGCCGACGCCAAGGGTTTCCGACATACCCGCACCGCTTGCTTCGTGGCACATGTTCGAGCAGTCGGGGAAGTTGTTGGTGCCGTAGGCGCGGACGAACAACTGGTAGAGGAACGCCGCCTCGTTGCTGGCCCGGCCGGAGGTGTAGAACTCGGCCTCATCCGGCGAGTCGAGCGCCCGCAGATGGCTGGCGATCAGTTCGAACGCCTCTTGCCAGGTAGTCTCGACATAGTGGTCGGAGGCAGCGTCGTAGCGCATCGGGTGGGTCAGGCGGCCTTGGTATTCGAGCCAGTAGTCGGTCTGGTCGCGCAGCGCGCTGACGCTGTACCTGGCGAAGAACGCCGGGTCCACCGAGCGGCCGGTGGCTTCCCAGTTGACCGCCTTGGCGCCGTTCTCGCAGAACTTGACCATGTCGCTTTCCGGCGACTCGCCCCATGCGCAGCCGGGGCAGTCGAAGCCGCCGTTCTGGTTGGTCTTGAGCATGGCCCGCAGGTTCTTGAAGGCGTTGTCGCTGCCGAGCCAGCTCTTGGTCACGCTCTTCAGCGCCCCCCAGCCGGCGGCAGGGCCCTTGTAGTCCCTGATGTGTTGGTCCTGGCTCATGCGATGGTTCCTCACGCTCGATGCTTTTATCCAGCCTATGGAGCGTGGGGGAGGCCGTCCAATCGAAATACCTTACGGCGTGATAGGCGGTTTCGATCATGCCTGTGGAATGGGGCTGACCTCTTCGCGGGCAAGCCCGCTCCTACAGGTAGAGCGGCGCTTTCAGGGGCAGCAAAAATCCCTGTAGGAGCGGGTTTACCCGCGAAGGGGCCAATACCGCCGGCAAACCGAAATCCTTGATAGACGCCATTGATCAAGCAGTCGGGCAAAGCAATTTGACGGGGTTGGCCGCAGGTTATAGCTTGGATTCAGTAGCCACCCCCTTATTCGAGCGAGCACGTGGAACAGAACAGCCGGGCCCTGATCGACGGCTTCAACCGGAAAATCGACTACCTGCGGATGTCGGTCACTGACCGCTGCGACTTCCGCTGCGTCTACTGCATGGCCGAAGACATGCAGTTCCTCCCGCGCCAGCAAATCCTCAGTCTCGAAGAGCTGTTCCTGGTGGCCGAGCGCTTCGTCGCCCTCGGCACCCGCAAGATCCGCCTGACCGGTGGCGAGCCACTGGTGCGCCAGGGTATCGTCGAGTTGTGCCAGCGCATCGCTGCCCTGCCCGGCCTGCGCGAACTGTGCATGACCAGCAACGGCTCGCAGCTCGGGCGCCTGGCCCAACCCCTGTTCGACGCCGGGTTGTCGCGCCTGAACATCAGCCTCGACAGTCTCGATACCGAACGTTTCAAGCGGCTCACCCGCACCGGCGACCTTGCCCAGGTGATCGCCGGTATCGACGCCGCGCGCCGCGCCGGCTTCCAGCGCACCAAGCTCAACTGCGTGGTACTCAAGGGCCGCAACGACCACGAACTGGTCGACCTGGTGCAGTTCGCCATCGACCGCGAACTGGACATCACCTTCATCGAGGAAATGCCGCTGGGGGTGATCAGCGAGCATGAGCGCGGCGAGTCGTTCTGCTCCAGCGACGAAGTCCGCGACCGCCTGGCTGAGCGCTTTAACCTGATCGAATCGGCCGAGTCGTCCCAAGGCCCGGCGCGCTACTGGCGCCTGGCCGAATCCGCCAGCACCCGGGTCGGCTTCATCTCGCCACACAGCCACAACTTCTGCGCCACCTGCAACCGCGTACGCCTCACCGTCGAGGGCCGGTTGCTGCTATGCCTGGGCAACGAGCACTCGATGGACCTCAAACAGGTACTGCGCGCTCACCCCGGCAATGCCGACCGGCTGGAAAAAGCCATCCGCGACTCCCTGCACCTCAAACCCTACCGTCACCACTTCGAAGTCGGTGGCGAGGTGCAGATCCTGCGTTTCATGAACATGACCGGCGGCTGATCGGCCGTCTCTGGATTTCCATGATCGTCCACCCCCACCCCGATGTGCTGCGCGTGCTGTTCACCCTCAAGGGATCGATCGTCAAGCGCATCGCCCTGCGCTGCCTGATGATCACCCTGCTGGCCGCGTTGATCGTGCTGGTCGAGCGGCACTTCCCGGCATTTTTCTATCCAGTCAGCGCCACGCCGTTCACCTTGCTCGGGTTGTCGCTGTCGATCTTCATGAGCTTTCGCAATAACGCCTGCTACGACCGCTGGTGGGAAGGGCGCAAGGCCTGGGGGCAGATGATCATCGAAATCCGCTCGTTCACTCGGGAAAGCGTGGCGATCACCGATCCGCAACAACGCCATGCCCTGCTGCGCGACCTGTGCGGCTTTGCCCACGCGCTCAACGCCAGGTTGCGCGGCGAAGACGAACTGGCCGTCGCGCGCCCGTGGCTGGCCGAGCCGCAGGCAGTGGGCGCGCACAATGTCTGCGACGGCATCCTGCGCGAGGTGGGCGCACGCTGCTCGCGCCTTGCAGAACGACAGGCGATCAGCGAGTGGCGCTACACCCTGCTGGAGCAGCGCCTGGTGGGGCTGGCCCAGGTGCAGGCCACCTGCGAGCGGATCAAGGGCACGCCGCTACCCTTCCCCTACACCCTGTTGCTGCACCGCACCATCTACATCTTCTGCCTGCTGTTGCCATTTGCCCTGGCCGAACCGCTGGGCTGGCTGGCACCGCTGTTCACTACCATCGTCGGTTATACGTTCTTCGGGTTGGATGCCATCGGCAACGAGCTGGAAGACCCGTTCGGCCGTGACGAGAACGACCTGCCGACCGATGCCATGGTGCGCACGATCGAGCGCGATGTGCTGTCGGCGCTGGGGGAGACTACGCTGCCACCGGCGTTGCAGCCGGTGGCGTATGTGTTGAGTTGAAGTCGCAGGCTAACCGCGGCTTTCACAGGCCTCGATCGGCTTCAGGTGCTTGACGAAATTGCACGGCCGATGCCGCGCATCCAGCTGCTCCGCCAGGATCCCTTCCCAGGCCGTGCGACAGGCCCCGGTCGAACCTGGCAGGCAGCACACCAGGGTGCCATTGGCCATTCCCGCCAGCGCTCGGCTCTGCACCGTCGAGCTGCCGATATCGAGAATCGACAAGGCGCGGAACAGCTCGCCGAACCCATCGATATGCCGATCCAGCAGGCACTGCACCGCTTCCGGCGTGCTGTCGCGCCCGGTGAAGCCAGTGCCGCCGGTGATCAGCACCACCTGCACGTCGTCATCGGCGATCCAGGTGGCGACCTGGGCGCGGATCTTGTACAGGTCGTCCTTGAGCAGCGCGCGCGCCACCAGGCGGTGGCCCACTTCCAGCGAGCGGCTGGCCAGCAGCTCGCCAGAAGTATCATTGTCGTAGGTACGGGTATCGCTGACGGTCAGCACGGCGATGTTGAGCGGTACGAAGACCGCATCGGCTTGGACGCGCACGGTAGAGCTCCTTGAATGGCATTGTCGCCACGCTAGGCGCATGGCTCCAGGGCGTCCAATCGATATGGCGTACCGGCCGATCAATGACATCTATCGCAGACGTGGGTTAAGGTCTGCTCAACCAGACGCCAGGCACTTCCATGGACATCAAGCAGCTCAAGTTCCTCATCGCCCTCGACCAGACCCGCCACTTCGGCCAGGCTGCGGCGCTGTGCCACATCACCCAGCCGACGCTGTCGATGCGCCTGCGCAACCTGGAGGATGAACTGGACCTGGTGCTGGTCAAGCGCGGCCAGCGCTTCGAGGGTTTCACCGAGGCCGGCGAGCGCATCCTGGCCTGGGCCCGCACCTTGCTCGCGGCCCACGACGGCCTGCAGGCCGAGGCCGCCAGTTGCCGCGGCCAGGTGGTCGGCAGCCTGCGCCTGGGCACGGTGCCGCTGGCCAGTTTCAACCCCATGCACCTGCTGCTGCCGCTGCGCGAGAAATACCCCGAGCTGCAGTTTCAGCTCAGCTCGCACAGCACCGAGCAGATCATCGATGGCCTGAGCCGCAACCAGCTCGACCTGGGTATCTGCTACCTCGACCAGGTCAACGCCAGTTTCTTCGAAGTGATCGAACTGGGCACCACCACCATGGGCCTGCTGCACGACACCCGGCATTTCCAGTTCGAGCAGGCGCAGTTGCAATGGAATGCCCTGGCCGAGATCCCGCTTGGGCTGCTGAGCAAAGGCATGCACTACCGCCAGTCACTGGACCTGAGCTTTCGCAGCCGCAGCCTGGAGCCCCTGGCCGTACTCGAAAGCGACTCCAGCTTCCAGCTGATCCAGGCCATCACCACGGGAGTGTGCTGCGCGGTGATGCCACTGCACTGTGGCCTGGAAGACCTCAGCGAACACCTGCGCATCATCCCCATCGTCGATGCCAGCATCCATAGCCCGGTCGGCCTGCTGCTGCGCCGCAGCGAGCCACGCTCGGCCATCGCCGAGCAGTGTTTCACCGAGGCGCGTGGGCTGTTTCAGTCCATCTGACCAGCCGTCGCCTGGCGGTATTGGCGTGGCGTGAACCCGGTCAGCTGTTTGAACTGGCGGCTGAAAGCGCTGTGGTCGGTGTAGCCGCATCGCAGGGCGACCTCGGTGATCGGCAGCGCCGAATGCAGCAGCCGATGGGCATGCTCCAGCCGTGCCTTGTGGATCATCTGCCGTGGCGTGAGGTGGAACACGCGCTTGCAGTAGCGCTCCAGTTGCGCCACGGAAATCCCCGCGATACGGGTCAACTCACCCATGCTGATCGGTTGATGAAAATGTCGGCGGATGTGCTCATCCACCGCAGCCAGGCGCTGGTACGCCGGGTGGCTGTCGGCAGCTGACTGCAGGTCGACCGAGATACCGACCAAGCCAATGATCTCACCTGCCGGGTTGCGCAGCGGGCGCTTGTGGGTCAGGCACCAGCCGGCTTCACGACTGCCGTAGAGGTGCAGTTCGAGCTGGTCCTCCAGCACCCGTCCCTCCTCCAGCACCCGGCGGTCCTGCTCGGTATAGCCGGGGCCCAGCTGCGCCGGGAACACCTCGGCGCTGGTCTTGCCCAGCAGTGGCTGCAGGCGCTTGAGGCCACAGCGCTGGACCAGGGTGGTGTTGGCCAGCACGTAGCGGGCCTCGGCGTCCTTGATGAAGATCGCTGCGTTGGGGATGGCGTCGAGAATCGGCAGCAGCAGCGTAACGCCGGCCAGCAACCCTTCGAGGGTGGCGGGACGTTGCTGGTCCAAGGATTGATACAGGGTTGCCAGGGGGGAACGATCATCTGCTCGATCTCGGTGGCTGTGCATCGCTAGAACCCTTGAATCGTGAGGCCTCCAGCCTACCCAGCCGACTCCCTGCTGCACCAGCACTTTTTCCGACTGTGCCGATTTCGTCATACCCCTTGCAGAAAACCATCAAGAATCCCCGCCCCCGACCAGTCCACTCTATGGCTCATGCAAGCCGCCCAACAGCACAAGAGTGCGGCCGCAACACGCCACAAACGTGACATCAGACCTGCCTATCCAATAACCAACAAAAAGGCGAACCCATGTCAGGCAAATTCAAGAAACAGCTGTCATTGCTCGACCTCACCTTCATCGGCCTCGGCGCCATCTTCGGCTCCGGCTGGCTGTTCGCCGCCAGCCACGTCTCGGCCATCGCCGGGCCGGCCGGCATCCTCTCCTGGTTCCTCGGCGGCTTTGCCGTGCTGTTGCTGGGCATCGTCTACTGCGAGCTTGGCGCCGCCCTGCCCCGGGCCGGTGGCGTGGTGCGTTACCCGGTGTACTCGCACGGCCCGCTGCTCGGCTACCTGATGGGCTTCATCACCCTGATCGCCTTTTCCAGCCTGATCGCCATCGAGGTGGTCGCCTCGCGCCAGTACGCCGCCGCCTGGTTTCCCGGGCTGACCAAGGCCGGCAGCAGCGACCCGACCGTGCTCGGCTGGCTGGTGCAGTTCGCCTTGCTGGGGCTGTTCTTCCTCCTCAACTACCGCAGCGTGAAGACCTTCGCCAAAGCCAACAACTTGGTCAGCGTATTCAAGTTCATCGTGCCGTTGCTGGTGATCGGCGTGCTGTTCACCTTCTTCAAGCCGGAAAACTTCACGGTCCAGGGCTTTGCCCCGTTCGGCCTGTCGGGCGTGGAAATGGCCGTATCGGCTGGCGGCATCATCTTCGCTTACCTGGGCCTGACACCGATCATCTCGGTGGCCAGCGAGGTAAAGAACCCACAGCGCACCATTCCCATCGCCTTGATCCTCTCGGTACTTTTGTCCACCGCGATCTATGCCCTGCTGCAACTGGCCTTCCTGGGCAGCGTGCCGACCGAAATGCTGGCCAACGGCTGGGCCGCGGTGACCCAGCAGCTGGCCCTGCCCTACCGCGACATCGCCCTGGCCCTGGGCGTCGGCTGGCTGGCCTACCTGGTGGTGGCCGATGCGGTGATATCGCCCAGCGGCTGCGGCAACATCTACATGAACGCCACTCCGCGCGTGGTCTATGGCTGGGCGCAGACGGGCACCTTCTTCAAGTATTTCACCCGAATCGACGCCGAGTCCGGCATCCCGCGCCCGGCGCTGTGGCTGACCTTTGGCCTGGCGGTGTTCTGGACCCTGCCATTCCCATCCTGGGAGGCGCTGATCAACGTGGTCTCGGCGGCCCTGGTACTGAGCTATGCCGTGGCCCCGGTCAGCGTTGCCGCCCTGCGCCGCAACGCCCCCGACATGCCGCGTCCGTTCCGGGTCAAGGGCATGGGCGTGCTGGGCCCGCTGTCGTTCATCATCGCCGCGCTGATCGTCTACTGGTCCGGCTGGAACACCGTGTCCTGGCTGCTGGCGCTGCAGATCCTGATGTTCGTGCTGTACCTGCTGTGCGGTCGCTTCGTTCCCACCCAGCACCTCTCGCTGGCCCAACAGGTGCGCTCGTCAGCCTGGCTGATCGGCTTCTATGCGGTGACCATCCTGCTCTCCTGGCTGGGTAGTTTCGGCGGCCTGGGCGTGATAGGCCACCCGCTGGACACCATCGTCGTCGCCGCTTGCGCGCTGGGCATCTACTACTGGGGCGCTGCCACTGGCGTGCCAGCCCACCTGGTGCGCCTGGAAGGCGAGGATGAAAGCGAAGTCCCGAGCGAGCCCTACCCTGATCAGCAACCGACCGCCATCGTCTCCTGATGCCCTTCTCAACGGACTACCCCATGAAAGCTATTCACGTCATCGATTCGCATACCGGCGGTGAACCGACCCGCCTGGTGATGAAAGGCTTCCCCCAACTGCACGGCCGCAGCATGGCCGAGCAGCGCGATGAACTGCGCGAGCTGCACGACCCATGGCGCCGCGCCTGCCTGCTGGAGCCCCGTGGCAACGATGTGCTGGTCGGCGCGCTGTACTGCCCGCCAGTGTCGGCAGACGCCACCTGCGGGGTGATCTTCTTCAACAATGCCGGCTACCTGAACATGTGCGGCCACGGCACCATCGGCCTGGTTGCCTCGTTGCAGCACCTGGGCCTGATCACACCGGGCGAGCACAAGATCGACACCCCGGTCGGCCAGGTCAGCGCCATCCTCCATGAAGATGGTGCGGTCACCGTCGGCAACGTGCCGTCCTATCGCTACCGCCAGCAAGTTGCGGTCGACGTCCCCGGCCATGGCGTGGTGCAAGGCGATATCGCCTGGGGTGGCAACTGGTTCTTCCTGGTTGCCGAGCACGGCCAGCGGATCGAACTGGACAACCGCGATGCCCTCACCGACTACACCTGGGCCATGCTCCAGGCGCTCGCCGCCCAGGGCATCACCGGCGAAGACGGCGCCGCCATCGACCATGTCGAACTGTTCGCCGACGACCCCAACGCCGACAGCCGCAACTTCGTCATGTGCCCCGGCAAGGCCTACGACCGCTCGCCATGCGGCACCGGCACCAGCGCCAAGCTGGCCTGCCTGGCCGCCGACGGCAAGCTCGAAGAAGGCCAGACGTGGGTCCAGGCCAGCATCACCGGCAGCCAGTTCCATGGCCGCTTCGAGCGTGACGGCGAGCGCATTCGCCCGTTCATCACCGGCCGCGCCTACATGACCGCCG
This sequence comes from Pseudomonas sp. S31, assembly GCF_016648105.1. Classification (GTDB taxonomy): domain Bacteria; phylum Pseudomonadota; class Gammaproteobacteria; order Pseudomonadales; family Pseudomonadaceae; genus Aquipseudomonas. Next base: position 73,117 of record NZ_JACVVE010000024.1, on the reverse strand, counting down.
ACAGCAAGCTGCTGATCGACGAGCGAGACCCATTCGCCTGGGGCATCTGACCCCGGCCTTTTTTCCGACTGAACAGTGCAAGGAGTGACAACAATGACCAACAACATCTTCACCGGTACCATGCCCGCCCTGATGACCCCGTGCACCGCCGAGCGCAAGCCGGACTTCGACGCCTTGGTACGCAAGGGCCGCGAACTGATCGCGGCCGGCATGAGCGCGGTGGTCTACTGCGGCTCGATGGGCGACTGGCCACTGCTGACCGAGGCCGAGCGTCAGGAAGGCGTGGCGCGCCTGGTGGCCGCCGGCATCCCGACCATCGTCGGCACTGGCGCGGTGAACACTCGCGAGGCCGTATCGCATGCCGCCCACGCCGCCAAGGTCGGCGCGGCCGGCCTGATGGTCATTCCCCGGGTGCTGAGCCGCGGCGCTTCGCTGATTGCCCAGAAACATCACTTCTCGGCGATCCTGGCGGCTGCGCCGAAGCTGCCGGCGGTGATCTACAACAGCCCCTACTACGGCTTCGCCACTCGCGCCGACCTGTTCTTCGAACTGCGCCGCGAGTACCCCAACCTGATCGGCTTCAAGGAATTCGGTGGCGGTGCCGACCTGCGCTACGCCGCCGAGCACATCACCTCCAGGGATGACGACGTGACTCTGATGGTCGGCGTCGATACCCAGGTGGTGCATGGTTTCGTCAACTGCAACGCCACGGGTGCCATCACCGGCATCGGCAACGCCCTGCCGCGCGAAGTGCTGCACCTGGTGAGCCTGAGCAAGCAGGCCGCCAAGGGCGACGCCAAGGCCCGCCGCCTGGCGCGTGAGCTGGAGTCGGCGCTGGCGGTGCTGTCGTCGTTCGATGAAGGCTGCGACCTGGTGCTGTACTACAAGCACCTGATGGTGCTCAACGGCGATACCGAGTACAGCCTGCACTTCAACGAAACCGACGTGCTCACCGACGCCCAGCGCAACTACGCCGAGCAGCAGTACGCGCTGTTCCGCACCTGGTACGCCAACTGGTCGGCAGAACAGAACCAGGCCTAAGGGAGGATACACATTCCCTGTGGGAGCGGGCTTGCCCCGCGAACCAGGCGCCGCGCTGCAGGGCACCGGCTTTGCCGGTGTTCGCGGGGCAAGCCCGCTCCCACAAAGATCCCGATACGACCTTGAATTGGCATTCCAAAGGAGTCCCCATGACCCTGACAGGCAACCTGCTGATCGGCCAGCGCGCCGTACCCGGCAGCGGCGACGCGATCCGCGCCATCGACCCGGCCACCAACCAAGCCCTCGAACCCGCCTATGCCGGCGGCACTGGCGAACACGTAGCCCAGGCCTGCGCTCTGGCCTGGGCGGCGTTCGATGCCTATCGCGAAACCTCGCTCGAACAACGTGCACGATTCCTCGAAGCCATCGCCACGCAAATCGAGGCGCTGGGCGATGCGTTGATCGACCGCGCCGTTGCCGAAAGCGGCCTGCCCAAGGCACGCATCCAGGGCGAACGCGGCCGCACCTGCACGCAACTGCGCACTTTCGCCCGGGTAGTGCGTAGCGGCGAATGGCTCGATGTGCGGGTCGACAACGCCCAGCCCGAGCGCCAGCCGCTGCCCCGTGCCGACCTGCGCCAACGCCAGGTGCCCCTGGGCCCGGTGGCGGTGTTCGGTGCCAGCAACTTCCCACTGGCCTTCTCCGTTGCCGGTGGTGACACCGCCTCGGCCCTGGCTGCGGGCTGCCCGGTAGTGGTCAAGGCCCACGGCGCGCACCCCGGCACCAGCGAGCTGGTCGGCCACGCCGTGGCACGCGCCGTGCAGCAGTGCGAGCTGCCCGAAGGCGTATTCTCGCTGCTGTATGGCGCGGGTCGGGAAGTCGGTATCGGTCTGGTCAGCGACCCACGGATCAAGGCGGTCGGCTTCACAGGCTCGCGTAGCGGTGGCCTCGCCCTGTGCCAGGCCGCCCAGGCCCGCCCGGAACCAATCCCGGTATACGCCGAGATGAGTTCGATCAACCCGGTGTTCCTCTTCGACGCAGCGCTGCAGTCCCGTGGCGAGGCATTGGCAAAGGGTTTTGTCGCCTCGCTGGCCCAAGGTGCCGGGCAGTTCTGTACCAACCCAGGGCTGGTGATCGCGCGCCAGGGGCCGGCGCTGCAGCGCTTCATTGCCGCCGCCAGTGAACAGGTGCACCAGACTGTCGCGCAGACCATGCTGACCCCTGGTATTTTCAGTGCTTATGACGCGGGTGTTGGCGCCCTGGCCGAAAACGCCAATGCCGAAGCGACCGCCAGCGGCCAACCCGCGCAAGGACCGAACCAGTGCCAGGCGCACCTGTTCGTGACCCAGGCGGAGGCGTTTCTCGGCGACCCGGCGTTGCAGGCTGAGATCTTTGGCGCTGCGTCGCTGGTGGTGGCCTGTGACAGCGACGAGCAGATCCGTCAGGTAGCCGAGCATCTCGAAGGCCAACTGACTGCCACACTGCAACTGGACGATGCCGACCTGGACAGCGCCCGCGCCCTGCTGCCAACGCTGGAGCGCAAGGCCGGACGCATCCTGGTCAACGGCTGGCCGACCGGCGTCGAGGTCTGCGATGCGATGGTCCATGGCGGGCCGTACCCAGCCACATCCGATACCCGCAGCACTTCGGTAGGCACGGCGGCGATCCTGCGCTTCCTGCGCCCAGTGTGCTACCAGGACTTCCCCGATGCCTTGCTGCCGCAGCCCCTCAAGCATGGCAATCCGCTGCAACTGCGGCGTCTGCTGGACGGACAACGGGAAGCCTAGGCCATGCTCGATGCCTCCCAAGATACCGATATCGCCGTGATCGGCGCCGGCATCGTCGGCGTCGCTTGCGCCCTGCAACTGGCCCGCCAGGGGCGCAAGGTGCTGCTGGTCGACCGACACGAGCCCGGTCACGGCGCGTCCTACGGCAACGCGGGGCACCTGGCCACCGAGCAGGTATTCCCAATCGCCGACCTGTCGATCCTCAAGCGCCTGCCACGCATGTTGCTCGACCCAATGGGCCCGCTGCGCCTGGACTGGAAATACCTGCCCAAGGCAATGCCGTGGTTCGTCCGACTGCTGCTCAATCTGCGACCGGCGCCATTCCAACGCAGCGTGGCGGGTATCCGGGCGTTGAACGAAGGCAGCCTGGGCGCCTGGCAACGGCTGCTAGGGTCGATCGGACGCAGCGAGCTGTTCAAAGCAGACGGCTCGTTGCTGGTATTCGAGAAACCCGAGTCGCGGCAGGTGCTGGAGGCGTTGCGAGCACGCATGCAGCAACAGGACGTGGCGGTCGACCTGTGGTCAGCCGACAAGGTCCGCGAAGCAGCAGCGCAGTTGAGCCCGACTTTGCTCGGCGGCCTGTTCTTCCCGGCTACCGGGCACTTCATCGATCCGTACCGCGTGGTCTGCGCACTGTTCGAAGCGGCCCAGGCCAGCGGCGTGCGTTTCCTTCGGGCTGAAGTTGCCGGCGGCCAGGTCAATGCCGCTGGCGTCAGCCTGGCGAGCAGCCAGGGCAAGCTCGAAGCGCGCCAGGTGTTGCTCAGTGGCGGGGCCCACTCGGCACGATTGACCGCGGCCTTGACCGGCAAGCGCGTGCCCCTGGATACCGAACGTGGCTATCACCTGATGTTGCCCAATGAGCACCAGCGCTTGCCGTTCGCCGTTACCTCATTGGAACGCAAGTTCATCATGACGCCGATGGCCGGTGGCTTGCGTCTGGCTGGGACGGTGGAGTTCGCCGGGCTCGAAGCGCCGCCGAGCATGCAGCGGGCCTGGCAATTGCATCGGCTGAGCAATGGACTGTTCCGCGAGGCACTGAGTGTCGAGGGGGCGACACCGTGGATGGGTTTCAGGCCATCGTTGCCGGACTCGCTCCCGGTGATCGACCGGGTGTGCGATGGGCGGGTGCTGCTTGCCTTCGGGCATCAGCACCTGGGGCTGACCCAGGCGGCGGTGACGGCCGAATGGGTCGGGCAGTTGGCCGAGGGCGCCACGCGGCCTGGGATGCGAACCTACCGGTTGGATCGGTTCTAGCCTGTGCCGGCGCGCTCCTTGTAGCGGGTTTACCCGCGAACAGGGGCTGCAACGCAGCCCCTGCAGACCTCAGCGATAACGCTCGAGCCAATGCGCGTAAGGCGCAGGCAGGGTCCAGGAAGGTTTTTCCACGCCCAGTTCCTTGGCTGCGAAATACGCCCAGTGCGGATCGGCCAAGTGCGCACGCCCCACCGACACTAGGTCGAGCTGGTTGGCCTGCAGCGCACCTTCGGCCAGTTGCGGTGTGCCGAAGCCCCAGGCCGAGGTCACCGGCAAGCCTGCCTCGCGGCGCACCCGCTCGGCGATCGGCCCCATGAACGCCGGGCCCCACGGGATGTTGCTGTCCGGGATGGTGAAGCCGACGCTGACGCTCAGCAGGTCCAAACCACCCGCCTTGAAGCGGCGCGCCAGTTCGATCGACTCTTGCAGGGTCTGCTCGTCACGGCCGTCGTACTCCAGCACACCGAAACGAGCGGTCAGCGGCAGGTTTTCCGGCCAGACCTCACGCACGGCCGCCAGGGTTTCCAGGAGGAAGCGGCTGCGGTTGTCGAAGCTGCCGCCGTAGGCATCGGTACGCTGGTTGGAATGCTCGGAGAAGAAGCTCTGGCCCAGGTAGCCATGGGCGAAGTGCAGCTCGATCCACTCGAAACCGGCATCACGGGCACGGCGTGCGGCGTCGACGAAGTCCTGCTTGACCCGAGCGATGTCGTCCAGGGTCATCTCGCGTGGCACGTTCGGCAGGTGGGCACCGAAGGCGATGGCCGAAGGCGCGATGGTTTCCCAGCCACGGGCATCGTCGGCGGCGATATGGTCGTCACCTTCCCACGGGCGATTGGCGCTGGCCTTGCGCCCGGCGTGGGCGATCTGGATGCCAGGCACCGAACCTGCGGCCTTGATCGCCTGCACCACCGGCACGAAGGCCTGGGCATGGGCGTCACTCCAGATACCCGCGCAACCGGGGGTGATGCGCCCTTCCGGCGCCACAGCGGTGGCCTCGACCACCAACAGCCCGGCACCACCACGGGCCAGGCCAGCCAGGTGCACGTGGTGCCAGTCGTTGATCATGCCGTCCTCGGCCATGTACTGGCACATCGGCGGAATGGCGATGCGATTGCGCAGGGTGACGTCTTTGAGGGTGTAGGGTTGGAACAGGGCGGACATGGGTAAGCTCCTGGAAGGTTTGAATACGATAGTTCGATCATAATCGAACTATGGCAATAATGGAAAGCCTCGTTATCATGGTGCCCATGCGAGCCTATAAACATCCCAATCCCGAAGACCTGATCCTCGAACGCGTGCTCTACGCCCTGAGCGACCCCGTGCGTCTGGGAATCGTCCGTCACCTGGCCGGCGTCGCCGAGGCCAGCTGCGGCGAGCTGGACGGCGGCCGGCCGAAGTCGAGCATGTCCCATCATTTTCGCGTGTTGCGGGATGCGGGGTTGGTGCATACCCGTAACGTCGGGACGACCCATATGAATTCGTTGCGTAGCGAAATGCTCGACGAGCGGTTTCCGGGGTTGTTGGAGTGCATTCTGCGCCAGACCTGACTTTTGCCTGTACCGGCCTCTTCGCGGGGCAAGCCCGCTCCCACAGGTTGGCCACTGTGGGTCCATCTGTGGGAGCGGGCTTGCCCCGCGAAGAGGCCGGTACTAGCGACATCAATGTGAATTCTTGCCCAAGGCCAACCGGCACACCTGCCCTCCCCTGAGCATGCATTCCTCATGCGTCACCTGCGCCACGATCTGCGGCCCCCTCGGCGAACGAAAGAACACCTCGGCCTCATACCCGGCCGCGTTCATGTGCTGGCCTCTTCGGGGCGGCGAACCGCCGCGAAGAGGCCCGAACGGGCAAAAAAAAAACCACGAGGTCACCCCCGTGGCTTTCTCTTCACAACAACAGCCAATTACAGCGCCATGTCGTTCTCAGGCTTGCTCTCGACCGGCTGGCTTGGCGCAACGCTGGTGCCGACGCTTTCGTCGATGACCGGCGGCTTCTCCAGCTGCAGCACTTCGGCGGTGTAGTTCCACTCTTTCTGGGTGGCTGCGGCCGAATCGTTCAGCTTGGTGCCGTAGCTCGGCACGATTTCCTTGATCTTGGCCTGCCACTCTGGGGTCGCGACCTTCTCCTTGAACACGGTTTCCAGCACGTTGAGCATGATCGGCGCAGCGGTCGAGGCACCTGGCGAGGCACCGAGCAAGCCGGCGATGGTGCGGTCCTGCGAGGCCACCACTTCGGTGCCCAGCTTCAGCACGCCGCCCTTCTCTTCGTCACGCTTGATGATCTGCACACGCTGGCCAGCCTGCCACAGTTTCCAGTCTTCCTTCTTGGCGTTCGGGAAGTAGGTGCGCAGGGCTTCGAAGCGGTCGTCATCCGACAGCATCAACTGGCCTGCGAGGTACTCCACCAGCGGGTACTGGTCGATACCGACCTTGGTCATCGGCCACACGTTGTGCATCGTGGTGCTGCCGAGCAGGTCCAGGTACGAACCGTTCTTCAGGAACTTGGTCGAGAAGGTGGCGAATGGCCCGAACAGGATCACGCGCTTGCCATCAAGCACGCGGGTGTCCAGGTGCGGTACCGACATGGGTGGCGCACCGGTCGAAGCGATGCCGTAGGCCTTAGCCATGTGCTGCATGGCAACGGTCGGGTTCTCGGTCACCAGGAACGAGCCACCCACCGGGAAGCCTGCGTATTCCTTGGCTTCCGGAATGCCCGACTTCTGCAGCAACTTCAGCGCGCCGCCACCGGCGCCGATGAACAGGAACTTGGCGTCGGTGGCCGATTCGGTACCGTCCTTCAGGTTCTTGTACTCGACGCGCCAGGAGCCGTCTTCGTTGCGGGTGATGTCCTGCACTTCGCTGGACAGTTTCAGGTCGAATTGCTTCTGGGTCTGCAGGTGACCGACGAACTGGCGGGTGATCTCGCCAAAGTTGACGTCGGTGCCGATCGGTGTCCAGGTCACGGCCAGCTTCTGGTTCGGATCACGCCCTTCCATCATCAGCGGGACCCACTTGGCGATCTGCGCGTGGTCCTCGGAGTACTGCATCGGGCGGAACAGCGGGCTGGCCTGCAGGGCCTCGTAACGCTTCTTGAGGAACTTGATGTTGTCGTCGCCCCACACGAAGCTCATGTGCGGGGTGGTGTTGATGAACGAGTGCGGGTTCTTCAACACGCCCTGGCGCACCTGCCAGGACCAGAACTGACGGGAGATCTGGAAGGCCTCGTTGATTTCGATGGCCTTGGAGATATTGACGTTGCCGTCCTTGTCTTCCGGGGTGTAGTTCAGCTCGGCCAGTGCGGAGTGGCCGGTACCGGCGTTGTTCCAGCCGTTGGAGCTTTCTTCGGCGACGCCGTCCAGGCGCTCGACCATTTCCATCGACCAGCTCGGCTCCAGCTCGTGCAGCCACACGGCCAACGTGGAGCTCATGATGCCGCCGCCGACCAGCAGCACATCGACTTTCTTGGTTTCTGCGGCGTGCGCCTGCATGAAGCTTGCAGCGACAGCCAGACCCAGCAAGGTTTTGCCAGCTTTCTTGAACATTGAGAATTCCAGTCAGTAGAACAAGTGGATGGGCCTGTGGCTGGCCCAGGTGCTTCGTGTTCTTCCGCGCAGGCTTGTTGTGTTCATTGTTCAGCGGCCAGAGAACCAGAAAACGACCCAGGCTTTTGTCGTATTGACCGACATCGCTGAATCGTTTCGCCGATTGTAACCGAAATGCCAGTACAAACAAATTGCACAGCCGCGCGCAAGCGACAGGTTGTCTCATGGCCACGGCCTGGCCATCAGGACGATTGCAGTATTCATCAGCGGCCCCTACTATTGCGAGCATTTCTCATTCGCACCAGCAACGCGCTTGCGCCGGATGCCGCCGTGGTTTCGATACCTGAATTGAACACCTCCATCCAAAGCCTGTACCAGAGCCACTCGCGCTGGTTGCTCGGGTTTCTCTACCGACGCCTCGGCAATCGCCCGGATGCCGCCGACCTGGTGCAGGACACGTTCGTGCGCATTCTCCATCGCCCGCGCCAGCTCGACGGCCAGGCTGGTGAGCGGTCATACCTGGCGACCATCGCCCGTGGTCTGTGCATCGACCACTGGCGCCGGCAGAAGCTCGAAAAGGCCTGGCTCGAACATCTGGCCTTGCAGCCCCCGGCCCTGCAGCCTTCCCCCGAACAACGCGCGCTGATCGTCGAAACCCTGCACGAGGTCGACAGCATGCTCATGCGCTTGCCGGGCAAGGTGCGCCAGGCCTTCCTTCTGGCCCAGATCGACGGCCTGGGCTACCGCGACATCGCCGCGCACCTGGGTGTGAGCGAACGCATGATCAAGAAATACCTGGCCCAGGCGTTCCTGCACTGCGCCATCCTCGAGGCCGAACTCGACGGCCTGCTGGTGGAGTGACGCCATGCCCCAGCAGCCCCACACGCTCAGCCACGCGAGCCTGGAACAAGCAGCTCACTGGTATGTGCAGTTGCAGGACGAGCACGCCGATGCGCAGTTGCGCACGCAGTGGCAACGCTGGCTCGACCAGCACAGTGACCACCAGGCCGCCTGGCTCTACGTGCAACGGGTCGGCCAGCGCTTCGCCCCGTTGCAAGGCCCAGGCAACAGTGCCGGCCGCGTGCTGCGCGAACAGGATGAGCGACGCTTCAGCCGCCGCAGTGGGCTCAAGTCGTTGCTGGTGCTGGGCGCCAGCTCGCTGCTGGGCTGGCACGCGTGGCGCGGCGCGCCGCTCTCGGGGTGGAGCGCGGACCTGGCCACCGGCATCGCTGAAACCCGGGAAACCCGACTGGACGATGGCAGCCAGCTGTGGCTGGGCGCGCAAAGCGCCGTCGACCTGGACTTCTCGCTGCTGGCCCGGGTGGTGCACCTGCGCTTCGGGGAGATCCTGGTGGAGACCGCCCACGACACCCGCCGACCATTCTTCGTCGATACCGCCCAGGGCCGCATGCAGGCCCTGGGCACGCGCTTCAGCGTTTTCCAGCAGGGCGATACCACGCAGCTGAATGTCTACGCCGGAGCCGTCGAGGTCTGCACCGCCCTCAGCGCCGAGCGCTGCGTGATCCAGGCCGGCGAGCAGCTGTCCTTCGGTGTACGCGGACTGGGAGTCAAGACCGCGGCGTCGAGCGCTGGCGAGTCGTGGATTCATCAGCGCCTCAATGCCGAGGGCATGCCGCTGGTGCAGCTGTTGCAGACCTTGGGGCGCTACCGCCACGGCCACCTGGGCTGGCACCCGGCAGTGGCGCAACTGTCGGTGATGGGGACGTTTCCACTCAACGATACCGACCGTGCGCTGGCATTGCTGCAGGCGGCGTTGCCGGTGCGGGTGCAGCAATTGACGCCGTGGTGGGTGACCGTCGAGCCCGCCTGATTGCAGTCGCCGTGGGCGCGGCGGTGCGGCGACCCGACTCGCCCGCGAAGCGAAAAAATCTATCCGTCAGTTCCCTTTTTCCCATCTCGTTCGGTTTACCCATCGTACGAAACCTAAACCACCGTAACGATTCAGGGACCAGCATGCCGACGCCTTTCCACCCCGCGTTTCGCCTGGCGCTTGCCGCGCCGCTTTCTCTTTGCGCAGTCGCGCCATTGATGCTCCCGGCATCGCTGGCCCAGGCCGAACAGGTGGCCAACGCCGAAACCCTGTTCGATATCGCTCCCGGCTCGCTGGCCGCCGCCCTCAACCAGTTCAGCAGCCAGGCCGGCATCTACCTGGCGGGCAGCAACGAGCTGGCCGCCGGCAAGACCAGCCCAGGGCTGCAGGGCCGCTACAGCGTCGCCCAGGGCCTGGCCCGATTGCTGCAGGGCAGCGGCCTGCAAGCCGTGCCCCAGGGCGACACCGGCTACGTGTTGCAACCCCTTGCCGAAGGCAACGCGCTGCAACTGGACGCCACTGCCATCAACGCTGCCGCGCTGCTCGCCAGCAATGGCCAGGGCGACAATGGCTATCGCGCCGTGGCCAGCAGCACCGCCAGCAAGACCAGCAGCGCCTTGGCCGACACCCCGCGCTCGGTTTCGGTGGTGACCCGCCAGCGCATGGACGACCAGCAATCGCAAACCCTCACCGAAGTGCTCGGCTACGTGCCGGGCATCTTCTCGCCACCCTTCGCCGGCGGTGACGGGCAAGCGGGCGATTTGTTCTTCATCCGGGGTTTCAACGCCACTGACTATGGCTATGGCCTGCTGCGCGACGGCCTGCGCGTGCAAGGCAACCGCTACGACACCAGCAGCGAACCCTATGGCCTGGAACGGGTAGAAGTGTTCCGCGGCCCGACTTCGATCCTGTATGGCGAAAACGCCCCCGGCGGCGTGGTCAACCTGGTCAGCAAGCGGCCGACCGCCGACCCGCGTGGCGAGGTGCAGTTGAGCTACGGCTCGCACAACCGGCGTCAGTTGGGCGTCGATGTCTCCGGGCCACTGACCGATTCAGGCAACGTCCTTGGACGCCTGGTGATGATGGGTCGCAAATCCGATACGCAGATCGACCATCAACCGGACGACCGCATCTACCTGGCGCCGTCGCTGACCCTCAACTTCGACGACTTCAACAGCCTGACCGTGCTCGCCACCTACCAGCGCGACCGCACCCTGATGGAACTGGGCTACCCGGCGGCCGGCACGCTGCTGCACAACCCCAACGGCAAGATCGACAAGGACCAGCTCTCTGGCAACCCGGACTGGGACAACTTCGAACGCCAGACGTGGAGCCTGGGCTACGAGTTCAGCCACCGCTTCAACGACACCTGGCAGTTCCGCCAGAACTCGCGCTACCTGCAGTCACGCATCGACCGCCAGGAAATGTGGCCGGGCAACCTGGACGATGGCGGCTTCGGCACCACCCTGCGCAACCAGGCCTACGACCGCTACAACAAGTCCATCGCCTACTCGCTGGACAACCAGTTCGAGGGCCACTTCAGCCGAGGCGCGTTCGAACATACCGTATTGCTGGGTGCGAGCCTGGACCGCACCTCGTTCAACCAGGACTGGGACGCTGGCGACGGCGGCGTCATCGATGTCTTCAACCCGGTCTGGAACGGCAAGCCGACCACGCCCTTCCCCGTCCAGAACGCTCTGCTCGAACAGACCATGTACGGCTTGTACAGCCAGCTGCAGACCAAGGTCGACAACTGGGTGCTGCTGCTCGGCGGACGCCTGGACCGGGTCAACAGCCAGTTCCGCAACAAGGCCGGCACGCTGAACGCTGAAGCCGACATGGACAGCTGGGACAGCGATTTCACCTGGCAGACCGGGGTGATGTACCAGTTCGACAACGGCCTCTCGCCCTATTTCAGCTACTCCACCGCGTTCGCCCCGACCCAGCAGACCGAAAGCAAGAGCGGAGCGCTGGACCCGACCAAGAGCGAGCAATACGAAGTCGGCATCAAATACGAGCCCAAAGGCTGGAACACCGCCTTCACCGCCTCGGTCTACGACCTGCGCAAGAAGGACGATGTGTTGTTCGACTCGGCCGTGGGTGATTATCGCCAGATCGGTGCCAGCCGCTCCAAAGGCGTCGAGCTGGAACTGAACAGCGACCTCAGCGAAAACCTCAACGTCACCGCTGCCTATACCTACACCGACTCGCGCATCACCAAGGACGTCGCCGGGTCGCTGTACGAGGACCACCAGATGACCGGCGTACCGCGCAACCAGGCCTCAGTGTGGAGCACCTACCGCTTTCGAGACGGCCTGCTCAAGGGCCTGGCGATCGGGGGTGGCGTACGCCATTTCGACAGCACCTTCGCCTATACACCGGCGAGCCTCTACGGCACGCTCGACACCGGCGACGTGACCCTGGTGGACGCCAAGGTCGGCTACGAGATCGACGAGAACTGGTCGGTGGAAGTCAACGCACGCAACCTGTTCGACAAGGAATACGTGGCCGGCTGCAACAATGCCGGGCGCTGCTACTGGGGTGAAGAGCGCACGTTGCTGGGTACGGTATCGTTGCGCTGGTAGGCCGCCGGGTTCTCCTGAAACTGCAACGGCTTCAAGCATTACGGTTGCAAAGCGGGCGAGCGCGAACGATAGTCCAGCGTTCTGCCCCAGCACTGCCCACAGGAGTTCCCAATGCTTGGCGTCACCGACTACGGCGCATTCGTCATCGCCTTCATCATCGTCCTGGCCATCCCCGGGCCGGGCAATTTCGCCCTGATCACCGCCACCGGCAAAGGCGGTATCAAGGCAGGCCTGGCCGCGACCTGCGGGGTGATCCTCGGCGACCAGGTGTTGTTGTGGCTGGCGGTGGCCGGCGTGGCGACCTTGCTGGCCGCCTACCCTGCCGCCTTCCACGTGGTGCAGTGGGCCGGCGCGGCCTACCTCGCCTACCTGGGCCTGCGCATGCTGCTGAGCAAGCCGGGCGGCGCCCCCCGCACCAGCCGCATGGACAACGGCCACTACCTGCGCCAGACGATGATGATCACCCTGCTCAACCCCAAGGCGATCATGTTCTACATGGCGTTCTTCCCGCTGTTCGTCGACCCGGTGAAACACCAGGGCCTGGTGACCTTCGGCTTCCTCGCGGTGACCGTGGCGGTGGTGACCTTCCTGTACGGGCTGATCGCCGTGGTGCTGACCCATGTACTGGCCGAACGCATGCGCGCCAATCCGCGCATCGCCAATCTGTTCGAACGGTTGGCCGGGGCTTGCCTGGTGGGGTTTGGGATCAAGTTGGCGGCGATGCGGTGAAGGCCAAGCGCTGGAGATTTGTACCAAGGCGCTACTCGACGATGCCGAGATCGGCCTGGGAAGAGACGGAATGTTTAGATTGGCAGCATAAGCGTAGGCTGTTTGTCTCAGATTTTTCCCATTTCCTGTAGTCCATTTCTGAAACATACTTCCACCCCCTGCCAACCCATTGCGACTGCTTGGATTGCGGCCTAGGCTCGGTTCGTCGTTGCAAAATCAACGACCGGCTTTGACAGGCCGACTACTCAAGTAACCGTCGCAGCGCTCCATGGCAGCTGTGCATGGGGCACATTCGTGTGCGCCGGGTCCTTGGGTAACCGGTCTGTCAACCCGTGTATAGCTGCCTCCATTCGTTTGACAGCGGTGCCAGGTAGCTCCACTTACCCAAGGAGCTAACATGCGCAAGATAGTCCCCGATCCACCAGCCACTTCCCTCGAGTCCTCTGTCGCCCTGCAAGACACGCTTGTACAGGCCTCGGAGCACGTCATCTGTGCGATCTCCATCGCTAGCCAATCGGTGATGCTCAACCCCGTCAGCCACAGTTCGAAGATCATGCGGGCAGTGATTCATGAGATGGCAGCGGTACGGGCCCACCTAGAAGAGGCGACGATGCACGCGCAGATGTGCGAGCAACTTCCGGACGAGCCGCGCACGTTGCATTAGTCGTGTGCTGCCTGGGCGGGCCCTTTCGCGGCTAAAGCCGCTCCTACAGGTGCTCACGACCCCTGTAGGAGCGGGTTTACCCGCGAAGAGGCCCGCCCAGACACTGGAGATTTCAGGGAGATAGAACATGAGCAAAGACGCTGTAACCCCAGGCGAAACCCGCTTCTACCAAGGCGAAGACCAGACCCAACCACTGTTTCGCATCGAACCCGGCATCAACTGCCAATACGCCCGCGAACAGGCCTCTGAACTGATGGGGTACGCCCAGGACATGACCCTGGATGGCCTCATGGAGCAAAAACACCACTTGATCTGGGCAGCGCACTACCTCAACGCCCTGGCCAAGGCGCTGCTCGACGATGCCGAGATCGGCCTGGCAAGAGCCAAATCCCCATAACGAAAAGCCCCGCAGACCTTAATCTGCGGGGCTTCATCTTGTATGGCGGAGAGATAGGGATTTGAACCCTAGGTACTGTTGCCAGTACAACGGATTTCGAATCCGTTTTTGCCACTATATTTTTTTGAGCCATTTTTTAGAAAATCAATAAAATCAGTAACTTCAACGCAGAAAGACACAGCAGAATTCCACACCATTGGGGGGATTGATTCCCCCAAAATTCCCCCATAAATACGACACGATCACAGTCCCATTTTTTTCGCCCGATAGTATTGAAATGCCACCATTCGGAGCCTATGTCATACCTGCCCAAATCCGGGGCGCCAAAAAGACTGACGTCATGACTGATTTCTGCATCACGCGCGTTCGCTACGACAGCTCTCACAAACATATTCAATTCGTCGAGGTAAGCGAGAATCTTCCCGGTAGCTTCGGGACGAAGTACGTCGTCCCTCGAGGATTTGTGGCCGACCTAATTCGCATGAAGAAAGCCACATTCTCCACCTGGGTCTTGCATGCTGACGGAAAGCTCTACAAGGGAGCAGACGTCCATGTAATCGATGATGTTTACCTCACCACAGATGCGAACCGCACGCGCAGGGACAACTTAGGAAATCTCCCTACGGTGTGATCAGCGGCAGGCTACCAAGGCAGCTTTGAGCTGTTTTTCGTATCCTATGCGCTGTCGGCGCTCAGCCAGCAGCGCCCGCACCTTCACCTCAAGGCTGTCAGTTTTGCGCAGGTCGGGACAAAAAGGGGACCAAAAAGGGGACTGATTTATTATTTCCGCAGACTTTAATCTGCGGGGCGTCTCGATGCATGGCGGAGGAGCGTGGGACACGAATCCCTTTTAACACTAATACGAGCCGAGGAAGATGCTCGAGCTCGGCGCCAATGGCTGGGAACTCTTCAAATACCAAAAGCTGCACGAGGGAAGCCGCTCTCAGTTGGAAGACCAAGCGAGCCAAACGTACATCCTGGCAACCCTGGTTTACTGTCAACGACATCCGCAACCTTACTGATCCAGTCCGAGTTAGGCGCGAGCTTCTTGAGTAGGAACCAAACTACGGAAACCAGACCATAGAGCCTACTCAGCGCATTGATGTCCAAGTTCAGGGCAGCGAAGTATGGGTCCGATGTCAACGCAGACAATGGGTTGGGCGTAACCTGGTTCCAGATCCGTGTGTGATGCGCGCAACGATTGCGTAGTAGGTTGATCTCTTGCAACCAGCGGGCAAAAATCCTGGCGTCCGTCAAACCAAACCTTGTAAGGATCTGATTCTGATAGGTGCCCTTGAGCATCTCGAAGTAACGAGACAGCGCACCAAAATCCCACGCCTCAACAGCAACCCAAAACGGGATGGGTCTTCCTGAGCGACGGTGCCATTGAATGGAGTCTTCGGTACTTCTGTCTAACAGCTGCTGCTGTTTAGCTACCCACTCGGACCACTTGTTTCGAGGTTTGCCGTGCGAGGTGAAATTCTTGGCGTACTTGGGCTGGATATAGCTGACCTTTGTATACGCCATCGGATCGTGATAACCCACAACGTGAGCGGTGACGGTTTTCAGGTTGACTTCCAATCGCTCGATCGCATCGAGCATCAGAAGTCGAAGGTGCTTGTCGAATCTGTAGAGGCCAACGACATCATCGAAAGATGCACCCGCTGCAAAGACATCCTGACGAAGCGGCTTGTTGCTAACCGGGCAAATCTTCGCCTGGTTGGTCGCAGGATCGATGTCGAACTCACGTGCAGGATACCAGTAGCCGCTTAGACGGTAGTAACCCAACTGAGCCAGCTTGCGCTCTGTTCGTGTAGGGTCTGCCACGTGCATGTTGCGCTGCTGGATGAGAGCGACGAGGTCTGGGTAGGTTCGAAAAGGTTTCGGAGCCAGCAAAATCCATTTCCCAGAAATAAGAAGGCCCGAACGTAATGCCGGACGAAGCCAGCACCAGAGGATCGGGCGCGATTGAGATCATCATGCCTTTCATACCATTTGTCGTCAACCGAAATCGGCTGACGATAGTCATGACGCCCTTGGCCAAGGCGCTGCTCGACGATGCCGAGATCGGCTTGGCAAGAGCCAAAACCCAATAACGAAAAAGCCCCGCAGACGTTAATCTGCGGGGCTTCATCTTGTATGGCGGAGAGATAGGGATTTGAACCCTAGGTACTGTTGCCAGTACAACGGATTTCGAATCCGTCCCGTTCGACCACTCCGGCATCTCTCCAATGCCGCGCATCATACCAGCGATTTCTAAAAACGCAAACCTTTATTTGCAAAAAAACCACGTGGTATCAGGCGCTTGCGTGAGAATGCCGGTTACAGCGGCACGCCCAGGCGCTTGGCAACTTCTTCGTAGGCTTCGATCACGTCGCCCAGGCCCTGGCGGAAGCGATCCTTGTCCATCTTCTTGCGAGTTTCCTTGTCCCACAGGCGGCAACCGTCCGGGCTGAACTCGTCGCCCAGGACGATCTGGCCGTGGAACACACCGAACTCCAGCTTGAAGTCGACCAGCAGCAGGCCGGCGTCGTCGAACAGCTTGCTCAGCACTTCGTTGACCTTCAGCGACAGCTTCTTCATCTCGACCAGCTGCTCGGCGGTGCCCCAGCCGAATGCCACGACGTGGGATTCGTTGATGAACGGGTCGCCCTTCTCGTCGTTCTTCAGGAACAGCTCGAAGGTGGATGGCTCCAGCTTGATGCCCTCCTCCACGCCCAGGCGCTTGACCAGGCTGCCGGCGGCGTAGTTACGCACCACGCACTCGACCGGGATCATGTCGAGCTTCTTCACCAGGCATTCGTTGTCGCCCAGCAGCTTGTCGAACTGGGTCGGCACGCCGGCCTCTTCGAGCTTCTGCATGATGAAGGCGTTGAACTTGTTGTTCACCATGCCTTTGCGGTCCAGCTGTTCGATGCGCTTGCCATCGAACGCCGAGGTGTCGTTACGGAACAGCAGGATCAAGCGGTCGGCGTCGTCGGTCTTGTAAACCGATTTGGCCTTGCCGCGGTAGAGTTCGTCGCGTTTTTCCATGATGGGCTCCGCTTGCTTGAGTGGTTGGGCTAGGCGATTTCACGCCAGTCGAGCCCGTGTTCCTGATTTGCCACCTGGAGCCAGTCCGGGTCGCACCCGAGGGTGTCGACGAAGCACTGGCGGGCCAGCTGTGGCAGGTTGTTCTTGCTGCTGAGGTGGGCCAGAACCAGGTGCTGCAGGTTGCTCCAGCCCAACTCTTCCACCAGGCGCGCGGCCTGGTGATTGTTCAAATGCCCCTGGGCGCCGCCCACCCGCAACTTGAGGAAATGCGGATAGTGCCCGCGGGCCAACAGGTCGCGGCAGTGGTTGGCCTCGATCAACAGCGCATCGAGCCCCTGGTAGCGCTCGAGCAGCAGCGCATCGTACGAACCCAGGTCGGTCAGCATGCCGAAGCGGCGCTGGCCATCGCTGAGCACGTACTGCAGCGGCTCGTAGGCATCGTGCTCGACACGTGCGGCGCTCACCTGCAGGTTGCCGATGTCCAGGCGATCGCCACAGGCAAGAAAACCGGCGACCTCAACCGGCTTGCGCAAACCGCGCAGCGTCCCTTGGCTGAGGTAGACCGGTACATTGTAGCGCCGCGCCAGCAAGCCCACCCCATGCACGTGGTCGGCATGTTCGTGGGTGACCAGCACCGCGCTCAGTTGCGAGGCCTGTACCCCGAGCAGCGCCAGGCGCCGCTCGGTTTCGCGCAGGGAAAAACCGCAGTCGACCAGGATGTACGTGTCACCACTGGCGATCAGCGTGCCATTTCCCTGGCTACCGCTTCCCAATACCGCGAAGCGCACTTAACCCAGGTGGTCCTGAATGGCGCTCAGCACGCGGCGGGCGACATCGGCCGGGGCCACGGTGTTGATGTTCTTCTCGACGGTGACCTGCACGGTGTCGCCGACCTTGGCCAGGCGCACCTGATAACGCTCGGCACGGGCTTCACGCTCTTCCTTGGTCGGCTCGCTGCCGAACAGGCGGCTGAAGAAGCCAGGCTCGTTCTGCTTGTCTTCCGGTTTTTCCGACAGGTTGATGTAGTACAGGCCCAGGCTACGGTTGATGTCCTCGACGCGCCACTGGCCGCCCTCTTCCAGGGCACGCCCCACGCTGGACCAGGCACGGTCCAGGTCGGCACCGACGAACAGCACCGGGTTGCCGCTACCGTCCTCGCTGAGGGTGACGCGGCTCGGCGCGTCGAAGTCGCGTGCTGCCAGCAGGGAGACCGAACCGCCCTTCTCGGCGCTGCGGTTCATGCTGGCGAGCATTTCGTCGACCAGCAGGGCATCGGCGCCGGTGTTGGCGGAGCTGGACGGGAACGCCGGCTCGTCAGTGCTGCCCGCCGGGCGCTCGACGCTGACCACGTACACCTCGGAGGTGTTGCGCTGCACGCCAGGCTCCATGCGCACACGCACGCGCACTTCGCTGTCGCCGCTGCTGGCGGTGCTCGCCAGGCGCTGGCCGAGAGAGGCCGACAGTTCGTCGAAGCGCTGCCAGGTGGTGCTGAATTCACCGGTCTGCGGACGCTCTTCGGCGATGCGGAAGCCGTTGTCCTCGAAGAATTGGTGGGCCACCGGCCACACTTCGGCCGGCGAGCGCTGGGCCAGCACCCAACGGCTGGAGCCGCTGCGCTGCAGGGTGAAGTCGCTGACATCGGCAACGCTGGACAGCGGTTGCGGGCGCGGCACCTCGAACTCGCCGGTGGCGTGGTCGTCGGCAACGTTACGCGGAATCGGCAGCAACGGGTCAAGGCGCTTGACGTTGCTGGCGTCCGGCGGCAGCTGCATCGGCGCGGTCGGATGCGCCTGCAGGTAATCGCTGCCGCGGTCGCGGAAATAACCCTCGTCGCCCCACAACCAGCCACACCCACTGGTGCTGGAAATGATCAGGGCAAGGGCGGAAAGACCAGCCAGTCGCTTCATGCGGTGTACTTCCTCGTTTAAACCAGTACGCCGGACTGGCGCAAGGCAGTACGGACTTTTTCGTGACAGCCTTCGCTCAGCCAGGTCAGCGGCAGGCGAATGCCCTTGTGCATCAGGCCCATTTCGACGAGCGCCCACTTCACCGGGATCGGGTTGGCTTCGCAGAACAGGTCCTTGTGCAGCGGCATGAGTTTTTCGTTGATAGCGCGGGCCTTCTCGGCATTGCCCGCAAGGGCGGCCTCGCACATATCGGCCATTTCGCGCGGGGCGACGTTGGCGGTGACGGAGATGTTGCCTTTGCCGCCCATCAGGATCAGTTCGACCGCGGTCGGATCGTCGCCGGACATGACGATGAAGTCGCTGTCGACGCCGTCGAGGATGGCTTTGGCACGGCCCAGGTCGCCGGTGGCTTCCTTGATGCCGATGATGTTCTTGACCTTCGACAGGCGGATCACGGTCTCGGCCTGCATGTCGCAGGAGGTACGGCCGGGCACGTTATAGAGGATCTGCGGGATGTCGACGGCTTCGGCGATGTGCTTGAAGTGCTGGTACAGGCCTTCCTGGGTCGGCTTGTTGTAGTACGGGACCACCAGCAGGCAGGCGTCGGCGCCGGCGTTCTTGGCGTTCTGGGTCAGGTGCACGGCTTCGCTGGTGGAGTTGGCACCGGTGCCGGCAATGACCGGGACGGGGTGCTTGCTGCGCTTGACGCGCTCGACCACGTGCTTGATGACCAGGATATGCTCTTCGACATCCAGGGTGGCGGACTCGCCGGTGGTGCCGACTGCAACGATCGCGTGGGTGCCGTTTTCCAGGTGGAAGTCTACAAGTTTGTCGAGGCTGTCCCAGTCCAGACGCCCTTGTGCATCCATGGGTGTGACCAACGCCACCATACTGCCCGCAATCATGTAACTGCTCCTGCCGGAAAAAGAGAGCGGTAATGGTACTGGGGGCATCGACCTTGCACAAGCGAAGCAGGCGGGCGGAGCATTCCCCTCGGCGCCTTATTTCGCTACCCTTGATCCTTTGATCGGTGCAGCGCGGCCCGCCGGGCCGTCGACTCCGCTCCGGGCCAGCGTCCCCTGCCTCGCATGCGAGCCCCGGGCCCTGCCGACTGGAGGCTTTCGCCCGTCCTGCGCCGACCGCTCATCGCTTTAGGAATGCTGCATGTCCACCCCCACCGTCCGCGAACAATTCCTCGTCATCAGTGCCCTGGGGCCCAACCCCATGGAGCTGGCCAACGTCCTCAGCCGCGCCGCGTTCGAAAACCGCTGCGCGGTCGTTACCTCGCGCCTGAGCCGCCACGGCGAGACCAGCGCCCTGGTATTGCAGGTCGGCGGCAGCTGGGACGCCCTGGCGCGCCTGGAGTCCACCCTGCCAGGCCTGGGCAAGAAGCACGGCCTGACCCTCGACGTGGTGCGCAGCGCCGACCAGGAAGTACGTCCCCAGGCCCTGCCGTACGTTGCCTATGTCAGCGCCGCCTATCGCCCGGACATCATCAACGAGCTGTGCCAGTTCTTCCTCGACCACCGCGTCGAGCTCGAAGCCATGACCTGTGACACCTACCTGGCTCCGCAGACTGGTAGCAGCATGCTCAATGCCCAGTTCACCGTGATCCTGCCGGCTGGCACCCAGATCAGCTGGCTGCGCGACCAGTTCCTCGATTTTGCCGACGCCCTGAACCTGGACGCGCTGATCGAGCCTTGGCGCCCTCAGAACCCCATGTAAGGAAGCCACCATGGCCGTAGCACTCAACCAACCCGTCGCCGACTTCCAGGCCCAGGCCACCAGCGGCCAGGCCGTGAGCCTCGCCGAACTCAAGGGCCGCCAGGTGGTGGTGTACTTCTACCCCAAGGACAGCACCCCCGGTTGCACCACCGAAGGCCAGGGTTTCCGCGACCAGCACGGGGCGTTCGAGGCAGCCAACACCGTGGTGTTCGGCGTCTCGCGCGATGGCCTGAAGTCGCACGAGAACTTCAAGGCCAAGCAGGGTTTTCCGTTCGAGCTGATCAGCGACAAGGACGAAGCGCTCTGCCAGCTGTTCGACGTGATCAAGCTGAAGAAGCTGTACGGCAAGGAATACATGGGCGTCGACCGCAGCACCTTCCTGATCGACAAGGACGGTGTGCTGCGCCAGGAATGGCGTGGCGTGAAGGTGCCGGGGCATGTGGATGCGGTGTTGGCGGCGGCTCAGGCTTTGAACAAGGCTTGAGATTGATTGTGGCTGCTTTGCAGCCCTTCGCGGCGCAAGGCCGCTCCTACAGGAATCCGCGTCGCCTGTAGGAGCGGCCTCGCCGGGGCGCCGGACCGGCCGGATGGGCCGCAAAGCGGCCCCAATTGCATTCAAAGCATCGGCGCAACGCTAGGCTCCTGGCGCGGCCAGGCATCGAGCACCGCCTTGATCAGCGTCGCCAGCGGAATGGCGAAGAAGATCCCCCAGAACCCCCACAGCCCGCCGAACAGCAGCACCGCGCAGATGATCGCCACCGGGTGCAGGCTCACCGCTTCGGAGAACAGCAACGGCACCAGCACGTTGCCATCGAGCGCCTGGATGATCGCGTACACCGTCATCAGGTAGATGAACTGATCGCCCCAGCCCCACTGGAACAGCGCGATGAAGGTCACCGGCACGGTCACCACCACCGCCCCGACGTAGGGCACCACCACCGACAACCCCACCAGCAGCGCCAGCAAGGCAGCATAGTTGAGCCCCAGGCTGATGAAGGCGATGTAGGTAGCGATACCGCAGATGAGGATCTCGATACCCTTGCCGCGGATGTAGTTGGCGATCTGCCGGTTCATCTCGCTGCCCACCCGGTTGAGCAAGGTACGCTGGCGCGGCAGGTAGCCACTGACCCAGCGCCCGATCAGCTCGCGGTCCTTGAGGAAGAAGAACACCAGAATCGGCACCAGCACCAGATAGATCATCGCGTTGACCAGCAGCGGCAGGCTGGACAGCGAGAAGGTCAGCGCCCACTGGCCGAACTTGCCGATCTCGCCACGCACCGATTCGATGGCATGCAGCACCTGCTCGTCCGACACCAGATGCGGGTAGCGCTCGGGCAACAGCAACAGCAGCGACTGCCATTTGCCGAGCATGCCCGGCAATTCGTTGAACAGGGTGATCAGCTGATGCCAGAGCAGCGGCACCAGCACCAACAGAAACACGGCCAGGGCACCGATGAACAGGGCAAACACCAGCACCACCGCGAATCGTGTCGGAATATGTAGCCGCTCCAGGGCATTGACCAGCCCCTGCATCAGAAACGCCAGCACCATCCCCGCCAGCACTGGCGCGAGCATGCCGCCCAGGGTAAGCACTGCGGTGAACGCCACCGCCAGCAACACCGCCAGCACCACGGCCTCCTCGTCGGAGAAGTAGCGCTGCATCCAGTCGCGAAGCACTTTGAACATTGACGATCCTTGATGGGGGCTCAGGCCTTGCGCAGCCAGTAGGTGTAGGTGCCGGCCTCGGCGGTTTCACGCAGCAGCGTATGACCGGAAAGCTGGGCGAAAGTGCGGAAGTCGCGCTGCGAACCCGCATCGGTGGCGGTCACCTTGAGCACCGCGCCGCTGGCCAGGCGGTTAAGTTCCATCTTCGCCTTGAGCAGTGGTAGGGGGCAGTTCAGCCCGCTGGCGTCGAGTTCGGCGTCGCAGGTCGGGGTGTCACTCATTGCGGGTCTCCACAAGCGGGGCAGGCCAATTGGCCTTCAGGTCCGCTAGGATAGCGCCACTGGTCGCCAACGTGCGAGCGGGCTACAGTAGAGCCTTTGATCCGACCGCGAGCTTCATGCATGAATCTACTGCGCCCTACCCTGTTGACGCTGGCCTGCCTGATGGCCCTCCCCGGCCATGCCGACGACCTGCCGTCACTGGGCGACGCCAGTTCCGCGATCGTTTCGCCGAAACAGGAACATGACCTGGGTCGCGCCTGGCTCAGCCTGCTACGCGGCCAGGTCAACCAGCTCAACGACCCGCAGCTCAAGGACTACGTCGAAACCAGCGTCTACAAGTTGGCCGAAACCAGCCAACTGCAGGACCGGCGCCTGGAGTTCATCCTGATCGACAGCCGCGAACTCAACGCCTTTGCCGCCCCGGGTGGCATCGTCGGGGTCAACGGCGGGCTATTCCTCAATGCCCAGACCGAAGGCGAGTATGCCTCGGTCCTGGCGCACGAACTCGCGCACTTGTCGCAACGCCACTTCGCCCGTGGGGTCGAAGCCCAGCAGCGCATGCAGCTGCCGATGATGGCCGCGCTGCTCGCCGGTATCGTGCTGGCAGCGGGCGGCGCCGGCGATGCCGGCATCGGCATGATCGCCGGCACCCAGGCGGCGGCGATTCAGGAACAACGGCGTTTCTCGCGGCAGAACGAACAGGAAGCCGATCGCATCGGCATCCAGAACCTCGAACGCGCAGGCTACGACCCGCGCAACATGCCGACCATGTTCGAACGCCTGGCCCGGCAATACCGCTACGATGCCAAGCCCCCGGAATTCCTGCTCACTCACCCGGTGACCGAATCGCGTATCGCCGACACCCGCAACCGCGCCGAACAAGCGCCCAAGGGCGGCATCGAGGACAGCCAGCGCTACCAGCTGATCCGCGCCCGGGTGGCACTCACCTACGAAGGCACCCCGGGCCTTGCCGCCAAACGCTTCCGCGCCCAGCTCGATGAAAACCCCAAGCTCGATGCGGCGCGCTACGGCCTGGCCCTGGCGCAGATCAAGGGCGGCCAGCTCAACGAAGCCCGGGAAAACCTCAAGCCGCTGCTGGCCTCGGCGCCCAACGACATCACCTACAACCTGGCGCAGATCGACCTGGACATCACCAACAACCGCCTGGCCGACGCCATGCAGCGGGTCGAGCGCATGCGCGGGCTGTACCCGAACAACTATCCGCTGAAACAGGTGCGTGCCGACCTGCTGGTCAAGCAGAACAAGCCGGCCGAGGCGGAGAAGGTGCTGGACGACCTGCTCAAGAGCCGGCCTGACGATCCGGACGTGTGGTACGACGTGGCCGAGGTGCGCGGGCTGTCGGGCAATACCATCGGCCTGCACCGCGCCCGCGCCGAGTACTTCACCCTGGTGGGCGATTTCGACCAGGCGATCCAGCAGCTGGACTACGCCAAGCGGCGAGCGGGCGGCAACTTCCCGCTGGCGTCGCAGATCGACCAGCGCCAGCGTGAAATCATGGAACAGCAGCGGATGGTGCGGGAGATGATGGGGCGTTAGTCATTGGGGCCGCTTTGCGGCCCCGGCGTCAGGCATTCCCCGACAACTTCAACCGCGCCGCCTGGGTGAAGTCCAGCATCCGATTCAGCGGCTTGATTGCCTTGGGCACCAGCGCCGGGTCGACGAAGATCTCATCACCGCCCTTGCGCAGGCAATCCAGCACCCGCTCCAGGGTATTCATCGCCATCCACGGGCAGTGCGCACAGCTGCGGCAGGCCGCGCCGTTGCCCGCCGTGGGTGCCTCGACGAACTCCTTGTCCGGGCATAGCTGCTGCATCTTGTAGAAGATGCCGCGGTCGGTGGCGACGATGAAGGTCTTGTTCGGCAGGGTTTGCGCCGCCTTGATCAGCTGGCTGGTCGAACCGACCGCATCGGCCAGTTCGATGACCGCTTCCGGCGACTCGGGGTGGACCAGGATCGCCGCGTCCGGATACAGCGCCTTCATGTCGGCCAGCTGGCGCGACTTGAATTCCTCGTGGACGATGCAGGCGCCGTCCCAGAGCAGCATGTCGGCACCGGTCTGCTTCTGGATGTAGCGGCCCAGATGCTGGTCGGGGCCCCAGATGATGGTCTCGCCGTTGTCCATCAGGCTTTCGACGATTTCCAGCGCGCAGCTCGAGGTCACCACCCAGTCGGCCCTGGCCTTCACTGCCGCCGAGGTATTGGCGTACACCACCACGGTGCGCTCGGGGTGCTTGTCGCAGAATGCCGAGAACTCCTCGACCGGGCAGCCCAGGTCAAGCGAGCAGGTCGCCTCCAGGGTAGGCATGAGCACGCGTTTTTCTGGAGTGAGGATCTTGGCGGTCTCGCCCATGAAGCGCACGCCAGCGACGATCACCGTCTCGGCAGGATGATTCTTGCCGAAGCGGGCCATCTCCAGCGAGTCGGACACGCACCCGCCGGTTTCCTCGGCCAGGGCCTGGATGATCGGGTCGCAGTAGTAATGGGCGACGAGCACGGCGTTCTGGGCCTTGAGCTCGGCAGCGATGGCCGCACGGTATTCGGCCTCCTGGTCGGCTGTCAGCGGGTTGGGCTGCTTGGCGTCAAGGTGGGCCTGAACCAACAGGCGTTCGGAAATCTGGGTCATGATCACTGGACCTGCGGGCGCGCATGCGCGTCAATCGAGTGTACCACCCGGCCCTGACAGATCGGCTAGGGGTGCCGGACGGCAGGCGTGCCATCACGGCCCTCTGCGGGCGCGGATTATTATCGGACGCCGAAGGCTACAGACAATCGAAGGAATTCAAAAGTGGTTTTTGTGTGCTGTGGGAGATCACCCAGCCCTGCCGGGCTGCGCTGTCGCTCAAAGAACAGGGGCCTTGTGGGAGCGGGCTAGCCCCGCGAACACCGGCAAAGCCGGTGCCATATATCGTGTCGCCTGCTTCGCGGGGCAAGTCGCAGCGGCGAACCGCCGCTCCCACAAGATGGGGGCGGCTCAAGCCGACCCCATTAGCCCCTCAGCCTTGCGGCTGCATCGCCGCGAAGTGCGCGTTGAGCAACATGACGAACTCTTCGAGGCTCATCTTCTTGCCATTGAAATCGACGTTGCCATCGGCATAGTGAAGGCTCGACACCACGTCGCTACCCTGCACCGTGGCCATGCCACTCTGCACCGCCATCATACCGACCATCTCACCGGCCTGGCCGGCTTGCTGGGCGATGGCCTGGGCGTCGGTCTGCCCCTGCAGGAAGGCCTGCAGCGTGGCAAGGTCGCCGATCATCGGCTTGGACAGGGTCAACTGGCTCTTCACCTGGCTGATCAACTGCTTGCTCAGTTGGTCGGCCGGCAGGTCGAAGGACGACGGACTGGCGAAGTCCACCGCCAGGTTGAAGCGGCTTTCGCCATTGGCGGTTTTCAGCGACAGGTTATCTATTGCTACCTTCGGCTTGGCCGCCAGCAGCTGACGCAGGTCACCGTGGAGCTTGGACTTCTCCTCAGGACTCATTACCAGTTCGGGGAACGGCTGGCCGACTGCGGCTGCCTGTTCGAACTCACGCTGATGGCCCTTGTACCATTGCGACAGGGCCTGCAACGCCGGTGCACTGATCGACTGCATGGTGACACCCATCTGCGCGCTACCGACCGCACGACCGTCCCAGGTGATGTCCGCAATCTTGTAGTCCACGCGCCCACCCATGGTGTCGGCACCATCCAGAACCTGCGCGGCGTTCTGCTCCAAGCCCTTGAGCTGCAGCACTTGCTGCTTCGGTCCCAGCGTCGCCTTGGCTTCACTCAGGTGCAGGTCGACGTTGCCCACATACACGGCATCGTACTGGGTCGTGGCCAGCGTACCGTCGACCTTCAGGCCCTTGAGCTCGAACGTGGCAGGGGGATGATCGGCCCCGACCAGCTTGAACACGAAACTCTCGGCCCCACCCTGGAATGTCGAAGCCCCTGCACGATCCTCGCTAGCCTGCAGATGCATGCCGGAGAACTCGATGCTAGTGCCGTTATCGCCTTTGATGCTGATCGGTGCCACCTGCATGTCGCTGTCGACGGAGCCGCCGAAGCCCAGGGTGGTCTGCGCCGAAAGCGGCGCTCGCTCGCCGGTGACGGCGAACCAGTCGGCAGTGAACGCGTCCTTGTCCAGTCGGCTGTTGCTGGTCGCCAGTACCGGCAGCAACTTGAACGCCTTGACCCGCGACCACGGGAACGGGCCATGCTCGATCTGGTCGGTGACACCTACCTCGAAATCGAGCGACTGGCCATCCTGCAGGGGAACATCCTTGACCTTGACCCGGTAGTGCGCCGTGCTGGTGAAAAAGTGCTGGTCCAACGAGGCCAACTCGAACGTCACCTCGCCACCGACACCTACCATGGCCCTGCGCAGGTCCTGGTTGACGCCCGCGATGGAGCGCTCGAGCTCCGCAGGCAGCTGCTTGCCGGTGTACCAGGCACCAGCGCTGGTGACGACGGCGATGGCGACGGCCAGGCCGGAGAGAATGCCGATTGATTTCTTCATGAATAGAACCGATTGCTGTCCATAAGGGCTTCCACACAGCCGGGTTGCCACGTGGGGCTGGAAGGATATCACCGTCCCTGGGGGGCGTTGATGGCCCGACGATACAAAGGACTCATTTGGGAATTGTCTGACTCACCGCAGGCCGTGACTCCGAGCGTAAATTTTTACGAACATCCATCTCTGTTCAAAACCGCAAAAAATCGCGCAAATACCGAACATTTATAGCCTATATCCGGTAAATATTTCATTTTGGCAACATCTTGTCATGTTTAACTTGACACAAATCGGCCTATCGTTTTTTATTTTCATCACTTTGTATAGCGCCCGATCCCCCAAGAAAAACAGTCGCGCCAACATGATGCCAAAACACCCCTGCCCGCTCGCTCCGCCTTCCTAGCCCCACCCCGCCAGATCCCGACACTGGCGCGGTGCTCGCGCCTATTTCAGCTCCAACAAAAAAGGTGAACAACATGGAGCCCACCCGCTCGCCCTTGCCGCATGCGCAGTACGCCACGTCCGCCGTCCACGCCCAGGAGCCGCGCCAGCATGCAGCCTGACCACAGCGCTTCCGGCAACGCCCAGTTCCGCAAATCCCTGCGCCTCTGGCACGTGGTGATCATTGGCCTGGCCTACCTGACGCCAATGACTGTCTTCGACACCTTCGGCATCGTCTCTGGGATAACGGCGGGCCATGTACCCAGTGCCTACATCCTGGCCCTGGTCGGTATCCTGTTCACCGCCGTGAGCTACGGCACCCTGGTGCGCCGCTTCCCACAATCCGGCTCGGCCTACACCTATACCCAACGCGCCATCAACCCACATGTGGGCTTCCTGGTCGGCTGGTCGTCGCTGCTCGACTACCTGCTGTTGCCGATGGTCAACGCCCTGCTGGCCAAGCTGTACCTGTCGGCGATGTTCCCGGAAGTGCCGGAGTGGATCTGGGTGGCCGGCTTCGTGACCCTGATCAGCCTGATCAACATGCGCAGCATCAACCTGGTGGCGCACTTCAACCTGCTGTTCGTAGCCGTCCAGGTGGCAATCATCGCCGTGTTCATCTACCTGTGCGTGCGCGGCCTGGGCCAGGGTGAAGGGCTGGGCACCACCTGGAGCCTGATTCCGTTCGCCGACCAGCAGACCCAGTTCTCCGCCCTCGCCGCCGGCGCGACCATCCTCTGCTTCTCGTTCCTGGGCTTCGACGCCGTCACCTGCCTGTCGGAAGAAACCCGCGACCCGGGCAAGACCATCCCCCGGGCGATCTTCCTCACCGCGCTGATCGGCGGTGTGGTGTTCATCCTGGTGTCGTACTTCATCCAGGCCTACTTCCCCACCATGGCGCGCTTCCACGACCAGGAAGCGGCCCTGCCGGAAATCGCCCTGTACGTCGGCGGCAAGCTGTTCCAGTCGATCTTCATCGCCTGCACGGTGATCAACACCATCGCCTCGGGCCTGGCCTCGCAGACCAGCGTCTCGCGCCTGCTGTACGTGATGGGCCGCGACAACGTGATCCCCAGCGGCGTGTTCGCCCGCCTGCATCCACGCTTCAAGACGCCGGTGGTCAACATCGCGGTGGTCGGCCTGGTGTCGCTGTCGGCGATCTTCTTCGACTTGGTCACCGCCACCTCGATCATCAACTTCGGCGCGCTGGTGGCCTTCAGCTTCGTCAACCTGTCGGTGATCAACCACTGCTACCTGCGCGAAGGCAATCGCAGGGGGCTGGCCAACAACGTCAAATACCTGGTGCTGCCGACCATCGGCTTCTGCATCATCGTCTCGCTGTGGCTCGATCTCAATGAGCACTCGCTGATGTTCGGCGGCCTCTGGGCGGCCCTCGGGGTGATCTACCTGGCGTGGCTGACCCGGGCCTTCCGGGTGGCACCGCCCAACTGCCTGGCGGACTGACCCACGCTGCCGACAACGCCCGCGCCTCGCCGCGGGCGTTGTCCTTGATCGATAAGGAATGCCCTCATGCTGCCGCGTCGCCTCTCCATCC
This sequence comes from Pseudomonas sp. S31, assembly GCF_016648105.1. Lineage (GTDB taxonomy): Bacteria > Pseudomonadota > Gammaproteobacteria > Pseudomonadales > Pseudomonadaceae > Aquipseudomonas. The sequence goes on along the minus strand of NZ_JACVVE010000024.1, from coordinate 44,227 downwards.
AGTGGAAGATCACCCTGCTTGCCGGCTTGTGCCTGCTGGCCATCGTCGCCCTGCTGATCGCTACCTCCTTGACCCAGGCCCGGCGCAGCGCGGCGCTGGTCAACCAGGCCAGCAGCGAAATGCTCGAACACAGCGCCCGCCAGCACCTGCAGGCCCAGGCCGAAACCCAGGCGCTGCGCGTGCAGCGCTACTTCATGGATGCCTACCAGTTCGGCGACGGTTTCGCACGGCTGGTGCAGGCACTCAGGACACGCGGCGGCAGCGACCTGCGCGCCGAACTCACCACCCAGGCACGCAACAGCCTGGCCAGCCATCCGGATGTGATCGGCCTGTACCTGGTGTTCCAGCCCAACGCCCTGGATCAGCAAGACAGCCTGTACGCCGGCCAGGAGGCCATGGCCAGCAACGCCAGCGGCCGCTTCTCGCTCTATTGGTCGCAACCACGCCCAGGCACCCTGGAGCTGGAGGCCATGCCGGAAACCATGCTGGCCGACGCCAGCCTCGGCAGTAACGGCGTTGCCCGCAACCGCTGGCTGACCTGCCCGCTGGACACCGCCAGCGCCTGCGTACTCGAACCGTACCTCGACGAGGTCAACGGTCGCCAGGTGTTGATGACCAGCATCGCCCTGCCCCTGCTGGAACACGACAAGGTGATCGGCGTGGTCGGCCTGGACATCGGCCTGGACAACCTCCAGCAGTTGAGCCTGGAAGGCCGCCAGGCGCTGTTCGACGGCCAAGGCCAGGTCAGCATCGTCAGCCCGGGCGGCCTGTTGGCCGGGCACAGCCGCGATGCTACCCGGCTCGGCCAACCGCTGGGCAAAGCCGTCGCCCAAGGCATGCTGCGCGTCGAACGGCCCTTTGCACCGATCCCCGCAGCGGCCCCCTGGCAGGTCCAGCTGGAACTGCCCGAAGCGGTGCTGCAGGCGCCAGCCGTCGCCCTCAACCAGCGCCTGGACGCCCACAGCCAACAGGCCAACCTGGTCAACCTGCTGATCGGCCTGACCGCCGCGGTGCTGGGCCTGCTGCTGGTCTGGCTGACCGCCCGCGGGGTCACCCGGCCGATCCTGGCCGTGGCCGCACGCCTGGAGGACATTGCCAGCGGCGAAGGTGACCTGACCCGCCGCCTGGACTACGCACGCGACGATGAACTGGGCCTGCTCAGCGGCGCATTCAACCGTTTCCTCGACAAGCTGCAACCGGTGATTGCCCAGGTCAAAGGGGCATCCCACGAAGCCCGTGCTACCGCCGACCAGTCCGCGGTCATCGCCAGCCTGACCAGCAACGGCATGCAGCAGCAACAGCGCGAGATCGAGCAGGTGGCCACCGCCGCCAACGAAATGAGCGCCACCGCCCAGGACGTCGCCCACAACGCGGCGCAGGCGGCCCAGGCTGCGCGCGGCGCCGACCAGGCCAGCCGGGAAGGCCTGCAACTGATCGCCAGCACGCGCCAGAGCATCGACCAACTGGCGACCGGCATGACCACGGCGATGGCCGAGGCCCGTACCCTGGAAAGCCGCAGCGAGCAGATCGGTTCGGTGCTCGAAGTGATCCGCGCGATCGCCGAGCAGACCAACCTGCTCGCGCTCAACGCCGCCATCGAAGCCGCACGCGCGGGCGAGGCCGGCCGGGGGTTCGCCGTGGTCGCCGACGAAGTGCGCAGCCTGGCCCAGCGTACCCAGGTGTCGGTAGGCGAAATCCGCCAGGTGATCGAGGGTCTGCAGCAAGGTACCCAGGACGTGGTCGGCGCCATGCACGAAGGGCAGCGCCAGGCTCAGGACAGCGCTACACGCATGGAACAGGCGGTACCGGCATTGCAGCGCATCGGCGAGGCGGTGACGGTGATCAGCGACATGAACCTGCAGATCGCCTCCGCCGCCGAACAGCAGAGCGCGGTGGCCGAGGAAGTGAACCGCAACGTGGCCGGGATACGCGACGTGACCGAGGCGCTGTCCGGGCAGGCCGACGAATCAGCGCGCATCAGCCAGGCGCTGAACCGGCTGGCGAACCAGCAACAGGCGTTGATGGAGCAGTTCCGCGTCTAACCTGTAGGGACCTCTTCGCAGGCACCCCGCCTATCTGTGCAGGAGCGGGCTCACCCGCGAAGAGGCCCCCTACAAACACCTCAGAAACAACGTTGCAACCGAGCTCACTTATGGACACCCCAAGCAAACCCGCCTTCTTCGACATCACCAGCGAACAGGGCCTGCTCCGCACCTCGATAGCCGTCACCCTGTTCATCGCCACCATCGGCATCGGCTTCGGCCTGGCCTCCGGCTCGTTCTCGATCGTCTTCGACGGCGTCTACTCGCTGGTCGACGCCAGCATGAGCGGCCTGTCATTGGTGGTGGTGCGCCTCATCACCTCGCACACCACCAACCTGCACATGTCGCGCAAGCTGCGCGAGCGCTTCACCATGGGCTTCTGGCACCTGGAACCGATGGTGCTGGCACTCAACGGCATCCTGCTCTGTGGCGTGGCCATCTATGCATTGATCAACGCCATCGCCAGCCTGCTCGAAGGTGGTCGCCACCTGGAGTTCGGCATCGCCATGGTCTACGCCGTGCTGACCGTGATCGCCTGCGTGACCATTGCCGTCATCGAAGCGCGCGCCAACCGCAAGCTGCGTTCGGACTTCGTGGGCATGGACGTCAAGGGTTGGGTGATGTCGGCCAGCATCACCGCGGCGCTGCTGATCGCCTTCTGCTTCGGCTATGCAGTGCAGGGCACGGCGTGGGAATGGGTGTCGCCGTACATCGACCCGGCGGTCCTGGGGCTGGTGTGCCTGGTGATCATTCCACTGCCGCTGTCGGTCATCCGGCAGGCGCTGGGGGAGATATTCCTGGTCACGCCGTGCGACTTGAAAAACCACGTGGATGAAGTGGCCAGCACCTTCGTCGCCCACCACGGCCTGCAATCGTATCGCGCCTATGTAGCCAAGGTCGGTCGCTCGCGGGAGATCGAGCTGTATTTCATCGTGCCGAAAACCCTGGGGGCGAAGACCATCGACGAGTGGGACGCGCTGCGCGAGGAGGTTGCTGATGCCGTGGGCGGTGAAGGGCCGGACCGGTGGATTACGGTGGTATTTACCGGGGATCCGGAGTGGGCGGAGTAAAACGTCCCGAGAGAACGAAAAAGCCCGCAACCGTTACCGGTTGCGGGCTTTGACGTACTGCGTATGGTGGGTCGTGTAGGATTCGAACCTACGACCAATTGGTTAAAAGCCAACTGCTCTACCAACTGAGCTAACGACCCGTTGGATGGCGCGTATAATACTGATTTCTAACAGGAAATCAACAGTTCACGGGCATTTTTTTCAAAAATAACGAGTCGGGTCCTGCACATCGGCGGCCTTGAAGCCTTCTGCACGCAGGCGGCAGCTGTCGCATTTGCCACAGGCCCGGCCTTCGTCGTCGGCCTGGTAGCACGACACGGTGAGGCTGTAGTCCACGCCACGGGCGATACCGGCCTGGACGATCTGGGCCTTGCTCATGTTCTGCAGCGGCGCCTGGATCCGGAAGCCCTGCCCTTCCACGCCAGCCTTGGTGGCGAGGTTGGCCATGCGTTCGAAGGCCTCGACGAATTCGGGACGGCAGTCGGGATAACCGGAATAGTCCACGGCGTTGACGCCGATGAAGATATCACGCGCCTCCAGCACCTCCGCCCAGCCCAGGGCAAGCGACAGGAACACCGTGTTGCGCGCTGGCACGTAGGTCACAGGGATACCTTCGCCGGGGGTTTCCGGCACATCGATGCTGCTGTCGGTCAGGGCCGAGCCACCGATGCCGTCGAGGTTCAGGCCGATCACCTTGTGCTCGACAACGCCCAGGTCGCGGGCGACGCGGGCCGCGGCATTCAACTCGGCGCGATGACGCTGGCCATAGTCGAAGCTCATGGTGTAGCAGCTGTAGCCTTCGGCCTTGGCCATGGCCACCACCGTGGCCGAATCGAGGCCGCCGGACAGCAGGATTACCGCGCGTTTTTCAGTCATGTCTGTCTACTCTCAATCAACGTCCGGGTTCGTCGTTCCACAGCAGCTTGTGCAACTGCAACTGGAAACGCACGGGCAGGTTGTCGGCGACGATCCAGTCGGCCAGGTCGGTGGCACTCACCTGATGATGGCTCGGTGAGAACAGCACCTCGCCGGCACGTTCGGCGAGGTTGTACTGGATCAGTTTGGACACCGCCCAGTCGTAGTCCTCGCGCGAACAGATGACGAACTTGACCTGGTCGTTGCGGGTCAGGTGCTCGATGTTCTCGTAGCGGTTGCGGTGCGACTCTTCCGAGCCCGGGGTCTTGAGGTCGACCACCCGGCTGACGCGTACGTCGGTGCCGGCGATGTCCAGGGCGCCGCTGGTTTCCAGCGACACCTCGTAGCCGGCATCGCACAGGCGCTGCAGCAGCGGCAAGGCATTGGGCTGGGCCAGCGGTTCGCCGCCGGTGACGCAGACATAGCGCGGCTTGAAGCCGGCCACTTGCTCGAGGATCGAATCGAGGCTGCGAAGGGTGCCACCGCTGAAGGCATAGGCACTGTCGCAATACTGGCAGCGCAGAGGGCAGCCGGTGAGGCGCACGAATACCGTGGGCAGCCCCGCCGTGCGTGTTTCACCCTGCAACGAGTAAAAGACTTCGGTGATGCGTAGTGTGTCTTGCATGATCGCCACGGGCGTGACAGCTGAACAGGCTGTCCGCCTCCGTCAGGCACCACCGCGGACTCGACATAGCGTTATCCGTGGCGGCGTGTTTAAGAAAAAAGGGCAACGATTCTAACGAAAAAACCCGCGCCAGGCGCGGGTTTATTTCAAAAGGTGCGGCTCAGAGCTTCTGCAGGTCGCGTTGCGCCAGTTGCGCGGCAGATGTGCCGGGGTACTGGGTGATGACCTGCTGCAGGATGCCCTTGACCTTGTCGGTATGGCCCATGCGGCGTTCGACATCGGCCAGCTTGTACAGCGAATCTGGCACCTTGCTGTGCTTGGGGTACTTCTGGCTGACCTGGGCGAAGGCCTGGCTGGCACCCTGCAGGTCGCCCTTGGCCAGGTTCACCTCACCCAACCAGTACTGGGCATTGCCGGCGTACTGGCTGTTGGGGTACTTGCGCAGGAAGGCGTTGAACGCCTGGCTGGCCTTGTCGAAGTCCTTCTGCTTGATCAGGTCGAAAGCGGCATCGTAGTAGAGCTTCTCTTTCGCAGGATCGCCCGGCTCGCTACTGGCGGCCGGTTGTTGTGCAGCAGCGCCGGCGGCGGCACCTGCTGCGGCACCGGCGGCATCGGAAGCGCCACCGGAGGAAGAATTGTCAGGGTTCGCGGCAGGCGCGCCACCACTGTTGATGCGACGATCCAGATCCTGGTAACGCTCCAGGTTTTCCTGCTTCATGCGGGCTACATCGTTCTGCAGCTCTTCGATGATGCCCTGCTGGCGGGAAATCTGATCCTGCATCTGTTGCAGCTGCATGAACAGCTGGCCCTGTGCAGAGGCAGGGGCCGAAGCCCCTGACCCGGCATAGGCGCCGCTCGTGCCATAACCCGCGGGTGGATAACCACCGGCGTTGTCATCTACTACAGGAACCGCAGCCCACGCCGAAAGCGGAAGGCTGAGTGCGAGGACGGTTACAACACGACGGCACATACGCATAAGAACTTACTTACGCAGTTCTACGCGGCGGTTCTGAGCCCAGGACTGCTCGTCGTTGCCGGTGGCAACTGGACGCTCTTCGCCGTAGGAAACCAGTTCCAGCTGAGCAGGGGAAACGCCCTGCAGAACCAGGTAGCGCTGAACGGCCTTGGCGCGGCGCTCACCCAGAGCCATGTTGTACTCGCGGGTACCACGCTCGTCGGTGTGGCCTTCCAGGACAACGCGGTTGCCGTTGGCTTTCAGGTCCTTGGCGTGAACGTCCAGAGCGCGCATGGCTTCTGGCTTCAGGTCCGAGCTGTCGTATTCGAAGTAGAAGGTGGTGATTGCGCGCAGGGCAGCTTCTTCGCTCAGGGAACCGTCAACGGCACCGGTGTTTGCACCGTAGCCAGCGTTCGGATCGACAGCAGCGCCTTCACCAGCGTTGTCACCGCCCTTCGAGGAGCAACCTACAGCTACGGCCATGGCCAGAGCCAGCGCAGCGAATTTACCAAACTTCAGCATTTCCATCGTGAAACTCCTAATGAAACCCCAGTGTGTTAAGCAAAACGTATTACGCCGCAATCAGTTCAGGTAAGGGGACCAGGACGGTTCTCTGACTTCGCCTTGAGCGGTAGGAAGTGGGAGCCTCACGCGGCCATTAAGCGACACGAGCATCAAGACTCCCCGGCCCTGCTGGCGGGTGGCGTAGATTAGCATGGTGCCGTTGGGCGCAACAGTGGGAGACTCATCAAGACTGGTCTCTGTAAGAATCTTTACACTTCCGCGTTGCAAGTCCTGAGCCGCCACCTTGAAGTTGGTGAAACCCTGTTGGCGATGAATCATCACCAGAGTCTTCTCATCGGCGGAAAGTTTCGGGTTGGCATTGTAGTTACCGACGAACGTTACACGTTCGGCGCCGCCACCACTGATCGACTGTTTGTAGATCTGCGGCTTGCCGCCACGGTCGGACGTGAAGTACAGGGTATTGCCATCCTTGCCCCAGAACGGCTCGGTATTGATACCGGGGCCGGCGGTAACACGGCTGATCTGGCGCGAACCCATGTTCATCACATAGATGTCCGGGTTGCCATCCTTCGACAGCACGAATGCCAGGCGCGAACCATCCGGCGACCAGGCTGGCGCACCGTTGAGGCCTTCGAAGTTGGTGATCTGTTCACGACGACCGGTGTCGATGTTCTGCACGAAGATACGAGGGCGCTTCTGCTCGAACGACACATAGGCGATACGCTTGCCATCCGGCGCGAAACGCGGCGACAGGATCGGTTCACGCGATTGCAGCAGGGTCACCGCACGCGCACCGTCATAGTCGGAGCGCTGCAGGGTGTAGCGGGTGCTGTTGGTCGAGAAGCGCTCGGCAGTCACGTACAGCATGCGGGTGGAAAACGCACCCTTGATGCCGGTAAGTTTCTCGAACGACTGGTCGGCGATGTAGTGCGCCATGTCGCGCAACTGGTCGGTACCGCCGGTGACGCTGCCGGTCAGCACCTGCTGCTCGGTGGCGACGTTGAACAGCGCGTACTGCACCTGCAGGCGGCCGCCCGCAGGCACGATGCTGCCGACCATCACGTACTGGGCGCCGAGGGCTTTCCAGTCGCGGAAGATCACTTCGCTGGCCTGGGTCGGCTGGCTGATCATGTTCTGCCGCGGAATCGGCGAGTAGTAGCCGGAGTTACGCAGGTCGTTGCCGATGATGTCGGCCATGTCTTCCGGCAGTACGCTGCCACCCTGCAGACCGAACGGCACTACCGCGATGGGCGTGGCCCGATCGCTGCCGCTGGTGACCAGGATGTTCTTTTCCTCTGCCATGGCCATGCCAGCCACGCAGCAGAGCATGACCAGCATTCCTCGAAGGAGTTTAATCACAACGCTAGATCCTCAGGTGTAAATGTCATCTTGAACGAACGGTACGGATTGAACTCGTTCGGCTTCAAGCCCTGCATCTCGGTCAATCGACCAATGTTCTTCACCGCTGCCACCGCCGAACTGTCGAACGGGCCATCGCCACTGGAGCGCGACACACTGACGTTGGTGATGGTGCCATCCGGCAGCATGTTGATCTGCAGGACTACCGTCATGCCCTTGCGCGCGGAAGGTGGACGTGCCCAGCCCTCGGCGGCGCGCATGCGGATCAGGTCGTCGAAGTCGCCGGCCACCTGGTCACCCTGCTCGTCGGCCAAGGCCTGCTGGCGCTCGGTGGTGTCGGACAACAGCTCGGCCAGGGCCTGGGCTTTCTTGTCTTCCGCCGCCTTGCGGGCTGCATCCTGTGCCTTTTTCTTCTGGGCATCTGCAGCGGCCTTTTTCTTGGCCTCTTCAGCTGCCTTCTTCTTCGCGTCCTCGGCCGCCGCTTTCTTCTTGGCGTCCTCGGCTGCTTTTTTCTTCGCCTCTTCAGCGGCCTTCTTCTTGGCCTCCTCGGCGGCTTGCTTCTTGGCTTCTTCCTCGGCCTGCTTCTTGGCCTCGTCTTCGGCTTTCTTCTTGGCGATGTCGGCGGCGACTTTCTTCGCCTCCTCGGCCTTCTTGGCTTCAGCGGCCTTCTTGGCGTCGGCAGCCTTGGCCGCGTCCTCGGCCTTTTTCGCCTCGGCAGCCTCGCGAGCTTCTTCGGCCTTTTGAGCAGCGTCGGCTTTCTTTTGTTCCGCAGCCTTGATGGCCTCCTGCTCGACCTTCTTCTGCTCCAGCTGCTCGACTTCGGTCTGGCGCGAGGCGGTTTTCTTCGCTTCCCCGGCAATCTTCTGATTGGTCTGGGTGGTCGCCTGGCTCTTGGACTTGAGCTGGTACAGGGTAGCCTGAACGATCGGCTTGGAAGGCGGCAGCTCCGGCGTCATGGCGAAGCTGACGAACAGCATGCCGAACACCAGCACATGCAGGCCGATGGCCCAGACACTGGGCCAGAAGTAGCTTTCCGAGGCGGATGGCTCTCGCTGTTGCATCAGGGCGCCTCGGTAATCAGGCCAACGTTACCGACACCGGCCTTCTGCAACCCGCCCATGGCACCCATGACCGCGCCGTAGTCGACAGCCTTGTCGCCACGAATGAAGACCTGCGTCTGCTTGCCCTGGTCGCGACCGGCGGCAATGATCTTGGTCACTGCGCCGGTCATTTCCGGCAAGGTCATGGCCTTGTCCATCTGTTTGTCGGTATCGACTTCGCTGCCAAGGTTCCAGTAGTAGGTCTTGTCGGCCTTGATGGAAATGGTGAGGATCTGGACGTTGTTGTCCTGCGGCAAGGCTTCGCTGGAAACCTTGGGCAGGTCGACCTTCACGCCCTGGTTGAGCATGGGGGCCGTCACCATGAAGATGACCAGCAGCACCAACATCACGTCGATGTAGGGCACCACGTTCATCTCGGCGACCGGCTTGCGTTTTTGGCGAACTCGGGCCATGGGGTTAGTACCTGCTTACTCTTCGCTGGTGTGCACTTTGCGGTGCAGGATCGCCTGGAACTCGTCGGCGAAGGTGTAGTAGCGACCGATCAGCACTTCGCTGCGCGCGGAGAATCGGTTGTAGGCGATGACCGCGGGAATGGCCGCGAACAGGCCGATGGCGGTGGCCACCAGTGCTTCGGCGATGCCCGGGGCTACGGTAGCCAGGGTCGCCTGCTGGGCGCTGGCCAGGCCACGGAACGAGTTCATGATGCCCCACACGGTACCGAACAGGCCGATGTACGGGCTGGTCGAACCTACGGTGGCAAGGAACGGCAGGCTCTGCTCGAGCTTTTCTTCCTCGCGCGAGATGGCTACGCGCATGGCCCGGCCTACGCCTTCCATCACGGCGTCCGGGTCGACGCCCGGCTGCTGGCGCAGACGCGAGAATTCCTTGAAGCCGGCCCGGAACACCTGCTCGACACCGGAATCCGGGTCAGGGTTGCTGCCCGCCTGGCGGTACAGCTTGGACAGGTCGATGCCCGACCAGAAGCGCTCCTCGAAGGCATCCAGCGCACGACGACCGGCGCGCAGCATGGTGCTGCGCTGGAAGATCATGATCCATGAGGTGACCGAGGCGGCCACCAGGGTCAGCATCACCAGCTGTACTACCACGCTGGCATTGCTGACCAGACTCCACATGGAGGTATGGTCGACGACGTTAGCTTCCACGCTTATTCTCCTGCATTCGATTGAGTACCCAAGCCGTCCGCCGCAAAGGCGTGGCGCAGCTCCGGGGGTATGGCTCGGGGTTTGAAAGTGTCGGCGCGCACGGCGGCCACCAGGAACTGCCCTTCGCAGAGCAGCGTTTCATCCTTTTCTCGCCATACCTGCTGCACGAAGCGCAGGCTGGCGCGATTGAGTTCAAGTACGTGCGCGGTCACCCGCAGCTCGTCGTCCAGGCGCGCCGGCGCGTGATAGCGCGCCTCGCTGGAATGGACCACGAACAACAGGTTGTCCTCGGCCAGTTGCGCCTGGGAGAAGCCCAGGTGCCGCAGGCGCTCGGTGCGCGCGCGCTCCATGAATTTCAGGTAATTGACGTAATACACCACGCCGCCCGCATCGGTGTCCTCGTAATAGACGCGACAGCGGTGTGCGAACGGTTCCAGGCTTATTTGCGCGCGCATACTCTAGTGCTTACTCCTCAGCTTGCCAATCCGCCACGGCAACTGTTTTTTCTTCATCAATGTCGTATTGCCAGCACCTTTTCGGCATGCCAGCGCTAGGACCACGAAAAGCCGGTTTCGATCTGTCATTCATCGCCGGAATCGGAAAAATCTCCGCCCTCGCCCAACCGCCCCGGCACATTCAAGCCAAAGTGCAGGTAGGCATGCCGGGTCACCACGCGGCCACGCGGGGTACGCATGATGTAGCCCTGCTGGATCAGGTACGGCTCGAGCACGTCCTCGATGGTGTGGCGCTCCTCGCTGATGGCGGCGGCGAGGTTGTCGACGCCCACCGGGCCGCCGTCGAATTTCTCGATCATGGTCAGCAGCAGGCGACGGTCGGAGTGGTCGAACCCGCGTTCGTCGACGTCCAGCAGATTCAGCGCCATGTCGGCCACCGCCTTGGTGATCTGGCCCTTGCCGCGCACCTCGGCATAGTCGCGCACGCGGCGCAGCAGGCGGTTGGCGATACGCGGCGTGCCACGGGCACGGCGGGCTATCTCGAAGGCGCCCTGGTCCTCGATGGCCAGGCCCAGGATGTTGGCCGAACGGCTGACGATGGTGGCAAGGTCGGCGTTGCTGTAGAACTCCAGGCGCTGGACGATACCGAAGCGGTCGCGCAGCGGGTTGGTGAGCATGCCGGCGCGGGTGGTGGCGCCGACCAGGGTGAACGGCGGCAGGTCGAGCTTGATCGAGCGGGCCGCAGGGCCTTCACCGATCATGATGTCGAGCTGGAAGTCCTCCATGGCCGGGTACAGCACCTCCTCGACCACCGGTGACAAGCGATGGATCTCGTCGATGAACAGCACGTCGTGGGGTTCGAGATTGGTCAGCATCGCCGCCAAGTCGCCTGGGCGCTCGAGGATCGGCCCCGAGGTGCTCTTGACCGACACCCCCATTTCCTGGGCGATGATGTTGGCCAAGGTGGTCTTGCCGAGGCCGGGCGGCCCGAAGATCAGGGTATGGTCGAGCGATTCGTTGCGCCCGCGGGCGGCCTGGATGAACAGCGCCATCTGCTCGCGCACCACCGGCTGGCCGATGTACTCGTCCAGGCGCAGCGGACGGATCGCCCGGTCCTGGACCTCTTCACGGTCGCGCCCGCTGGCGGCGATCAGGCGGTCGGCTTCGATCACTTGGTAATCATCCCTTTGAGACTACGACGGATCAGCTCTTCGCTGCTCAGGCCAGCCTTGTCCTTGATCGCGGCGATCGCCTTGCTCGCCTCCTGGGGTTTGTAGCCCAGGGAAACCAAGGCGCTGACGGCATCGGCCTCGGCCGAGGACTCGCTGGCCACAGGCAGCGGGCCATCGGAAACCAGGGTGAACATCGCCGGGGAGGTTTCCCAGGCCTTGAAACGGTCCTTGAGTTCGACCAGCAGGCGTTCGGCGGTCTTCTTGCCGACGCCAGGCACACGCACCAGGACCGAGGCGTCCTGGGCCTGCACGCAGCGCACCAGTTCGTCCACTTCCAGGCCGGACATCAACGCCAGGGCCAGCTTCGGGCCCACGCCATTGAGACGAATCAGCTCGCGGAACAGCTCGCGCTCGCGCTTTTCGGCGAAGCCATAGAGCAGGTGAGCGTCTTCGCGTACCACCAGGTGGGTGTGCACGGTCACCGGCTCGCCGACCTTGGGCAGGCGATACAGGGTCGTCATGGGCACTTCCAGTTCGTAGCCCACGCCGTTGACGTCGATAATCAGGTGCGGCGGCTGTTTTTCCGCCAGGGTGCCGCGCAAACGTCCAATCACGTTCCGATCCTTCCTCTCGGGGAGCCGGTCGAAGACCGCTCAACCCTATCAGCAAATGCAACGGGTGAACGCTTCACCCGGACAAAATGTGTATCAGCGCATGAAGCGCCTAAAGACGCAAGCGCCCACCGCGCCGCCGCGCCGTGGCCAGGCCATGGGGCACCAGGCTGGAACGGGTATGGGCATGGCACAGGGCGATGGCCAGGGCGTCGGAGGCGTCGATCTGCGGCTTCTGGGTGAGCTTGAGCAGGTGCATGACCATCATCATCACCTGCTCCTTGTTCGCCCCTCCGGTGCCGGCGACCGCCTGCTTGACCTGGGTGGCGCTGTATTCGGCGATCTCAAGGCCCGCTTCGGCGGCGGCGACGATGGCCGCGCCGCGGGCCTGGCCGAGCTTGAGCGCCGAATCGGCGTTGCGTGCCATGAACACCCGCTCGATGCCCATGGTCATCGGGCCGTGCAGGCGGATGACCTCGCTCACGCCACGAAAAACGATCTGCAGCCGCTCGTGCAGCTCGCCACTGCCGGTGCGGATGCATCCCGACGCCACGTATTCGCAACCACGGGCGGTCTGGCGTACCACGCCATAGCCGGTGATGCGCGAGCCGGGGTCGATACCAAGAATCAGAGTCATAGCGCCTGTCAGTCAGAAGGTACATTTGTGCAAACAGTACCGGCCCTTTAGCGGGTAAACCCGCTCCTACAGGAAGTGCACCGCAATTGAAACCGGTGCTGCATCTGTAGGAGCGGGTTCACCCGCGAAAAGGCCGGTACAGGCGCTGCCAAGCTCACAGGCCTGACGCGAATAGCCAAGACACCCTAACCGAGATTTTCCATGATCTCGTCGGAAATCTGCGCATTGGAATAGACGTTCTGCACGTCGTCCAGATCCTCGAGCATGTCGATCAGCTTGAGCACCTTTTCCGCGCCTTCCTGGTCCAGCTCGGCGCTGGTGGTCGGCTGCATGACGATTTCCGCGTCCGCGGCCTTGAAGCCCGCCTCTTCCAGCGCGTTACGCACTGCATAGAAGCTGTTGAACGAGGTGAATACTTCGAACGAACCGTCGTCGTTGGCGACCACATCGTCGGCATCGGCTTCCATGGCCGCTTCCATCAATGCATCTTCATCGACACCCGGGGCGAAGCTGATCTGCCCTTTGCGCTCGAACAGGTAGGCGACGGAGCCATCGGTGCCGAGGTTGCCGCCACACTTGGTGAAGGCATGGCGCACGGCGGCGGCGGTACGGTTGCGGTTGTCGGTCATGGCCTCGACCATGATCGCTACGCCCCCTGGGCCGTAGCCTTCGTAGCTGAGTTCCTCGACGTTGTCACTTTCGTTGGTGCCGGCACCCCGAGCCACGGCGCGATCGATGATGTCGCGGCTCATGTTGGCGCCCAGGGCCTTGTCCAGGGCCAGGCGCAGGCGCGGGTTGGAGGCCGGGTCACCGCCGCCCTGCTTGGCGGCGACGGTCAGCTCGCGGATCCACTTGGTGAAGATCTTGCCTCTCTTGGCATCCTGGCGCTCTTTGCGGTGCTTGATGTTCGCCCACTTGGAATGACCAGCCATAACGACTCCAAATTCTTTGAAACACAAACAACTGCGCCCCTGACGGGGCGCAACGAAAAATCCTGCGCCGTAACGCAAAGGCGCATCCATGTGGATGCGCCCGGGGTCCGCTTACTCGACCTTGGTCTGCTCGCGCAGACGAATGTGCAGTTCGCGCAGGGCCTTGGCGTCGACCATGCCCGGGGCCTGGGTCATGACGCACGCGGCGCTCTGGGTTTTCGGGAAGGCGATCACTTCGCGGATCGACTGGGCGCCGGTCATCAGCATGACCAGGCGGTCGAGGCCGAAGGCCAGGCCACCGTGAGGCGGTGCGCCGAACTTCAGGGCGTCGAGCAGGAAGCCGAACTTCTCTTCCTGTTCTGCCGCTTCGATACCCAGCAGGCGGAACACCGCCTGTTGCATTTCCTTGCGGTGGATACGGATCGAACCACCGCCCAGCTCGGTGCCGTTGAGCACCATGTCGTAGGCACGCGACAGCGCGGTGGCCGGGTTGGCCTCGAGCTCCTCGGGGGTGCACTTGGGCGCGGTGAACGGGTGGTGCAGCGCGGTGAAGCTGCCGTCATCGTTCTCTTCGAACATCGGGAAGTCGACCACCCACATCGGCGCCCACTCGCAGGTCAGCAGCTCGAAGTCATGGCCCAGGCGGATCCGCAGCGCGCCCAGGGCCTCGCTGACGATCTTGGCCTTGTCGGCACCGAAGAACACGATGTCGCCATCGACCGCACCCACGCGATCGAGGATGTTGTTGAGGTTGGCCTCGGGGATGTTCTTGACGATCGGCGACTGCAGGCCCTCGACGCCCTTGGCGCGCTCGTTGACCTTGATGTAGGCCAGGCCCTTGGCACCGTAGATGCCGACGAACTTGGTGTACTCGTCGATCTTGCTGCGCGGCATGCTGGCACCGCCTGGCAGGCGCAGGGCGGTGACGCGGCACTTAGGATCGTTGGCTGGGCCGGCGAAGACCTTGAACTCGACGTCCTTGAGCTGATCGGCGACGTCGACCAGCTCCAGCGGAATACGCAGGTCTGGCTTGTCGGAACCGTAGCGGCGCATGGCCTCTTCGTAGGTCATGTGCGGGAACTCGCCGAACTCCAGGTCCAGGACTTCCTTGAACAGCTTGCGGATCATGCCTTCGGTCAGGCCCATGATCTCGTTTTCGTCGAGGAAGCTGGTCTCGATGTCGATCTGGGTGAATTCAGGCTGGCGGTCGGCACGCAGGTCTTCGTCACGGAAGCACTTGGCGATCTGGTAGTAGCGATCGAAACCCGCCACCATCAGCAACTGCTTGAACAGCTGGGGCGACTGCGGCAGGGCGAAGAAGCTGCCGGCGTGGGTACGGCTCGGTACCAGGTAGTCACGTGCGCCTTCCGGCGTGGCACGGGTCAGGATCGGCGTCTCGACGTCGAGGAAACCATTGTCGTCCATGTAGCGACGGATGCTGCTGGTGATGCGCGAGCGCAGGCGCAGCTTGTCGGCCATTTCCGGGCGACGCAGGTCGATGAAGCGATAACGCAGGCGAGTCTCTTCGCCAACGTCGGAATATTCGTTGAGCGGGAACGGCGGCGTCTCGGCTTCGTTCAGCACGTTCAGCTGGTAGCCGAGGATTTCGATGGCGCCGGAGGCCATGTTGGCGTTCACCGCGCCGTCAGGGCGCTTGCGCACCTTGCCGGTGATCTGCACGACGTATTCGCTGCGCACGCGGTCGGCGGCGGCGAAGGTCTCGGCGCGATCAGGGTCGAACACGACCTGGGCCATGCCCTCGCGGTCACGGATGTCGAGGAAGATCACCCCGCCGTGGTCGCGGCGACGATGGACCCAGCCGCAAAGGGTGACTTCCTGGCCGTCCAGGCTCTCGTTCAGTTGGCCGCAATAATGGCTGCGCATCATGATGGTGGTTTCGCTTCTCGTGATTCGTGTAATTCGGTAAGGCCTTGGCCGCCCCTTGGGACTAATACTGCAAGACCCGGCTAATGCACTTCAACTCAGTCGGCTTTGTCGCCGCTGGCCAGATTCTTCTTCGCCCCGGTCTTGAAGTCGGTTTCGTACCAACCGTTACCGCTCAAGCGAAAGCCCGGGACCGACAGCAGTTTCTTCAATGCCGGCGCCTGACAGGCCGGGCAGTCGGTCAACGGCGCCGCGCTGATCTTCTGCAGCGCTTCCATCCTGTGATCGCAGGATGCACATTGATAGTCATACAGGGGCATGGATGTCTCTCGTCAACCACAAGGCTGGCTGCCAAGGCAGCAAAAAGCGGGATTATATATGGTTAAGGAGCGCTGCGCAGCCCGCCCGGCGATCAGCGTGCATGGGGTGGGTCGAGCAGCCAGGCCACGCAGATCACCCGGATCAGGCCGCTGAAGTTGCGCACGCCGCCCTGGCGCAGATGCACCTCGCGGTCGACATAGGACAACACGGCGCTGACCGAGCAGCGATTGACCTCGGCGATACGCTCGAGGATGCGCCAATACACGGTTTCCAGCCGCAGGCAGGTGGAAAACCCGTTGAGTCGCACCGAGCGGGACACCGGCAAGGCCTGGCGCATGTCGAAGTCCGCCTCGAACGGATCGACCCACTGCCGACCCGGCCACGCCCCCAGGCCTGTCCTTCTTTTATTCGTTTGCATCTTGCATTCCACCAGCGCACTCCATGATCAGCGGTTGTAGTCCGCCCATGAAGCGCCCTGGCTCGCCGCGAGTGCAGCGGTAAAATGTTCCCGCTCAGGCAACCGAACCCGGTGACAAGGCTGTCGACCGGGCCGTGGCGACTGGCTGGCAAACGCCGATCATTTACCGTCGAGCAGTACCCGCAACATCCAGGCGGTCTTTTCATGCACCTGCATGCGTTGGGTCAACAGGTCGGCAGTCGGCTCGTCGCTGACCTTGTCCACCACCGGGAAGATGCTGCGCGCGGTACGCACCACCGCCTCCTGGCCTTGCACCAGCTGGCGGATCATCTCGTCTGCGGCAGGAACGCCGGCCTCCTCCTTGATGGAGGAATGTTGAGCATAGAAGGCATACGAGCCCGGCGCCGGAAAACCCAGCGCACGAATGCGCTCGGCGATCGAATCGACGGCCAGGGCCAGCTCGTTGTACTGCTCCTCGAACATCAGGTGCAGGGTACGGAACGACGGGCCGGTGACGTTCCAATGGAAGTTGTGGGTTTTCAGGTACAGGACGTAGGTGTCCGACAGCAGCCGGGAGAGCCCTTCGACGATGGACTTGCGATCTTCTTCACTGATACCGATATCGATTGCCATGAAGTTCCCCTTTTTCCAAATGGCTTGTAGATCAAGCAGGCACCGCACACTGTAGCAACAGTTACCGCACCTCGCCCCTGACACAGGGCAAGCTATCGGCTATCCGCTGCCGTGGTTTGAGAACCCCCCGGCTTTGCGGTTAAATAGGCACCGTGCCACCCGTGCGGACTGCTATTGCCGGGTGCATAGGCTGGCCCACAACGTGTTTGCGCCTACACCTCATGCGCACCGTGCCGCCAGCTTTTTTCCTGTGACCGGCCTTATCGACTGTGAGCCAATCCCATGTTCAAGATCGTCCATCTGGTGACGGGCGTAGCGGCTTTGCTGCTGTCGCTCATACCCAGCCTGAAAACCGACGCAACACCGTTCCTGCAACAACCCGACGCTGTCTACCTGGCCCTGCTCGGCCTGCTCAACCTGCTGCTCGCCCCGGTGGTGCCGCTCTATTACCGAGGCGCCCGACAGCAGCTGCAACACCTGGCGTGCGCCCTGCTGGTAGTGGCCGTGGTGCTACAGACCCTGACCCTGCTAGCACGCCCGGAACTGGGCAACCTCGCCGCCCTGGTCTGCGCTGCCCTGGCCGTGATCCTGCACCTGGCGGCTGGCTTCGCCCGCACCGGGCGCAAGGCACGCAGCGCGCAAGGCACGCCGCAGGAGGCCGGCAAACGAGATACCGGCACCGTCAAGTGGTTCAACACATCCAAGGGCTTTGGCTTCATCTCCCGCGATTCGGGTGACGATATCTTCGTGCACTTCCGTGCCATCCGCGGCGAAGGGCACCGCATCCTGGTCGAAGGCCAGCGCGTGGAATTCTCCGTGATGCATCGCGACAAAGGCCTGCAGGCCGAAGACGTGGTCGCGGTGACGCGGCGCTGATACGTCGCGGCTCCGGGGCAAGCCCGGAGCCGCCTGCATCGCAAGCGTCGCTTGCCTCAATAATGAGGCGGCGGCGCTTGCTCCCCCTCTTCGGCGCCATACTGGCCGACCATCTCCTCGTAGCGCTTGATCAACTCGGCCACCTGCAACTGTAGCCGCTCGACCACCTTGCCTTGCTCGGCAATCACGTCGTTGAGTGCCTGGATGGTGTCGTCCTGGAATGCCTGGCGCATCTCCAGTTCGACGATGCGATCTTCCTGCGTCACCTCATGCCTCCTTGAAACGCGAATCGAGTACGGCCCGCAGGCGCTGGCGAATGCCCTCGACCTGCTCGTCGGTGTAGGCCTGTGCCTGGCACTTGCCCCACACCGGTGCCGGCCATGCAGCGTCGTCGCGGTAGCGCACGATCACATGCATGTGCAGTTGGCTGACCACGTTGCCCAGGGTCGCGACATTCATCTTGTCGGCGGCAAACGCCTTCTTCAGCGCCTCGGCCAGGTAGCCGGTTTCGCTCCACAACTGCTGCTGCGCGTCGGCGTCCAACTGGAACACCTCGCTGATATCGGCACGCCGCGGCACCAGGATGAACCACGGATAGTTGGCATCCTTGCTCAGCAACAGCTGGCACAGCGGAAAATCGCCCAGCACCAGGGAGTCCTGCTGCAAACGTGAATCCAGGACGAACACGGTAAACCTCCTCGAAGAAATCTGGCCAGCGAGCGCTGGCAACCTGAGCGCAAGGATACTCTCCTGCACCCCTGCGCTCACGCTTTTAGACACGCCTGCACAAAGCCGGTAACACAGCGCTACTTTTCGCACCAAAATGAGGCCACCCCCAGCGCCGAATTGTACTTACCGCTACATTCACCACAGGAGATGAACAGTTGCAGGTAACACATTGAGTTGGATGGTCCCTTTGCAAAAATGTAAGCAAGCTAACTTTGGCACACCATCAGACAGGCAGCGCCCCGTGTTTTCGGCGTGTTTTCCCCACTCCTGCCCCACTTTGTGAAAAATTCATGAACTGTTGCGTTTTTTGAGCACGCTTGTTGCATTCTCTTCACGCCAAGTCGGCACGACACCTGCATTACCAGGTGCACGCGACAAATAACAACAGCGGCATTGGTTACCCAGGGAGTTTTCCGAACCCGAAACGCTAGTTACAGTTTCGTTACGGTGAAAGAAACAGCGCTGGCGTTGTACGCCCCACAAGACAGGGGAGTGATTTGCGACATGGAAATACCTTGAAGCGACATGCGAATAAAACTACTGAAAGGTTCGTTTTCGCTATCTCGCCAATAACAGTCAGCGTGCTATACATTTTCGCCGACATAACAAGAAAGAGCTGCCCCCTATAACTAAAACACGTTGGGCGCAGCGGTACTCTTCCTAAAACCAAAGGAGCAAATCACGATGCGCGTGATGAAGTGGAGCATGATCGCCCTGGCCGTTGCGGCAGGGACCTCGCAGTTGGCGTTCGCCTCTGCGCAGGACGAATCCAAGGGTTTCCTCGAAGACAGCACGGCTGGCGTCAAGCTGCGCAACCTGTACTTCAGCCGTGATTACCGCAACAACGAACGCGACCCGGACACCGGCGAGCGCCAGAGCCGTAACGAAGAATGGGGCCAGGGCTTCATCGGTACCTTCGAATCGGGCTTCACCCAGGGCACCGTGGGCGTTGGCGTCGACGCCATCGGCCTGCTCGGCATCAAGCTCGACACCGGCCGCGGCCGTGCCGGCATGGGCCTGTTCCCAATCAATGACGATGGCAGTGCGGCGGATGACTACTCCGAGGCACATGGCGCCGTCAAACTGCGCATCTCCAATACCACGCTGAAATACGGCGGCCAGTTCACCGCAGTGCCGGTATTCGCCACCGACGACAGCCGTCTGCTGCCAGAAGTTGCCGAAGGCTTCCTGCTGACCAGCAAGGAAATCGAAGGCCTGGAGTTGAACGCCGGTCACTTCACCCGCCTCAACGCCCAAGCCCAGACCTACAAGGACAGCATCGGCGGACGCGACGCCGACACTGGCCTGAAGAACCCAGGCCTGACCGATGCCAACTTCGTCGGCGGCACCTACGCCTTCACCGACAACCTCAGCACCAGCCTGTACTACTCGAAGGTCGAGGATTACTGGCGCAAGTACTACGCCAACGTCAACTGGGCGCTGCCAATTGCAGACAACCAAGGCCTGGTGCTCGACTTCAACATCTATGACACCAAGAGCGATGGCGACCGCGCTCGCGCCTACGACGGCGACAAGCTGGACAACCGCGCCTTCAGCCTCTCGGCAGCCTACAACATCGGCGCGCACACCTTCACCGTGGCCTACCAGAAGGTCAGCGGCGACGGTGATTACGCCTACGGCATCGATGGTGGCGGTACCGTGTACCTGGCCAACTCCGTGGCCCGTTCCGACTTCAACGCCGAAGACGAGAAGTCCTGGCAGGCACGCTACGA
Organism: Pseudomonas sp. S31; assembly: GCF_016648105.1. Taxonomy (GTDB): domain Bacteria; phylum Pseudomonadota; class Gammaproteobacteria; order Pseudomonadales; family Pseudomonadaceae; genus Aquipseudomonas. The sequence continues at coordinate 24,111 of NZ_JACVVE010000024.1, read as the reverse complement.
CCTGAACTTCGCCGAGTGGGGCATACCCGGCCTGTCGTTCATGACCCGTTACATCCGTGGTACCGACGCCAACGTCGACGGCACCAACAACGGCAAGGAATGGGAACGCGACATCGACATCAAGTACGTGCTCCAGGAAGGCCCGGCCAAGGACCTCAGCTTCCGTGTCCGCCAGGCCACCTACCGCTCCTCCGATGGCGTCTACTACGGCTCCCCGTCGCTGGACGAACTGCGCCTGATCGTCGAGTACCCGCTGAGCATCCTGTAAGCCTGGCTTACAGTGCCCCGCACCTGAGAAAGCCCGGCCATCCCGCCGGGCTTTTTCTTGGCTGACAAGCGCCCCGCCCTTGGGGCATCCTGTACGCCTTCGTTTCGCCCCCGTACAATGCGGGGTCATTTCAACGTCTTAGGCAATCGACACGGCCCACCATGCGCACCAGTCAATATTTGCTCGCCACCCAGAAAGAAACCCCTGCCGACGCGGTGGTCATCAGCCACCAGCTCATGCTGCGCGCCGGCATGATCCGCAAACTGGCCTCCGGCCTGTACACCTGGCTGCCGATGGGCCTGCGGGTAATGCGCAAGGTCGAGAACGTGGTCCGCGAGGAAATGAACGCCGCCGGCGCCCTGGAGGTGCTGATGCCGAGCATCCAGCCTGCCGAGCTGTGGCAGGAATCCGGCCGCTGGGAACAGTACGGCCCTGAGCTGCTGCGCCTGAAGGACCGCCACCAGCGCGACTTCTGCGTTGGCCCGACCCACGAAGAGGTCATCACCGACCTGGCCCGCAACGAGCTGTCCAGCTATAAACAGCTGCCACTCAACATGTACCAGATCCAGACCAAATTCCGTGACGAGATCCGCCCGCGCTTCGGCCTGATGCGTGGCCGCGAGTTCATCATGAAGGACGCCTACTCGTTCCATGCCGACCAGGCTTCCCTGCAGGAAACCTACGACCGCATGCATCAGGCGTACACCAACGTCTTCACCCGCCTGGGCCTGGACTTCCGTCCGGTGCAGGCCGACACCGGCTCCATCGGTGGCAGCTACTCGCATGAATTCCACGTCCTGGCCGAGTCCGGCGAAGACGACGTGATCTTCAGCGACAGCTCCGACTACGCCGCCAACATCGAGAAGGCCGAGGCCATCCCGCGTGAAACCGTGCGCCCAGCCCCCACCGAGGAGCTGCGCCTGGTCGACACCCCGGATGCCAAGACCATCGCGCAACTCGTGGAAAACCACGGCCTGGCGATCGAGAAAACCGTCAAGACCCTGATCGTGCGTGGCGCCGAGGAAGGCAAGCTGGTCGCCCTGATCGTCCGTGGCGACCACGAGCTGAACGAAATCAAGGCCGCCAAGCTGGAACAGGTTGCCGACCCGGTGGTGATGGCCACCGACGCCGAGCTGCGCGACGCCATCGGTGCCGGCGCGGGTTCCCTGGGCCCACTCAACCTGCCGCTGGAAATCGTCATCGACCGTTCGGTCGCCCTGATGAGCGACTTCGGCATCGGCGCCAACATCGACGACAAACACTACTTCGGCGTCAACTGGGAACGTGACCTGCCGGTTCCGCAAGTCGCCGACCTGCGCAACGTCGTCGAGGGCGATCCGAGCCCGGACGGCCAGGGCACCCTGGTCATCAAGCGCGGCATCGAAGTCGGCCACATCTTCCAGCTCGGCACCAAGTACAGCGAAGCGCTCAAGTGCCAGGTACTGGGCGAGAACGGCAAGCCGGTCATCCTGTCCATGGGCTGCTACGGCATCGGCGTATCGCGCGTGGTCGCCGCCGCCATCGAACAGAGCTACGACGACAAGGGCATCATCTGGAACGACGCCCTGGCGCCGTTCCAGATCGCCCTGGTACCGCTGCGCTACGAAACCGAGGTCGTCCGCGAAGCGACCGACAAACTGTATGCCGAACTGACCGCAGCCGGTTACGAAGTGCTGCTCGACGACCGTGACAAGAAGACCAGCCCCGGCATCAAGTTCGCCGACATGGAACTGATCGGTATCCCGCACCGCATCGTCGTCAGCGACCGCGGCCTGGCTGACGGCAACCTGGAGTACAAGCACCGCACCGAGCAGGAAGCCCAGACACTGCCGCTCAATGAGGTGCTGACCTTCCTGCAGGCCCGCGTTCGCCGCTGATAATCAATGCACGAGTGATCATGTCCAAGCGAAGTACCTTTACCCTGGGGGGCGCCGCCTTGTGCGGCGCCCTGCTCGTCAGCGGCTGCGCCAACCAGATGTCCCAGCGCAGCGAGCATGAGGAGCGCGTCGAGCGCAAACTGCTCGAACATACCCTGCAGATCGATGTCGGCGAGCCGAAGGTAATGGAGCTCCCGCAACGGCGTGTGCGTGTCCACGAGGAGCAACGCTTCGAAGTCACCGAGTTCGAAGTGACCCGACGTTACGACCGCTACACCCCCTACCAGCCCTGGCGGGAGATCTACGAGATCCCGCTGGGCGCGGTAGCCGTGGTGGCTGGCGTCGGCGCCAACGTGGTCAACGTGTTTGCCCTCGGCAACCTGCCGGAAAGCGTGACACATGACTGGCTGAGCTATGGCGTGGCCGGGCTCAATCCATTCATGAACGTGCAGTCCAATGGCCGCGCCCAGCAGAATCTGGCCTCGGTCAACGAGGTGCAGAAGGACAAGCGCGAGGAATCCAGCAGCCTGCCGTGGAGCGAGCGGCTGGTCGAGGTCAAGGCCGGCAAGATGACCCATGAGCTGACCACCGACCGCAATGGCGTGCTGCGCCTGAACCTGCTCGACAGCCCGTTCTCCGAGCAGAACCTCAACCACGTCGGCACCCTGCACCTGCAGGTACTTGACGAGGACAACGCGGTACGCGGCGATGCCAGCCTGCTGGTGAGCGCCAACCTGCGCAACAAACTGCTCGAGGCGCACGAACTGATCTTCGATGACCTCGAAGATGACGATGTCGGCCAGTGGGTACACCGGGTCAAGCGTCTGTCCGAGCTTGGGCTGGAGGAAGAAGCCAGCGAGATGGAGCAGAGCCTCATCGAACTGACCCGCAACGATCCGGAACTGCAACAGGAATTCCTGCAGACCTTGACCAAGGCGACCGGGCGCCTGGTCGCCGACCCGGGCGTGCAGTGATGAACGAGGGCCGCATCGCGGCCCTTTTCATTTCGGCGGAAACAACTCCAGCTGTTCATGCGCCCCGCGCAGGTCGCGCAACCTCACGCCCACCCCAAGCAAACGCACCGGCTTGCCGCCCCTGGCGAACGCCTGCCCCAACAGCTGCCGATAGCTTTCCAGATCCCTGCCCGCCCCGGCCTGCTCCAGGGTCGTCTGGCTGAAGTCATGGAACTTGACCTTGACGAACGGCTTGTCCGGCCGATAGCTGCTGTCCATGCGTTCGATCCGCTCGTTGAGGCTGGCCAGTAACTCGGGCAAGCGCTCCAGGCAACTGGCCAGGTCCGGCAGGTCGGTATCGTAGGTGTTCTCCACGCTGACCGACTGCCGGCGACTGTCGTTGTGCACGATGCGATCATCGACGCCCCGCGCCAGCCCCCACAAGCGCTCGCCAAAACTACCGAACTCGCGCACCAGGGCCAGCCGCGACCAGTCGCGCAGTTGCAGGCAGGTTTCGATGCCCAAGCGTGTCAGCTTTTCTGCGGTGACCTTGCCTACACCATGCAGCCTGGCGACCGGCAAGGCAGATACGAAGGCTTCTACCTCTGCGGGGGTGATGACGAACAGGCCGTTGGGCTTGCGCCAGTCGCTGGCGATCTTGGCCAGGAACTTGTTCGGCGCCACCCCCGCCGAGACAGTGATATGCAACGTGCGGGCGACTCGGCGCCGAATATCTTCGGCGATGCGCGTGGCGCTGCCGGAAAACCACTGGCTCTCGGTCACATCGAGGTACGCCTCATCCAACGACAGGGGCTCGATCACCTCGGTGTAGTCGCGGAATATACTGTGGATTTCGCGTGAGGCCTCGCGGTAGGCGTCGAAACGCGGCTTGACGATCACCAAGTCCGGACACAACTTGAGCGCGTGTCGAGAGGACATGGCCGAACGCACACCGTAGGCACGGGCTTCATAATTGCAAGTGGCAATGACACCTCGGCGGTCCGCCGAGCCGCCCACTGCCATTGGCCGGCCGGCCAACTGCGGGTCGTCACGCATTTCGATCGCGGCATAGAAGCAATCGCAGTCGATATGGATGATCTTGCGCAATGACATGGATGCTCGCCAGCACTGTAAATTCATACAGATAGTACCGCATGCAGCTATTGCCAAGACAGCTTGAGCATGGCGCGGCGCGATAATCGGCCTGAAAGCCCCGCAGCGCCTGAGCTGCAGGCCAGCTCGCACCGCTAAGAGTTTGAACGAAAAAGGTTTTTTTTAAATTATCGCTTGACACTCCGACACAAATCCGTAGAATTCGATTCCACAGGCGCGGGATGGAGCAGCCTGGTAGCTCGTCGGGCTCATAACCCGAAGGTCGTCGGTTCAAATCCGGCTCCCGCAACCAGATTCGAGAAAAGGCCACTGTTCACGCAGTGGCCTTTTTCTTTGCCACTGAAAAAGTAGCAGAGAAAAAAATTAGAAAAATTCAATAGTTAGCGCTTGACACTGATCCGCCAAACTGTAGAATGCGCACCACTGACGCGGGATGGAGCAGCCTGGTAGCTCGTCGGGCTCATAACCCGAAGGTCGTCGGTTCAAATCCGGCTCCCGCAACCATATCGTCAGAACAACGCCCACACTGTGAAAACAGCGTGGGCGTTGTTGTTTTCGTCTTCCGACAACCTCTACCCCCTACCTGCCCTGACCCACAAAGCCCCCTGAGCATGAACTATCTTTAACCCGGGCGGACCGCTGAAAGCGTCTCCGCCCGGAGTAATATCTGGATACGTTTTTCAAAGGGACCTTCACTTGGCCGCACCCTCCCCCAACCTCGCGCTGTATGCCCGGGGTATTCGATGACCTCCAATCAAACCGAACACCCGGCGCCCCTGGCCTCGGCATTGCCTGCGGCCGCGCAGCGCCTGCCCCTGCTCGAGCGCCTGAGCCGCTACCGGCAACCCATCGGCCTGGCAGTCACCTTGCTGCTGTTTGCCATGGCCCTGATCGCCTGCCGACATCTGCTCAGCGAGCTGGACCTCTACGCCTTGCACGACGCCATGCTGAGCGTGCCGACCGCCTCGCTGCTGGGTGCCCTGCTGGCGACGGTGGTGGGTTTCGTGATCCTGCTGGGCTATGAGTGGTCGGCCAGCCGCTATGCCGGGGTGAAGCTGCCCACCCGCACCTTGCTGCTGGGCGGGTTCAGTGCCTTCGCCATCGGCAATGCCATCGGTCTGTCGATGCTCTCCGGTGGCTCGGTGCGCTACCGCCTGTATGCGCGCCGAGGCCTGGGCGCCGCCGAAGTGGCCCGCATGACGGTGTTCGCCAGCCTCTCGCTCGGCTGCGCCCTGCCACCCCTGGCGGCCCTGGCCACCTTGAGCAACCTGCCAGCCGCCGCTGCGGCGCTGCGCTTGCCGGCCACCGTACTGGCCGGTATTGCCGTCGCTGTGCTGGTCGCCGCTGCGGTGCTGGCCATCGGTTTGTACCGCCGGCGCCTGGCCGAGCAGCCGCTGACCGATGCCGTGCTGGTCCAGCTGGGCCGTCGCACCCTGCGCCTGCCCGGTGCACGCCTGGCCGCCTTGCAACTGCTGATCACCGCCCTGGATGTGGCCGCTGCCGCCACCGTGCTGTACCTGCTGTTGCCGGAAGCCCCACCGTTCGGTGCCTTCGTGCTGGTCTACCTGCTGGCCCTGGCCGCGGGCGTGCTCAGCCATGTACCGGGCGGGGTGGGTGTGTTCGAAGCGATCCTGCTGGCGGCCTTCGCCGACCAGTTGGGCGCCGCGCCGCTGGCAGCGGCGTTGCTGCTGTACCGCTTGATCTACGTAGTGCTGCCGCTGCTGGTGGCCTGCGCGATGCTGCTCGCCAACGAAGCGCGGCGCCTGCTGTTCACCCACCAGGCGATCAAGGCTGCCTCGGGCCTGGCGGCACCGATCCTGGCGATTCTGGTGTTTCTTTCCGGCGTGGTACTGCTGTTCTCCGGCGCCACGCCAGAGATCGACACGCGCCTGGAGCACATGGGCTTTCTGGTGCCCCACCGGTTGATCGATGCCTCGCACTTCGGGGCCAGCCTGATCGGCGTGCTCTGCCTGTTGCTCGCCCAGGGCCTGCGCCGCCGCCTTTCGGCCGCCTGGCTGCTGACCACGGTGCTGCTATTGGTCGGCGCGCTGCTGTCACTGCTCAAGGGCTTCGACTGGGAGGAAGCCTGCCTGCTAACCCTTACCGCCGCCCTGCTGGCTCTGTTCCGACGGTCGTTCTACCGCCCGAGCCGGCTGCTCGAGCTGCCGTTCTCGCCGGTGTACCTGGTGGCCAGCGCCTGTGTGGTCGGTGCGTCGGTGTGGCTGTTGCTGTTCGCTTACCAGGACGTGCCCTACAGCCATCAATTGTGGTGGCAGTTCACCCTCGATGCCGATGCACCACGTGGCCTGCGAGCAGCCATGGGCAGCGCGGTGCTGCTGGTGATCGTTTCGCTGACCTGGTTGCTGCGCACCGCGCGGCCGACCATCCACCTGCCTGACGACGACGAACTGCAGCGCGCCAACCGCATTCTGCTGGCCTCGGACCAGCCCGATGGTGGCCTGGCCCTGACCGGCGACAAGGCCTTGCTGTTCCACCCCAATGACAATGCCTTCCTCATGTATGCCCGCCGTGGACGCAGCCTGGTGGCGTTGTACGACCCGATCGGCCCGGCGCAGGAACGCGCCGAGATGATCTGGCAGTTCCGCGACCTGTGCGACCTGCACCACGCCCGCCCGGTGTTCTACCAGGTGCGAGCGGAAAACCTGCCGTTCTACATGGACATCGGCCTGACCGCGCTCAAGCTCGGCGAAGAAGCCAGGGTCGACCTGCGCCGCTTCGACCTGGAAGCCAAGGGCAAGGAGATGAAAGACCTGCGCTACACCTGGAATCGCGGTGGCCGTGACGGCCTGACCCTGGAAATCCACGAGCCCGGGCAGGCACCTCTGGATGCCCTCAAGGAAATCTCCGACGCCTGGCTCGGCGGAAAGAACGTGCGCGAAAAGGGCTTTTCGCTCGGGCGTTTCAGCCCCGAGTACCTGCAGCACTTCCGTATCGCCCTGATCCGCTTCCAGGGCCGGCCGGTGGCCTTCGCCAATCTGCTGGAAACCCATGGCAACGAACTGGCCAGCCTCGACCTGATGCGTGCCCACCCCGAGGCACCGAAGTCGACCATGGAATTCATGATGATCGGCCTCATCCTGCATTACAAAAGCCATGACTACGGCCGCTTCAGCCTGGGCATGGTACCGCTCTCGGGCCTGCAGCCACGACGCGGTGCACCCCTGACCCAACGCCTGGGTTCGATGGTGTTCCGCCGTGGCGAGCAGCTCTACAACTTCCAGGGCCTGCGGCGCTTCAAGGACAAGTTCCAGCCGGACTGGGAACCCCGCTACATGGCCGTGCCGGCCGGGTTGGACCCGCTGGTGGCACTGGCTGATACTGCTGCCCTGATCGCTGGCGGCCTGACTGGATTGGTGAAACGTTGATGATCCGACGCTATTGGTTGTATGTACTGATACCCCTGCTGCTGGCCGCTGCTGCTGGCGCCGTGGCCTTCTGGCTGTGGACCCGCCCTGCCCCTGAGGCACGCCTCGAACAACTGACGGTCAGCGGCCTGCCGATGACTCGCGTGACGCCTGGCGTGCACGCCAGGGCCCGGGTCGCCATCGGCGTGCCCCAGGACCAGGCCCTGACCGACAAGCAGCTGCTCGACCTGAGCCAAGCCGGCGAGGCGCAATTGGTCCAGGTGATCCTGCCGCCTACCGACTGCAGCCAACAACAGCAGACGATGGACCAGGCCATTGGCCAACTGGCCGGCCAACCCACCGTAGTCGCCGGCATCGGCCCAGGCGCAGCCCAGGCCTGGCGCTGGCTGGCCAGCCAGAGCGACGACAAGGCCCGGGCCATCTCGGTCGACTTCAGCCTCGAACAACCGGGCTGCAAGGCCGCGCTGCCCAAATCGGCTGCGCATGGCCATTGGAACGTGGCCTGGAACGACAACCCGGATGACGCCAGTGCCGGGTTCGTGCGCGACCAGGCCAACGCCGAAACCAGTATCAGCGATTACGACATCCACCTGCCGCAGGTACTCAAGGCCCAGCTGACCCAAGCCCTGGTCGGGCGCGACGGCAATGCCCTGGCCATCCCCGTGGTGGAAGTGCCGGCCGGCCAGACCACCGACACCGTGACCCTGTTCCTCTCCGGTGACGGCGGCTGGCGCGACCTGGACCGCGACGTGGCTGGCGAAATGGCCAAGCTTGGCTATCCGGTAGTGGGCATCGACACCCTGCGCTATTACTGGCAGCACAAGACGCCGGAGCAAAGCGCTGCCGACCTGTCGGAATTGATGCAGCACTACCGTCAGAAGTGGGGCACCAAACGCTTCGTGCTGGCCGGCTATTCATTCGGCGCCGATGTGTTGCCTGCGATCTACAACCGCCTGCCTGCCGAAGACCAGCAGCGTATCGACGCGGTCATGCTGCTGGCCTTCGCCCGCAGCGGCAGTTTCGAGATCGAGGTGGAAGGCTGGCTGGGCAAGGAAGGCCAGGAGGCCCCGACCGGGCCGGAGATGGCCAAGCTGCCGGCGTCGAAGGTGGTCTGCGTGTACGGCGTGGAAGAGGCCGACGAAAGTGGCTGCACCGACAAGACGGCGGTAGGTGAGCGCATGAAGCTGCCTGGCGGGCACCACTTCGACGAGAACTACCCGGCACTGGCCAAACGCCTGATCGGCGAGATCGATACGCGTCAGGGCAAGTCCAGCGTGGCGGAACAGAACTGAGCCCAGCGACCGGAAAGCTGGTGCGGTCCCTGTAGGAGCGGCGGTTCGCCGCTGCGATTTACCCGCGAAGCAGGCACCGCACCTGGCTTGAGCCCTCAGATCTCGACCTGCGTCCCCAACTCGATCACCCGGTTCAACGGCAGGTTGAAGAATCGCAGGTTGCCGTTGGCATTCTTCAGCAGGAAGGCGAACAGGTTCCCCCGCCAGCGGGACATCCCCTCCAGGCGCGAGGCGATCACCGTTTCCCGGCTGAGGAAATACGTGGTGCGCATCGGGCTGAAATCCAGCGCTTCCAGATGGCACAACTTCAGGGCCGCCGGCACGTCCGGCTCGTCCATGAAACCAAAGTGCAGCAGCACGCGGAAGAAGCCATCGCCATAGGCCTCGACCTCGAAACGCTCAGGCTCCGGCACCCGCGGCCGGTCCTCGCTCACCACCGTCAGCAGCACCACCTGGCTGTGCAACACCTGGTGGTGCAGCATGTTGTGCAACAGCGCATGGGGCACCGCATCCGGCCGCGCGGTGAGGAACACGGCCGTGCCCTCGACCCGGTGCGGCGGTTGTACGCGGATGCTGGCAATGAAGATCGGCAGCGGCAATGCCGCCTCATCGATACGCTCGACGAGGATCTGCTTGCCGCGCTTCCAGGTACTCATCAACAGGAACAGGACCGCACCGGCCAGTACCGGGAACGCCCCACCCTGGACGATCTTCGGCACGTTGGCAGCGAAAAACAGGCCATCGACGAAGAGAAAGCCAAGCAGGATCGGCACCGCCAGCAACGGCGGCCACTTCCACAGTAGCAGCATCACCGAAGACACCAGGATCGTGGTCATCAGCATGGTGCCGGTCACCGCCACCCCGTAGGCAGCGGCCAAGGCGCCGGACGACTCGAAACCGATCACCAGCAGCACCACGCCGACCATCAGCGTCCAGTTCACCGCGCCGATGTAGATCTGCCCCTGCTCATCGCTGGAGGTGTGCTGGATGTGCATGCGCGGGATGTAGCCCAGCTGGATGGCCTGCCGGGTCAGGGAGAAGGCCCCGGAGATCACCGCCTGCGAGGCGATGACCGTGGCCATGGTCGACAGGCCGACCAGCGGCAGCAAGGCCCAGCCGGGTGCCAGCAGGTAGAACGGGTTGCGTGCTGCCTCAGGGTTCTGCAGCAGGATCGCGCCCTGGCCGAAGTAATTGAGCACCAACGCCGGCAACACCAGGGCGAACCAGGCGCGGGCAATCGGCTTGCGGCCAAAGTGCCCCATGTCGGCATACAGCGCCTCGGCACCGGTCAGCGCCAGCACCACGGCCCCAAGAATGGCCACGCCCATGCCAGGGTGGACCACGAAGAAGTTCACCGCCCAGCCCGGGTTGAACGCCTTGAGCACTTCCGGGCTCTGCGAGATGCCATGCACCCCGAGCGCCGCCAGCACCAGGAACCAGGTGACCATGATCGGGCCGAACAACTTGCCGATCTTCTCGGTGCCGTGCTTCTGCACCAGGAACAGCGCCACCAGCACCACCAGCGACAACGGCACCACCCAATGGTCGATGCCGTCGAAGGCCAGGCCCATGCCCTCCACCGCCGATAGCACCGACACCGCCGGGGTGATCATGCTGTCGCCATAGAACAGCGAAGCGCCGATCAACCCACAGATGACCATCAGCGAGCGCAGCCGCGGGTAGGCCGCGGTCGCCCGGCGGGCCAGGGCCGTCAGGGCCATGGTACCGCCCTCGCCCTGGTTGTCGGCGCGCAGGATGAACATCACGTACTTGAACGACACCACCCACAGCAGCGACCAGAGGATCAGCGACAGGATCCCGAGCACGCCATCATGGTTGACCGGCACGCCGTAGCCGCCGGTGAAGACTTCCTTGAGGGTATAAAGCGGGCTGGTACCAATGTCGCCATACACCACCCCGACCGCTGCCACGAGCAGGCCCATGGACCGCGCCGCACCCTGTTTCCCCGCCTGCCCACCTTCGGCGTGACCGCTTGCCTGAACCATCGACCACTCCCGCAGAAGGTCGTGAAGACCGGAACAACTCCCCCAACGCCAAAGCCTTGCAGAAACCTGGGCGCAATGCCGCGAAGCATAGCGCAGCGTTCGTCGCTTTTCTGCCAGGGTCAGGGGCTTTGCGCGTACTCAGAGATCCAGCAACTGCATCGGGATGCCGAGTGCCGTGGCAATTTTCTCGCGAGTGGCCTTGCGCGGCCGCTCGACGGTTTCTTGCTGGGCGTAGGCCGACTGCGAGATGCCCAGACGCTCTGCCATCTCGGCCTGGGTAAGATCCAGATGCCGTCGCCAGGCAGCAATGGCCGTCAGGCCGTCCTTGACCATGTAGCCCACCACCTCATTGGGCACCAGATCGGTTGGCGAGCGGCTGGCGATATAGTCGGCATAGGGCAGTACGACGAAGGCTGGGCGGCCATCAGCGCCGTTGATGATCTGGACGTTAGTAGGTGTGCTCATCGCGCTTTTTGACCTCCTCGATGTTGACGATCTTCACGCCGCCATCCCAGTCGAACAGGATGCGGTAGTTACCAGCTCGCAGTCGGTAGCCATAGCAATGGTTGGTCAGCGCCTTCACGCTGGCGACGTCGGGCATATGGGCCAATGCCTGGGCTGCGTCATAGATTTTCGGCTGGTCGGCTTTGTTGATTCTTCGCAGCTGCTTCACTTAATAAGTAGAAAAACAGGCTTTGATGGCGTGAAAAAGGTGGTAGCTGGCCTCGCTGTCTTCAAGGGATACCGAAGCGACGGTGTGTTGCCAGGTCTTTCAGGCGTTGCGCCAAGTGCTCATCCGACGTGATGCAGCGTTCGTCGCTTTTCTGCTGGTCAAGCGCCCTTGCGCTCGCTAGAATTGCGCACTTTTTGATCAGAGGCGCTAGAAGCGCCCGTCGAGATCGCCCCCGTCAGCGGCCGGGCGACCTGCATTCAATACCGAGGTTAGCCATGTCCACCACTCCCGCCACGCCGAAGGTCGGCTTCGTATCCCTGGGTTGCCCCAAGGCCCTGGTCGATTCCGAGCGCATCCTGACCCAGTTGCGCATGGAAGGTTATGAAGTCGTGCCCACCTACGAGGACGCCGACGTGGTGGTGGTCAACACCTGCGGCTTCATCGACAGCGCCAAGGCCGAGTCGTTGGAAGTGATCGGCGAAGCGATCAAGGAAAACGGCAAGGTCATCGTCACCGGCTGCATGGGTGTCGAGGAAGGCAACATCCGTGACGTGCACCCGAGCGTGCTGTCGGTGTCCGGCCCGCAGCAGTACGAGCAGGTGGTCAATGCCGTGCACGAAGTGGTCCCGCCGCGCCAGGACCACAACCCGCTGATCGACCTGGTGCCACCCCAGGGCGTCAAGCTGACCCCGCGCCACTACGCCTATCTGAAGATTTCCGAAGGCTGCAACCACAGCTGCAGCTTCTGCATCATCCCGTCGATGCGTGGCAAGCTGGTCAGCCGCCCGGTGGGCGAGGTACTGAGCGAGGCGGAGCGCCTGGTCAAGGCCGGCGTCAAGGAGATCCTGGTGATCTCCCAGGACACCAGCGCCTACGGCGTCGACGTCAAGTACAAGACCGACTTCTGGAACGGCCGCCCGGTCAAGACCCGCATGCTCGAACTGTGCGAGGCCCTGAGTAGCCTGGGTGCCTGGGTGCGCCTGCACTACGTGTACCCGTACCCCAACGTCGACGACGTGATCCCGCTGATGGCCGCCGGCAAGATCCTGCCGTACCTGGACATCCCGTTCCAGCACGCCAGCCCCAAGGTGCTCAAGTCGATGAAGCGCCCGGCCTTCGAGGACCGTACCCTGGCGCGCATCAAGAACTGGCGCGAACAGTGCCCGGAACTGGTGATCCGCTCCACCTTCATCGTCGGCTTCCCAGGTGAGACCGAGGAAGACTTCCAGTACCTGCTCGACTGGCTGACCGAAGCCCAGCTCGACCGCGTCGGCTGCTTCCAGTACTCGCCGGTCGAAGGCGCCCCGGCCAACGATCTGGGCCTGGACGAAGTGCCCGACGACGTCAAGCAGGACCGTTGGGACCGCTTCATGGCCCACCAGCAGGCCATCAGCGCCGCACGCCTGCAACTGCGCATCGGCAAGGAAATCGACGTGCTGATCGACGAAGTCGAGGAGCAGGGCTCGGTCGGCCGTAGCTTCTTCGATGCCCCGGAAATCGACGGCAGCGTGTTCATCGATGGCAACCACGGCTTCAAGCCGGGCGACAAGGTACGTTGCCGCGTAGTCGATGCCGATGAATACGACATGTGGGCCGAGCCTATCTGACCGCTCCCAACCCGAACCTACCCCGCCCAGTGGCGGGGGATTTTTTTGCATCTATGTTTTCCCCATACCCTCGGGAGAACATTCCATGACGCATCTACTGGCGACACTGCACACCCCACACCCGCAGGACTTCGAGGAACTGGTCCAAGTCTGGGAGGCCTCGGTGCGGGCGACCCACGATTTCCTCCCCGACTACTACATCGTGCTGCTGCGCGAACAGGTGCTGCGTCGCTACCTGGATGCCGTCATGTTGATCTGCTGCAAAGATGCCCGGCAGCGCATCTGCGGCTTTGCCGGAGTCACCAACGGCCAGGTCGCCATGCTCTTCGTCGCCCCCGATTACCGCGGCCAGGGCGTGGGCAAGCGGCTGTTGCGCTATGCCGTGGCCGAACTCGATGCCGAGCGCCTGGACGTCAACGAGCAGAACCACCAGGCGTTGGGCTTCTACCTGCACGAAGGCTTCGAGGTGGTTGGCCGCTCGGAAACCGACGGCCTGGGACAGCCCTATCCGCTCCTGCACATGCGGCGGATTCGCACAGCGTCCTAAGACGACCATGAAAGGCGCCGTGCAATGTTTCCTAAATGGCGTATTTGACATGGATTACCATCATCTTGGCTGCCCGGGCAGGTACAATGTAGGTCTTTCCCTGCCTTGTGAATCGCTGTCATGTCAGAAGCCGTGCGCCTGTCCAAACGCCTTGTCGAGCAGCTGGGCTGCTCTCGCCGCGAGGCCGAGCTCTATATCGAAGGCGGCTGGGTCACGGTCGATGGCGTGGTGGTCGAGCAGCCGCAGTTCAAGGTCGAATCGCAACAGGTCGCGCTACTGCCGGGCGCCCGCGCCGAAACCCTGGAGCCGGTGACCCTGTTGCTGCACCAAGTCGCCGACATGGACAGCGAAACCGCTCGCACCAGCATGACCATGGCCAGCCTCAGCGAAGCCCACCGCGAGGGCGTGCGCCCGCTGCACGGCCATTTTGCCCGGCTGACCTGCCTGGCGCCGCTGCAGCGCGGCGCCAGCGGGCTGCAGGTGTTCACCCAGGACTGGCGTGTGACCCGCAAGCTCGACGCCGACCTGCGCCGTATGGAGCAGGAATACATCATCGAGGTGCGCGGCGAAACCACGCCTCAGGCCCTGGAGCGCCTGGCCCGTGGTGCCACGCGCAACGACCGCGAACTGCCCAAGGCCAAGGCCAGCTGGCAGAACGAGACCCACCTGCGCATGGCCCTGAAAAACCCGCAGCCAGGGCAGATCGCCGAACTGTGCGCCTATCTGCGCCTGGAAGTTCTTGGCATGCGCCGTATCCGCCTGGGTGGCGTTTCCATGGGCAAGCTGCCCCTGGGCCAATGGCGCTACGTCGCCAGCACCGAACGTTTCTAAGCGATACCGCCGCGCCTGGAGGTGCGGCTTTGAACAGGATCCAAGTCACATGAACCACAACGATGTCCTGCGCAGCCTGCGCTACATGCTCAAGGTGAACGACGCCAAGATGGCCGAGATCATCGAGCTGTCCGGCCTCGAGGTTAACCCAGTGGTACTCGCCACCTACCTGAAGAAGGAAGACGAAGCGGGCTTCGTGCGCTGCCCGGAACGGGTCATGGCGCACTTTCTCGATGGCCTGGTGATCCACCGCCGCGGCAGAGATGACAGCCGCCCGCCGCAGCCGGTCGAGTTGCCGGTGACCAACAATACCGTGCTCAAGAAGCTGCGGGTCGCCTTCGAGCTCAAGGAAGACGACCTGCACGCGATCCTCAAGTCGGTGAACTTCCCGGTGTCCAAACCCGAGCTCAGCGCCCTGTTCCGCAAGGCCGGGCATGACAACTATCGCCCCTGCGGCGACCAGTTGCTGCGCAACTTCCTCAAGGGCCTGACCCTGCGCGTGCGTGGCTGAGTGAGCATGCAGTATTCGGTTTCGCCGGTCGGTATCGTGCGCTCGTGCTTCAAGGAGAAGTTCGCCATCCCGCGCCAGCCGCATCTGGCGCCAGCCGCACGCGGCGTGCTGGAGCTGCTGCCACCGTTCGACCAGGGCGACGCGGTCGCCGGCCTGGAGCAGGTCAGCCACGTCTGGATCCTGTTCCTGTTCCACCAGGCCCTGGAAGACAAGCCACGCCTCAAGGTGCGCCCACCGCGGCTGGGCGGCAACAAGAGCATGGGCGTGTTCGCCACCCGCGCCACCCACCGACCGAACGGCATCGGCCAGTCGGTGGTGCGTCTCGAACGTGTCGAGCCCGGGCGCCTGCTGTTGTCCGGCATCGACCTGCTCGATGGTACCCCGGTGCTCGACATCAAGCCCTACGTGCCCTATGCCGACAGCGTTGGCGATGCCCGCAACCAGATGGCCAGCGAGCCGCCTGCAGCGATCGCGGTGACCTGGAGCGACAGTGCCCTGCCCCAGGCCCGCGAGCATGCCTTGCGCCTGGATGAGCCGCTGGTCGAGCTGATCGAGCAATGCCTGGCGCAGGATCCGCGGCCGGCGTACCAGCTACCGCCGCCTGAGCGGGTGTATGGGGTGAAATTCTGGGATGTGCAGGTCAGGTGGCATTACCCGCAGCCGGACCTGATCCGGGTGCTGGAGGTGGTGCACGAGGAGTGAGCCGGCTGTTTCCAGGCCCGGCCCGGCAGGCATAAAAAAACGCAGACCCAGGGTCTGCGTTTTTTCGTTACCGCGTTCGCCTTATTTCTCGACGAAGGCGCGCTCGATCAGGTAGTCACCTGGCTCACGCATGCGCGCGGAAACCTTCAGGCCGAAGCTGTCCAGCACTTCGCTGGTTTCGTCCAGCATGCTCGGGCTGCCGCAGATCATGGCGCGGTCGTCCTGCGGGTTGATCGGTGGCAGGCCGATGTCGCTGAACAGCTTGCCGCTGCGCATCAGGTCGGTCAGGCGCCCCTGGTTCTCGAACGGCTCGCGGGTCACGGTCGGGTAGTAGATCAGCTTGTCACGCACCGCCTCGCCGAAGAATTCGTTCTGCGGCAGGTGCTCGGTGATGAACTCGCGGTAGGCCACTTCGTTGACGTAGCGCACGCCGTGCACCAGGATGACCTTCTCGAAACGCTCGTAGGTTTCCGGGTCCTGGATGACGCTCATGAACGGCGCCAGGCCAGTGCCGGTGCTCAGCAGGTACAGGTGCTTGCCGGGGTTCAGGTCGTCCAGTACCAGGGTGCCGGTAGGCTTCTTGCTGATGATGATCTCGTCGCCTTCCTTCAGGTGCTGCAGCTGGGAGGTCAGCGGGCCATCCGGGACCTTGATGCTGAAGAACTCCAGGTGCTCTTCCCAGTTCGGCGAGGCGATGGAGTAGGCGCGCATGAGCGGACGGCCGCTGTCTTGTTGCAGGCCGATCATCACGAACTGACCGTTCTCGAAGCGCAGGCCCGGGTCGCGGGTGCACTTGAAGCTGAACAGGGTGTCGTTCCAGTGGTGCACACTGAGGACACGTTCGTGGTTCATGTTGCTCATCGATGGGGCTCCTGAAAAAAACGCAGCGCGCAAGACGCGCAGTTGCGCGATAGTTTAGGGGCAGCGACAATATCTGTTAACTGAATTATCAAGATATGTGTTATCGGTTATATCGATATGCGATTCACACTTCGTCAGCTACAGGTCTTCGTCGCCGTCGCACAGCACCAGAGCGTGTCTCGGGCTGCCAGCGTGCTGGCCCTTTCCCAGTCGGCCGCCAGCACTTCGATCACCGAGCTCGAGCGGCAATCGAGCTGCCAGTTGTTCGACCGCGCCGGCAAGCGCCTGGCGCTCAATGCCCTTGGCCACCAGTTGCTCCCCCAGGCCGTGGCCTTGCTGGACCAGGCCAAGGAAATCGAAGACCTGCTCAACGGCAAGTCCGGGTTCGGCTCGCTCGCGGTGGGCGCCACCCTGACCATCGGCAACTACCTGGCAACCTTGCTGATCGGCAGCTTCATGCAGGTGCACCCGGAAAGCCAGGTGAAACTGCATGTACAGAACACAGCGCATATCGTGCAACAAGTTGCCCACTACGAAATTGATCTAGGTCTGATCGAGGGCGATTGCAATCATCCGGACCTGGAGGTGCAGCCATGGGTCGAGGACGAACTGGTGGTGTTCTGCGCGCCTCAACACCCCTTGGCGACGATTGGCCGGGCCGATGTCGAGACCCTGTCGCACGAGGCCTGGATCCTGCGCGAGCAAGGTTCGGGCACACGCCTGACCTTCGACCAGGCCATGCGTCACCACCGCGCCAACCTGAACATTCGCCTGGAGCTGGAACACACCGAGGCCATCAAGCGTGCGGTGGAGTCGGGCCTTGGCATCGGCTGCATCTCCCGCCTGGCCCTGCGCGACGCCTTCCGTCGCGGCAGCCTGGTGCCGGTGGAGACACCGGAGCTGGACCTGATGCGCCAGTTCTATTTCATCTGGCACAAGCAGAAGTACCAGACCTCGGCCATGCGCGAGTTTCTCGAGCTATGCCGCAACTTCACCGCGGGGTTCACCCGCAGTGACGAGATCGTTCTGCCGCAGATTGCCTAGAGCAGGATCACGCCCCAGACCAGCGCGACCATGGTCAAGGCCACGAACTGCGCGGCGCTGCCCATGTCCTTGGCATTTTTCGACAAGGGGTGGCGCTCCAGCGAGATGCGGTCGATGGCGGCTTCCACCGCCGAGTTGAACAGCTCGACGATCAACCCCAGCAGGCACACGGCGATCATGATGGCGCGCTCGGCACGGCTCACCGACAGCCAGAAAGCGATCGGGATGAGCACCACGTTGAGCAACACCAGTTGGCGAAACGCCGCCTCCCCCTTGTAGGCCGCACGCAGGCCGTCCAATGAATAGCCACCGGCATTGAAGATACGTTTAAGGCCTGTCTTGCCTTTGAATGGCGACATATGTGTCCCTACACCGATGAAAGGCCCGCAGCCTAGTCGGGGCTGGGTCAAAAAAGCGTGAATTAGCGGGGGATTAGTGGCTCGCGACTGATTCCAGTTGTTGCAGCAGCAACGCCGCCTGAGTCCGTGTACGCACACCCAGCTTGCGGAAGATCGCGGTCACGTGGGCCTTGATGGTCGCTTCGGAGACGTTCAGCTCATAGGCGATCTGCTTGTTCAGCAAGCCTTCGCAGACCATGGTCAACACCCGGAACTGCTGCGGAGTGAGGCTGGCCAGGCCCTCGCTGGCGGCTTTGGCCTCCGCCGAGACGTCGACCTTCTCGAACGCCTGCGGTGGCCACCAGACCTCGCCGTCCAGCACTTTGCGCACCGCATCCTGGATCACTTCGAGACCACTGGATTTTGGAATGAAGCCACTGGCCCCGAACTCGCGTGACTTGACCACCACGGCCGCTTCTTCCTGGGCCGAGACCATCACAACCGGGATCTGCGGGTACTGACCACGCAACAAGACCAGCCCGGAGAAGCCATAGGCACCGGGCATGTTCAGGTCGAGCAGGACCAGGTCCCAATCGGACTTTTCACTCAGGCGGGTTTCCAGTTCGGCGATGCTCGCCACTTCGACCAGCCGTACATCCGCGCCTAGGCCGAGGGTAACGGCCTGGCGCAACGCGCTGCGAAACAGCGGGTGGTCATCGGCAATCAGGATTTCGTATGTGGCCATCGATCTATGGATCCTGTTCTGTGCCGGGCGCGTGCGGGGGGTAGGTGGAGCGCCTGGCGGGGAATCGGCAGCAAGGATGCCGAGCACAGCCGGGGATGGTCAAGCCAAATGCCCTGCCGAACCCGCCCACCCTGGCTGCCAGCCCCGATATTATGAACCAATCCGGGGCATATGCCCCTTGGACTATAGGAAGGTATGCAAACGCTGGTGCGCTTCGTCCTGCTCATCCAACGGCAGATGCCGCTTGGCGCTCAGATAATGCAGGCTGAACACGTCGAGATAGGCGTCCAGGGCCTGGGAGGCGCGCACATCGCCGGCCAGCTCAAGACACATGGCCGCGACTTCGGCGGTGCAGAAGTGATCGTCCCGCTTGGAACGGCGCAGGCGGTAGCGCGACATCTGCTCGGCCTCCAGGCTCAGTACCGGGAAGCGGTCCAGATAGGGGCTCTTGCGAAACATCTTGCGAGCCTCGGTCCAGGTGGCATCGAGCAGGATGAACAGTGGACGCTTGCCTGGCTCGCGGACCACCTCGGTGACCACCCGCTCCTGGGCGACGAACTCACCGGGGAAAACGATATAGGGTTGCCACTGGGGGTGTTCGAGCAACGCCAGTAGCTGTTCATCGACCGACGTGCGCAACCAGCCGAACGCCGAAGTGTCCTCGACCAGGTCGGCGATCAACCAGCCGGTGTTGGTCGGCTTCAGCGGCTCGGTGTCATGCATCAGCAGGCACACGCCCGCCTCGGCCCGGACCTTGGGCTTCCATTGGCACAGGCAATGGCTGGCGATCACCCGGCAATCCGGGCAGCGGACCGCACGCGATCCACGGGCAATGAAAGGCTTGATGCTGCGGGCCAGGCGCTCGGCGCGCAGCCGCGCTACGGCATGGCTCATGCTGGCGAGCCTTGGAACGAGTAGGAAATCAACACTGCGGCAACTCGGAGTAGACAGGCCGCCAGTCTACCAGAACAGCCACTTTTTGCCCGTGCAAGCGCTGCATTGCGCCCTTATAATCCGCGCTTTGGCGGCCAGAGAATGCCCACGCCAGTAGGGTTTCATGGAACGCCGCCTGCCGGCGCATGTCAAAGCGCCAGTCAACGAACCAGGAGAGATACATGCTGCGTCTTATCGTCCCGACCCTGAGCCTGCTGCTTGCCCTGCCGTTGGCAGCCCAGGCGGCCTCCAAGCAGGACTACGACCTGAACAAAATGCTGCAGAAGGTCGCCAAGGAGAGCAGCGTCGGTACGCCGCGAGCTATCAACGAAGATATCCTCGATCAAGGCTACACCGTCGAAGGCAAGGCATTGGTCAACCACCTGAGCGTACGTGCCGAACATGCCGCACGCATGCAGGAAAACCCCGAGATCGTGCGCAGCCAGATGGGCGACAGCGTGTGTCGCAACAGCGGCTTCCGCAACCTGATGTCCAAGGGCGCGGTCATGGTCTATCGCTTCACCGTCTACAAGACCAACCAACCGGTCATGGACCAGGCCTTCGACGCCGCCAGCTGCACTGCCGGCAACAAGAGGAAGTAACTAGCTCGGCTGATCCTCATGGGCGCGCCGCGAGTCTTCGTCGGCGCGCATCTCCGCCAGCATCGCCTGCAAGTAACGCGACTGGCACTCGAGCACCGCCAGCCTCCGCCGACACTCGGCCTCCAGGCTCAGATGATGCTCCCGCGCCGCATGTTCCAGCTGCTGAAACAGCTGCCGGTCTACCTCGATGACCAAGCGATGCATCGGCCACCTCCCCGTCTTCAGCACCTTCGCTTTCCCAGTTAACCAAAGCTTCGCGCCCTGCGGCCACGTGCCGACGAGCGGCGCATGCCAATCCGCTTCGGCACGATCAGGACCGAGGGTCTAGATTGATAGCGAACGCCCCAGAAAAACGAGATTTTTTGCGACCTACAGCACGGCCTTGCAGGCCCACTGCAATGCTCGGGTGACAGGCTCGAGCCACGGCAGCCCGCGACACATGAAGTGTCCATGAGGTTTTGCTGCAGAAGGAGACGTTGAATGCCTTACCAACCGAATGAACGCCTGTTCAACTACTTCACAGAAAACGGCATCGACCTGAGCAACATCGACAAACAATTGCAATTGGTGGCCCCCGACAGCCCCAACCTGCCTCTCTACCGTGACATGATGCTGACCATCCTGCGCATGGCCCACGACGACAGCGACCGCTGGAGCGCCAAGATCACCCTGCAGGCACTGCGTGAACTCGACCACTCCTTCCGTACCCTGCAGCGCTACAAGGGCCGCCGCAAGGTCACCGTGTTCGGCTCGGCGCGCACGCCCCTGGAGCATCCTATGTACGCGCTGGCCCGCGAGCTTGGCGCAACCCTGGCCCGCTCCGACCTCATGGTCATCACCGGCGCCGGCGGTGGCATCATGGCCGCCGCCCACGAAGGCGCCGGCAGCGATCACAGCCTGGGGTTCAACATCACCCTACCTTTCGAGCAGCATGCCAATGCCACGGTAGACGGCACCGACAAGCTGCTGCCCTTCCACTTCTTCTTCATTCGCAAGCTGTTCTTCGTCAAGGAGGCCGATGCCCTGGTGTTGTGCCCCGGCGGTTTCGGTACCCTCGATGAAGCACTGGAAGTGCTGACGCTGATCCAGACCGGCAAGAGCCCGCTGGTGCCGGTGGTGCTGCTCGACTCGCCCGGCGGTTCGTTCTGGCGCGACTGCCTGGGCTTCATCACCCGCCAACTGGAAGAAAACCGCTACATCCTGCCCACCGACCTCAAGCTGGTGCGCCTGGTACACAGCGCCGACGAGGCGGTTGAGGAAATCAACCAGTTCTACAGCAACTACCACTCCAGCCGCTGGCTGAAGAACCAGTTCGTGATCCGCATGCACCATGCGCTGAGTGAAGCCGCGTTGTACGACATACAGGAAGGGTTCGCCGATTTGCGCCTGAGCGGCAAGTACCATCAGCAAGCGGACAGTGGCTTTGAACACGAGGTCGGCAACTACAGCCACCTGACGCGACTGACCTTCGCCTTCAATGGCCGCGACCAGGGCCGGCTGAGGGAGTTGGTGGATTTCATCAACCTGCCAGAAAACTGGGCCAAGCCAGAGCCGATGCATACTACCCAACGAGCGCGGGAGGCATTGAAGGTCAGCTGAAAGCCGATGGCCTCATCGCAGGCTTGCCAGCGATGAGGCCATCGAATCAGTAGTCGTCCAGATCTCGCCCACTGAGCAGGCGCCCGATCATGTCCATGGGGAACCCACGGTAGGCCAGAAAGCGCGTCTGCTGGGCGCGACTACGGGGATCATGGGGGCGCTGCCCGGCAAACTTGCGCTGCCAGGTGTCCCTCAGCAGTGCCGCCCAGTCCACCTCGCTTTCCCGCAGGGCCTGGTCGACATCGCCACGGTTGAGGCCGCGCTGGCCGAGTTCCTCGCGGATACGGGCAGGGCCGTAACCGGCACTGGAGCGGTAGCGGATGAAGCTTTCGAGGTAACGGGCTTCACTGAGCAGCCCTTCCTCGGCAAGCCGATCGAGCGCAGGCTCGATCAGCTCATCCGTTGCACCGCGCTGACGCAACTTGCGAGTGAGCTCGACTCGACCATGCTCGCGACGCGCGAGCAGGTCCATGGCTGCCCGTCGGACCGCGACGGGGTTGTCGAGTACGACGGACATACGCGTCTATCAATAGCCAGCGTCGGCGTCGGCTACATCGTCAGCGTTGGCATCGGCGGCAGCGGCCTTGCCAGCGGCAGCAACAGCACCGGCATTGAGCAGCTTGTCACGAATCTGCTTCTCGATTTCGTTGCCGATGGCCGGGTTTTCTTGCAGGTACTTGGCAGCGTTGGCCTTGCCCTGGCCGATCTTGTTGCCCTGGTAGCTGTACCAGGCACCGGATTTTTCCACCAGGCCTTGAGCAACACCCAGGTCGATGATTTCGCCGTTGCGGTAGATACCCTTGCCGTAGAGGATCTGGAACTCGGCCTGACGGAACGGCGGCGAGACCTTGTTCTTGACGATCTTGACGCGGGTTTCGCTGCCGACCACTTCGTCGCCTTCCTTGACCGCGCCGGTACGGCGGATGTCCAGGCGCACCGAGGCGTAGAACTTCAGGGCGTTACCACCGGTGGTGGTCTCCGGGCTGCCGAACATGACGCCGATCTTCATACGAATCTGGTTGATGAAGATGACCAGGCAGTTGGCGTTCTTGATGTTACCGGTGATCTTGCGCAGCGCCTGGGACATCAGGCGAGCCTGCAAGCCCACGTGCATGTCGCCCATTTCGCCTTCGATCTCGGCCTTGGGTACCAGGGCGGCAACGGAGTCGACGATGATCACGTCAACGGCGTTGGAGCGCACCAGCATGTCGGTGATTTCCAGGGCCTGTTCACCGGTGTCCGGCTGCGAGACCAGCAGGTCGTCGACGTTGACGCCCAGCTTGCCAGCGTACTCGGGGTCGAGGGCGTGCTCGGCGTCGACGAAGGCGCAGGTGGCGCCGTTTTTCTGGGCTTCGGCGATGACCGACAGGGTCAGCGTGGTTTTACCCGACGACTCCGGGCCGTAGATCTCGACGATACGGCCTTTTGGCAGGCCGCCAATGCCCAGGGCGATGTCCAGGCCCAGCGAGCCGGTGGAAATGGCCGGGATGGCCGAACGCTCGTGGTCGCCCATGCGCATGACCGCGCCTTTGCCGAATTGGCGTTCGATCTGACCCAGGGCCGCAGCCAAGGCGCGCTTCTTGTTGTCGTCCATTGAAATCCTCACGTGTTCGACTTGGCCCTGACGGCCGGAATACCTGTATAAGTAGCCAGTATTATTCCACAGGCGAGCGCCGAGGCAAACCCCTGTCGTCGAATTACTCGGCGCCGAGCTGTAACAAGCCGTCTAACGCGGCGATCACCGTTTGTCGACGCACCGCTTCGCGGTCGCCATCGAAGTGCCGGCGTTCGCTGCTGACGTGGTTGCCGTCGGCCCAGGCCAGCCACACGGTGCCTACCGGCTTGGCCGGCGAGCCGCCGTCGGGCCCGGCCACGCCGCTGACCGCCACGGCGAAGCGTGCGCCGCTGGCGGCCTGGGCGCCACGGGCCATGGCTTCGACCACTTCCTGGCTAACCGCGCCGACCTGCGCGAACAGAGCTTCGGGCACGTTCAGCAGGCGGGTTTTCTGGGCGTTGGAGTAAGTGATGTAACCGGCCTCGAACCAGGCCGAGCTGCCCGGCACACGGGTGATGGCCTCGGCGATACCGCCGCCGGTGCAGGATTCGGCGGTGGTCACCTGGGCATTGAAGCGGCGCAGGTGCTCGCCCAGGCGGGTGGAGAGAACGGTGATCGGGTCCATGGGTGGGGTCCTTGGGGAGATGGGGATACCGTAGCATTTGGGG
>NZ_JACVVE010000023.1 GCF_016648105.1 Pseudomonas sp. S31 | reverse complement strand
AAATGTGGGAGCGGGCTTGCCCCGCGAAGCGCCGCGCGGGCGGCGCTCGATGTCTGCGACCATGCACCTCTCAAGTCGAACACCGCGAAGCCCCGCGCGGGCGGCGCTCGATCTTGAGAACGCAGCAAATCTCAAACCATGCACCAGAAATCCTAACCGCCCCCGAACCCTACCAATCCGCCCCCTGCCCCAGCAGCTCCAGCGCATGCTGACGCAACTCCAGCAACCGCGGGTCATCCCGCCGCCGCGGATAGGGCCGCCCGACCTTGAGCTCAGCGAGCACCCGCGCCGGCCGCGCCGAGAACACCAGCACCCGGTCACACAGCAGCAGCGCCTCTTCGACGTCATGGGTCACCAGCAACGAACTGTAGGCCTGTTGCTGCCACAAGCGGATCAGCTCGCTCTGCATGGCGATACGGGTCAGCGAGTCGAGCTTGCCGAGCGGTTCGTCGAGCAACAGCAGCCGTGGCTCGTTGATCAGCGCCCGGGCCAGCGCTGCCCGCTGCGCCATGCCCCCGGACAACTGCCGCGGATAGGCATCGCGAAACTCCAGCAAGCCGACCTTGCGCAACGTCTCGTCGACCCGTGGGCGCTGGGTCTTGAGCTGCCCACGGGCCTGCAGGCCGAGCGCGACGTTGTCCCAGACGCTACGCCACGGATACAGCGTGGGATCCTGGAACACCAGCACCCGAGAAGGGTGCGGGCCCTCGATGGCGCTACCATCGGCCAGCAGCTGGCCGTGTTGCAGGCCTTCCAGCCCGGCGACCAGGCGCAGCAGGGTCGACTTGCCACACCCGGACGGCCCGAGCAGGCCGACGCTTTCCCCCGGCTGCAAGTGCAGGTCGACGTCGTCGAGCACCGGCAGGCGCTGGTCGCCCAGTTCGAAGGCGTGGCTCAGGCCTCGGATATCCAGGGCCATGCCGCTTTCGCGAGGGACGGTGGCTTGGGCGGGGTTCACCATTTGACGGCTCCTTTCTGCCAGGACAATACCCGGTCGCGGACGATGAACAACAAGGTGATCAGGCCCGAGCAAAGCAGGGCCATCACCAGCAGCGCGGCGTACATGTTGGCGTAGGCCGCCCAGCCCTGAGCCCACTGCAGGTACCAGCCGAGTCCGGCCTTGACGCCCATCATTTCGGCTACCACCAGTACCGAGAACGACGCGCCCAGACCCATGAACAGGCCGACGAACACATGCGGCAGGGCGGCGGGGATCGCCACCCGCAAGACCAGGAAGCGTGAGTTGGCCCCCAGGGTCCGGGCCACTTCGTAGTAGGCCTTGTCGACACTGGCGACGCCCGACCAGGTCAGCACGGTGACCGGGAACCAGGTCGCCAGGGCGATCAGGAACACACTCGCGCTCCAGCTGGAGGGAAAGAAGAAAAAGCAGATCGGCAGCAGCGCCGTGGAGGGCACCGGCCCGAGGATGCGCAGCACCGGGTGCACCCAGTAACCGATGCGGTGTGACCAGCCGATGGCCACCCCGGCGATGAAGCCGGCGACGCCACCGAGCACCACGCCATTGAGCAGTAGCCACAGCGAGTGCAGCAGGCTTTCGCCCAGGCGCGGCCAGTCGTCGAGGAACACTTCGATCAGCGCCTGGGGCGGGGCGAAAAACGGCACCGGCAACAACACCACCTTGGCTGTCACCAGCAGCCACAGGCCCAGCAACAGCGGCAACGCCACCAGCCAGGCACCGGCCGGGCGCAGGCGTTGCACCACACGGCTGAACGGCCCCGGCAGCAGGGCGATCAGCACCAGCAGAGCGCCCACCGCCACGCCGGCGACGGCCAGCTCACGGGTGTAAGGCCAGGGCTTGCCGCCGTCCGGATACAGTTCGGTGAACAGGCCCAGGACGATCCAGGCCAGCGCAGCCAGCAGGCCCGCTCGCCATGCCGGCGCATGCGCCGAGGTGCCGGGCCGGGATTGCTCAAGCGAATACGTCGGCATGGACACCCTCCGCGAACGCCAGTGGGTCGGTACGGGGGCGCAGCACTTCGATGTTCTTCAGGTCGCGGGCATAGACCGCGATCTCCTTCACGAAGGTGTTGCCCACCGAGTAGTAGCCGTGTGTGTGCTCGGTGAGGATGGCATGCACCTCCTCGCGGGAGGTATTGACCGCGAACTTGAGGAACTCCTCGGCCACCGCATCGGGGTTGCGAGAGGCCCAGGCATGCGCCTGCAGGATCGAGTGGGTGATGGCCGCCGCCACTGGCGTGTCGTCGCGGGCCAGCTTGCCACTGACGCCGACCACGCAGCAGCTCATGTTGGCGTATTCCTCGACCATGTTGGTGGCCAATTCGGCGAAGCCCGGCTGTTGCTTGACCCGATACATCAGCGGGTCCGAACCGCTGGCGGCCTGGATCTCGCCTTTTTGCAGGGCGACGCTGAGCAGGTCGATCGGGTAGACCCGCCAGGTCACGTCACGCAGGGGGTCGACGCCGTGGCGCTTGAGCATCAGGGAGAAGAAGTTCTTGTCCGCCGCGGCCATGTCGGTGACGCCGATGGTCGCGCCTTTCAAGGCCTCGAAGGACTTCGGGCCGTTGTCCAGGGTCAGCAGGCGCAGGCAGCCGCCGTGGGTGCCTGCGGTGAGCTTGACGTCGAAGCCCTGTTCCAGCGCCTTCAGCCAGCGCAAGGCCATGCCGGTGGCGGCGTCGGCCTTGCCGGTGGCCATGGACTCGAGCAGCACTTCGGTGGAGTTGCCGAAATTGACGAACTCCACATCCAGGTTATGGCGCTTGAAGATGCCCTGGCTGTCGGCCACGGCCACCGGCGCCAGGCACACCGCATTGAGGTTGGTGGCCAGCTTGATCTTGCGTGGCTCGGGCAGCACCCAGCGCGTGCTGTCCAGGTCCAGGCCGCTGCCGACCGGTTGGCTGGCGTGGTCGGGCTGAGCGCCTTGATCGTGGCTGCCGTGGTCATGGTCGGCGAAGGCCAGGCGGCTGGCGAACGCGGCAGCCGTCGCGGTGCCTGCCAGGGCGATGAGTTGACGACGGCTTAACGAGGAGATGGGCATGGCGCCTCCATTGCGATAAAGGGGGCAGGCACCACGTGGTCGGGTAGCGTGCGCGTCTGGCGGTGAGGTTCCTGTTCAGAACCAAACGCTATGGGCGCTTAAGCTAGAGGCTTTCCGTCTTTCAGTGAAATTCAATTTAGGCATAACCTAATATGCGTAAAAATGATTTTATGCGGTGGCCGCCATTCCTCGGCAAACACCCCTGCGGTTGACCTGCCGGCGTTTTGATGGTCATCTGCGCGCCTGTTTCAGGTGCCCCCTGCCGCCGTGCATGGGGTGAAACGGGAAGCCGGTTCGTCATCGCGCGATGATCAGTCCGGCGCTGCCCCCGCAACGGTATGCGAGCGAAGCATTCGACAGACCACTGTGCCAAGGCATGGGAAGGTGAATGCTTCATGACCCTCGCGAGCCCGGAGACCGGCCTGAAGCATCGTTTGGCAAACCCGCGGTGGGCGGGCGCAGGCCGGTTTCCGTGGGCGCGTGCGCCTGCGATTTCCCTATGCGTTGTTCCCTCCGGGATTCATTCATTCCTGCTTCAAGTGGAAAGACATGTCCCGTTATTCAGTGTTCACCTCCCTGCCAGGCACGTACTTGCGTGCAAGCCTGGTGCCTTGTGTATTGCTTTCCTTCGCGGCCCAAGCCAACGACGATGACCAGGCGCTGGCATTGCCGGCGACCGCGATCACCGGCAATGCCGAGCAGAGTCCGCTGCTCGACCTGCATACACCCGGCAGCACAGCCTCGCGGCTGGGCCTGACGCCGCTGGAAACGCCGGCCAGCGTCACCAGCATCGGCAGTGAGGAAGTTCTTGCGCGCAACAACCCCAGCGTGCAGAGCGCGGTGACCCGCTCGGTTGGCATCACCTTTCTCGGCACCCCGGGTGACGGCGGCACCGGGCTTTCAGCGCGCGGTTTCAGCGGTCACAGCGCGATCATGCAGTTGTATGACGGCACCCGCCTGTACGTGGGCGCCGGCACCGTGACATTCCCGGTCGATACCTGGTCGGTCGAGCGCATCGATGTCCTGCGCGGCCCGGCCTCGGTGCTGTACGGGGAGGGCGCGACCGGCGCGGTGGTCAACGTGGTGCCGAAAAAACCGTTCGAAGGCGACATCCGCAACCACCTGCGCCTGGGCTACGGCTCCGACGACCGCCGGCAAATGGCGCTCGACAGTGGCGGCTCCTTGACCGATACCCTCAGCTACCGGCTCAACCTCAACAAGCAGGCCAGCAATGGCTGGGTCGACCGCGGTGACTCGCAGAGCCTTGCCGTGAGTGGCGCTTTGCGTTGGCAGCCCAGCGACGACCTGAGCTTCACCCTCAGCCATGACTACGGCGACCAGAACCCGCAGCGATATTTCGGTACGCCCCTGGTCGATGGGCACTACCGCGAGTCGCTGCGCGACCACAACTACAACGTCGACAACGCCGAGGTGCACTACAACGACCAGTCCACGCGCCTGGTCACCGACTGGGTGATCAACGACCACCTGACGGCCAGTAACCAGCTGTATTTCCTCAAGGTCCAGCGCCGCTGGCGTAACGCCGAGGCCTATACCTGGCTGCCGGGTGACCAGGTGCGACGCAGCAACTTCATCAGCATCAAGCAGACCGAGGAGCAGATCGGCGACCGCCAGACCTTCACCTTGCAGCACTCGCTGTTCGGCCTGGACAGCCAGACGGTGGTGGGCGCCGACTACAACTCGATTCGTTTCGTGCGCAAACACGACTTCGGCAACACCCACACCGATACCGTGCCATTGGCCGGCTCCGGTGGCGGCGGATACGTCAGCACCGACCCGTTCCGCTCGCGTGAGGCCAACCAGGCCAGGCAGTTCTCGCTGTTCGCCGAAAACCGCACGCAGTTAACCGAACGCCTGTCGCTGATCACCGGCGTGCGCCACGATCAGGTCCATCTGGACCGCACCGACCTGGATGCCGACTCGCGCACCGATCGCAGCCTGGATGGCAACAACTGGCGGGCAGGGCTGGTGTTCGCGCTGACCGAGGACCTTTCGCTCTACGGCCAGTACGCCACCAGCACCGAAGGCGTGGGCAACCTGTTGACGCTCAGTGCCACCCAGCAGCAGTGGGACTTGAGCACGGCGAAGCAGACAGAAGTGGGGATCAAGCAGATGCTGGCCGAGGGCCGGGGCGAATGGACGCTGGCGGCGTACCACATCGTCAAGAAGAAGCTGCTCAGCACCGACCCTGCCAACCCGACCCTCCAGCAGCAGGTCGGCCAGCAATCCTCGGACGGCCTGGAAGCCACCCTGGAGCTGCGCCTGCCCTACGACGTTCAGCTCTCGGCCAACGCCGCCTGGGTGCGCGCCGAATATGACGACTTCGCCAGCGGCAGTGACGACTTCAGCGGCAACCAACCGGTCAGCGTCCCGCGCCGCTCGGCCAACCTGTGGTTGAGCAAGGATTTCGCCCAGCGCTTCAGGGCTGGGGCGGGTGTGCGTTATGTCGACAGCCGATACGCCGACAATGCCAACACCGTCAAGGTGCCCGGCTACAGCGTAGTCGACGCAAGCTTCGACTGGCAGGTGCAGCCGGACCTCACCCTTGGCCTGCAGTTGAACAACCTGTTCGACCGCCAGTATGCCGTTACCACCGACAACAACGGCCTGCAATGGTACCTGGGCGAGCCGCGGTCGTTCTTCGTCACGGCAGACTACAGCTTCTAGTGGCTACGGCGTCACGCTCACCGTGGCGCCGCTTCCCCGTCAGCCAGGGCGAAAGCCACCGCTGCCCGCGCGTGTAGTTCGGTGGTGTCGAGCAGGGGCAGGGTGCTGTGCTCCGGTTTGATCAGCAGGCCGATTTCGGTACAGCCGAGGATGATTGCCTGGGCGCCACGTGCGGCCAGCGATTCGATCACCGCCTGGTAGAGTTTGCGCGATGCCGTGGCGATCACGCCGACGCACAGCTCGTCGTAGATGATCCGATGCACCCATTGCCGTTCGGCGGCCTCGGGCACCAGTACCTCCAGCCCCATGTTGCGCAAGCGCTGTTTGAGGAAGTCCTGCTCCATGGTGAAAGCCGTGCCGAGCAGGCCCACTTTCGTCGCCCCGATCTCGCGTGCCGCTTGCCCGGCTGGCTCGGCAATGTGCAGGAAGGGAATGGCCACCGCCGCCTCGATCTGCGCCGCGACCTTGTGCATGGTGTTGGTGCAGAGCACCACGCAATCGGCGCCGCCCGCCTCGAGTCGCCGCGCTGCATCCACCAGGATCGCCGCTGCATCGTCCCAGCGCCCGGCATGCTGGGCCTGCTCGACAGGCCCGAAGTCGACGCTGTAGATTAGCGTTTGCGCCGAACGTAGCGGCCCCAGGCGATCACGCACCTGCTGGTTGATGAGGC
The DNA here is from genome assembly GCF_016648105.1 of Pseudomonas sp. S31. Lineage (GTDB taxonomy): Bacteria > Pseudomonadota > Gammaproteobacteria > Pseudomonadales > Pseudomonadaceae > Aquipseudomonas. The sequence goes on along the minus strand of NZ_JACVVE010000023.1, from coordinate 101,371 downwards.
GGTAGTATTCGGCGCTGGACTCCCAGCTCATGCCGCCGATAAGGCCGATGGTGCGCATGCGGTGCTCCCGTTAGTGTCAATCGTTCACCAGGAAGTGTCCGGTGCCAGCCAACGACGGTCTATCAGGAAATTTCACATGCTGAGCCAGCGCCTGCTGGGCGATACGCTGTGCCTGCAACTTTTGCCGCGCGCGGCCTACAGCGCCAGTGACCCGGTGCGCTGGCATTCGCTGGGCATCACCCTGGAGCGTCAGCAGGGCGTGCATGCGATCGACTCCGACCGGCGTGTCGACTTCGACACCTTCGCCGGGGTGCTGGCGCAGACACCCGTTGGCGTCGATGTGTTTTCCGAGTCCGCCAAGGGGGGCGAATATCTGGTGCTGCGCCTGGAAGCCGCGCAGGCCCAGCGGCTGCTGCCGGCGATCGATCGGCGCGTGCAGTTCACCGGTCAGCGCCAGGCCCTGCAGCAGGCGATGCAGCTGCGGCGGCTGTTGCTTGCGCCGCAAGCCGACCGACTGGCACTGGAGGAGGGGACGATGGGCCTCATCGCACAGGCTGGGGCGCCGAGGGTGCAGGCCAAGGTCGAGGCCAAGGCGTTCACCCAGGTACTGGACCGGATCGGCGACGAACATCAGCAACCGTTGAGCCTGGAACAGCTGGCCAGCACCTACGGCCACAATGAGCTTCGCTTCCTGCGCGACTTCACCCAGGCCATTGGCCTGACGCCCCATGCGTACCTGGTGCAGATCAGGCTGCAAGCCGCTCGGCACTTGATCGAACGGACCACAAAGGACCTGGCCGACATTGCCCTGGAGGCGGGTTTTGCGCACCAGTCGCACATGGGCAGCGCGTTTCGCCAGCACCTGGGCATGACGCCTGGGCAGTATCGCCGGCAAGCTGACGCCTACCGTTAGGGCGCCGTTGCCTTCGGGCTCGGTTCGCCGCTGCGATTGCGCCGTTCGTTCAAGCGAGTAGCGTTTGTCTTGCGAACAATGGCGGCTCCAGTCTTAAGGAGTCTGTCATGCGCCTGCTCTACGCCCCTGTTTTCCTCTTTGGCTTCATCGCCACCGCGCTGTGGCTGGCAAACCGTCATGTCCATCCGGGGTGGCTCGCGCTGCTACTGGCGGGTGCGGTGTTGCTGTCCTGCCTGTGCGAACGCCTCATGCCATACCGCGCTGCCTGGAACGGATCGCAAGGCGATGCCAGGCGCGACCTGTGCCATGCACTGGTCAACGAGTCGCTGAACATCGCCGGCATCGCGGCGATCCCGTTGCTTGCCCATTGGCTGCCTGCTCTGGATATCTGGCCCGCCGACTGGCCGCTGGCGGTGCAACTGCTGGTCGCCATCGTGCTGGCCGACCTCGGCATCACCCTGGTGCACTACGCCAGCCACCGTAGCCCCTTGCTCTGGCGCCTGCATGCGGTGCACCACAGCGTGACGCGCCTGTATGGCTTCAATGGCTTGATGAAGCATCCCCTGCACCAGATGCTCGAGGCGCTGGGCGGGACCCTGCCGTTGATCCTGCTGGGCCTGCCGCTGGAGGTAGCGTTGTTGCTGGCCTTCAGTGTGTCGATCCAGCTGTTGCTGCAGCACAGCAACGTCGACATGCGCATCGGCTGCCTGCGGCATGTGTTCGCCTGGGCGCCGGTGCACCGCTTGCACCATCTGAAGTACGGCACCACGGGCGACGTGAACTTTGCGCTGTTCTTTCCGCTGTGGGATCGGCTGCTCGGCACGGCATTGCATCTGCCGGGGTATCGGCTGGCAGAGGATGATCTGGGCATCGGCGATCGCCCAGACTACCCGCAAGGCTATCTGGCGCAGTTGCGTGAGCCGTGGGTAAACGGCGATACCGAGGCGCCTGCGGTGTTGCCGGTGACCCTGCGCCAGGCGCTAGCCGAGCGTGCGTAGGCGCAACTGATGCAATGCATTGCCTGGGCTGAGGCCGAAGTGCCGGCGCACGCTGCGGGTGAAGTGCGCCGAGTCGGCGAAACCCGCTGCCAGCGCGGCTTCGGTCAGGGCCGCGCCTTCCAGCGCCAGTCGCAGGGCCACGCGCAGGCGCTGCCACAGCACCAGGCGGCGGATAGACAGTTCCAGGGTGCCGTTGAACAGGCGCTGCAGCTGGCTTATCGAGAGCGCAGCAGTGGCGGCCAGCTCGCGAGCCGACAAGGCCTGGTCGTCCAACGCGCGGATGCGTTGCACGGCTTTTGCCAGGCGTGGGGGGAGGGGGCGACGTGGCCATCGCTGCAGGCATTCGGCCAGGCGCTGCGGGGTTTGGCCTGCCTGCGCGTGGATTTCGTGGAAGTCGTGCAGGGTGAACGCCAGGGGTTCGGCGAACAGGGTCAGGCAGGGCACGCCGTGGCTGAGGATGGCGTGCGGCTGCTGTGATGGGATCAGCACCGCCGGGCTGCTGTGGTCCTGCTCGCCCAGGCGCACCTGCACGGGGCCGTCGAGACCGAGCAGCAACTGGTGGGCGTAGTGGCGGTGGCTGTCGGTGCGGCCCAGTGTGCTCAGTAGCACGCAGTGGTCGCTGCCCAGCCAGATTTCGCCTTGCCAGGGTTGGAGGGGGTCTTGTTGGAGCAACGTCGGGCCTCCTGAAGTCGAGGTAAGGCAGTACGGGCCAGTGTGCGCCATTCGCGGGTAAACCCGCTCCTACAGGGGGTCAATTTCTTACAGACCAATGGGGATCCTGTAGGAGCGGGTTCATCGGGGCGCCGAACCGCCGCGAAGGGGCCGGTCCAGGCAGTACAGCGCAAAAGCCTCACCTTGCCGGCAAGCCTGATTCAAAAAGAATGCACCGTAAAGGGTCGTCTGGTCATTTACCATACCCCCTCGTCACACTGCCCGCCGGAGCCAACCCATGACCACTCCCTCATTCCGCACCCCCGTCGCCCAGGACGCCGAGCGCTGCTACGCCATCGAAATCGGTGCCTACGAGGGCGACGAAGCCGCCACCCTTGAAAAGATCCGCACCCGGATCGCCCAATACCCAGACGGCTTCCTGCTGCTCGAAGCACAAGGCGGCATCGCTGGCTTCATCAACAGCGGCTGCGCCCATGAAGTGGTGATGTCCGATGAAGCCTTCAAGGAGCTGGTCGGCCACGATCCGCTGGCGCCGAATGTGGTGATCATGTCGGTGGTCGTCGACCCGGCCCATCAGGGCAAGGGCTACGCCAAGCAACTGATGACCGAGTTCGTCGCCCGCATGCGCGCCCAGGGCAAGGCCAGCATCCACCTGATGTGCAAGGAGCAGCATGTCGACCTGTACCGCAAGATGGGCTACCAGTACGTGCGCCCGTCACCCTCGGACCACGGCGGCATGGCCTGGCATGAAATGCTCATGACGCTTTAAACACCCAGGCGCGGTGTGTGTAGACTGTCGTCCTGATCCACGACAAGGAACTCGTCATGCTACCCACCCCGGCCGAAATCGACGCGCTGCTACGCTTCCTGCCGCTGCTGTATCCCGACGGAGTGGCCATCGAGGCCTATACCTTCCGGGAAAATCACCCTTATCCGATCTACGCCAAGGTGGTCGACGAGTTCTATGAGCAAGCGCGTCTGGACTGCTGGCTGGTCATCGACTACCGCGCCACCGGTGATCGCCTGATGAGCGAGCCGGGCGCCATCGAGCAAGCGAGCCTGGAGCAGTTGTGCAGCCTGGTGACCTATTACGTGCGCGGTGAGCGTTTTTGCGATGGGCACTGGGGCTCGATGATCGCCAAGGGCTATGTGAAGCGTCTGCTCCTGCGCTTGGCGCAACTGCGCGAGGCTATGTAAGTGAGCCGATTAGGGCCGCTACGCGCCCCAGACGTCTCAACTGACTTTTTGTACAAACCCCTTGGATCTGACGCCTGACGTAAAATAGAATCACTCCCATTTACGCCTCCGCAGAGCCTTCCCCATGACCGATGCCGCGCCGTCCCAGGAGCACAGCCTGCCAGCCCTCTATCGCGACCACCGCGGTTGGCTGGAAACCTGGCTGCGTCGGCGCCTGGGCAATGCGTGGGATGCCGCCGACCTCAGCCAGGACACCTTCCTGCGTGTGCTCACCAGCGCCCAGCCGTTGGCCGACATCCGCGAGCCACGCGCCTACCTGCTGACCGTGGGCAAGCGCTTGTTGAGCAATTTCCACCAGCGGCGCAGCCTGGAACAAGCCTACCTGGACGCGCTGGCGCAATTGCCCGAGCAGAGCCTGCCATCACCGGAGCAGCGCTGGATCCTGCTGGAAACCCTGCACGCGCTCGACGAATTGCTCGACGGCCTCAAGCCGCCGGTGCGCAGGGCGTTTCTCTGGAGCCAGCTGGAAGGGCTGGGGTACAGCGAGATCGCCGTGCGCCTGGCTGTGTCCGAGCGCACGGTCAAGCGCTACATGGCGCAAGCGTACGAACATTGCCTGCTGGCAGAACTGTAATGTCGGCCGTCAACGGTAATACTCGCGAAGTGGTACGCGCCGCCGCACGCTGGCTGGCGCTGGTGGAGTCCGGCGCGGCTGGTGACAGCGACCTGCAGCGCCTGGCCCAGTGGCGGGCCAGCGATGTCCAGCATGAGCAGGCCTGGCAAAAGGCGATGCAACTGCGCCAGCGCTTTTCCCAGTTGCCCGGCGAGCTGGCCCTGGCCGCCCTCGACCGCCCGCAGGCCAGCCGCCGGGCGTTGCTCAAGCAGGCATTGGCCGTGGCGGCATTGCTGCCCACGGGCTGGATGCTGGCGCGGCAGTTGCCGCTGGAAACCTGGACCGCCGATGTGCACACCGGGGTAGGGGAGCGCCGGCAACTGGCCCTGGCCGATGGCACCTACCTTGAGTTGAACACCGACAGTGCGGTCGACATCGACCTGGCGGCGCGTCGGCTGAAGCTGTTACGCGGCGAGGTGGCGGTGACCCTGCCGGCTGGCCTGGGCCTGGCCGTCGAATTGCCCTTCGGCCAGGTCGCGGTCAGCTCCGGCGAGGCCTGCCTGCGCTTGTTCGACGAGGCTTGCCAGGTTTCTCAGGTCAACGGCTCGGCTACCCTGCAACCCCTACGCGGTGGCGCCCTGGCGTTGCAGGCCGGCCAGCAGGCCAGGCTGTACGCCCAGGGCGCAGGGCCGGTAAGTACGCTGGACGAATGGCCGCTGGGCTGGCGCGATGGGGTGTTGCGCCTGGAAGACCGCCCCCTGGGCGACTTGCTGCGGGAACTGCGCCGTTATCGCCCTGGCGTGTTGCGCTGGGCGCCGGCGCTGGAGGCGTTGCGTGTCACCGGCACCTTCCGCCTCGACGAGCCCGATCGCGTGTTGGCCCTGCTGGCTGCCAGCCTGCCACTGCAGGTGCAGATGCGCACCCGCTACTGGGTCACCCTGGCGCCGCGAGAAAATCGTGCTTGAGGCTGTCCCCTTTTTTTTCCTCGCCGGTCATTACCGGTAGAGGAAAATCAAAGGAGCCTTGTTCAATGCCTGCAGTAAAGTCTTGCCGCCTGATGGGTGTCGGGTTCGCCATGAGCCTGTTGCTCAACGCACCCACCTGGGCCGATGAAAGCGTTCGCCGTAGCTATGAAGTGCCGTCTGGCAGCCTGGGCGCTGCGCTCACCCGCTTCGCCGACCAGGCTGGCGTCAGCCTGTCGCTGGACCCGGCCCTGGTCGGTGGCCGGCACAGTGGCGGGTTGTCGGGCCGCTACAGTGTCGATGAAGGTTTCCTGCTGCTGCTCCAGGGCAGCGGCCTGCAACTGCAGCCGGTCGGCGAGGGGGCGTTCACCCTGGTGCCGGCGCCCGAGGGGGCCAACGCCTTGGAAATTGCCCCGACCAGCATCGTCGGCGCCCAGGCCCTGGATAACGACGGCCAGCCCTACGCGGGTGGCCAGGTGGCGCGCAAAGGGTCGCAGGGCCTGTTGGGCTCGCGGGACTTCATGGAAACCCCGTTCAGCATGACCACCTACACCAGCGAACTGGTAAAGAACCAGCAGGCTCGCACCCTTGGCGACCTGGTCTCCAGTGATCCGTCGGTGCGCGCGACCAACCCGGCTGGGGGGCGCTTCGAGCAGTTCACCATTCGCGGTTTCAGCCTGTTCAACAGCGATGTGTCGTACAACGGCCTGTACGGCATCCTGCCCACCTATTCCATCGATATGGAGATGGCCGACCGGGTCGACATCATCAAGGGCCCCAGCCAGCTGATCAACGGCATCTCGCCACGCGGCAGCGTCGGCGGCGGCATCAACGTGGTGCCGAAGCGTGCCGGCCACAAGCCTCTCACCGAGTTCACCGGCAGCTACGCCTCGGGCAGCCAGGTGGGCGGCGCGGTGGATATCGGCCGCCGGTTCGGCGAGGGCGATCAGTTCGGCCTGCGCTTCAACGGCGTCAAGCAGTCCGGTGACACCGAGTGGGACCACCAGAGCGTCGACCGCGAGATGGCGGTGCTGGGCCTGGACTTTGGTGGCGAGCGCCTGCGCCTGTCGGCCGACCTCGGCCACACCGAGCGCGACACCGATGCGCCGCAGGAGCGGGTGCTGGTCGGCGCCAATGCCAAGGTGCCGGATGCCAATGACGTGCGCCACAACTACGCCCAGGCCTGGAGCAAGGCGCGCACCAACGACACCTTCGGCGCCTTGAACGCCGAGTACGACATCAGCGAATCGCTGCTGGCCTATGGCGCGGTCGGCGCGCGCAAGAGCCACCATGACTTCCTTCGCCACAACGTCTCGGTCGTCAACGATGCCGGCGACTTCACCGTGCAGCCGCGCGATTTCACCCGCGACGAAACCGTGCGCACCGCCATGGCCGGGTTGCGCAAGTGGTTTCATACCGGGCCGGTCAGCCATGAACTGAACTTGGCTGCCAGCTACTTCTACATGGACTTCACCAATGGCGGCGCGCGTTATGCCTCGGCGCCCAGCAACCTGTACGACCCGGTACCGACCCCGACGCCGGGCACGCCGACGCGCATCGATGCCGAGGTGTACACCGAAAACCGCTTTTCCGGCGTCGCCCTGGCCGACACCCTGGGCTTCTTCGATGACCGCCTGTTGCTGACCCTCGGTGCCCGGTGGCAGCGGGTCCAGGTCGATGACTGGAGTGACGGCGTGAAGGGCGACACGGCCTATGACGAGGAGAAGCTTTCGCCGTCGGCTGGCGTATTGCTCAAGGTCACCGACCAGCTGTCACTGTATGCCAACTACATGGAAGGCTTGAGCCAGGGCAAGATCGCCCCCTCGACGTCGATCAACGAAGACCAGATATTCGCCCCCTTCACCAGCCGTCAGGTCGAGGTGGGCGCCAAATACGACCTGGGGCGCGTGGCCTTCACCGCCAGCGCCTTCCGCATTCGCCAGCCGGCCTACGAGACCAACCCCGGGACCCGCGTGTTCGGCCCCAATGGTAAGCGCGACAACCGCGGCATCGAGTTGAGCGTGTTCGGTGAGCCAGTCGAAGGCGTGCGTTTGCTGGGTGGGGTGATGTACATCGACAGCGAACTGACCGACACCGTGGGTGGCGCCTACGATGGCAACCGCGCCCCGGCGACGCCCGAGTACAACGTCAACCTCGGTGCCGAGTGGGATGTGCCAGGTGTGAACGGGCTGACCCTGACGGCGCGTGGCATCCATTCCAGCTCGCAGTACCTGGACCAGGACAACAGCAAGCAGATCGATGGCTGGGAGCGGTTCGACCTGGGGGCGCGCTATGCCTTCAAGGTCGACGCCACCGAGGTGACCTTGCGCGCCAGTGTCGAGAACGTGCTGGATGACCGCTACTGGGCGTCGGCGGGGGCATCGGATGACAGCGAACCGGGGCTGACCTTGTCCACGCCACGGACTTATCTGCTGTCGGCCACAGTGGGTTTTTGAGGCGTACGGCGGGAGGGTAGTGGTGTTTTCGAGACCGAGCGCCGCCCGCGCGGCGCATCGCGGTGTTCGATTCGAGAGGTGCATGTTCGCTGACATCGAGCGCCGCGCGGGCGGCGCTCGATCTATATAACGCAGATAATCTTGCGGCGAACCCCAGGGAACTAACTACTTCCTTCAATAAAATAACACCGCCATCAATAATTTAATGATAAATCACCCTCCGGAAAACCCTCCCTGCGCGCCGGCTGTTTGTCCAATCGCGCCAGCGTTCGCATAACCAAAATTTATCGTTGACCCCCCAGAAAAGTTTCGTCTATGCTGCGCCGACAAATAGTAGACAAAGAGTAGACATTCTTCCTAGGCCCTATGAATCATGGGCTTAAACCTAGATTTGGCGCCCTAGGCCCAGGCCGTTCCGAGGGTCTGCTTGCCGTGGTCCTGCCACTGCGGGCAGCGCCCAATCATCGGTTTCACGCCAATGCCAATGGCGCAAAAACACAACATCCAAACATCCCGCACAGGTACGTGCGGCACATAACTGTGCGCGCTCGATGTTTGGCTGGCCGACTGTCTTTAGGCACTAAAAATAATTAATACCACAGGAGACTTTTCACGGTGAGCAACAATACTGTTTCCATCGAGGACGCACCGTTAAACAACTTCCACCAGTTGATGACGTTGTGTGCAGGCGGTGGCTGGATTCTCGACGGCTATATCCTCAGCATCATCGGTGTGGTGATCGTGCAGTTTTCCGATTACCTCAAGCTCGATTCGTTCTGGCAGGGCATGGTCGCGGCGTCGGCCATGCTCGGCACCTTCTTCAGCGGCTTCCTCGGCGGCTGGCTGACCGACAAGCTCGGCCGCCGCCGCCTGTTCTTCGTCGGCCCCATCCTGTTCATCGTCGGCTCGGTCGGCACCTTCTGGGTCGAGTCGGGCATCGCGCTGTTCATCCTGCGCTTTCTGGTCGGGATCGGCGTGGGCCTCGAATACCCGGTCGCCGGCTCGCTGTTGACCGAGTTCCTGCCGCAGAAACACCGTGGCCAACGCCTGGCCGGGCTGACCATCCTCTGGTTCGCCGGCGCCGCGTTGTCGTACATGGTCGGCAACTTCATCCTGGCCAACGGTGGCGATGAAGCCTGGCGCATGGTGCTGGCCAGCTCCGGAGTGCTGGGCGCGTTGCTGTTCATCATCCGCCTGCGCACGCCCGAGTCGCCGCGCTGGCTGGTGAGCAAGGGGCGCTTCGAGGAAGCCGAGCGCATCATCAAGCAGGTCTATGGCCCGTCGTACTCGCTGGCCAACATGCCCGAGCAGGCCGTGGAGAAAAAGGTGTCGCTGGGTGCGCTGATGCGTTCGGGCTATGGCAAGCGCATGCTATTCGTCGCGGTGTTCTGGAGCGCTGCGGTGGTACCGATGTTCGCCGTGTATTCCTTTGCCCCGGTGGTGCTGCAGGCTCTGCATCTCAAGGGGGACTGGGCGTCCTACGGCTCGGTGCTGATCACCTTGCTGTTCGTGGTCGGCTGCATCCTCGCCACGCGCATGATCGACTCGCTCGGGCGCCGCCCGCTGATCATCCACAGCTTCCTCTGGTCGACCCTGGCGCTGTTGGGCCTGGGCTTGTTCGCCGATGGCTCCGAGGTGCTGGTGCTGGCGTTGTTCGGTGCCTATGCGCTGTTCATCGGCGGAGCCCAGGTGCTGGAACTGGTGTACCCCAACGAGCTGTTCCCCACTGAGATCCGTGCATTCGCCGTCGGCATGGGCTCGTCGATGTCGCGTATCGGTTCGGCGGCGGGCACCTGGCTGGTGCCGATCTCGCTGCAGAGCATCGGCATCGGCAATACCATGCTGGTCGCGGCACTGGTGTCGCTGGCAGGCTTGGTGGTGTCGGTGTGGCTGGCCCCGGAAACCCGCGGCATGAGCCTGGAAATGGCGTCTTCGCTGGAGCGTTGAGGCGCGACGCCGCCGCAGGCGCGCTTGCGGCGGCGTGGCTTTCAAGCGGCATCGTGGCCCGTTATAGTCCTGCCATGGTCAGTACAGCCTCGTAACGGAAATACGCGCCTTGAGCCGAAGTTCGAACCTTCCAACCCCTGCCGACTGGGTCATCCGCAACGCCCAACCCGGCAGCGTCGAGCGCATCGAGGCCTGGTTCGGCAGCCACGGCTACGACCCACACCGGCACGACACCTATTCCATCGGCCGCACCCTGGCCGGGGTGCAGAGCTTTCACTACAAAGGCTCGCTACGCCATGGCGTGCCGGGCAACACCCTGGTGCTGCACCCCGACGAAGTCCACGACGGCATGGCCGGCACCGAGGCGGGCTTTCGCTACCGCATGGCCTACATCGATCCGGCGCTGATCCAGAACATCCTGGGTGGCCAGCCGCTGCCATTCATTGCCGGCGGCCTGTCGAGTGATCCGCGCCTGTACCAGGCCAGTGAAGCGTTCGTGCAAGCGATGGACGACCCGCTGGATGCGCTGGAAGAACAGGACGCCCTCTACGACCTGGCAACGGCTTTGCAGGCCGTGGCTGGCAAGCCCCGTGGCCGCAAACGCCTGGACTATCGTTCGGCCGAGCGTGCCCGGGGTTTCATCATGGAGCACCTGCACCTGGGCATTACCCTGGACATGCTCGAGCAGGCCAGCGGTCGCGAGCGCTGGAGCCTGTCGCGGGATTTCCGCACGCTCTACGGCACCAGCCCCTATCGCTTCGTGACCCTGCGCCGCCTGGACCTGTTCCGACGACTGATCGTCGATAGCTTTCCCCTGGTCGATGCCGCGCTTGCCGCAGGCTTTCACGACCAGAGCCACATGACCCGGCATTTCACCCGTTGCTACGGCGTATCGCCCCTGCGTTGGCTGGAGCGGCTGCGCGCCAGTCGCTAAACGTGCAGGATCGTACAAGAAGGCGACCAGCGCCGCTCTATAGGCTGACGGCTCCAACCATCGAGGAACCATCATGTCCAACCAGCAAACCCTTTCCAGCCCTGTCGACCTGCTGCACAAAGCCACGCTGATCGAGCAGCAGTGGAGCCCGCGAGTCGTCGCTGAAATGAACGACTACCAATTCAAGGTCGTGCGCATCGAGGGTGAATTCATCTGGCATGCGCACCCGGAAACCGACGAGGCATTTCTGGTGCTTGAAGGCGTGCTGCGCATCGACTTGCCCGACGGTTGCGTGCATGTGCGGCCAGGTGAGCTGTTCGTCGTACCACGCGGCGTCCAACATCGTACAGCGGCGCAGGGTGAGGCGAAGCTGATGATGATCGAGCCGAGGGGTGTGCTCAATACCGGTCACGAGGGTGGGGAGCGCACGGCGCAGAACGACGTCTGGATCTGATTTTTCCTTTCTGGTTAAGCGGGCAATAGAAAACCAATTATTAATTGAAATTTGGTATTAGATAGCGATCTTATTGGTTTTTGTGCGGAAGTAAGCGGGAATTGGCATAGATAGCGCGATATATTGGTTCGCTGGCGAAAGGGCCGGTAACTCCACCGAAGGCACAGGGCACCCACATGGAAGCATTAGGAATGGACTTCGCCCACGATGACGTGGTGCCCCGGCATTGCCATGCCCAGGACCAGCTCATCTACGCCGCCAGCGGTGTCATGCAGGTACGCAGCGACGCCGGCAGTTGGGTCGTCCCGCACCACCAGGCCCTGTGGGTACCGGCTGGGGTCAGCCATGAAATCCGCATGGTCGGCGAGGTGTCCATGCGCACCTTGCTGGTCGGCTCGCAGGTTGCCCAGTGCCAGCTGATCGCGGTGTCTGGCCTGTTGCGCGAACTGGTGCTGGCTGCCTCGAAGATGTTCGGCCAGCCCGACGACGCAGTGCATGTACGTGCGCTCATCCAACGCGAGCTGGACGCGGCAGTGAAGATCGAGGCCCATGTGCCGCTGCCGCAGCATGCCAGGCTGCGCGCCTGGTGCCAGCGGTTTCTTGCCGACCCGGCGCAGGAGCAGACCCTGGAGCAGTGCGGCGAACAGCTGAGCATGAGCGCCCGCAACGTCGCCCGATTGTTCCAGCGTGAACTTGGCATGTCCTGCGGTGACTGGCGCGCCCGTGCCCGGGTGATGCTCAGCCAGCAGCGCCTGGCCGAAGGTGTGCCGGTGATCAACGTGGCCCTTGAACACGGCTACCAGAGCGCCAGTGCGTTTTCGGCTGTGTTCAAGCGGATTCTCGGCCATTCCCCGAGTGACTGGCAGGCCAGGGTGCAGGGGGCCGCACACGCGCGGCGGCACTGAACCCAGGCTGCGCTTGTCCCGTTTGCGCGGGCGTTTGTCCCACTGGCGGCAGAAGGGCTGCGATCCCCTCTTTAAGCTTGCGTCACGACCCTTGAAGTGATGTGACGTGATGCATAACCCGCAGTCCCTTTCCTTGCCCAGGTTGCTCGGCGCGGTTGGCCTGTTGGCCGCGCTGTCCGCCTGCGCCGAACGAATGCCAATGGCGCCACCTGATGCGTTGACCTCCTTCGACGTGTTGTCCGACTTGCCCGCCGGTGTCAGTGATCGACCGCTGCCCGAGCGCTGGTGGGCGTTGTACCAGGAGCCGCAGCTCGACCGCTGGGTCGAACGAGCCTTGGCGCGCAACCAGGACCTGGCCCAGGCCGAAGCCAACGTCCGTGCCATGCTGGCCGGCATCGGCGAGTTCGCAGCCAGGCGTTGGCCCGGTACCGAGGTGAGCATGGCCGCTACCTACGGCAAGAGCGCCGACGACCAGACGCTGGCCGAAGCGACCGACAGCCATGCGCCGATGCAATGGCAATTCAACCCTGCCATCGAACTGGCCTACCAGGTCGATATCTGGGGGCAGGTACGCAATACCATCGAGCGTGCGCGGGCCGAGGCCGAGGCGAGTCGCGCGGCCATGGAGCAGGTGCGCTTGCAGGTCGTGGCCCAGACCACGCGGGCCTATGTCGACCAGTGCGTGTATGGCGCCCGCTTGCAGGCAGCACGGCAGTCGTTGCAGACGCTGGAGCAGAGCCTGCGACTCAGCGATCGTCAGCGCCAGGCCGGCCTTGCGACCGAACTGGACGGCGTGCGCCTGCTGGGCCTGCGCGACCAGGTGCAGGCACAACTGCCGGTGCTGGAAGCGCGCCGGCGCATAGCCCTGTTCGAGTTGGCCCTGCTCGGTGGCGAGGCGCCGACGGTGGTGACGGAGCAGGGTGATACCTGTCAGCACATCCCGACCCTCAAGTCGCCGTTGCCCGCGGGTGACGGCTGGCATCTGCTGGCGCGTCGCCCGGACGTGCGCCAGGCCGAGCGTGATTGGCAGGCGGCCGCCCTGGATGTCGATATCGCCAAGGCAGATCTCTATCCCAAAGTGAGATTTGGCGCATCGCTGAGCGCATCCGATCACCGCATTTCGCAACTGGGCGGCAGCCGATCGGTGATGGTCGGCATCGGCCCGCTGATCAGCTGGGAGTTTCCCAACATCAAGGCCAACCGCGCCCGCGTCGGCAAGGCGCAGGCATTGCAGCAGGCGCAAGTGGCGCACTACCGAAGCGTGGCACTGGCGGCGCTCAAGGATGTGCGCCAGGCCCTGGCCCGTTACGACGGCGAGCGCCAGCACAGCCAGGCGCTGGATGCCGCCCTGGCACACAGCCAGCGTGGCTTCGACCTGGCGCAAACGAGTTACCGCGCAGGTGCCGTCGATGCCCTGCAACTGCTCGATGCCGAGCGCGACCTGATCGCCGTGCGCGCTCGCCACGTCCAAGCCGAGGGCCGTCTGGCGCATGCGCAGATCGATCTGTTCCAGGCCCTGGGCGGGCGCTGGCAGGCAGCCACGACCGCCACATCGGGGTCATTCAACGAAACTGGAAAGCAACCATGAACGTAGCCGTTGAAAAGCCACTGCCCGCCGTAGGCGAGCCCGTTGACATGACGCCAGAGCGCAAGCGCGCCCGCCGCCGAGTGGCGCTGATCGCCGGAAGCGGCGCAGGGCTGTTGCTCCTGGCGGGGTTGGCCGGCTACTGGTTCAGTACCGGTCGCTACCTGGAGACTACCGACGACGCCTATGTCCGCGCCGACTGGGTGGCGATGAGTGCGCGAGTACCGGGCTACGTGGCCAAGGTCGAGGTCGACGACGATCAACCGGTCAAGGCCGGCGACGTGCTGGTGCGCCTGCAGGATCGCGACTACCGCGCCCGGCGCTTGCAGGCCGAGGCTGAGGTCGCCGAGGCGCAGGCGGCCCTGGCTGCCGCCCAAGCCCAACAGCAGGTTGCGGCCGAGCGTATCAACCAGCGCCGGCAGGCCATTGTTCAGGCGCAGGCGGCCGTGCAGAGCGCCGAGGCCGAACACCGGCGCAGCGACCTGGACAGGCAGCGCTACAGTGGCCTGGTGCGCGACAATGCTGCCACCGTTCAGCGCCTGGAAGCAGCCACCGCCAGGGCCGTCCAGGCACGTGCGAGCTGGCAGGGCGCCCAGGCCCAATTGCGCGAGCAGCGCTCGCAGCTGGCCATGGCCCAAGCCCAGGCCTTGCAGGCGGCCGCGACACTCAAGCAGCAGGGCGCCGCCCAAGCCCGCGCCCAGGCGCGACTGGCCCTGGCCAGCCAGGACGAGGAAGACACGCTGATCCGCGCGCCCATCGACGGTGTGGTCGGTCAGCGCCGGGTACGCGCCGGGCAGCATGTGGTCGCCGGCCAGCCGATGCTCGCCGTGGTGCCGTTGCGGCAGGCTTACGTGGTCGCCAACTACAAGGAAACCCAGTTGGGCCGGATGCGCGTCGGCCAACCGGTGCGGATCAGCATCGACAGTTATGCCGAGCACGCCCTGAGCGGCCACGTCGCCAGCTTTTCGCCGGCCTCGGGCAACGTCTTCGCCTTGCTGCCGTCGGACAACGCCACGGGCAACTTCACCAAGATCGTCCAGCGTTTTCCAGTGCGCATCCTCCTCGACCCCCCCGTGCAGGACTTGCAGATCCTGCCAGGCATGTCGGTGGTGACCACGGTCGACACCCGTGGTGCGGAGCGTGGCGATGAGCGCTGAACCTGCGGTATCGACGCGGGCCTGGGTGGCCGTGATCGGTGGTCTGTTCGGTTGCTTCATGGCCGGCATGAACGTGCACGTCACCAGCGCGGCGCTGCCGGAAATCCGCGGCTCGCTGGGGGCGAGCTTCGAGGAGGGGTCGTGGATCTCGACCGCCTACCTGGTGGCGGAGATCGTGATGATCCCGCTCACGGCCTGGCTGGTCGAGGTGTTCTCGATGCGCCGGGTGATGTGGACCGGCTCGTTCATCTTCCTGCTGGCATCGATCGCCTGCTCGTGGGCGCCCAACCTGGAGGCCATGATCATGATCCGGGTGGTCCAGGGTGCGGCTGGCGCCGTGCTGATTCCGCTGTCGTTCCAGCTGATCATCACCGAGTTGCCCGCCAGCAAGATGGCCATGGGCATGGCGCTGTTCAGCCTGGCCAACAGTGTGGCCCAGGCGGCTGGGCCGTCGATTGGCGGTTGGTTGACCGATGCCTATTCATGGCGCTGGATCTTCTACCTGCAGCTGTTCCCAGGCATCGCCCTGTTGGCGGCGATCGCCTGGTCGATTGACGCCAAGCCGCTGAAGCTGGCGTTGCTGCGCCAGGGCGACTGGCTGGGCATCGCCGCCATGGTGATCGGCCTTGGCGGTCTGCAGATCGTGCTGGAGGAGGGCGGGCGCCTGGACTGGTTCGCCTCGCCGCTCATCCTTGGCATGTCGCTGGTCGCCGCCATTGCGCTGATGGTGTTCGTCGTCACCCAGTTGCTGGGCAAGCGCGCCTTCATCAACCTGCGCCTGCTCGGCCATTACAACTTTGGCGTTGCCAGCGTGGCCATGTTCATCTTTGGCGGTGCCACGTTTGGCCTGGTGTTCCTGGTGCCCAACTACCTGTCGCAGATCCAGGGCTTCAGTGCCCGCGATGTCGGCGTGGCGCTGATCGCCTACGGTGGGGTGCAGCTGTTGCTGGCGCCGCTGATGCCGCGGCTGATGGCCTGGACGAGCGCCAAGTTCATGGTGGCCAGCGGCTTCCTGATCATGGCCCTGGGCTGCTGGCTGGGCGCGGGCCTCACGGCGGACAGCGCCGACAACGTGATCATCCCGTCGACCGTGGTACGGGGGATCGGTCAGCCATTCATCATGGTGGCGTTGTCGGTGCTGGCCGTCGCGGGGCTCGACAAGCGTGATGCGGGCTCGGCGTCGGCGGTGTTCTCGATGTTGCGCAACCTTGGCGGGGCGGTCGGTACGGCGGCGTTGACCCAGCTGGTGGCCACCCGCGAGCGCTACCACAGCGAGCGCGTCCATGAACACATCACCGCGTTTTCACCGGCGTTGCACGAACGTCTCGGACAAGCGATGCAGACCTGGCTGCCACACCAACAGCAGATGCTCGAGGCGCTGGCGGCGACGGTGCGGCGGGAGGCGTATCTGATGGCGTACAGCGATGCGTTCTATCTGTCGTGCCTGGCGTTGCTCGGGTGTGCGCTGGCGGCGTTGCTGCTGCGAGCCAAGCGGAGTGGGTAGGGCGTATAGGCTACGTTATTTTCAGACGCGTCCTACACGCTCATGGTGGCGAATCCCTGGTTGGAGAAATATCCTACGAGTCGTGTCGATGCGCGTCTGATTGTGCCGGGAAACATGGCCCCCTAGGCTTTCTCGGTCGCTGGCAATTCAGCGATCGGGGTGTGGAAACCCTGGCAATTCCTGAGAATGCGGCTGTCGTCATGGCGGTTGTACGCGGAAGGCCGCATGGCCTACCGGGGTTCTCATGGCCTGGTTTTCCACTCCGTGTACAACTGCCACCCTTACGTGTGGAAACGAAGGGGTGCGGTAATTCCATGAGAAGCCGACAATGAAGAAAATCGTCCCCGACCCACCGCAACTCCACGATCTCCCCGACGGCAAGACCCTCAGCAACGCGATCATCGAACGCCTGGTGCCGATGGATCATGTGGTGTTGAACATCACCCACTACCTGACGTTGGCCTACAATCACAGCCGCTATGCCATCGAGTTCATCGAAGACCCCGCCATGCGCGAATCGATGACCAACGGCCTGCGCGCCATGCAGCTCGCCTGGGCCCAGGCCGATGCCCTGGCGTTGGCGCTGGAGCGTAATCCCAGCCTGCATTGAGGCAGGCCTCACCGGCCTATTCGCGGCGCGGCGCCCCGATAAACCCGCTCGTACAGGCACATCACCCTCTGTAGGAGCGGGTTCACCCGCGAACACCGGCAACGCCGGTGCCATCCACCACCGTATTCACGGAATCGAAACGGAGAACCCTAAGATGATCGATGACATCACCCGCGCCAGAACGGCAGGTATCGAAACCTTCGACCTGTTCCGCATGCAACCCGGCATTCCCTTCGAGCACGCCATGAACCAGCTCTCGGTGCTACTCGGCTGCATCCGCCACCTGACCACCGAGGCCGAGATGGAAGGCGACCGCATCGCCGGTAGTGCCGCACGCATCCTCAGTGAGCTGGCCAAGGCTCTGGTTGATGACCTGGAGCGAGGAATACCCCCAAAGATGACTTCCCCAACCCCATAAGGGCCCGGAATCCCGGATCGTACGTTAGTTCTGATGGCAAGCCAGGCCCCCGTTATCCCAGCCAAAAGCCAGAGCAGCAGCGGTGGGGGAGTCGGCTTGCCGGCTGTCAAGCCGCCCAGATCAACGCATCAATTCATCAACCCCAACCCACCCCCCTTCAAACTCCTCCATCGCATCCAGCATCGCTTCGCGAAAGTAAGCCCGTGAAGCCCGGTCGAACAGCAAGTAGAACCCCGGCGACTCCTCACTCCCGACATTCACCACGATCACGTTGATCCGCGCCGCCGAGGTCTGCGCCACGGCCCCGACCGGAAAGGCCTGGGCGCGCAAATCGACCCCGCACAACTTGGCCATCACCGCACTGCACTGCTGCCCACTCAATTGCAGCCAGGCATGGCTGTCCTGGCGTGGCAACAGGTAGTTGCGCGAGGCATCCTGCACCCACTGCGCTTCCTCGGCGGCCACCGCAGCGCCCACGTCGGCGAGGCTGCCCAGCAGCAGGTACTCACTGGCCGACAGACGTGCGACCCAGGCACCGTCATCCTGGCGCAAGGCCTGGTTGGGCTGGGGCGGCAACTGGTAGCCACGCTGGTGCAGGTAGGCGCCGCTGTCGCCGCCGCGGAAACCGACCCGCGCCAGGTCGGTCAGGTCGCTGAGGGCGCAGGTCTGCAGCAGCTCGGCGCGTGGGCTGCGGGGAATGTAGGCTTCGGCTTTCAGGCTGGTCATACTCAGAGCTCCTGGCGCGCGTTGTCGGGATCGAAGAAGGGCAGTTGCACCACCTTGGCATTGACCATCTCGCCGCCTTCCACGCGGATCGGGATGTGCATGCCGGGGGTGGCCTGGTGGGCGCCGGCATAGGCCAGGCCGATGATCTGCCCGAGGGTCTGGGAGTACTCGCAGGAGGTGACGTTGCCGGAAATGTCCGCGCCATCCAGCACCAGGTGGCCTTCCAGGGGTTGCTTGCTGCCCTTGGGCAGGGTGAAACCAACCAGCTTGCGCTTGAGCGGCTGCGCCTCGAGGATCTCGATCGAGCGCTTGCCGACGAAGAACGGCTTCTTGCGGCCGATGGCCCATTGCATGTCGATTTCCGCCGGATGGGTCATGCCGTCGGTGTCCTGGCTGATGATCACGTGGCCTTTTTCCAGGCGCAGCAGGCGCTGGGTCTCGACTCCGAACGGGCGGATGCCCAGCCCGGCGCCGGCCTGCATCAGCGCGTCCCACAGGTGCTCGGCATGGCGTGCCGGGACGTGCACTTCGTAGCCCAGTTCGCCGACGAAGCCGACGCGCAGGATCCGCGCGGCGATGCCGGCCACCTTGCCCAGGCGCACGCCCAGGTAGGGGAAGGCTTCGGCCGACAGGTCCACACCTTCACAGACCTTCTCCAGCACCTGGCGCGACAGCGGCCCGGCCAGGTTGACGGCAGCGAGGGCGGCGGTGACGTTGGTGATGTCGACGTCCAGGCGCCATTGCGCATTCCACTTGAGCATCTGCTGGTAGATGCGATCGACGCCGCTGGTGGTGGCGGTGACGTAGAAGTGTTGCTCGGCCAGGCGTGCGCAAACGCCGTCGTCGATCACCACGCCGTGCTCGTTGGTCATCAGCGCATAGCGGGTCCGGCCGATCGCCAGCTTGGCGAAGCCGAAGGTGTACAGGCGCTCGAGCAATTCGGCAGCATCCGGGCCGCGTACATCCAGCCCGCCGAGGGTGGAGACGTCGATCAGCCCGACCTTTTCCCGCACATGGCGGGCCTCTTCCTGCATGCAGCGCTCGCGCTCGCTGGCTGCGCCGTAGTAGGCCGGGCGCTGCCAGATACCGGCGGGCATCATCTTCGCACCCGCCTGGACATGGCGCTGGTGCATCGGCGTCTGCCGGTAGGGATCGAAGGCGCGCCCGGCGACATGGGCGAGCTTCTCCGCCTGGAACGGTGGGCGGGCGGTGGTCACGCCGGTCTCGCCGATGCTGCGGCCAGTGGCCTGGGCTACCAGGCGGGCGGTCGGCAGGGCCGAGTGGCGGCCCTGGGACGGGCCCATGCCGACGGTGGAGAAACGCTTGACCAGTTGCACGTCGCGGTAGCCGCTGCGGGTGGCGTTGACGATATCGCGCACTTGCAGGTCTTCGTCGAAGTCGACGAAATCCTTGCCCTTGGGGTGCGGGAAGATCGGCCAGGGGAAGTTGACCCGGGCCTCTGCACGTAATGCCGACACTTGCGGAGCCGGCAAGCCAAGGGCGCCCAGTGCCTGGGCTGCACCACGGGTGGCATCGGCGAGCACGTTGTCGAGATGGTGGTGACCATTCACCGAGCCCGCGATGTCGAGCCCTTCGGGCAGGTTGCCGAGGGTGAATTCGTCGCGGTTGACGTCGTAGGCAAGCTTGCCGCCCGCCTGGCACAACAACTGGTACACCGGCATGTAGCCAGCCGACATGCACAGCAGGTCGCAGGCCAGGCGCAGGCCATGGTCAGCCACTTTGCCCTGGCCGGTGATCGGGCGGATGTCGACGCCGCTGACATGGCGCATGCCTGCCTCATGCAGGGCTTCGTACACGGTGCTGCCCAGGTGCAGGGGGATGTCGCGGCGCTTCAGCTCGCTGGCCAGGTTGGCATCGGCGGGCGCGGCGCGCATGTCCACCAGCGCGGCGATGGCTACGCCTTGCTCTTGCAGGTCCAGGGCGGCCAGGTAGCCGTCATCGTGACCGGTGAGGATCACCGCACGCTGGCCCGGTTTGACCGCATACAGCTTCATCAGCCGCTGGGCGGCGCTGGTCAGCATCACGCCGGGCAGGTCGTTGTTGCGGAACACCACCGGCTGGTCGAACGATCCTGCGGCTACCAGGCAGCGCGTGGCGCGGACTTTGTACAGGCGGCGATGCTGGATGACTGGCAGGTAGTTGTCGGTGAACCAGGCATTGCAGGTGGCCTCCAGCAGTACCTGGATGTTCGGGTGGCCTTCGATCTCGGCCAGCAATTGTTCGCGAAGGCGTGCGGCGCGGGTGCCGGCGACGTCGAAGCGGGCGTAGGTCAGCGAGCCGCCGAGTACCGGCTGTTGCTCCACCAGCAGCACCTTGGCCCCGGCATTGGCGGCATCCAGGGCGGCGCGCAGGCCGGCCGGGCCGCCGCCGATGACGGCCACATCAACGAAGAGGTAGGCCTTGTCGTAGTACTGCGGCTTGAAGTTCAGGTCGAGCACGCCGAGGCCGGCTTTCTTGCGGATCAGCGGCTCCCACACCTTCCACATGCCCTTTGGCTTGTAGAACGAGCGGTAATAGAAGCCCACTGGCATGAACCGCGAGAACTTGCCCAGGTAGGCGTCGCGGTCGTTGCTCAGGCTGCCATTGAAGTTCTGCCCCTCGACCACCTGGCCATCGCAGGCGGCTTGCATGTCGGCCAGTACGTTGGGCTCGTCGGGCAGCTGCACCAGGGTATTGGCATCCTGCCCGGCCAGGCTCAGCGGCCCGCGTGGGCGGTGGTACTTGAACGACCGCGACAGCAGCCAGCGGCCGTTGCCGAGCAGGGCGCTGGCAATACTGTCACCGGCATAGCCCTGACAGGGCTGGCCGTCGAAGGAAAACTGCACGGGGCGCTCGCGGTCGATCAGCAGGCCCATGGGCGCGGGGAGGCGGGTAAGGCTGTTCATCCGGCGATCTCCGGTGTGGCGGCGGGGGCGAAGTCGACGCGTTGGTGGAAGAGTTCCTTGGGGTCGAAGGTGCGCAGTACCTGGTCGCTGACGGTATGGCGTTCAGCCAGGAACCAGTAGCTGGAGGCGTTGTGCAGCCACCATTCGACAACCACGCCTGCGTGGTTGTCGCTGTTGAACACATAGTCGGCCCACTCGGCGTCGCTGCAAGCGGCCGGGTCGGGCATGTGCTTGAACTCGCCGCCGTAGGTGAACTCGCTGATGTTGCGCGGGCCGTTCAAGGGGCAGGTCAGGATCTTCATCGTGCAGTCCTCTAGTGGCTGGCCGCGGTGGCGCCCATCTCGTTGACTTGCTGGAAGCGGCTGAAGCGCTCCAGGGCGAAGGGGGCGATCATCTCTGGCACCTTGCCGCCGCTGGCCACCAACTCGGCCATGGTCTTGCCGCAAATTGGCGTGGCCTTGAAGCCCCAGGTGCCCCAACCGGCGTCGAGGTAGTAGTTGTCGACCGGCGACAGGCCCATGATCGGGCTGTAGTCCGGGGTCATGTCGGTGATCCCGGCCCACTGGCGCATCAGCTTGGCGTTGGCCATGAACGGGAACATCTCGATGGCATGGGCCAGCAGGCTTTCCTTGAGGTCCAGGGTCGAGCGCGTGTTGTACAGCGGGTAGGGGTCGGAGCCACCACCGAAGACGATCTCGCCGCGGCTGGTCTGCTGCACGTAGCAGTGCAGCGCCGACGAGCTCACCAGCGGATCGAGGAACGGCTTGAACGGCTGTGTGACCATGGCCTGCAGCGGGTAGGTGTGGATCGGCGCACGGATGCCGGCCTTGGCCATCAGCAGCGAGCTGGCACCGGCCACCGCCTGCACCACGCACCCGCACTGCACGGTGCCGCGATTGGTCTTGACCGCTTCGATGCGGCCGTTGCGGATCACCAGGTCCTGCACTTCGGTCAGCTGATGGATTTCCACACCGCGCTTGGCGGCCTGCTTGGCATAGCCCCAGGCCACGGCATCATGGCGCGCGGTGGCGCCGTCGATGTGCCAGAGCCCGGCCAGCACCGGCAGGTGGCCGGGGTCCAGGTTCAGGCTCGGGACCAGTTCGCGGATCTGCTGGCGGTCGATCATTTCGCTGCGCCCGCCGAAGTGCTTGTTGACCTCGGCTCGTTGGCGGAACGCGCGCACGGTGGCGTCGGTGTGCGCCAGGGTGAGCTGACCGCGCTCGGAATACATGATGTTGAAGTCGAATTCGTTGGACAGGCCCTGGAACATCCGCACCGACTCTGCGTAGAAACGCACCCCCTCGCTGGTGAGGTAGTTGGAGCGAATCACTGCGGTGTTGCGCGCAGTGTTGCCGCCGCCCAGATAGGCTTTTTCCAGTACCGCGATGTTGCTGATGCCGTGGTACTTGGCCAGGTAGTAGGCGGTGGCCAGGCCATGGCCGCCACCGCCGATGATCACCACGTCATAGCGTGGCTTGAGTTCGCACGGTGGCGGCAGGTCGACCTCCACCGGGTAGTCGGCGCTCAGGCCGTATTTCAGCAGGGCGAAAGGCATGCGGTGCGCTCCTGGTGGGCGGCCTGTTGCTGCAGGTCGAGGGCGATCAGGGTGTTTTTCATCAGGTAGGCGATGGTCATCGGCCCGACGCCGCCGGGCACCGGCGTGATGGCCGCGACCTGCGGCAGGGCGGCAGCGAAATCGACGTCGCCGACCAGGCGGCTGTGGCCGGCCTCGGTGATGCGATTGATGCCGACGTCGATCACCACCGCGCCTGGCTTGAGCCAGTCGGCACCGATCAGCCGAGGCTTGCCGACGGCGGCGACGAGGATGTCCGCCTGGCGGCACAGCGCCGGCAAGTCGCGGCTGAGCGAGTGCACCACGGTCACCGTGCAGTCCGCCTGCAGCAGCAGGGCGGCCATCGGTTTGCCGACGATGTTCGAGCGGCCCACCACCACCGCATGCTTGCCGCTCAGTTCGCCACAGGCTTCGCGCAGCAGGCGCATGCAGGCGCTGGGCGTGCACGGCGTGAGCACATCGCGGCCCTGGGCCAGGCCGCCGACGTTCGCGCTGTGGAAACCGTCGACGTCCTTGAGTGGGTCGATCGCCTGGAGGATGCGGTGTTCCTCGATATGCGCCGGCAGAGGCAACTGGACGAGGATGCCGTTGACCGCCGGATCCTGGTTGAGCCGGTCGATCAGGGCCAGCAGTTCGTCCTGAGTGGTGTCGCTCGGCAGGCGATGCTCCAGGGAGCGAATGCCCACTTCTTCGGCGCGCAGCACCTTGTTGCGCACGTAGACCTGGCTGGCCGCGTCCATGCCCACCAGCACGACCGCCAGGCCCGGTTGCACACCGCGCTGGCGCAGGGCCTGGACCTGCTCGCGGACCTCGGCCAGCACCCGCATCGCGGTGGCCTTGCCATCGATCAGCTTGAGGGTGGGGATGGCGTTCATTTGAAGATCACCGTGCGGTCATGGTTGAGGAACACCCGGTGCTCGAGGTGGTACTTGACGGCGCGGGACAGGGCGATGGTCTCGGTGTCGCGGCCGATCGCCACCAGGTCGTCGGGGGCGTAGGCATGGTCCACGCGCTGCACTTCCTGCTCGATGATCGGGCCTTCGTCGAGGTCGCTGGTCACGTAGTGCGCGGTGGCACCGATCAGCTTCACCCCACGCTGGTACGCCTGGTGATAGGGCTTGGCACCCTTGAAGCCGGGCAGGAACGAATGGTGGATGTTGATCGCCCGGCCCGACAGCTGGCGGCACAGGTCGTCGGAGAGGATCTGCATGTAGCGCGCCAGCACCACCAACTCGGTGCCGGTTTCCTCGACGATGCGCATCAGCGCTGCTTCCTGGTCGGCCTTGGTCTCCTTGCTCACCGGCAGGTAGACGAAGCGAATGCCCTGGCGTTCGGCCATGGGGCGCAGGTCGAGGTGGTTGGAGACCACTGCGGTGATCTGCATGTCCAGCTCGCCCTTGGCATGGCGATAGAGCAAGTCGGACAGACAGTGGTCGAACTTGCTGACCATCAGCAGCACGCGCATGGGGCGTGCACTGCTGTGCAGGCTCCAGTCCATGTCGAAACGCTGTGCCACATCGGCGAAGCCGGCTTGCAGTTGCGGGGTGTCACCGGTACAGCCGGTGTTGTAGCGGAACACGGCGCGCATGAAGAAGCGGCCGTTGTCCTCGTCGTCGAACTGCGCCATTTCGCTGATGTAGCAACCTTGCTCGGCCAGGTAGGTGGTCACCGCCGCGACGATGCCGGAAACGGCCGGGCAGCTGACGCGCAGGATGAATTGGTCGGGAGCGGGAAGCATGTCGGGGTGGCCTCGTGGTGAAGTGGGGCAGGTCGGCACAAGGGCGAAAGACTTCGCGACAGGCGAAGGTGTGTTTCTTGTTAGGAATATAAATTTCCTTTAGGCGTTTTATAGGCGATGACGAGGGTGGCGGTCCAGAGGTTTATGAAATTTTTTATCCTGGCAGGAATATTTCTGTTGGCCGCAAGGCCTCATTGCCAGCGACCTGACGTGTGCAAGGGGCAGTGCAGGGCGTGTGGGCAGGCTATGCTTGGCCAATGAGCACACCACTTCCACCATGGCGTCAGCCCTGTCCTCCGGGTGCGTGCGATTGCGGCCGCGAGTCCCTGGTCGAGCAGTCGGCGGCCGCCCAGCGCATCCTCCTGCTGACCCGCCAGGAGGAAAAACGCCTGCTCGAACGCCTGGAGAACCTCAAGGACCTGGAAGACCTGCAGCGCCTGCAGTTGCGCATGTACGAGAACCTTGGCATTCGCGTGCATGTCTCGCCCGGCTACAACGAAGTGCGCACCATGCGCGGCATCGTCATCGAACTCGAGGCGCTGCCAGGGCTGTGCCGCAAGACCCGGCAGTCGATCCCGGCGGCCATTCGCCGGGGGCTGGAGCGCAATCCGCAAGTGGCCTATCGCTTGCTGGATGCGCATGACTTGTTGCGGGACGCTTGAGATCGTCGGTTCAGCCCTAATTTTTTCAATGTTGCCTACGTCTACCTGAGAGCCTTCCTACACCAAGCGTGTGACGGCATCTTTCACTCAAGGAGACAGGCAATGACTTCCGTTTTCGACCGCGACGATATCCAGTTCCAGGTAGTGGTCAACCACGAAGAGCAATATTCCATCTGGCCCGACTACAAGGCGATCCCCAATGGTTGGCGCGCTGTGGGCAAGAGCGGCCTGAAGAAGGAGTGCCTGGCCTACATCGACGAGGTGTGGACCGACATGCGCCCACTCAGCCTGCGGCAGAAAATGGCAGAAGCCGCCGCACAGTGAGCACGCTGAACCTGCTGTGCCTGCCGTACTCCGGTGCCAGCGCCATGGTCTACAGCCGCTGGCGGCGCAAACTGCCGGCCTGGGTGCAACTGCGCCCGGTCGAGCTGCCTGGGCGCGGCGCGCGCATGGGCGAGCCCCTGCAGACCGACATGCGGGCCCTGGCCCGGCAACTGGCCGGCGAACAGCGTCTGGCGGCCAGTACGCCTTATGCCTTGTTGGGGCACAGCCTCGGTGCGTTGCTGGCGTTCGAACTGGCCCATGAGCTGCAAGCGTTGGGCTGCCCGGCACCGCAGGCATTGTTCGCCTGCGGCACGGCAGCGCCGACACGGCGTGAGGACTATGACGGCAACGACTGGCGCGAGCCCAAGACCGACACGCAATTGATCGCCGAACTGCGCGAACTCAATGGCACGCCCGAGGAGGTGCTGGCCAGCGCTGAACTGATGGCCTTGACCTTGCCGATCCTGCGCGCCGATTTCCTCCTCTGCGGCCGCTATGCCTACCGGCAGCGACCGCCGTTGACGTGCCCGCTGCATGTGCTGGGCGGTGACGCCGACCGAGCCAGCGAAGAGCAATTGCTGGCCTGGCGCCGGGAAACCCGCGGTGCGTTTTCGCTGCATCGGTTCCCCGGTGACCATTTTTTCATCCACGAGCATGAAGACCACGTGCTCACCACCCTGGTCGGCGCGCTCGAAGGCTATCGGCTGAGCGCCTGATTGACGTCACCGCCTGCCTGGGGGAGGCTAGGCCTTTTCCCAGGCAAGGGGCAGGCAATGCTGATCGATCCACACAAGGCCACGCTGCTGGTCGTCGACATCCAGGAAAAACTCATCGGCGCCATGAGCGACCCGGCGGGCACCCGTGCTCGGGCCCGCTGGCTGGTGGCCGCCAGCAGCCAACTGGAGCTGCCGATCGTGATTTCCGAGCAGTACCCGAAAGGCCTCGGCCCGACCCTGGTGGAGCTGATTGCCGCTGCCCCTGCGGCCGAGGTGGTAGAAAAGACCCACTTCTCCTGTGTTGCCGCGCAATGCCTGCCCGCCAGCCTGCTGGCGCGCGACCAGGTGATCGTCTGTGGCATGGAAA
Organism: Pseudomonas sp. S31; assembly: GCF_016648105.1. Taxonomy (GTDB): domain Bacteria; phylum Pseudomonadota; class Gammaproteobacteria; order Pseudomonadales; family Pseudomonadaceae; genus Aquipseudomonas. The sequence continues at coordinate 75,034 of NZ_JACVVE010000023.1, read as the reverse complement.
CCCACGTCTGCGTGCTGCAGACGGTGCTCGGCCTGCTGGAACTGGGCAAGCAGGTGTTCGTTGTCGAGGATGCCTGCGACAGCCGCACGCCTGCGAGCAAAGCGGCGGGCCTGGCGCGCATGCAGGCGGCCGGCGCGCAGGTGGTCACTCGCGAGATGGTGTTGTTCGAGCTGATGGGCAGCGCGGGGCATCCGCTGTTTCGCCACATCAGCAAGACCTACCTGGTCGGTGAGCAGCCCTGAACGGCCGGCTGCTGGCGCTCGGCCTGCTGGGCCTGGCGCTGTTGCAAGGGTGTACCAGCCGTCAACAGGAGCAGCCCGAGGCCGATCCGGCCAAGGTGCGTGCCCAGCTGATGCGCTTGTTACCGGCCCAGGCCAAGGACCGCGCCGGTTGGGCCGAGGATATCCAGGTGGCTTTCGCAGCCCAGCGCATTGCGCCGAGCAAGAGCAATCTCTGCGCGGTGCTGGCGGTTACCGAGCAGGAATCGACGTTCAGCGCTGACCCACAGGTGCCCAACCTGGGGCGCATCGCCCGCGCCGAGATCGACCGGCGTGCTGCGCGCCTGCACGTCCCCCGCCTGCTGGTCGACGGTGCGTTGAACACGCCCTCGGGCAATGGCCAGACCTACCAGCAGCGCTTGCTGGCGGTACGCAGCGAGAAGCAGCTGAGTGCGCTCTACGACGAGTTCATCGCCCGCTTGCCCTTGGGCAAGACCCTGCTCGATGGGCTCAACCCGGTCCACACCGGCGGGCCGATGCAAGTGAGCATCGCGTTTGCCGAAAAACACGCCAAGGACTACCCATACACCTACGACGGCACGCTCCGCCAGGAGGTCTTCACCCGGCGTGGCGGCATGTATTTCGGTATCGCGCATCTGCTGGGCTACCCCACGCATTATGAGCGCCAGCTGTACCGGTTCGCCGATTTCAACGCCGGCTGGTACGCCAGCCGCAATGCCGCGTTCCAGGCGGCGCTGAGCAAGGTGACCGGGGCGAAACTGGCACTCGATGGCGACCTGATCGCGCCGGGGGCGATCCTGCCGGGTACGACCGAGCGGGCAGCGCGTACGCTGGGGGAGAAGCTCGATCTGCGCAATCCGCAGATCCGTAACCAGCTGGAGTTGGGGGATAGCCTGGCGTTCGAGGATAGCAAGTTGTACAGCGGGGTGTTCGCTCTGGCTGATGGCGCGGCGGGTAAGCCGTTGCCGCGTGCGGTGTTGCCGGGGATCAGGCTGGAAAGTCCGAAGATCACCCGCAAGCTCACCACGGCGTGGTTCGCGGGGCGGGTGGATGAGCGTTATGAGCGGTGCATGAAGCGGTGATCAGGGGTTGCCTGTGCCGGCCTCTTCGCGGGTAAACCCGCTCCTACAGGGATCGTGTGAACGCTGTAGGAGCGGGTTTACCCGCGAAGAGGCCGGCACAGACACCATCAACCTTCGGCCAACGCCCCGACAATCTGCTCGACACTGGCCTTGAGCCCCGCCACCGCATCTTCAGGATCACTCTCGACCACCAGCATCTTCGCCCCGGCGGCCTCGATCACCTTGGCCACTGCCGCATCCGGTTGCCGATGATCGAGCACCAGCGCCACGTCCTGGTCCTTGAGGGTCTGGCCCAGGGCCCTGAGCGCGGCCTCGTCCCATTTGCCATCGGCCGGCAAGGGCTGGTCCACCACATCCAGGTTCATGCCGCTGGCCAGGTAGCCCAGGCGCTCCGACAAGCTGACCACGGTCAGGTTGTCGACCTCGGCCAGGCGCGTCTGGCTGCTGGCGCTGAGCGCTAGCAATTGGCGTTTGAGCCCGGCCAGGTTGCCCTGGATCCTGGCCTTGTCGGCCGGCGCCAGGCGTTCCAGGTCGTTGGCCAGAACATCGGCCATGCGCCCCAGGTTGGTCGGGTTCAGCCAGGGGTAGGCGTCATAGGCGTCCTCGCCGCTCACTGCGATCCCTGGCAAGGCGCCATCGACCGGGCGCGCCGCATCGATTTCGACGATGCGGATGTTGCTGCGCCGCGCCATCGGGTACAGCGGGTCGTCACGCCAGATCGAGCGCACGCCGATCACCGCGTCGGCCTGGCTGGCAGCCTTGGCCAGGCCGGCGCCGCCGCGGCTACTGAAGTACGACGGTTGGCGGCTGGCCGGCAGGTTGGCCGGGGCGGCGCGCTTGAGTTCGACCGAGGTGCCTTCGAGCAGTGTGCTGGCCAGGCTGTGGGTGACCGGCAGGGTGGTCAGTACCTGGGTGGCGAAGGTCAGTGACGGCAGGCCAGCCAGGGCCAGCGCCAAAGTAAGACGTTTGAGGTTCATGCCGGGTTTCCTTGCAGGCGTGGGACGAGGGCGCGGGCCAGGGCGGCGAGGGCGAAGCAGATGCCGGCGACCAGGATGATCGCCGCGCCCGACGGCACTGGCAGGTCCAGCACGATCGGCAGCAGGATGCCCAGCAGCGTGCTGACGGTGGCGATCGCCACCGAGATGAAGAAGAAGCCTTTGAGCGACTGGCTGACCAGGCGCGCGGCGGCTGCAGGGATGACCAGCAAAGCGCCGACCAGGATCGCCCCGATGACCTTCACCGAAGCCACGGTCACCAGGGTCACCAGCACCACGAACAGGTAGTCCAGGGTCTTCACCGCGACGCCACGCACCGCTGCCAGTTGTGGGTTGAAGCTGGCCAGCATGATGCGGTTGAACAGCGGCAAGGCCAGCGCCAGCACCAGCGCCGCGACGATGCCGAGCACCACCAGGTCCTGGCCGCTGACGGTCAGCACCGAACCGAACAACACGTTTTCCAGAATGTGCACATTGATCTTGCCCGCCAGCATCAACAGCAAGCTCGCGCCAAGGGCCAGGGACACCGAGAGGAACACGCCAATCAGTGTGTCCGGCGACAGCCCGGTGCGGTTGCGCAGGAAGTTGAGCAGGATGCCGAACAACAGGCAGTAGCCGAACAGGCTGCCATAGGGGCCGGTATAGGGTTCGCCGAGCAGGATGCCGATCGCCACCCCGGTCAGTGCCGCATGGCCGACGGCCTCGGAGAAGAAGGCAAAGCGCTTGACCACCACCAGGGTGCCCAGGCCGCCCAGCACCGGGCCGATCATCAAACCGGCCAGCAGGGCATTGATCACGAATCCGTAGGCCAAGGCCTCGGGCAGGTAGCCAGCGCCGGCCCATTCCTGGACCAGCTGGCGGAAGGCTTCATAACTCATCAGGCGAGGCTCTCGCTGCGCGGGTGAACGGAGAACAGGCCGAGCAGGCGCTCCGGGGTCAGGGCTTGGGCGGGTGGGGCGTCGAACAGCACCCGGCGGCTCAGGCCGGTGACGCGGTCGGCCAGGCGCAGCACGGCGGCCAGGTCATGCTCGATCCACAGCACCGTGGTGCCGGCCTGGCGCCAGCTGTGCAGCAATTGTTCGAATACCTGGATGCCGGCTTCGTCGAGCGCCGACATCGGCTCGTCGAGCACCAGCAGCTGCGGTGCCGGGATCAGCCCCTGGGCCAGCAGCACGCGCTGGCGCTCGCCGCCGGACAGTGCACCCATGCGCCGCTTGCGTTTGTCGAGCATGCCCACGCGCGCCAGCGCGGCGTCGATCGCCGGCTGTACGCGGCGCGACAGGCCGAGGAAGGCCGGGCGCTGTTGGCACATGGCCGCCATGAAATCGTCCACGGTCATCGGCAGGCCACGGTCGAACTCCAGGGCCTGCGGTACGTAGCCGATCACTTGCTGTTCGCCGGGCCAGTGCAGGGTCAGCTGGCCATGGTGTGGCATCTGCCCGAGCAGGGTCTTGATCAGTGAACTCTTGCCACCGCCGTTGGGACCGACGATGGCGTGCACGCTGCCGGCTGTCACGCTGAACTCGACCTGTTCGAGGATCCGCGTGCGGCCCAGGGTCAGGTCGATGCCGGCGAAGTCGATGCGTGGCCCGCAGGGCGCGGCCAGGTTGGCGGCGGCGGTCATGCGCGGTTCTCCTGGATGGCACGTACCACGGTATCCAGGTTGCGCTTCATTTCCACCTCGTATTTGTCCTTGGTGTACTCGCCATAGGAGATGTGCGTCAGCGGGTACAGGCGCACCCCCGACTCGCGCTGGATGGTTTCGACGTAGGCGGAAGGGAAGTCCATTTCCGAGAAGATCACCTTCACGTCCAGCGCCTTGAGCTGATCGATGGTTTTCTTCAGCTGCGCCGGGCTGGGCTCGATGCCATGGGCGGGCTCCACCACGGCCGTGACCTCCAGGCCGAAGTCGCGCACCAGGTAGTCATAGGCGGCATGAATGGTCGCCACGCGGAAATCGGCGCCCGGGGCCTCGGTCACCTTGGCCAGGGCCTCGGCGCGCAGGGCTCGCAGCCGCTTGGCATAGGCGCGGGCGTTCTGCGTGTAGAGCTTGGCGTTGTCCGGGTCGAGCTTGCCCAGTTCGCGGGCGATGTTGTTGACCTGGGCGATGGTGGTACTGATCGACAGGAAGGTGTGCGGGTTGACCACCTTACCGGCGCCGCGGGCGGCGATACCGGTGGCTGCCAGCAATGGCACGTTCTGGTTGGCCTCGATGGTCTTGATCTGTGGTTTTTCGCTGGCGGCGATCATGCGGTCGGCGAAGTCGTCATGGCCCACGCCGTTGAGCACCACCACATCGAGGGTGCCGATGCGCTTGATGTCTTCGGCCCGCGGTTCGTAGGCATGGGGGTTGAACCCGGCGGGAATCAGCGGAACCACTTCGGCCTTGTCGCCGACGATGTTGGTCACGTAGCTGTAGTAGGGGTGCAGGGTGATGCCGATGCGCAGGGGCTTGCCGTTGTCGGCCAGGGCCAGGGCCGGCAGGGCGCAGGCCAGGAGCAGGGCGAGGGCGGTGCGGAACATGGAGGGATTCCTTGGGTTCAATGACGGTGTTCGCGGGTGACCCCGGCGTCGTAGTGGCTGACGACCTGGCGCCAGCCGGCAGCGATCAAGTCTTCTGCGTCCAGCTTGGCAGGAATGGCCACGACGCTGTCGCGACGCAACCAGACGTCGGCCTGGCCGGCGGCATCGGCAGGCAGGATCAGCAGGAAGCTCCCGGCGACCTCGTTGGCCTGGCTGCTACCCAGGTACGCGCCGGCGGGCAACCACTGCCAGCGATGGGCGCCGCGCCCCTGGCTGCCGGCGTCCACCACGAACGGCGGCAGGCCTTCCTCGGCCAGGGTCGCCACGCCCGGCGCAGCGGCGTTCTCCTCGCGCAGCAGCTGGATCTCGTCGAAGGCCACGCGCAGGTCGGTGTAGATGCCCTGTTCGGCGGCAGTCAGGTCGCGGCGCGCGTCGATCTGATGACTGGCGATGGCCTGTTCGTCCTCGCGCTCGCCACGCAACAGCACCACGGTCGCGGCGAGGGCGACGATCAGCAGGCTGACCAGCAGCACGTAGAGGGTCTCGTGGCCGGCACCGGCCGGGCGTACCACCTGGGCACGGTTGAGGTTCGTGCTGCTCATGGCTGGGCGATATCGGCGTAGTCGACTTCCACCACATGGCCGGGGCCGGCGTCGAACAGCACGTAGAACTCGCCGTCCGGGCGCTTGAAGGTCAGGGTCGAGTCATCGCCCAGCTTGCCGCCTACCAGCACCTGCTCGTCGTAGCCGATCACGTCGAGGGTCACGCCGGCCGCACCACTACCGTCGGAGAAGCCTCCGGTGCATTTGACCTGGCCGCCAGCGACCTCTTCGCATTCGCACATCGGGTTGTGGGCCAGCGCGGGCCCAGCGGCCAGTACCAGCAAGGGCAGGGCGAGCCTGCGCATCAGGTGCTTCATTTCTTGCCTCCTTGTTGCTTGAGCCAGGCCACGGTAGCCGGCGATGCGCTGGCCAGGGCGACTGAGCCCTGGTGCATGCTGCCGTCCCAGCCTTCGATGGTGATCCAGATCTGTGCGTCCGGGCGGGTGCGTGGCGGCACCGGCAGGTTGGTGATCATGCGATAGGGCGCGCCGAAGAAGATCGTGCCCGCAGCGCGCAGGCTGCGGGGTTTGCCGATGCGCAGATAGACTGCCTTGACCTCGCCGATGCAGGCCTTGCACAGGGCGGCATTGAAGCTCTTGAAGTGCCCAGCCGGGCCGTCGGGCCGCGGCGCCTCATTCCGTAGCTCGGCGAGGTCGAGGGTATAGGGCCCGACCTGGATACCGCTCTGGATGTTCGCGCCCAGGCCAGCATCGCCGCGGAACAGCTTGGCGTCGGCGAAATACTTGGGCATGAACCCTAGGGGAATGAGGATCAGCAGGATGTTCAGGTGAAAGCGCCACTTCAGCCAGAACTGCTTCAGGGCGCTGGGTTGCAGGGCGTGTGCCTGGCTCATGAGCGGGCCTCCATCGGGTTTTCGGCCGCCACCTGGCGTGGTTTGGCGCTGCGTTCGCTGCGTTTGAGGGCCGCGGCGGTGGCCTGGGCGGTACGCTTGGTCCAGATCAGCAGGCCGCTGAACACCATCAGGGTGAGCACCAGGCCGAAGAAGAACCAGATCAGTTTGATCGGAAGGCCGCCGAAGTCGCCGGTATGCAGTGGGCGCATGGACTCGGTGACGAACTCCAGGCCCGAACGGTCGCTGATCAGGAACTGGCTGTCGACGCCCCGGGTGTAGGGGTTGACCGCCGCGCTCTGGAACATCAGCGGATACCAGCCACGCCCGCCCATGTCGACGTGGCTGTAGGCGGTGGCGGGCAGCGAGATGAAGGTGATCTCCAGCCCCGGAATCGCCAGGCCGGCGATACGCGCGGCCTCGTCCAGGTCGATGCGTGGTGCCGGGCTGCCGTCCTCGCTCTGCGGCACGTCCTCGCGGGCGATCACCGGGACGACCGGCCGGCTGGAGATGGTGATGTGGTTGTCGGCGAGGATCGCCTGGATCAGGAACCAGGTGCCCGTGATGGAAATGACCGCGATGAACCAGATCGACCAGACCCCTGCCAGGCGGTGCAGGTCACCCCAGAAGATCCGTGCGCCATGCCCGGTGCGCACCGGCTTGAAGAAGCCGCGCCAGAACTTCTTGTAGACCACCAGGCCGGTCACCAGCGAGGCGAGCATCGGCAGGCCGAGCAGCGACACCAGGTACCAGCCCCAACTGAAGCCATTGGTGAACGGCACCAGCCACCAGCCGTGCAGGGCACGGGTGAAACCCTCGAAGTTGAAGTCCGGCCGCTTGCCCTGGATCGCCCCGGTGTAGGGATTGACGTAGAGCGTCGGGCTGGTGCCGTCGGGGAAGGTGACGGAGGCGTTGAGCGCGAAATGCGAGCCATCGGGTTGGCTCAGCGTGCGCACGATCATGTCGGGCTCGGCTTTGTGCAGGGCATCGAGCACCTGCTGGAAGCTAAGGCGCTCGGCGTCGCCGTCAGGCTTGCTGGCGCGCACGTCGGGGTTGGCGAGCCAGACGATCTCCTGGCTGACCACGGCGAGCATGCCGGTGAAGCAGACGATCAGCACGAAGAACCAGATCGGCAGGGCCAGCCAACTGTGGACCAGGAACCACAGCTTGGACTTGGATTTTTTCGGTGATTGGGCCATGTGGGTCATTCTTCTGAAAATGAGCGGTCGAGACTAAGCCCAACCATGGAGGCTGCATTGATAAAGACGAATGAGAAAGGAAATCCTGCGGGTTTATATGCAAGCAAATGTTTCAGAAAGCACAAGCCGGCAGGCGCGGGTCAGGCGCCATGCCGGCTTGGAGGAGGCGGGGTGATGATCAGGCGCTGGTCAGGGCGACAGCCGGTTGGCTTCGGCCCTGCTGGCGGGTGAGGTCGAGATACAGCGCCTGGCTGATTTCCGCGGCGCGTGCCGGCAGGACCGACAGCAAGGTGTCGCTGAGGCCATGGCTGTTTTCACAGAAGCCTTGCAGGTACACCGAGGCTTGCAGGTCGTCGCTGGCCAGCATGCGGTAGTTGCGGTCGACGCTGAAGTCTTCGAGATAACCGGCCAACGGCGCCAGCAGGTCGCGGTGCGAGCGGCGCTCGTAGCCGGTGGCGAGGATCACGGCATCGTAGCGGTGGGTCTGTTGCTGACCGGTGGCCAGGTCGCGCAGGGTCAGCTCGATGCCGTCGCGGGTCGCGACCACCGCTTCGACTTGGCGGCGGCAGAGCACGTTGTGGCGGAACTGGTGGGCCACTTTCTGGCGGTAGAGGATGCCGTAGATACGCTCGATCAGGTCGAGGTCGACCACCGAATAGTTGGTGTTGTGGTATTCACCGAGCAGCTTGCTGCGCTGGTCGGCCGGCTCGTTGTAGACCAGGTCGGTGTAGTCGGGCGAGAAGATCTCGTTGACGAAGGGGCTGTCGTCGGCCGGCTTGAGCGCCGAGCCGCGCAGGACCATGTCGACCTTCACCGAGGGGTAGCTGTCATTGAGGTCGATGAACGCCTCGGCGGCACTCTGGCCCGAGCCGATCACCGCGATGCGCATCGCCTTGCCCTCGTTGCAGGGCAGCTTCTTCAAGCTGCTGAGGTACTGGGAATGGTGGAACACCCGCGGATCGTCCTTGAACGCACCGAATTTCTCGGGAATCTTCGGTGTGCCGCCGCTGCCCACCACCACCGAGCGGGTGCGGCGGCTGTATTCGCGGCCTTGCTGGTCGCGCGAGACCAGGCGCAGGTGCTCGACGCGTCCGCCTTGCAGTTCCGGTTCGATGCGCAGCACTTCTTCGCCGTACACCGCCTGGCTGGCGAAGTGCTCGGCCGCCCAGCGCAGGTAGTCGTTGTACTCCAGCCGGCAAGGGTAGAAGGTGCCGAGGTTGATGAAGTCGGCCAGGCGCTGCTTCTGGTGCAGGTAGTTGACGAAGCTGTACGGGCTGGTGGGGTTGCGCAGCGAGACCAGGTCCTTGAGGAAGGAGATCTGCAGTTCGCTCTGGGTGGCCAGGGTCTCGCCGTGCCAGCGGTAATCCTTCTGCTTGTCGATGAACAGCGCGTCGAGTGCGTGGCCCTGGCTCTGGGCGAGTTCTTCCAGGGCGATGGCCAAGGCCAGGTTGGAAGGGCCGAAGCCCACGCCGATCAGATCTTTGATTGTTTCCGTGTTTGAGGACTGGCTCATGGCTGCGATTCCATAATGGTCGAATGTGGACGCCCGCCGGGGCTCCGGCTCCTGCGCAAGTACATTGGTTGGAACGAGCCAGGGGGTGGGGAATTTACCGGGGCGTTTTGCAGCGCTTTCGCCTATGCGGCTAAAGAAGTGCGTTGTCCGGCCGATAGGAGGGACAGGTCAAAATCCCCATGGACGCGCTTCAGGTAGGAAAAAATGGTAGGAATCAGTTCGGTCACGATCCACGCGGCGGCTACCCAGGCACAGGTCGCGAACACCGATGTGGCGGCCAGCGAAGGCGCCCAGGACAGCACAGAGACCGCCCAGGCGGGCACCTCGACCACCCAGGCCGCTGGCCAGGCGCAAGGTGCCGGTGGTGCTGGTGGCGCAGCGGGCAGCGGTGACAGCAGCAGCGAGAGCAGCGACTCGTCGGCTGTCAGCGAGTTGAAGGAGATGATCAAGGAGCTGCAGAAACAGCTGGCCGAGCAGCAGAAACAGTTGGCTGCACTGCAAGCCAAGAACATGGACGAGTCGGCCAAGGCCGCAGCAGTGAGCGCCAAGCAGGCCAGCATCGCCACGCTCAGTGGGCAGATCCAGGCGGCGACCGCGCAGTTGCTGCAATTGCTGACCGAAGAGGGTGGCAGCGCCACCGGCAGCATCGTCAGCACCCAGGCCTGAGGGTAATGCCGTTCACTCAAGAATGCCGGGGCCGCAGAGCGGCCCCCCAGGTCTGAGCCTTTCGGCTCAATCCGTGGCCAGGCGGGCCTTGTTCTGGCGGTCCGACTTGTACTGCATCGCCACGGCCGGTGCCGGCTTGGCCGCGCCGGTTTCCAGCCATTGGCGCATGCGGCTGGCATCGGCGAAGTGGGTGTACTTGCCGTAGGCGTCGAGGATCACCATGGCCACCGGGCGGTTGTCCATCCGGGTCAGCAGGACCAGGCAGTGGCCTGCTTCGTTGGTGAAGCCGGTCTTGGTCAGCTTGATGTCCCAGTTGCTCTTGTTCACCAGGTGGTCGGTATTGCGGAAGCCCAGGGTGTAGTTGGGCTTGCGGAATGCCACGGTCTTTTCGCGGGTGGTGGAAAGTTCGCTGAGCATCGGGTACTTGCGCGACGCCATCAGCAGCTTGGCCAGGTCACGGGCGGTGGAGACGTTCTGCGTCGACAGGCCGGTCGGCTCGACATAGTGCGTGTGCGTCATGCCCAGGGCGCGGGCCTTGGCGTTCATGGCCTTGATGAATGCCGGATAGCCGCCCGGGTAGTGGTTGGCCAGGGTGTTGGCGGCGCGGTTCTCCGAGGACATCAGGGTGATCAGCAGGGTTTCGTGGCGGTCGAGCTGGCTGCCCAGCCGTACCCGCGAATACACGCCTTTCATCTCGGGGTTGCCGGCGATGGTCATGGTCAGCATCTCGTCCATGGGCTGCTTGGCGTCCAGCACCACCATCGCCGTCATCAGCTTGGTCACCGAGGCAATGGGCACCACGCGGTCGGCGTGGCTCGAATACAGTTCCTGGTTGGTGTTCAGGTCGATCAGCAGGGCGCTGCCGGAAGCCAGGTGCAACTTGGGAGGGTCGTTCTTCACCTGGGATGGGGGTTGTGCAGCAGCGGTCGACGGGAGGGTCGCGGTACCTGTGAGCAACAGCAGCAGGCTGAGGATGGACAGGGATGTTTTCACGTTGAGGCTCACTAAAAGTTGGTATGTCGTTGGCTGTGCAAGGGTTTTCCCCCTCGAAACCGTTGCATTCTGGAGTATGGCTCAAGCGCTGTCGATTGCTCGTTTAGCGGCATCCAACTTATGAAAAAAGCTTCATGCTGGAACGGTTTTTCAGCCTCCGTTCGTCGGGGGGGGGCAAGGCCGAGCCTGCCAGGGCGGTGTCAGGGGGCCGCATAGCGGCCCCCTTGCGGCTTACCAGCGTGGCGGGCCGTAATACACCGGTGGCGGGCCGTAGTAGCGGTATGCCGGTGGCGGCGGGGCAGGTGCGTAGTAGGGCTGGTAGTACCCGGGAGGTGGCGGCGCCTGCACGTACACTGGCGCTGGTGGGTAATAGACGGGTTGCGGCTGGACATACACGGTACGGTCACGACCGCCATAGACCGCGGCGCCCACCACGGCGCCGACCACGGCCGCGCCGAGTACCGGGCCGGGCCCATGCCAGCCGCCACCGCCGCCATGGGCAGAGGCCTGCCCGCTGGCGGCCAGGGCGCCGACCAGCAGGGCGATTCCGGGGATAAGACGGTTCATAGGGATGTCCTCACAGATGACCCCGCACTGGGGCACTACTACTATGACTGCGTGGACGGTCAGCTGAGCATGGGGAAACGGTAAAGGTTGTGTAAGGACGACCAGTGGAGACCTCTGGTACCCTGCACAAACGTTTCAGTTGCAACCAAGGAGCAGTTCATGGCGACTACCCCAAGCAGAGACACTGTGCTGTGCATTTCCCTGGCGGGCCGGCCCGGTACGTTTGGCGTGCGCTTTCATAATCATCTCTACCAGCAGTTGGGCCTGGACTATTACTACAAGGCCATGACCACCGACGACCTGCCTGCAGCGGTGGCAGGTATCCGCGCATTGGGCATCCGCGGCTGTGGCGTGTCGATGCCGTACAAGGAAGCCTGCATGGCACTGGTGGACGAAATCGACCCATCGGCGGCAGCCATCGAGTCGGTCAATACCCTGGTCAACGACCAAGGCTGGCTAAAGGCCTACAACACCGATTACCTGGCAGTGCGCCAACTGCTCGAACAGCATCGGGTCGACCCGGATACCGCGTTTGCCCTGCGTGGCAGTGGTGGTATGGCCAAGGCCGTGGCCAGCGCGTTTCGCGATGCCGGTTTCGCCGAAGGCCTGATCGTCGCGCGTAATGAACAGGCCGGGCGGCAGTTGGCCGATATGTGCGGTTATCGCTGGGTCGACGACCTGGGCGACCTGTGTCCGCCGATGCTGGTCAACGTCACGCCGATCGGCATGGCTGGAGGGCCCGAGGCCGATCACCTGGCGTTTTCCGAGAATGCCATCGATGCTGCCGAGCGGGTATTCGACGTGGTCGCCATGCCGGCGCGCACACCCTTGATTCGGCGTGCCGAGGCACAAGGCAAGCCGGTGATTACCGGGCTCGACGTGATCGCCCTGCAGGCGCTGGAACAGTTCGTGCTGTATACCGGGGTGCGGCCGACGCGGGCGCAGGTGGATGCTGCGGTGGCGTACGCGCGGGCCTGACCGGCACTGTCGCCGGCTGGCCGGCGACAGGAGCCTGAACTACTAGGTCAGAAGGCCTTGTGCCCCTTGTCCAGCCGCTCGTCGACCAGCGCACGGCCATGGGCCATGGACACATGCTGGGCATTTTCAAGGCTGGAGAAGAACTTCATAGGCATCGGGATGCGCTTGCTGACATGCCCCTGAGGGTCGGTGATCAGGCAGCCGGCGGCATAGGGCAGGGGAGAATCGGGGTGGGGCATCACACTGGCGGTGATGGTGTGCTCGCGGTATTCACAGTGAAGAGATTCCATCGTCCTTACCTCGCTGTGGTTTGGAAGCTGTCATTTCCATATACCACAGCGAGGGGCCAGGAGTTCCCGGCCCGACGAATGCGCAAGACTTGCGGTCAGCCTTTGAGCTCGGCTGGCTGGATCACCTCGACCCAGTAGCCGTCCGGGTCCTTGACGAAGGCCAGGTGGTTCATGCGGCCATCTTGCAGGCGCTTCTGGAACGGCACGTCGAGGGCCTCGAAGCGTGCGCAGGCAACGCGCACGTCCGGCACCGAGATGCAGATGTGGCCGAAGCCGCGAGGGTCGGTGTTGCCATTGTGATAGGCGAACTCCGGGTCGTTCTCGGTACCGTGGTTATGGGTCAGTTCCAGTACGCCGGGGATCGACTTCATCCACTGGTGGCGCTCGGCGTCATCGGCAGGGATCTGCGCCGGGTCGACGAGGGCCAGGAAGTACAGGCTGAACGCGGCTTCCGGGAAGTCGCGCTTGTCCACCAGGCGGAAGCCCAGCACGCGGGTGTAGAAGTCCAGCGACTTCTCGATATCCTTGACCCGCAGCATGGTGTGGTTGAAGACGAATTGCGCGGTGGCGGTGTCCGGCTGCGCGGTGACGCCAGGCAGGGTTTGCAGATCGTGCAGGCTCATGGGTGCTCCATCAACGGGGGCCGAAGCGCGAGGCTCGGCGAAACAGACAGGCCGCCCATGATACGGCAGTGAAGTGATTGCGCAAATGAAAGCGCCCTGCTCGATGCGAGCAGGGCGCTGGAATTAGAGGCCCGCATGTGCGGGCGCGTGATGGGGTCGCTAGTCCTTTAGCTGTTTCGATACTGCCGTGATCCTTGTGAAAAAAGTGTGAAGTCTGCGTTGATGTTTCATCAGCGCACCCAACTTTCCACGGTGCTGGCGCCGTATTGTTCCTTCCAGGCCTTGAGGCCGCGGTGGTTGCCGCCCTTGGTCTCGATCAGCTCGCCGGTGTGCGGGTTTTCGTAAACCTTCACTACCCGTGGCCGGCGTTGTTGCTTGGCGGGCGCGGCGGACACTTTCGAAACCGCCTTGGGGTCGAGAATGGCGATGATGTCGCGCAGGCTCTTGTCATAGCTTTTCATCAGGCCGACTAGTTTCTGCTCGAATTCGATTTCGCGTTTCAGGCCGGAGTCCTTTTTCAGCGCCTCCAGTTGCGCGATCTGTTCCTGGAGCGCTTTTTCGGCAGCACGAAACTCTGCAAGTCTGGACACTGTAATCACTCCTGTCTGGCGTCCGTGGCATGGCGTGACGAACATTGGAGAGAATTAACGCCGGCCACGCGGGTGGGTAAGGCTGTTCGCTAAGCACGAGTGTAGTCCTTGAACTAAACTAGGTAAACCGCAACTTTTTATATATAACGCCGGAACTTTCCAAGTTTCTCGCGCGATCGTTAAAAGGCTTGCAAAGGTTTCCCAAGGTACCCGGCTGTTTCGCTAGACCAATGTCCAATGGTGCGTCCCAGAGCCGTTGCGGGATCATTTCAGATGATGGTCGGCTGTTCCCGATCCTGTCGTCTCGGCGCCGGCGAACCTTGCTGGCGCAGTGTTTTCTTGTCTTTTATCTGGACTTCTTTTGCATGTTTGCCCCTTTTCCACTCGTTCCAGGTCGCCGTGTTGCAGGCCTGTTGCTGTTGTGCGCCGGTGCCCAGGCCCAGGCCGGCGGCTTTATTGAAGACAGCAGCGCCAAGCTCGAGGCGCGCACGGTCTACTTCAACCGCGACTTCCGCGATGGTCACAGCAGTTCCAGCCAGGGGGCATCCAAGCGCGAAGAGGCAGCGCAAGGTTTCATTCTCAATGTGCAGTCCGGTTATACCCAAGGCCCGGTGGGCTTTGGCGTGGATGCGCTGGGCATGATCGGTTTCAAGCTCGATTCCAGCCCGGCCGACAGCAACAGCGGCCTGTTGCCGTCTTCGGGGCACGACCCGCGTGGCTCGGCCGACCAATATGCGAAGATGGGGCTGGCGGCCAAGGTCAAGGTGTCCGACACCGTCTTCAAGTACGGCTCGATGATGCCGGACGTGCCGCTGCTCAAGTACAACGACGGGCGTCTGTTGCCGACGATGTTCCACGGCGCCTGGCTCACCTCCGAGGAAGTGCACGACCTCAAGTTCACCTTGGCCCGTCTGAACCAGTACACCGCGCGCGATTCCACCGACCGCCAGGACATCCGCGTGCACTGCAAGAACAAGCGTTATGCCTGCGACATCGAGGCCGATCATTTCGACCTCGCCGGGCTCGACTACCGCTTCAACGACCGGGTCAGTGCCCAGTACCAGGTGGCCAAGCTCGAGAACATCTATCGCCAGCACTTCCTCGGCCTGGTCGCCACCCAGCCGCTGGCGGTGGGCAGCCTGTCGGCGGACCTGCGCGTCATCAAGAGCGATGACATCGGCAACGCCCGCGCCGGCAAGATCGATCATCGCGCCTTCAGCGGCATGCTCGGCTACAGCCTGGGCGGTCACAAGATCAGCGCCGGCTGGCAGCGCATGTATGGCCAGAGCGCCATGCCCTATCTCGATGGCAGCAACCCGTACCTGGTCAACTACGCCCAGGTCAACGATTTCGCCGCGGCCCAGGAGCGCTCGTGGCAGCTGCGCTACGACTACGATTTCAAGGCGCTCGGGGTGCCGGGGCTATCGTTCTTCACCCGCTACATCAACGGTGACCACATCAAGGTCCCGGGCAGCCCGGACCAGGGCAAGGAATGGGAACGCGACACTGAGCTCAAGTACCAGGTGCAAAGCGGTACCTTCAAGGATGTCAGCATACGCCTGCGCAACTCCACCTACCGCAGCAACTACGAGAAGTGGGCGCGGGACATGGACGAAAGCCGGGTGATCGTCAGCTACAACTTCTCGATCTTCTGAGGCGCTTTGCCAAACGCCTGCACTCGGCCGAGAATGGCCGGGGATTGGAGTAGGGCAAGATGATGAAAGATCTGTTGCTGATTGGCATCGGTCCAGGCGATCCACGCCAGGTCACCTACGAGGCGGTCGATGCGATGCGTCGCGCCTCGGTATTCTTCGTGCTCGACAAGGGGCAGGGCAAGGACGAACTGGTGCAGTTGCGCAAGGCGATTCTGGCCCGTTATCGCCCCGAAGGCGGCTACCGGCTGGTGCAGGTGGCCGACCCCAGGCGCGAAGCGGGGGCGCTCGATTATGTCGCGGCGGTGCGGCAATGGCATCGCCAGCGTGCGGCGCTCTATGCACGTCTGCTCGATGACCAGCTAGCGGCCGGCGAAGTCGGCGCCTTTCTGCTCTGGGGCGAGCCTGGGCTGTACGACAGCACGCTGCGCATACTCGACCTGGTCCGCCAGGGGGGCGCGTCCTTGCGCCTGGAGGTCATTCCGGGGATCAGCAGCGTGCAGGCCCTGGCGGCACGTCACCAGGTGCCACTGAACCGCATCGGCGAGCCGCTGACGGTGCTGCCGGGGCGGCGCCTGGCCGGGCATGGGCGGATCGACAACGTGGCGGTGATGCTCGACGGGCAGTGCGCGTTCGCCGAACTGGACGACCCAGGACTGGTGATCTACTGGGGCGCCTACCTGGGCACCGCGGACGAGGTGCTGATCACCGGACCGTTGCCGACGGTGAAGGCGCGGATTCTGCAGGTGCGTGAGCGGGAGCGGCGGCGCAAGGGGTGGATCATGGACAGCTATCTGTTGCGTCGGGAGCTGAAGTAGGAGCGGCGGTTCGCCGCTGCGATTTACCCGCGAAGCAGGCGCCGCCTCTCTCAGGCCGTACCCAGAATCGCCAACACCTTTTCGCGCAATTGATCGATGCTGAACGGCTTGCCGATCAGGTGCATCCCCTCGGGCACGTTGACCGTTTCGGCGTAGCCGCTGGCGAACAGGATCGGCAGCAGTGGGCGGATCTCGCGGGCTTTGCCGGCCAGCTCCTCGCCGCGCATGTCGGGCAGACCGACGTCGGTCATCAGCAGGGCCAGTTGCTGGGTGGGGTCTTGCAACACGCCCAGGGCGACGCTGGCGTTTTCCGCTTCGATGGCCTTGTAGCCCAATTCGTCGAGTACCTCGACCATCAGCATGCGGACGATGTCGTCGTCTTCGACAACCAGAAGGTGCTGCATGGTTCGATCCTGTACAGAAATGAATGTCTTTCTTCTGTGCGCCGGAGCACGGCAGAAGTTCCGTCAGGATACAGATCGTCGTAATCCGATGGAACGATTGGCGCATGCCCGCTTCAAATACTGGCTAAATGCCCTGCCGAAGCCGGCAAAGTCTGGTTAGACTCGCAATAGGCCAAGCAGCAGTGGCATACAACAACAGGCACTGTCAGCCATATCGATCAATGGATTTTTTTCGCTCGGGCGTTACTACATGATTCAAGCAGCCTCGATGGATCAACAGAGCTTTCGCAAGCTGTTGAGCCGAAACATTGGCTTGCCCTTGGGAGTGGGCTTGCTGGGAGCCGTGGCATTCGTCGCGGTCGTTTATTACCTGCTGTCGGCCATGCAATGGGTTGAGCACACCGATCGAGTGATCGGTAACGCCAACGAAACCGTGAAGCTGTCGATCGACATGGAAACCGGCATGCGCGGTTTTCTCATCACCGGCGATGAACGCTTCCTCGACCCCTACGAGGTGGCCAAGCCGCGCATCTTGAGCAGCCTGAACAGCCTGCGGGCGATGGTCGAAGACAACCCCCCGCAGGTCGATCGCATCGACCGGCTGATCGGCTTGCAGCGAGCGTGGAACGACTTCGGTAGTGAGATGATCAAGCTGCGCCGCAGCCAGGGCGATTACCAGGCATTGATCGGCAATGGCCGGGGCAAGCGCATCACCGACGAAATCCGCAAGGAGTTCGACGATTTCGTGGCGGCCGAGCAACAGTTGCGCACCTCGCGCAACGATAACGTCAGTTCGGTCACGACTCTGATCATCTCCGCGTTCGTGTTGTTCATCGTTGGGCTCACCGCATTGCTGGCTTATCTTGGTCGCCGTGACCTGCTGGCCTTGTCCAACAGTTACGTCGACAACCTGCAGGCTCAGCAACGCGCCGCCGAGCGTCTGGAGCACCAGGCCTGGCTGCGCAACGGCCAGACCCAGTTGGCGCAACAGGTCTTGGGGCAACTGACCTTGCCGATGCTTGGCGACAATATCCTGCGCTTTTTCGCCGGCTACCTGGGCAGCGTGGTCGGCGCGTTCTACGTGCGCGACGAGCATGGCCGCCTGGTGCGGGTCGCCAGTTATGGCCTCGATGCAAAGGAGCAGGCGCGCGAGCAGGTGCTCGCTGAGCATCACGGCCTGCTGGCCCAGGTGGTACGCCAGGGGCGGGTGATCAGCCTGGATGGCTTGCCAGAGAATTTCTATCCGATCAGTTCGGGGCTGGGCAGTGGCTTGCCGCGCAGCGCATTGCTGGTCCCGGCTGCTCATGACGAACAGGTCAACGGTGTGGTCGAGCTGGGCTTCCTGCGACCGTTGGCGGAGCGCGATGGCGAGCTGCTCGAGCGGATCGCCGAGAACCTGGGCATTTCCATCGAAACTGCGCGCTATCGCCAACGCCTGCAAGAGGTGCTGGCCGAGACCCAGCAGCTCAACGAAGAACTGCAGGTGCAGCAGGAGGAGCTCAAGACCGCCAACGAGGAACTGGAGGAGCAGTCCCGCGTGCTCAAGGAGTCCCAGGCACACCTGGAGACCCAGCAGGCGGAATTGGAGCAGACCAACGAACAGCTGGCCGAGCGCACCGATGCCCTGGACCGCAAGAATGGCGAACTGAGCCAGGCCCAGGAAGAACTGCAGGCTCGCGCCGACGACCTGCAGCGCTCGAGCAAGTACAAGTCGGAATTCCTCGCCAACATGTCCCACGAGTTGCGCACGCCGCTCAACAGCTCGCTGATCCTGGCCAAGTTGCTGGCCGAGAACGGCGAGGGCAACCTCAGTGACGAGCAGGTCAAGTTCGCCGAATCGATCTACTCGGCCGGCAACGACCTGCTCAACCTGATCAACGACATCCTCGACATTGCCAAGGTCGAGGCCGGCAAACTTGAAGTGCGCCCCGAGACCACCCAGCTCGAGCGCCTGGTCGAGGGCCTGCGGGGCATGTTCCTGCCGCTGGCCGAGCAAAAGGGGCTGGCCTTCGAACTCAAGGTCGAGCGCCAGGTGCCCGCCACTTTGTTCACTGACCGCCAGCGCCTGGAGCAGATCCTCAAGAACCTGCTGTCCAACGCCATCAAGTTCACCGAGCGTGGCCAGGTCAGCCTGTCGATCAGCTTCGATCCCGCCAGCGGTATCGTGTTCGCGGTGCGCGACAGTGGCATCGGCATCGCCGCCGACCAGCAGCAGGCGATCTTTGGCGCCTTCCACCAGGTCGACGGCACCAGCAACCGCCGTTATGGCGGCACTGGCCTGGGCTTGTCGATTTCCCGCGATCTGGCCCACCTGCTCGGCGGGCAGATCAGCGTGCAGAGCGTACCTGGCCAGGGCAGCGTGTTCAGCCTGGTGCTGCCTGAGCGCTACGAGGCCCAGGACGAGGAAGTCGAAGCACTCAGCCTGCGCCCGGCCGTCGACAGCCTGCCGCCGCCGCCCCAGGCCGCACCGGCGCTGCCGGCGCGCCTGGCCCCGGCGTTCGACGACGACCGCGACCGCGCGCCGTTCGGCAATCGCTGCATCCTGGTGATCGAGGACGAGCCGAACTTCGCCCGCATCCTCTACGACCTGGCTCATGAACTGGGCTACAGCTGCCTGGTGGCGCAAGGCGCCGACGAAGGTTTCGCGCTCGCCGCGCAGTTCGTCCCCGACGCTATCCTGCTCGACATGCGCCTACCCGACCATTCCGGGCTCACCGTGCTGCAGCGCCTCAAGGAGCAGGCGGGCACCCGGCACATCCCGGTGCACATCATTTCGGTGGAGGACCGGGTCGAGGCTGCCATGCACATGGGCGCCGTCGGTTATGCGGTGAAGCCCACCAGCCGCGAAGAGCTCAAGGAAGTGTTCGCGCGCCTGGAGGCCAAACTCACCCAGAAGCTCAAGCGCATACTGCTGGTGGAGGACGATGACCTGCAACGCGAAAGCATCGCCCGCCTGATCGGCGACGACGATGTCGAGATCACGGCGGTGGCCCTGGCTCAGGATGCCCTGGCGCTGTTGCGCGAGAACATCTACGACTGCATGATCATCGACCTGAAGCTGCCCGACATGCTCGGCAACGAGCTGCTCAAGCGCATGACCGCCGAGGACATCCGCTCGTTCCCGCCAGTGATCGTCTACACCGGGCGCAATCTCACCCGCGAGGAGGAAGCCGACCTGCTCAAGTACTCGCGCTCGATCATCATCAAGGGCGCGCGCTCGCCCGAGCGACTGCTGGACGAAGTCACGCTGTTCCTGCACAAGGTCGAGTCGCAGCTGTCGCACGAGCGCCAGCGCATGCTCAAGACCGCACGCAGCCGCGACAAGGTCTTCGAAGGGCGGCGCATCCTGCTGGTCGACGACGATGTGCGCAACATCTTCGCCCTGACCAGCGCCCTGGAGCACAAGGGCGCGATCGTCGAGATCGGTCGTAACGGCCGCGAGGCCATCGAGCGCCTCGAGCAGCACGAAGACATCGACCTGGTGCTGATGGACGTGATGATGCCCGAGATGGACGGTTTCGAGGCTACCCGCCTGATCCGACAGCAACCACGCTGGCGCAAGTTGCCGATCATCGCCGTGACCGCCAAGGCGATGAAGGACGACCAGCACCGCTGCCTGCAAGCGGGCGCCAATGACTACCTGGCCAAACCGATCGACCTGGACCGCCTGTTCTCGTTGATTCGTGTCTGGCTGCCGCAACTGGAGCGAATTTGACTAGCGAACGCAACACCGACATCGAGATCCGGCTGCTGATCGAGGCGATCTACCTCAAGTACAGCTACGATTTTCGCAACTACTCCGGCGCTTCGATCAAGCGCCGGATCGCCCACGCCGTGCGCCAGTTCGATTGCCGCACGGTCTCGGCGCTGCAGGAGCGGGTGTTGCACGACCCCGGCATGTTCATGCAGCTGCTGCAGTACCTGACGATCCCGGTCAGCGAGATGTTCCGCGACCCCAGCCACTTCCTCGCGCTGCGCAACGAAGTGGTGCCGTTGCTGCGCACCTGGCCGTCGATCAAGGTCTGGATCGCAGGTTGCAGCACCGGCGAGGAGGTCTACTCGATGGCCATCCTGCTGCGTGAAGAAGGCCTGCTCGAACGCACCATCATCTACGCCACCGACATCAACCCCAGTTCGCTGGACAAGGCCAAGCAAGGCATCTATTCGATGCAGAGCATGCACGAATACGCCGAGAACTATCGCCTGGCGGGTGGGCGGCGCGACTTCGCCGAGTACTACACCGCCGCCTACGGCAGCGCCATCATGGACAGCAGCCTGCGCGACAACGTGACCTTCGCCGACCACAGCCTGGCCACCGACAGCGTGTTTTCCGAAACCCAGCTGGTGTCTTGCCGCAACGTGCTCATCTACTTCGACAAGGCGCTGCAGGACCGCGCCCTGGGTCTGTTCCACGAGTCGCTGTGCCATCGTGGTTTCCTCGTCCTCGGTAGCAAGGAGTCGCTGGACTTCTCGGCGTACCATGATCGCTTCGAGCCGCTGGTCAAGCCCGAACGGATCTTCCGCAAGTCATGAAGGGTGTACGTGCGGTGGTCATCGGCGCCTCGGCGGGCGGCGTCGCGGCGCTGTTCAAGGTGCTGGGCAGCTTGCCCGGCGGGCTCGCCTTGCCGGTGGTGTGCGTGCTGCACTTGCCTGACGACCGGCACAGCCAGCTCGCCGAGGTGCTGCAGCGGCGCCTGCGCCGGCCGGTGCGCGAGGCCCGCGACAAGGAACCCCTGTCGCCAGGTTTGATCTATGTGGCAGGCCCGGGCTATCACGTGTCGGTGGAACACGACCTGACCTTTTCATTGAGCCAGGAGGACCCCGTGCATTTCTCCCGACCGGCCATCGACTTTCTCTTCACCTCGGCGGCCGATGCCTATGGCGACGGGCTGCTAGGCGTGTTGCTCACCGGTGCCAACGAGGATGGCGCCGAGGGCCTTGCCTACGTTCACAAAAGCGGGGGCCGGACCGTGGTCCAGGACCCCCGCGACGCACAGGTTTCGCTGATGCCGGAGGCCGCCTTGGCCCTGCACCGGCCCGACCTGATCCTGACCCTTAGCGGAATCGAGCGATTGCTCTCGACCCTGGAATCCAGCGCATGCCAAGCCACATCATCGCCAAACTGCTGATCGTCGACGACCTGCCGGAGAACCTGCTGGCCCTCGCCGCCCTGATCCACGGCGACGACCGCGAGGTACACCAGGCGCAGTCGGCCGAGCAGGCCCTGTCGCTGCTGCTCGAGCATGAATTCGCCCTGGCCATCCTCGACGTACAGATGCCAGGCATGAACGGCTTCGAGCTGGCCGAACTCATGCGTGGCACGGAAAAGACCCGGCACATCCCCATCGTCTTCGTCACCGCCGCCGGGCGTGAAATGAACTACGCGTTCAAGGGCTACGAAAGCGGCGCGGTGGACTTCCTGCACAAACCGCTGGAAACCCTGGCGGTCAAGAGCAAGGTCACCGTGTTCGTCGAGCTGTACCGCCAGCGCAAGGCCCTGGATCGCCAGTTGCAGGCGCTGGAACAGAGCCGCCAGGAGCAGGAGCAGTTGCTCGTCCAGTTGCAGGTGGCACGTTGCGAACTGGAACATGCGGTGCGCATGCGCGACGATTTCATGTCGATCGTCTCCCACGAAGTGCGCACGCCACTGAACGGCCTGATCCTGGAAACCCAGTTGCGCAAGATGCACCTGGCGCGGGGCAACTTCGACGCCTTCAGCGAGGACAAGCTGCATGCCATGGTCGAGCGTGACGAGCGACAGATCAACAGCCTGATCCGCCTGATCGAAGACATGCTCGACGTCTCGCGCATCCGCACCGGCAAGCTGTCGATACGGCCCAAGGCCTTCGACCTGGCGCAGCTGGCGCGCAGCCTGGTGGAAAACTTCGCGGCCCAGGCCACGGCCCTGGAAACCCATATAGAATTGCACCCTTGCGAGCCTGTGCTCGGCGAGTGGGATGAATTCCGCATCGAGCAGGTGCTGGCCAATCTGTTGTCCAATGCCTTGCGCTACGGCGAACGCAAGCCGATCCACGTGCGGGTGTTCGAACGCGACGCCATGGCCTGGGTGCAGGTGCAGGACCAGGGCATCGGCATCAGCTCGGCAAACCAGCAACGTATCTTCCAGCAGTTCGAGCGGGTTTCGGCGCAGCAGGCCAGTGGTGGCCTGGGGTTGGGGTTGTATATCTCCGAGCAGATCGTCCAGGCCCATGGTGGTTGCATTCGGGTCGACAGCGCGGAAGGCGAGGGCGCCACGTTCAGCATCCAGCTGCCGTTGGCGGGTAGGACCGAACAAAACGACCAGCTGCGGGCAACCTCTGCCTGAGGCTGGGGTCAGATGGCCAACTTCAAGATTTTCAAGGCGTTATCATGAGTGAAGATGCACAAGACGTGGTGCTGGTGGTCGAGGATGAACCGGCCATTCGCATGATCCTGCGGGACTACCTGGCAGGCGAGGGCTACCACGTGCTGGTGGCCGAAGACGGTGAACAGGCGTTCGCGATTCTGGCCAGCAAGCCGCACCTGGACCTGATGGTCACCGACTTCCGCCTGCCGGGTGGCATTTCCGGGGTGGAGATCGCCGAGCCCGCGGTGAAGCTGAGGCCTGACCTGAAGGTGATCTTCATCAGTGGCTACCCGGCCGAGATCCTCGAGTCCGGCAGCCCCATCGCGCGCAAGGCGCCGATCCTGGCCAAGCCATTCGATCTCGATACCCTGCACGAGCAGATCCAGGCATTGCTACGTTGAACCTGTAGGAGTGGCTTCAGCCGCGAACACCGGCGTCGCCGGTGCCAGGCACCGCCTCGCCTGGTTCGCGGCTAAAGCCGCTCCTACAGGTATCGCTAGCGGCCCAGGGTGCGCTCGATACCGCCGCACAGTAGGCTCTCCATCAGCCCCAGTGCCTGCGCCTGCGGTAGTGCCCGCAGCATTCCCGGCAACTGGTTCAACAGCGTTGCCAATACGTGCGCGGTAGCCTCCAGCGTCTGCGCATCGAGGGTGGCGCGTGGCGCGACCAGGCGTAACAGCCCTGCCTCGTAGCGCTTGCGCTGCACGCTCAGGCGCGCCTGCTGCGCCTCGCTCAGGCAGCAGAAGTCGCGTTCGGCCAGGCGAAACTGCAGCGGCCGCTCGGCATGCAGCTGCCAATGCCCCGCAATCAGGCACGAGATCGCCGAGCCGCCCCGGGCCATGGCCCGGCGGCCAAGCTCCAGGGTGGCCTGCAGCTCTTCGTAGAGTTCTTCGATCAGGTCGAACAGCAAGTCCTGCTTGCTGGGGAAGTGGTGGTACAGCGACCCGGGCGTCAGCCCAACATGCGCCGCCAGCTCGCGCATGCTGACCTGGCCGAAACCCTTCTCGGCGAACAGCGCCAAAGCCCGGTCACGTCGCTCCTCGAAGTTGGCACAGCGCATTGCGGTATGGGCGGCGGGCATGGCGTTCGCTCCTCAGTAGGTGAAAAAACCACGGCCGCTCTTGCGGCCAAGCCAGCCGGCCGCGACCATTTCCTTGAGCAGCGGAGCAGGGCGGTACTTGCTGTCGTTGTAGCCCTCGTGGAAGGCCTCCATGATCGCCAGCAGGGTATCCAGGCCAATCAGGTCGGCCAGGGCCAGCGGGCCGATCGGCTGGTTGCAGCCCAGGCGCATGCCGGTGTCGATGTCCTCGGCACTGGCCAGGCCTTCCTGGCGCACGAAGATCGCTTCGTTGATCATCGGCACCAGGATGCGGTTGACCACGAAGCCTGGGCGGTTACTGGCGGTGATCGGCGTCTTGCCCAGCTTCTCGGTCACCAGCAGTGCCTGGGCATACGTCTGGTCGCTGGTCTGCAGGCCGCGGATGATTTCGACCAGCGCCATCATCGGCACGGGGTTGAAGAAGTGCACACCGATGAAGCGCTCGGGCTGCTCGATGCTCGCGGCCAGCTGAGTGACCGACAGAGAAGATGTATTGGTGGCGATCAGGCACGCGGCGTCGACGTTGGCCGCGACCTGCGCCAGGATGCGCTGCTTGAGCTGCAGGTTTTCCGTGGCAGCTTCGATCACCAGTTGCGCGCCCGTCAGCTCGGCGTAGTCGGTGCTGGTACGGATTCGCGCCCTGGCCGCGTCGGCGGTTTCTGCCGAGAGCGTGCCCTTGTTGACCTGGCGCTCGAGGTTCTTGCCCAGGGTGGCGACACCACGCTCCAACGCTGCGTCGGATACGTCCACCAGCAGCACCTGGTAGCCGGCCACCGCACAGACCTGCGCGATGCCGTTGCCCATGGTACCTGCGCCGATCACGGCAATCTGTTCAATGCTCATGTCGATGGCTCCTTCAGACCCGTTCGAAGACCACGGCGATGCCCTGGCCACCGCCGATGCACATGGTGGTCAGGGCGTAGCGACCCTGAATGCGCTGCAGTTCATGGATGGCCTTGGTGGCGATGATCGCGCCAGTGGCGCCGACCGGGTGGCCGAGGGAGATGCCAGAACCATTCGGGTTGACCTTCTGCGGGTCGAATTCCAGCTCGCGTGCCACCGCGCAGGCCTGGGCGGCGAAAGCTTCGTTGGACTCGATCACGTCCAGGTCGTTGACGTTCAGGCCGGCCTTCTTCAGTACCGCACGGGTCGCCGGGATCGGCCCCAGACCCATCAGGCCAGGCTCGACGCCGGCATGGGCGTAGGCCACCAGCCGCGCCAGCGGCTTGAGACCCAGGCGGCGTACCGCTTCACCGCTGGCCAGCATCAGCCCGGCGGCGCCATCGTTGATGCCGCTGGCGTTGCCGGCGGTCACGCTGCCATCCTTCTTGAACACGCTCTTCATGCCAGCCAGTTGCTCGGCGGTCACGTCGCCACGCACGTGCTCGTCGACGCTGAACTGCACGGTGCCTTTACGGCTTTTCAGTTCCACCGGCACGATCTGGCTGGCGAAGCGGCCTTCGGCGATGGCGCGGGCGGCGCGGCGCTGGCTGGTCAGCGCCAGTTCGTCCTGCATCTGGCGGGTGATGCCGTGCTTGGCCGCGACGTTTTCTGCGGTGATGCCCATGTGGAAGTGCTCGAAGGGATCCTGGAGAATCCCGACGGTGTAGTCGACGCCCTGCAGGTCACCCATGCGCGCGCCCCAGCGCGCCTGGGGCAGCAGGTAAGGGCCACGGCTCATGGACTCGGCGCCGGCGGCCAGGGCCACCTCGGCATCGCCCAGCAACAGGCACTGCGCCGCCGAGACGATCGCCTGCAGGCCCGAGCCGCACAGGCGGTTGACGTTGAACGCGGGGGTTTCCTTGGGAATGCCGGCATTCATGGCCGCGACCCGGCTCAAGTAGGCATCGCGGGCCTCGGTCGGGATCACGTTGCCCATCACCACGTGGCCCACCTGTGCGGCCTCGACGCCTGCGCGCTCGATGGCGGCGCGGACCACGGTGGTGGCCAGGTCTGCCAGGGGCAGGTCCTTGAGCGAGCCGCCAAAGCCGCCAATGGCGGTGCGCACGGCACTGACGACGTAGATTTCTGGGTTGTTCATAAGGGCTCCGATTGCGAAGGCGTGGCGGGACCGGCCCAGGCTCTGCGAGAATGGTTTGCGTCCCGGAGTGGTCTGAGTCTAGGCAATGCCCTGGCTTGCGCCTATGTCGTATCTGTTCAGCCATCCTGGCTTTTTTTGCCACCCAGCCCAGACAGCGAAACCTGCCATGCGCGAAAGCGATTCGGTCGCCGTGTACTTTCTCAATGCCATGCTCCACGCCTTGCGCGACCGTCCCGAGGTCCGCGATGCGCGCCTGCGCGCCGTGGGGATCGACCCGGCCGTGATGGCCGAGCCCCAAGGCCGGGTACCGGCCCAGGCGTTCGCCCGGCTGTGGCTGGACATGATCGAGCTGCTCGACGACGAGTTCTTCAACCTCGACAGCCACGGCATGCCACTGGGTAGTTTCGCCCTGATCTGCCGGGGCCTGGTCCAGGAGCCCAACCTGGAAAAGGCCCTGCGCCAGTGCATCGGCTACTTCGGCCTGTTCCTGCGCGACCTCGAGGCTGGCGTCGCGGTGCGCGGCGGGCGTGCGGTGATCAGCGTGCAGTCGACCATCGCCGACCCGCTGACTCGGGTGTATGCCGAGGAAACCTACCTGGTGTTGATCATTGGGCTGCTGTGCTGGCTGGCCGGGCGACGTATCGCCATCGACCGTACCGAGCTGGCCTTGGCCCGCCCGTCCCAGGAGGACGACCTGCTACTGTGGGGGCCCGACCTGCGCCTGGGCAGCGGCCGCACCGAGGTGGAGTTCGACAGCGCCTACCTGCGCTTGCCGGTGGTGCAGGACCTGGCGGGTCTGAAAACCTTCCTGCGCAGTGCGCCGCAGGGCCTGGTGATCCGTTTTCGCAACCAGAACGATCGGGTGGCCGAGGTGTACCGCCACCTGCGCGCGCGGCGCTACGGCCAGTGGCCGACCCTGGCCGCGCTGGCCCAGCAGCAGGGGCTCAGTGCCAGCACCTTTCGCCGCCAGCTGGAGCGGGAAGGGCGTTCTTACCAACAGATCAAGGACGAAGTGCGCCGCGCCATGGCCTTCGAGCGTCTGCGCGAAGGGGTGCTGAGCATCGCCGAGATCGCCGAGCAGACCGGCTTCCAGGAGCCCAGCGCATTTCACCGGGCGTTCAAGAAATGGACGGGGCAGAGCCCAGGTAGCTACCGGGCTCGGCTGGGCGGGCGTTGAGCATTCGCTGGGCCACTGAAGGGCATGCGATCTCTTCATTTCTACCTGGGCGGGCAAGACGGGATAATCAACGTTTGTTGCCTCAGGAGTAACCCGATATGTCCAATCAACGCTACATGCGTGAAGCCCTCGAACTGGCCCGCGCCAATATCGACGCCGGCGGCCGCCCGTTCGGCGCCGTGCTGGTGTATCAGGGCCAGGTGATCGCCCGTGCGGTCAACGAGATCCACAGCACCCAGGACCCCACCAGTCACGCCGAGATGCAGGCTATCCGCAAGGCCGCCCACGCCCTGGGCCGCCCACGCCTGGACGGTGCGGAAATCTACGCCAGCGGCCACCCCTGCCCGATGTGCCTGGCGGCCATGCACTTGTGTGGCATCGAGCGGGCCTGGTTCGCCTACGACAATGACGAAGGCGAACCCTATGGTTTGTCGACTGCCGCAGTGTATGCCCAGATGGCCCGCCCGCCGCAGCAGCAGAGCTTGCCGCTGCGCCCACTCAAACCCGAGGGCGAGGCCGATTTGTACCGGCAGTGGCAGCAGGCCAATGCGCAGGCCAAATGAAGGACCTGTTCAGAAGCGCGTGGTGCTGACCGTGATATAGCCCTTGTCGGCGAGGGTGATGTGGATCACCGTCTGGTCGGCCGGGCGCTTGCGTTTTTCCTTCACGCAAACCCTGTCTACCGCCAGGGCACGAAGGCGCTGGCTGATGGCCCGGCCGCAGCTATCGAAGAAGACTTCGCTGGCGAGCAACTCGATGCGCTCGATCAACTGACGGGTTCGCTCGTCGGTGGCGCAGAAGAACATCACCCCCGACCAATGAGGATCTTCATCGGGGTTGACGACCTCGTGGGTCAGGAGTTCGCGCAAGACGCTGCGCAGTTCGGCGATAAGGCGAGTGTGGGGGAACATGCAGCCTCCTCTGGCGACGTCCAGAGGAGATCTTGTTTTCCGCAGCTTTTCTCGGCAAGTAAGTCGTTTCCCAAAACCGGGTAGGAAAACTCCGAGATTGTTCCAGGTGAGGGCAGCGGCTACGGTCGAGCCACCTCGCTGCCCCATTGCCTGGCCAAAGACGAAGCTCAGTGATCAGCCACTGGGTCTTCCTGAGACAGAATGGCCCTGGCGAGTTCTTCGTCACTGGCTTGCAACCCCGGATAGTCCTTGCGGACCTGCTCCAGCGCAGATTCGACGTAGGCTCCTCGGATGGCACCGCCACTGGCCACGAACGCCGAGAGCTCATCGTTGGCGGGGATGATGCGTTTGTCGTCCTTGAAGGTCGAGTACAGCGAAGCGGAAACACCGGCCGAAGTAGCGACGTCGCCCGCATCGACGCGGGCCAGAGCGGCACCGGCAGGCAGCAGGAGCAGCAGTGCGGGGGCGAGGAATAGCTGGCGCATGTTGGAATCTCCGAAAGCATGAAGCCCAAAGAAATGACCACTCAGTGTTTCAGAGGGCCAAGCTGCGCTGGTAGTTCCCGAAATTTTCGACCGCAGGTCCGGCCTGGAGACTGGGTGGCGCCACAAGCCGCCCCGACCTGAACTTGGCGTCCACAGCAGGCCTCGCGTGGCAGAAATTGCATCAGCTCTATAAATCAATTAATACATTTTATTGAAGTGTTAGAAAGTTTAACGAAAGTTTTCTCATGGAGTTATTTCCTACCTAATAGAACTATGAGGTCTCTCCTCTTTTCGCTCCCATTACCATTGATCTCGCTATCGCCATTTTCGCTAGCGATCACTAAGTATGGTTGAGTCAATAAGAGGAACGATGATGAACAAGCGTTGTTTAGCTGCGCCAGACGAGTTGATAAAGAAGGCCGGTTTCAGCTCGCTCGCTGCTGCGGGTGAGTTGTCCTGCGAGGAGTTGCGCGAGGCGCTCGAAGACGAGATTAGCCCGTCGCAGACAGAGGAGTTGCTGGCGATGGCTCAGTCTGCTCACCACGAGGCGCTCTTGCAGGAGAAGCGAATACTGACCCATTCATCGCCACTGTTGCCTGCCGCCATCGAGCCACCCTCAGAGCCCAATGCTGGCGGCTATCAGCAATGGTTCGGCGAGCGTGCCGGGCGCTACGCGGCACCGGGTGACGTGGCTTCGATGTTTTCACCGGCGGCCTACTTGGTGCAGTTGTACCACCATGCGCAAAACCTCTACCCGCAGGACAGCCCCTGGCATATCGATGCCCGGCGTCCGGATCTCAAGGCCTTGGTGCTGAGCCAGGCCAACCTCGACACACCCGTGAGCGCGTTGAGCCTGTCCAACGAGATCCTGCTGAGCAAGGCAGGGCAGGGCAGCGAGCCCACGGAAACCGTACTGCAGCGCCTGGCCGATCATGTGGGAAGTCGCAGCACGCCGCATCATCACCACTACAGCCGGTTGCGTGAACTGCTGCTCGGCAAGGACCCCCACTTGGCTTGCCTGCGGGCCGCGCCCGAGGTGGTCGCGCCGTTGGGGGGCGATGCCTGGGCAAGCCTCCACTACGATATTCCGCCGGCCCTGCAGCGGCTGCTGGTGGACCCCATCGACGAAAACAACGCCGAGGAAAAATTCGCCACGTATTTCCCCGGCAAAACGCCTGAGGCGATGCTCAGCCCGCAAGCCCTGCGTGCCTGGTCTGGCCTCGGCGATGAAGACTTGCAAGCCTTGATGGGTAAGCTGGACGAGACGCAGTTCCTGGGCAACTCACTCACGGCGCGTGCGGGCAACCAGTTTTTCAGAGTGACCGCGACTAAGTCTAATGGCGTTGATACCATCGAAACGTTCTACTTGCTGCCAAAGGGCGACGATCAATGGGAGATCCGGGTCAAATACAAAACGGTTCCCCACGCATTTAACCGCCATACGATCAAGAGTTTTAATGATGAGCGCCTATCCGGTGTCGAGATCGATGCCAGGCAACAAGGCGACCAGCAGTTCGTCCGCGGCAAGGAATACGTCGTCCAGTTCAAATATCCCTACGCAAAGCTGAAGGAGGGATTTTCCGTCAACTCTTACCAGCACGCCGGTGCCGGATATTACAACTATTGGCACAGCGTCAAGTTCGAGCGCTTGAGCCCAGCGCTTTATCTCTTGCGTTTGAATAAACTTATTCGCCTGCATAAAGCGACTCAACTGCCCAGGCGTGTCCTGGAAGACATCATCGATAGTGTGAATCCCCTCGAGATAAACCACGAGACCTTGGCGGTGTTGTCCCAGGTAGCCCAGATCAGCGAGCAGTACGGCATCGAGCATGAGGAGGCCCTGCTCACGGCCAAAGGGCTGATCTCGCAAAAAGCCCGGCCAGGCGAGAAGAGCCATTTCGATCGCCTGTTCAACGACCCCACGCTCGCTGGAACCGGGTTCAGGCTCGATGGCAAGCCTACCCCATTGAATCCGGCAACGGTTTCCGACCGTGGCGATGTCCTGGCGACCCTCAAACGTGCCTGTCAGACGGATCATGAGGGCTTGTATGAGCTGGGGCGTTGCCTCGCGGCCAATCAGGGAGAAGCGGTTACTGTGCGCTCCAATCTCGCTCAGGTTTCCGCCCTCTACACCCTGAGCTTGTGGGCGCGACTGCACGGTCTGGCTCCCGCCGAACTGCGCCAGCTGCTGCAGTTGATCGGCCTGCCTGACGCGCTGCACCAGGCAACGAGCGATGACTGGTTGAAACTGTTGCGCAGGCTGTCTGACACGGTCGGCTGGTTGCACGCACGTAACTGGCGCGTGCATGACCTGTGGCTGATGACACGCGATGTGAGCGACATTCCCGCCGGTGCCGAGATCGATAACCTGCGTAAGGTGATGACTACTGCGCTGGATGGGCTCAAGCAGCTGACCCTGGACGATTGCCTTGGCGCGTTGGCGCCGTCCGTGGCTTCGGCCTTCGGTCTGGGGGGAGAGGCTGCCGCCACGGCGTTGCTCATCTGGGCTGACCGGGCCAAACCGGGAGACATCGGCCTGCTCGCCGCCTGCCAGATACTGCAAATGGATACCCCGGACGCTGCGCAGATGAAGCAGGTGACCGGGTTTGCCTACGGCCTGGCGCAGATGGCGCTGATCATCCATGGCAGTGACGCGCCCACCGATGTCATGGCGTCGTTGGTGGTGCGTCCACAGTGGCTCGCCAGCGACGCCGTGCAGGGCTCGGACTCGGACTCGGACTCGCCATCGACAGTGACACTCGCCCGTTCTCTGCCGACGATCATGGCCCTGGCGGAGCTCAGCGACTGGTTGAAACACCTGCCCGATTTGCAGGGCGCTGGGGGCGCGCTGTTGACGGCGATGGCTGCTGGGCAGGGCATTTCCCTGGCGACCCTGGCAACGGCCAGCGGGCAAGCCCCGGCCGCGCTTGCGCAGGCTGGCGCGCAGGCCAAGCGCCTCGGACATCTTGCCGATGCCACCCAGGTGTTCAATTGGCGGGAGATCGAGGTGTTGCGCCGGTGGACAACGCTGGCCGATGCGCTCGATGTGATGCCTGACGACCTTGGCCGATTGGCCAGGCTGCCCTTTACCGGAAGTGACTCCCAAGAAACCGACTTGGCCGCATGGCGCGAGGTTGCCAATGCGTTTCTGGCGGGGGTTACGCCCACGCGGATGGCGCAGGTCGAAGATGGCGTCCAGGCGCCGTTGAGCCAGGCGTTGGCCGGCATGATCAATTCGCGCGACAACATCACCCAGGAACGGCTCGACCAGCAGTTGTTGCTCGATGCCGCAAACGGTCCGCAAGTGATGACCTCGCGCATCGCCGAGGCGACCTCTGCCCTGCAGATGTTCATACATCGCTGCCAGACGCAGCCGGAGGATAAATACACACTGCACAAGGCAACCCTGGATCGCCCGTTCTTCCGTGACTGGACACGCTGGAATGCCCGTTACGCCAGTTGGGCCGCCGGCCAGATGTTGATGTTCTACCCGGAAAACTACATCGACCCTACCGTACGTCTCGGGCAGACCAAGGCCATGGACGACATGTTGCAGGCCTTGGGCCAGGCGCAGATCAATGGCGATACCGTGGGCGATGCCTTCCATGGCTATCTCAGCGCCTTCGAGGAGGTGGCCGACCTGGAGACGGTCAGTGGCTATCACGATAGCCGGAAGGAGAACAGCGGCAAATCCTGGTTCATCGGCCGCAGTCGGGGGGGGATCGGTGAGTACTGGTGGCGTACGGTCGACGAGAGCAAGCGTGGCGTGGACGGTGTGTTGCCGGCCAACGCCTGGAGCAGTTGGACCCGTATCGACCTGGCGCCGAAGGTCGAGGGGCGTTTGATCCGACCTGTGGTGTTCCGCGAGCGCCTGTACCTGGGGTGGATCGAGCGCCAGGAACAGGGGGTGCCTTACGATGCCCAGGGTAAACCAGGGACCAGTAAATCGCGTTGGGTGTTCAAATTGTCCTGGCAGCGCTACGACGGCAACTGGAGTGCACCGCAGGACTACGACCTGGCTCTGGGCGGCTCTCCTGATCCTGAGCAGCTTGCGCTGTTCTTCGCCGCCCGGCCGGGACGTAACTCGGTGGTGATGAGCATCTATGACCCGAGTAGCCACAGCCCCCTGAAGGTCCATGCGGGCTTGGAGGTTTTCGAAGACCTGACGGCCACTGCGGGTGGCACTGCTGCGGTGTTGGAGCAGGTCTCGCACTGGCTGGACACGAAGGATCACAAGGGCATGTGCGCAGTGTTCGACGACAGGGGCCAGCCAGTCAGCGAAAACAGCCTGTCAGTCAGCGCCGGCTCGGGACTTCCGACCGGGTTCGCGACGTTCGAGCCGATTGACGTGCGTGCGCGGGTGCAGCTCATCGGTGACGGCCAGCCTGGGCGCTACAGGCTGCAACTCGATAGCAGGTTGAACGTGCAAGGCAAGTCTGCGACGCGTCCCAACCGATGGGCAAAGGCACTGGTCAGGCATTATGCGGACCTGGCCAATGAGCAGCGCCGGATCCCCATGCTGACCAGGGGCCACCGAGGCGCGCATATGCAACGCTCGGCAGACGGCAGCTTTTGGGGCTACTTCTGCCTCGATGCCGCCCACCTGCAATCCTTGGTTCCGCGCGCCGATGACATTCGCTACATCGCCGACCCGGACTTCCCGGACAAGAAAGGCGAGGTCGAGAAGATATGGACACCCACAGGGGACTGTTATGTCGGGCGCTACAGCAGTGGCTACGATAACCCCCTGTACGGCATCAAGGTCATTTTCCTCGATGCGGCGAGCCGGCAGCTAACGCCTGCTTGCGAAGTCATCGACCTCATCGGGCAGCCGGCCAACCTGAGCAACCCTGATTTGAGCCCTCAGGAGTACGTGAGTGCACCGGATACGGTCCTGGCGGCAGAGGTGACCTGTGAAATCCACGGGATAGATGGTAAGGGCAGCGTGGTAACGTCCGCCATGCGGGATTATGCCCTGCACAAGGGCGCCAAGCAGATCCCTTTGAGCATCACCGCCGATGTGGGTGATACCGCGCATTGGAACGGCGAGGCTGAGGCCTTCCACCTGATCCGCTACCAATGCGGCCGTGGCAATACCCGTGACTACGTACTGAGGGTGTACAAGGTCGCCGATACCTTGCGTACCGCAGTCATCGGTTCGACAAACGCCGGTGCGCAGTACCTCGAGCGAAACGGCTGGGTGACGCGACTCAATACGTTGTTCGCCCGCCAGTTGACCGAGCGGGCGGTCTCGGGGCTGGACACCATCCTCAGCTACGAAACCCAGCACCTGGCCGAGCCCGCGATCGGCATCTCCGTGAACCTGGCCTTGCCGGTCTACGACCCGAGTTACCATGGTAACAATCGTAACGCCGAGGTGTGGCTGGCGACATCCCCGACAAACCGCTCGATGCTCTGGCGCGGCAGGTTGAGCGAGCAAGAGAAGACCGCGGTCGCCGTGACATTCGCCGCAGGCGCCAAGTACTTGGAGACCGGTCACTACTACCTGGAAACCGCCTACCAGAAAGTCCATTACCAGGGGCCGACGCGTTCGGTCATCATCGATGGCCAGACCCTGAAGGTGCTGCTCAGCGCCGACGCGGCGCCCGGCTCCCAGGCCAAGCTCGACAAGAGAAACGTAGATGCGGTGGTGGTCCGCGACCCCAAAGGCACGACGCCGATGGATTTTTCCGGCGCCAACGCACTGTATTTCTGGGAGTTGTTCTACTACACGCCGATGATGGTCATGCAGCGCTTCCTGCAGGAGGAGCGTTTCGAACTGGCCGAGCAGTGGTTGAAGTACGTCTTCAACCCGGCCGGCTACACCGTGGGCGGTCACTACACTGCGCGCCTGTGGAACGTACGCCCCTTGGCGGATAACACTGCCTGGAACAGCGAACCGCTGACATCCAGGGATCCGGACGCCGTGGCGCAGAACGACCCGATGCACTACAAGCTGAATGCGTTCATGCGATTGTTGGACATCACCATCGGCCGAGGCGATGCTGCGTACCGCAAGCTCGAACGCGATACGTTGAGCGAAGCCAAGGTCTGGTACCAGCGTGCCCTTGACTTGCTCGGCGAGGCGCCGTGGGTCCCGCCGGCCTCCGGTTGGGACGACCCACGGTTGGGCGAGTCAGCATCGACGGGGGCGTTCAACAGCCATTTCCACGCGATCGAGCAGCTCATCGCCGGTCAGAGCCCCGCACAACAGCAAAATCCCGCCTACCTGGACTTCCTGCCCGAGGCCAACCGGGTGATGCTCGGCTATTGGGAAACCTTGCGTCTGCGGCTGTTCAACCTGCGCAACAACCTCACGTTGGATGGACAGCCGTTGAACCTGCCGCTCTATGCTAAGCCGGCCGATCCCAAGGCGCTGCTGGCAGCAGCAGTGGCGGCGCAGGCCGGGCGCGAGGCACAACTGCCCGACTACCGCGACGTACCGGCTCTGCGTTTCTCCGCGCTGCTCGACGGCGCACGGAGCATGGTTTCGCAGCTGATCCAGTTCGGCAGCACCATGCAAGGCATTCTCGAGCGCCAGGATGCCGAAGCATTGGCGGGTTTGCTGACCTCCCAGGGGGCCGAACTGGCCAACAGCAGCGTAGCGTGGTTCAAACAGACACTGAATGAACTCGCTGCCGAACGCATCACGTTGGAGAAGTCGCTGGAGGCCGCCACGCTGCGTCGTGATCACTATCGTCAGCTGTTCGACAATGACATCAGTGCGCGTGAAATGCAGGCTTTGAACATGAAGACTGCGGCGGCGGTGATCACTGCAAAAGCGCCGATCCTCGAGGGCGTGGGTGCAGCCCTTGACCTGATACCGAACATTTTCGGGCTTGCCAACGGTGGGCATCAGCCGTCGTCGCTACCGAAAGCCGCAGGAAAGATGGCAGAAGGCGCGGCGAAGATCATGGCGATAGCCTCCGATCGGATCAACCAGGAGGAGATCTATCGACGTCGACGCAGCGATTGGGAGTTCCAGGCGAAAACGGCGGAACAGGATCGGTTGACGATTCAGGCCCAGATGGAAACCTTGGCCGCACGTACGACCTCCGCCCAGATGCACCTGGAACATCTGGGTACCCAGGCTGCCCACGCCCAGGCGCAACTGGCCCTGCACCAAGGCAAGTTCACCGGCAAGGCCATGCTCAGCTGGTTGCGGGCACGCCTGGCAAGCATCTTCTACACCTACTACGACCTGGCTGCGACACGCTGCGTCATGGCCCAGAAGGCTCTGCAATGGGAGATGAACGACACCACCACCTACCTGCGCACCGGCACTTGGAATGGCGCCTGGGCCGGGCTGTTGTGCGGCGAGGGGCTGATGTTGGCCCTGGGGCAGATGGAATCGGCCTGGGTCAAATGGCATAAGCGCGAGCTGGAAGTGACGCGCACGGTGGACCTGGACAAGGTCTTTGCCGGCAATCTGAAGATGGATGACCAGGTCGTGACGTTGAGCGAGGCGGTCAGGGCGGTCCTCGCCAGCAAGGAGGTGAAGATCGATTCGGACAAGCTCGACGCCAGCATGGAACTGGCTATCAACGGCACCTTGTCGATCCGCTTCGGGCTGAAAGCGTTGGGCTTGGCGACAGGCTTCGAAAATGCCCAGGCACGTCGTGTGCGCAGCATCGCGGTCAGCATGCCTTGCCTGCTGGGTCCGTATCAGGACGTGCATGCGCGGCTGCTCACCGATGCCCCTGGCCTGCCGCTGGGGTGCAACCAAGCCGCCATCTCGCACGCCACCAAGGACAACGGTCTGGTCATACCCCCCAACGGCTATTCGCCGCAGGTCTCGGGCATGCAATTGCTGCCGTTCGAAGGGCTGCATATCCCGAAGTCGGACGATGACGACAAGACCAGCCTGACCCTGAACTTCGCCAATGCCAACGGCGAACAGAGGGCACTCCTGGAAAGCCTGAGCAACGTGATCCTGCACGTGCACTTCACCGTTCGCTGAGGCTGGGGAGGGCGGCGACGCCCTCCTTGGAACCCATTTCCCATTCGACCGCCGGCCTTTCGCCCGACGGTTATCGAGGAGCAAGACATGACCGATATGCCTGACACCGCGCCCGGTGCCAGCCGCGAGCCGGTATTCATCCCGCCATCGCTGCCCAAGGGCGGCGGTACGTTGATTCCCGGCAGCGGCATGCTGTCCGTCGGCGGCGCCGATGGCAGCGCCGGCT
Source organism: Pseudomonas sp. S31 (assembly GCF_016648105.1). Lineage (GTDB taxonomy): Bacteria > Pseudomonadota > Gammaproteobacteria > Pseudomonadales > Pseudomonadaceae > Aquipseudomonas. The sequence continues at coordinate 38,205 of NZ_JACVVE010000023.1, read as the reverse complement.
GGACGCTGCCTTTGCCCTTGCCGATGGGGCGCGCGCTATCCCCTTCATTGGCCCTGAACTACAGCTCCAGCGGCGGCAATGGTGCCTTCGGTGCCGGTTGGCACTGTGCACCGCCGAGCATCAGCCGCATGACCCGCCTCGGCATCCCACGCTACGACGATAGCGATCGCCTGTGGGCGGGCGATGGCGAGGAAATCCTGCCAGACGCCGGTGGCCCTCGGCAGGCGCCACACCTGCCGTTCGCCAGCGAGCCTGCCGTCCACATCGTGACCCCCTGGACGCGCCGCAGCGGCGGTCGCGACGAGCGCCTGGAACACTGGCGCGCCGAGGCGCAACCTGACTCGCCGGGGTTCTGGCTGCAATACCATGCCGACGGCAGTATCACCTTGTTCGGTTGGTCGGCCTCCGCCCGTTTGTGCGCGCCGGGGAACCCAGCCCACGTGGCGTGCTGGTACGCCGAGGAAACCGTCAGCGCCACTGGCGAGCATGTGCTGTACGTCTACCGCGAGGAAGATGAAGCCGGCTGCGATGCTGCCGAACTGGCGGCCCACGGCCAAGTCTCGGGCCTGTACCTGAGCGCCGTGTACGCGATGAACGCGACGCCCTGCGCATCGTTTCTGGTCCCGGCAGGGGCATTTGCCCCAGACGACTTCATGACCCTGATGCTGTTCGACTACGGCGAACGCAGGGGCGAGATAGGCACGGTGCCGCCCTTGCTGGCCAGCGCCCCCTGGTCGCGGCGCGAGGACTGCTTCTCGTACTGGCGCTGGGGGTTCGAGCAGCGGGTGCGAAGGCTGTGCCACGACGTGTTGCTTTGGCACCGCACACGGATGCTGGCAGGGGAGTCCGACCCGACGCCCACGCTGGTCAGCCGCCTGCACCTGACCTACCAGCAATCGGCGGTCACGTCGCTGCTGGTCGCGGCCCGGCAGGCCGCCTATGAGCCCGATGGCACGCCGCTGCTGCTGCCGCCCGTGGAGTTCGAGGCGAGCCGCCCTGGGCGGGCCGCGCTGGGCTGGGAGGCACTGCCGGCGCTCGATGGCTTCCATGCACCGCGCTGGCAGTTGGCCGACCTGTATGGCGAAAGCTTGCCTGGCCTGTTGTACCAGGATGCCGGTGCCTGGTGGTACCGCGCCCCCCAGCGTAACGTTCAGGAAGGCGCCGATGCGGTCAGCTGGGGGCCGCCGCAGGCACTGCCCATGAACCCCAGTACGGCGTCCGGAGCCGGGCTGCTGGCCGACCTGGAAGGGAGTGGGCGGCCAAGATGGCTGGTCAACCTGCCAGGGTTGCGTGGCAGCTTCACCCTGAAACCGGACGGGCAATGGAGCGAGTTCATAACCTGCGATGCTTTCCCGGCCGAACTGTCCCACGATGCCGCGCAGCTGGTCGACCTGAGCGGTGACGGTGGCCAGGATCTGGTCATGATCGGGCCGCGCAGCGTGCGCATCAGCGCCAGGGACCGCCGCGCCGGCTGGCAATCGCAGCGCGAGGTCATGCACGATGGCCGGCTGCCGGTGGTCGGCGGCGAACAGTGCCTGGTGGCATTCGCCGACATGGCCGGCAGCGGTTTGCAGCAGATGGTCCAGATCGGCGCCGACGGTGTGCACTACTGGCCAGCCGCTGGCCATGGCCATTTCGCCGCGCCGATCCACATCCCGGGTTTTGCAATGGATGGCTTCGCGGCCAGTCGGGTGCTGCTGGGCGATACCGACGGCAGCGGCACCAGCGATCTGCTGTACGTGGAGCGTGACCGTATCCGGGTGTTCGTCAACCAGTGCGGTAACCGTTTCGTCGAGAGTGACTACGTGCCTGCGCCAGAAGGCGTCACCCTGGACGACACCTGCAGGTTGCAACTGGTCGACCTGCATGGCCAAGGCTCTGCGCAACTGGTGTTGACCCAGCCGCACCCGGTGCCGCGCAGCTGGGCCTATCGCTTCAACGAGCGGCGCCCCTGGTTGTTGGCCGAGGTCTGTGGCAACAGTGGCAGCCGGGTGCTGTTCTACTACCGCAGTTCGGCCCAGGGCTGGCTCGACGAGAAAGCCGAACTGCTGCGCCAGGGCAAGCCGGCGATCAGCCACTTGCCGTTCCCGGTCCATGGTGTGTGCAAGGTCACCACCATCGATGACATCAATGGCCTTCGCACGGTCAGCGGCATGCGCTACCTGCGGGGCGTATGGGACAGCCAGGAGCGCGAGTTCCGGGGTTTCACCCGGCTGATCCAGACCGATACGCTGGAAGATGCCCAGGGCACAGCGGCGGAGCGCTCGCCACCGGCGCAGGTGCATACCTGGTATCTCAGTGGCAGCGACGCCGATGACGTCGGCACCCCTGAAGCGTTCGCCGCGGCCGATAGCGCGGAAGCAGCCTTTGCCACCAACGCGTTGCGTTTCACCCGCCTGGAGGGCGAGCAAGAGGTGGCCTACGAGCCCGAGGGGGCAGTGCGCCGCTGGCTCTTGCGCGCCGTGAAGGGTGTCGCGCTGCGCACCGAAACCTATGGCCTCGATGGCAGCAACCAGGCAGCGGTGCCTTTTGCCATCGAACGCCAGCGGTGGCAGGTCCGGGTCTACCCGACGGCCGATGCCGCACGGCCCGCGGCTCTGGTGACTGCCGTGGAGACCCTGACCCTCGCCACCGAGCGTATCGTCCAGGACCCGGTCGTCAGTCAGACCGTGGTGCTGGCCCAGGATGCGCACGGTCATGTCCTGAGCAGCGTCGAGTTGAACTATCCGCGCCAGCCGCCGAGCCTGGTCTCGCCCTATCCCGACAGCCTGCCCGATGGGCTGGAGGTCGCCAGCCGTGACCCTCAGCAGGACACGCTATGGCTGAGCCTGGAGCGTTCCAGGGTGCACAACCTCACGGCAGGGCCCTGCCATGTCTGCGGCTTGGCCGACACCCAGCGTACCGACGTACTGGCGCTGCCAGCCCAAGCCGTGCCCGAAGGCGGCTTCAGCGTGGAAAGCCTGCAACGGCCCGACAGCCCTCTGGCGGGCCTGGAAGGCGCGACGCTGGCCAGCTATAGCCGTACGCGATGGTGCGATGCCCAGGGCGAGTTGATCGAGGTGCCGCTGCGCCAAGCCCTGGTAGCATTCACCGAGATCGCCATGCTCGATGGTGCGGCGCAGGATGCGCTCGCGGCCAACCTGCCGGCGCAGGCATTGGCGCCTTGGCTGAGCGCCTGCGGCTACCACCGTGTGGAGCTCGCCGAGGACGGCAGCATCGTCCATGTCGGCCGTCACGGCCTGGCCAGCTATCACGGCTCGCAGTCGTTCTATCGACCCGCCAGTGTCCGAGACAGCGAGATGGTCGGGCAGACCGCGCTGCAGTGGTCCGCACACGCCGTCGCCCTGGCCAGCATGATCGACGCCGTGGGCCTTGAGAACCACATTGAGCATGACTGGCGTTTCCTCACGCCGGTATCGATGACCGATCCCAACCGCAAGGTCCAGCGGGTCGCCCTGGATGCCTTGGGGCGAGTGGTGCAATCGCGATTCCATGGCTTCGAGCACGGTGCGCCGGCCGGTTACCACCCCACCCAGGTATTCGTCATGCCGCACACCGTGGAGCAGATGCTCGCGCTGGAGGCCGGCAAGGTGCCGGTGGCCAGTGCCCAGCGCCTGGTGAGCGACAGCTGGATGCCACTGGCGCGCGACAGCCAAGGGCGTTTGCTGGACACGCGCATGGGGGAGCTGGCCTGGCGCCGCTTGGCAGCGCTGCACGGCTGGCCACTGACGAACCTGGCCGAAGGTCGCCAGCCCCCGCATGTCATCACCTTGCAGACCGACCGCTACGACGGCGACCCGGCACAGCAACTGCGGGTGCGCGTGGACCATGGCGATGGTGCTGGCCGCCTCTTGCAAAGCGCGGTGCTGAGTGCGCCGGGCGACGCCCTGGTGCGCACGGCCGAAGGTAGCCTGGCGGTCGATGCCCAAGACCGGGCACTCAGCGCGCCCGCTGCGGTGCGCTGGGCCGTGAGCGGCAGGACCGAATACGACAACAAGGGGCAGCCTGTGCGCACCTGGTTGCCGTTCTATCTCGACGACTGGCGCCCGGTGCGCGATGCCCGCGCCCGCGACGGCCTGTACGCCGATACCCACCTCTACGATGCCCTGGGCCGCGTGTACCGCGTACTCACAGCGGCGGGATGGGAGCGGCGCACGCACTTCTACCCCTGGTTCACCGTTTCGGAGGACGAAAATGACACAGCACGATGAGCAGGCCGGCCAGGGTAGCCTTGCGCTGCCGGCCAGCCCGCATGACGACGTACACCGCAACACGCCAGAGGTGCTGGTGACCGACAATCGCGGCCTACCCATCCGCGAGATCCGTTATCACCGCCACCCCGACGACCTGCAGCAGACCGACACCCGCATCACTCGGCATCGCTTCGATGCCAGGGGCTTTCGGGTGCAGAGCAGCGACCCGCGTCTGGGCGCGGCGGGGCGGATGAACTTCACCTGGCTGAACGATCTAGACGGCCGGCCGCTGCGCACCCATGGGGTCGATAGCGGTATCGCCTATCACTTCACTGATGCGGCCGGCCGGCCCAGGTTGGCCGTGACCGATGTGACCGAAGATGAAAACGGCGTGCAGCGGCGCGAGCAGGCAGTGACCCGTCGCTGGCTGTATGAGCCCGCTGGCCGGGCAGGGCGGTTGCTGGGTCTTGTCGAGCAGGTCGCGGGGCAATCGCCTCGTTGCTTGGAGCGCTTGGTCTACGGTGGCACGGGGGCTGACGAGCTGGCCTGCAATCTCGCAGGCCAGGTGAGCCAGCACTACGATACCGCCGGCCTGCTGCAAACCCATGGGTACAACCTTGCCGGCGGCGCGCAGCGGGTTACCCGGCGGCTGCTGGTCGGCGCGGATGACCCGCAGGTCAGCGCGGACTGGCAAGGCGAGGAGGCCGCGCAGTGGCAGGCGGCGTTGCAGCCGCTGGCCGAGGGCCACACCAGTACCACCCTGGTCGATGCCACGGGGGCGGTGCTGGACAGCACCGATGCCGCCGGCAATGTGCAGCATCACACCTATGATGTGGCTGGCCGGCCCAATGGCAGCTGGTTGACCCTCAAGGGGGGACGCCGGCAAGTCATTCTCAAGCAACTGGACTACTCGGCGGCAGGCCTCAAGCTGCAGGCCGTACACGGCAATGGCGTGGTTACCCGCTACCGCTACGAGCCCCGCACCCAGCGCCTGGCCGGCATGCGCACCGAGCGCCCGAGGGGGCATGCGTTGGGCGCCAAGCTGCTGCAAGACCTGCACTATGCCTACGACCCGGTGGGCAATCTGCTCAAGGTCCGCGACGAAGCCCAGCCCGTGCGCTACTGGCGCAACCAGCAGATCGAGCCCGAAAGCCGCTATCGCTACGACAGCTTGTACCAACTGGCGTCGGCCAGCGGGCGCGAGATGGCCAATGCCGGCCGACAAAGCCAGCGACTACCGGCGCGCGGGGTGCTCGACAGCGTCGCCCAGAGCGCTTACACACGTACCTATCGCTACGACCGCGGGGGGAACCTGACGCGTATTCGCCATAGCGCACCGGCCAGTGGCAATAACTACACCCTCGATATCACGGTCAGCGACCGCAGCAACCGTGCTGTATCGAACGCCTTGGCCAGTGACCCGGCGCAGGTCGATGGGCTGTTCAGTTCCGACGGGGAGCAGCTCGTCCTGGCGCCGGGGCAAGCACTGCAGTGGACGCCGCGTGGCGAACTACAGAGTGTCAGCCCGGTGCAGCGCGAGGGCGGCGTGGACGACTGCGAGAGCTACCGCTACGACATCGGCAACCAGCGGATTCTCAAGGTCAGCTCGCTACGACACGCGGGTACGGTTGGACGACAGCGTGTTGTGTACCTGCCAGGGTTGGAACTGCGCGGCACCGACAATGGAGCACAACTCGTCGAAGACCTGCGGGTCGCCTTGGTCAGCCTACAAGGCGTTGCCCAGGTCCGTGCACTGCATTGGGCGGCGGGCAAACCCGACGACATCGCCAACGATCAGCTGCGCTACGCCTACAACGACCACCTGGGCAGCGCATGCCTGGAAGTCGACGGGGAGGGCGCGATCATCAGCCAGGAGTCCTATTACCCGTTCGGAGGCACCGCTGCATGGTCCGCCAGCGGCGAGGTACAGGGGCGCTACAAGACTCATCGCTACAGCGGCAAGGAGCGCGATGCCAGCGGGCTGTATTACTACGGCTTCCGCTACTACCAGCCGTGGGTCGGGCGTTGGTTGAGCGCGGACCCCGCCGGGACGGTGGATGGGCTCAATCTCTACGCCATGGTGGGTAATAACCCAATGGCGCTGGTCGATGATGATGGGTTGATGTTCAGATCAGTGCTGAGCGCACTTGGTTTAGGTGGCTCTCAGGAGCCCTCGGTCGAACCGGATGCGCAGGGCAAAGAGCCAACCGCATCGCCTGCAGCATCACCGCCCCCCTCACCATCACCCTCTCGTGTATCGGACTCGCCGGACGAGCCTGCCCAGCCCAGCCAGCCCGAGGCTCCTGGACAGGACGCTAGCGCCAAGAAGAAAAAGAAATCGAGCGGTCAGAGAAAGCGGGAGAAAGACGCCGCTACCAAAGCCACCGAGCATGTCAAGAGCAATCAGAAGCCGGCCGGAGCGAGCGCTCAGCGCGAAGCGAGGCAATTTGCCGAGGCTGTCGCATTGAATGGCACTTGGGGGCTGCCCGGTTCCGATGTACACAAGCAACTCAAACGCCAGCGCGGCGATCTGCCTGGAGACCTTGTCGCGGTAGGCCAGAAAAACAGCGCAGAAGGCATCGGCGCCCTGGTCTATCTGACTGAAGGCTATGACAACGGAAATCATAAAGGAGAGGGCTACAAGCACATCCAGGCGGAACACAAAGACGACTTTGCCAAGGCCGGCCTTGCCGAGGAGAAGATAGTTCCATTGATCATGACTGCGTTGGTGACAGGCAAGGTCGTGGGTATCAACAGCGCCGCTGCGGTCAATCGGCCGGTCTACAAAGTTGATTTCGAGACACAGACCTGGTTTGTCACCATCCAGCAAAAAGGTAATTCGGTGCTGAGCGCGCACCCGTTCACCAAGCGACTGCCGTTCCCGATGCCGCATTTCCGCCAATAGATGGGGATGCGTGTCTCGAATGTTCTATTTTGCGTGCTTTGTATAATAGGCCGGACGCCGCAAGCGGCATAGAATGACGTCATCGCAGACTGTGATGAGACGCAAGCCATGGTTGCTGAACAACAATCAACACAGCGCCAACTTCTCGAAGCCGACCCGCAGGTCAAGCCTGAACTGCGGGTCGGTTTCGTCCTGCTCAACCAGTTCACCCTGGTGCCGGTGGCCGGCCTGGTCGACTCGCTGCGCTTCGCCGCCGACAAGTCGTTCCGCAGCCAGCAGGTGTACTGCCAATGGGACTGGATGACCCTCGACGACCGGCCGATCAGTGCCAGCTGCGGCATGCCCATTTCGCCGACCAAGCCCCTCAACCTCTTCGCCCAATACGACTACATCGTGCTGGCCGGCGGCCTGCTGGGCGAAACCCGCAATCCTCCGGACTGGTTGCTCGACGCCCTGCGCGACGTGCACGCGGCCAACATCCCGATCATCGCCCTGTGCTCGGGCTCGTTCGTGCTGGGCAAGGCCGGGCTGCTCGATGGCCGCCGTTGTGCGGTGCACTTCACCTTGCGCGACGAGTTCAAGGAGCGCTTCCCGCTATCGACCATGGTGATCGACAAGAGCTACGTGGACGACCGCGGCATCATCACCTGCCCCGGTGGTACGGCCATCGACCTTGCCGCCAACCTGATCCGCCGGCATTGCGGCGCGGTGCGGGCGCAGAAGGGGCTGGAGTACCTGCTGGTGGACGAACGCGCCGAGCAGGAGGACGAGCAGGCAGCGTCCGAAGGGCTGTACCAGAACGACCGGGTACAGCGGGCGATCACCTTCATGCGCGCCAACCTGGACGCCTCGATGACCCTCAAGGCGGTTGCCGAAGCGGTGGGCACCCACCCGCGCCAATTGCACCGCGAGTTCGTCGCCAATACCCAGGAGCCACCGGCCAACTACTGGCGCAAGCTGCGCCTGGAGCATGCGCGGCGATTGCTGGTGAACACCAGCCAGAACATCACCTCGATCGCTCTGGCCTGCGGCTTTTCCGATGCCTCGCACTTCATCCTGTGGTTCCGCAAGCAATATGGCGAAACCCCATACAGCTTCCGCAAGCGCCGCCATGAGGTGGAGCGTTTCGACTGGCATGGCGACAAGGTCGGGCTGGACCCTGAGTTGTAACACGGCCCCAGATTCACCACACCCCCTGTAGGAGCGGGTTTACCCGCGAAGCAGGCAGCGCGGAGCCTGGCACGGGCTTCGCCCGTGTTCGCGGGTAAACCCGCTCCTACAAACGCGAGCGCGTCAGCAACCCATCCAGCACCACCTCGCATGCCGCCCCCCAGGTCGCGCTGACCGGCTGGTGCATCAGCACCGCCAGACCATCGGCGGTGAACGTGCCCGGCGTGGCGATCGCTTCACCCAGGGCTTTCAGGCTCTGCTCCGGCTGCCGTTGCGCGGCGCTGATGCAATCCTGCAGGTTGCCGAGCACCAGCGCCCGTGCCTGCTCCGCGGGCAGGCCCTTGTCGCTCAGCCACTGCTGCAGGTCGTGCAGCAGGAAGTAGAACCAGCCATTCATGCAGGCCGCCACGGTCGCCAGTTCGAACGCCGACTCGTCCGCCAGCACCACCAACTTGCCCAGTGGGCCAAGGCACTGCTCGGCCTGTTCGTCCGCCGGGCAGATCGCCACGGTGGAAGCGTTGTATTGCGCACTGTACGAGAGCATGGCGCGTACGCAAGAGGCGCCAGGGAAGGCGACCGCCAATTGCTCCAGATTGATGCCGGCGACCACCGACAACAGGCGCTGCCCCGGCCGCAGGCGCACCTCGCTGGCCAGTTGCGGCAGCGCGTCGGGGCGTACCCCGACGATGAGCTGCTCGGCCTGGTCGACCACCGCCTGGTTGCTCGTCAGCACCTGGCAACCGTGTTCGGCGGCCAGCGCCTCGGCGCGTGCGGCGTTGCGTGGGGACAGCAGGATGGCGCCGGCGAAACCACTGCGGCGCAGGCCATGCACCATTTTTTCGGTCAGTTCGCCGACCCCGAGGATGCCCAGGCTGCGCATGTTGCCTCCTTGTTCAGCTTTCCAGGCCAGCGCGGCGCTGGCCCCAGTGCAGGTTGAGGTTGACCCCCAGGCTCAGCAGCGGTTCCGGTGGGTTGCGATTGGGGCCTTCGGCGCCCAGCAGGAAGTCGATCAGCTCGTCGCGCTCGCCACATAGCCAGTCGGCGAGCAGGGTGCCGGTGGCGGTGCCACGGGTGATGCCCAGGCCATTGCAGCACAAGGCCGCGTGGATATTCGGCGCCAGGCTGCCGAAGTGTGACAGGTGGTTGCGCGACAGGCACATCGAGCCGCCCCAGGTGTATTCGAACGGCATGCCCGCGAGCATCGGGAAGCGGCGTTCGAACGACGCCCGGTGCTGGGCCTCGGCGCGACGCAGGTGGCGCGGATTGGCGCGGCCGTCGGCATTGAAGCTGAAACTGTTACGCACCAGCAGGCGCTGGTCCGGGGTGCGCCGCAGGGTGCTGCCGAACGGGTCGGCGGGGATGATGCCCCAGGTCGCCTTGCCGCCCAGGCGCGCCTGCTCGTCCTCGGTCAATGGCCGGGTCATGCTGGCGTAGGTGAAGATCGGCAGCAGACGCCCGGGGAGGAAACCGAAGTACGAGGCGAAGGCGTTGTTGGTCAGCAGCAACCGGTCGGCGACGATCTGCCCGCTAGCATGGTGCAAGGTGATGCGCTTGCCCTGTTCGAGGCGGGTGATGGTGGTGTGCTCGTGCAGCGTCACGTTGTTCGGCAGGCTGTCGGCCAGGCCCTTTGCCAGCGCCGAAGGTTGCAGGAGCTGGGTGCCCGGGGTGTACAGCGCCTTGCGGTAGAACGGCGTGCCGAAATGCTCGGGCAGGTCGCGGGCGTCGATCATCTGGTAGGGCTGGTCGAGCTTGTCGAGGCCGCTGCGGTAGGCCTCGAGCACGGCCAGCCCCTTGTTCTCGACCGCCGCCTGGTACTTGCCGTCGGGGCGCAGTTGGCAGTCGATGCCGTGCTGGCGGATCAACTGGCCGAGGATCGCCTGGGCCCGCAGGTTGAGCTTGAGGTTCATGCGCGCGGTGGCCAGGTCGCCGATGTAGTCCGGGGCGCCGATGTCATGGGGCAGGTCGATGGCAAAACCCGAGTTGCGCCCCGAGGCGCCGAAGCCGACTTCCTGGGCCTCGACCAGCAGCACTTCGTCGTCCGGATGGTGCAGGGCCAGTTGCCGAGCTGCGGCAAGGCCGGTAAAGCCGGCACCCAGCACGACCCAGCGCGCCTCGCTCCGCCCCTGGTGCGCGGGACGAGGCTGGCGCTGGGGGCTGAGGTGGAACCAGCCGCACCCATTGTCGTCCGCGGGGGTAGAGGTGTTTCTGTGCATGGGGCTTTATCCGTGTTGTTTTCGCGCCACTATCGCACCGGCGTCGAATACACGGATATAACGGAAGGGACGGGTCATGGGAGGTTTGGTAGCCCCGCGCCTCTCCCGCGCCTTCAATGCAAGCGCTTGCGCAGGCGCTCGCAGGCCCGGGCCTGCTCGGCCAGGGCGTCGAGGTGCTCGTCGCGCTGCTGCTCGGCCTCGAGCATGGCGTCCTCGCCCTGCTGGTTGAGTAGGTAGGTATGGATCTGCATGACCTCGGCGCTCTGGTAGATCGGCGTGATGTCCAGGCGACCGATCAGTGCGCCGCTGGCTTGGCCGGTGCTGCTCATCAGTACCTGCGGCCCGTTGGCGGCCACCACCTGCAGGCCGAGCGCCTCGAACCAGGCCACTTGCCCGGGCAGTGGATTCGCCTCGATGCAGGTATAGCGCGCCTGCAGGTCACCGACCAATGCGCGGGCGATGCCCTGGCGACGGTGCGCGGGCGACACCACCAGGAATGCCAGAGCGCACGCCTGCGGGTCATCCTCGGCCGGCAACGCCAGGGCGAAGCCGAGCAACTGCTCAGGGGCTTCGGCGTCCAGTGCCAGGGTCAGCTCCACGTGCAGTCCACGGGTGCCGTCCAGGGCTTGCAGATATTGGTGCACCTCCATGCCGACGCCGTACTGGTACAGCGGGTAAAGGGCGTTGTCCGGGCTGATGGCGACGCTGCTCAGGGTGCTGACGTGGTGGATGACCAGTTCGCGGATCTGGTTCTGGAAAGACTCGGGCGGCACGCTGTCGAGGCGGCTCAGGATAAACATCGCTAGAAAGGCTCCGGGACGGGGGAAACACGGCGCGCCGGTGGGCACGCGGTGTCTAGTCTAACCGGTTTTACCGCTTCAGCCTTGCCTGAGCGCATCGCACTTAAGGGCTCAGAACCAGCGGTCGTTCTTCTTGCGACCACGGCTCAGCGCCGGCAGGATCAGGCCCGCCAGCAGGCCGGCACCGGCGATGCTGCCGCCGTAGACCATGTAGCGCATCATCACCTGCTTGTTCTCGTCGCCCAGGCGCGCCTGGGTGTCGCGCAGGGCGGACTGGCTCTGGTCGAGCTGTTCACCGAGGGCCTGGTTGCGCGCTTCCAGCTCGTCGATCAACTTCTTGCGCGAGTCGAGGGTTTCCTGCATGCCCTGCACGCGGTTCTTCCAGCTGTCGTCGATGGTCTTGAGCTGCCCGGACAGTTCGGCCACCTGGGCGTCGAGCTGGGGCAGACGCTCGCTCTGCCCGGGGACCGACTGCAGGTCGTTGCTGAGGATCCACACCAGGTCGCCGTTTTGCCCGCGCACCTGGCTGTAGTTGCCCTGGGTGCCGACCAGGGTCAGTTTTTGCCCGGACTTGAGCGTGCCGACGATCCGGTGGCCATCGGTGGGGCCGCTGCGGACGTAGGTGCTCAGGCTGTCGCTGACCCAGCGCGCGTCGCTGGCCGGCTCTTCGGCATGTGCCGGGATGGCGAGGGCCACCAGGGCGGCAATGAGGCTGCCACGCAGCACGGGGAGGGCGGGGGAAGCTGGGCGGGATTCAGGCATGTGGGGTCTTCGCTGCAACAGGACAAAAATAGGCCCGATGATTGGGCCGACGAACCGGTCGATGGATTGACCGCCAGGCAAAGACCGTTTTTTTGTAAGCAGGTTCACTGCTTAATGTCGGAAATGTCTGCAGGATATTGCAGGGGCTTGGCAATGTGGGGGAGCACCACATCCGCTTGGCGAGGGAGTTTGTCCCAGCGTTGGGGGCGTCTGGCAAGGCAGCGCAACAGCCCGTGCCAGGTGGCTGCAAAGCCCACCAGGTTGATCGGAAGCAGTCCATCGAAACGTCGCGCAGGGATCGCCAGCCCGCTCTTCAGTCGACCGCGGGCTTCCAGATCGAAAGACGCTCGATAGCGCGCATAATGTACGCCTTGCTGGAACAACAGCACCAGCATGCAGGCCCACCACCCAGGATGTCTGCCGGCTTGCAGCAGGCCCTGCGCGGCGTAAATGCCGACCGACGCTTGCAGGGGCAAAGACAAGAGCGGCATGAATGATTCGTTGAAAAAGTTGAACAACCAGATCCAGCGGGCCTTTGACCCTCGTTCGAGCAGTGCCGCACGATGTTTGATCAGTACCTGCCACTTGCCGGTAGCCCACCGCAGTCGCTGCCGGTAGAGCAAGTGCAGGGTGGCGGGAGCTTCCGTCAGCGCCCAGGCCTCCGGTGCATAGCGCACGGTCTGGCCACTGAACAGTAACGCCAGCGTCAGGTCCTTGTCTTCGGCGAGGGTATCCTTGCTGTAGCCGCCAAGGTGCCGCACGGCGTCGGTGGAAAACAGGCCGATCGGCCCAGGCACCACCGGCGTCATCTTCAGCGTGGTCAGGGCGCGACGTTCGATATGGTTGGCAGTGGCATATTCGAGCAACTGGCCAAGATGCAGCAGGCCGGGGCGTTGCGCCCGGTCACCCACCGCCAGGTGGCCGGATACCGCTACCACACCGCGCTCTGAGAATGCCCTGGCCAGGTTGTGCAACGTCGCCGCAAGCAACTGTGTATCGGCGTCGATGCACGCGAAGCTGGCGGTGGTCACATGGGCCAGCCCGTGGTTGAGGGCTGCTGCCTTGCCAGCGTTGGCCTGCCGCAGACACGTGACCACTTCCCCGTACTGACGTTGCAACCTGTGGATCACCTCCGCCGTGCGGTCCGTAGAGCCATCGTCGATACAGATGATCCGTGCGATGTGCACGTTGCTTGAGTTCAGGACACTGGCCACGGTGGCTTCCAGTACCCGCTCCTCATTGAAGCACGGGATCAGCACCGAAACGGCCGCCAGGGCCCGGTCACCGGGCGAAGGTTCAGGCAAGGAAATGTACCGGGCTCGCCACATCAGCCACAGGGCTTGCAACGATGCGAAGGCAAGAATGCTTGTGGCGATGGCCAACAGTGCGCCCATTGTATGTCAGCTCCGCTGGACCGGTAGGTGAGTGACGAGGTGTGCCAGGCCATGGTCGCCGACGGACGTCGTCGGGAAAACTGGCAGTTTTACCAGGTGGGCTGCGCCTTGCGCCTAGACTGAGTGTTCGACCTCATTCATGGAGCCCTACCATGACTGCCAAGAATACGATCTGCCTGTGGTACGACCAGGACGCCGAGGAAGCGGCCCGGTTCTATGCCAAGACCTTCCCCGGCAGCCGTGTCGTGGCCGTGCACCCCGCACCCAGCGACTACCCCTCTGGCAAGCAAGGCGATGTGATCACCGTCGAGTTCGTCGTCATGGGCATTCCTTGTGTCGGCCTCAACGGCGGCCCCACGTTCCGACACAGCGAGGCTTTTTCGTTCCAGGTCTGCACCGAAGACCAGGACGAAACCGACCGCCTGTGGCACGCGATCGTCAGCAACGGCGGCCAGGAGAGCCAGTGTGGCTGGTGCAAGGACAAGTGGGGGGTGTCGTGGCAGATCACCCCGCGTGTGCTCCTCGAGGCCATCGCCAACCCCGACCCGGCTGCCGCCAAGCGCGCCTTCGCGGCGATGATGGACATGGGCAAGATCGACGTGGCGCGAATCGAGGCGGCGTTGCGCGGCTGAGTCGCAGCGCTCACGCGCCGGGTTCGGCGTCGACATCCTCGTGCAACGACCAGTCGAACTGATCCAGCAGCCATTCGCGGACGATGGTGCAGCTCGGGTCGTGGCTCTTCGCTTCGTGCAGGCTCAGGTAGTGCAGGGTATCGCGGTGCACCAGGGTTTCGTCGACCGGACGTACCAGCACGCCTTGCTCGACCAGTGGCGCGACCAGGTAGTGCCAGCCCAGTGCCACGCCCTGGTGTTGCTGCGCCAGTTGGATGAGCAGGCTGTAGTCGTTGGCGTTGAATAGCAGCGGTGCCTCGGCGTCGCGCCGTTGCAGGTCGATATCCTGGTAGCCGAACCAGACTTTCCAGTCGACATGCTCGGCCACCTGCGAGCGGCCGAACGGGCTGAGGTTGAGCAGCGCGGTGTCGCGCAGGCCCTCGAGGGTCCGGATCTGTGGGTGCCGTTCGAGGTACTGCGGCGTGCACACCGGGTAGATCACGTCGCACACCAGCGGCTGGCTGACGTAGCCCTGGCCGCTCTTGCTGACCTTGCAGATGAGTATGTCTGGGGTCAGGCCGTTTTCCAGGGTCAGGAAGTTCTGCGTCACTACCACGTTCAGGTCGATTTGCGGGTGGGCGGCAAAGAAGATCGGTAATTTCGGCCCCAGCCAGAAATTGGCGAAGGCCGGCGAACAGCACAGGGTGACGCGCTGCCTGGGCGTGTCGGTGTGGCGGATGCGTTCGGCGGCCTGGGCGATGTTGGTGAATGACAGCTGCACCGCGTCGAAGAAGATCGCCCCGGCCGGGGTAAGCTCGACGGCGCGCCCGGAGCGGTTGAACAGTTCGGCGCCCAGGTGCTCCTCGAGGTCGCGGATTTGCCGGCTGATGGCAGCCTGGGTCACGCACAGGGCCTCTGCCGCGCGGGTGAAGTTCTGGTAGCGGGCCGCGGCGACGAACGCCTTCACCGCGCGCAACGACGGCATCTTGATCAGGGTCTGATCGGGTTCGGTGTGTTTGACCATACGTTTTTGTAATCGATTAGCCTGCGAAAATGTCATGCCTGGCCTGGAAAGGCTCGCTCTAGACTGTGATCAGACCGCAGGGCGGGGCGGGTTGGCAACACTTCGCCACTGAGTGTCAGACGTTTTCCCAACAATAAGACCAGGGACAACCCCCAGCCATGATGAATTCGCCGTTCTCGATTCCCGCCCATGCCCGCCGTATCGACCCTGCCCGGCAACGCGCCACCGCGCTCAAGGCCGACGGCTCGGTCGACGACAACGACCGCACCGAAATCGGCCCGACACCGCTGGCCTTCGCCGAGTGGTCGGCGCTGGGCCTGCAAGCCCCGCACCTGCCGACGATGCGTGAATATCGCCTGCAACGCCTGGTACAGCAGCTCCAGGCGCGCGACCTGGCCGGCATCCTGCTGTTCGACCCGCTGAACATCCGCTACGCCACCGACACCACCAACATGCAGTTGTGGACCACCCACAACCCGGCCCGGGCGTGCTTCGTCGCCGCCAGCGGCCATGTGGTGCTGTGGGATTTCCACGGCTGCGACCACCTCTCGGCGCACTTGCCGCTGGTCACCGAACTGCGCAGTGGTGCGTCCTTCTTCTACTTCGAGACCGCTGACCGCACCGAGGAACACGCCAGGCATTTCGCCGCCGAGGTCGACGCCTTGTTGCGTACCCATGCCGGCGACAACCGACGCCTGGCCGTGGACCGCATCGAGGTCGCTGGCCTGCGTGCCCTCGATGCCCTTGGCGTGCAGGTGCACAACGGCCAGGAAGTGACCGAGTTCGCCCGGGCCATCAAGGGCCCCGACGAGATTCTCGCCATGCGCTGCGCAGTGGCGTCCTGCGAGGCCGCGGTGGCGGAAATGCGCCAGGCCATGTGCGCCGGGGTCACCGAAAACGATGTCTGGGCGGCCCTGCATGCCGGCAATATTCGCCGTGGTGGCGAATGGATCGAAACGCGCATCCTCAGCTCTGGCCCGCGCACCAACCCCTGGTTCCAGGAGTCCGGCCCGCGGGTCCTGAGCGATGGCGACCTGCTGTCGTTCGACACCGACCTGATCGGCGTCTACGGCTTTTGCGTGGACATGTCGCGCAGCTGGATCTGTGGCGACCTGCAACCCACCTCTGAACAGAAGCGCCTGTACCGCATCGCCCATGAGCACATTTCTCGCAACATCGAGATGATCGAGCCCGGCGTGCGCTTCACCGAACTCACCCGCAACGGCCACCGCCTGCCCGAGAGCTGCCGGGCACAGCGCTACGGTGTGATGTTCCATGGCGTCGGCTTGTGTGACGAATACCCGAGCATCCGCTATCCGGAAGATCTGGAGTCCTATGGCTACGAAGGGGAACTGCAGGCAGGGATGGCGCTGTGCGTCGAAGCCTATGTCGGCGAGGTGGGCGGGCGCGACGGGATCAAGCTGGAGAACCAGTTGCTGGTGACCGAAGACGGCTATGAGCTGTTGACCCATTACCCGTTCGAGGACAGTTTCCTGCGGGATTGATGGCGCGCCTTCGCGGGTCAATCGCAGCCTGGCGGGGAGTGCCCCGACTGCAGGCTGACCTGCAGTCGGGTTGGCCGATCAGAAGTCGATGCTGCCGGAGAACTTGACCAGGCGCGGCTCGCCCTGGGTCAGGTAGCCGCCGTTGGCCGAGGCCCAGTAGTTCTTGTTGGTGAGGTTCTCGACGTTCACGCGCAAGGTGATGTCCTTGTCCCAGCCCTTGAATGCGTAGCGGGCACCGGCGTCGAAGCGGTTCCAGGCCGGCAGCTCGAGGTTGTTGGCCTGGTCGGCGAACTGGCCGCCGGTGCGCAGCATGCGGGCGTTGAGCGCAGCGCCTTCGATGCCAGGGATGTCCCAGTCGATGCTGGCGTTGAGCTGGAAGGTCGGCACGCCGATGGCATGGTTGCCGTCATTGGCGCCGCCCTTGGTGTTCTTCAGCTCCGAGGTCATCCGGGTGCCGCCGGCCATCAGGCGCAGACCGTGGATCGGCTCGCCGAACACGCTCAGCTCGATACCCTTGTTGACCTGCTGGCCGTCGTGCACGAAAACGTCGCCATCGACGTAGCCATCTGTGGGCTTCTCGATGCGGAACACGCCCAGGTTGGCGCCGAAGGTCTGCAGGTCCAGCTTGACGCCTGCTTCGAGCTGTTTGGTGCGCCCTGGCGGAAAGGCCTGGCCGGCGTTGGTGATACCGCTGCCCGAGGCGGTCGGGCCCTGGGCCAGGCCTTCGATGCGGTTGGCATACAGCGACACCGATTCGGTCGGCTTGTAGACGATGCCGTAGACCGGGGTGGTGATGCTCTTGTCGTAGAGCGCGGTGCGGCTGCCGTCGGAATCGTCGAAGCTGGTGCCGTCGTAGCTGTAGCTTTCCACGCGCAGTTGCTGGCGACGGATGCCGTAGGTCAGCAGCAGGCTGTCGTCGAACAGGCCGACTGTGTCCGAGATGGCCAGGCCGCGGTTGCGCGTCTTGCCGGTCACGCCTGGGTCGCCGAGGTCGCCGCCGGTCAGCGACACGTCGGTGGGTTTGGGCAGTTTGGTCCCGTGATAAATGTCGGTATTGCCCGCCGTGGACTTGTAGAACACATAGGCGTTTTCCTGCTGGGTCCAGATGGTCGTGGCACCGATCGCGATCTGGTGGCTCAGCGGCCCGGTCTGCAGGCGGCCGTTGAGGCCGGCGGCGAAGCTCACGTTGTCTTCGTTGTGCGGGATCTCCGAGCCGCCGATGGTCGCGGTGCCGTCGTTGCCGACCAGTTTCGGCGTACCGTACACCCCGGTCTCACGGGTGTGCTTGGCGCCACCGGCGAGGTACGCGGTCCAGCTGTCGTTCAGGTCCCAGTCGCCACGGAGCATGCCGAAGGTGTCTTCGGTTTCGGTGTAGGTCCAGCTCTGTCCATAGTTATGCTTGGCGTCCGGAGCGGTCGGAATGGCGGTGGCGGTACCCAGCTGCACGCTGTTGCGCAGGTGGTTGACGCGCTGCTTCTGGTAGCCGAAATCGGTGGAAACGCGGAAGTCGTCGCCACGATAGTCGAGGCCTGCGACGAACAGCTTGGTGCGCTGGCTCTGGTCGTCGACGGCGGTGTCGCCTTCACGTTGGCTGAGGTTGACCCGTGCGCCCCAACGGTTGTCCTCGCCGAAACGCTGGCCGAGGTCCAGGTGTTCGCCAATGCGACCGTCGGTGCTGATGTCCTGGGTGTAGCGGCGGGTCGGGGTGTCGCCGGCGCGCTTGGCCACCAGGTTGACGCCGCCACCGAGGCCACTGCCGGTGGGCGATGCGCCGTTGATGAAAGCGCTCGGGCCCTTGAACACGTCGACGCGCTCAATGGCGTCGGTCGAGAGGATCTGCCTTGGCAACACGCCATACAGCCCGTTGTAGGAGATATCGTCACCGCTTAACGGCAGGCCACGGATCACGAACACCTGGGACTGGTTACCAAAGCCGAACGACTGGCGTACCGACGGGTCGTTGAGCAGCACGTCGCCGACATCCTCGGCCTGCTGGTCCTCGATCAGCTTGGAGGTGTAGCTGGTCATGGTGAACGGCACGTCCATCATGTCTTGGTTGCCCAGCACACCCATCTGCCCGCCCCGGGCTACCTGGCCGCCGCTATAGGCCGCGGGCAGGGTATTGGAGTTGACCTTTTCGGCGCTGGCGGAAATGTCGGTGGCGCCCAGCTCGATGACCGGGTCGGCGGCATGGGCCACGAAAGGCACCGAGCAGCACAAGGCCAGCAGGGTGGGGCGGGACGGAAAGGGAAAAACCATGGGCGGCACCTGTGAAAAGTTGAGTGCCACCCTGGCGATGAGATCCATTTGCAGGTGCGGATACTATCAGTTGTGATTGCGAATTAGTATCAATTGCTAATGAAATTTTCACATTTGATCTGTTGCACGTTCGACCTGTGTCCAACGAATGATTTGTCTGGCGCAGTACGCCCCGGTGAGGATGACCCCGAACAGCCGAAGCGTCTGCATCGCCAGCACCAGGCCGACATCGGCATGGGTCTCCACCGCGATGATGGCCATGGCATCCAGGCCCCCGGGGCTGGTGGCCAGGTACATCGACAGGAAGTCAGTGCCCATGGCCAGGGCCAGCCCCCACGCACAGGCGGCGCACAGCAGGATCAGCGCCACCGCTCCGGCAATCATGGTCGGCAGGCGTTTCCAGACATAGCGCACGGTGTTGCGGTCGAAACGCAGGCCGATGTAGCAGCCGATGGCGCCGTAGGCACAAGCCAGCAGCGGTTCGGGCAGGGCGATGGTGAGCAGGCCGCTCAGTTGCAGTGCACCGCCGATCAGTAACGGCGCAAGCAACGCACCTGCCGGCAGGCGGTGACCGACGACGATGCCGACCAGCACCACCGCCAGGCTGGCCAGCACATTCATCAGGTGCGGTCCGTCCCCCAGCGCTGGCGCAGTGGCCACAGCGCCTGCACCCGGCGTGGCGCCGAGCAGATGGCTGACCAGCGAGCCGATCATCACCACGCAGACCACGCGCACGTATTGCATGGTCGCCACTACCCGAGCGTCGGCGCCGTTTTCTTCGGCCATCGACACCATCGCCGAGGCCGCACCCGGCGCGGTGCCCCATGCGGCGGTGCTACCCGGGATACCGCCGAAGCGCACGGTGCCCAAGCCGACCACGGCGCTGAGCAGCACCGTGATCAAGGTCGCCACCAACATCAGCGGCCACGACTGCGCCACTGCCACCAGCACCGCCCAGGTGACCGAGTGCGCCACCAGCAGCCCGACGCAGCCCTGGCCGAAGCGAAATACCTGGCGGTGCAGGTTCAGCCGCGCACCCGATACGCCAAAGAGGATGGCCACCAGCATCGGGCCGAGGAACAACCCGGCCGGTACGGCCAGGGCATGCAGCAGTTGGCCGAAGCCTGCCGCGCAGAGCAGCAGGGCGGGCCATAGGAAGAGGGGTCTGGAGAAGCCGGAAGGGGCAGTCTGCAACGTCGATACTCCTTGTGTTGCGATAACACGGGCAGCGGGTGCCAGCGCGGAAAATTATCGACGGCGCAATCGATCAAGTCTATTTTCTACTTTTGATGAATCCATAACTGAAATTCATGAATCATGGACCTGCGTGACCTCACCTATTTCGAAACCATCGCCGAGCTCGGCCACCTCGGGCGCGCCGCCGAACGCCTCAATCGCAGCCAGCCGGCACTGAGCAAGAGCATCCAGCGCCTGGAGGAGTCGTTGGGCACGCGCCTGTTCCAGCGCGATGGTCGACGCATCAAGCTGACCGAAGTCGGCCAACTGCTGCTGGCGCGGGGCAAGCAACTGCAATTGAACATCGCCGAAACCGAGCGCGAGGTGCGCGACTTCGCCAGTGGGCTGGTGGGCAACATCCGCCTGGGCTGCGCGGCCAGTATGGCCGACCACCTGCTGCCGCACCTGACGGCGGCCCTGCTGGAGCGGGCGCCAGACGTCACCTTGAAGCTGTCGATCGCCCAGGACGACGTGCTCAAGGCGTCGCTGCGGGCCGGGCGCCTGGACGTGATCATCTCGCCGCAGATCGCCGACGATCCTCAGTTCACCACCCACGCCATCCTCGAGGATGAAGCCATCGTGGTGGCCAGCGTCGACCACCCGGTGTTCGCCGGGCCCGTGGCGCTCAAAGACCTGTGTCAGTACCGCTGGGTGCTCGGAGGCCCGACGGTGATGGCCCGGCGCTGGATCGACAACGTCTTCATCGCCCGGCAGTTGCCGGCACCGCAGGTGCAGATCGAAACCAACGCGCTGTCGCTGTTGCCCCGCCTGATCGCCCGCACACAGCTGCTCAGCTTCGCCGCACGGGAAACCCTGGCCTATGGCATCGGCCAATCATGGCTACGCGAAGTGCCGCTGGAGGAAACCACCATGCGCCGCACCGTGGCGGTTTCGGTGCGTACCGAGGGTTACCTGCCGCCAGCGGCGGAAGCATTGGTGGCGCTGCTCAAGGAGCAGGGGCGCAGCTTCTTCGAGCGAGATTGATGTCGGGCCACGCCCCCCGAGGTATCAGAGCTGCGCAAGCAACGCCAGGCTACGCTCGACCATCGGGCTGGCATCGCCCTTGCGGCGGCTGAGGATGATCGGGCTGACCGCGCTGCGGTCGAGCAGGCCGACATACTCGATATCCGGGCGATGCTGCTGCTGCACCGACTCCGGCACCAGGGTCACGCCAAGGCCCACCGCCACCAGGCCGATGGCGGTCTGCAACTCGTTGGCCCATTGGCTGACCTTGAGGCTCAGGCCATGGTGGGCGAACAACGCCAGCACGTGATCGGCATAGCTCGGCCGTGGGTTGGCCGGGTAGAGGATGAACGGCTCCGAGGCCAGTTGCTCCAGGGTCAGCGCAGCACCGGCCAAGGCATGGCCCTTGGGGAGTACCGCCACCAACGGGTCTTCGCGCAGTACCTGCTGGACGATCGCTGGGTCGTCCACGCGGATACGCCCGAAGCCAATGTCGATACGGCCATTCTTCAACGCTTCCACCTGTTGCACGGTGGTCATCTCGTTGAGGCCGAGTTCCAGTTCGCTGTCTTTGCGCAACTCGCGGATAAGCTCGGGCAGCACCGTGTACAGGGTCGAGGGCGCGAAGCCGATGCCCAGCCACTGGCGCTGGCCTTGACCGATGCGCTGGGTGTTGTCGCTGACCGTCTGCAACTGTTGCAACAGCGTGCAGGTCTGCTCGTAGAAGTAACGCCCGGCCTCGGTCAGGCGCAGCGGACGTTCACGCACCACCAGCAAGGTCCCGAGCTGCTCTTCGAGCTGGCTGATCTGCCGGCTCAATGGCGGCTGGGCGATATGCAGCAGTTCGGCGGCACGCGTGAAGTTCAACGTTTCCGCCAGGACCTTGAAGTAGCGAAGGTGACGCAGCTCCATCAGACCTCCAGGGTATCGTGGGAGATTCATTTGATATTGGACGACGGCCAGGGTCTCGCGCAATGCTTGAATTATCAAGTAAATGTAGTGGCGGCTGCGCAGTGTGCGCGCCGACTAGCCTGGACCTGCGAACCATGACTCACGCCCTCATCGAGCGAATTGACGCGATCATCGTCGACCTCCCGACCATCCGCCCGCACAAGCTGGCCATGCACACCATGCAGCAGCAGACCCTGGTGGTCTTGCGCCTGCGCTGCAGCGATGGCGTCGAGGGCATCGGCGAGGCGACCACCATCGGCGGCCTGGCCTACGGCTACGAGAGCCCCGAGGGCATCAAGGCCAACATCGACGCGCACCTGGCGCCAGCCCTGATCGGCCTGCCGGCGGACAACATCAATGCCGCCATGCTCAAACTGGACAAGCTGGCCAAGGGCAACACCTTCGCCAAGTCGGGCATCGAGAGCGCCTTGCTCGACGCCCAGGGCAAGCGCCTGGGCCTGCCGGTCAGCGAGCTGCTGGGCGGCCGCGTGCGCGACAGCCTGGAAGTGGCCTGGACCCTGGCCAGCGGCGACACCGCCCGCGACATCGCCGAGGCCGAGCACATGCTCGAGGTGCGCCGTCACCGGGTGTTCAAGCTGAAGATCGGCGCCAACCCGGTCGAGCAGGACTTGAAGCACGTGGTGGCGATCAAGCGCGAACTGGGCGAGCGCGCCAGCGTGCGTGTCGACGTCAACCAGTACTGGGACGAGTCCCAGGCCATCCGTGCCTGCCAGGTGCTGGGCGACAACGGCATCGACCTGATCGAACAGCCGATCTCGCGCATCAACCGTGGCGGCCAGGTACGCCTAAACCAGCGCAGCCCGGCACCGATCATGGCCGACGAATCGATCGAAAGCGTCGAGGACGCCTTCAGCCTGGCCGCCGACGGCGCCGCCAGCATCTTTGCCCTGAAAATCGCCAAGAACGGCGGCCCGCGTGCGGTGCTGCGCACCGCGCAGATCGCCGAAGCAGCCGGCATCGCGCTGTATGGCGGGACCATGCTCGAAGGCTCGATCGGCACCCTGGCCTCGGCCCACGCCTTCCTCACCCTGCGCCAGCTGACCTGGGGCACCGAGCTGTTCGGGCCGCTGCTGTTGACCGAGGAGATCGTCAACGAGCCGCCGCAGTACCGCGACTTCGAACTGCACGTTCCACGTACCCCGGGCCTTGGCCTGACCCTGGACGAGCAGCGCCTGGCGCGCTTCGCCCGGCGCTGAACCCAAATGCAACCCCGTGTAGGAGCGGCTTTAGCCGCGAAGCAGGCGACGCGGTGGATGGCACCGGCATCGCCGGTGATCGCGGCTGAAGCCGCTCCTACACGGGCCGAGCCCGATTTGAGAAAGGAGATGACAGCATGCTGTTCCACGTGAAGATGACCGTGAAACTGCCGGTCGACATGGACCCGACCAAGGCCGCACAACTGAAGGCCGACGAGAAGGAACTGGCCCAGCGCCTGCAGCGCGAGGGCACCTGGCGTCACCTGTGGCGCATCGCCGGGCACTACGCCAACTACAGCGTGTTCGACGTGCCGAGCGTCGAGGCGCTGCACGACACGCTGATGCAACTGCCGCTGTTCCCGTACATGGACATCGAAGTGGACGGCCTGTGCCGCCACCCGTCGTCGATCCACGCCGACGATCGTTGATTCGCCCTGGCCCAACGACTACCTGACAAGAACAATTCGAGGTAAGCACCATGACCGTGAAAATTTCCCATACCGCCGAAATCAAATCCTTCTTCGAGGAGGTGGCGGGCCTTGGCCATGCCGAGGGCAATCCACGCTTCAAGCAGATCATCCTGCGCGTGTTGCACGACACCGCGCGCATGATCGAAGACCTGGAGATCACCGAGGACGAGTTCTGGCACGCCGTGGACTACCTCAACCGCCTGGGCGGGCGCAACGAGGCCGGCCTGCTGGCCGCAGGCCTGGGCGTCGAGCACTTCCTCGACCTGCTGCAGGACGCCAAGGATGCCGAGGCCGGCCTCACCGGCGGCACCCCGCGCACCATCGAAGGCCCGCTGTACGTGGCCGGCGCGCCGCTGTCCGAAGGCGAGGCGCGGATGGACGACGGCACCGACCCAGGTGTGGTGATGTTCCTCCAGGGCCAGGTATTCGATGCCGATGGCAAGCCGCTGGCCGGGGCCACCGTCGACCTGTGGCACGCCAATACCCAGGGCACCTATTCGTACTTCGACTCGACCCAGTCCGAATACAACCTGCGCCGACGCATCGTCACCGACGCCGAGGGCCGCTACCGCGCCCGCTCGATCGTGCCGTCGGGCTACGGCTGCGACCCGCAGGGCCCGACCCAGGAGTGCCTGAACCTGCTCGGCCGTCACGGCCAGCGCCCGGCGCACGTGCACTTCTTCATCTCGGCCCCTGGCTACCGTCACCTGACCACGCAGATCAACTTCGCCGGTGACGAATACCTGTGGGACGACTTCGCCTACGCCACCCGCGACGGGCTGATCGGCGACCTGCGTTTCGTCGAGGATGCCGCAGCAGCGCGCGACCGTGGCGTGCAGGGTGATCGTTTCGCCGAGCTGGCGTTCGACTTCCACCTGCAGGCGGCCAAGGCGCCCGAGGCCGAAGCGCGCAGCCACCGTCCACGCGCCCTGCAGGACGCGTAAGCAATACCCGTTGTAGGAGCGGGTTTACCCGCGAACACCGGCATAGCCGGTGCCATCCACCAAGGTGGCTGGTTCGCGGGTAAACCCGCTCCTACAGTGGCTGTGGAACACCCGATAGATCGCCATACCACCATTCCAATAACAATAAAGGTCTTTGGTCATGCCTACATTCGCCGAGCGTGCGCTCGCCTGTTGCTGACAGGTCACTGCCTTGTAAATCCCTTTCAGGCTGTCCCTCACCAGGAAACAAGCGAGCATGACGAATCTTTCCCAAGCGCAACCTATCAAACAGCGCGAAAAGCGCTATATCTACGAGTGGTATGTGGTCCTCCTGTGCATGGTGGCCTACATCTTCTCCTTCGTTGACCGGCAGATCCTGGCGCTGATGATCGAGCCGATCAAAGCCGACCTGCAGCTCAGCGACACCCAGTTCAGCCTGCTCCATGGCCTGGCGTTCTCGCTGTTCTACGCCTTCATGGGCATGCCCATCGCCTACCTCGCCGACCGTTTCTCGCGCCCACGCATCATCGCCGTGGGCGTGATCTTCTGGAGCATCGCGACCGCCGCGTGCGGGCTGAGCAAGAACTTCCTGCAGATGTTCCTGGCGCGCATCGGCGTCGGTGTCGGCGAGGCGGCCCTGTCGCCCTCGGCCTACTCGATGTTCAGCGACATGTTCCCCAAGGAAAAACTCGGCCGCGCCGTGGGCATCTATTCGATCGGCTCGTTCGTCGGCGGCGGCATCGCCTTCCTGGTCGGTGGTTATGTGATCGCCTTGCTCAAGGACGCGCAAACCTTCGAAGTCGCCTTCCTGGGCGCGATGAAGGCCTGGCAGCTGGCGTTCTTCATCGTTGGCCTGCCGGGGGTGATCGTCGGCCTGCTGATCTGGCTGACCGTGCGCGACCCCGAGCGCAAGGGGGCCCAGCTGGATGCCGACGGCAAGGTGCGCAAGGTGCGGGTAACCGATGGCCTGCGCTTCATCGGTCGCCACCGGGCGACCTTCGGTTGCCACTACCTGGGCTTCTCGTTCTACGCGATGACGCTGTTCTGCATGATGAGCTGGTCGCCGGCGCTGTACATCCGCAAGTTCGGCATGAGCCCCGAGCAGGCCGGCTTCATGCTCGGCGCGGTGTTGCTGGTGGCCAACACCACCGGCGTGGTGTTCGGTGGCTGGCTGATCGACCACCTGGCCAAGCGCGGGCACAGCGATGCAGCGATGCGCACCGGAGTGATCGGCGCCGTGGGCATGATCGTGCCAGCCGTGCTGTTTTCGCAGGTCGACACATTGTGGCTGTCGGTGGCCTTGCTGGTGCCGGCGATGTTCTTCGCTTCGTTCCCCATGCCGGCCTCCACCGCCGCGATGCAGATCCTCTCGCCGAACCAGGTGCGCGCCCAGGTATCGGCGGTGTTCCTGCTGATCAGCAACCTGCTGGCCCTGGGCCTGGGCACCACGCTGGTGGCGCTGATCACCGATCGCTACTTCGGCGTGCCGGCGGCGGTGGGCTCGTCGATGTCGATCGTCAGCTGCGTGGCCTCGCTGCTGGCTATCGTGCTGCTGGCCAAGGGCTGCAAGTGCTTCCGCCAGAGCATGCAACGCGAACACCCAGGCACCGCTTGAAATGCTCGCCGACATCCGCTTGCTCGAGCGCTTCGTGCTGGTCGACTCGCATGATGTCGCCGACATGCAGGCACAGCTGGCCCGCTACCTGTGCCCGCACCGTCTGCGCCTGCTCGATGACACGCCGCCGCACCTGCAGGTCAGCGGCGTGGAGTTCGGTGGCGCGCGGCTGCTGGAGCTGCACTACGATGCACCGGTGGAGATCAGCCTGGAGGGCAGCGGCGAGCATTACCTGTTTCGCGGTACCCTGCAGGGCCGTTGCCAAGTTACCCAGGGGCGCCAGCATGCGGCAGTGGCGGCGGGTGGCCTGAGCATCAGTTCGCCGTTCGCCGCCAGCCGCATCGTCACCGGTGGCGGCTGCCGCAACGCGGTACTGAGCCTGCCACGCGAAGCCCTGGAGGTGCATCTGCAGCGCCTGCTCGGGTGTAGCCTGCGCCGGCCCCTGGCGTTCGACGTGCCGCTCGCCGCCAACCACCCCGGCGTGCACGCGTTGGGGTTCGCCTTGGACTACATCTGCCGGCTGTTCGCCCTGGATCTGAACCTGGCTGCGCTGCGGGGTGGCCTGTCCGACCACCTGGCGCAGCTGCTGCTGACCCAGTTGCCGCACAACTACAGTGGCGAGCTCGACCGCGCGCAGACCCCCTTGCCCAGCCATGTGCGCCGCGCTCGCGATCATATCGAAGCGCACCTGGACCACCCCCTGACCCTGGCCAGCCTGTGCGCGCTCAGCGGCGTTTCGTTGCGCACGCTGCAAAACGGCTTTCGCCAGTTCCTCGGGCAGACCCCGGTCGAGTACATCCGCGAGCGCCGCCTACTGGCCGTGCAGCGCGCGCTGGCGGCGGGCGAGGGCAGTGTCACCGACGTGCTGCTGCGCCATGGCATCAACAGCCCGGGGCATTTCACCCAACAGTACCGGCGCCGCTTCGGCTGCCTGCCCTCGGCCACACTCAAGGGTTGAGTCGTTGCGCAATCGGTAGGGTGCCTGCGTGATCCGCAGCGCCGCGTGAACGCCTGCTGGCTAGCATCGGCGAACCCTCACACGCGGAGCAATGCCCATGAACATCACCATCCTCGGAGGCGGCCACGGCTGCTACGCCGCTGCTGTCGAAATGGCCGAACGCGGCCACGCCACACGTTTGTGGCGACGCGACCAGGCGGCGCTGGACGAACTGCAGGCCATCGGCGCGCTGACCGTGCGCGACTATCGCGGTACCCGCCAGGTGGCCCTGGGCGAGCAACTGACCCTGGTGGCCGATCTGGCCCAGGCCCTGGAAGGCGCACAGCTGGTAATCATCCCGCTGCCGTCGACCACCCACCTGGACCTGGCCGCCGAAGTGGCGCCGTTGCTGCGCGATGGCCAGGTGGTGTTCCTGCCGCCGGGCACGTTCGGCAGCTATGTGTTCGCCAAGGCCATGCACGATTGCGGCAACCACGCCGAAGTGGCTTTCGCCGAAACCGGCACCCTGCCGTACCTGGTGCGCAAGCACGGCCCCGACCAGCTGGTGATCAGCGCCTACGCCACGCGCCTGCCTACCGGCGTGCTGCCCAGCCGCCTGGCAGCCCGGGCCTTTACCGTGCTGCGCGAGGCCTACCCCAGCGTCGAGCCCATCGAAGATGCCTTGAGCGGTGCGTTGATGAACGCCGGGCCGATCATCCACCCGCCGCTGATCATGATGAATGCCGGCCCGCTGGAGCACTTCGAAGCCTGGGACATCCACAACGAAGGCACCCAGCCGTCGATCCGCCGGGTCACCAACCAGCTCGATGCCGAGCGCATGCGCGTGCGCGAGGCCCTGGGCTACCCGGCGCCGCACTTCCCGCTGGCTGACCACTACAACACTGACCAGGGCGAGGAATGGATGTACGGCCGCGGTGCCCACGGCAAGCTCACCGACAGCGGCGACTGGCGCGAGAAGATCGACCTGCAGCAGCACCGCTACATGCTCGAGGACACCCGCCTGGGCCTGTCGCTGCTGGTCTCGGTCGGCCGTTGGGCCGGGGTGCCGACGCCAGTGGCCGAAGGCTTGCTGGCCCTGGCTTCGGCGGTGATCGGGCGCGACCTGTATGCCGAGGGCCGGACGTTGGAGAACCTGGGCATCGCCCAGCTCGACCGCGCCGCCATGGGCGCACTGCTGCAAGAGGGAGTGGCGGCATGAGCGAGCCAGTGCGGCACATCGCGGTAGCGGGCGCCGGGCGCATGGGCGAGGGCATCGCCCTGGCCTTCGCCCAGGCGGGTCTTCAGGTCAGCCTGATCGACCTGAAGGCCCGTCAGGCGCACGCGCAAGCCGACTACTTCGCAACCGTGGGCCGCAACCTGGAAGCCGAGGCTGGCAACCTGGTCGCCCTCGGGCTGATTGGCGCGCAGCAGGTCGCGCCACTGCTTGCGCGCATTCGCCTGCTGCCGCTGGGCGAGGGCGGTCAGGCGCTGGAAGGCTGTCGCCTGGTGTTCGAGGCGGTGCCGGAGGTGTTGGAGGCCAAGCGCGAGGCCTTTGCCTGGATCGACCGCCTTGTCGCGGCGGATACGATCATCGCCTCGACCACCTCGACCTTCCTGGTGACCGAGCTGGCGGCCATGGTCAGCGCGCCGCAGCGCATGGTCAACGCCCACTGGCTCAACCCCGCGCACCTGATGCCCTTGGTGGAGGTTTCTCGCAGCGAGCAGACCAGCGAGGCAGTGCTGGCCGAGCTGCTGGCGACCTTGCGCGGCATCGGCAAGGTGCCGGTGGTGTGCAACGCCGTGGCAGGCTTCATCGTGCCGCGCCTGCAGGCGCTGGTGATGAACGAGGCGGCGCGTATGGTCGAGGAGGGCGTCGCCAGCGCCGAGCAGATCGACCAGGCGGTGCGCACCGGGTTCGGTCTGCGCTTTTCCGTGCTGGGCCTGCTTGAATTCATCGACTGGGGCGGCGGCGACATCCTCCACCACGCCTCGGCGTACCTCAGCCAGCACCTCGGTGAGCGCTACCAGGCGCCGCAGTCGGTGCGCGACAACATGGCTGCCGGGCGCAACGGCCTGCGCGACGGCATCGGTTTCTACGACTACCGGGACATGGATGTGCCGGCGTACCGCCAGGCGCGCCTGGCGGCACTGGTCAGGCAACTGCACAACACCGGCCTGGCCCCGCGCCTGGCCGGGGATGCACCGGTCAGGCCTTGAAGCGCTGGATCAGGTTTTGCTGACGGACCGCCAGGCCGTTGAGCTGCTGGCTGATGGCCGACGACTGCTCGGCCTGGCCAGACAGTGTGGTGACCACGTTGCGGACCGCCTCGACGTTGCGGTTGATCTCCTCGGCGACGCTGCTCTGTTCCTCGGCGGCGCAGGCGATCTGCACGTTCATGTCGGTGATGATGGCGACTGCCTGGCGGATCTCTTCAAGCACCGCCAGCGCCTGCTGGGTCTGCTCGACGTTGTGATGGGCCTGGTCGTTGCTGTGCTGCATGGCGGCGGTGACATCGCGCGTACCTTCGCGCAGGTTGTCGATGACCACGGCAATTTCCTCCACCGACGCCTGGGTGCGTTGGGCCAGTCCGCGCACCTCGTCGGCTACCACCGCGAAGCCGCGCCCGGCATCGCCGGCGCGCGCGGCTTCGATGGCCGCGTTGAGCGCCAGCAGGTTGGTCTGCCGGGCGATGGCGAGGATCACATCGAGCACCGAACCGATCTGCTCGCTGCTCGCCGCCAGGGTCTGCAGGCGCTGCATGGCGTCGCTCATGCCAGTGGCCAGCTCGCGGATGCCTTGGGTCGATCGCTCGATCACCTGCACACCGTTGCCGGTGGCGCGCTCGGCGTGGCGCGCTGCATCGGCCGCCTGTGCCGCACTGTGCGCCGCGGTCTGGGCGGTGGCGGACATCTCGTGCAGGGCCGTGGCCATCTGTTCGATTTCGCCCACCTGCTGCTGCATGCCCTGGCTGGTCTGGCTGGCGATGCGCTGGGATTGATCGGCGGAATGGTGGGTGTCGTGTACCGCCTGTTGCACCTGCCCGATCACCGGCTGCAGGCGGTCGAGGAAGCGGTCGAAGGCGGCGCTGAGCCGGCCGAGTTCGTCACGTCGCGGGTAAGCCAGGCGCCGGGTCAGGTCGCCGTCGCCATCGGCGATTTCATCGAGCAGGGCGGCCACGCGCTGGATCGGCCGGGTCACGCTGCGTGCGGCCCAGGCCATCATGGCGATGCCGGCGACCGCCAGCAGCAGGCCGAGGGCCACCTGCATGGCCAGGCTGCGCATCTGCTGCGCCTGGACCTGTTGCTGCATGCGCAGCACCGGCGCATCGAGCACCTGTCGGGGCACGGCCACCTCGATGCTCCAGGGCCTGGCGTCGGCGATCGGCTGGATGGGCACCTGCACGGCGAGCTGCGCAGCGTCCGCGGCCGGCTGCCCGCTGGCGGGCTTGCCCAGGCGCTGCGGATCGGCGCTGTCGGCGGCCACCATGCCCGATGCGCTGATGATCGACAGCGAGCCCTGGCCGTCGTACAGCGAGGCACTGGCTGCCTTGGCGTTGTCCTGCAACGCATCCAGGCCGATATCCAGGCCTAGCACGCCAATCACCCGGCCGTCGACGATCAAGGGCACGGTCACGCTGGTGACCAGGTGGGCGGTGCCGCTGGAATCGTCCAGGTAGGGCTCCAGCACACAGGGCCGGGCACTGTCCCGCGAGCAGGTGAAAAAGGCATTGAACGGCGCGCCGGTGGCGCCGGGGGTGTCGTTGGCCAGCAAGGCTTCGTTGCCCGGTACGGCTTGCAGCTGGCCGGGTTGCGGTTGCAGCCAGTACAGGGTGAAGCGGCCGCTGTCGTTGCTGCCCAGTGCCGGTTGGTCGACGAAGGCCGCGTCATGCCCGTCCAGGGCATCGCGATCGAAGGCGACGAACAGCCCGAGCAGGTCGCGGCGCTCGCCGATCGCCTCGCGCAGCACTTGCGCCAGGGTCTGACGCAGCGCATGGGACGCGGCGAGGTCGGGGTCGTGGCCGGCCTGGGCGCGCAGGTGCAACACCTGGCGGGCCATGCCCTGGGCGAATTCGTGGGCCTGGCCGAAGCGTTGCTGGATGTGCAGCGCCTGGGCCTGGCCTTCGGCCTGCAGGTTGTCCCGGGCCGCTGCGCGCAGCAGCTCGCTGGAGCTGTCGACGAGGGTCTGCGCATCGCTGCGCCGCTGCTCCAGCGACAACCCTGCCAGCAGGCCGACGACCGCGACCAGGCAGGCGCTGGCCAGCAGGGTGATCTTGTTCTGGATGTTCAATGCCGAGGTTCCTTTTGTTGTTCTGGGCAGCGCCGGGCTGGGTTGTCGCAGGCTACCGGGGCCGGGCGGCAAACCCCATCACCCCAGGTGCTTTTGGCAGCCCTGCACAAGTGTTCGGCACGCTTGGACAAATCTGCCTGTGGTGATTGCCTGACACTGGCTAGTGGAGACCAACGATGAT
Source organism: Pseudomonas sp. S31 (assembly GCF_016648105.1). Classification (GTDB taxonomy): domain Bacteria; phylum Pseudomonadota; class Gammaproteobacteria; order Pseudomonadales; family Pseudomonadaceae; genus Aquipseudomonas. The sequence goes on along the minus strand of NZ_JACVVE010000023.1, from coordinate 6,567 downwards.
GAGGCGACCCATGAAGATTGCTGTGATCGGGGCCGGGGCGATGGGCAGCCTGTTCGCTGCCAGGCTGCTCGATGCCGGGGCCGAAGTGACCCTGGTGGATGTCGACTCGCGGCTGCTCGAAACCCTGCGCACCCAGGGCTTGTGCCTTGAGGATGAACAGGGGGCGCGGGTGTTCTGGCCGGAAGCGGCACGGGCCGAAGACCTGCGAGGGGTGGTCGATGCCCTATTGATCCTGACCAAGAGCTACCACACCCGTCAGGCCATGCAGGCCTGCCGGCACCTTATCGGCCCGCAGACGCTGGTGTTGACCTTGCAAAATGGCCTGGACAGTGTGCCGGTATTGCGTGAGTACGTGGCCGACCACTGCCTGGCCATCGGCATGACCCTTTACCCGGCCGATGTGCTGGCCCCAGGCGTGGTGCGCAGTTGCGGGGGCGGCGAGGTGCGTTTGCGCGGGTTGCTGGCTGCGCCGGAGCACGCCAACTTCGCGCCGTTGCGCGGTTTGGTCGACGCCTTGCGGCGTGCTGGGATGCGCTGCATCGAGGACCCGCATATCGAGGTCAGCATTTGGGAAAAGGTCGCCTTCAATACTGCGCTGAACTCGCTGTGCGCCCTGAGCGGTAAAAGCGTCGGCGAGGTTGGCCGATGTGCGCGGGGGCGCGAACTGGCGTTCGCCCTGGTGACGGAGGCCGCCACGATCGCCGTGGCATCGGGCGTGGCAGTGGACCGCGAGGGGATCGTGCAGGCGGTGGAGCAGGCGTTCGTCGTGCATGCCGGGCACAAGCCCTCCATGCTCCAGGACCTTGAGCACGGCAGGCGCATGGAAGTCGATGCCTTGTCCGGGGCGCTGCTTTTTCATGCTCGACAATATGGTGTGCGGGCGCCGGTCATGGCGGCGATCGACCGGCTTTTACGGCGGGTGCAGCGGCGGGAGGGGTTGGCTTGAGAGATGTAGTGTCGCTGATACTGGCCCTTCAGAGCTTGCGTCGACAATTCCTACAGCTATTTAGGACGCGCTCAACTTCTCGCTGAAGTGCTTCCTCGCTAGTGTTCGGCGTCAGGCCGCTGCCTGTTAGCGAGGATCTTTCTTTGAGCATCAGCAAAGCCATCCGTATCGCCATGGCGGAAGAAATTCCCAATCCATATGGCACCTGTAACGCTTGCGAGCGCTCCGGCCTTCCCATCCTCCTATTGCGTGAGGCCTATGCCCCGCATCCCCGTGACACCCAGTCCTATCTGGTCGCGCATGGCAGCGAAATCACTCATGTGAAGATGCGCAGTGATCAGTTGCGCACCTTGCGCCAGGGGTATGTCTACATCTTGCTCGACCAGGAAATCTGGCAGGCCTACCAGGTCACACCGGAAGGTGCGCTTCGGCGGTTTCCCGTTTCCCAACCGCCGCGAGTGCCTGGCAGGCCGCTGGCAAAAGTGTGTCGAACGAAGAACCACGATGTCATCGCCTCGTTCATCAATATCGATACCACGCTCTATCAAAAAGCCTGGATCGCCTTCGCCAACGACCCCTGGCCCCGCGATGTGCTCGATTGCTACCGGGACGGTATCGTCAAACAGCGCCCCGACTTCATCGACCGCTTCGTCGAACTGGACCTGAACACCGCCCGCAACGACCCAGCCAGCCTCGGCATCGCCATGACCGCAGAGGACCTTGGCCTGGATGAAGTTCTGGAGTACGGCGCGCCCTACCCCGGGAAGTTCACCAGCGCCCATGGCTTCTATCCCCGCATGGCTCGCCTGGCCGCCACACGAGGCTTCGTGCGCAACACGGTGTTGCAAGAGCAGTTGCCCAACGGTGTGCTGGCCCTGACCGTGCCGGACCCGGTCGGCCTGGCGATAGAAGCCAATGCGCAACGCACCCAATGGTTCCAGCGCATGCAGGAATGGCGCGCCGAGCCCCAGCGGCACTTCGAATACTTCACCTCCCAGGCCTTGCTGGGTATTCGAGAGCTGAACGAGGCCAGGGCGGCTGCTCAAGCGGTCGTGGACACGGCAGAAGAGGTTCGGCAAAGGGAGCAGTGGAACAACAGCGCAATCCGCTTCAAGGCGCCTCGCCCGGCGGTGGACGTGGAGGCTCATACCGAGCGGACGACCGACACCAAGCAGCAAGAAGCGCGGGAGCGGCTGGAAGAACGCTACGATGAGAAAGCCCGTGCCGCCTTCCAGGCCTACTACGACAGCGAAGTCGGGCATTGGCAGAGGATGATCGACAAGGTCGGGGAGTTGTACGCCAATTTCTATGGCCACCGCGCGTTCCAGCGTATCGGCTATTTCGACTACAGCGCGACGGACCCTCTTTCAATCGCATACTTCATCCAGATGCTGTCCGCCTGCCTTGCCGGTGGCCCGACCGAAAGAGTGCCCGAGGAAGACGCGCCATTGGGTCCTACCCAATACCTCTGGCAGCAGTTGCTGGAGGATCACGATAGCCTGCTGTACCGGGCTTTGACGGCCAAGAATCAAAGTTTGCAGCAGCAGTTGGTGAAGGCGCTGTCGGGTAATGACCTGACCTACGTCTATCACGCGGTAAAAGGCATGGCCACCAGCCCAGAGGGCGAGCGGCTGATGATGGAGCCAGTGCAAGATGCCATCGGCCTGCTTCTTGCCGGCATGGCCAACGCAGGTAACTCGCTCGGAAAACAAGTCACTGAGCGAACGCGGTCTTTGATCGGTCATGTCCATAGCTCGGCGTTCCTGCTCTTCGCTGGCCAACCGATCACCCAGGTCAGGCTTTCGCTCACCTTGGGTGAGTACATGAGCCTGCTGAACGAGGCGCTACAGGAGCGGACCGACGCTTTCATCGGGCACTTGGACAAAGACTTTCGAAGACCTGCCGGGCGCAAGGTAAGGGCCATGGTGCTCAGCGGGGCTATCCATCTGGCGGCAGCAGGCAATCGCAGTCAATTGATCGAGGTAATGGTCTGGACCCTGGAGAGCGCTGAAAGTCTGCAGGCGAGGCTGGCGCAATTGCGGGACAGTGCGGCAGGCGGAGCGGAGGCGCTGATACGTAACGTGTCAATCGGGGCCGATACGCTGCGGTTCAGCCTCGCTTCTGCGGCCGATGATGTGAAGATCGGTGCCGCAGCCGCGCGCGCCATTGCGAGTGATGGACTGCGCGGTCTCCGAACTTCTGCTTCCAGTCCCAACAGCCCGAAGCTGTTATTGGCCTTGGGAAGCCTGTGGTTCCAACAAGAAACGCTTCGTAAGAATTTCGAGATGCTTCTGGAAACAATCCCGAGCAATCCGGAAGCGCTCGCTGCAATCGGCTCTTCCACGCTTGGCGTGGTGGGTGTGGGTATTGAGGCAACGGGGCTGGTGATGGACCTGCTTCGGCCAGGACAAATTGTGGTCGGACCGAACGCAACGGTATCCGCCGGTCAGACTGTCGTTAAATTTGGAGGCGCAGTCACCGCACTGGCTAGCTTGATGGATGCCGCACAATATTTTCAGGCCATCAAACGGGTCGCCGCGAACGGAGACTTATCCTCTGCTCGAAGTTTCTTCGCTGCAGGAGGGTTCGCGACGTTGTCGGCGGCTGCTGGAGTACACGCGGCCATTTATTCCTCCGCTCTGCTAGGGCCGCTAGGCTGGGCTATCACTTTGGGTTTGGTTGCGTATGTATTCGCAGTCAATGCTAGAAAACAAGAGTCTTCTCTATTAGAACTATGGGCACGGCGATGCATATGGGGAGTGCCAGCCCAAGAGCGACGCTGGATACGATCAGAGCATTTCGACACTTCTATCGGAGAGCTAAATGCCGCAGCCATAGGCCTATGTGCAGAGGTTTCAGTCGCCGTGAGACTTCAGTCCCCGCAGCAACAAGCGTCTGAAGGGCCACTATTCAATAGTGAAGCTGTTAGGTTTGGTTTTTTCTCGATTTGAACATTTTTTTGCCGGGCTTCAACGCCGAACTGTCAAGTGTCAAGTGGCAGCTGGATTTACACAGAGCCGGAGGCAGTAGGAAAGACGTCTCACTATGGGGTGGCGACCAGTTTGAAGAGATACAGGGGTTGAACTCGGAGATTGAGGATGTATTGGCCGACTCTTCGCCGCAGTTGAAATTCACCATTCAAGACCAGGGGTTCAGAATGCAGGGGGGGCTCGCTCTCGAGGAAAATCACGGTGTAACGGCAGTCCAGCTGAAAGTTGAGTATTGGCCTGACAAGAATGACGATACAGGATTGGCTATCGCAACCGTTAGAGAAGATAAGTTGGCAACGAAATTAGGGATTATGTGATGGTTCTTCCGCTTTTGAAGCCCCCATGTGCTGGGTGGCAAGAAGATTTACCTGGTCCTGACGAACTAGTCGCTGTTGAGCCATCTCTTGGTGGAAGGACACCTAATCATCTCGACACTACTTACTTAGAGGTTCCGCGGTCTTCTATCTCGGTGCGTAGCATATTCATCTTCTTCTCCTTGATGATGACGTATTCCACTTTGCGGATGCCTTTTCACGTAGTGGATGCCTACCTCGAAGGTGATATGGATTTCGTTTTTACTGGTAGCTTGGCATCTTTTGTTTTTGTGTGGGGCGTGGTGTTTTGCTTCAAAGTCGCAGCCTGCCCACCAAGAGATGAACCTCTCCGTTTCAACCGGATCCGGCGAAAAATATACGCCTATAATTTCAGACACCGATGGTGGAACCCCTTCGAGCGTTGGAAAGTAGTACCCGTGAGTTACGACTGGTCGCAGGTAAGAGCCGAACGCTGGTCGCAGATGGGAGCGTTGCCTAATGGCGGCTTCATCTACAAAACCGGCGTAATGCTTTCCATCGTAGAGCCAGGCACGAACAAGGTAATCGATCGATTCCCGCTCGGCACCATGGGCGCCGATGAGCATGCCTGGGCCTACATCTGCACATACATGCAACAAGGCCCCGCTGCATTGCCAGTTCCAGGCGAACCCAAAGACCACAACGATGTGCTGTGGTGTGAATTCGGACTTCTTTTGGCCCCAAAGGTGGTTTGGCCTGCCGATATGGACCTGGAGTCTAGAACCGCACTCTAACGCCTTTGCAGCGGCGCGCGGGGCAGGCTTCAGTTCAGCGGTGAGAAGGGGGCCGGCAGATAGACCACCGAGTTCATCTTCTGCAATTGCGGGGCAGAGTTTTCCGGTGGCCACACTCCGTCGCCGACCGCGCGGGTGCGCACATCCAGACGCTGCTCGAGGCTGGCGTACGGCCAGATGTGCAGGTAGCGCGGCACCCGGCCACTGGTGGCATAGAACGCCGCATACACCTGGGAATAGCGCTCGCCTGTACGCGGCCCGACCGCCTTGCGCCAGCCGGCCAGGGTCGGTGCCAGCCCGGAGGTGACCAGGTCGTATTCTCGCAGCTCGTAGAACGGCCCATGCTTGCCGGGTGCCAGTGGTTCGAGAAAGGGGAACAACCGGTAATCGTCCATGTGCTGTTCGAGCACGAATTCGCCAATGCCGAAAGCATCGCTGGCCAGCAGCACGCGCTCGCGCTCGGCGGCCTGGACCTCGACGCTGGCGAAGCGGCGGAGCACGGCGATGGTGTTCTGCGGGCCGATCTCCGACACCCAGCAGCCGATCAGCTCGACGCCTTGGAGGGCGGCCTGCAAGGCCTCCTGGAGGCGTGGCAGGGCCTGGGCGGGAGTGCGTACACGCAGGGTGAAGCGAAGTAGTTCGTAGTGGTTGGACATGAAGTGTATCTCTGAAGTGAAGAAACCTATGTCGGAATAGAAGGTTCTTCATGGATTGTCGGGAAGGTGCGTCTGGAGAGATGGGGCGCTCGATATCCGCCGCGCTACAACTATCAAGCCAAGCCAATAAAAAGCCCGGACCCTCCCCGCACGGAAAGGCCCAGGCAAAAACACAACGGATCTAGGGTTGCAACTGCCGCGCCTGCGGCTTGATCGACAGCACCGCCAGGGTGGTGATCGCGCCCATCACCATGAGCATCACCGACACCGGCCAGGCATCCTTGTAGAGGCTGAACAGCGCGGTAGCCGCCAGCGGCGCCAGGCCACCGGAGAAGATCGAGGCGATCTCGTGGCCCATGGCCAGGCCCGAGTAGCGCACCTTGGGCGGGAACAGCTCACCCATCAGCGCCGGCTGGGTGCCGATCATCGCGCCATGACAGAACGCCATGCCGAGCAGCGCTGCCAGGTACACCCACAGCGGCGAATGGGTATCGAGCATCCAGAAGAACGGGAAGGCCAGCACCATCAACCCGACCGAGCCGATGGCGTACACCACGCGGCGACCGATGATGTCCGACAGCCAGCCCCAGAACACGATGGTGCCGGCCTCGACGATCATCGCCACCATCACGCTGGCCAATACCAGCTGGGTATCGAGGCCGGTGAACTTGGCGTAGGCGATGGTGAAGGCCAGGAACAGGTAGGCGCTACCGTTCTCGGCGATGCGGATGCCCATGGCCTGGAGCACGGCCTTGGGATGGTTGCGCAGCACTTCCATTGCCGGAATGTGCTCGGGCTTGTCCTGTTGCGCCTGTTCCTCGACGAATTCCTTGCTCTCCGGCAGGGGGGGGGGGGGGGGGGCCCCCCCCCCCCCCCCACCCCGGGGGG
>NZ_JACVVE010000022.1 GCF_016648105.1 Pseudomonas sp. S31 | reverse complement strand
GTAGGAGCGAGCGCAGCTCGCGATGCGCCGCGCGGGCGGCGCGCGATCTCACAGGCGCCCCATCACTACCGTCGAACCTCGCCGCCAAACCGTGAAAACGCCGCTCTCTTCGCTGCGGTTACAGGTTTTGTAATAGTTTCGCGCTATCAGCAAAACCTGCTGTGCTTGTAGGATCACCTTCCCAATTTTCAATCAAGGTCCATATGAGCACCTTCGCGGAGCCCCCCAGTCCCCGGCCGTCCTGGCCAACCTTCCCCCGTCTTCGTGACGTCACCCCCGAGAGTACCCGCTAATGGAATGGCTAGCAGACCCCACGGCCTGGCTGGGCCTGCTGACGCTCATCGTCCTCGAGCTGGTGCTGGGTATCGACAACCTGGTGTTCATCGCCATCCTCGCCGACAAGCTACCGCCACATCAGCGCGATCGCGCGCGGGTGATCGGCCTGAGCCTGGCATTGATCATGCGCCTTGGCCTGCTGGCGAGTATCTCGTGGATGGTCACGCTGACCGCGCCGCTGTTCGAGGTATTCGACAAGAGTTTCTCCGGCCGTGACCTGATCATGCTGTTCGGTGGTGTGTTCCTGTTGTTCAAGGCCACGATGGAGCTGCACGAACGTCTCGAGGGGCATATCACCCAGGCCAGCGGCGCGGTCCGGCATGCCGCGTTCTGGCCGATCGTGGCGCAGATCGTCGTGCTCGATGCGGTGTTCTCGCTGGATGCCGTGATCACGGCGGTGGGCATGGTCGAGCACTTGTCGGTGATGATGATCGCGGTGATCTTCTCGATCGGCATCATGATCGTCGCCAGCAAGCCGCTGACCCGCTTCGTCAACGCCCACCCCACGGTGATCATGCTGTGCCTGGGCTTCCTGATGATGATCGGCTTCAGCCTGACGGCCGAAGGCCTGGGCTTCCATATCCCCAAAGGCTACCTGTACGCGGCCATCGGCTTCTCGCTGCTGATCGAACTGTTCAACCAGTTGGCCCGTGCCCGCCGCAAACGCAGTCTGCAGCAGCACAAGCCGCTGCGTGAGCGCACGGCGCATGCCGTGCTGCGCCTGCTCGGCGGGCGCCGGGTCGAGGCCGACGAGGTGGGTGAGGACATTGCCGACCTGGTTGAAGGCGGTGAAGAGCAGGTGCTGTTCGACCGCCGTGAGCGGGTGATGATCAGCGGCGTGCTGAACCTGGCCGAGCGTCCGATCCGCACGGTGATGACCGCCCGCGCCGAAGTCGACGTGATCGACCTGGCGCAAGCGCCAGAAGCCATCACCGAGGCACTGGCCAACTCGCCGTACTCGCGTCTGCCGTTGATCCGCGATGGCCGCATCGACGAACCTCTGGGCTTCGTGCACAAGAAGGAACTGCTCAATGAGCTGCTGTCCGGCAGTGAGCCCGATCTCGAACGCATGGCTCGGGCGCCGTTGAACCTGCTGGAGAGCTTCAGCATCCTCAACGCCCTCGAACAGATGCGCAGCCAGTCGACGCACATTGCCTTCGTGGTCAACGAGTTCGGTGATTTCACCGGTCTGCTGACCATGACCGACATCCTTGAGTCGATTGCCGGTGAACTGCCGGACGCCAGCGAGGTGGACGGCCCGGCGATCGTCGAGGAGGGGGGGGAGTTCGTCGTCAACGGTGCCCTGAACCTCAGCCAGGTCCAGGCGCGCACTGGGTTCAGCGCCCGTGCCACCGAGGACTACCAGACCCTCGCAGGCTTGGTGATGAGCCTGCTCGACCGCCTGCCGATGGTCGGCGATCGCCTGGCCTGGAACGGCTGGACCCTCACGGTGGTGGCGGTGGAAGAACGGCGGGTGCGCCAGGTGCGCCTTACACCGAGCGCCGACGCTGACGCAGCAGGTGCTTGATGCCTTCGAGCACCAGCACCAGCACTGCGGCCCAGATCGGCAGGTAGGTCAGCCACTGATCCGGGCCGATGGTGGCGCCGAGCAGCAGCGACACGCCCACCAGCAGCACCGGCTCGACATAGCTGAGCAGCCCGAACAGGCTGAAGGGCAGCTGGCGACTGGCGAGCACGTAGGCGATCAGGGCCAGTGCGCTGATCGCCCCCAGCAGCGGGATCAGGCCGTATAGGCCTGGGTGCGCTGCCAGGTCGGCGCCGGAGAGTGGGCCTTGGATCACGAAATACAGGGCCCACGGCAGCAGCAGGCACATGTCGCACCACAGCCCGCCCAGGTTGTCGGTGCGGCAACGCCGGCGCAGCACGAAGTAGATCGGGTAGCCCGTCATCACCAGCAGGGTTTCCCAGGCGAAGCTGCCATGCTGGTACAGCTCGTGGCCGACGCCAAGGGCAGCGCAACCCACTGCCACCTTCTGCAGGCGCGACAGGCGCTCGCCATACACCAGTCGCCCGGTCAGGACCATGGCCAGCGGCAGCAGGAAATAGCCCATCGACACTTCCAGGCTGCGCCCGTGCAGGGGCGCCCACAGGAACAACCACAGCTGCACGCCCATCAGCCACGAGGTACCGACCATGCCCAGCAACAGCATGGGCTGCTGGCGCACCCGTGCGAGCAGCCCGCCGACCAGTTTCCAGTCCTTGCTGGCGAGCATGAACAGGGTCAGGCAGGGCAGCGTCAGGAGGATGCGCCAGCCGAAGATTTCCTCACCGTCCAGTGGGGTGAGCAGGGAGGTATAGCCGTACATCACAGCGAACAAGCAGGACGCCAGGACCGATGAAACAATGCCTTTTGACACGAATGCCTCTAAACCAGGGGGAAGTGAGCGGATACGTCAGCCGCGCATGATCTCAGGGGGCGCGCCGTGCGGCAACTGCGCTGCGTCGGGGCGGGCGGCCAAGGCCTGGAGAAACGCCTGTGCCGGCATTGGCCGGGCGAACAGGTAGCCTTGCAGGAAATGCACGCCATGCCGGGCCAGGTAGTCGCGCTGCTGCTCGCTCTCGACACCTTCGGCGACGATTTGCAGGCCAAGCTTGCGCGAAAGGTCGATGACGCTGTCGAGGATATGCACCGACAACGCATCACCGCCGATCATGGCGACGAAGCTCTGGTCGATCTTCAGGTAGTCGACCTTGAACTGGCGCAGGTAGTTGAGGCTCGACTGGCCAGTACCGAAGTCATCGAGGGCGATCATCACGCCCATGCCATGCAGTTTCTCGAACAGTTCGAGGGTCACCGGGGTGGGCTCGATCAGCTTGCGCTCGGTGAGTTCCAGGGTCAGCACCACCCGGCCGGGCGGGAAGTGCTGGAGGAAGGTCTGGCAATCGTCGAGCAGGCCCAGGTCACGGCAGTGGTCGGCAGTGATGTTGACCGCGACCCGAAAGCCCTCGTCCAGCAGCGACGCGTAGGGCGCCAGTGCCTGTGCGGTGTGCAGCATCAACGCGCGGGTCATGGCGACGATCTGCCCGCTGTGCTCGGCATAGGGGATGAACAGGTCGGGGCGCACCAGGCCTTCGCGCGGGTGTTCCCAGCGCATCAGCACCTCGACGCCGGCCCAGCGGTAGTCCCCGGCGCGTACCACTGGTTGGAAGTAGGGGAGAAATTCATCCGCCTCCAGGGCCCGGCGCAACTCGGCGCTGGGTGACGAGGCGCGGCGGATCTGCCAGCGGCAGATCACCCCGGCGAGCACGCCTAGTACCGCCAACAGACTGAGTAGCGCCGGGTAGTGGCTGCGCAGTACCTGCCCTTCGGTACCTGCGGCATAGCCGCCATGGATGCTGAACGGGTAGCGTGTGGAGCCCTGGGTCGTCGCCGCGCTGGCCGCAGGTGGCGGGCTGCCCTGGCGGACTACGCCATCCTCGCCCATCCAGTGTTCGCCCACCTGCAGTTGCAGCACCTGCTGGCCGCCGATCAGGCGCAGGGCGGTCAGCAGGTGCTCGCCGTCCACCGTGGCGATAGCGCCACGGTCACCCTCGCTGGCCCGGTACACCAGCAGCGGATGCCTGGGTGTGATCGAGTTGCCATCCATCAGCCACAGCTTGCCGTCGGTGTAGTCACCGGCATCGACGTGCTCTTCGAAATCACCGAACAACGAAGAGCAATAGAGGTTGTCGTGGTCGAACAGGTTGGTGGACCGAACGAAGGCGTTGCCGGTGACCTGGCGACGCAAGTTCAGCGTGCTCTCGTCACAAGGCTGGCCGGCCAGCGGCACCAGGCCCTGGGCGACCTCAGCCAGGCTGTCGAGGATGCGATCGACATGCTCGACCACCTGCCGCGTGGTGGCCTCGCTGGTGGCCTGCAACTCACGCTCCACCTGCCAGCGCATCACGGCCAGGCCACACAGCACCGGGAGGAGGGCCACAGCCCAGGGCAGCAGGGCGCGCCAGCTCCAGCGGGCGGGACGTTTAACCGTGAGGGGCATGCTGACCTAGTCTTGTATGAGGAGATTCGGGCAAGGATAGCCGCTTGTCGCCAAGAGGGGCACGAACTAAAGCGCGACAAAGGCAATTACGCCCTGTAGAATCGATTTACGAATACAACAATAAGGTCGCCCTGAGGGCGGCCATCCACCCGCCGAGAATGCACGCGTATGGCCTACCACGGGTTCAAACTCATCATTGGTGACTTCCTCGCCCGCAGTGTTCGGGGCATTCCCTGTTCGCCGCCTGTCTCGTTCGCTATCCCCAGCTCCTAACGACTAATTGGCTGTAGATGAGGACACGAACATGGCAGATCTCTTTGATAACCCAATGGGCCTGATGGGCTTCGAATTCATCGAACTGGCGTCGCCGACCCCCGGCGTGCTGGAACCTGTATTCCAGATGCTTGGTTTCACCAAGGTGGCGACCCACCGCTCGAAGGATGTGCACCTGTATCGCCAGGGTGGCATCAACCTGATTCTCAACAACGAACCGCGCAGTGTCGCTTCGTACTTTGCGGCCGAGCACGGCCCGTCGGTCTGCGGCATGGCGTTCCGTGTGCGCAATGCCCACGAGGCCTACGCCCGCGCCCTGGAGCTGGGCGCCCAGCCAGTGGAGATCGAAACCGGCCCGATGGAACTACGCCTGCCTGCAATCAAGGGGATCGGCGGTGCACCGCTGTACCTGATCGACCGCCATGAAGAAGGCAGTTCGATCTACGACATCGATTTCAATTTCATCGAAGGCGTGGAGCGCAACCCGGTCGGCGCGGGGCTGAAAATCATCGATCACCTGACCCACAACGTCTATCGCGGGCGCATGGCCTATTGGGCGGGGTTCTACGAAAAACTGTTCAACTTCCGCGAGATTCGCTACTTCGACATCAAGGGCGAATACACCGGCCTGACTTCGCGCGCCATGACCGCGCCCGACGGCATGATCCGCATTCCGCTGAACGAAGAATCGTCCAAGGGCGCCGGGCAGATCGAGGAGTTCCTCATGCAGTTCAACGGCGAGGGCATCCAGCACGTGGCGTTCCTTACCGACGATCTGCTCAAGACCTGGGATGCGCTCAAAGGCTTCGGCATGCGCTTCATGACCGCGCCGCCACAAACCTACTACGAGATGCTCGAGGAGCGCCTCCCTGGCCATGGCGAGCCGGTAGACGAACTGCAAGCCCGCGGCATCCTGCTCGACGGTGCCGCCGAGTCTGGCGACAAGCGTCTGCTGTTGCAGATATTTTCGGAAACCCTGCTGGGGCCGGTGTTCTTCGAGTTCATCCAACGCAAGGGCGACGACGGCTTCGGCGAGGGCAACTTCAAGGCGTTGTTCGAGTCGATCGAACGCGATCAGGTTCGCCGTGGCGTGCTGAGTACCGACTGAACCACTCAGGCGGCGCCCTGCGCCGCCCCCAAACGGCGCGGCCTGGCCATGCCCAGGTAGCCGGTCGCGCCGGTCATGAGGCTGACCAGCGCCAGCGATGGCAGCACCTGCAACATCGACTGGCGCGCCTGGCGGCCGATATGGTCGGCGGTGTAACCCGCTTGGACGGCATAGGGATGCTTGCTGGAATAAGCTCGATGAATGAACTCGGCAGGTGATGGCTGCTGCCGGTCACGGCTTGGACCCTGGGTCCAGATGGCCATGCCCTTCAGTTCGACCTGTACAATCATATTGCCGTCGGCGAGGTCTTGCAGGCCCTGCTCTTGCGCCAACGCTTGCGGCAGGCTGGCGGGTATCTCGCGGCTCGGTTTTGCGACCGTTGGTGCAGCCTCGAGCGTGGAGATCTGCATCTGGTCAAGCAGTCGGTCCACGGCGAGCAAGGTGTGCTTGACCGCCTTGCGTGCACTTTTTTCCAGTTGCCTGTCCAGATGCCAGGTCACTACCATCATTCCGAATATCAGTGGCACCACGCCAATCGCCGCCATCTGCATCAGTGCCAGCATGCCTTGGTGCGGCTGCAGGTTCGTTGCCATAGGCTTTCGCCCTCGCATCCAGGGAGTGCCCGACACGGGCACGAAAAGAACACGAGCCTACGGTTGTATCTCGGTGGGTGGCTGTAATCCTTTTGATGCATCTTCAGTGGATTGGGAGCGGCGGTGCGTAAGAGTCATCCCGCCTGTAGCGTTTTGAGTACAGCCTCGGCGACTCCAGCGCTGGACGCAGGGTTCTGCCCGGTGATCAGTCGGGCGTCGCTGACCACGAAGGCGGACCACGGGTCTTCGTGCTTGTCATAACGGCCACCGCGCGCTACCAGTTCGTTCTCGGTCAGAAAGGGCACCACCTTGTCCAGTTCGGCCAGCTTTTCCTCGGTGTTGGAAAACCCGGTGACCAGTCGGTCCCGGAGCAGCAGGGTGTTGTCGCTGAGTTTGATGTTCAGCAAGCCCGCCACGCCGTGGCAAACGGCGGCGACGACCCCCTGGTTCTCATAGATGCGTCGGGCCAGGGCCTGCAAGGCCGGATCGTCGGGAAAGTCGTAGAGCACGCCATGGCCGCCGGTGTAGTAGATGGCGTGGTACTCCTCGGCCTTGACCTGGCCGGGACTCAAGGTCGCCCCCAGGCGATTCATGAAAGCCTTGTCGTCATACCAGTGCCAGTCGAGCTCCGGCGCCATCTGCAGGCTGTGCGGGTCGATCGGCACGTAGCCCCCGAGCGGGCTGACGTAATCGACGCTATAGCCAGCCTGTTGCACCTTGTCGACGAAATGCACCGCCTCACCCAGCCAGAGCCCTGTGGCGCGGGTGAGCGTGGGATATTTTGCAGTATTGGTCAGCACAACCAGGATCTTCTTGCTCATGATCAGTTTCCCGTCGGCTAGCGTTAAAGGGGGCGTTACAAGCGCTTGTGCAGGCCTGAACAGCATAGTCCCGGTTTGGCAGGCCGCCTGCCCGAGGGCCCTCGGCCGACGGTCGGAACCGCCGCCAGGTGCGCGTGTCTGATCATGGACGCTTGCAGGCCTGGCCACCGACCCGGATCATGCCAGTGCAATCCACTCGAATTGGATAAGGATCAGGGTTTGGTCGCGAAAACTCCACCACGTAGACCCGAACCGCCAGCTGTATTGCTGGCACCCAGTGCCAGCAGCGCAGAGGCCCAAGGCAAGCGTCTGGCGGCTTTCGACTGGGCGCATACGCCGCTGGGGCCGTTGCCCCGCTGGCCGGCAACGTTGCGCATCGCGGTGGACATGATGCTGTCCTCGGCCTTCCCCAGTGCGGTGGTGTGGGGCGGCAACATGATCGTGATCTGCAACGATGCCTACCTGGCACTGCGGGTCGATGTGCCCGATGTCCAGGGCCAGCGCTTCGACGAGGTGTGGCATGCCGCCTGGGAAGACGTGGGGCCTTGGGTGTTCAAGGTGCTGGAAGGCCATTCCAGCTTCATCGAGGACCAGCCAGTAAGCATTCCTCGGGGGGCGTCCGACAGCACAGGCTGGTTCGCCTTCAGCTACTCGCCTATCCGCGACGAAGACGGCGAGGTGGGGGGTTCCTGCACACCGTTATCGACACCACCGCCAGCGTAGCCGCGCACCAGGCCTGGCGTGACCAGGCGCAGAGTTTCGAGGCCCAGATCGCCCGCTACATGGCCGATCGCGAGCATATCTGGCAACTGTCGAGCGACGCGATGCTGATCGTCACCCGCGAGCTCAAGTTCATGGCGGCCAACCCGGCCCTGTACCGCATACTTGGCTGGAGCGAAGCGCAGGTAATGGATACGCCGGTTCTCGAAATGGTGCACCCGGCCGACCGTACCGAAGTCCAGGTGGCGGTGATCGACGTGGTGCACGGCAAGCTCGAAGAGCCGGTGATCACCCGCGTACGTCATCAGGACGGGCATTACCGCAGGTTTCGCTGGACCGCCCGCTTCGACGGTGATTCGTTCACTGCGGTAGGCCGGGACATCACCGCCGAGCAGGAGGCGGCGATCCGCCAGGCCGAGGCCCTGATGCGTGACAGCCATCGTCTCGAAACGGTTGGCCAGATGGCCGGCGGCATGGCTCACGAAATGAACAACCTGCTGTCGGGCATCGGCGGCAGCCTGGAGCTGCTTCAGCGGCGCCTGGCGCAGGGTCGCCTGGAAGGCCTGGAAACCTACACCGACCTGGCTCGCGACTCGGTGCAGCGGGCCATGAGCCTGACCCACCGACTGCTGGCATTCTCCCGTAGCCAGCCGCTGGCGCCACGGCCGCTGGACATCAATCGTCATTTGTCCGGCCTCGAACCGCTGTTGCGCCAGGCCCTTGGTGCGCAGATGCGCCTGCAATGGCAGCTCGATGTCCTGCCCTGGCCGGTGTGCCTGGATGTCGGTCAGTTGGACAACGCGATCATCAATCTATGTATCAACGCCCGGGAGGCCAGCCTTGATCGTGGAAGCGTGACCATTCGTAGCGTCAACGAGCGTTTGACCAGTGCGTTCCCCGATGAGGGCGGCCTGCCGCCGGGCGATTACGTGGCCCTGCATGTCGAGGATACCGGACATGGCATGTCCGCCGAGGAGGTTTCGCGGGTGTTCGATCCGTTCTATACCACCAAGCCCGCGGGCCGCGGCGCTGGCATGGGCTTGTCGATGGTCTATGGCTTTGTGCGCCAGTCGGGTGGCTATGTCTGGATAGAGTCCGCTCCTGGCCAAGGTGCCCGAGTCTCGATGTTGTTCCCGCGCAGTCTGCAACCCGTGCCGGCGGAGCCCAGCCTGCCGGCACCGATCGACAGGCCCGCTGACGGCCAGCGCCTGTTGCTGGTCGACGACGAAGCCAATTTGCGCACATTGATGCATGAGTACCTGGCCGAGCGTGGTTTCGAGGTGTTCGATGCATTCGATGCCTACAGCGCCCTCGATGCCTTCCAGCAGCAGGGCCCCTTCGACCTGGTGGTCACCGATATCGGCCTGCCAGGTGGTTTCAGCGGGCGGCAGTTGGCCAAGACCCTGCGCATGATCAACCCCGAACAGAAGGTCCTGTTCATCACCGGCTTCACCGACACGCCGATCGAGCAGCGGCTGCTGAATGAACCTGGCACGGCGCTGATGCTCAAGCCGTTTTCGTTGCAGAGACTGGCGAGCCAGGCAGTGAGCATGCTCGGCATTTGACTGTTCAATCGCTGCCGAGCATCTGCGCCACCTGGTCCTGCAACTGCTTGAGTTCGAAGGGCTTGCAGATCAATTGCATGCCCGGCGCCAGGAATGCTTCGCGGGTCATGGCGGTTTCGGCATAGCCGGTGATGAACAGCACCGGCAGTTGCGGGCGCAAGGTGCGGGCGATTTCTGCCAGTTGCCGACCATTCATGCCCGGCAGGCCAACGTCGCTGAGCAGCAGGTCCACGGCCTGGGAAGAGCGCAGCACCTGCAGCGCCGCGTTGGCGTCAGGCAGGCTATGGCAGTCGAATCCCGCTTCGTCGAGCGCCTCGCACAGCAGCTGCCGGACATGTATGTCGTCTTCTACCAACAGGATATGGCGGCCTTTGGCTCGACGCGGCGCCCTTGCCGGGGGCGAGGGCGTAGCCACTTCATCGAGGTAGCGGGGCAAGTACAGATCGACCTGGGTGCCGTGACCGATGCGGCTGTGCAACGCCACATGACCGTGGGACTGGCGACTGAAGCCGTAGACCATCGACAACCCGAGGCCGATGCCCTGACCGACCGGCTTGGTACTGAAGAACGGCTCGAAGGCATGCTCCAGGGTACCTTGCGACATGCCTCGGCCGTCATCGATGATGCTCAGGCACAGGTAATCCCCTCGCGGCAGGCCGGTTTCGCCGAGGCCTTGGCGGGCAACCTGGCGATTGCAGGCCTCGATGCGCAATACGCCACCGTTGGGCATGGCTTCGCAGGCGTTGAGCAGCAGGTTATCGAGCGCTTCCCGCAATTGGCCATCGTCGGCTGCAGCCGGCCAGAGGTCGTCGGCCAGTTGCATGTTCAGGTTCACATCCCGGCTCAGGCCTGCCTGCAGGCGTTGCCTATCGAGCAACTGGCGCAGGTCGACGCACTGGTGGCGCAGCGATTGCCGGGATGAGAACGCCAACAGGCGATGAGTCAGACGAGCGGCTCGGCCGACAGCTTCCTGGCCCATTTGCAGCACGCCCTCCAGGCCCTCGGTGCGGCCTTGGCGCAAGCGCCGATCGATCAACTCGAAGCTACCACCGATACTGGTCAGGAGGTTGTTGAAATCGTGCGCGACGCCCGCTGCCAATTGGCCAATGGCATCCATTTTCTGGTTCTGGCGCTTGCTCCGTTCCGCCACATCCGACTCACTGCTGGCGGTTTCCAGGCGCCGTTGCATGTCCTGCAAGGCATCGCGTGCCTGGTACTGGCGGCGGCGCGAGCGCAGCGCCTTGTCGACCAACGGCAGCATCCGCGCGCCATCGAGGGGCGGGTCCAGAACCACTACGTTTCCCAGCCAGGGGTATGCAGGGCCCAAGGTTGCGCTGTCACTGAGCAGCAATACCGGCAGGTCGGACCAATCAGGTTGCTGGGCGATGAAAGCCTGCAATTCGGCGCTGGGGCCATCGTGCAGGGTGCGATAGTCGATGATCGCCACGCCGGCGCCTTCGTCCAGTCGAGCGCCAAGGGCTGCAGCATCAGCCGCGCGCAGACTGGCGATGCCCACCGACGCCAGGAGGGAGGACATCTGGGTGGCCACCCCGGTGGGTGCCAGAATCAAGGCACGTTCGTCGGTCGGTAACGAACTGGCCACGGTGAAGCTCCTGTGGCAAGGATCAGATACCCACTGGACCACTCGGCGTCTTCAGGGGTTCAACCTAATTGAGGTTTTTCTACAAGCCTTGTTGAAGCAGCGGGTCATCCGGGTTTTGCTGCTCCAGCTCGGCCAACAACACCTGGACGTTCTGCAACTGGCCGGTTTCCTTCCAGTACTGGATCAGCAGCACCCGCGCTCGGCGGTTGGCGGGCTGGCGGCTGAGCAGTGTTTCCAGCTGCTTCTGCGCCGCGTCGACTTGCTCCAGGGCATGCAGGGTGACGGCCAGGGTATAGCGATAGTCGGGGTTTTCCGGTTCCAGTTCGACCGCGCGAGACAAGGCCAGCAGCGCATACTCGGGTTGTTGATGGCGATTGAGCCAGAGCCCCAGCTCATATTGCAGGAAGGCGGAGTCCGGGCGCAGGGCCAGGGCCTTGGCCAGTACCTGGCGCGACGCGTCATGCTGGCCCTGGCGTTCGAGCAGGCGCACCTGGGTGGCCAGGGCCTCGAGGTTGTCCGGGGCGACTTCGAGGCTGCGATTCAACGCCTGCGCGGCTTGGGTATAGTCGTTCTCATGCAGGTAAAGGCGCGCCAGGTGTACTTGCGCCCCGGCATCCTCGGGTTGCTGCTCCAGGGCCTGCTGATACTGCTCCAGCGCACTCTGCAGCGGGCCGAAATAGAGGCCGATGGCATCCGGATCCAAGCCGAGCAGGGCATCGACCGCGGCAAAACGCACGCTCTGCTCGTCATCATCGAGCAACGGGCCCAGCACCAGGCTGCGTTGCGCTGCGGGCAGCAGCCGACGAACGCTGGCGATGGCCGCCCGGCGCACCAGCGGGTCGTCGTTTTCCAGGTCGTGGCGCGCCAGTTTCAAGGCCTGCGGCGAGGGGTAGTTGGGCAGCTCGGCGTAGAGCGCGGCGCGGCGTATGGCGGTGATGTCATCGCGCTGCAATTGCTGGTACAGCACCCGTGCCGCCCCCGGCAGGCCGTCGTGGGCCTGGCGCAGGGCCTTGCTGTAGCTGTGCGGCGGCAGGCTGGGCGCGACGGTTTGCGGCGCCCGGCGCAGGTAGACGAACGCGGCCGACACCAGGATCAGCAGCGACAAGGCGATCAGGTAATGGTGGCGTCTGGGCATCGGGCGTTCCGCAGCAGTGGAAGGGCAGAGCTTGGGGCAGAACACTACAAGTCTCAAGCCAAACCATAAAAAAGCCCCGCAGGCCAAGGCCAGCGGGGCAAACGGTTGGGGGAGGAACCAACCAAAGGAGTCGTTGAATCAGTGCGCGCTGGCCACCGTCTCAGGCTGCCAGCCCCCACCCAGGGCCTTGTAGATCGCGACGATGCCGCGATACAGCTCGACCTCGCCTTGGGCCTGGGCATCTTCGGCGCTCAGGCGCTCGCGCTCGGCGTCGAGCAGCACCAGGTAGTCCACGGTACCTTCGCGGTAGCGCACCGAGGCCAGGTCCGCGGCCTTGCGGCTGGCATCGCTTTGGCGCATCAGCGACAGCAGGCGCTGCTGGCGCTTGCCGTAGTCACTGAAGGCATTGGCCGATTCTTCCAGGGCCAGCAACACGTGCTGCTCATAACTGGCCAGGGCGCCGTCGGCATCGGCCTTGGCCCCGCGCAGGCGGGCCCGCACGCTGCCCAGGTCGAAGGCGGCCCAGGTGATGCTGGGGCCCAGGGACCAGGCGTTGGCCGCCGACGAACCGATCTGCGAACCGCGCGCGGCGGTAAAACCAAGGAAGCCGCTCAGGCTGACCCGTGGAAACAGATCGGCGGTGGCCACGCCGACGTTGGCGGTGGCCGCGGCCAACTGGCGTTCGGCGCTGCGGATATCCGGGCGGCGCCGGAGCAGTTCGCCCGGATCGCCCACCGGCAAGGCCTTGGCGATGGCCGGCAAGGCCTTGGGCGAGAGGTCGACGCTCAGCGCGTCAGGCCGCTGGCCGAGCAGGGTGGCGATGCGGTTGCGGGCGCGCACCTGCTCGGCCTGCAGCTGCGGCACGGTGGCTTCGACACCCGCCAGGCGGGCATCGGCGCGGACCACGTCGAGTTCGTTGCCGACCCCAGCGTCGCGCAGGGTCACGGTGATGCTGCGCGACTCCTGCTGGGTCTTGAGGTTGGCCAGGGCAATCTGCTCGCGCAACTGGGCGCCACGCAGTTGCCCATAGGCATCGACCAGTTCGGCGATCAGGCTGACCTGCAACTGTTGCAGGTCGGCCTGGGCCGCCGCTTCCTGGGCCTCGCTGGCTTCGATCTGGCGCTGGATGCGGCCGAACAGGTCGAGCTCCCAGGCCATGTCCAGGCCCAGGTCGTAGCGCTCGCTGTTGACCCGCTGCTCGGTCTGGCCAGGCACCTGGCCCTTGCCGACCTCGCTGCTGGCGCGACTGGTGACCACCGGGAAGGTGTCGTTCTCGGCATCCTCGCGGATCGCCCGGGCCGACTTGAGTCGGGCGAACGCTACGCGCAGGTCGCGGTTGCCGTCCAGCGAGGCTTGCACCAGCTGGTTCAGTACCGGGTCGTCGAACTGTTTCCACCAGATGCTCTCGAAGTGGCCACGGTCGAAGGCCTGGGCCTGGGCATCACTGCCCAGGCTGGCGGGTGCGGTGGTCGGCGCCTGGTAGTCCGGGCCCACCGCGCAGGCCGCCAGGGCCATGGCCAACAGGCTCGGGGTCAGGGGTTTGAGCAGGTTCATGCGTGGCTCTCCAGCGCGGGTGCGGCCGCGGCCTTGCGGGCCTGGCGACGCTCCACGAAGCGGCGAATCAGGAAGAAGAACACCGGGGTCAGGAACAGGCCGAACACGGTCACGCCGATCATCCCGGAGAACACCGCCACGCCCATGGCATGGCGCATTTCGGAGCCGGCACCGGAGGAGAACACCAGCGGTACCACGCCCATGATGAAGGCGATCGAGGTCATCAGGATCGGCCGCAAGCGCAGGCGGCAGGCTTCCAGTACCGCAGCCAGCGGGTCGAGGCCCTTGGCTTGCTCGTCCTTGGCGAACTCGACGATCAGGATCGCGTTCTTGCACGCCAGGCCCACCAACACGATCAGGCCGATCTGGGTGAAGATGTTGTTGTCACCGCCGGAGACGATCACGCCGGTGATGGCCGACAGCAGGGTCATCGGCACGATCAGGATCACCGCCAGTGGCAGGCTCCAGCTTTCGTACTGGGCGGCCAGCACCAGGAAGGCCAGCAGCACGCACAGCGGGAATACCAGCAGCGCGGTGTTGCCCGAGAGGATCTGCTGGTAGGTCAGGTCGGTCCACTCGAACGTCATGCCGTTGGGCAGTTCCTGCTTCAGCAGTTTCTCGATCGCGGCTTCGGCCTGGCCGGAGCTGTACCCTGGGGCGGCGGCACCGTTGATCTCGGCAGTGATGAAGCCGTTGTAGTGCATGACCCGATCAGGCCCGGAGGTGTCGCTGACCTTGAGGAAGGTCGCCAGCGGGATCATCTCGCCGAGGTTGTTGCGCACCTTCAGTTGGCCGATCTGCTCGGCGTCGAGGCGGAACTGCTGCTCGGCCTGGACGTTGACCTGGTAGGTACGGCCGAAGCGGTTGAAGTCGTTGGTGTACAACGAACCCAGGTACACCTGCAGGGTGTCGAAGATGTCGTTGATCGCCACGCCATGGGTCTTGGCCTTTTCCCGGTCGATGGCGGCATCGACCTGCGGCACGTTGACCTGGTAGCTGGTGAACAGGCCCGCCAGTTCAGGCACGTCGTGGCTCTTGGCGATGATGTTCTGGGTTTCCTTGTACAGTGCTTCGTAGCCCAGGTTGCCACGGTCCTCGATCTGCAGGCGGAAACCGCCGATGGTGCCCAGGCCCTGTACCGGTGGTGGCGGGAAGATCGCGATGTAGGCGTCCTGGATGTCGGCGAACTTGGCGTTCAGCGCCGCGGCGATAGCGGCCGCCGATTGGCTAGGGTCCTTACGCTCATCGAACGGCTTGAGCGGGGTGAACACGATGCCGCTGTTGGGGCTGTTGGTGAAACCGTTGATCGACAGGCCGGGGAAGGCTACCGAGTCGGCCACGCCGGGTTGCTCCAGGGCGATTTCGCTCATGCGCTTGATCACCGCCTCGGTGCGGTCGAGGCTGGCGGCGTCGGGCAACTGGGCGAAGGCCACCAGGTACTGCTTGTCCTGGGCGGGGACGAAACCGGTCGGGGTCGAGGAGAAGCCCAGGTAGGTCAGGCCCATCAGGCCGGCATACACGAACAGGGCGATGCCACTGGAGCGGATGACCCGGCGCACGCCGCCGACATAGCGGTTGGATGCGCGGTCGAAGAAGCGGTTGAACGGCGCGAACAGCCAGCCCCCCAGCAGCTTTTCCAGCAGCCGCGAGAAGCGGTCCTTGGGCGCGTGGTGGTCCTTGAGCAGCACGGCGGCCAGCGCCGGCGACAGGGTCAGCGAGTTGAAGGCCGAGATCACCGTGGAAATGGCGATGGTCAGGGCGAACTGCTTGTAGAACTGCCCGGTGAGGCCAGAAATGAACGCCGCCGGCACGAACACCGCGCACAGCACCAGGGCGGTGGCGATGATCGGCCCGGTCACTTCGCCCATGGCCTTCTGCGTGGCTTCCAACGGCTTCAGGCCCAGCCCGATGTTACGCTCGACGTTCTCCACCACGACGATGGCGTCGTCGACCACGATGCCGATCGCCAGCACCAGGCCGAACAGGGATAGCGCGTTGAGCGAGAAGCCGAACAGGTGCATCACCGCGAAGGTGCCGATCAGCGACACCGGTACGGCCATCAGCGGGATGATCGAGGCGCGCCAGGTCTGCAGGAACAGGATCACCACCAGCACCACCAGTACCAGGGCCTCGAACAGGGTGTGCACCACGGCCTCTATGGAGCCGCGCACGAAGATGGTGGGGTCATAGACGATGCTGTAGTCCATCCCTTCGGGGAAGTCCTTCTTCAGCTCGGCCATTTTCGCCCGTACCTCGTCGGAGATCTCGATGGCGTTGGAGCCTGGGCGCTGGAAGATCGGGATGGCCACCGCTGGCTGGTTGTTCAGCAGCGAGCGCAGGGCGTACTGGCTGGAACCCAGTTCGACCCGGGCGATGTCCTTCAGGCGAGTGATCTCGCCGTCGGCGCCGGCACGGATGATGATGTTCTCGAACTCTTCCTCGTTGACCAGCCGGCCTTGGGTATTGATCGACAGCTGGAAGCTGGTCGAGCCCGGCGCGGGCGGGGCGCCCAACTGGCCGGCGGCGACCTGGCGGTTCTGCTCGCGGATGGCCGCGACCACGTCGCTGGCGGTCAGGTTGCGCGATGCGGTCTTGTTCGGGTCGAGCCAGACGCGCAGGGAGTAGTCGCCCATGCCGAACAGTTGCACGTCGCCGACGCCGCCCAAACGTGCCAGTTCGTCCTTGATGTTGAGGATGGCGTAGTTGGACAGGTAGAGCATGTCGTAGCGGTTGTCCGGCGAGGTCAGGTGCACGACCATGGTCAGGTCGGGCGAGGCCTTGTCGACGGTGATACCGATACGCGTCACTTCCTCGGGCAGCTTGGGCTGGGTGCGGGTGACGCGGTTCTGCACCTGCACCTGGGCGTTGTCCAGGTCGGTGCCCAGGGCGAAGGTGATAGTCAGGGTTAGCTTGCCATCGGCGGTGGATTGCGAGGACATGTACAGCATGTTCTCGACCCCGGTGATGGCCTGCTCCAGTGGCGCGGCGACGGTTTCGCCGATGACCTTGGGGTTGGCGCCGGGGAAGTTGGCACGCACCACCACGGTGGGGGGGACCACTTCGGGGTATTCGCTGATCGGCAGCTTGAACAGCGCGATGGAGCCCGCGATCAACAGGATCAGCGACAGGACCGCGGCGAAGATCGGCCGGGTAATGAAGAATTTCGAGAAGTTCATCGGTGTCGTCCCTTAACCGCGAGGCGCCTGGGCGCTGGCGACATTGACAGTGGAGCGGTTGACCGCAGGTGGCGGATTGCTCGCCTCCAGCGCCTGGCGTTGGCGGGCGAGGGCGGCAAGGGTGGCGTCGCTGGCCATCGCCGTTTCCTCAGGCGTGACCGGCGAGCCCGGGCGCACGCGCTGCAGGCCACGGACGACGATGCGGTCGTCCTTGGCCAGGCCGCTGCGCACGATGCGCAGGCCTTCGAGCTTGGGCCCCAGTTCGACGGTGCGGTAGGCGGCGGTGTTGTTCTTGTCCATGACCAGCACGAACTTCTTGCCAAGGTCGGTGCCCACCGCTTCGTCGTTGATCAGCACGGCGTCGTACTGGGCGCTGCCGACCAGCTTCAGGCGTGCATACAGGCCAGGGGTGAACTGACCGTCGCGGTTGTCGAACACGGCGCGGCCGCGGATGGTGCCGGTGCGCGGGTTGACCTGGTTGTCGACGAAGTTCATCTGGCCCAGGTGCGGGTTGCCGGTTTCGCTGGTCAGACCCAGGTACACCGGGGTGGTCTGGCCGCGCTGGCCTTCGCGGGCGAGCTGGGTGTACTTGAGGTAGACGCGCTCATCGGCATCGAAGTAGGCGTAGACCTTGTCGGTGGACACCACGCTGGTCAGCGGCGTGACGTCGGCGCTGACGATGTTGCCGGCGGTGTACTGGGCGCGGCTGACGCGGCCACCGATCGGCGCGGTGACGCGGGTGAAGCTCAGGTTCAGGCGGGCCAGGTCGAGCTGTGCCTGGATCGCATCGACCCCGGCGCGGGCTTCGGCGGCGGCGCTGCTGCGCGATTCGGCCAGTTCCGCGGAAATGGCGTTGCTGTCACGCAGGCGCTCGCCGCGGCGGGCCTCGTTGGCGCTGCGGATGGCGGTGGCCTTGGCTTGTTGCAACTGCGCTTCGAGGCGACGCACCTCAGCCTGGAACGGACGAGGGTCGATCTGGAACAGCAGGTCGCCTTTATTGACCTGGGCGCCTTCGGTGAAGGCTACGCGGTCGATCTGGCCAGACACCCGGGGGCGCACCTCGACGGTTTCGGGGGCTTCGAGGCGGCCGGTGAATTCGTCCCACTCGTTGATCGGTTGTTCGATGACCTTGGCCACGGTCACCTTCGGCGCGGCGGGGGCCTGCACGGCATCTGGGGTTCGGCCGCAAGCGCTGATCACCACCACTGCCAGGGCGGCAAGGGGCAGGCGCAAGGGTTTGAGTGAGTGGTCCATGGAGAACTCCGCCAATGTATTGATAGTGGGCGGAGTGTGAGTGTCTTGCGCGTGACGCACGAATCGAATGGAGCGAAGGTTATTATCACGGGCAATGATATGTGCGGATCAATTATCGATGTGGGGCATGGTGATCCCATCCCCCATCGTCCGTGTAGGAGCGGGTTTACCCGCGAAACGGGCACCGCGATGGATGGCACGGGCAGAGCCCGTGTTCGCGGGTGAACCCGCTCCTACAGGGGCTGGGTCAACACCTCGAAACCGTGGGTGCCATCACGCTCCAGTTGGGCGATCAGGCCGAACTCCCAATCCAGATAGCCCTGCATCGCCTCGCGCGGGTTGTCGGTGCCTTCATAAGGCCGGCGATAGCGGTCGGTACGTGGCACCGCCAGCTGCGCCTCGCCACTGTGCAGTGGCTTGCCCGCGGCGATCCAGCGCGCCGTGCCGCCTGCGAGCACCTGCACCGGCTTTTGCGTCAATGCCTGCAAGTCAGCGGCGGCGAACCTCGCCAACAGGCTGCTGCCACAAGTGAGGACATAACGTTCGGCGACGGGCAGGTGCTCCAGCGCCTGGGCCAACTGCGCGCGAATCGCCCAGTGCGCACCGGGAATATGCCGTTTGACGTAGTTGGCGCTGGTGGTGAAGTCGAGCAGCACGGTGCCAGGCTCGGCGAGCAGGGCCTCCAACTGCTGCACATCGATCTCGTCGACCTGTGGCTGCGCCGGCAAGGGCACCTGCCATTCGCCGGTTTCGCCGAAGTCCGCTGCCGACAGCCCATCGAGCACCGCCACCTGCCAGCCCATCTGCGCCAGCCACGAGGCACTCATGTTGGCGCGCACGCCATCGTCATCCACCAGGACGATCCGCGCGCCACGCACGCTGGCGACATGGTCGGTTTCCTGAACCAGCTGCCCGCCGGGCACCGAGCGGCTCCCCGGCACATGGCCCTTGGCATATTCCTCGGGGGTGCGCACGTCGAACAGGTAGGTGGTACGGCCGGCATCGGCCTGCCAGTCGGCCAGGCCCTGGCGGCTCAGGCGCAGCACGCCGGCCTGGTCGGCCACCTTGCGCGCACGTTGCGCGGCACTGCTGCGGGTGACCTCGCCGACTTCGGCGAACCTGCGGTCCTGGCCGTGGGCCAGTTGCTGGCCGGCCAGGGTCCAGCCGATGGTGCCGTTGCGCAGAGCAGCCACCGGGTTGGGGATACCGGCGTTGACCAGCGACTGGGTGCCGATGATGCTGCGGGTACGCCCCGCGCAATTGACGACGACCTGGGTCGTGGGGTTCGGCGCCAGCTCGGCGACCCGCAGCACCAGTTCGGCCCCCGGCACGCTGACGCCACCGGGGATGCTCATGGTCTGGTATTCATCGAAGCGGCGGGCATCGAGCACCACCACGTCGGCCTTGGCATCGAGCAGCGCCTGGACTTGCTCGGCGGCCAGCGACGGCGTGTGGCGCACGCTTTCGACCAGCTCGCCAAACGCCTTGCTCGGCACGTTGACGTCGCGAAACAGCTCGCCACCGGCGGCGCGCCAGCCGGCAAGGCCGCCTTCGAGCAGCGCTACATCGTGGTAGCCCAGCGCTAGCAGGCGTTGAGCCGCCACGGCGGCAAGCCCTTCGCCGTCGTCGTAGACGGTGATCGCGGTCTCGCGGCGGGGTACCCGGGCGTAGATCTCGATTTCCAGTTTCGACAACGGAATGTTGGCGGCGAACAGCGGGTGTTCCTGGGCGAACGGGTCTTCTTCGCGCACATCGATCAAAGCGAGTTCCTGCCGCGCCAGCAAGGCACGGCGGATGTCCTGGAAGCTTCGGGTGGTGACAGTGCTCATGGGGCAGGGTTCTCTTTCGACAGGTCCCAGATATTGGGCAATTGGGTATTGGAATAACCGGAAATGAACGGCTTTTCGCTGCCGTCGGGCAGGTACACGGCCCGCTTCACCGCGCCGATGTTGGCGCCATACACATGGATGCTGATCGAGACACGGTCGGCGAAAGCATTGCTGACCTGGTGGATGTCGCCAATGCGCGGCGACACGGCTTCCACATGCCCCGGTTCGATGAGCACCGGCGCACCGGCTGGCACCAGCGAGCCCTGGGCCGTGCGGGCGAAGCCTTGCGAATGCTCGGCGCCACGCAGCATGCCGATCAGCCCCCAGACCCGGTGGTCATGGATCGGGGTCTGCTGGCCTGGCCCCCAGACGAAGCTGACCACGGAAAAGCGCTGGGCTGAGTCGCAGTGCAACAGGTACTGCTGGTAACGGGCAGGGTCTGGTTGGGCAAGGGTATCGGGCAGCCAGTCGTCGTGGCTGACCAGGCTGCGCAGCAAGCCTTGGCCCTGGTCGAGGAGGGTGGCCTCGTCAGGCTCCCGATCCAGCAGATCCGACAGGGCACCGATGAAGTGACGCAGGCGCTCGTGGCGCAGGGGGTGGCTCATGGTTGTGGCTCGGCTAACGGTTTGCATTAACCCTAGCAAACCCCTTGAATATTCTCAAAATTCAAATTGCGCATAAGCTAATATGCAAAGATTGCATTTACAGGGCGCGGATTATGTTTTGAAATCAAAGCGGGAAGCAGGCATTAGGTTATGACCAATACGCATTTCACAGGACGTTTTACAGGTCATATCTTATAAGCAGGTTCTCGCTTAGATCCAAAGCGCATATAAATCCACCTCAGGAAGCAAGGTTCCCAGCATGAGCGTTCAATTCATCGGTATGATCGGCCACCGGCTGTCCTCGGAAATCCTCGCCCCGCAGGGGCCGATTTTCGACAAGGACTACATCACCCGCTTCGCCCAGGTCCACGAGCAGGCCGGCTTCGACCGCATATTGGTCGGCTACTGGTCCGATCAGCCCGACGGTTTCCTGGTGACGGCCCTGGCCGGGCAGGCTACCTCGCGCATCCACTTCCTCCTGGCCCATCGCCCAGGCTTCGTTGCCCCGACCCTGGCAGCGCGAAAGCTGGCGACCCTCGAGCACTTGCTCGACGGCCGCCTGGCGGTGCACGTGATCAGTGGCGGCAACGACACCGAACAGCGCAAGGACGGCGATTACCTGGACCACGACCAGCGCTACGCCCGTACCGACGAGTTCCTCGAGGTGGTGCGCAAGGTCTGGACCCGCGATACCCCGTTCGACCATGTCGGCGAGCATTACCAGGCGCAAAGCGCGTTCTCCGCGATCAAGCCGCTGCAGCAACCGCATCTGCCCGTGTTCTTCGGCGGCTCGTCGCCGGCGGCACTGGCAGTGGCTGGCAAGCATGCCGACGTGTTCGCCCTGTGGGGCGAGTCGCTGGAACAAACCGCCGAAACCATTGCCGCAGTGCGTGCCGAGGCTGCCCGCCATGGTCGCCAGGTGCAGTTCAGCGTGTCGTTCCGGCCGATCATCGCGGCCACCGAGCAGGCCGCCTGGGACAAGGCCGAGACCATCCTCGGCCAGGCCCGCGAGCGCATCGAGCAGGCTGGGCCGGTGATCGCCAACAAGCCGCAGAGCGTTGGCGCCCAACGCCTGCGCGACACGGTGGCCAAGGGCGAGCGGGTCGACGAACGCCTGTGGACCGGCATCGCCGCACTGGTCGGTGGCGGGCACAACTCCACGGCGTTGGTCGGTACCCCCGAGCAGGTGGCGGACGCCTTGCTGGCCTACTACGACCTGGGTGTCAGCCACTTCCTGATCCGTGGCTTCGACCCGCTGGAAGACGCCGAGGACTATGGCCGTGAACTGATCCCGTTGACCCGCGCCAAAGTGGCCGCGCGCAACGCCTGACTTGACCCCTCATCACAGACCAAGACGAGACCGCGCACGCGGATCGGCTGTCGTGCCCTTGGGCACCAGGAGACGAACGTGCGATATCTCAAGCAATTGGCCGCCGGTGTGCTGGCCACCTCCCTGAGCCTGGCTGCGGCCGCGCAAACCCTGGTCGTCGGCGACCAGAGCTACAACGCCCGCGCGGTGATGGAAGCGGCCGGAGTGCTCGACGACCTGCCCTATACACTTGAATGGAAGCAATTCACTGCCGGCTCGCCGGTGGCCGAGGCGCTGAACGTCGGTAGCCTCGACCTGGGCCTGCTAGGCGATGCGCCGCCGTTGTTCCTCGGCGCCCTGGGTGCACCGATCAAGGTGATCGCGGTGAGTCGGCAAAGCCTCGAAGGGGTGGCGATCCTTGCTGGCAAGGACTCCAACATTCACAGCCTGGCCGATGTGCGTGGCAAGCGTGCGGCGATCTGGAAAGGCTCGTGGAGCCAGCAACTGCTGTTCACCGCGCTGGACAAGGCCGGCGTGCCGCGCGATGCGTTGGAGTTGCGCTATCTCAGCGCGCTGGATGCCTCCCACGCCCTGGAGGGCGGAGCGGTGGACGTCATCGCCACCTGGGAACCCTATGTCACCCAGCAGAAGCGCCAAGGCGCACGGGTGCTGGCGACGGCCGAAGGGTTGATTCCGGCGCAGAGCTTCGTGGTGGCCAACGCCAAGGCGGTCGAAGACAAGCGCGCGCAGATCAGCGATTTCCTGCAACGCCTGAAAAAAGCCCGTGACTGGACCTTGACCGACCCTGCTCACACCGAAGCCTATGCCGACGCCTGGGCACAGCGCACCCGTGCCGACCGCGACATCGCCCGGGCCTGGTTCGCTCAGGCGCGCACCGACCTGGCGCCGCTCAACCCGCAGGTGGTGGTGGACGCGCAAAAGACCGTGGACTTCTTCGCCGGGCTCGGGCTGATCAAGGCATACCCGGCAGCCAGCCTGTTCGATCAGTCGTTCAGCGCGGCCTTGGCACAACCTGCCACGGCCCAGGCTGTAAGCCACTGAGTTCGAGGAACCGTTCATGAGCAAGCGACAGATCAAGCTCGGCGCGCGCTGGACCACAAGGGCGAACACTTCTCGGTGGTCGGGCCGTTGAACATCCAGCGTTCGCCGCAGGGCCAGCCGGTGATCTTCCAGGCGGGCGATTCGCAGCAGGGCAGGGAACTGGGCGCTGCCACTGCCGATGTGATCTTCACCCATGCCGCGAGCATCGCGCAGGGCCAGGCGTTCTATCAGGACGTCAAGAGCCGAGCCGAGCGGCTGGGACGTAATCCCGAGCAGATCCTGGTGTTGCCAGGAGCCGAGATCTACGTGGGTGATACCGATGAGCAGGCGCGGGAAATCGAGCGCCTTTATCACCATCAGGACCACAGCTTCGAGCTGGCGCTGAAGGAGTTCGGGCGCAATTTCGGCTGGCACGACTTCAGTCAGTACGATCTCGACGCTCCGTTTCCCCAGCAAAGCCTGGAGTCTGCTCGTAGCAGTTTCTTCACCAATGCCAAGCGCATTGCCGACCAGGCACGCGAGAAGGGATTCAGCCTGCGCCAGGCTGTGGAGTTCGGGCGCCAGTTGCGCCCTGGCGCCTTCGTCGGTACGGCGCAGACGGTAGCGGCGAAGATGGCTGAGTGGTTCGAGGCCCGGGCCCTGGACGGGTTCAACATCTATATCGGCCATCCTGGGCAGTTTCGCCGCTTCACCCAGGAAGTGGTGCCGTTGCTACAGGAGCGCGGGATATACCGCTCGGCGTACGAGGGTACGACGTTGCGCGCAAGTCTTGGGCTGGAGATTCCGCGTTTCGGCGCTTTAGAAGATGGGTGCCTTTAGCCGGTAGTCGGATCGCCGCTGCGCCGCTCCTGCAGGGGAGCGGCGCTTTTACAGGAGCGACGATGCGATGTCGGGTTTACCCGCGCACAAGCAACGCCGTGCGCCCGACCTGCCCCAGCACCACATCGTCCTGGGGCGTATGGATGCGGCTGCACAGCACATCGCGATAATGCCGCTCCAGCGGGTTGCGCCGTGACAGGCCAGGGTTGCCGGCAGCTTCTATGGCCAGTTCCACTGCCTCGATGGCATTGCGGCTGACCAGGTGCTTGAGCTGACCTGCATGCTTTGGCTCGACTTGCCCTGCAACCGCAGAGTCCAGCAGCGTCTGGTTGGCGAAGAGCAGCGTATCGATGCGCCCGACCGTGTCCTGGAAGCGCGCCAGGCTGGCCAGCGGCGCCCCCAGGTTGGACGGCGTGCGGTCTTTGAGAAACCCCACCAACCAGTCGCGGGCAGCCTGGGCCACGCCGTCGTACAGCGCGGGCAGCAGCACCGACATCCACAACAGCGCGCTGCCATCGAGCTCGGGACTGGGAGCGCTGGCGGGGCTGACGCTGACAGCGTGGTCGAGCGGGATGAGCACATCGTCGAAGCGCACTTCATGGCTGCAGGTAGCGCGCATGCCCAGGTGATCCCAGTCCTCGACGATGCTGATTCCGGGAGTATCCTTGTGCACCAGGTAGGTCCCTACCAGCGGGTCCTGATCGTCGCTGCGCGCCCACACCAGATACCAGGTCAGGCCGTGGCTGCCGGTCGAATAGATCTTGCGCCCCGACAGCCGCCAGCCCTCGGCGCTGCGCCGTGCCACGGTAGCCGGCAGCCCGCCGCGGGACGGGCTGCCCAGTTCCGGCTCGACGCGAAAGGCGTTGATCAGCGCACCATCGACCACCGCTTCGCGGGCGACACGCTGGTACAGGTGGTCGGGCCATCGGGTCTCGTGCCGCAAGCGAAAATGCTGCAGGTACTGCATGGAAAGGATCAGCGCCGTGGCCGGGTCGCCCTTGCCGACTGCGGCGATCACCTGGCGTGCGCTGGCCAGGTCGGCACCACCACCGCCCAGCGCCTCCGGCACGGTCAGGCCCAGCAGGCGGTGCTGGTGGAGCAGGGCGAAGTTGTCGGCGGGGAACTCGCCGCTGCGGTCATAGCGCTCGGCGTTCGCGGCCAGGGCCTGGGTCAGTTCGGCAAGGACGCCTGGGGAAAGCGGGTGACTCATGGGCATTCATCCCTGAAATACGGAAGTTCGTGGAACCGTATTCGCCGGGATGAATGCTGTAAAAGTCTTTTTTCTTCTATGCTAATTATCAGTTAACGGTATTTAGGCTATTTGTCATTATGCGGATATATCATTTATCGCCGCCTTCCGCCTGAAGGCTTTGCCCGGCGATTTCACCAAACAACTCCACCGGCTCCTGCAGGTTGCCCAGATAGCGCGGATGGAACAGCCACAAGTCCACCTGGGGCTTGAAGTCGGTCACGTTGAGCACATCCAGCGCCTCGCGGTGGCGGCTCGCCAGCAGCAACGGCTCAGGCACCAGGCCCAGCCCCTGGCCGTTGGCTACCAGCCCCAGTTGCAGGTCGGTACCGAAGGTCTCCAGGTTGATCGACAGGCTCAGGCCCTGTTCGCTCAATGCCCGTTGCAGCCCGGCGCGGAAGCCGCAGCCATCGGGGTTGAGTACCCAGCCACGGGTGTAGCAGTCGCGCAGCTTGTAGCTGCGCTTGCTGGCGCTGCCCTTGGCTGCGACCACGCGCAGGGGCATGCGCGCAATGGACTGGCTGGCGATGCCCTCGGGGAAGATCTTGCCTGGCGGGAACAGCGCCGCAGCCGCATCGAGTTCGGCGTTCTCCATGCGTGCTATGAGGCTGCTGCCCCAGCCACTGGTAACCTGCGTGCGCAGTTGGGGATAGGCGTCGTGCAGGCGCCCCAGGGCATCGAGCAGCACCACATCGCCCAGGGTCTGTGGCACGCCCAGGCGCAGGGTGCCCGACGGCGCACCATCGTTGGCCACCAGTTCGCGCAGCGAGTCGATCTCGCGCAGGATGGCCTTGCATTGCTCGTAGACCCGCAAGCCCATGGGGGTGGGCTTGAGCGGCTTGGTGTTGCGGTCGAGGAGGGTGGCGCCAAGGTCTTCCTCGAAGTTCTGCACCCGCCGCGTGATGGCTGGCTGTGTAAGCTGCAGGGCCTCGGCGGCAAGGTTGGTCGACTGGCAACGGATGACTGCCACGAAGGCGTCCATGTCATCGATTTTCATATTCGGCGCTCACATATTGGGGCTGTGGGACATACCTGGCGAGCATAATCCTCTATGGCCTGGTTGTCACAGCCCGCGCGGCTCAAGCGCTCTCGCGCACCACCAACTGGCACGCGAGCAGGTTCAGCCGCGGCACCTCGCCGTCCGCGGCGATTGCCCCCAGGTGTTGCAGCACGCGCAGCGCCGCCAGTTCGCCGATTTCCCGCGAGGGCGGGCGCAGGGTGGTCAGGCTGGGCAGCAGCATATCGGCGAACGGGTAGTCGCCAAACCCCATGATCGCCATGTCGTCTGGCAGTTTCAGGCCCGCACGCTGGCCGGCGAGCAGGGCGCCGGCGGCCAGGTTGTCGTTGGCGAAGATGATCGCCTGGGGCCGCGGCTCGGCCTGCATCAGCGCCACCATGGCTTGCTTGCCCGCCTCGAACGGTGCGCAGTCGGCCGCTGGCGCGAACACGCAGGGCTCGAGCCCTGCCTCGGCGAGCACCTCGAGATAGCCGTCACGCCGTTCCAGTGCGCTGAAGTCGCCAGGGGCGCTGTTCTGCACGAAGGCTATGCGCCGATGACCTTGTTCCAGCAGATAGCGGCAGGCCTGCACGCCCACTTGATGGTGCAGGAAACCGACTTGCAGTGGTGCGCGCTCGGGGCGGTAGTCCCAGATTTCCACCACCGGCACATCGGCTTCGGCCAGCATTTTCTCGGTGGCCGGACTGTGGAAATGGCTGGTCACCACCAGCGCCGCCGGCGACCAGCCGAGGAACGCCCGCACCGCGCTTTCTTCCTGCGCCTCGTCGAAGTAGCTGGAGGCCAGCAGCAACTGGTAGCCGTGCCGGCTCAAGGTATCGCTGAACGCTTCGATGGTGTGGGCGAAGATCGGCCCGGAGATGTTCGGGATGACCATGCCGACGATACGCCCGCGCGCCGAGGCGAGCCCGCCCGCCACGAGGTTCGGCACATAGCCCAATGCCTGCACGGCGGCCTCGATGCGCTCGCGCAAGGGCGGCGAAACCTGCTCTGGCTGGTTGAAGTAGCGTGACACGCTGATGGCCGAGACATCGGCCGCCCGCGCCACTTCGTTGAGGGTCACGCGGCCGGCACTGCGGCGTTTGCGGGTGGGTTCCTTGGCTTGGCTCACGCGCTGGCTTCCTGGGGAAATGGGGCGATGTTAGCGCTAACGCAGAGGTCGCTGACAAATAGCTTTATTGCATATAAATCTGACTTTTTATTATTTGACCTGCTAAGCATCAGCCTCGGATACTTGCCAATGTTAGCGCTAACAAGCGCAGCTGTTGGCAAGCGCCTGCCACTCGCACGAGCGAGACCAGACACCCGCAGCCGTTTTCGTGTAGGCCCCCATTTCGCGGGTCTGGTCTGGTTCCTGAAGGCAGTGAGCATCATGCAAACACGTCGTACGACATTTCCGTTCAAGCAACGCCAACCCCTGGCCGCCGCAGTGTTGCTGGCCGCGTTCGGCCAGGCCAGCCAGGCTGCCGAGCCAGCCGGGCAGGTGCCGCAGGCCACCGCGCTCGGCGCCGTGACCGTGACCGCCACGCGTCGTGAAGCCACCTTGAAGGAGGTACCGGTGGCCGTCTCGGTGATCGATGGCGAACAACTGGAGCGCGACAACCGCAACAACGTTGCCAGCATCGTCCAGCAAGTGCCGACCCTGAACTATCGCGCCGGCGCCTCGAACAAGGACACCTCGTTGTTCATCCGTGGCGTGGGCACCATTTCCACCTCGCCGGGCGTCGAGCCGACCGTGGCCACGGTGGTCGACGGCGTGGTGTTCGGCCGCCCGGGGCAGTCGACCCTGGACCTGCTCGACCTGGAGCGCATCGAAGTGCTGCGCGGCCCGCAGGGCACACTGTTCGGCAAGAACGCCTCGGCCGGCGTACTGAACATCGTCAGCAAGGCGATTCCCGAGCAGGCCCAGGGCTACGTTGACTACTCGCACTTCGGCGGGGGCGATGAGAACCGCCTGCGTTTTGGCATTGGCGGGCGCCTGAACGACCAGCTCAAGGGCTCGTTGAGCACCCTCTGGGGCGACTACGATGGCAACGTCGAGAACGTCGTCAACGGCCATGAGGTCAACGGTTACGAACGCAAGGGCGTGCGCGGCAAGCTGGAGTTCGAGCCGCGCGACGACCTGCGCCTGACGCTGATCGGCGACTACATGAAGGGCGAGGACACCTTGCCCAGCGGCGTGATCACCAGCGCCAGCGATGCCTTCACCCGACAGCTCGGCGGCGTGCGTCCGAGCGCCCACAACCGCGACATCAGCAGTGATTTCAAGACTCATGTCGAGGACGAGAACCAAGGGCTCTCGGCCCAGCTCGATTGGCAACTGGGCGACTACACCCTGACCTCGATCAGCGCCTGGCGCGGTTGGGACAACACCCAGTACCAGGACGGCGACCGTCGCGCCTTGCTGCCCGTCACCGCCTCCCACGACAAGGGCACGGTGGACTACGACCAATACAGCCAGGAACTGCGCCTGACCTCACCCAAAGGCCAGTTCAACGAGTACGTGCTCGGCGCCTTCTACATGCACGGCACCTCGAACGAGACCTACCGGCGCCTGTCGGTCAACGGCGGGGTGGCCGACAGTGGCCGCGCCGACTACTCGACGACCAACGACAGCGTGGCGCTGTTCGGCGAGAACACCTTCAACTTCACCGATGACTTGCGTGCGATCTTCGGGCTGCGCTGGACCCACGATGATCTCGATTACGACCACCGTCGCGTGTCCTCTTCGGCCACTGCAGTCACCGGTATCCAGCCCTCGACTTCCAGCTCCGGTTCCGTGGACGAAGACGGCTGGAGCGGCCGCACCGGACTGCAGTACGATTTCAACGACAACCTGACCGGCTACCTGACCTACTCGCGTGGCTACAAGGGCCCGGCCTACAACGTGTTCTTCAACATGCAGCCGCGCGATACCGAGGCCCTCAAGCCGGAAACCTCCGATGCCTACGAAGTCGGCCTCAAGAGCACGGCGCTGGATAACCGCCTGACCGCCAACCTGGCGATATTCCACACCGACTACGACAACTACCAGGCCAACTTCTACGACACCGTGGCCAACCAGGTGGTGACGCGCCTGGTCAATGCCGGCAAGGTCAAGACCCAGGGCGTCGAGCTCGATGCCAGCTTCCAGGCGACCCGCCAGCTGAAGCTGTCCACTGCGGTGGCCTACACCAAGGCCCGGGTCGATCACTTCAATTGCCCGGCCGGCGCGGCGGCCAGCTGCGACATCGACGGTGGCCGCCTGCCGTTCACCCCGGACTGGAAGGCCTACCTGCGTGCCGACTACGTGATCCCGCTGGACAACGGTCTGGATGTCGAGCTGTCCAGCGACTACAGCTGGCAGGACTCGGTGCAGTTCAGCCTCGACCAGAACCCCGACACCGTGCAGGGCGCCTATGGCATCTGGAACGCCAGCGTGGCCCTGGCCGATTACGCCAACGGCTGGCGCGTGGCCTTGCTCGGCAAGAACTTGGGCGACAAGTCGTATGCACAGATGCTCGCCAGTGGCGGCGACTACATCTACCGCGCCGTGCCGCGTGACGACGGGCGCTACTTCGGCGTGCAGTTGCGCAAGGATTTCTGATCGCGTCGCGGCCTTCGCGGGGCAAGCCCGCGAAGGGCTGCAAGGCGGCCCCAATCAAGGACCCCAAAGCATGAATCGTCAAATGAGCCTCGGCGCCTTCCTCATGGCCACCGGGCACCACATCGCCGCCTGGCGTCACCCGGATGTGCCGGCCGATCCGCTGGATTTCTCCAGCTACCGCCGCGCCGCCGAAATCGCCGAAGCGGCCTGCTTCGACGCGCTGTTCGTCGCCGACAGCGTGGCCGCGCCCAGCGATACCCTGGCCAGCCACAGCGCCCGGTCGGTGTACTTCGAGCCGTTGACCCTGCTCTCGGCGCTGAGCGTCGTGACCGAACGCATCGGCCTGATCGCCACGGCGACCACCAGCTACAACGAGCCGTACCACATAGCACGCAAGTACGCCTCGCTCGACCATCTTTCTGGCGGGCGTGCCGGCTGGAACCTGGTGACTTCGGATGCTGCCGCCGAGGCCGGCAACTTCGGCCGCAGTGCCCACATTCCTCACGCCGAGCGCTATGCGCGGGCCCGCGAGTTCCAGCAGGTGGTGCAAGGTTTGTGGGACAGCTGGGCGGATGATGCCTTCGTCCGGGACAAGGCCCAGGGCGTATTCCATCACCCCGACGCGGTACGTACCCTCGACCATGTCGGCGAGCATTTCCGCGTGCGTGGCCCGTTGAACGTCGCCCGCTCGCCCCAGGGCCGTCCTGTGCTGGTACAGGCCGGCTCTTCGGAAACCGGCCGTGAGCTGGCAGCCGAAAGCGCCGAAGTGGTGTTTACCGCGCAGCCCAGCCTGGCCCGGGCCCAGGCATTCTATGCCGACCTCAAGGGGCGGCTGCAGCGCTACGGGCGTAGCGAGGATTCGCTGAAGATCATGCCGGGGGTGTTCGTCGTTGTCGGCCGTAGCGTCGCCGAAGCCGAGGACAAGTACCAGCAGTTCCAGGCGCTGGTCGACCCGAGGGTAGGCGTGGCCTTGCTCGGGCGCATGCTCGGCAACTTCGATTTGTCCGGCTACCCGCTGGACGGCCCGCTGCCCGAACTGCCACCCACCGAGGATGGCCAGCGCAGCCGCCAGCAACTGCTGACCGAGCTGGCGGGCAGCGAGCAACTGACCTTGGCCGAACTGGGCCGGCGCATCGCCGGTGGGCGAGGGCACTACAGCCTGATCGGCACCCCGACGCAGATCGCCGACCAGCTCCAGGCCTGGTTCGAGGGGCGCGCCGCCGATGGCTTCAACCTGCTGGTGCCGCACCTGCCTGCCGGCCTGGAAGATTTTGCCAGCCTGGTGGTGCCTGAGCTGCAGCGGCGCGGCCTGTTCCGGCGCCAGTACCAGGGCCGCACCCTGCGTGAACACCTGGGCCTGGAGCGCCCTGCCAACCCCTATTTCGTCGACCGAGGTCAACCATGAGCTACACCGCCAACCCCGAGCGCTACACGCGCATGCCTTATCGCCGCGTCGGCCGCAGCGGCCTGGTGTTGCCGGCCCTGTCCCTGGGCCTGTGGCACAACTTCGGCGATGCCACGCCCATCGATACCCAGCGCGCCTTGCTGCGCACTGCATTCGACGCCGGCATCAACCACTTCGACCTGGCCAACAACTACGGCCCGCCGTACGGCAGCGCCGAGCGCAACTTCGGCCGCCTGTTGCGCGAGGACCTGCACCGCTACCGCGATGAACTGATCATCTCGACCAAGGCTGGCTGGGACATGTGGCCGGGCCCCTACGGCCAAGGCGGCAGTTCGCGCAAATACCTGCATGCCAGCCTCGACCAGAGCCTGCAGCGACTGGGGCTGGACTACGTCGACATCTTCTATTCGCACCGTTTCGACGCCGATACGCCTCTGGAGGAAACCGCCATCGCCCTGGCTGACATCGTGCGCCAGGGCAAGGCACTGTACATCGGCATCTCATCCTACTCGGCCGGCAAGACCCGTGAGATCGCCGACCTGCTGGCTGAGCTCAAGGTGCCGCTGCTGATCCACCAGCCTTCCTACAACCTGTTCAATCGCTGGGTCGAGCGCGACTTGCTGGACACCACCGCCGAACTGGGCACTGGCGTCATCGTCTTCACCGCCCTGGCCCAAGGCTTGCTCAGCGACAAGTACCTCGACGGCATCCCGGCCGACGCACGGGTCAACCGTGCAGGCGGCGGATCATTGCTGCCTGGCCACCTGTCGCCGGCCAACATCGCCCGCGCCCGGGCCCTGAACGAGATCGCCCGGCGACGTGGCCAAAGCCTGGCGCAGTTGGCCCTGGCCTGGACCCTTCGCGACCCGCGGGTGACCTCGGCGTTGATCGGGGCCAGCCGCCCCGAGCAGGTGATCGAGAACGTCGCCGCCCTCGACAACCTGGCGTTCAGCGCGGAAGAACTGGCCGAAATCGACCAGCACGCGGTGGAAGGCGGGATCAATCTCTGGGAAAAACCCTCGACCGACTGGAAGGAGTGAGCCATGGCCTGGTTACGCCTGGCCATGTTCGCATGGCTGGCCTTTGTCACCACCGCCCAGGCGGACGACCCGGCAAGTTTGCGCATCGGCTACCAGAAGGGCTCGATCAGCCTGGTGCTGGCCAAGCAGCACCAATTACTGGAAAAGCGCTTCGCCAACACCCGTATCGAATGGATCGAGTTCCCGGCCGGCCCGCAGATGCTCGAGGCGCTGAACATCGGTAGCCTGGACATCGGCTCGACGGGCGACATCCCGCCGATCTTCGCCCAGGCCGCCGGTGCCGACCTGCTGTACATCGCCGCCGAACCGCCCAAGCCCAAGGCCGAGGTGATCCTGGTGGCCAACGGCAGCGCGATCCAGTCGGTCGCTGAACTCAAGGGCAAGCGAATCGCCTTGCAGAAGGGCTCCAGCGCCCACAACCTGGTGCTGCGTGCCCTGGCCACGGCCGGCCTGGGCATGCGTGACGTGCAGCCGGTGTACCTGGCGCCGGCCGATGCGCGGGCGGCGTTCGAGCGCGGCAGCGTCGATGCCTGGGCCATCTGGGATCCGTTCTATTCCGCTATCGAACTGGAGGGCAAGGCCCGTGTGCTGGCCAATGGCGAGGGGCTGGGCCTGATCGGGCCGTTCATGCTCGGTGCTCGCGACTACGTCGAGGCCAATGGCGAGTTCGTCGACCGGTTGTTGGAGGAAGTCAACCGTGCCGAGGCACTCACGCGCAGCGACGAGGCCGGGAGCATCGCGCTACTGGCCGGTTTCATGGGTTTGCCGGAAGCGGTCGTGCGGCGAAGCTTCGGTCACCGCCCGGCTTCGCCGTTGCTGCCGATCAGCGCTGAGATCGTCGCGGCTCAGCAGCGCACGGCGCAGCTGTTCCTGGACAACCGGGTGCTGCCCAAGCGCGTGGACATTGCCGCTGCGGTCTGGCAGCGCGATTGACCATTCAGCGCTCGAAAGTGGGCGCTGAATCGATTTTCCTAAAGTTTGGCGTCAAAATGCCATCAAAAGCTTTCAAGATGTTTCATATCTGGCCGATAGGACATATCCACACGACCAGGAGGTGATCTGTCCATGAAGCTTACCGTGAAGAGCAAGCTGCTCTGCCTAGCCATCGTTCCCGCATTGCTGTTCGCGCTGATTCTCAGTGGCGTCGCCTCGTGGATGTTGCAGCGCAGCGCTACCGCAGAAATGAAAGAAGGACGCGAGAAACTGGTGGAGCGCAACCGCCAGGTACTGAAAAACTACGTGGACGTGGCCTTGACCACCATCCAGCCGCTGCACGATGCGTCCGCCCCCGGCGACCTGCAGGCCCGCGACAAGGCGCTCGAGTTGCTCAAGCCGGTCAAGTTCGGTGACGAGGGCTACTTCTTCGGCTACGACACCAAGGGCGTGCGGGTCTTCCGGGGCGACAGCCCGGCCGGCATCGGCACCAGCTTCTGGAATACCCGCGATCCCGATGGCTCGTACCACTACCAGACCTTCGTCGAGGTGGCCAAGAACGGCACTCACTACATCGACTACCAGGCGCCAAAGCCAGGTGACGAAGCGGTGCAAGTGCCGAAGCTCGGCTACACCGTGTACCTGCCGAAATGGGACCTGGTACTGGGCAGTGCGATCAACATGGACGACATCGACGCGGCCATGGCGCTGGAGCAGGCGGCGGTAGACAAGCGCACCCGCAGCATTCTGGTCAGTGTGTTCGTGGTGACCCTGGTGCTGCTGCTGGCCACTGCTGCCGTCGGCGCCTGGATCGCCAACAGCATCGTGCGCCCGCTGCGCGTGCTCAAGACCAACCTCGACGATATCGCTGCCGGCGACGGCGACCTGACCCACCGCCTGGCCATCACCAGCCGCGACGAGCTGGGCGACCTGGCAGCCTCGTTCAACCGCTTCGTCGAGAAGATCCATGGCATGGTCCGCCAGATCGCGCAGATGACCACCGACCTCGCCGGCCTGGTGGATCAGGCTACCCAGCAGACCCTGCGCTCCGAGCAGGCCATGCAGCGCCAGCGCGAGGAAACCGACCAGGTCGCCACCGCCATCCACGAAATGTCCGCCGCCGCCCAGGAAGTCGCTCGTAGCGCCCAGCGCGCCGCCGAGGCCGCCTCGGAAACCGACCAGCAAGGCCAGGCCGCGCGCAAGGTGGTGGGCTCGAGCATCAGCGGCATGAGCTCGCTGGTCGAAGACATCCAGCTCAGCGGCACCAGCCTCGACAGCCTGCAGCAGGACGTGCGTTCGATCGTATCGGTGCTCGACGTCATCCGCTCGATTGCCGAGCAGACCAACCTGCTGGCCCTCAACGCCGCCATCGAAGCCGCCCGTGCTGGTGAGGCCGGGCGTGGTTTTGCCGTGGTCGCCGACGAAGTCCGCGCGCTGGCCAGCCGCACCCAGCAGAGCACCCAGGAAATCCAGGGCATGATCACCCGCCTGGAAACCGGTACCCACGCCTCGGTCGAGGCCATGCGCCGTTCCACTGAAGCCGGGCAGGGCGCCAACGAGCAGACCAACGCGGTCGGCGCGTCGCTGGACTCGATCTCCGGCCTGATCGCCACCATCAATGCCATGAACGCACAGATCGCCAGCGCCGCCGAAGAGCAGACCTCGGTGGCCGAAGAGATCAACCGCAGCGTGCACCAGATCGCCGGTGCCGTGGAAAACCTCGCCGAGGAAACCGAGCAGAGCGCCAGCACCATGCGCGACGTTTCCACCCTTGGCGGCAACCTCAGCGCCCTGGTGCGTCAGTTCAAGATCTGAAGAAACGTTTAAGCAGCCTGCGGCGGTGGTCGCGGGCGGCAATTGCTGGTTTAGTGACGTCTGATTGCTTAGCTAGATAATTGTTAGCTGGCCATCATCTGGCGCGGTGCCGAGGATCGGTCCGCGCGGCTCATGAAGACAAACATAAGAAAAAAGCACTCCCCGTGTTTAGCCCAAGGAGTAGAAGCACGATGCTCGATGACGATACATCACCCGCACGGCGTGATTTCCTGCGCAAGTCGCTGACGCTGATCCCGGTGGTCACCCTGGCCAGCGCCGGTGTTCCCGCCACCACCTTCGCCCAGACCCCGGCCAGCGATGCAGCGGCAAAGCCCGAGGCGGTACCTGCACAAGCGGCCGGCGACTACAAACCGACCTTCTTCAGCCCCGAGGAATGGACCTTCCTGATCGCTGCGTGCGACCGCCTGATCCCCTCCGACCACGTCGGCCCTGGCGCCGTGGAACTGGGCGTGCCCGAGTTCCTCGACCGGCACATGCAGACACCCTATGCCAACGGCGCCATCTGGTACATGCAGGGGCCGTTCCTCGAGGCGGCACCGGAATTTGGCTACCAGGGCCGCCTGAACCTGCGCGAAACGCTGCGCATCGGTATCAAGGCGTTCGACGGCCACTGCCGCAAGGCATTCGACGGCAAGGCCTTCGCCGAACTGTCCCACGCCCAGCAGGAAGACCTGCTCAAGGCCGCGGAAGCCGGCAAGCTGGCCCTGGACGATATTTCCGCGAAGCTGTTCTTCAGCAGCCTGCTCGGCGAAGTGCGCAATGGCTACTTCGCCGACCCGTCGCATGGCGGCAACAAGAACATGGGGGCCTGGAAGATGATCGGCTACCCGGGCATGCGTGCCGACTACATGGACTGGGTAACGGTGCGTGACAAGCCGTATCCGTTCCCACCCGTGGACCTGGCCGGACGGAGAGGCTGAACATGGCAAATGCAAAACCGAAAGTGGACGCCGTCATCGTCGGCATGGGTTGGACCGGGGCGATCCTGGCCAAGGAACTGACCGACGCCGGCTTGCACGTGGTGGTGCTCGAACGTGGCGCCGACCGCGACACGCAGCCGGACTTCGCCTACCCC
This sequence comes from Pseudomonas sp. S31, assembly GCF_016648105.1. Taxonomy (GTDB): domain Bacteria; phylum Pseudomonadota; class Gammaproteobacteria; order Pseudomonadales; family Pseudomonadaceae; genus Aquipseudomonas. The sequence continues at coordinate 73,108 of NZ_JACVVE010000022.1, read as the reverse complement.
AAGGTGGTCGACGAGCTGGAAGGTTCGGTGCACCGCCGCTACCTGCAGAGCCTGGCCCAGGAAACCGTCACCGCGCGGCACAACCCCACCGCGACCGCCGTGCCGTACCGGCAGATGGGCTCGTTCAAGCCCGGTACCGGCGTCGGCGGTGCCGGCAGCCATTGGTCCGGCTGCCACTTCCGTGCGCTGCCCGAGGACTTCAAGCTGCGCAGCAACGTCGAACAGCGCTACGGCGCCAAGTTCATTCCCTCGGACATGAGCATCCAGGACTTCCCGATCACCTACGAAGACCTCGAGCCGCATTTCGACCACTTCGAGCACGTCTGTGGCACTTCGGGCAAGGCCGGCATCATCAAGGGTGTACGCCAGCCTGGCGGCAACCCGTTCGAAGGTTCGCGCTCGCGTGAATTCCCGCTGGGCCCCAACCCCAACTACCTGGGCGCGGAGATGTTCTACAAGGGTGCCCGCGAGATGGGCTGGGACCCGTACCCGATCCCGGCGTCGAACGCTTCGGGGCCGTACGTCAACCCCTACGGTTGCCAGATGGGCCCGTGCAACGCCTGTGGTTTCTGCAGCGACTACGGCTGCCTGAACTACTCCAAGGCCAGCCCGAACATCAGCATCCTGCCGGTGTTGCGCCAGCGCAAGAACTTCGAGCTGCGCACCCACGCCCAGGTGCTCAAGGTGAACCTCGACAGCGATGGCAAGAAAGCCACTGGCGTGACCTACCTCGACGCGCAAGGCCGTGAGATCGAGCAGCCGGCCGACCTGGTGCTGCTGTGCGCGTTCTCGCTGTACAACGTGCACCTGATGCTGCTGTCGGGCATCGGCAAACCCTACGATCCGCAGACCGGCGAAGGCACGGTGGGCCGTAACTACTCCTACCAGAACCTCAACCGCGTGGTGCTGTTCTTCGACAAGGACGTGCAGGCCAACCAGTTCATCGGAATCGGCGGCGCCGGCACCACCATGGACAACCTCAACGGCAACCAGCTCGACAATGCCAAGGCCGGCTTCGTCGGTGGCGGCATCATCTGGGCTCGCCAACCGGGCGCCGGGCCGGTGCGCGGCATCAACGTGCCACCGGGCACGCCGAACTGGGGCACGGCCTGGAAGCAGGCGGCCAGCGATTCGTTCCGTCACTCGTTCTACTTCGAGGTGCAGGGCGCCTGCATGTCGTACAAGCAGCACTACCTGAGCCTCGATCCGACCTACAAGGACGCCTTCGGCCGGCCGCTGCTGCGCATGACCTTCGACTGGCACGACAACGAGGTCAAGGCCTCGCAGTTCCTGGTCGGCAAGGCCCTGGAGATGTCCAAGGTGCTCAACCCCAGCGCGCTCTCGGGCGATGCCAAGAAACCGGGCGAGCACTACAACATCACCAAGTACCAGAGCACCCACACCTGTGGCGGCGCGATCATGGGCAGCGACCCGAAGACCTCGGCGCTGAACCGCTATCTGCAGTCCTGGGACGTGCACAACGTGTTCGCCATCGGCGCCAACGCCTTCCCGCAGAACAACGGCTACAACCCGACCGGCATGGTCGGTGCGTTGGCCTACTGGTCGGCCAAGGCGATTCGCGAACAGTACCTGAAAAACCCTGGCCCGCTGGTTCACGCCTAAGGAGAAATGACCATGAAGAAGTTTCTCCTGCGCCTGATCGCCCTGGCGCTGCTGGTGTTCGTCGCCGTGCTGGCGTACGCCTTGTGGCCAACCACCACCGCACCGCTCGCGCGGTTGGCCAGCGTCGACCAGGCGCTGATCGACAAGGGCCGCTACCTGGCCGATGCCGGTGACTGCACCGCCTGCCATACCAGCAAGGACGGCAAGCCGTTCGCCGGTGGCCTGGCGATCGCCTCGCCGATCGGCACCCTGTACAGCACCAACATCACGCCGGACAAGGACACCGGCATCGGCAACTACTCGCTCGACGCGTTCGACCGGGCCCTGCGCCACGGCATCGCCGCCAACGGCGACAGCCTGTACCCAGCGATGCCGTATCCGGCCTATGCCCGGGTCAGCGATGACGATGTGCGGGCACTGTATGCCTACTTCATGCAGGGCGTGGCCCCGGTCAAGGCCGAGAATCGTACCAACGACGTGCCTTGGCCGTTGTCGATGCGCTGGCCGCTGGCGATCTGGCGCAAGGTGTTCGCACCTACGCCGCAGGCCGTTACCTTCGATGCCGGTCGCTATGCCGACGCTCAGGTCGCGCGCGGTGCCTACCTGGTGCAAGGCCTTGGCCACTGTGGCAGCTGCCATACGCCACGGGCGGCAACCCTGCAGGAAAAGGCCCTGGACGAGTCTGGCGAAGCGTTCCTGGCCGGTGGTCCGGTGATCGATGGCTGGCTGGCGGTGAACCTGCGTGGCAACCCGGCCGACGGCCTGGGCGCCTGGAGCCGCGAGGATATCGTCGCGACCCTGCGCAGTGCCCGCAGCCCAACCCATGCAGTACTCGGTGGGGCCATGGGCGATGTGGTGGTGCACAGCACCCAGCACCTGGGTGACGATGACTTGCAGGCCATTGCCGCCTACCTCAAGACCCTGCCGGCGAGCGCTAACTCGGTGTCGTCGTTCAAGGCCGACCCGGCCACCGCCAAGGCATTGCAGGCCGGTCAGGAAAGTGGCCGTGGTGCCGAGCTCTACGTCGACAACTGCGCCGCCTGCCACCGTACCGACGGCCTGGGTTATGCGCGGGTGTTCCCGAAGATCGCCGGCAACTCCTCGGTGCTGTCCGCAGACCCCGTATCGATGATCCGCCTGGTGCTGCACGGCAGCAAGCTGCCGTCTACTGCCACTGCGCCTTCGGAACTGGGCATGCCGGGCTTCGCCTGGCGCATGAGCGATGAGGAAGTGGCGCAGCTGCTGACCTTCGTGCGCAGCAGCTGGGGCAACCAGGCACCGGAAGTGACTGCGGCCAGTGTGGCCAAGGTCCGCGCGACCCTGGCCAGCGAGTAGCCCTGTAGGAGCGGCTTCAGCCGCGAAGCAAGCGACGCGTTGCCTGGCACCGGCTGAGCCGGTGTTCGCGGCTGAAGCCGCTCCTACAAGGTGTCCGGATCGGATCGCGAGTCACCCGCGCGCTGGGGCATGTGCAATGCATGCCTTGGCGCAGGGGCCGAGTGGTTCAGTGGCGGGCCAGGCCGCAGATTGCTGCTAGAGTCTAATACCTGCGCATCATGGACAGGCTACAGGAGGCAACATGAGTTCCATTCGTCGTTCCACCCTTTGCATCGCGCTGGTTTCGGCCCTGGGTTCGCCGTGGGCAATGGCGGCTGGGCTGTCCGACCTCGGCGGGCTGACCGGTGCCTTGCCGAGCACCTTGACTTCGGATAGCGCCGGCAACGTTGCCGGGGTGTTGGAGTATTGCGTGAAGAACAACTACCTCAATGCCGACGCAGCATCCACCGTGAAAGACAAGTTGCTCAGCCAGGTGACCGGCGGCACCTCCGACAGCGGCTACAGCGAAGGGAGCGAGGGCACCATCACCACGTCCAGTGGCAAGGATTTCAGCCTCAGCGGGTTGAAGGAGAAGGTCACCAAGCAAGCCTGCGACCAGATCCTCAAGCAAGGCAAGTCGTTGCTCTGACCGGGGCGTCGGTGCGGGCCGGGCAGGGGTAGGCAGATGATCGGGCAATGGTTCCACGGCTCGGCTTGCCTGCTGCTTGGCTTGTGCCTGGCGGCCTCTGAAGCGTTGGCCGAGCAAACCTGCCAGCAGCTGACCGCTACGGGCAATCCCGAATACCCTCCCTATCTGTGGCGAGACCCCCAGGACCCCCAGCGCCTGATCGGCGTCAATGCCGACCTGCTCAGGCACGTGGGCCAATCCCTGGGCCTGGAAGTGCAGGTGGTGTACGCCGGCCCTTGGTCACGCGCCCAGGAAGAAGTCCGCACGGGCCACATCGACCTGCTGGCCGGTTACTTCGTCACCCAAGCCCGCCAGCAGTCGATGGACTTCATCAGCCCGCCGTTCCTGTATACGCCCAGCGTGGTCTGGGTTCGCCGGGATGGCGCTTTCGACTACGGCAAGTGGTCCGACCTCGAGGGCCGCAAGGGCGGTACCCTGGTCAACAACAGTCATGGCCAGGCGTTCGACGAGTACGCCAGGGCCAACCTCGACCTCGAAGCGGTGCCCAGCGCTCGCCAGGCGTTCGAGAAGCTGCTACTCAAGCGCAGCGATTATGTGGTGTACGAGCAATTCCCCGGAATGGCCCTGGCAGGCCAGTTGAACATGGACGAGCAACTCAAAGTGCTCGCCCCGGCAGTGTCGAGCGAGGGGCTGTACCTGGCCTTTTCCCGGGCGTCACCCTGCAACCAGCCGCAGTTGCGCGAGCGACTGGCGCAGAAGATGAAGCAGGTGGTTTCCGGGCAATTGCCGCAGCGATTGCTGGAGCGCAATCTGCAGCGCTGGAAGCAACAGCAACAGCAACCTGCGGCGCAGGCGCCCTGACCCCGTCCAGTTCATTGCCCAGGCCTGGCAAGGGCGGCAAGGTCCGCCGGCGTGTCCACATCCAGCAGCACACCGGGGTCATCGACCTCGACGCGTATGCAAGCATGGGCGTTGGCCTGAATGACCTGGCGGCCGCCCTGGTCGCCTAGTACCTGCTCCAGCGCTGTCCAGAACGCCCGGCCGAAGATCACCGGGTGGCCCCGTTGCCCCTGGTGTACCGGCACCACGATGCGATCGGCACGCGCCTGGCAGCAGAGTGCATGCAGGGTCGTTGGGGCAATCGATGGCATGTCGCCGAGCAGCACGGCGACGGCTTGGGCGGGCGAATCTTGCAGGGCGGCGATGCCTGCAGCAAGGCTCGCCGACAGCCCGACGTGCGCCTGCCGTGCCCACACCACGCTAATCCTTGGATCGATGCCCAGCAGTGACGGGTCATCGTCCGCACGCAGCACCACGCTGACATCGGAAAAATGCTCCAGTGCCTGGGCCAGGGTTGTGCCGAGCAGGGCCTGCCCGGACGGCAAGCGGGCCTGGCGCTTGTCGCTGCCGAAACGCAGACCCTGCCCAGCAGCCAGCACCAACGCGTGGCAGGGGCAGGGGCGGGTGGTCGATTGCTTTGAACGCATCTGTGAGCCCTTGGGTCGGACCTGAAAAAGCAGCATCAGCTGCGCACAAGCATACCTACCGTGAGGCAATCGTGATGACACAAATGCAAGATGCCAGCGCAGGCCTGACGATAGGCCTGACCCTCAATGGCCAGGCCAGGCAGCTGACGGTGGCGCCCTGGACGACGTTGCTCGACCTGTTGCGCGAGCAACTGGACCTGGTCGGCACCAAGAAAGGCTGCGACCACGGCCAGTGCGGTGCCTGCACGGTGCTGCGCAATGGCAGGCGGATCAACGCCTGCCTGACCCTGGCAGTGATGTGCGACGGCGAGGAGCTGACCACCATCGAAGGCCTGGCCGAGGGCGACCGCCTGCACCCTCTGCAACAGGCGTTCATCGACCAGGATGCGTTCCAGTGCGGCTACTGCACGCCAGGGCAGATCTGCTCGGCATTGGGCCTGGCTCATGAGGGCAGGGCGCATACGCCCGAGCAGCTGCGCGAAGGCATGAGCGGCAACCTGTGCCGTTGCGGTGCCTACGGCAATATCCTGGCCGCCGTGCAGCAGGCGCTGCCACTCATCCACCCAGGCAAGGGAGGGCCGCGCCCATGACGCCCTTCGCCTACAGCAAACCCTCCAGCATCGAACAGGCCTTGCGCCAGGCTGGGCCACAATCGCGCTACATCGCCGGCGGTACCAACCTGCTCGACCTGATGAAAGAGCACATCGCCAATCCGCGCACGATCATCGACATCACTGGCCTGCCATTGCGCGAGGTGAGCGAAACCGCAGGCGGCGGTGTGCGCATCGGAGCCTTGGTCAGCAACGCTGACCTGGCCTGGCATCCGCTCATCGAGCAGCGCTACCCGCTGCTGGCACAAGCGATCCTGGCGGGCGCCTCGCCGCAGTTGCGCAACATGGCCAGTACCGGCGGCAATCTGCTGCAGCGCACCCGTTGCCCGTATTTCTACGACGTCGGCAGCCCCTGCAACAAGCGCCAGCCCGGCAGCGGTTGCCCGGCGCGTAACGGTCTCAACCGCAACCACGCGATCCTCGGCGCCAGCGCGCATTGCGTCGCGGTGCACCCGTCTGACCTCTGCGTGGCTTTGGCGGCGCTGGAAGCCGTGGTGCACGTGCGCGGGCTGGGGGGTGAGCGACGCATACCTTTCGCCGACTTCCATCGTCTGCCGGGTGAGCACCCAGAGCGGGATAACTGCCTGGCCGATGATGAACTGATCCTGGCCATCGAGCTGCCCGCACCACGCTTCACCACGCGCTGCCACTACCTGAAGGTTCGCGACCGGGCTTCGTATGCATTCGCCCTGGTGTCTGTGGCTGCCGGCCTGGAACTCGCCGGTGAGCATATCGCCAGCCTGCGCCTGGCGCTGGGTGGCGTGGCCCACAAACCGTGGCGCGTAGCTGCCGTGGAGCAGCGCTTCGTCGGCCAGCCGGCCAACCCGCACACCTACGCGCAACTGGCCCAGGCGCTTTTGCAAAGTGCCCAGCCGTTGTCTGGCAATGCGTTCAAGATCCCGCTGGCGACCCAGGCGATCATTCGCGCCTTGAGCGAGGCTCAAGCCCAGGGAGGCGTCCAATGACCCACTTCGAACCCAGCAGCGGTCAGCCGCTGAACCGAATCGACGGCCCCGCCAAAGTCACCGGCCAGGCCCGCTATGCGGCAGAGTACCCGAGCGACGGCCTGCTGCATGGCCGCGTGGTCTGTAGCGTCGTGCCGCGTGGGCGCATCCGCTACATCGACTGCGCCGCGGCCCTGGCCGTACCCGGGGTGATGGCCGTGCTGCACCACGCCAACCGCCCCCCGATGGCCGGTGACGACGAGGCCTACGAAGATGCCGATGCAGCCGATGGCCAGCCGTTCCGACCGTTGTTCAACGACCGCGTTCTCTACAGCGGGCAACCGGTCGCGCTGGTCGTCGCGCAGAGCCTGGAAGCGGCTCGCCACGCCGAGGCGCTGGTGCGCATCGACATCGACCCCGAGCCGTTCGAGACCGACCTGCTGGCAGCGCTCGATCGCGCCCATCCGGCGCCGGCTGAGCTGCCCAAGCCTCGCGGCGATTTCCAGCGCGCCTTCGATGCCGCCCCGTTCAAGGTGGACGTGGCGTACAGCACGCCCAGCGAGTACCACAACCCGATGGAGCCGCACGCTTCGACGGTGATCTACCAGCCCGACGGCAGCCTGCACGTGCACGACAAGACCCAAGGCACCCAGAACAGCCAGGACTACCTGCACAAGGTGTTCGGCCTGGCCAAGGAGCAGGTGCGGGTCTGCGCGGCGTATGTCGGCGGAGCCTTCGGCTCGGGCCTGCGGCCGCAATACCAGCTGGCACTGGCAACCATGGCTGCGCTCAAGCTGCAACGCTCGGTTCGGGTGGCCCTGACCCGCCAGCAGATGTTCACCTTCGGCTATCGCCCGCGCACGCTACAGCACCTGCAACTGGCTGCCGACGCCCGGGGTCGCCTGCAGGCGGTGCGCCACCAGGCCACGGCACAGACCTCGCGTTTCGAGGACTTCACCGAGCATGTGGTGGAGTGGAGCGGCATGCTCTATCGCTGCGACAACGTGGCGATGGACTACCGCCTGGTGCCGCTGGATGTGTACACCCCGCTGGACATGCGCGCCCCGGGTGCGGCGCTGGGCTTGATCGGCCTGGAGTGCGCCATGGATGAGTTGGCCGAGGCGGTGGGGCTGGATCCGCTCGCCCTGCGCCAGGCCAACTTCACCGACAGCAATGCCAATGAGGGCAAGCCTTATTCCAGCAAGGCATTGCTCGATTGCTACCGGCAAGGCGCCGAGCGCTTCGGCTGGGCGGCCCGCGAGGTATGCCCGGGCAGCCGCCGCGAAGGCCATGAGCGGGTGGGTTGGGGCATGGCTGGCGGGGTGTGGGAAGCCATGCAGATGAAGGCCAGCGCCAAGGCGCGGCTGGACGCCGATGGCCACCTCTGGGTCAGCAGCGCCACGACCGACATCGGCACCGGAACCTACACCGTCATGACCCAGATCGCCGCCGACGCGGCGCGGATGGCAGTCGGCGACGTCACCTTCCTGCTCGGTGACAGCTCGTTGCCGACGGCGCCGCTGCAAGGCGGCTCGTTCACCGTGTCCTCGGTCGGTTCAGCCGTGCGCCAGGCGTGCGAGGTTCTACGCGGCAAGCTGGTCGAGGCGGCGAAGACGCGCTTTGGTGAATTGGCCGGCGAGCCCGCAGAGCGATTCATGATCGCAGCCGGTCGCTTGCAGGTCGGTGATCGCCACTATGAACTGGCCGAGTTGCTGCAGGGCATGCCAGGCGGCGTGCTGGAAGTGCAGTTGGACGCCGAGCCCGGCGCGCGTCGCCAGGGGTTCTCCAGCGCTACCCACTCGGCGGTGTTCGTCGAGGTACGAGTGGACGAGGCGCTGGGCACGGTTCGGGTCAGCCGGGTGGTCAGTGCGATCGCCGCAGGTCGGGTAATCAACCCCAAGACCGCTCGCAGCCAGATCCTCGGCGGTGTGGTCTGGGGCTTGAGCATGGCCCTGCACGAACAGGCCGAGGTCGATCATCACCTGGGGCGGCCGATGAATCATGACCTGGCCGCGTACCACATCCCGGTGAACGCCGATATCGGTGACATCGAGGTGCTGTTCGTCGACGAACCGGACGATATAGTCAATGAGCTGGGCTCCAAGGGCGTGGGGGAAATCGGCATCATCGGTGTCGCTGCAGCGGTGGCCAATGCCGTATACAACGCCACTGGCAAGCGCCTGCGCGACCTGCCGATCACCGTCGACAAGGTGCTGGCCGGCTAGGCGGCCGGCACCTGCGCCTCGCGGGCGCGCTTGGCCGCGCTCACGCTGATTTCGCCGGGCAAGGCGATGTGGTTCTTCGCCGCGAGGATCTGCGCCATGACGCTGACGGCGATTTCAGGCGGCGTCTTGCTGCCAATGTAGATGCCGATGGGGCCATGCAGACGCGCCAGTGAGGCCTCGGTCTCGCCGAAATGCTCGATCAGCCGTTCGCGGCGCAGCTGGCTGTTGCGCCGCGAGCCGATGGCACCGATGTAGAACGCCGGGCTGTGCAGGGCTTCGAGCAACGCCAGGTCGTCGAGCTTGGGATCGTGGCTGAGGCCGACGATGCAGGTGCGCAGGTCGGGCGCGAAGGCGCGTACCACGTCGTCCGGCATGCCGACGATCTTTTCCACTCCGGCCAGGTTCCAGCCGCTCATGTACTCGGGGCGGGGGTCGCATACCGAGACCTTGAAACCGTTGAACAGGGCCATGGTCGCCAGGTACTCGGCCAGCGCGCCGGCACCGATCAACAGCATGCGGTAGCCGGGGCCCAGGGTATTGAGCATGCGCTGGCCGTCGAACTCGAACTGCGCCGGGGCATCGCTGGCGGCAAGGCTGGCGATGCCGGTGTCCAGGTCGAGCCTGCGCTGCACCAGCTGGCCGGCGTCCAATCGCTGCAACAGCTGCTCGAGGCTTTGCCAGCAAGGGTCGAACTCCAGCACCAGGGACAGGGTGCCGCCGCAGGGCAGGCCGAAGCGGTGCGCTTCGTCGGCGCTGACGCCATAACGCACCACCTCGGGCAGCCCGGTGTGCATGCCGGGGCCGCTGTAGGCGGTGGTATAGCGGTGGATCAGGTCGTCTTCGATACAGCCGCCGGAGACGCTGCCGACCACCCGGCCATCACCGCGCAAGGCCATCATCGAGCCCACGGGGCGGGGCGACGAACCCCAGGTGCGGGCCACAGTGGCGAGCAGCACGCGTTCGCCAGCCTTGCGCCAGTCGCGGGCGGTGCGCAGGACCAGCAGGTCGATACTTTCCATGGGGTTGTCGCACCTCTGTGGATTCGGGCCATGTGCAGATATGGACCTCTGCAGCACGGCCTGGGCTCAATTCATCGCATGTGCAGGATGATCGGGCTGCTGCTGGCCGGGTCTGTGTGCCCGCGCAGCTTGCCGACCGCCTGGGCGTCGACGGCTGCGCCGTGGTTGCCCCAGGTGCTGCGCATGTAGCTCAGCACTTCGGCGATGTCCTGGTCCGACAACTGCTCGCGGAAGGCTGGCATGCGGTAGGCGTCGGGCCGGCCAGCGGCGACCACGCGCTGCGAGCCATTGAGGGTGATGTTGATCGCCGAGGCGTTTTCCTTGGCCAGGGCCGAGGTGGCACCGGCCAGCGGCGGCATCCAGGGTGCCTGCCCCTTGCCGTCCAGGCCGTGGCAGGAGGCACAGCGGGTGGCGTAGGTGTGGGCGCCGGGAGCATCGTCGATGCTGGCGGCCTGGTACTGCCAGGGCGCGCCGTCACGCCCGGCATCGCCCGGTAGCGACTTGAGGTAGCGGGCGATGGCGGTCAGGTCCTGGTCGCTCATGAACTGGGTGGAGTTGTTGAACGCCTCGGTCATCGAGCCGAATACCACCGCGTGGCGGTTGCGCCCGGTCTTGAGGAACTGGGCGATCTCGGCTTCGCTCCAGCGGCCTAGCCCTGTGTTGTGATCGTTGCGCAGGCTCGGCGCGTACCAGCCGTCGAGCAGGGCGCCGGCCAGATAGGCGCCGCCATGCTCGTCCAGGGCCTTCTCGTTGAACGCCAGGCCGCGTGGGGTGTGGCAGCTGCCGCAATGGCCAGGGCCCTGGACGATGTAGGCGCCACGGTTCCACAGCGGGTCCTGGCTGGGCTTCTCTGCGTAGGGGGTGTCGGCGGCGAACAGGCCATTCCATAGCGCGATCGGCCAGCGCAGGTTCAGCGGCCAGGGAATGCTGCTGGGGATGTTCGCCTGTTCGGCCGGCTGCACACCCTGCATGAAGAACGCGTACAACGCGCGCACGTCGTCATCGCTGAGCTTGGCGTAGGAGGGGTAGGGCATGGCCGGGTACAGCCGCCGTCCACCGGGTGCTACCCCCTGGCGCACTGCGCGGTCGAAGTCGGCCAGGCTGTAGGTGCCGATACCGGTGGCCTTGTCCGGGGTGATGTTGGTGGCGTGAATGGCGCCCAGCGGCGTGGCCATTTCCAGGCCGCCGGCGAATGGCTTGCCGTCTGGCAGGCTGTGGCAGGCGACGCAATCGCTCAGGCGGGCGACGTACTCGCCGCGCTCGACTAACGCCGCGTCGAAGCCTTGTGAAGTTTGCCCGGCAAACGGCGTGGCAGGCTCGCGGGTGACGTACCAGGCCAGCAGGCCAGCCGCTACCAGGCACGGCAGGGCCAACCAGCCTGCGGTTCTTGCGAATCGACGATGAGGCATGGGCGTTCCTTGTCCGGTCAACTGAAGGTATGGCGGCTCAGGGGCAGGCTGCGCACGCGCTGGCCGGTGAGCTGGGCCACGGCATTGGCCACCGCCGGTGCCACGGCGGGCAGCGGTGGTTCGCCGATGCCGCCCATCTTCGCCCCGCTCTCGACGATACGCACATGCACCCGGGCCATGCGCGAGGGCGGCAGGATCGGGTACAGGTCGTAGTTGCGCGCCCGTGGCTTGCCGTCGACGTACACCGCTTCCTCGAGCAGTGTCTGCGACAGGCCCAGGGCCACCGCGCCGTTGACCTGGTGCTCGATGATCGCGGGGTTGACGATGCTGCCGGGGTCGATGGCCTGCCAGATGTCGTGCACCTTGACCTGGCCGTTTTCGATCGACACTTCGGCGATCGCCGCCGCTTCCGAGCCGAACGGCGAGGCCATGGCGATACCGCGGGCGCGCTTGCTGCCATCTTCGGCGGTGAACGGCCCGCGTTTCCAACCACCGGACAATTCAAGCACCGCATCGAGCAGGTTGGTCAGCCGCGTATTGTCGCGCAGCAGGTGCCGGCGCAACCCGAGCGGGTCCTTGCCGCCCTTGTCGGCCAGTTCGTCGAGGAACGATTCATAGAAGAAGTCGTTCAGCGAGTTGCCCACCGAGCGCCAGTAGCCGAGCATCGCCGGGCCCTTGACGTAGATCTGGGCTATGCGCTTGTTGGCGATGGCGTAGGCCTTGCCCGACAGCCCTTCGAGGGCGGTCGGGTCGATCTTGTCGCCTTGCTTGCCTGCCAGGGCTTCGGTAGGGCCTTCGGTAGCGCTCACCGCTTCGATCGCAACGGGCCAGCCGTCGGCGTCGAGCCCGGCGCGGAATTTCACCACCGCGACCGGGCGCAACACGTCGCGCAGGAATTCTTCTTCACGGCTCCAGATCAACTTCACCGGACGGCCCACGGCCTTGGCCAGGGCGATGGCCTGCGGGTAGGGGTTGGCCGAGTCGTAGAGGAAGTGGCGGCCGAAGAACCCGCCCAGCAGCGGCGAATGCAGGTGGATCTGCTCGGTCGCAAGACCGGTGCGTTTGGCGATGTCGTCGCGGAACATGTCCGGGGCCTGGTTGGGCAGCCAGACCTCCAGGGTGCCGTCCGGGTTGAAGCGGGCGAGGGCGGAAGGCGGCTCCAGCTGGGCATGGTTCAGGTACTGATTGTGGTAGCTGGCCTCGATCTGGGTCTTGGCACTGGCCAGGGCTGCGGCTACATCGCCTTGGTTCTCCTCGTCGCGTGCGGTGCCGTTAGCGTGAGCGGCGGCGAGGTGGTCGCGCCAGCCGTCGCTGGAAAAATCCGCCGGCATTGGCCGCACCTGGCTATCGGCCTTTGGCTCCAGCCAGTCGACCTGCAAGGCTTCGACCGCGCGCTTGGCGTGCCACCAACGTTCGGCGACCACGGCCACCGCGCCTGGCAACGTGTGCAGCGAATGCACGCCGGGCATGGCCTTGACCTGGTCCTCGTTGCGCAGCTTGTCCACCGTCATGCCAAGACGTGGCGCATGCTGCACGGCGGCATGGAGCATGTCCGGCACCTTGATGTCGATGCAGTACACGGCCTTGCCGGTCGACTTGTCATGGGCGTCCAGGCGCCGGACCGGCTTGCCGATCCAGCGGAACTGACTGGGGTCGCGGAGCTTGACGCTGGCCGGGTCGGGCACTGGCAAGTCCATGGCACGGCCGGCCAGTTCGCCGTAGCTCAGCGAGCGGCCAGAAGCCGCATGCAGGACCTTGCCGGGCTCGGTGGACAGCTCGCCGACCGGCACACCCAGTCGCTCGGCTGCGGCCTGCATCAGCATGGCCCGAGCCAGGGCGCCGAGGCGGCGCATGGTCGGGTAGCTCATGCGCACCGACATGCTGCCGCCGGTGATGCGCATGCCGTTTTCCATGACCACGTAGGCTTCCCCAGGCGGCGCGCTGTCGACCAGGAAGTTGACCGGATCGACGTCCAGCTCCTCACCGACGATCTGCGCCATGGCGGTGAAGGGGCCTTGGCCGCCCTCCATGAACGGGCTCAGCAGGCGAACTTTGCCGTCCGGGCGAATTTCCAGAAAAGCCGGCACTTGCGTGCCGCGCTCGGGCGCAGCGGCTGCCGCCGCTTGTACCCGCGCCGAGCCCAGGGGCAGGCCGAAGCCCAGTACCAGGGCACCGACCGCGGTGCCGGCCAGGAAGCGTCTGCGCGACAGGTTGACGGTTTCGCCCAGTTGCAGCTTGAGCAGGTCTGCGGGGGTATCGACGGGCGAGTTCATCAGGCTTTCTCCCCTTCGGCGAGCGTATGCATGGCGGCATGGATGGCGTTGTAGGTGCCGCAGCGGCACAGGTTGACCATCGCCGCGTCGATCTGCTCGGTGCTGGGCTTGGCATTGTGCTTGAGCAGCGCGGTGGCGGCCATCACCTGGCCCGACTGGCAATAGCCACATTGCGCGACTTGGTGCTCGACCCAGGCAGCGACCACGCGCTTGCCCACCGCGTCGTCCTCGATCGCCTCGATGGTCGTCACTTCACGCCCGACCACGCCGGCCACCGGGGTGACGCAGGCGCGCACCACGTTGCCGTCCACCAGCACCGAGCAGGCGCCGCACTGGGCCAGGCCGCAGCCATATTTGGTACCGGTCAGCCCCAGGTCGTCGCGGATCACCCACAACAGCGGCGTATCCGCCTCGGCCTCGACCTGATAGGTCTTCTGGTTGATGCGTAGTTCCATGGCTCACCTGCTGATCATCGGTTGATGGCGTTTGCAATCGGCTGGGGAATACGTTGTTCCCCAATTCATCAACGCTAGCACAGCGGCCCGGAGGGCCTTGGATGGGGGCTGGCAAGTTCGGAGGATCGGGCAAGAAGTCCGGGGGAATGCGCAAGGGCCCGCGCTGCCAAGCAGGACTTCCCGGGCAAAAACCCGGATAATGCCGGCCAATTTCGTTCTGCACGCTTAACTCACGGTAATCCCCGCATGGAAATCAAGGTCAATTTTCTCGACAATCTCCGGCTCGAAGCCAAGTTCGACGATTTCACGGTGATCGCCGACCAGCCCATCCGCTACAAGGGCGATGGCTCGGCCCCGGGGCCGTTCGACTACTTCCTGGCCTCGTCGGCCCTGTGCGCGGCTTATTTCGTCAAGCTGTACTGCCAGACCCGCGGCATCCCCACCGAAAACATCCGCTTGTCGCAGAACAACATCGTCGACCCGGAGAACCGCTACAACCAGATCTTCAAGATCCAGGTCGAGTTGCCCGAGGACATTTCCGAGAAGGATCGCCAGGGCATCCTGCGCTCCATCGACCGTTGCACGGTGAAGAAAGTGGTGCAGACCGGGCCCGAGTTCATCATCGAGGAAGTCGACAACCTCGATGCCGATGCCCAAGGCCTGTTGATGCCGGTGGCCGACAGCACCACCTACATCGCGGGCAAGGACCTGCCGCTGGAGCAGACCATCGCCAATATGTCGGGCCTGCTCGCCGGGCTAGGCATTAAGATCGAGATCGCTTCGTGGCGCAACATCGTGCCCAACGTCTGGTCGCTGCACGTGCGTGACGCCCAGTCGCCGATGTGCTTCACCAACGGCAAGGGCAGCACCAAGGAGGCTGCGCTGGCCTCGGCGCTGGGCGAGTTCATCGAGCGGCTGAACTGCAACTTCTTCTACAACGACCAGTTCTGGGGCGAGGACATCGCCAACGCCGAGTTCGTCCACTATCCCAACGAGCAATGGTTCAAGCCAGGCGCCAAGGACGCGCTGCCCGCCGAGATCCTCGACCCGTACACCCTCGAGATCTACAACCCTGACGGCGAGCTGCGCGGCTCGCACCTTTACGACACCAACTCGGGCAGCAAGGCCCGTGGTATCTGCTCGCTGCCGTTCGTGCGCCAGTCGGACGGCGAGGTGGTGTACTTCCCGTCCAACCTGATCGAGAACCTGTACCTGAGCAACGGCATGAGCGCCGGCAACACCTTGGCCGAAGCGCAGGTGCAGTGCCTGTCGGAAATCTTCGAGCGGGCGGTGAAGCGCGAGATCCTCGAAGGCGAACTGGCCCTGCCGGACGTGCCGCAGGAGGTGCTGGCCAAGTACCCCGGCATTCTCGCCGGCATCCAGGGGCTGGAGGAGCAAGGCTTCCCGGTGCTGGTCAAGGATGCCTCGCTGGGCGGTGAATTCCCGGTGATGTGCGTGACCCTGATGAACCCGCGCACCGGTGGCGTGTTCGCCTCGTTCGGCGCTCACCCAAGCTTCGAGGTGGCGCTGGAGCGCAGCCTCACCGAGCTGCTCCAGGGCCGCAGCTTCGAGGGCCTGAACGACCTGCCGCAACCGACCTTCGAGAGCCATGCGCTGACCGAGCCGAACAACTTCGTCGAGCATTTCATCGACTCCAGTGGCGTGGTGTCGTGGCGCTTCTTCAGCGCCAAGGCCGATTTCGAATTCGTCGAGTGGGACTTCTCCGGCCATGGTGAGGACTCCAACGTCCAGGAAGCTGCGACGCTGTTCGCCATCCTAGAGGCCATGGGCAAGGAAGCGTACATGGCGGTGTACGACGATCTGGGCGCCAACGCCTGCCGGATCCTGGTGCCGGGCTATTCGGAGATCTACCCGGTCGAGGACCTGATCTGGGACAACACCAACCGCGCCCTGGGTTTCCGTGCCGACATCCTCAACCTGCACAGCCTCGACAGCCGCAGCCTCAAGCTGCTGCTCAAGCGCCTGGACAACTGCGATGTGGATGACTACACCACCATCACCACGCTGATCGGGGTCGAGTTCGACGAGAACACGGTGTGGGGCCAGTTGACCCTGCTCGAGCTCAAGCTGCTGATCTGCCTGGCCGTGCAGCGCCTGGACGAAGCCAAGGAACTGGTCGAGGCGTTCCTCCAGTTCAACGACAACACCGTCGAGCGCGGCCTGTTCTATCAAGCCTTGAACGTGGTGCTGGAGGTGATGCTGGACGACGAGCTGGAAATGGCCGACTACGAGACCAACTTCCGCCGCATGTTCGGTGACGCGCGCATGGACGCGGCGCTGGGCTCGGTGGATGGCAGCGTGCGCTTCCACGGCCTGACCCCGACCAGCATGAAGCTCGAAGGCCTCGATCGCCACCTGCGTCTGATCGAGAGCTACAAGAAGCTGCACGCAGCGCGGGCTCGGGCAGTTCGATAAAACCAGGGCAGAGTGGTCCCAGTCGCTCTTGCCGTTCGCGCGCTGGTGGTTGTCGCCAGCGCGCCGTGGCGTTTAGCTGATCAGCGTTTGCACTCGGCCACGACCACCTGGCAGGTGTCTGGCGTGCCGCCCGAGCGGCTGGCGTAGCGAATGCAGTTGTTCAGCGACTTCTGCCGGGCAATGCTCAGGGTGTTGCCCCAGGCCAGGCCGCCTTCGCCGCTTCGCGGTACGGCCTTGGCGTAGCAGTTCGAGCCCAGCGTGGCATAGCGGGCCTGCTTGGATTTGCTCGAACAACCTCCCGTCATCATCAGGCCCAGGCCGAGCAGAGCAGCCAATGCCAAGCGGGCGTAGGGCTGCAATACCAATGTGTTCATGTGCGTCTCCCGTGCTTCGCCACAGGATAATACGCTTCGCTTGGCGCTTATCACACCGCCACATCCCGATAAACCGGAACTATCGGCAACACAGGCTATCTTTTCCTAGGCGCACCCCGCGCAAGCCTGATGGACCGGGCACCGCGCTCGCTCATCGGCACCGGGTCACTGAATGATAAGGAGGCGCCGTGACCACACCAGACCAAACCCTCTATCGATGCACGCCCAGCCCGTTGCACGCGATCCTGCTGGGCGGCTCGGTCCCGCTGTTTCTCGGGGCGTTGCTGAGCGATATCGCCTACTACCAGAGCTACCAGATCCAGTGGGCCAACTTCGCTTCCTGGCTGATCGCCGGTGCCTTGTTGTGCTGTGGGCTGGCGATATTGTTCGCCCTGGCCACCCTGGTGCGGGCCGAGCGCAAGGGAGGGCGGCCGACGGTCTACCTGCTGTTGCTGGTGGTGACCTGGATCCTGGGCCTGATCAATGCCTTCGAACACGCCAAGGACGCCTGGGCGGTCATGCCCTCGGGCCTGGTGCTGTCGGTGATCGTCAGCGTGCTCGCCTGCATCGCTGCCTGGATCGGCATGAGCAATCTGCGTAACGGAGGTGCCGCATGAAGCCTACAGCTGCGTTGACCCTGTTGAGCATGGCCCTGCTGGTGAGCGCATGCGGCAGCGATGGCGAGCCCACCCAAGCCCGCGGCCCCGATCCCAAACTACCGGCGCCCGAGCGTGGCCTGCTGCCGAGCATGAAGATCGCCGAACCGACCCAATGGGGCGAGCAGAAGCCTACGGTGCCGGAGGGGTTCAGCATCACTGCGATCGCCACCGACCTGAAGATCCCGCGCCAGACCCTGGTACTGCCCAATGGCGATATCCTCGTGGCCGAAGGCCGTGGTGGCAATGCCGCCAAGCTCAAGCCCAAGGACGTGATCGCCAGCCAGATCAAGGCCAAGGGCAATACCCAGGTCAAGGGCGGCAACCGCCTGACCTTGTTGCGCGACGCCGATGGCGACGGCAAGTACGAGACCCAGAGCGTCTTCGCCGAAAACCTCAACGCCCCCTATGGCCTGGCATTCGCCGACGGCAAGCTGTACGTGGCCAACCAGGACGCGCTGGTGCGCTTCGACTACCAGGAAGGCCAGACCAAGGCCGGCGGTGCGCCGACCGTGGTGACTTCGCTGCCTGCCGAGATCAACCACCACTGGACCAAGTCCCTGGCGATCAGCCCTGACGGCCGCTACCTGTACGTGGGCATCGGCTCCAACAGCAACATCACCGAACGCGGCATGGAAGTCGAGGCCGACCGCGCCATGGTCTGGCAGATCGACGCCCAGACCGGTGCCCACCGGCCCTATGCGACCGGCCTGCGCAACCCGACGGCGCTGGCGATCCAGCCGGGCAACGGGCAGCTGTGGGCAGTGGTCAACGAGCGCGACGAACTGGGCCCGGACTTGGTGCCGGACTACCTGACCTCGGTACGCGAAGGCGCGTTCTACGGCTGGCCGTACAGCTACTGGGGGCAGAACGTCGATGAGCGGGTCAAGCCGCAGAATCCCGACAAGGTGGCCTCGGCCATCAAGCCCGACTACAGCTTGGGCTCGCACGTGGCCGCGCTTGGGGTGAGCTTCTCGCTCCCGGCCATGGGCACGCAGTTCGCCAATGGCGCCTTCGTCGGCGAGCACGGCAGCTGGAACCGGCCGAACCCGGTGGGCTACAAGGTGATCTTCGTGCCGTTCAGCGATGGCAAGCCAGCGGGTGAACCGGTCGACTTCGCCACCGGGTTCAGGGGCGAGGATGGCAAGACCCGCGGCCGTCCGGTCGGGGTGACGGTCGACCCACGCGGTGCGTTGATCATTGCCGACGATCTGGCCAATACCGTGTGGCGAGTGACGCGTAATCGATAAGTCCGGCTATCGTGAAGGAGCGGCGCGTGAAAGGTTCACGCGCCAATCCGGTCTTGATCACATGGAAGCAGGCCTATGAATCCAATTCGCTCACTCGCTCATGCCATTGCCCTCGCCACCTTGGTCGGCGCTGCCAGTTCCAGCGTGCAGGCCAACGAAATTCCGATCGGCGCCGAGGCGCTGGAAAGCCATATCCAGACCCAGGTCACGGCCATTGACCTGGCCACTCGCCAGGTGACAGTGAAGGGGGCCCACGACAAGGACGTCACCTTCCAGCTTTCGGAAAACGCCAAGTCGCTGCCCAACCTCAAGGTCGGTGACAATGTCGACATCTACGTCACCCGTGCCGTGGCCTATGTGCTCAACAGCAACGTCGGTGGCGCACCCAAGGCCAGCGCCGAGCAGGGCACCATCCGCGCCACCGCCGACAATCCCAACCCCGGCGGTGAAGCGTTTCGCCAGGTACGGGTGACCTCGAAAGTCGAGAAGATCGACCTCGACAAGCACGAAGTGACCCTGTTGCCGCCGCAAGGCAAGGTGCAGGTGGTCAAGGTCGAGAACCCCGACTTGCAGGAGCGGATGAAGAACCTCAAGGTCGGCCAGACGGTGGATGCGATCTACACCGAGGTGCTGCGCGTCGAGACCTCCCGCTGACTTGAGCGAGGAGCTGCGCAGCAGGTGCTTTGTCGCCGGCATGCCGGCGTCGGGGCCCGATGCCCAACCCAGCGCAGCATTGATCGGCCCATGGCGGTATACTCGCGCTCCGTTTGACAGTTATCCGAGTATTCCGATGGGTCTTTCCGCAACCGCCACACCCGAACCGCGCCGCCTGGGCGCGCCGATGATCGCCCTGGCCCTGCTGTTGGCAGGCGCCTGGTTCCTCAACCTCAACGCCGGCTTCAAGCAGGTGCTGTTGCTGCTGGTCGGCGCCGCCCTGGGGCTTACCCTGTACCATGCGGCGTTCGGCTTCACCTCGGCATGGCGGGTGTTCATCAACGAACGCCGGGGCGCTGGCCTGCGAGCGCAGATGGTCATGCTGACCCTGGCCGTGCTGTTGTTCTTCCCGGCCCTGTCGGCCGGCAGCCTGTTCGGCAACCCGGTCACCGGCCTGGTGGCCCCTGCCGGCGTGTCGGTGGTGTTCGGTGCGTTCATCTTCGGCATCGGCATGCAGTTGGGCGGTGGCTGTGCGTCGGGCACGCTGTTCACCGTGGGCGGTGGCAACGCGCGGATGTTGGTGACGTTGCTGTTCTTCATCATCGGCTCGGTGACCGCGACCCACCATGCCGACTGGTGGTTCGCGCTGCCGTCGCTGGCGCCGACCTCGATCGTCCAGGCCTGGGGAGTGGGTCCGGCGTTGCTGGTGAGCGTCGCAGTGTTCGCACTCATCGCCTGGGCCACCGTGGTGCTCGAGAAGCGTCGCCACGGCGCCCTGGAAGCACCGGTCAGCAGCGAACACCAGGGGCTGCGCCGTTTCCTGCGCGGGCCTTGGCCGCTGCTGTGGGGTGCGATCGCCCTGGCGCTGCTGAACTACGCGACCCTGGCACTGGCGGGGCGCCCCTGGGGCATCACCTCGGCATTCGCCCTGTGGGGCGCCAAGACCCTCCAGGGCCTGGGCATCGACGTGGGCAGCTGGGTGTTCTGGCAGGCCCCGGCCAATGCCAAGGCGTTGGCCTCGCCGCTGTGGCAGGACGTGACCACGGTCATGGACCTGGGCATCGTCCTTGGCGCCCTGCTCGCTGCGGGCCTGGCCGGGCGCTTCGCGCCAAGCCTGAAGATCCCGTTGCCGTCGCTGATCGCTGCGGTGATCGGTGGCCTGTTGCTCGGCTATGGTTCGCGCCTGGCCTATGGTTGCAACATCGGCGCGTATTTCAGCGGTATCGCCTCGGGCAGCGTGCATGGCTGGCTGTGGTTGGTGGCGGCCTACGCCGGCAACGTGATTGGTGTGCGCCTGCGGCCGCTGTTCTTTGCCGGTGAGCGCGCACCTGCGAAGCTCAGCGGCTGCTGAGACAGCTTCTTATAAAGTAGGTTATGAGTTCTTCATAACCTACTGATAAATATCGTTTATCTCTTCGCTACGGCGTGCTGCACGCACTGCTCGAAGTAGGTCTGCTTGATGGCCGCAGGCTTGAGCCGGGAACGGCTGTTGTAGGTCTGCTCGGTGATGCCGAAAGCGGTCATGCGCATCCACGGCTTGGCGAACCTGCGCACCTGCAGTTTTTTCCGCGTAGCGTACAGCGTGACGCCGGACAGCTTGGCTTGTTGCGCCTCGGCGGCGATCTGCGAGCCCCATCCACACACCTGGCGATCGTTCTGGCTAAGTGCCTTGGCCTGCGCGGCGCAGGCGGATATGGCCAGTACGGTTCCGGCGATCGTTGCTAGAAGTACTCGCATGTTGCTGTCCTAAGCTACTGATGGAAAACGGAGTTTGCCTTCGCTTCCCAATATCGGGGGCCAGCAGTTTGCCGTTATGCACGCAAGGATGGCCGGCAACGCCCGGAAATAGCACGCGGGGCGTATGTGATCGTACAACTGCTTGCGCTATCATGACGGCAGTCTTTCAAGGTGAACTTCAGGGCATGACAGAGCAGCAGGTACAGGCACGGGTCCGGCGCAAGCCGCGCAGCCTTGCCCAGGAACTGGTCACGGTACTGACCGAGCGCATTCGCAGCGGCCAGCTCAAGCGCGGCGACAAGCTGCCGACCGAGTCGCAGATCATGGCCGAAGAGGGGGTCAGCCGCACGGTGGTGCGTGAGGCGATCTCCCGGCTGCAGGCCGCAGGCCAGGTCGAGACCCGCCATGGCATCGGCACCTTCGTGCTGGACGCCCCGGCCACGGGCGGGTTCCGTATCGACCCGGCCACGGTGGTGACCCTGCGTGAAGTGCTGGCGGTGCTGGAGTTACGCATTGCCCTGGAGATCGAGTCGGCCGGCCTGGCCGCGCAGCGGCGCACCGACGAGCAACTGGCGGGTATGCGCGCGGCGCTGGATGAGCTGAACGAAGGTGCCGCTCGCGCCAGCGATGCGGTCTCGGCGGATTTCCAGTTCCACCTGCGTATCGCCCAGGCCAGCGGCAACCATTACTTCGCCGACATCATCAATCACCTGGGGTCGAGCATCATCCCGCGTACCCGGCTCAACTCGGCGCGCCTGGCCCATGATGACCAGGCGCACTATCTGGGCCGGTTGATGCACGAGCACGAGGCAATCTATGAAGCCGTGGCCCGAGGCGATAGCGAAGGGGCCAAGATGGCCATGCGCATGCACCTGAGCAACAGCCGCGAACGGCTGCGCCAGGCGCATGAGGAAGCCGAGGCGCAGGGCGCCTGACCATCCCCGGTCGCCTGTTCGGGCCCCTTCGCGGGTGAACCCGCTCCTACACCGGGCCCTGTAGGAGCGGGTTTACCCGCGAAAGGGCCCGAACAGGCAAAAAAAGAAAGCCCCGCATTCGCGGGGCTTTTTCACATCAGGTGTCGATCAGATCGCCCCTTCACTCCACTGGCCGTTCACCAGCCGACGCAGCCCCAGCGGGTTGGCGTCGCGCAGCGCTTCGGGCAGCAACGCCTGCGGGTAGTTCTGGTAGCACACCGGGCGCAGGAAGCGGTCGATGGCCAGGGTGCCGACCGACGTACCACGGGCATCGGAAGTGGCCGGGTACGGCCCGCCGTGGACCATGGCATCGCACACCTCGACACCGGTCGGGTAGCCGTTGACCAGGATACGGCCGACTTTCTCCTCCAGCAGCGGCACCAGCCAGGCGAAGGCCTCGAAGTCTTCCGCTTCGCCGATCAGGGTGGCGGTCAGCTGGCCACGCAGGCCGAGCAGGGCATCACGCAGTTGCGCATTGTCCTTGGCTTCGACGGCCACGGTGGTGGGGCCGAAGACTTCTTCCTGCAGCAGGGGGTCGGACTCCACCAACAGGCGGGCATCGGCCTTGAACAGCTGGGCGCGGGCCTGGCTGCCTTCCTGGGCCTGGCCGGCCAGGTGCTCGATGCCGGCGTGGGCGTGCAGGTGCTCCAGGCCGCCGACGTAGCTGCGCAGGCCACCGGCGTTGAGCATGGTCTGCCCGGCCTGCTGGTCGAGATGCTGGCCGAGGTCGGCGAGCAACTGGCTGTACTGCGGCGACTGCAGGCCGATGACCAGACCCGGGTTGGTGCAGAACTGCCCGGCGCCCATGCACACGGAGCCTGCCAACTCACGGGCGATGGCCTCGCCACGCTTGGCCAGGGCGCCCGGCAGGACGATCACCGGGTTGATGCTGGACATCTCGGCGAACACCGGGATCGGTTGCGGGCGTTCGGCGGCCATGCGGCACAGGGCGTCGCCGCCTTTGAGCGAACCGGTGAAGCCGACGGCCTGGATGGCCGGGTGCTTGACCAGGGGTTCACCGACGCCGCCACCGAAGACCATGTTGAACACGCCCTTGGGCATGCCAGTGCGCTCGGCGGCGCGCTGGATGGCGCAACCGACCAGGTCGGCGGTGGCCATGTGGCCGCTGTGCGCCTTGAACACTACCGGGCAACCGGCGGCCAGTGCGGCCGCGGTGTCACCGCCGGCGGTGGAGAAGGCCAGGGGGAAGTTGCTGGCACCGAACACGGCGACCGGGCCGACGCCGATGCGCATCTGGCGCAGATCCACGCGTGGCAGTGGCTGGCGCTCGGGCAGGGCCAGGTCGATGCGCGCACCGAGGAAGTCACCACGGCGCAGGACCTGGGCGAACAGGCGCATCTGGCCGCTGGTGCGGCCACGTTCACCCTGGATGCGGGCGGCCGGCAGGGCGGTTTCGCGGCAGACGATGGCGACGAAAGCATCGTCCAGTTCGTCCAGTTCGGCGGCGATGGCGTCGAGGAATTCGGCGCGGCGTGCTGGCGACAGCTGGCGGAATTCGACGAAAGCTGCGGCAGCGGCCTTGGCGGCTTGGTCGACTTCCGCTTCGGTGGCTTGGGCGAAGCTGTAGGGCAGGGCCTCGCCAGTGGTGGCGTCCAGGCTCTGCAGGCGCTGTGGGCCAGCGGCGCTGCGCTGGCCGGCGATGAAGTTGTGGCCGAGGATCTCAGGCATGGGATGCTCCTGTGCTGGTAAATGGCTGGTTGAGCGTGCTTGGCCCCTGTAGGAGCGGGTTCACCCGCGAAATGGACTCCGCGGTGCATGGCACCGGCCTTGCCGGTGTTCGCGGGTAAACCCGCTCCTACAGGGAAGCTGTGCACCCTGGGAATCAGGTAATCGGTGCCGGGTTGAACAAGGTGATGTCGTTGTGCAGCCGGTGCTGTTCGGCCCAGGTCTGCTTGCGCCCGCTGGCGACGTCGAGGTAGTAGTGGAACAGCTCCCAGCCCAGTTCCTCGATGCTCGAACGGCCGCTGGCGATGCGCCCGGCGTCGATGTCGATCAGGTCGGGCCAGCGCTGGGCCAGCTCGGTGCGGGTGCAGACCTTGACCACCGGGGCCATGGCCAGGCCGTAGGGGGTGCCGCGGCCGGTGGTGAAGACGTGGAGGTTCATGCCGGCTGCCAGTTGCAGGGTGCCGCAGACGAAGTCGCTGGCCGGGGTGGCGCAGAAGATCAGGCCCTTGCGCTGGACCCGTTCGCCTGGCCCGACCACGCCCTGGATGGCGCCGCTGCCCGACTTGACGATCGAGCCGAGGGACTTCTCGACGATGTTGGACAGCCCGCCCTTCTTGTTGCCCGGGGTGGTGTTGGCGCTGCGGTCGGCGGCGCCTTGCTGCAGGTAGCGGTCGTACCAGTCCATCTCGCGCACCAGGGCGTCGGCGACGTCCTGGTTCTCGGCGCGGGAGGTGAGCATGTAGATGGCATCGCGCACTTCGGTCACTTCCGAGAACAGCACGGTGGCCCCGGCACGCACCAGCAGGTCGGCGGCGTAGCCCAGCGCCGGGTTGGCGGTGATGCCGGAGAACGCGTCGCTGCCGCCGCACTGCATGCCGAGGATCAGTTCGCTGGCCGGTACGGTTTCGCGACGGCGCTGGTCGAGCTTCTTCAGGCGGGTCTCGGCCAGGCCCATGATCTGCTCGATCATTTCGGTAAAGCCCAGGCTGGCATCCTGCAGGCGGTACAACCAGGGGTCGCTGAGGTCCACCGACGGGTCGTCTTCGTGCATCACCTGGCCGGCCTGGAGTTTCTCGCAGCCCAGGCTGATGACCAGGGCTTCACCGCCCAGGTTGGGGTTGCGCGCCAGGTTGCGCACGGTACGGATCGGGATATAGGCGTCACGGGCATTGATCGCCACGCCGCAGCCGTAGCTGTGGGTGATGGCGACCACGTCGTCGACGTTGGGGTAGCGGGGCAACAGCTCGTCACGGATGCGCTTGACCGCATGCTCCAGCACGCCGGTGACGCACTGCACGGTGGTGGTGATGCCGAGGATGTTG
This sequence comes from Pseudomonas sp. S31, assembly GCF_016648105.1. Classification (GTDB taxonomy): domain Bacteria; phylum Pseudomonadota; class Gammaproteobacteria; order Pseudomonadales; family Pseudomonadaceae; genus Aquipseudomonas. The sequence goes on along the minus strand of NZ_JACVVE010000022.1, from coordinate 48,010 downwards.
CGGGTGCCGACCGTGCCGTCGGCGTTGCGGTAGCCTTCGAAGGTGAAACCATCGAGCGGTGGCAGCGGGGCAGGGACCGCGTCGCAGCGGGGCAGGCTGTCCAATTCGGGTGCCGACGGCATGGCCAGTTGGCTTTCCTGCACCCAGCTGCCCTGGCGCAGGTCTTCCAGGGCATAGCCGATGATCTGCCCGTAGCGGCGCACGGGCTCGCCCTTGGCGATGGCGACGGTAGCCACCTTGTGGCTCTGTGGTACGGCCTCGACCAGGGTCAGGCCGTCGGGAAAGCGAGCGCCTTCGCCCAGGCCACCATCGTTGACCACCACCACGACATTGTCGTCGTCGTGCAGGCGGACGTAGCGGGGCGAGTCGGAATGTTCGATCAACTGCATGGTCGTGCCCTTTTTCGATTGCTCAGGCTTTATACATCCGCCCGCCCTCGGCATGACCGGGGGCGGGCGTGTTCACTCAGGATTGCGAGGTGGCCAGTTTGCCGCCGTCGGCGGCCTCGGCCTCAGGCTTTGGGTCATCGCGCAACTCGATACGCTTGATCGGGCCGACGATCACCAGGTAGCTGAACACCGCCACCAAGGCGTTGGCACCCACATACACCAAGGCCCACTTGAACGAGCCGGTGGCGCTGATGATGTAGCCGATGACGATTGGCGTGGTGATCGAGGCGATGTTGCCGAAGGTGTTGAACAGGCCACCGGACAGCCCGGCGATCTGCTTGGGCGAGGTATCCGCCACCACTGCCCAGCCCAGCGCGCCGATGCCTTTGCCGAAGAAGGCCAGGGTCATGAAGCCGACCACCATCCATTCGGCGTCGACGTAGTTGCAGAAGACCATGGTGGTCGACAGCAACAGGCCGCAGACGATCGGCAGTTTGCGCGAGAAGGTCAGCGAATTGCCACGGCGCAGCAGCCAGTCGGAGATCACGCCGCCCAGCACGCCACCGATGAAGCCGCATACCGCCGGCAACGAAGCGATGAAGCCTGCCTTGAGGATGGTCATGCCGCGTTCCTGCACCAGGTATACCGGGAACCAGGTCAGGAAGAAGTAGGTGATGGCGTTGATGCAGTACTGGCCCAGGTACACGCCCAGGAGCATGCGGCTGGTCAGCAGTTGCTTGATATAACCCCATTTCGGGCCGTCATTGCCGCGCTTCTGGTCCATGTCGACCAGGCCACCGTTGTGCTCGATGTGCTCGAGCTCGGCCTGGCTGATACGCGGGTGCTGGCGCGGGTTGTAGATGGTCTTGAGCCAGAACATCGAGAACACGATGCCCAATGCGCCCATGACCACGAATACGTGCTCCCAGCCGAAGCTGAACACGATCCAGCCCATGATCGGGGCGAACAGCGCGGTGGCGAAATACTGCGCCGAGTTGAAGATCGCCGAGGCCGTACCGCGTTCCTGGGTTGGGAACCACGCTGCGACGATACGGGCATTGCCCGGGAACGACGGCGCTTCGGCGAAGCCGACGAGGAAGCGCAGGGTGAACAGTGTCACCACCGCCCAGGCCACCGGCAGACCGCCGACGAAGCCCTGCAGCAGGGTGAACAACGACCAGGTGAAGATGCTGAAGGCATAGACGTTCTTGGAGCCGAAACGGTCGAGCAGCCAGCCGCCGGGAATCTGGCCGGCCACGTAGGCCCAGCCGAAGGCGGAGAAGATGTAACCAAGGGTCACGGCATCGATGCCGAGGTCTTTCTGCAGGCTGGAGCCGGCGATGGCGATGGTGGCTCGGTCGGCATAGTTGATCGTGGTCACCAGGAACAGCATGAACAGGATCAGGTAGCGCACATGCGTCTTTTTCGTCGCTTGCATGCTGGTAATACTCCCACTAGTTATTTTTGTGCGGGCTAACGAGTTGTAGCCGGAGTGGGGGCAGCCCACTCCGGTCGCGGCATTGGCAGGCCGCTGGGGCGCTTATTGCGGGCCCATCTTGTCCATCAGCGCTGCGAGCATTTCGTACTCTTCGGCGGTCAGGTCGGTCAGCGGCGTGCGGACCGGGCCTGCATCGTAGCCGGCGAGCTTGGCACCAGCCTTGACGATGCTCACGGCGTAGCCGGCCTTGCGGTTACGGATGTCCAGGTACGGCAGGAAGAAATCGTCGATCAGCTTGGCCACGGTGGCGTGGTCGTCGCGGGCGATGGCGTTGTAGAAGTCCATCGCGGTCTTCGGCACGAAGTTGAACACCGCCGAGGAGTAGACCGGCACACCCAGGGCCTTGTAGGCAGCAGCATACACCTCGGCGGTTGGCAGGCCACCCAGGTAGCTGAAACGATCACCCATGCGGCGACGGATCGACACCATCAGCTCGATGTCGCCCAGGCCGTCCTTGTAGCCGATCAGGTTCGGGCAACGCTCGGCGAGTTTTTCCAGCAGGTCGGCGTTCAGGCGGCAGACGTTACGGTTGTAGACGACAACACCGATGTTCACCGATTTGCACACCGCCTCGACGTGGGCGGCGACGCCTTCCTGGCTGGCTTCGGTCAGGTAGTGCGGCAGCAGCAGCAGGCCCTTGGCCCCCAGGCGCTCGGCTTCCTGGGCGTATTCGATGGCCTGGCGGGTGGAGCCGCCGACGCCGGCGAGGATTGGCACCGACGTGGCGCAGGTGTCGACCGCGGTCTTGATCACCTGGCTGTATTCGCTGGCGGCGAGGGAGAAGAACTCACCGGTGCCACCGGCAGCGAACAGGGCGCTGGCGCCATAAGGAGCGAGCCATTCCAGGCGCTTGATGTAGCCAGCCTGGTTGAAGTCGCCCTGGGCGTTGAAGTCGGTGACCGGGAACGACAGCAGGCCGTGGGAGAGGATGGATTTCAGTTCTTGTGGATTCATTGTTATAGGCATCCTGTGGCGCTTTTGGGGGGAGAGCTAAGGTGAGAGGTAAGTTATCGTACAACTACAAGGATGACTAGTCCCCTTCGAAAAATTTTTGGATTCGGTGGTCGATTCTGGATGGGCGGTGGTGCGGATATCGAGCGCCGCCCACGCGGCGCATCGCGAGCTGCGCTCGCTCCTACGTTTGTCTCGGGCCAATCATTCCTGTGGGATTTGCGCGCGACCGCCTTGGTGTCCGCCACGGTATTGAGGTGGGCATTATGCGATACCGCGTCCTGCGCACCAGGCGGTCGCGCGCGTCTGTCACTGACGGTACTGGCCAGAAACAAATGTAGGAGCGAGCGCAGCTCGCGATGCGCCGCGCGGGCGGCGCTCGATAGCACAGGCGCTGAGGATTCACGACGACCAATCGTGGGTCATCGTATCTCTATATGAGGAGAGAGCAAAAAAAGATCGCGGAGACAGGCACGCACCCGCCGCCCGCTTCCACGGGAGATGTTCTGGGACCAGCAGAGGGTGACCGGGGAAGCAGGGGCGGCCTTGCGCCGCCCCGCGATCAAAGCTGAAGAAGCCTAGCCTCAGGCCGCCTGTTGGCGTTTCACCTGGGCTTTGCGTACCTGGGCGCGGCAGGCATCGCCGAAGGCCTGGAAGATCTTGATCGAGTCAGGGTTCTTCGCCGCCTGCCATTCCGGGTGCCATTGCACGGCGAACAGGAACGGCGAAATGCTCGGGGCGTGGATCGCTTCGACCAGGCCGTCTTCGGCGCGGGCGATCGGCTCGATACCCGCGCCCAGCTTGTGCAGGCCCTGGCCGTGCAGCGAGTTGACGCGGATCTCATCGGTGCCCAAGGCATCACGCAGCCAGCTGCCAGGCTGGATCTTCACGCCATGGACCTGGGCGTATTGCACATCGACCGGATCTTCCGGGTTCTCCCGGTGGTCGTTGAAGCCTGGCTCGGCATAGACCTTCTGGTAGATGTCGCCACCCAGGGCCACGTTGATTTCCTGCATGCCACGGCAGATGCCGAAAATCGGCAGGCCGCGCTTGATCGCCGCCTTGACCAGAGGGATGTCGAACAGGTCGCGGTCCTTGTCCTGGGCCTTGCCGGGGGTCTGGTTGTCCTGGCCGTACAAGGCTGGGTCGATGTTGCTGCCGGCACCGGTCAGGTAGACGCCGTCGGCCATGTCCAGATAGGCATCCAGGGCCTCGGTGCCACAGCAGGTGGGCACCAGCACGGGGACGCAATCGGCGAAGTCGACCAGCGGAGTGATGTATTTGTGGGTCATGACCTGATAGTCATGGCCTTTGCGCTCCTGGGTGCCCATGGTCATCAGGACGACGGGTTTGCGCAGGGAGGGTTGCTTGTTGCCAATGTTGCTGTTGGACATATGTCACCTTGGGGCAGGTCCTGCCTGCCGTTGTCGTGCAGGTGCTCGGCATGGGCCGCTGTGCTACCTGAAGCCCCGAGCACTGCCGGAGAAGGATCCGGTCGGGGCTTATCGACAGCTTGCCAGAGCCGTTCGATATGTCAAACGACTCAGCGCGCGTCGAAGCGGGCTTTTGTCCTTGTTTTTAGGCGGTGTCGGCGCTGCGCCCCTGTGCTGGCAAGGGTTTGCCGCAAGCCAAGGTCAATTATATTTAACGATGCAGTCGGTTGATTGCAGCCATGCAATGAAGGCGTACGCCCAGTGGCTTGCCTGGCAGCGCCGATGTGGGCATAACGGAAGGCCGCAGCCCATCCAACATTCCAACAAAGGAGCCGCCGATGTCTTTACCTTCCTCCAGCGCCGTGGTGCGCATGTCCTTTGCCGAGTTGTCGGGGTTGTTGCAGGCGATCTTCCAGCAGCATGGCTGCAGCGAGGCGGTGGCCAGTGTGCTGGCGACCAACTGCGCCAGCGCGCAACGTGATGGTGCCCATAGCCATGGGGTTTTTCGCATGCCCGGTTATATCTCGACCTTGGCCAGCGGCTGGGTCGATGGCCGTGCCGTGCCGCAGATAACCGATGTGGCATCCGGTTATGTCCGCGTGGATGCGCGTGGAGGCTTTGCCCAGCCGGCCCTGGCGGCAGCGCGCAGCCTGCTGGTGGAAAAGGCGCGCAGCGCCGGCATCGCCGTGCTGGCGATTCATGACTCCCATCATTTCGCGGCGCTCTGGCCGGACGTGGAGCCGTTCGCCGATGAAGGGCTGGTGGCCCTCAGCGTGGTCAACAGCATGACCTGCGTGGTGCCCCATGGTGCCCGCAAGCCGCTGTTCGGCACCAACCCGATCGCCTTCGCTGCGCCGTGCGCGGGGCATGACCCGATCGTCTTCGACATGGCCACCAGCGCGATGGCCCACGGCGATGTGCAGCTTGCCGCGCGTGCCGGCCAATCTTTACCCGAAGGCATGGGTGTGGATGCCCAGGGGCAGCCGACCTGCGACCCGGCGGCGATTCTCGAGGGCGGGGCCCTGTTGCCGTTTGGCGGGCACAAGGGCTCGGCGCTGTCGATGATGGTCGAGCTGCTGGCCGCGGCGCTGACCGGTGGGCACTTCTCCTGGGAGTTCGACTGGGCAGGGCACCCCGGCGCGAAGACGCCGTGGACCGGACAGCTGATCATCCTGATCGATCCAAGCAAGGCCGAAGGGGATCGATTCGCCCAGCGCAGTCGTGAACTGGTGGAGCAGATGCAGGCGGTGGGGTTGTCGCGCATGCCGGGGGAGCGGCGCTATCGGGAGCGGGAGGTTGCCGAGCGTGAAGGGGTGGCGTTGAGTGAGCAGGAGTTGCATGACTTGAGGGCATTGCTGGGCTGAAACGGATTCACCAGCCGGGGGGGGGGGGGGGGGGGGGGGGGCGGGGGGGCGGCCGGGGGGGGGCGGGGGGGGGGGGGCGCCGGGCCCCCCCCCCGCCCCCCCCCCCCCCCCCGGCTGGTGATAGAGCTGGTGCCAACCAGCTATTTACGCAGGTGATGTTCTTTCAACAAATCTGAGAGTAACGTCAGGCCTGCTTCTTAGCTGCTGTGGCTATACCTCTTCCCAGCCTACTGATCTTAGACGCACGGTGATGTCCTCTGATTGACGTACGGTAATGTCCTCGAGGACTGGCTGACGATGTCCGAAACCTATGGTAAAGGTGTTAGGGGGGTCAAGTACAGGACTTGTGTATGCAGGCAAATCAAGCGTTACAGTACCTGCCCCCGGCGAAAGGTATATAGTATCGTGATTGTTCTTCCCCGAGAACATCAATCTACACTTCGCTTGGACAGAGATTATCTGGTATTCGATAGTTACTCTTAGGGGGCGCATCAAGGCCCCCGTCCATGGGATATAGAAGTATAGCAGTGGCCAATCTACTCTCCTTAAGACGAAACTAAGCTCGCGCCCTCCGTTACCTGCAACGATCTGCACAGGCCGTACAGCACCAGTAGGCAAGATAATACCTGAGGGCAACGTAGTGGTGGTATAAGGCGGAAATTGATGACCCACTGCGAAGCTCTCGAAGTCCTCATATGCATACCTGCCAGGTTGTCGCCTTTCCAATCGCCTAATGTCAGAAGTCTGGCCGTTCCCATATTGCGCCACGGCCTTGAAACTATGACTACCCACATCTATCGCAATTGCGGGTTGAGTCGTCCACACCCCGGCATAATTGACGTTATATAACCCCTTCGAAACGGAACCATCCAACAGCTCGATGCGCAGCCCTTTGGATGCTCTACCACTGAGCGTTATACTTTCGGCTCGCGTATTACCGTTGTCCGGTATTTCGATGTTTCGATCGTCCTTCACCGAAGCAATCGTCGGCGTGACAGTTTCCACCACGGTCACCCCCCAGGCAGGTGACAGAGGTTCGCCGCCATATAGGCCCTTGGCCTTGAAACTGTGCGCCGCCACGCTCAGGCCGGTCAGCGTGCTGGTCCAGTCGCCGCTGGCACCGGCTGTGACAGTGTCCTTGATGGCTGCGCCGTCCAGGATCTGCACTCGCTGGTTGACGGCGGCTTTACCCGTGAGCACGAGTGTCGTCGCGGTGGTCGCGCTCCCGTTCGGTACCGCAGTGCTTTTGTCGTCCTTCACCGTGGCAATCGTCGGCGCCGTCGCCGCGACCACGGTCACCGCCCAGGCAGGTGACACAGGTTCGTTGCCATATAGGGCCTTGGCCTTGAAACTATGCGCCGCCACGCTCAGGCCGGTCAGCGTACTGGTCCAGTCGCCGTAGGCATCGGCTGTGACAGTGTCCTTGATGGCTGCGCCGTCCAGGATCTGCACTCGCTGGTTGACGGCGGCTTTACCCGTGAGCACGAGTGTCGTCGCGGTGGTCGAGCTCCCGGTCGGTACCGCAGTGCCTTTGTCGTCTTCCACCGTGGCAATCGTCGGCGCCGTCGCCGCGATCACCGTCACCGCCCAGGCAGGTGACAGAGGTTCGCCGCCATATAGGCCCTTGGCCTTGAAACTGTGCGCCGCCACGTTCAGGCCGGTCAGCGTACTGGTCCAGTCGCCGTTGGCACCGGCTGTGACAGTGTCCTTGATGGCTGTGCCGTCCAGGATCTGCACTCGCTGGTTGACGGCGGCTTTACCCGTGAGCACGAGTGTCGTCGCGGTGGTCGAGCTCCCGGTCGGTACCGCAGTGCCTTTGTCGTCTTCCACCGTGGTAATCGTCGGCGCCGTCGCCGCGACCACGGTCACCGCCCAGGCAGGTGACACGGGTTCGCTGCCATATAGGGCCTTGGCCTTGAAACTATGCGCCGCCACGCTCAGGCCGGTCAGCGTACTGGTCCAGTCGCCGTTGGCACCGGCTGTGACAATGTCCTTGATGGCTGCGCCGTCCAGGATCTGCACTCGCTGGTTGACGGCGGCTTTACCCGTGAGCAAGAGTGTCGTCGCGGTGGTCGAGCCGCCGTCGGGCACGGGATTGCCCTTGTCGTCCGCCACCGACGCGAGGGTAGGGGCGACTTCGGGCAACTTTACGAGCCTGTAGGTGCGTTGTGGGAATGCCACAGCGCTTGCTTCGATTCGTCCCTTGTCGAAGGCTACCGAGAGCGTCAAGGTGAGCTCGGCGTCACCCTTGAGCTTCTCCAACTCAGTCCGGGCTACCGGGCTTTGCAGCCCTTGGCGTACCTGTTCAGCGCTCACTTCTTGGTCACGGGCAGAGTAGAACGCATAGGCCTGGCCATTCTCCAGGGTGCCATCGATTCGACACCAGAACCGCTGCCCTTGAGCGATCAGTGGCCACGGTTCAACTTGCATGTGGGCATCGCCCGTGAAGTCGAGCAGGTCCAGTGTGTCACCCTTCGCTTGCGGTACCACCGGTGTGGGCAAGTCACGCTCGTCCAGCTCTCCGACCGCCAGTTCCAGCGGCATGGAAGGGGACGGCTTGCCATTGCGCATCAAGCCATAAGCCACTTGGATGTCCTCGCCCTGGCTGGCAGCCACCACGCTCTGCGGTACGGTGAAATCGACAAAGCCAACAATGCTGCCCGGCGCTTGGTCGCTTTGCCAAGTGGCGGCTAGGGTTTCGCCGACCCAAGCTGCCGCGAGGATGTCGGTGGGCAGCATGCTGGTATATCGGACGCGCACGGTGGCACCAGTGAGCGCCGCCATCGGGTCGAGCGTGCCATCCGATGCCTCCAATACGGTGGGTGCGACGAGCTCTTCACCGCTTTCATGTTGCACTCGGATCGGCAAGGCCTTTGACGACGCCAAGCCACCGCTTGCGCGCCTCACCCTATACTGCACCCTCACTTCAGTGTCCAGGTTGCCGATGATGAAAGGGTCGTAGGGGATATCGAAATCGATGCGCGTGTTCTGGCTAGCCTCTGTGACTTCGGTATGGGCTTCGAAGCGATACACGCCGATCCACTCCAGCGTGATGGAGTCACCGACCGCCTTGCCTTCATAGTTCAGCACCCAGGCCTTGGTGCCGTTCGGGTTGACTGCGTCGGGATCGAGCACGCCCCCACCGGCATTATCCACTTCAGGAGCGATCAGGTCCGCGGCGCCCTGGCTGACAACCGCCAAGGCGAGCGACTCGGAAGGCTCGTTATTGACTCGGTAATGGACGGTGATGCACTGGCCGGGCAAGCGCTCGAAGAAGTCCTTGGGCACCGTGAAGTCGACCGGATTGCCTAGTTGCGTACTGTCGATGTCCGTGAAAGCGTAATGGCTGCTCCCGTCGTCGCCAACGACGAACAGTTCCAGCCGGTCTCCGGCGACCATCCCGGGGTAGGCGGCGACCGTTGCGGTGGCACCCGAGGGGGGAATGGCTTCGAGCTCGAGTCGATCGCCCTCGGCTTCCTGGATGCGCGGGGGCTCGAGCCGCTGCGCTTGGCCGGCCACGTGGAACACCAGGCGTTTGGACAGGCGCTCATCGGGGCCAGGGTTGACCGTGTACTTGAGCGTGGCCTCGGCCCCGGCACTGGCTTTGGCGATGGCGTTAGGCACCATGAACACAATAGGAAGGCCGTAATTGTCGTCGTCGATGAAAAAATCGCTCTGGTATTCGAGGGGGCGTTCACTCTCTGCCTCGGCGGACCACAACAAGCGGACCGTATCGCCGGGCAGCATGCCGATATAAGCGCGCACCAAGACATGCGCATTTTCGTCACCCAGCATGTCGAGGTCCAGTACGCCTTCGACGACCTCCCTGGCGATGGGGGCTGTGAGCAAATCACCGCCAATCTCCGCATACGTATTGAACCCTTGCGACCAGCGCGACCAATTATTGACCGTGTCGCGGATTTCGTAGCGGATGAGAATGTCGCCGGAGCCTGCTTGTTCGACGACTTCGCGAGGAATGTCGAAGCACACATCCTTGCCGACATCTTCAGGTTCGATGGCGTGCTTGAACTTCACCCCATTCCAGCTGAGGGTGATCTGGTCAGCTTCGATGCCTTGCCCGTCGTCCGGGCCGGTCATGTTGAGGTAGGCGGGCACGGTCGCGACAAGGCTGTCCAGGTCGCCGTCCTGGGTGGTCTCCGGTACGCCTTGCACAGGCGTGAGCCGATCGTTGATGCCGGGTGTCGCGTCGTCGGTGTCAAGGCCGCCAGGCACGTTGGTCTTCACCCGAATGCTGAGTGCATCCGAGGGGTAGAGGTTGCCGCCGAGGGCACTGGTGACCTCATAACGCACCTGCGCCAGGCCGTCCTCGATGCCTAGGCTGCTGACGGGGATAAGGATGCTGGCCCCCTCGATGTGATCTTGGCGGATATAGTCCGTGGCGACAGGCTCGTCGTTCCAATACACGACCAAGTGGTCGTTGAGGCTCATCTGTGGATAAGCTCGGACGAGGACCAGGACGTGGACGGTAGGGTCTACCAGGTCGTAATAGCGAAGGCCGCCATTGGGCTCGGCAGAAGGTATGCTCGGCGCGGGCAGGTTGTCTTTGGCCCCTTGGACGAAGTCGCCAGGCCCGCGCAGGCGGGCAAGTAGCAGGCTGATGGCGCTGAGTTGATGGACGCTGTTCATGGTGTCTCCAACAGGTGTGGGGGTCGCTCAGCGCAGTGTGGGGCCGGTGGATAAAGGGCGAAACTGGCAAAAATACTAGGCAGGCTGGGCGCTGAGCGCGGCAGGAGATCACCCAGCCCCGCTGGGCTGCGCCATCGCCCAGAGAACAGTGGGCAGTCCAGAATGTGGGAGCGGGCTTGCCCCGCGAAGCAGGCCACGCGGTGTCTGGCACCGGCTTTGCCGGTGTTCGCGAGGCAAGCCCGCTCCCACAGAGTCTCAGCAAAATCGATAAGTTAGCGGTTGTTCTATAGGAGGTGTGCACGCTTGCATGAACTGGCTTGCACGCAAGTGATGTTCCTCCACGGCAACAGCGGGTATGCTCATCGCTGCCTTTTCGAACTGTCCTGATCCAAGGAGCTGCACGCTGTGTTCAAACATGTCGATGCCTATGCCGGCGACCCGATCCTCTCGTTGATGGAAACCTTCAAGGCCGACCCGCGGGCCAACAAGGTCAACCTGAGCATCGGGCTGTACTATGATGAGGCCGGCGTGGTGCCGCAGCTGCCATCGGTGGACGCGGTCGAGCGGCGCCTCGCCGGCCAGGCCCATGAAGCTTCGCTGTACCTGCCGATGGAAGGCCTGGCCAGCTATCGCCAGGCGATCCAGGCGCTGCTGTTCGGTGCCGACCATCCGGCGGTAAGCGCCGGTCGCGTGGCGACCGTGCAGACCGTGGGCGGCTCGGGTGCGCTCAAGGTCGGTGCCGACTTCCTCAAACGCTACTTCCCGCAGTCGGAAGTCTGGGTCAGCGACCCGACCTGGGACAACCACCGCGCGATCTTCGAAGGTGCCGGGTTCAAGGTGCACAACTACCCGTACTTCGACCAGGCCAGCCGTGGCGTCGACTTCGACGGCATGCTCGCCACCCTGCAGACCCTGCCGGCCAACAGCATCGTGCTGCTGCACCCATGCTGCCACAACCCTACCGGTGCCGACCTGTCCCAGGGGCAGTGGCAACAGGTGGTGGAAGTGGTCAAGGCGCGGCAGCTCATTGCGTTCCTCGACATCGCCTACCAGGGCTTCGCTGAAGGCCTGGTCGAAGACGCCTTCGCCATCCGCGAAATGGCCCGCGCCGGCGTACCGTGCCTGGTCAGCAACTCGTTCTCGAAGATCTTCTCGCTGTACGGCGAGCGGGTAGGGGGGCTGTCGGTGGTCTGCGATGACGAGGCCACCATGCAGAGCGTGCTCGGCCAGCTCAAGGCCACCGTGCGCCGCAACTATTCCAGCCCACCCAACTTCGGTGCCCAGCTGGTGGCCGGCGTGCTCGGTGACGCTACCCTGAACGCCCAGTGGGCGGCGGAAGTCGAGGTCATGCGCAAGCGCATCCTCGACATGCGTCAGGCACTGGTCGATGCACTGGGGCAACTGCTGCCGGGCCAGGACTTCCAGTTCTTCCTGCGCCAACGCGGCATGTTCAGCTACACCGGTTTCAGCGTCGAGCAGGTGCGTCGCCTGCGTGACGAGTTCGGCGTGTACCTGATCGACAGCGGCCGGGTGTGCATGTCCGGCCTGCGGCCGGCCAACCTGCAACAGGTGGCCGAGGCCTTCGCGGCCGTGCAGAAGTAGTAGCGCCGGGGCCGCTCGGCGGCCCCTTCCAGTGCAACCCGCTTGTGAAGACAAGTGCAACCGTCCCTCGGACGGGGCTTCGCAATTGCCCTCATTCAGTGCACAATCGCGCCCCTCTTTTTCGGTTGAGGTGCGCGAAGCATCTGTTTCGCCATTCTCAACCCTGTTGCAGTCTTGCGAGTGGAGCTTCACCCGGAATGAATGAGCAGGCCCCAAGCGTTGAACAACGCTTTGCAGAATCGACCCCCGCCACCCTTGGCAGCTGGGCGCGTCAAGACACCACCTGGATGCTCGGCCTGTTCGGCACCGCCATCGGCGCAGGCACGCTGTTCCTGCCGATCAATGCCGGGCTCGGCGGTTTCTGGCCGTTGCTGATACTCGCCGTACTGGCCTTCCCGATGACCTACTACGCCCACCGCGCCCTGACCCGTTTCGTGTTGTCCGGCCGTGACGGCGGCGATATCACCGCCGTGGTAGAGGAGCATTTCGGTATCAAGGCGGGTGCGTTGATCACCGTGCTTTACTTCTTTGCCATCTTCCCGATCCTGCTGATCTATAGCGTGGCACTGACCAATACCGTCAGCAGTTTCATCGAGCACCAGTTGCACATGGCGCCGCCGCCGCGGGCGCTGCTGTCGTTCGTGCTGATCCTGGGCCTGCTGAGCATCGTGCGCTGTGGCGAGCAGGCTACGGTCAAGGTCATGAGCCTGCTGGTCTACCCGTTCATCGTCGCCCTCGCGCTGTTGGGGCTGTACCTGGTGCCGCACTGGACCGGCGGCATCCTCGACAGCGTCGGCCAGGTGCCAGCGGGCTCGGCCTTCCTGCACACTCTCTGGCTGGCGATCCCGGTCATGGTGTTCTCGTTCAACCACTCGCCGATCATCTCGGCCTTCGCGGTCGACCAGAAGCGCCGCTACGGCGAGCATGCCGATGAGCGCAGCGGCCAGATCCTGGCTCGTGCCCACCTGCTGATGGTGGCCATGGTGCTGTTCTTCGTGTTCAGCTGCGTGCTCACCCTGAGCAGCGCCCAGCTGGCTGAAGCCAAGGCGCAGAACCTGTCGATCCTGTCGTACCTGGCCAACCACTTCAGCAACCCGGCCATCGCCTTCGCCGCGCCGCTGATTGCCTTCGTGGCCATCGCCAAGTCGTTCCTGGGCCACTACATCGGTGCCAGCGAAGGCCTCAAGGGCATCATCGCCAAGACCGGCGCGCGGCCGTCGGCCAAGGCCCTGGACCGCCTGGTCGCGGCGCTGATGCTGGTGGTGTGCTGGATCGTCGCCACCCTCAACCCGAGCATCCTTGGCATGATCGAATCGCTGGGCGGGCCGATCCTGGCCGTGCTGCTGTTCCTGATGCCGATGTACGCCATTCGCCGTGTGCCCTCGATGCGCAAGTACAGCGGTGCGCTGTCCAACGTGTTCGTCGTGGTGATCGGCCTGGTGGCACTGACCTCGGTGGTCTACAGCCTGGCCTACAGCCTGCTCGGCTGGTAACCCGCGCCTGACGCCGAAGCCCGGATGGCCCTACCGCCCTCCGGGCTTTTTTGTGGGTGATAGCGCACATTGATCGTTTGCCTGCCGACACGAAACCGTCATGAACCCTCGCTAGCCTGCGCGGACATAAACTGTCACAACTCATGGATCAGGCGATGCACGAAGCACCCGAGCACGACGCAGTAGCGGACAACGACGATCGACAATCTTCACCAGGCCCTTCGCGCCGTGGTTTCCTCGGCGGCCTGGCGGTGCTGGGTGCAGGTGCCGGCCTGGCCGCCTGTGGCCACAATGACGGCACACCCGGCGATGCTCCACGCGCACAGCTGACCGGCGCCGCCCTGGACAGGGCGTTGCGTGACAAGGTGCGCACCGTGGTGGTGATCTACGCGGAGAACCGCAGCTTCAACAACCTGTTCGCCGACTTCCCGGGGTTGCAGAGCCCGTTGGCCAAGTTGACCAAGGACGCCTACGCCCAGCGCGACCGCGATGGCACCCTGTTCGATACCTTGCCGCCGACGTTCGGCGGCACCCTGCAGGTCGGCCCGCAGACCGTCGATGGCGTCACCTATGAGAAGGACGTCGAGTACCAGGCGCAACTGCCCAATGCGCCATTCGCCCTCAAGGGCCCTCACGGCGAGGACCTGCCACTGGGCCTGGTGACCCGCGACCTGTGGCATGTGTTCTACCAGAACCAACTGCAGATCAATGGCGGCAAGAACGACGGCTTCGCCGCCTGGTCCGACGCTGGCGCCCTGACCATGGGGCATTATCCGCAGACGCGCTACAACCTGCGCCTGTGGGACCTGGCCCGGCAGTTCGTGCTGTGCGACAACTTTTTCCAGGCTGCCTTCGGCGGCTCGTTCCTCAACCACCAGTTCCTGGTCGCCGGGCGTGCGCCGTTCTATCCGGATGCCGCCAACTCGCCTGCGAGCAGCCAGATCGCCCAACTGCAGAGCGACGATCCGCTGGACATCCGCCTCAAGCCCTTGCCCGGCTCGCCGAACAAGGCCCACGACGGCCCTCCGCAGTTCGGCCCCAGTGCCATCACGCCAGATGGCCATGCGGTCAACACCCTGGCGCCACCGTACTGGCCGACCTGGCTGCGCGACCCGGCGCGCCCGGACCATTCCAAGCCCGACCTGCCCAATGTGCTGGTGCCGCAGACCCACGAGCACATCGGCGACAAGCTCTCCAGGCGCAATGTCGACTGGGCCTGGTACGCGGGTGGCTGGCAGGCCACGCTGGACGCTTTCAAGGGCGCTGACGGCATCCCCAGGATCCCCAACTTCCAGTACCATCACCAGCCGTTCAACTACTTCGCCCAGCAGGGGCCGGAGCACCCCGAGGAGCGCCGCAAGCGCCTGCGCGACGGCGGCCTCGGCGAGGATCCGAGCAGCAACCGCTTTCTCGCCGATGCGCGCGACGGACGCTTGCCAGCTGTAACGTTCTACAAGCCCCAGGGCAACCTCAACCTGCATGCCGGCTACGCCGACGTGGCCTCGGGCGATCGCCACATCGAGCGCATCGTCAAGACCCTGATGGAAAGCCCGCAGTGGTCGAACATGGTGGTGGTGATCACCGTCGACGAGAACGGCGGCTGGTGGGACCACGTCGCGCCGCCGAAGGGTGATCGCTTCGGGCCGGGCTCGCGGATCCCGGCGCTGGTGGTATCGCCGTTCGCGCGCAAGGGCACGGTGGACCATACCGTGTACGACACCACGTCGATCCTGCGCCTGATCACCCGGGTGTTCGACCTGGAGCCGCTCGAAGGTCTCAAGGCCCGCGACCAGGCCATGGCCGGGCGCGGCCAGGCTTTGCTGGGCGACCTCACCAGTGCCCTGGACCTGGGCTGACAGGGCAGTCGACGAGCGAGGCAGCCGGGCTGGCGACGCAACATTTTCGCCAGACCCCATAGGCACTCGGGCGCCTTCATGCTTAACTCAGTGTCCTTTTCAAACCCCGCACAAGGATTTCCGTCATGGCTCAAGTGACTCTCAAAGGCAACCCGGTTCAGGTCAAGGGCGAACTGCCGAAGGCCGGTGCCCAGGCGCCTGCCTTCTCGCTGGTAGCCGGCAACCTGGCCGACACCTCGCTGAAAGACTATGCCGGCAAGCGCAAGGTGTTGAACATCTTCCCGAGCGTCGACACCCCGACCTGCGCTACCTCCGTGCGCAAGTTCAACGCCCAGGCCAACGACGTGGCCAACACCGTGGTGCTGTGCATCTCCGCCGACCTGCCCTTCGCCCAGGCGCGCTTCTGCGGCGCCGAAGGCCTGGAGAACGTACAGAACCTGTCGACCCTGCGCGGCCGCGAGTTCCTCGAGAACTACGGCGTCGCCATCGCCGACGGCCCGCTGGCCGGCCTGGCTGCCCGTGCCGTGGTGGTGCTGGACGAGAACGACAAGGTGCTGCACAGCGAACTGGTCGGCGAAATCGCCGACGAGCCGAACTACGACGCAGCGCTGGCAGTCCTGAAATAAGAATGGCGTAGGGCAGGGCGGTGGAACTCGCGCCCTGTTTGCCATGCCAGGCAACATCGCGAAACGGCCCGGAAACCCTTCCGGGCCGTTTTCATTTAAAGTTCAGGATCTTGGCCTCGTCAGCTTAAGGTAAATGCCCTGTAAAGGCGCTTTGCTAAAACGGTGCCAATGCTTATCGTTCACCCTCCCCAAGTCGCTTTTCCGAACAAGGTTCGTTCAACCCATGCACGCTTCCGTCTCCCGTTCTCCCCGTCGCTGGCTCGTGGGCCTGCTGATCCTGCTGCTGGTGGCCCTGCTGGCGTGGTGGCTGTGGCCGGCCTCCATGCCCCACAAAGAGGCGAAAGGACGAACAGGCGGCAACGGGCGTCCGGGCTTCGGTGCCTCCACCGATCCGGTACCGGTGCGTGTCGAGCCCGCCACCGTGGGCGACTTCCCACTCTATTACAAGGCCTTGGGCACGGTCACAGCCACCAATACGGTCAACGTCCGTAGCCGGGTGGCGGGCGAATTGGTCAAGATCCACTTCAAGGAAGGCCAGCAGGTCAAGGCTGGCGACCTGCTCGCCGAGATCGACCCGCGCCCCTATCGCATCGCCCTGCAACAGGCCGAAGGCACGCTGGCGCAGAACCAGGCGCAGTTGAAGAACGCCCAGGTCGATGTCGCCCGCTACCGTGGCTTGTACGCCGAAGACAGCATCGCCAAGCAGACTCTGGATACCGCCGAGGCGCAGGTCGCGCAGTTCCAAGGCCTGGTCAAGACCAACCAGGCGCAGGTCAACGACGCCCGCCTGAACCTCGACTTCACCCAGATCCGTGCGCCCATCAATGGCCGGGTCGGTTTGCGCCAGCTCGACCTGGGCAACCTGGTGGCAGCCAACGACACCACAGCGCTGGTGGTCATCACCCAGACCGAGCCGATCAGCGTCGCCTTCACCCTGCCGGAAACCGAGCTGAGCACCGTGCTCGACCGCTATCGCGGCGGCGCCAGCCTGCCGGTGGAGGCTTGGGATCGCAGCGACAGCAAGCTGCAAGCGACCGGTGTGCTGGGCAGCATCGACAACCAGATCGACACCACCACCGGCACCCTGAAGTTCAAGGGGCGCTTCGAGAACAAGGACCTGTCGTTGTTCCCCAACCAGTTCGTCAACGTGCGCCTGCTCGCCGACACCCTCAAGCAGGTCGTGCTGGTGCCTTCCGCCGCCGTGCAGTTCGGTAACGAGGGCAGCTTCGCCTACGTGGTCAATGCCGACAACAAGGTCAGCATCCACAAGCTCAAGGTGGGCGCCAGCGATGGCGAGCGCAGCGTGATCCTCGACGGCCTGGCTGCCGGCGACCGCCTGGTGCTCGAAGGCACCGACCGCCTGCGCGATGGCACCCTGGTCGAAGTGGTCGAGGACAGCTCGCAGGTGCCGACCACGCCGGGTTCGCAGCTGCAGGGCGGCGAGGCCAAGGGCAAGACCGACGAGCCGGGCAAGGCGGGCGCATGAATCTCTCGCGCCTGTTCATCCTGCGGCCGGTCGCTACCACGCTGAGCATGCTGGCCATCGTCCTGGCCGGCCTGATCGCCTACAAACTGTTGCCGGTGTCCGCGTTGCCCCAGGTCGACTATCCGACCATCCGGGTCATGACCCTGTACCCCGGCGCCAGCCCCCAGGTGATGACCAGCGCGGTCACTGCGCCGCTGGAACGCCAGTTCGGGCAGATGCCTGGGCTGACCCAGATGGCCTCGACCAGCTCTGGCGGCGCCTCGGTGCTGACCCTGCGCTTCAACCTCGACATGAACATGGACGTCGCCGAGCAGCAGGTGCAGGCGGCCATCAACGCCGCCAGCAACCTGTTGCCCAGCGACCTGCCGGCCCCGCCGGTGTACAACAAGGTCAACCCGGCCGATACGCCGGTGCTGACCCTGGCGATTTCTTCCAAGACCATGCCGCTGCCCAAGCTCAACGACCTGGTCGACACCCGCGTGGCGCAGAAGCTCGCGCAGATCAGCGGCGTGGGCATGGTCAGCATCGCCGGCGGCCAGCGCCAGGCGGTACGCATCAAGGTCAACGTCGATGCCCTGGCCGCCAACGGCCTCAATCTGGACGACGTGCGTACGCTGATCGGCGCCTCCAACGTCAACCAGCCGAAGGGTAACTTCGACGGGCCGACCCGGGTGTCGATGCTCGATGCCAACGACCAGCTGCGTTCGCCCGAGGAATACGCCAACCTCATTCTCAGCTACAACAACGGTGCGCCGCTGCGCCTGAAGGACGTCGCCGAGATCGTCGACGGCGCCGAGAACGAGCGCCTCGCGGCCTGGGCCAACCAGAACCAGGCGGTGCTGCTGAATATCCAGCGCCAACCGGGGGCCAACGTCATCGAGGTGGTCGACCTGATCAAGCAGCTGCTGCCGTCGATCACCGACAACCTGCCGGCCGGCCTGGACGTCTCGGTACTCACCGACCGTACCCAGACCATCCGTGCCGCGGTCAAGGACGTGCAGCACGAACTGCTGATCGCCATCGTTCTGGTGGTGATGGTGACGTTCGTGTTCCTGCGCCGCGTCAGCGCCACCATCATCCCGTCGATCGCCGTGCCGCTGTCGCTGGTCGGTACCTTCGGGGTGATGTACCTGGCGGGCTTCTCGATCAACAACCTGACGCTGATGGCGCTGACCATCGCCACTGGCTTCGTGGTGGACGACGCCATCGTCATGCTGGAGAACATCTCCCGGCACATCGAGGAAGGCGAGACGCCGATGCAGGCGGCGCTCAAAGGCGCCCGGCAGATCGGCTTCACCCTGGTGTCGCTGACCTTCTCGCTGATCGCCGTGCTGATCCCGCTGCTGTTCATGGCCGATGTGGTCGGCCGGCTGTTCCGCGAGTTCGCCATTACCCTGGCGGTGGCGATCCTGATTTCCCTGGTGGTGTCGCTGACGCTGACGCCGATGATGTGTGCCCGCCTGCTCAAGCGCGAACCCAAGGAAGAAGAGCAGGGGCGCTTCTACCGTGCCAGCGGCGCGTGGATCGACTGGCTGATCGAGCGCTATAGCCGTGGCCTGCGTTGGGTGCTCAAGCATCAGCCGCTCACCCTGCTGGTGGCGGTGGCCAGCCTGGCGCTCACGGTGTTCCTGTACATGGTGGTGCCCAAGGGCTTCTTCCCGGTGCAGGACACCGGGGTGATCCAGGGTATTTCCGAGGCGCCGCAGTCCATCTCGTTCACCGCCATGAGCGAGCGCCAGCAGGCGCTGAGCAAGCTGATCCTGCAGGATCCGGCGGTGCAGAGCCTGTCGTCCTACATCGGCGTCGACGGCGACAACGCCACCCTCAACAGCGGTCGCCTGCTGATCAACCTCAAGCCCCATGGCGAGCGGGACGTCACCGCCAGCGAAGTCATCAGCCGCCTGCAACCGCAACTCGACAAGCTGGTGGGCATTCGGCTGTTCATGCAGCCGGTGCAGGACCTGAGCATCGAGGACCGGGTCAGCCGGACCCAGTACCAGTTCAGCCTGTCCTCGCCCGATGCCGACCTGCTGGCGCAGTGGAGCGGCAAGCTGGTCGACGCCTTGCAGCAGCGCCCGGAGCTGCAGGATGTGGCCAGCGACCTGCAGGACAAGGGCCTGCAGGTGTACCTGGTGATCGACCGTGACATGGCCAGCCGCCTCGGCATCGACGTGTCGCAGATCACCAACGCCCTTTACGATGCGTTCGGCCAGCGGCAGATCTCGACCATCTACACCCAGGCCAGCCAGTATCGCGTGGTCTTGCAGTCGCAGAATGCCGGCAGCATCGGCCCGCAGGCGCTGGAGTCGATCCACGTCAAGGCCAGCGACGGCGGCCAGGTGCGCCTTTCGGCCCTGGCGCGCATCGAGCAGCGCCAGGCGCAGTTGGCCATCTCGCACATCGGCCAGTTCCCGGCGGTGACCATGTCGTTCAACCTGGCCCACGGCGCATCGCTCGGCGAGGCGGTGAAGGTGATCGAGCAGGTGCAGCAGGAGATCGGCATGCCGATCGGCGTGCAGACCCGCTTCCAGGGTGCCGCAGAGGCGTTCCAGGCCTCGCTGTCGAGTACCTTGCTGCTGATCCTGGCGGCGGTGGTGACCATGTACATCGTGCTGGGCGTGCTCTACGAGAGCTACATCCACCCGGTGACCATCCTTTCGACCCTGCCGTCCGCCGCGGTCGGCGCCTTGCTGGCGCTGATCCTCAGCGGCAACGACCTGGGGATGATCGCCATCATCGGCATCATCCTGCTCATCGGCATCGTCAAGAAGAACGCGATCATGATGATCGACTTCGCCCTGGAGGCCGAGCGCAACCAGGGCATGGCCCCGGCCGATGCCATCTATCAGGCGGCGCTGTTGCGTTTCCGGCCGATCCTGATGACCACCCTGGCGGCGCTGTTCGGTGCCGTACCGCTGATGCTCGCCACCGGCTCCGGCGCCGAGCTGCGCCAGCCGCTGGGCCTGGTGATGGTCGGCGGCCTGCTGGTCAGCCAGGTGCTGACGCTGTTCACCACCCCGGTCATCTACCTGTATTTCGACCGCCTTGCCCGCCGCTGGCGCCCGACCCCCGATAACCAGCAGGCCCAGGCATGAATCTGTCCGGGCCATTCATCCGCCGGCCAGTGGCGACCATGCTGCTGAGCCTGGCGATCATGTTGCTGGGCGGCGTGAGTTTCGGGTTGCTGCCGGTGGCGCCATTGCCGAAGATGGACTTCCCGGTGATCGTGGTGCAGGCCAACCTGTCCGGTGCCAGCCCCGAAGTCATGGCCGCCACCGTGGCCACGCCGCTGGAACGCAAGCTCGGCACCATCGCCGGGGTCACCACGCTCACCAGCAATTCCAGCCAGGGTTCGACCCGGGTCATCATCGGCTTCGAGACGGGCCGTGACGTAGACGGCGCCGCCCGCGAGGTGCAGGCCGCCATCAACGCCACGCGCAACCTGCTGCCCAGCGGCATGCGCAGCATGCCCACGTACAAGAAGATCGACCCCTCGCAGGCGCCGATCATGGTGCTGTCGCTGACCTCGGACGTGCTGCAGAAAGGCCAGCTGTACGACCTGGCCGATACCATCCTGTCGCAGAGCCTGGCTCAGGTCAGTGGGGTAGGGGAAGTGCAGATCGGCGGCAGTTCGTTGCCGGCGGTGCGGGTGGCGGTGGAGCCGCAATTGCTCAACCAGTACGGGGTTGCCCTGGATGACGTGCGTACTGCGGTGTCCAACGCCAACCAGCGCCGGCCGATGGGCTTCGTCGAGGACGGCGAGCGCAACTGGCAGGTACGTGCCAACGACCAGCTGGAGAAAGCCAAGGACTACGAGCCCATCGTGATCCGCCAGGAAAACGGCACCATCCTGCGCCTGTCCGACGTAGCCACCATCACCGATGGTGTGGAAAACCGTTACAACAGCGGTTTCTTCAACGATCAGAGCGCGGTGCTGCTGGTGATCAACCGCCAGACCGGCGCCAACATCATCCAGACCGTCGACCAGATCAAGGCGCAGTTGCCGGCGTTGCAGTCGCTGCTGCCGGCCAGCGTCAAGCTGGATGTGGCCATGGACCGCTCGCCAGTGATCAAGGCCACCCTCAAGGAGGCCGAGCATACCTTGCTGATCGCCGTGGTGCTGGTGATCCTGGTGGTCTACCTGTTCCTTGGCAGCCTGCGTGCCTCGCTGATCCCCAGCCTGGCGGTGCCGGTGTCGCTGGTGGGCACCTTCGCCGTCATGTACCTGTGCGGCTTCTCGCTGAACAACCTGTCGCTGATGGCGTTGATCCTGGCCACCGGCCTGGTGGTGGACGACGCCATCGTGGTCCTGGAGAACATCTCGCGGCATATCGAGGATGGCCAGCCGCCGATGCGTGCGGCCTTCCTCGGTGCCAAGGAGGTCGGCTTCACCCTGCTGTCGATGAACGTCTCGCTGGTGGCGGTGTTCGTCTCGATCCTGTTCATGGGCGGCATCGTGCGCAACCTCTTCCTGGAGTTCTCGGTCACCCTGGCGGCGGCGATCATCGTTTCCCTGGTGGTGTCGCTGACCCTGACGCCGATGCTCTGCGCCCGCTGGCTCAAGCCGCAGCAGGCCGAACCGAACCGCCTGCAGCAGTGGAGCGAAAGGCAGCACCAACGCCTGGTCGGCGCCTACGATCGCAGCCTGGGCTGGGCACTGCGGCACAAGCGCTTGACGCTGTGCAGCCTGCTGGTGACCATCGGCGTGAACATCGCGTTGTATGTGGTGATTCCCAAGACGCTGATGCCGCAGCAGGACACCGGGCAACTGATGGGCTTCATTCGCGGTGACGACGGGCTGTCGTTCAGCGTGATGCAGCCGAAGATGGAAATCTACCGACGTGCCTTGCTCGCCGACCCGGCGGTGCAGAGCGTGGCTGGTTTCATCGGGGGTAACAGCGGCACCAACAATGCCATGGTGCTGGTGCGCCTGAAGCCGATCGCCGAACGCAAGATCTCGGCGCAGAAGGTCATCGACCGCCTGCGCCGAGATCTGCCCAAGGTGCCGGGCGGGCGCTTGTTCCTGATGGCCGACCAGGACCTGCAGCTCGGTGGCGGGGGCCGCGACCAGAGTTCCTCGCAGTACGTCTACACCCTGCAGAGCGATAACCTGAGCGCCTTGCGCGAATGGTTCCCGAAGGTCACGGAGGTGGTCCGTACACTGCCCGAGCTGACCTCGGTCGATGCCCGCGATGGTGGCGGGACCCAGCAGGTGACCCTGGTGGTCGACCGCGACCAGGCCAAGCGCCTGGGCATCGACATGGACATGATCACCACGGTGCTCAACAACGCCTACAGCCAGCGGCAGATCTCGACCATCTACGACAGCCTCAACCAGTACCAGGTGGTGCTGGAGATCAACCCGAAATACGCCTGGGACCCGAGCACCCTGGAACAGGTGCAGGTGATTACCAGCGAGGGCGCGCGCGTGCCGCTGTCGACCATCGCCCACTACGAGAACAGCCTGGCCGACGACCGGGTCAGCCACGAGAACCAATTCGCCTCCCAGGACATCAATTTCGACGTCGCCGAAGGCTACAGCACCGACCAGGCCATGGCCGCGCTCGAGCGCGCGGTGGCCAAGATGGGGCTGCCCGAGTCGGTGATCGCTCGCCTGGGCGGGACGGCGGATGCCTTCGCCAAGACCCAGCAAGGCCAGCCGTTCATGATCCTCGGGGCGCTGGTGCTGGTCTACCTGGTGCTGGGCATTCTCTACGAGAGCTACATCCACCCGCTGACCATCCTCTCGACCCTGCCTTCGGCGGGCGTCGGGGCACTGCTGGCGTTGTACCTGACCGGTGGCGAGTTCAGCCTGATCTCGCTGCTCGGGCTGTTCCTGCTGATCGGCGTGGTGAAGAAGAACGCCATCCTGATGATCGACCTGGCGCTGCAGTTGGAGCGTCACCAGGGGCTCACGCCCGAGGAGTCGATCCGCCGGGCCTGCCTGTTGCGTCTGCGGCCGATCCTGATGACCACGCTGGCGGCCATCCTCGGTGCCTTGCCGCTGCTGCTGAGCCGTGCCGAGGGTGCCGAGATGCGCCAGCCGCTGGGCCTGACCATCATTGGTGGCTTGGTCTTCAGCCAGGTCCTGACCCTTTATACGACGCCGGTGGTGTACCTGTACCTCGACCGCCTGCGTCACCGTTTCAACCGTTGGCGCGGCGTGCGCACCGACGCCGCCCTGGAAACCCCGCTATGACCTTTGCCCAAGCTCCGCTCCATCGTGCCCTGCAAGTGCTGACCCGTGGGCGCGGTTCGCGCCTGGTCGGCGCAGGCTTGTGCGTGGCCATGCTCAGTGCCTGTACCCTGAGCCCGGACTACCATCGCCCGACCCTCGACACACCCGCGCAATTCAAGCAGGCCGAGGGCTGGACCCAGGCCAGCCCGTCCGACGCCATGGCCCGTGGCGCCTGGTGGGAAATCTACGGCGATCCGGGCCTCAACGCCCTGGTCGAGGAGCTCAACCGCAGCAACCAGACCGTGGCCCAGTCCGAGGCCCAGTACCGCCAGGCCCAGGCGCTGGTGCGCAGCAGCCGTGCCTCGTTGTTTCCCACGCTGGACCTGACCACCAGCAAGAACCGCTCGGCGCAAGGGACGGGAAGCTCCAGTTCGAGCCTGTCGAACAACAGTAGCGGTATCCGCGACACCTACAATGCGCAGCTGGGCGTCAGTTGGGAAATCGACCTGTGGGGCAAGCTGCGTGAAACGCTGCATGCTGACCAGGCCAGTGCCGAAGCCAGCCTCGCCGACCTGGCTTCGATTCGCCTGAGCCAGCAGTCGGAGCTGGTACAGAACTACCTGCAATTGCGGGTGATCGATGAGCAGAAGCGCCTGCTCGAGGCCACCGTCGCTGCCTACGAACGCTCGTTGCGCCTGACCGAGAACCAGTACCGCGCCGGCGTATCCGGCCCTGATGCGGTGGCCCAGGCGCGCACCCAGCTCAAGAGCACCCAGGCCGACCTGATCGACCTGGCGTGGCAGCGCGCCCAGTTCGAGAACGCCATCGCCGTGTTGCTGGGCAAGGCACCTGCCAACTTCGCCCTGGCCGACAGCAAGTCGATCCCCGCCTTGCCGGAGGTGCCGCTGGCGTTGCCGTCGCAGTTGCTCGAGCGTCGCCCTGACATCGCTGCGGCCGAACGCAACGTGATGGCCGCCAACGCACAGATCGGCGTATCCCGGGCAGCCTACTTCCCCGACCTGTCGCTGAGCATGAGCGGCGGTTATTCCAGTAGCAGCTTCAACAACTGGATCGAGTTGCCGAACCGCTACTGGTCGGTCGGCCCGCAATTGGCGCTGACCCTGTTCGACGCGGGCAAGCGCAGCGCCGAGGTGGACCGCACCGTGGCCGCGTATGACCAGACCGTGGCGCAGTACCGGCAGACGGTGCTCGATGGCTTCAAGGAAGTGGAAAACTACCTGGTGCAGTTGAAGGTGTATGCCGACG
This sequence comes from Pseudomonas sp. S31, assembly GCF_016648105.1. Lineage (GTDB taxonomy): Bacteria > Pseudomonadota > Gammaproteobacteria > Pseudomonadales > Pseudomonadaceae > Aquipseudomonas. The sequence continues at coordinate 23,221 of NZ_JACVVE010000022.1, read as the reverse complement.
AAGCGGGGGTACGCCAGGAGGCCCTGGAGGCAGCGCGCGAGTCGCTGCGCCTGACCGAGAACCAGTACAAGGCCGGCTTGATCGGCTATCTGGACGTGGTCAACGTGCAGACCACGGCGTTGAGCAACGAACGTAGCGTGTTGACCTTGCTGGAAGGTCGGCTGGTGGCCAGCGTGCAACTGATCGCGGCCCTGGGCGGGGGATGGGACGCCGAGCAAGCGTTCGCCGAAGCCGAGTAGGAGCGGGTTCAGCCGCGAATGCGTCAGGCCCAGGTGGGTGGGGTGGTGGTTTCACGAATCCATTCCCATTCGCGACAACTTCATAGCGTTTCGCCAGCGCTTCTGTACAATCACGGGTTTTTTTACAGGCCTTGCATCGCCTGTCGCTGGAATCGCAAATGCTGATTGGTAGCTATTCGTCCTCGCTGGTGTTGATTTCGCTGTGCGTGGCCATTCTCGCGTCCTACACCGCCCTCGACCTGACCGGCCGCCTGGCCACCGCCAAGGGGCGGGCAGTCTATTTGTGGATGGGCGGCGGCGCGCTGGCCATGGGTATCGGCATCTGGTCGATGCACTTCATCGGCATGCTCGCCTTCAGCCTGCCGGTGGAACTGGGCTACGACATCGGGCTGACCGCGTTTTCCCTGCTGATCGCGGTACTGTCGGCCGGCTTCGCCCTCTGGATGGTCAGCCAGCCGACCCTGCCTTGGCTGCAACTGGGCTTCGGCGCTCTGATCATGGGTGCCGGTATCAGTTGCATGCACTACACCGGCATGGCCGCGCTGCGCATGCTGCCCGGTGTCGACTACGATCCGACGTTGTTCGGCGCCTCCCTGGCGATTGCCGTCGGGGCTTCGGCCGCGGCCTTGTGGATCGCCTTTCGCCTACGCCAGAACACCCCCTACGTGCGGCAGATCCGTGGCTTGGCTGCGGTGCTGATGGGGATCGCCATCGTCGGCATGCACTACACCGGCATGGCCGCGGCCAACTTCCCGCAAGGCAGCTACTGTGGCGCGTTGGCCAATGGCCTGAAAGGCGATGGACTGGACTACCTGGTATTGATCACCACCCTGGCGGTGCTTTCGGTGGCCTTGCTGACCTCGGTGCTGGACGCCCGCCTCGAGGCGCGCACCGCCGAGCTGGCCCGCTCGCTGACCTTGGCCAACCAGGAGCTGACCCAGCTCGCCCTGCACGATACGCTGACCGGGCTGCCCAACCGCACGCTGCTGGCCGACCGCATCGACCAGGCCATCGGCAAGGTGGCGGAGCAGGGGGGGTGCTTCGCTTTGATGTTCATCGACCTGGACGGCTTCAAGCCGGTCAACGATGCCTTCGGCCACCATGTCGGCGACCTCCTGCTCAAGGCCGTGGCAGCCCGCTTGCGTGGGCATCTGCACAGCCAGGACACGTTGGCGCGCATCGGCGGCGACGAGTTCGTCCTGCTGGTCGAGCTGCAGGAGCCCGACGATGCCATGAGCGTGGCGGTCAAGCAGGTCAACCTGGTGTCCCGGGCCTTCGAGGTCGCCGGCCACGACTTGCAGGTAACGGCCAGCCTGGGCATCGTCCTCTACCCAGGAAACGGCCTGGACCAGCACGAATTGCTGCGTAACGCCGATGCCGCCATGTATCACGCCAAGAGCGCTGGCAAGAATGGCTACAGCTTCTTCGACGCCTCGATGAACAGTAACGCCCGCCAGCAGTTGCAGTTGCTGCAGGATCTGCGCCTGGCCCTTGAGCGAGACGAGTTCCGCCTGCACTACCAGCCCAAGTTCGCCGCCCAGGGCTGCCAGCCGATAGGCGCCGAGGCCCTGCTGCGCTGGGAGCACCCGCAGCATGGATTGATGCTGCCGGATCGCTTCATCGCCCTGGCCGAGAAGACCGGGCTGATCATTCCGATCGGTGAATGGGTGCTGGGCGAAGCGTGTCGGCAGATGCGCCAGTGGCTCGACCAGGGGCACGAAGATTGGCGCATGGCGGTGAACCTGTCGGCCCTGCAGTTCTGCCATGTCGGCCTGGTCGACAGCGTGGCCCGGGCGCTGGACGACAACGGCCTGCCGGCCAACCGGCTGACCCTGGAAATCACCGAATCCACCGCGATGCATGATGCCGACGCCAGCCTGACGGTGCTTCAGCGCCTGTCCGACATGGGCGTGGACCTGTCCATCGATGATTTCGGTACGGGTTATTCCAGCCTGATGTACCTCAAGCGCTTGCCGGCCAACGAATTGAAGATCGACCGCGGTTTCGTGCGTGACCTGGAACAGGACGGCGATGACGCAGCCATCGTCTCGGCGATCGTCGCGCTGGGGCAGGCGTTGGGCCTGCGTATCGTCGCCGAAGGCGTTGAGACCGATGGGCAGCAGGCGTTTCTGACCGGGCTGGGGTGCGATTCGTTGCAGGGCTACCTGCTTGGCCAACCGGTGCCGGCCGAGCAGTTCATGGCGCGCTTGCAGGCGCTCGGCCAGACCCGCGAGGTGCCAGCCTAGGCTCCGTCTGAAAAGTCTCAAGGATTTTCAGACGGAGCCTAGACAGCGTCCTTGAGGGGCAGACTGGGGATGAAGGCGTCCATTTCCGCCTCCACCGCCTCGATGATGCGTTCGACATCGGCAGCCGGCATGATTGCGGTACAGGGGATACCGGCAATTGCCAGCAGGGTTTCGCCCGTGGCCCGGTCGAACAGGCGGGCGACCATGCTGCGTGGCGCGTCCATGCTGGCTTCGAACCCCAGTGGGTGGAAATGCCAACGCATCACCTGGCAGGCGTTGGGGAACGTCATCTTGTTCATGCCAGCCTCCTTGTCCTTTCCTGGACGGGGTGAGGGTAGCCCGGCGAGGCCGCCGGGAAAGTAACCATAGCACCTGACACGCCGCTGTCGCCCTGAAAATAAGATTAAATCGCAAATACTTGATGCCGATCACGCGGGCTCTTGCCTCCCTCTTTACTGCCCCGGCGCGTTGCAAACGTTTTCCTGCGGGCTGGGCACCGCCGGCCCGCGATGCACTATCAGACCAATGGCATTCAGCCAGGCATGCCAGGCAGCCCGCAGATGGCCGGCCCCTCATTCGATCTGTGGGGCTTCAATGAGGCTTCAATAGGGCTGCAATAAGGTACTATCATGATCCATGCCATCGACTAAGCCCTTGAATATCAAGGTGATGGCACGTGTCGCAGGTCGTGATGACCTCTCGTTTCTCCTGGTCAATCAGACGCTTGACGAAGTCGGATTGACTCGCTATCGCACCACAGGATCTCTGTTTTGTCCGAGCTTTCACAGAACCCGCTGCTGCAATACATGGCCCGGCTCGCACCGTCCAGTCAGCAGACCATGCGCTATGTGCTCCAGGATGCCGCCGACCGACTGGGTTTTGTCGACCACGATATTGCCGATGTGCCCTGGCACCGGCTCGATCCTGGCCATGTGATCGGCCTGGTGGCGGCCTTGCGCGCCGACGGCTATGCCCCCAACAGTTCGTCGCTGTATGTCAATGCCGTACGCGGCGTGATGAATGAAGCCTGGCGCCAGGGCCTGATCGATCATGAGCGGTTGCTGCGCATCCGCGAGGTCAAGCCCGACACCGGCAGCCGCCTGCCGCCAGGGCGCAACCTGCGCCGCAGCCTGATCCGCGAGTTGATGGACCTGTGCGCCGCCGACCCACGGCCCCAGGGCGTGCGGGATGCCGCTATCATCGCGCTGCTGTATGGCACTGGCATGCGCAAGTCGGAATCGGTGGACATCGACCTGGACGATGTCGACTTCGCGGCGCGCAGCGTGCAGGTGGTGGGCAAGGGCAACCGGCAGTTGATCAAGTATGCGCCTGCCTGGGCCTTCGAGAAACTGCAGGCCTGGCTGGACCTGCGCCGCGAGATGCTGCCCGAAGGGGCGAGCGACGACCCGTTCCTGTTCAACCGGATTCGTCGCGGCAACCACATCACCCGGGCCCGCATCACCAAGCATGCCATCTACTACATCGCCCGGCAGCGAGGCGCGCAGGTAGGGGTGAAGATCATGCCGCATGATTTTCGCCGTGCGTTCATCACCCGGGTGATCGAGGAGCACGACCTGTCGATCGCCCAGAAGCTGGCGCATCACGCCAATATCCAGACCACCGCCAGCTATGACCGACGCGATGACAACGAGCGGCGCCGGGCGGTGGATCGCTTCGACTACTGAGCCTCAATGAATGCTCGATGCCAGCTCGAAGATCGGCATGTACATGAGGATCACGATCAGCCCGATCAGCAGCCCGATGAAGGTCATCAGCAGGGGTTCGAACAACTTCACGAACCACTCGACCCAACGGCCGATTTCCTGGTCGTGAAAGTCCGCGCAGCGTTCGAGCATTTCGCCGAGGTTGCCTGACTGTTCCCCGGCCCGCAGCAGGCGCAGCGAGACAGGCGTCACCAACTTGGCCGCCTCCAGAGCATCGGACAGCGGCAAGCCTTCGCCCACCCGCTGGCTGGCCTGCTCCAGGCCTTGCGCCGAGGCGCTGCCCAGCAGCCCGCGCGCCATGCCCATGGCGGTCAGGATCGGGATGCCGCCCTGTAGCAGAATGCCCAGCGAGCGATAGAAGCGCGCCAGTTCGTACATCATCAGTCGCTGGTGCAGCGCTGGCATGCGCCGCAACTGGCGGGCTACCCAGCGGCGTACCCGCGGGTGGCGGCGCAGCAGCACCAGCGCGCCGATGCCGCCGACCGTGCCCAGCGCCAACGGCAGCTGCTGGGCATGCAGGAACAGGCCGATCTGCATCAGTACCCGCGACAACCAGGGCAACTCGCTGCCCATGCCCTCGAACACCAGGCTGAAGCGCGGTACCACGTAGCCGAGCAGGAACAGCACCACGCCACCGCCCACCAGCAACAGCAACAGCGGGTAGACCGAGGCGCCCACCAGTTTCTGCCGGACCAGGTCCAGGCGCTGGCGATAACCGATGTAGCGCGCCAGCGCATCGCCCAGTGCGCCGGTGCGCTCGCTGGACTGCACCAGCGCCACGTACAGCGGTGGAAATACCCGGGGTTGCAGGCCCAGGGCCTGTGACAGCGAGCGCCCCTCATAGAGTTGCCGCACCAGCGCCTCCAACACCTTGCGCGCGCCTGCGCCTGGCGCTTTCTCCGCCAGGCTCTCCAGGGCATCGATCAGCGGCAGGCCGGCGCTGAGCAAGGTGGTGAGCTCCTGGCTGAACAACACCAGGTCGAACGCCGCCTCGCGTCGCCAGGGCAGGCCGCCCAAGGCGCTGCCTTGGCCACGTATGCTGACCACCCGCAGGCCTTGCTCGACGGCCTTGCGCCGCGCCTGTTCGAGGTCCTCGGCTTCGATCTGCAGTTGCACCACGCCCTGGCTGCCCAGGGCCTTGAGCTGATAGCGCATGGGCCGCCTCCTCATTGCCAGCTGGTGACTTCGGCGTTTTCGCCATCGCCGCCGGGCTGGCCGTCCTTGCCCATCGACAGCAGGTCGTACTCGCCGCCGTTCTCACCTGGCTGGCGGTAGATGTAGGGGCGGCCCCACGGGTCCTGGGGCACCGCTTTCTGCAGGTAGGGCCCGGACCAGTGGGATTCGCCGCTGGGCGCCACCACCAGGGCCTGCAGGCCTTGCTCGCTGTTGGGGTAGTGGCCGACTTCCAGGCGATAGAGGTCCAGGGCCTTGCTCAAGCCTTCGATCTGCGCCCGCGCGACCTTGGCCTCCGAGCGACCGAGCTGGCTGAAGTACTTGGGCGCGACGATACCGGCCAACAAGCCGAGTACCACCAGTACGACCAACAGTTCGAGCAGGGTGAAGCCACGTTGGGGGTTGGGTCTGCGTTGCATGGTGAAATCCTCCGCTGCAGGGACATGCCTGGCACTCGCCATGCAACTGCCGTGCACGTCTGCCTCGGGGCCTTGCGCCATGCGCCATGGCAAGCGGCACGGTGCTTGCGTCGTCGCTCAAAAGGCCCGGATTTGCGGGGCATTTCCCCCAGATCGGGGGCACGGCGGGGAGGCGACCGACATGCGTGGACTCATCCTGGTTTCATTGTGGCTGGCGGCGACGATCGCCCAGGCCGATGTGTACATTTCCATCGATGCCAAGGGCGGCTACGTACTGACCAACGTCCATCGACCCGGACGCCACTATGAGCGGGTGATCAGCGAGCCGCTTGCCCAGGCCGGCCCGAGCGACGCGCAACTGATAACCGGGCGCCCCTATGCCGATGTCGTCGCCGTGGCGGCGCGCATCCATGATGTGCCCCAGGCGCTGCTGCATGCGCTGATCAAGGCCGAGTCCGGCTACAACCCTCGGGCGCGATCCGCTGCCGGGGCGGTGGGGCTGATGCAACTGATGCCGGACACCGCCCGGGAGATGGGCGTGGAAGATCGGCTCGACCCGGAAGACAACATCCAGGGCGGCGCACGCTACCTCAAGCGCATGCTGAAGCTGTTCGACAACGACATCACCCTGGCGGTCGCGGCCTACAATGCCGGGCCAGACGCGGTGCTACGCCGTGGCGCGGTGCCGCCGTTCGCCGAAACCCGCCGCTACGTCCCTGCAGTACTGCGCGAATACCGCAAGCTGCAGGGTCTGGCGGCGGATTCGCCGCTCTAGGCTCGGGCACATGGGCAGCTTGCAGATTCCCCCCAACGCTTCCCCAACTCTGGGCTATAACCTTTCACAGGTGACCAGCAGTGGAGTCCGCCATGGACATCGTCCCTCGTTCCCAGCCCGCCGTGATGCCCACCAGCGCTGATACCGCTTCCGGGCGCCGGTCATTCGACCTGCTGCGCTGGTACGCCTGGGTGAGCCTGGCCATTATCGTCTCGGTGGCTGCGGGGCTGGGGCTGATTTCCAGTCGATTCATCATCGACGAGAGCATCGAGCGCGATGCGCTGCTCACTGCTCAGTTCATCACCGCGATCGCCGATGCCGAGGTCCGTCATGTATCCATTCCCGACGTGCGCACCATGGGGGAACTGCTCGACCCCCGTACCGACCAGGCCGCCTTGCCGGATGTCGACCCCACTGCCCGGCGCAAGGCGCGCGGCGAGTTCCTCGACCATATCGCGCATTTGCCGGACATGCTCCTGGCCAACATCTACGCGCCGGATCGCACGGTGATCTGGTCCAGCAACCCGGCCCTGATGGGCAAATTGATCGAAGGCGACGACGACCTGGAGCGGGCCTTCGAGTACAAGATGCGGGTCTCGGCCAGTTATCACGATTTCGAGCAGGCCCGGGCCGAGCAGAAGTTCGTCACGCCCCCCGAGAAACTGTTCATCGAAAACTACATTCCGTTGTTCGATGCCGATGGCGACCGGGTGACGGCCATGGTGGAAATCTACAAGGAACCCCACGACCTGATCGTGCGCATCGAACATGGCCTGATTCTCATCTGGTTGGCCATCGCCGTGGGGGCGGGGCTGGTCTATGTCGGCCTGTACGGGATCATGCGCCGCGCGGCCCGGGTGATGGAGGTGCAGCAGAAACGGCTGATCAGCAACGAGACCTATGTGGCCCTGGGGGAAGTGTCGTCGGCGGTGGCGCACAGCCTGCGCAATCCGCTGGCCAGCATTCGCTCCAGCGCCGAGCTGGCCCAGGCGTTCGATGAAGGCCCGGCGCAGCGCAATATCAACGACATCATCGGCCAGGTCGACCGCATGTCGCAGTGGATCCGCCAGCTGTTGCAGTCGCTGCGTCCGCTCAACGACGAAGCGGTACCGGTGGACCTGGCCCAGGCCCTGCACGAAAGCCTGCAAGCCTTCGCCGTGCCCCTGGCGCGTAGTGGGGTGACGCTCGATGTGCAGCCACTACCGGCGGTGCAGGTGCTGGGACATCCGGCGCTGCTCGCACAGATTTTCGACAGCCTGATCGCTAACGCCCTGGAGGCCATGGAGCAGGGTGGCCGCCTGCGGGTGGAGGTGGTACGCCAGGATCGGCATGGCTTGACCCTGCGGCTGTCGGACACCGGTAGGGGGATGAGCGAGCAGCAGTCACGTCTGGCCTTCAGGCCGTTCTTCACCACCAAGCAAGGTGGTCTGGGGGTGGGGCTGGTATTGGTGCGACGGATCATGGAGCGCTTCGGAGGCTCGGTGCGGCTCAGTAGTAGCGAGGGGCACGGTACCCGGGTATCCCTCAGTTTCAAGCTGGTTAAATCCTGATACAGAGGATCAAAGTATTTCCATAACTATATGATTTTTAAGAAAAACCTGTTTATGGGTGCAAAGTACCCAAATGTGGGGAATCATTCTCGATATCGCATTCAATATTTATCGTAAGTTACTGAAAATAAAAGGATCTATTTTTATTGAAGCATGTGGCTGAGTTTTTGCAGCACATCACGCGCAACGTCCGGCAGCCTGGCTGCCATGGCGAAGCGCCACTCACTTGCTACCCTGGGTAGCAGTGGTTTCGAAGGCGCTTTTCGAGCGCACTTTCTGCGTGGAATCTGACCGATGCAGATGCTGGAAGACCCTGTTCAGCCAGTGGCAGTACCCGCAAGCAGTCCGGGCACACCGGTCAGCGAGTTCAACCTGCTGCGCTGGTTTTCGGTCATCAGCTTGCTGATCATCACGGCGGTAGCCGGCGGCCTGGGGTATGTGTCGACCCGGTTCGTCGTACGCGACAGCGTCCAGCGCGATGCCATGTTGACCGCCCAGTTCATCCAGGCCATTGCCCAGGCCGAGGTGCGCCACTCGCAGTTGCCACCCGGCACGACCATGGGCGAACTGCTCGACCCTCGCCTCGATCAACAGCACCTGCAGTTCACACCGGCGCTCGCCGAGGCGACCCGCACCGAATTCCTCGATCACGTCGCCCACCTGCCTGACATCCTCCTGGCCAACGTCTATGCCCGCGATCGCACCATCGTCTGGTCGACCAACCCCCAGCTGATAGGCAAGCGCATCGCGGCCGACGGAGACCTCGATCACGCGTTCCGCTCGCGCAAGGCGGTATCGGCCAGCTACCACAAGGCGGACGAGGACCGCGAAGAGCAGAAATTCCTGCGTGAGCCGCAGTACCTGTTCATCGAGAACTACATCCCGCTGTTCGACAGCCAGGGCGAGCAGGTGATGTCGATGGTGGAAATCTACAAGGAGCCGCAGGACCTGGTGCGTCGCATACAGCGTGGTTACCTGCTGATCTGGGCTTCGACCCTGGTCGGTGGCGCGCTGATCTATTTCGGCCTGTTCTGGATCGTGCGCCGCGCCGCGCTTCTGCTTCATCACCAGCAAGATCGCCTGGTGGCCAGCGAAACCTACGTGGCCCTGGGTGAGATGTCTTCGGCGGTGGCCCACAGCCTGCGCAACCCGCTGGCCAACATTCGCTCCAGCGCCGAGCTGGCCCAGGAAATCGCCAACCCCCTGGCGCAGAAGAACATCGTCGACATCATCAGCCAGGTCGACCGCATGTCGCGCTGGGTGCGTGACCTGCTGGTGTCGCTGCGCCCGACCAGCGATGAAGCCGAGCCCGTGGACCTGGTTGCGGCGGTAGAGGATACCCACCTGGCGTTCGTCCAGCAGATCGAGCGCAACGGCGTGCTGTTCCGCTTCGAGGGGCCTCAGGTGCAATGGGTGGCCAGCCAGCCGCTGCAGCTCACCCAGATCCTCAACAGTCTGTTCTCCAATGCCATCGAGGCCATGCCCAAGGGCGGCGTGCTCTGCGCCGAGGTCAGTGTGCTGGATGGGCAACGGGCGCAGCTACTGCTGACCGACACCGGCAAAGGCATGACCCAGCAGCAGGAGCGCATGGTATTCAAGCCGTTCTACACGACCAAGCAGGGCGGCCTCGGCGTCGGCCTGGCCCTGGTCAAGCGCATCATGGAGCGTTTTGGCGGCTCGGTCAGCCTGAGCAGCCGTGAAGAGGAAGGAACCCGCGTCAGCCTCATTTTCAATATCGCAGCGGGAGGGGACCATGGAGCACAGCATCCTGGTGGTCGAGGATGATGAAATCCTCGCCGAAAACATTCAGACCTACCTGGGCCTCAAGGGCTTCGAGGTCAACGTGTGCCACAGCGCGGAGCTTGCGCTGGAGCAGATCAAGCGAGCGCAGCCCGATGCGGTGCTGACCGACAACTCCTTGCCCGGCATGAGCGGCCACGACTTGTTGCGCACGCTGCTGGCCCAGTCGCCGGACCTCAAGGTGATCATGATGACCGGCTATGGCAATGTCGAAGATGCCGTGCAGGCGATGAAGGAGGGCGCATTCCACTACCTGACCAAGCCGGTGGTGCTGGCCGAGCTGAAACTGACCCTGGACAAGGCCCTGGCCACCGAGCGGATGGAGCGCACGCTGTCGTTCTACCAGGAGCGCGAGGCGCAGAAGTCCGGCTTGCAGGCGCTGATCGGCGAATCGCCGGCCATGCTCGGGCTCAAGCACACCCTGCGCCAGGTACTGGACGCCGAGCGGCGCATGGCCAGCGACGACCTGCCGCCGGTGTTGATCGAGGGCGAGACCGGTACTGGCAAGGAACTGGTGGCCCGTGCCCTGCATTTCGACGGTTCGCGCAGCAAGGGGCCGTTCATCGAGTTCAACTGCGCCTCGATCCCGGCCAACCTGCTGGAGGCCGAGCTGTTCGGTCATGAGAAAGGCGCCTTTACCGATGCCAAGGACCGCCGGGTCGGCCTGGTCGAGGCCGCCGATGGCGGCACGCTGTTCCTCGACGAGATCGGCGAGATGGACCTGTTGCTGCAGGCCAAGTTGCTCAAGCTGCTGGAAGACCGGAGCATCCGCCGTATCGGCGCGGTCAAGGAGCGCAAGGTCGACCTGCGGGTCATCAGCGCGACCAACTGCAACCTGGAGCAGATGGTGCAGCAAGGCAAGTTCCGTCGCGACCTGTTCTTCCGCCTGCGCATCATCGCCTTGAAAGTGCCCAGGCTGTATGCCCGTGGCCAGGATATCCTGCTGCTGGCGCGGCATTTCCTGGCCCACCATGGTCGTCGCTATGGCAAGCCGAACCTGCGCTTTAGCGCCGAGGCGGAAGCCTTGATGCTGAGCTACAGCTGGCCGGGCAATGTGCGTGAGTTGCGCAACATGCTCGAGCAGACCGTGCTGCTGGCGCCTAACGAAGTGGTCCAGGCGCACCAGCTCAACCTCTGCCTGACGTTGATCGACGAGCCGCTGACGCCGCCGGCGCCGCTGCCTTTCGAAGTGCCAAGGCATGAGCCGGAGCCCGGTACCAGCCTCCCAGACATGGAGCGTGACCTGGTGTGCCGCACCCTCGACCGTACCGACTGGAATGTCACCAAGTCGGCACGAATGCTCGGCTTGTCGCGCGACATGCTGCGTTACCGTATAGAGAAACTCGGCCTGACCCGGCCGGACAAGCGGCAATGGTGATTCGGGGCGCAGATCAGGCCGCTACCGGTGGCGGGGGCGGTACCGGCTTCAGGGCTTGTTGCTGCCGCCATCGCCGCCTTGGCCAGCGGTCCCTTCCGAGCCACTGCCATCCATCCCCGGGAGGTCGCGGTTGTCGTTCTGCCGAGCCGGTGGGTCTTGCGGGTCGGTGCCTTGCAGGCGCGGATCGGTGTCACGCGGCATCGGTTGCTCGATGGGATTGAGCGTGCTGTCCACGCCCGGCTGCGGTGCCGGGTTGTGCGGGTCATCGGGATAGGTGGGGCCGGTGCCCACCGCCCAGGCCAAGGGGGAGGCGAGCAGGGCGACGAGTATCAGGGTCGATCGGTTCATGGGGCAGGCTCCTTTGCGTGAGTAGGCGTCTTCCTAGGTTCGGCCCTACTCGAGCTGCCAGGGTGCCATCACCCCGATCAACGGTCAGACCACCAGTGACAGCAACATGATGAAGATGATGCCGACCACCGAGAGGATGGTCTCCATCATGCTCCAGGTCTTGAAGGTCTCGGCGACGGTCATGTTGAAGTACTGTTTCACCAGCCAGAAACCGGCGTCATTGACGTGCGACAGGATCAGCGATCCGGCCCCGGTGGCCAGCACCAGCAGTTCGCGGTTGACCCCCGGCACCAGGTCGATCACCGGCGCGACGATGCCGGCCCCGGTGATGGTCGCCACGGTCGCGGAACCGGTGGCGATACGAATCACCGCTGCCACCAGCCAAGCCAGCAAGATCGGCGAGATCTGCGCCTGTACGGCCATCTGCCCGATCACGTTGCCGACACCGGTGTCCACCAGCATTTGCTTGAAGCCACCCCCGGCACCGACGATCAACACGATGGCGGCGGTGGGGGCCAGGCTCTGGTCAAGCATCTTCATGATCTGCTGACGATTGAAGCCGCGTGCCGAACCGAAGGTGTAGAAAGCCAGCAACAGGGCGGCGAGCAGCGCGGTGATGGGGTGGCCGATCAGGTCCATCCACTTGCGCACGATATGCTCGGCCGGCAGTGCCACGTCGGCGAAGGTCTTGAGCAGCATCAGCACCACCGGCAGCAGCACGGTCACCAGGGTGACGGTGAAGCTCGGCAGGTTGCCACGGTCGGACTCTTTGGCGATCTGGTCCATCAGCTCCTGGGAAGGGCTGCCGGGAATGTAGCGGGCGATGAAGTTGCCGAACAGCGGCCCGGCAATGATCGCGGTCGGTAGCGCCACCAGCAGCCCATAGAAGATGGTCCGGCCGATGTCGGCGTGAAAGATGCCGATGGCCAGCAGCGGCCCCGGGTGCGGTGGAACCAGGCCATGCACCACCGACAACCCCGCCAGCAGCGGAATGCCGATCTTGATCAGCGACACCCCGGAACGCCGGGCGACGATGAACACCAACGGCACCAGCAGCACGAAGCCGATCTCGAAGAACAGCGGAATGCCGACCAGGAAGGCCGAGAACATCATTGCCCAGTGCACGTTCTTCTTGCCGAAGGCACGGATGAGGGTCTGGGCGATCTGGTCGGCGCCGCCGGAGTCGGCCATCAGCTTGCCGAGCATGGTGCCCAGCGCCAGGACGATGCCGACGAAACCGAGCACGCCGCCAAAGCCGTCCTGGAACGACTTCATGACCTTGGCCACATCCATGCCGGAGGTCAGGCCAAGAAAGCCTGCGGCCAGGGTCAGGGCGACGAAGGGGTGAACCTTGAAATGGGTGATCAGCAGGATCAGCCCGACGATGGTGACCAGGGCGTCGAGCAGCAGGTAGGTATCAGTAGCCAGTCCGAACATGGTGGTTATGCCTCGGTCTTATCGTTGTTTTTGGCGTAGCTTCATTGAATGTTCACCGCTTTGCGGTGTGGAGGTAGCGCTGTCTTTGGTGAACGGAAAAAACCACCAGAATCAGGCAGTTCGCGCCAGGCTCCGGTCACCGCAGGGCTTTAGCCAGGTGTCTACCGCCTTGGCCAGGTCGGCGACCGGCCGGGTAGCATCCAGCGCCAGGGTCAGCGGCTCGCCATGGGGTGGCTCGAGCGCGGCGAACTGGCTGTCGATCAGGCTGGCCGGCATGAAGTGGCCGGGACGGGCGAGCACGCGCTGTTCGGCGTCGGCCGGGGTCAGCTCGAGAAACACGAAACCCACGCCCGGCATGGCATCGCGCAAGGTGTCGCGGTAGCGACGCTTGAGCGCCGAGCAGGTCAGGATCGGGCGTTCGCCGGCAGCGGCCACGTCAAGCAGCTCCTGGCCCAGGCGGACTAGCCAGCCGGCGCGGTCGTCGTCGTCAAGGGGAATACCGGCACTCATCTTGGCGATGTTGGCGGCGGGGTGGAACGCATCGCCTTCGATCAGGCGGCCGCCGCTTAGGCCAGCGATGGCCGAGCCAATGCTGCTTTTGCCGCAGCCGGCCACGCCCATCACGACGATGGCGGACAGTGGAACATTCATCAGTACCTCCTGCGGGGCGAGACAGCGCTGTCTTGGCTTAAATGCGCGGCTGCCTTCCCGGTGTTGTTGATCTTGTCCTTACGCAGTATGGACGCCTGGCGCTCAGTCGCTACCGGTGCGACCAAAGATTACATTGCCTGGGTCCTGAGACAGCGCTACCTTAGTGGCCGTTCCCGTCTCTTTGCAAGTAGTAAAATTACAACAATCATGTCTCGTACAGGTTCCCGCACCACCGGCCGTCCCACCCTGGCGGAAGTCGCCAGGCTTTCCGGGGTTTCCCCCATCACCGCTTCCCGCGCCTTGCGCGGGGTCAGCACGGTTGCGCCCGCGCTGGTGGAAAAGGTCAGCGCAGCCGCGGCCAGCCTCGGCTACATCGCCAACCCTGCGGCGCGGGCACTGGCGTCGGCGCGCAGCCAATCGGTGGTGGTGCTCATCCCCTCGTTGTCCAACCAGTTGTTCATCGACACCCTCGAGGCGATTCACGAGGTGATGCGCCCGCGCGGGCTCGAAGTGCTGATCGGCAACTACCACTACGATGTCGCCGAGGAAGAAAACCTCATTCGTAACTACCTGGCGTATCAGCCGTGCGGCATCCTGCTCACCGGTTTCGAGCGCAGCGATGCTTCCCGGCAGATGCTGGCTGCCAGTGGCGTGCCGTGCGTACACATGATGGAACTGGGCGGCGAGGGGATGTTCTCGGTGGGCTTTTCCCAGCAGGAAGCCGGGCGTGCTGCGGCCCGGCACCTGATCGCCCGCGGGCGCAGACGCCTGGCATTCGTTGCCGCGCAGCTCGACCCGCGAGTGATGCAGCGGGCCGAGGGCTTTCGCCAGGCGCTGGTCGAGGCCGGGCTGCAGGCGGACGAACTGGAGCTGCTCGCGCCGCAGCCGTCCTCCATCGCCCTGGGAGGCGAATTGTTCAGCCAACTGATGGCGCAGGCGCCGCAAGTCGATGGCATCTTCTTCTGTAACGACGACCTGGCCCACGGCGCTGTGCTCCAGGCTTTGCGACAGGGCATCGAGGTGCCGGGCCAGGTGGCGATGGTCGGTTTCAACGATCTGCCGGCCTCGGCGCACATGGTGCCGCGCCTGACTTCCATCCGCACCCCGCGCGCAGCCGTTGGTAGGCGTGCCGCCCAGGCCTTGCTGGCGTTGCTCGATGGCAAGGCGGTAGCGGCCGAGCAGCAGGACCTGGGCTTCGAGCTGGTGGTCCGGGAGAGCTCATGAGGGCAGATACGCCAGTCACAAAGGGCTAATGCCTAGGTAGTAGCCTTTTGCTGGCACTTAGGCACGAACGATCTATGCTGAGGGCATCCCAGGATGAGGAGCCCGGCGTCATGTTCGATTTCCATCGCAAGTCAGACTTGATCGAGATCCAGCGCAGTCGGCTGGCCCTGGCGGGTGCCGAGGCCAAGCTGGCGGCTATCAGCCGCTCGATGGCCATGATCGAGTTCGCCCCCGATGGCACCATCCTCGAGGCCAACGAGCATTTCTGCCAGACCTTGGGCTACAGCGTCGATGAACTGCGGGGCAAGCACCACCGGATGTTCTGCGACCCGGTCTACGCCAAGAGTGCCGAATACCAGCAACTGTGGCGCGAACTGGGAGAGGGCAAGGCCATCAGTGGCACCTTCGAACGCCTGGACAAGGCGGGCCGGGAGGTCTGGCTGGAGGCCAGCTACATGCCGGTGTTCGACGAGCAGCGCCAGGTCACCAGCGTGATCAAGGTGGCCTCGGACATTACCCGTCGGATGCTCGAGGAGCACGAGAGCGAGAGCCTGCTCAAGGCCATCGGCCGGTCGATGGCAGTGATCGAGTTCACCCCTGAAGGGCGGGTGATCAAGGCCAACGAAAACTTCCTGGCGACCATGGGCTATCGCCACGAGGAGGTGGTCGGCCGCCACCATGGCCTGTTCTGCTCGCCCCATGAGCGCGAGTCAGTGGCCTATCGCGAGTTCTGGGCCTCCCTCAACCGCGGGGAGTACCACTCGCACCGCTTCGAGCGGATCAACAAGTACGGTCAGATCGTCTACCTCGAGGCTTCCTACAACCCGATCTTCGACAACAAGGGGCGCTTGTACAAGGTGGTCAAGTTCGCCAGCGACATCACCTCCCAGGTAACCACCCAGCAAAGCGCCGCCGAGGCCGCCCACGCCAGCTCCGTGCAGACCGATGCCTGCGCGCGCAAGGGCACCGAGGTGGTGCAGCAGACCGTGCAGGTGATCGAACAGATTTCCCGCGAGCTCAACGATGCCGCGCGTAGCATCGACGCGGTCAGCAAGCAGTCGGACGTGATAGGGCAGATCGTCCTGACCATCCGCGGCATTGCCGACCAGACCAACCTGCTGGCCCTCAACGCAGCCATCGAGGCCGCTCGCGCCGGCGAGCACGGCCGGGGCTTTGCCGTGGTAGCCGACGAGGTGCGCAGCCTGGCGGCGCGTACCAGCAAGGCGACCCTGGAAATCGTCGATGTGGTGCGTCAGAACCACGACCTTTCACTGACCGCCGTGGCCAGCATGCAATCGAGCCTGTCGCGTACCGGTCGCGGCGTGGAACTGGCCAACGAAGCCGGCACGGTGATCATGGAAATCCAGCAGGGCTCTCGGCACGTGGTCGATGCGATTGGCGAGATTACCTCGACGTTGCAATTGCATTGAGCTTGTCGGCCAGCTCCCCCAGCAGGGTCTGCAGGCCGACGTGCAGTTGCTGGCGTAGTTCGGCTGTGGATTCGCCACGGGCCTGAGCCTGCTCGATGTCTTCGCAGACGCTGACGATCCGGCGCACCTTGAGCATCTTCGCGCCTCCCTTGATGCGATGGGCCAAGGCGCGCAGTTCCGCATCGCCGGGCTCGCTGTCCAACGCCTGCAGGGCAGCGAGGTCTTCGCCCGCACTCTTGGCCAGTTGTTCCAGCAGCTGGCGGGTCAGGTGTTCGTCATCCTGGGTCAGGTGGCGCAGTTCGTCGAGATGCAAATAGGGGATCGCTGTGGGCTCCGCCGCCGGGCCTGTGACATGCTGCTTCAAGGTTTGCAGGCCGATCGGCTTGAACAGGCAGTCATCCATGCCGCTGGCCAGGCAACGCTCGCGCTCCTCGGCCTGGGCATTGGCGGTGATGCCGACGATCCTGCACGGCCTCAGTCCACGGCTCTGCTCGGTGGCGCGGATCGCGCGGGCGAGGGTACGGCCGTCCATGACGGGCATGCTGCAGTCGGTGAGCACCAGCTCGAACGGCGTCGCTTGCCACAACGCCAATGCCTGCTCGCCATTTTCGGCCAGGGTGACCCGGTGGCCGAGGCTATCGAGCTGTTTTTCCAGCAGCATCAGGTTGGCCGGGAAGTCATCGACCACCAGGATATTCAACGCACCTGCAGGCGCCTGCGGCATGCCCGGGGCCCGCTCGGGCGGTTCGGGCGCCATGCAGGGCTGCAAGCGCAGCAGCACCTCGACTCGGGTACCGACCCCTTCGACGCTCTGCAGGTTGAGCTGGCCGCCCATCAGCTCTGCCAGGGAGCGGCTGATCACCAGGCCGAGCCCGGCGCCTTGCTGCGCCCGTGGGCCCTGTGCCTGGGCAAAGGCGCTGAACAGGCGCGCCTGGTCGGCGGCAGCGATGCCGATGCCCGAATCGCGCACGGCCAGGCTCACGGCGATGTCGTTGGGTTGCGGCGTGAGCCGCAGGCTGATCTGCACCTCGCCGCGGTCGGTGAACTTGATCGCATTGCTCAGCAGGTTGGAAAGGATCTGCTTGATCCGCAGCGGGTCTGCCAGCACCCAGCAGGGCCCGTCCGGCATATCGCTGTTCAACTGCAGCCCTTTCAAGTGTGCGTTGCCCTCGAACACCCGCAAGCAGGCGTTGGCCAGTTCGACCAGGTCGACCGGCACGGGCTGCAGGGTCATGTGCCCGGACTCGATACGCGAAATATCGAGGATATCGCCGATCAGCTCGAGCAATCCGATGGCCGAATCGTGCGCGGTACGTAGCGTCTCGGTATCGCGGTGGCCGGCCTGGTTGTCTTCCAGGGCCAGCTCCAGCAAGCCGATGACGGCGTTCATCGGTGTGCGGATCTCATGGCTCATGGTGGCCAGGAAGGTGCTTTTGGTCTGGCTGGCGCGTACCGCGTCATCCTTGGCCTGGCGCAGTTGCTCCAACAGGCCGCGGCTCAGCCCCAGCTGGGTCTGCAAGGCTTGCTGGGCCTCGGTGCGCTGGTGGATCAGCTTGCGCAGGTAGCTGTTCCAGAACACCACGCCGGCCAGCAGCAGGGCCGACAGGATCAGCACCTGCAGGGCCAGGGTGCGGTAGTTGCGCCACGGACTGTCACTGACCAGGGTGCTGGTGCGCCAGCGGTTGATCAATTGCTCCAGTTCCTCCGGCGGGATGCTCAGCAGCACCTTGTCGAGGATCGCCTGCAGCTGCGGCTGGTCCGGGGCCACGGCGAACGCCGCCACGGCTGGGTCGTCGTCGAGCACCGCGGCAATCTGCAGCGTACCCTTGAAAACGTGGCTGATGTAGTAGCTGGCGTTGATGTGGCTGCTCAGGGCCGCGTCGGCATCGCCGTTGGCCACCGCTTCCATCAGGCCGAGCGGGTTGTCCACCTCGACCAGGATGGCGCGAGGGTACTGGCGTTGAATCTGCACGCGCTGTGGCGAGCCTCGCAGCAAGGCCACGCGCTGGCCGTCCAGGGCTTTGGCCTGGGCTGGCGAGATGCCCTGGGCGCGGGTCACCAGCACCCTTGGGCTGACCAGGTAGGGGCGGGTGTAGCGCAGTTTGCTGGCCCGTTCCGCGCCATAGCCCAGGGCGCCGATCATCTGCGCCTGGCCGCGAGCCACCAGGTCGACCATCTTCTGTACTGAATCGTGCTCGACGATGTCGAAGTGCAGGCCGGTGCGCAGGGTGACCTGCTTGAGCAGGTCGAGGGTGATACCACTGGCCTGCTGCTGGTTATCGTTGAAGGTCAATGGGGCCAGGCCACTGTTGACCAGCACGCTGACGGTGGAATGCGCGGCGATCCAGCTGCGCTCCTGTTCGGTCAGTGCCACCGGATGGCGATCGAGCAGCAGACTGGTGTTGCCGCTGCTCCAGCGCCGCAGGATGTTCAGCCGCTCGCTCTCGGTGATCCTGGCCAGGGCCTTGTCGACCAGGCGATGCAGGCGCGCATTGTCATGCGCCAGGGCAAAGGAGAACGCAGCGGAAGGCGCTTGGCAGAAATGGTCGATCTTCAGGCTGCCCTGGTAGCTCTTGCCGATCAGGTGGTCGGTGCTGATCGCATCGCCCAGGTAAGCGTCCGCTTCGCCCAGCTCGACGGCTGCGAGGCCGGTCAAGGTGGAGCGATAGAGGCTGAGCTGGGCCTTGGGGTAGAGCGCCCTGACCTGCGCTGCAGGCAGGTAGTGGTCGACCATGGCCAGGCGCAGGCCTTCGAGGTTGCGGTTGTGCTCCAGGCTACGGCCTTCGCGGATGACGATTACCGGCAGGTCGTCGGCATACGCCTGGCTCAAGGCCAGCTCGGCGTCGGCCGCCTCAAAGGCGTTGGAAGTGCCCAGAAGGTCGATGCGCCCGTCACGGAGTGCGGCGATGGCCTCGTGGCGGCTGGCGAAGCGCCGCACTTCGATGGCAATGCCCAGCTGTTCGGCGATCAAGCCGGCATAGTCGGCGCTCAGGCCTTCATAGTCGGCCAGGCTGGCATTGATCTCGAATGGCGGGTAGTCGGGGCGCGAGCTCCCCAGGATCAGCACCTTGCGTTGTTGCAGCCACTGCCGGTCCTGGGCGTCGAGCCGCAACGGCGGCGTGGCGCTGAGCGAGCGGGCCAGCAGGTGACGTGGCTCGCCATCGTCCCGCGCCAGGGCGTCGGTGGCCAAGCAGGCAAGCAGCAGGAGCAGGCAGCACAGGACGATTCTCATTGCATCGCCCGTTCAATTCACCTGGTTGCGTTTGGCCAAATCAACCATTTCCACCAGCGATTCGGTCCTGAGTTTGTCCATGATCCGTCCACGGTAGGTACTGATGGTCTTGGCACTGAGGTTCATCTGCTGGCCAATGAACTTGTTGCTCTCGCCACGGGCGAGGCGGCGCAACACCTCCATCTCCCGATTGGACAGGCTGCCCAGGCGGTACGCCTCGCTTTCCAGCGTGCTGCTATTGACCGACATCTGCGGGAACGTGGAGTAGCCTTTGACCAGCGCCTTCAGCGCGAACACCACGGCATCCAGGTCTTCGTCCTTGGTCAGGAATGCTGCGATGCCGGCATCCAGGCAACGCCTGACGTAGAGGTCGCCGGCCTGGCCGGTGAGCACCATGATCTTCGGTTGCGGCTCGAGCTTCTGCAGGCGCTTGATCACCTCCATGCCATCGAGCCCAGGGAGGCCGATGTCGAGGATGACGACATCGGGTTGAAGGTCGCGTACGGCCTGTGCGACTTCCTTCCCATCATCGACTTCTCCTACAACCTGGAAGCGATCACGTTCCAGCATGATGCGCAGGGAGAGGCGAACGATAGGATGGTCATCGACGATCAGTACGGTGGTCATGTAGAAAACTCCTGTCGGAATGTGGTCCGTTTCTCGCTTTTAGCGGGAAGAGGCCTGTAGACGATGGCCGGCAGCGCGCAAGATACGGGCATTCCGTCGCCTTAGTAATGGCGAGTATAGGACTGTTGAAATTGTCACCTTACTCTGGTGAAAAAACCTACAAGGAGAATGGGAAGGCTTGCACCCTTGGAATCGACCGGTGCAAGCGATGTATAGACGGCGTGTCAGGCACAGGGCGCGTGGGTTTTTTTCACCCGCCTGGTCGAGGCGGGGTTGTTGCGCAGGGCCAGGCCGACTCGGGTGGGCCTGGCGACCAGCTGACCCGCGCAATTCGGACATTGGCCCTGCAGGCGGTCGGTGGCGCAGGCTCGACAGAAGGTGCATTCGAACGAGCAGATCATCGCGTCGTGGCTGTCGCCGGGCAGGTCGGCATCACAGCATTCGCAATTGGGGCGCAGTTCCAGCATGGGCAGGGCTCCGGGCCGTGGACGAGAACCTGGAGTCTGCTCTGGCCTGTGCATACTTGGCAATGCTCAGTCGCGCGGCCTGTACAGGTGGGCATGCCCGGCGCGGTAGAGGGCGGACTCGGCGAAAGGCGCATCTCCCAGTACGTGCCCTACGAGGATCAGCGCGGTGCGGCGAAAACCCTTGGCAGCCACTTGCCCGACGATGTCGTCGAGGCGGCCGCGGACCCAGTCCTGGTCGGGCCAGGTGGCGCGATGGACCACCGCGACCGGGCAGTCGGAGCCGTAGTGAGGCAGCAGATCCTCGACGATCCGCGCCAGGTGCTTGATGCCCAGGTGGATGGCCAGGGTGGTGCCATGGCGTGCCAGGTCGGCCAGTTGCTCACCGGCGGGCATCGGCGAAGTGTCGCCATAGCGGGTCAGGATCACCGTCTGCGCCACGTCTGGCAGGGTCAGCTCGCAGCCGAGCAAGGCCGCGCTGGCAGCCGCGGCGGTAACCCCGGGGATGATCTGGTAGTCGATGCCCAGTTCGCGCAGGTGGCGGATCTGCTCACCGATGGCGCCGTACAGGCTGGGGTCGCCACTGTGCACCCGCGCCACGTCCTGGCCTTTTTCGTGTGCCGCGCGCATCGCCGCGATGATCTGCTCCAGGTGCAGTTCGGCGCTGTTGATCAGGGTTTCGGCGTGGTGGCCTTCGAGCACGGCCGCAGGTACCAGTGAACCGGCGTAGATGACCACCGGGCACTGGCGGATCAGGCGTTGGCCCTTGACCGTGATCAGCTCCGGGTCGCCCGGGCCTGCGCCGATGAAATAGACAGTCATGGGAATTCCTTGAACGATGGGGGAGGCAATTATCGACCCCGTGCCAGTGCCAGGGTAGCCGGGCCGAGCACCTGGCGGGTGAGCACCAGGCTGGCCTGGCCTTCCACCTGCCAGGCCAGCGCCAGGGCGGCGCTCTCGGCAACGCCCCAGCAGCCGGTGTGGCTGTAGGTTATCGACGAGCGATGGCTCAGTTGTGCCTCGAAGGGCTGCAGTTGAAGGGCGTCGAAGGGCTGTAGCGCCAAGCCGTGGCGCTCGGCCAGTTGCAACAAGGCGGGCTCGTCGGCCTTGGCCGCCAAGGTGGCGATGCCGCGCACCGCCGAAGGCTGCAGGCCGTTGGCCTGCAGCGCCTGTCGCAGCAGGGCATCGAGCACTTCCAAAGGGCAGCCCCGGCGGCAGCCGAGGCCGACGTACAGCGCAGTCATCAGGCCGGATTGGCGCGACGGTAGAGCCATGCGCTGAGCAGCCCAAGTGCCAGCCAGAAGGCCGCATTGGTCAGCCACGAGGCGATCTTGAACTGGGTTTCCAGGGCGGCGGGAGCCAGGCTCGAATGATGCTCGGGTTGCGGCGCGCCGATGACGTGCGGCAGCACCAGAAGCACTGCGCCCAGTACTTTCAGCAGCCAGTGCCGGCTGAACACCAGCAACGCCAAGCCCACCGCAGTGGCGGCGGCGGTGCCGATCCACCAGGCCTGGCGCTGCCCCAGGTCGGCGGCAGCGGTGCCCGGCAGCTCCGGTGGCAAGCCCAGGGTCGGCGCCAGGCAGAACACGGCGAAGCCAGCCAGGCCCCACCATGCGCCGGACAGCGCGCGGCTAGGTTCGCGCAGGCTGTACAGGGCGGCGAGGATCAGGGCGAATCCGACCGCCACCACCAGGTTGCCGCCAGTGGTAGAGACGATGCGCTGCCAGCCATCCTCTGGCGCCCAGGCCTCGCTGTCGTGACTGTGCGCGGCCGAGGCCTCGTGCTCATGTTCGTGATGCTCGGCGACGGCGCCGCTGTTCTCGTAGGTTTCGGCCTGAAGTATCAGCGGTGCGACCCAGAAGCTTTGCAGCAGGGTCAGCAACAGGGCGGCGAGCAGGCCGCTGAATCCGGCGGTGCGGGCGATGCGCTTGATCATGCGGGCAGGCTCAGTGGCAGGGGAAGGCGGCGCTGTGGCGGGTGTCGTGGGCGGCGTTGTGCACCGCTTCGATGTGCGAGAAGCCGGCGAAGTAGACCAGGCACAGGCCCAGCAGGCTGGCGCCTACGGCCACGGCCACGCGCTGGCTGAAGGTAGTGGGGGTGGCGACGCTGTGTTTGAGGCTGGTGACGGGCATGACGCGTTCCTCTGCATTTATTGTAGGCAACAGGCGCGGCCGCCCCAGGCACGATCAGTGCCTTGGGCCCCAGGGCATGGGGAATGCGACAGCGCCCGCCCTCCGCGGGGTGTACATGAACGCCAGGCCGGTCTCCGGGCTTACGAGGCGGAGCAGGGCTCCTGATGCGGTCACCTTCCCATGCCGAACTGCGAGGCACAGTGGTCCAGACCTTTCACTCGTTTACCGTTGCGGGGGCAGCACCGGAATTGCCGGGCCTTTTTTTCCACTGCAGCAGCGAGTGGAGCAAGGGCCTGTGACGCACCGGTTTCCCGTTTCACCCCCGTAGGGGGCACCTGAACGCAGGGCATAAGAAGAGCACGGGGCGGGGGT
>NZ_JACVVE010000021.1 GCF_016648105.1 Pseudomonas sp. S31 | reverse complement strand
AGTCTGGACAACACCGGCGGCCTGCTGCTCAGCCAGCAAGCCATCGACCACAAGCTGAACCCCTCAAGCGGAGTCAGCCCCATGAGCACCCAGCACCCCATCGTTTCCCGCACCGAGTGGCTCGCCGCCCGCTACCAGCTGTGGCTCCACGAAAAAGCCCTCACCCACCAACGCGACGAGGTCGCCGCCGCTCGCCTGGCCCTGCCCTGGGTCAAGCTGGAACAGCCCTACCGCTTCCAAGGCGCGGATGGCGAACTCAACCTCGCCGACCTGTTCGCCGGCCGCCGCGCCACATTGCTGTCATCGCTAGCGAACCCCGAATAGCGGCGGTTTTCGGGAAACCAACCATACTTCAGCGGTCTCCTCCCGTGCCGACGACTGCCTATGCACAACCGCCGCCGCTTCTTGCAACTGCGTACCCTGGTCCTGGGCATGGTGCTGCTGGCCTGCCTGTCCACATTGATAAACACGCTCTACGTGGCCTACCGGGTCCAACAGACCGCGCTGGTGAAATCGAGCCTGCAAGCCAACCAAGCCTATGCCAGCAAAGTCGCCTCGAGCATCGATGCATTCATCAAGTCGGCACGCGATCACCTGCGCTACAGCGCCGCGCTGCTGGCAACCGAAATGCCCGACGCCGACCTGCGTATCGCCGAGGCAAAGCGCCTGCAGGCCCAGGACCTGGACTTCAACTCGATCGTCATCGTCAATGCCCGCGGCCGCATCCTGGCGGCCTATCCGGATATCCGCCAGATCGCCAGCAGCCGCCTGAGCTCTTCCGAAATACTCCAGGCCGTGGACTCGGCCAAGCCGCACATCAGCAACGCCTATACCTCGCGCGGAGGTGACCTGGTGGTGTTCATCTCCGAACCGATCCGCGCGCCCGACGGCACCTACCTGGGCCTGGTCGGCGGTTCGGTGTTCCTCAAGAAGGAAAGCGAACTGCATACCGTGATTGGCGCGCATTACCAGAACGATGGCTCATACGTATTCGTCGCCGACACCAACCGTCGGCTGCTCTATCACCCTGACCATGAGCTTATCGGTAGCGTCGTCAGCGGTAGCCCGACCATCGAAGCGGCCCTACGTGGGGAGACTGGTAGCCTGGATGCGCCCAACTATATCGGCATCCCGATGCTTGCAGGCTTCGCCCCGGTGGCCGACGCACACTGGGCGGTGGTGGCCCAGCAACCCCGCGAGCTGGCCCTGGCGCCCTTGCGTGAGCTGATGCAGAAAGTGGCGTTGCATATCTTGCCGACCAGCGCCATCGGCCTGCTGCTGATGCTCTGGCTGACCCAATACCTGACCAAACCGCTACGCCACCTCGCCGACGCGGCCAGGCATTTTTCATCCAGCCATGCCGACGCAGACCTCAAGCGCATCGACGCCTGGTATGCCGAAGCGGCGGACATTCGCAGTGCTTTGATCACCGGCGAGCAACTGCTGCAGGAGCGTTTCGGCAAGTTGCGCCAGGAAGCCGAGAGCGATGCCCTCACCGGCCTGCCCAACCGCCGGGTGCTGCAAGCCGCACTCGACGAGCTGATGCAGGGGCAACGCGACTTCGCCGTGCTGGCGCTGGATATCGACCACTTCAAGCGGGTCAACGACACCTATGGCCACGATGCCGGCGACGAAGTGCTGCAGCACCTGGCCGAATTGCTACGCCAGCGCTCACGCCAGCAGGACCTGCCCTGCCGGGTCGGCGGCGAGGAGTTCACCATGCTCCTGCCCGATACCCGGCTCGAGGACGCCCGGCGCATTGCCGAACGCATCCGCGCAGCGGTCGAAGAAGCCGATACCCCCCATGTCGGCCGGCTGACCCTGTCGATCGGCGTGGCCTGCCGCCAGCCCGACACCCAGCAGGCCGATACCTTGCTCAAGCAGGCCGACGAGCAGCTGTACAAGGCCAAGCAGAGCGGCCGTAACCGGGTCGAGGTATTTACCCCCTGACCCGGAGCATGCCGCGTTCGACGATGAAATCGATCACCGCCTGCAGCCCTTCGCCCTTCTTCAGGTTGCTGAAGGTCCAGGGCCGCTGCGGGCGCATGCGCTGGGTGTCGCGCTCCATCACCTCCAGCGAAGCCCCCACATAAGGGGCCAGGTCGGTCTTGTTGATCACCAGGAAGTCGGATTTGGTGATGCCTGGGCCGCCCTTGCGCGGGATTTTCTCGCCTTCGGCGACGTCGATCACATAGATGGTGAGGTCGGCAAGCTCCGGACTGAAGGTGGCGCTGAGGTTGTCACCGCCACTTTCCACGAATATGACTTCGAGATTGCCAAATTTGCGCGCCAGGTCCTCGACTGCAGCCAGGTTCATCGAGGCGTCTTCGCGGATGGCCGTGTGCGGGCAGCCGCCGGTCTCGACGCCGACGATGCGCTCAGGTTCCAGTGCGCCGGCCTCGGTGAGGATGCGCTGGTCTTCCTTGGTGTAGATGTCGTTGGTGACCACGGCAATCTGGTAGTGATCGCGCATGGCCTTGCACAGGGCTTCGAGCAGCGCGGTCTTGCCAGAGCCGACCGGGCCGCCGACACCGACGCGCAGGGGTTGCTGATAGCTTTGCATGAAGGCAGTCCTCAAGAACGGAACAAACGGGTGTATTGGGTTTCGTGTCGTGACGAGGCGATGGCCAGCAGCGGCAGGCCACCGCCAAGCTGGTCATCGCTCAGGGCCAGGGCATGGTCGAGCACGCCGGGCAACTCTGTGCCCAGGTCGCGCAACAGGGTCTGCGCCGCCTGCTGGCCGAACGGCACCAGCTTGACCCCAGCCATCACCGCCCCTTCCAGCCAGGCGAAGGCATGGCCCAGGGCGAGCTGGCGCAGCGGTATCGACCAGTGCGCGGCCAACCAGGCCATGCCGCTGAGCTGGGTCAACTCCAGGCTGGCGCGCCAGGCCGGATCCTGGCCCAGTTGCCAGCCGTCGATCATCCGCGCCAGGGCCGCGCCGCGCTGCCGTTCTTCCAGGCGCAGCTCGGCGGTCTCGCGGTTGGCCAGGAGGAACTGGCTCCAGCGGGCGAAGGCCTCGGCATCGCCGACCTGGCAGGCTTGATACAGGCGCGCCAGCAGCGGCCAGTCCAGGTGCACCAGGGTGTCGTGGATCTGCTCGCGCTGCCAACTGGCGAAACCGGCAGTGTCACGCACCCAGCCGGCCTCCACTGCCCACTCCAGGCCCTGCGAATAGGTGAAGCCGCCCACCGGCAGGCCCGGGCTGGCCAATTGCAGCAGGCGCAACAGCGCCAGGTCGCTGTCCATCAGCCGGCCAGCACCACGGCGGCGCCAGCCAGCAGGCCGCCACCGAAGGCTTTCTGCAGGCCGCTGTGGCGGCGCAGCAGGCAACCGACGGCAAAACCGGCCAGCAGCAACAAGCCACTGACCGTCACGAAGCCGGCGCTGAACTGCCAGAACGCGCTCGGCGTGGCCTCGACGCCATGGGCCCAGCCATGGAACAGCGCGAATACCGGCATGGCCAGTGCCAGCAGCAGCTGGCGGCTGGGCAGCAACACGGCGGCCGCGGCGACCAGCACCGAGACCGCGATCATGCTTTCCATACCCAGCACGTCACCGAACAGATGACCACACACGGCACCGGCGAACATCGCCGCCAGGGTCGCCAGCGGCAAGGCCAGGTTGCGTCGGGTCAGCGCGGCCAGCACGCCGGTACCGAGCAGCATCAGCAAGTGATCGAGCCCAGTCAGCGGGTGCAGCAGACCATCGTGCAACGGATTGGTATCGTGGCCGGGGTGAGCGAAGGCCGGCAGCGCGACCAGCAGCAGAGCAAGGGCGAAAGTCTTTTTCATCAGGGTCTCCATCGAAGGCAGGTCAAGCGTGGGACGGCAGTCGCACGAAGGGGTGGTCGTGGCTATGTTCGTGGCTATGGTTGTGGCTGTGTGGTGCACTTTGGTAAGCGCCGGCTTCCGGCTCGAATGGCGCCTGTTCGGCTTCGACCGTCAGCCCCAGGCCGCGCAGCATGTCGTCGAGCACATGGTCGTGCTGGTAACGCAGCAGGCCCGGCTCGATCTGCAACGGCACGTGGCGGTTACCCAGGTGATAGGCGGCACGGGCCAGCAGGTGCGGGTCGTCGCAGCGCATCGTGGACACGCGCTCGGGCGCGGCAAGCACGCGCACCACCAGGCTGCCCGCGGCATCGGCGAGCAGCTCGCCGCCGCGCAGCAGGTGCCCACGGTCGAGCATCAGGCCGGCCTCGCGGCCATCGTCGAGGGTCACCCGCAAGCGGCTTTTGATACGGCTGTCGACATCCAGGGTGACAGTGCCGTCGACGCGGTCGGCGGCCTCGATACGGCGGGTCAGAACAATCATATTCACTCCTTCAGAACAGGAAATAACGCTGCGCCAGAGGCAGTTCGCGCGCCGGTTCACACACCAGCAGCTCACCATCGGCGCGTACCTGGTAGGTCTGCGAGTCGACCTCGATCAACGGCTGCAAGGTGTTGTGCCGCATGTCGGCCTTGCGTACCTGACGGCAGCCGTGAGCCATCCCGATCAGGCTGCGCAGGCCAAGCTCCTCGGCCAGGCCACGGTCCATCGCCGCCTGGGGCAGGAACGTCATGCGCGTGGCATGGCGGGCCGCACCAAGGGCGCCGAACATTGGCCGGTAATGCACCGGCTGTGGGGTCGGGATCGAGCCATTGATGTCGCCCATGGGCGCGGTGGCGATCATCCCGCCCTTGATCACCAGGGCTGGCTTGACCGCGAAGAACGCCGGCGACCACAGCACCAGGTCGGCCAGCTTGCCGACTTCCACCGAGCCGACTTCGTGGGCAATGCCGTGGGTCAGCGCCGGGTTGATGGTGTACTTGGCGATGTAGCGCTTGACCCGGAAGTTGTCGCTGTAGGCGCCATCCGGTGCCAGCGGGCCACGGCGCAGCTTCATCTGGTGAGCCACCTGCCAGGTACGCAGCACCACTTCGCCGACCCGGCCCATGGCTTGGGAGTCGGACGAGGTCATGGCGAAAGCGCCCATGTCGTGGAGGATGTCCTCGGCGGCGATGGTCTCGCGACGGATGCGCGACTCGGCGAAGGCCACGTCCTCGGCGATGCTCGGGTCCAGGTGGTGGCAGACCATGAGCATGTCCAGGTGCTCGTCGACGGTGTTGATCGTGTACGGCAGGGTCGGGTTGGTCGAGGATGGCAGTACGTTGGCCTGCCCCGCCGCACGAATGATGTCCGGGGCATGGCCGCCACCGGCACCTTCGGTGTGGAAGGTATGAATGGTGCGATCGCCAATGGCCGCCAGGGTGTCCTCGATGCAGCCGGACTCGTTGAGGGTGTCGGTGTGGATCGCCACCTGGATGTCCATTTCCTCGGCCACGCCCAGGCAGCAGTCGATGGCCGCGGGAGTCGACCCCCAGTCCTCGTGCAGTTTCAGCCCCACCGCACCGGCGGCGATCTGCTCGCGCAGCGCTTCAGGGCGCGAGGCATTGCCCTTGCCGAGCAAGCCGATGTTGATCGGCAGGCAGTCGGCGGCCTGGAGCATCCGCGCCAGGTACCAGGGCCCCGGTGTGCAGGTGGTGGCATTGGTACCGGTGGCCGGGCCGGTGCCGCCGCCGATGAAGGTGGTGACACCACTGGTGAGTGCTTCTTCGACCTGCTGCGGGCAGATGAAGTGGATGTGCGAGTCGATACCGCCGGCGGTGACGATCTTGCCTTCGGCGGCGATCACCTCGGTGCCCGGCCCCACCGGCACGGTGACGCCCGGCTGCACATCGGGATTGCCGGCCTTGCCGATGGCCGCGATGCGCCCGTGCTTGACGCCGATATCGGCTTTGACGATACCCCAGTGGTCGATGATCAGCGCATTGGTCAGTACCAGGTCCATGGCCTCGGCCGCCAGCATCTGGCCCTGGCCCATGCCGTCGCGGATGACCTTGCCGCCGCCGAACTTGACCTCCTCGCCGTAGATCGTGAAGTCCTTCTCGACCTCCACCCACAACGCGGTGTCGGCCAAGCGCACACGGTCGCCGACGGTGGGGCCGAACATGTCGGCATAGGCACGGCGGGAAATTCGGCTCATGCCCTGCCCTCCAGCGCGCCCATCACCTTGCCCTGGAAGCCGTGTACCTCGCGCTTGCCGGCATAGGCCACCAGCTGCACGGTGCGCGACTGGCCCGGCTCGAAGCGCACCGCGGTACCGGCCGGGATGTCCAG
Organism: Pseudomonas sp. S31; assembly: GCF_016648105.1. GTDB lineage: Bacteria > Pseudomonadota > Gammaproteobacteria > Pseudomonadales > Pseudomonadaceae > Aquipseudomonas. Next base: position 103,664 of record NZ_JACVVE010000021.1, on the reverse strand, counting down.
GCGAAAGCCGCGAGTCGGCTCGCGCTCGAACACCAGGGCGTCGTTGACCTCGTAGAAGTGGTAGTGCGAGCCGACCTGCACCGGCCGGTCGCCATGGTTGGCCACGCTGACACTGACCGTGGCGCGGCCGACATTGAGTTCGATGTCGCCGGCGGCGACCTGGATTTCTCCTGGGATCATGCTGGGCTCCTGGGCCGGGTCAGACGATGGGGTCATGCACGGTCACCAGCTTGGTGCCGTCGGGAAAGGTGGCTTCGACCTGCACGTCATGGAGCATCTCGGCGACGCCTTCCATCACTTGCTCGCGGCCGAGCACCTCGCGGCCCAGGCTCATCAGCTCGGCCACCGTGCGGCCATCGCGGGCGCCTTCGAGCACGGCGGCGCTGATCAACGCCACCGCCTCCGGGTAGTTGAGCTTCAGGCCACGGGCCAGGCGCCGTTCGGCCAGCAGTGCGGCGGTGAACAGCAGCAGTTTGTCTTTCTCTCTCGGGGTCAGCTCCATGGCGCTCTCTCAAGTGGCCCAGATGCGCGGCGGGCACGCAGGCAGGCCGAGGACGGCCGGGCGCAGTACGTGCCAGAGGCGCTGCAGGGTGTGTTGCAGGTGTTGGTTGTCGTGGTCGAGCAGGCGGATCACCAGCAGTGGACCGAGCAAGGTGGCGCCGGCCGGGTTGCCCAACTCGTCGAGGAGCGGGCGGATCCGTTCCAGCACGGCCTGGTCGGCAGGCGCCGCGCAGAAGGTGGCGAGCAAGGGATGCCCGGCCAGCTTGCCCAACTGCCCGCCCTCGATACGCAGGCGCTCGTGCAAACCAGGACCGTCTGGCAAGTCGATGCACAGGCGGCTGTCCAACGCGCCCTGGTCGAAGCGTTCGTGCATCACCGGGCGGCCCAGGCACAGGGTTTCCCAGGCCAGCAGGCGAGCGCCGGGTTCGAGGGTAAAGCGGCTGTCCAGGCTGGCCCGTGCGCCGTTGAAGAAGATGCTGTCCTGCGGCAGCCACTCGAGCGTGCTGCCGGCCTGCAGATGGAAGCGCTGGGCCAGCCGTGCCGTAGGGCAGATGCTGCGGTAGAACTTGCTGGCGCCGGGCATGGTCAGCAGCGCATGGCTAGCGGGTTCGAGGTGGATATCCAGTTCCAGCCGGTCGCCAGCGACGATGCCGCCGGGCGGGTGTAAGACGTAGACATGACAAGGTGCACCTTCAGGGTAGAAGGGTCGCTGCACCAAAAGAGGTCCGAAATGACGCCGCGCACCAAGGCGGGTCACGCCGTCACGCTCGACGAAGCGTAGCTGAAGGTGCGCGCTCCAACCTGCATCCTGTTCCGGTGGTTCGATCTGCTCCGCGAGCGACATCCTGCGGCCCCTGATAATCCGTGGCCTGACGGCCGTTTAGAGGGTCACGCGCGGCACTCCAGGGGAGCGTTGCGGGCTGACCACTCGATCAAATTCGCTGGCTGGATATAGCAGGTTGCGGGCCAACTTCGCAGGTGAAGGCAGATGAAACATTTGCCGCGAGGGCTCTGGCATGGGGCATATGCGCCTGGAACGCACATGGAAGGGGCGGGATTCAGCCCTGTTTCGGTGCTGGTTGGTGAGACGTTTTGGAGGGGCTGGGAGCAGGGCGAGGAGTCGTAGTGGATTCGAGATCGAGCGCCGCCCGCGCGGCGCTTCGCGGGTAAACCCGCTCCTACATTTGTTGCAACGTGCCATACCTGAAAGGCCATGGTTGCCAGCCTTGCACCCGCCAGGAGATCCCACAGGCAATATTGGCCCGAAACAAACTGGGGCTAGGCAATGAAAATCCCCCGCCATGCCCCCTGCGCACCTGCCAATTCGTGACTGGCCGTTCCCGATCCGCGACGGATGTATTATCGTGGCGAGGTGCGCATACAACAGCAGCCCGAGCGATCGGGCATCTGCAAGACAATCGAGGGTGTCATGAGTAACGAGAGCATTAACTGGGACAAGCTGGGTTTCGACTACATCAAGACCGACAAGCGCTACCTGTCCGTATGGCGCGATGGTGAGTGGGACAACGGCACCCTGACCGAAGACAACGTGCTGCACATCAGTGAAGGCTCCACCGCCCTGCACTATGGCCAGCAATGCTTCGAGGGCCTCAAGGCCTACCGTTGCAAGGACGGCTCGATCAACCTGTTCCGCCCTGACCAGAACGCCGCCCGCATGCAGCGCAGCTGCGCCCGCCTGCTGATGCCGCAAGTGCCGACCGATGTCTTCATCGAGGCCTGCAAGCAAGTGGTCAAGGCCAACGAGAAGTTCGTTCCGCCACACGGCAAGGGCGCCCTCTACCTGCGTCCGTTCGTGATCGGCACCGGTGACAACATCGGCGTGCGCACCGCCCCCGAGTTCATCTTCTCGGTCTTCGCCATCCCGGTTGGCTCGTACTTCAAGGGCGGCATGAAGCCGCACAACTTCCAGATTTCCAGCTTCGACCGTGCCGCCCCTCAAGGCACTGGCGCCGCCAAGGTCGGTGGCAACTACGCCGCCAGCCTGCAGCCAGGCGCCGAAGCCAAGAAGGCTAACTTCGCCGACGCCATCTACCTGGACCCGCTGACCCACACCAAGATCGAGGAAGTCGGCTCGGCCAACTTCTTCGGCATCACTGCCAACAACGAGTTCGTCACGCCGAAGTCGGCCTCGGTGCTGCCAGGCATCACTCGCCTGTCGCTGATGGAACTGGCGCAATCGCGCCTGGGCCTGACCGTGATCGAAGGCGACGTCGAGATCAACAAGCTCGACCGCTTCCTCGAAGCCGGCGCCTGTGGCACCGCTGCGGTGATAACCCCGATCGGTGGCATCGAGTACAACGGCAAACTGCACGTGTTCCACGACCTGGAGAAGGTCGGCCCGGTCACCCAGAAGCTCTACAACGAGCTGACCGGCATCCAGAGCGGTGACGTCGAAGCGCCAGCAGGCTGGATCGTCAAGGTCGCCTGAGGCGTCGCGCCACACGAATCAACGGGGCATGCCAGGCAATGGCATGCCCCGTTTCGTTTTGTGCGACCGATAGATGAATTTTTCTTAAATCGCCGCTTGTCTATTCTTTGGCACAATCAAATCTCCATTCGCCGCCCAGGAACCAGCATGCCCCGCGTACTGACCATCGAAGACGACGCAGTCACCGGACAGGAAATCGTCGCCGAACTCACCAGCCACGGCCTGGACGTGGACTGGGCCGACAATGGCCGTGAGGGCCTGGCCAAGGCCATTGCCGGGGGCTATGACCTGATCACCCTCGACCGCATGCTGCCCGAAGTCGATGGCCTGACCATCGTCACCACCCTGCGCAACCTGAAGATCGCCACGCCGATCCTGATGATCAGCGCCCTCTCCGATGTCGACGAACGCGTGCGCGGCTTGCGTGCCGGCGGCGACGACTACCTGACCAAGCCGTTCGCCTCGGACGAAATGGCCGCCCGCGTCGAAGTGCTGCTGCGGCGCAACAGCGTACCGATGACCCAGACCCGGCTGCAGGTCGCAGACCTGGAGCTGGACCTGATCAGCCACGAGGCACGACGCGGCGAGCAGACCCTCAACCTGCTGCCCACCGAGTACAAGCTGCTGGAATACCTGATGCGCCATGCCGGCCAGGTGATTACCCGGATGATGATTTTCGAGGAGGTCTGGGGCTATCACTTCGACCCCGGCACCAACCTGATCGACGTGCATATCGGCCGCCTGCGCAAGAAGATCGACGCGCCTGGCCAGTCACCGTTGATCCGAACCGTTCGGGGCTCCGGCTATGCCATTGCCGAACCCGTCTAAAGGCTGGAGTTCCTCGACCAGCCGCCTGCTGGCACTGTACAGCTTCCTGTTCGTGGCCTGGAGCTGCATCCTCATGGGGGTGCTGTACTTCGAGGTGTCCAGCTACCTGAACAAGCTCACCCGCCATTCCATGCTGCAGCGCCAGCACCTGTTCGCCCATATGAGCGGCAAGCAGCTGGACGACGCCCTGATCGCCAGCCAGGCCTTCGAGGAGCGGGCCTTCGATGCCTATGGCCTGTTCGACGCCCAGCTCAATCCGATCGGCGGTCGCATCCGCGCTATACCGCCCGAGCTCGGCATGGACGGCCAGGTGCACGAGCTGCAGCGCTGCCTGGATGCCGACGACCCGCATGTACCGCGCGACAGCTGCGATGCCGTGGCCATCAAAGTACAGGACGGCCGCTGGCTGGTACTGGTGCGCGACAACGGCTCGCTGTTCGTGGTCACCCGGATCATTCTCGACGCCCTGCTGTGGGGCATCTCCCTGACCCTGATACCCGGCTTCGCGGGTTGGTACCTATTGCGGCGCAGGCCGCTCAAGCGCATCCGCGCAATCCAGGCGCAGGCCGAACTGATCGTCGCCGGCGACCTGACTCACCGCCTGCCCCTGTCTGCCCGCCGCGACGAGCTGGACATGCTCGCCGCCATCGTCAACGCCATGCTCGACCGTATCGAGCGCCTGATGCATGAGGTCAAGGGTGTGTGCGACAACATCGCGCATGACCTGCGCACGCCGCTGACCCGCTTGCGCGCCCAGCTCTACCGAATCCGCCAGCAGAGCAGCGTGGATTCGCCACAAGCCGAAGCGCTGGACCAGGCGATCGGTGAGACCGACACACTGATGGCGCGTTTCCGCGGCCTGTTGCGCATCAGCGAGCTGGAGGATCGCCAACGGCGCGCCGGCTTCGTCCAGCTCGATCCCCATGAACTGCTGGTGGAATTGCATGATTTCTACCTGCCACTGGCCGAGGATGGCGCCATTCGCCTGCATCTGCAGCAGCCTGAGCGCCTGGCGGCCCTGCACGGGGATCGCGAGCTGATGTTCGAGGCCCTGGCCAACTTGATGGGCAACGCCATCAAATTCACCCCCGAAGGCGGCCAGGTGGTGGTGACCGCGACCCAGGACGAAGCCGGCGTGCATATCGCCATCGATGACAGTGGGCCGGGGATTCCCGCACAAGAGCGGGACGCGGTATTGAAACGCTTCTATCGCAGCGAGGAAGGCCACCGCCATACCGGTTTCGGGTTGGGATTGTCGATCGTCGCGGCGATCGTCGACCTGCATGGGTTTGGCCTGGAGGTCGGCGAAAGCGAGTTGGGTGGGGCAAAGCTGGTGCTGCATTGCAAATAAAAGCTGGGGCCGCGTTGCGGCCCCAATTACGCTGATCAGTCAGCCAGTCGCCAGGTAGTGGCACCCTTGCTGTCTTCCAGCACCACGCCCATGGCGGTCAGCTGGTCGCGGATACGGTCGGACTCGGCCCAGTTCTTGTCGGCACGCGCCTGCAGGCGCGCCTGGATCAAGGCTTCCACTTCGGCGCCATCGACCTTGCCTTCGGCACCGGCACGCAGGAACTCATCGGCATCCAGCTGCAGCACACCCAGCACATCACCCAACTCGCGCAAGCGACCGGCCAGGCCGGCGGCGGCCTCAGGGTCGCTGTCACGCAGGCGGTTGATCTCACGCACCAGGTCGAACAATACCGCGCAGGCCTCGGGCGTACCGAAGTCGTCGTTCATCGCCACGCTGAAGCGCTCGACGAACGCTTCGCCACCCTTGGCCGCCACCCGCGGCAAGCCGCGCAGGGCATGATAGAAGCGCTCCAGCGCACCCTTGGCATCACGCAGGCTGTCTTCGGAATAGTTGATGGCGCTGCGGTAGTGGCTGGCCACCAGCAGGTAGCGCACCACTTCCGGGTGATACTTTTCAAGCACGTCGCGAATGGTGAAGAAGTTGTTCAACGACTTGGACATCTTCTCGCCATTGATGCGGATCATGCCGCAGTGCATCCAGGCATTGGCGTACTGCTTGCCGGTGGCGGCTTCGCTCTGGGCGATCTCGTTCTCGTGGTGCGGGAACTCCAGGTCGCTGCCACCGCCGTGAATGTCGAAGCTCTCGCCCAGGCAGCAAGTCGACATCACCGAGCATTCGATGTGCCAGCCCGGACGGCCTGGGCCCCACGGCGACTCCCAGCTCGGCTCGCCGGGCTTGACACCCTTCCACAGCACGAAGTCCAGCGGGTCCTGCTTGGCCTCGTCGACCTCGATGCGTGCACCGATGCGCAGGTCTTCGATCTTCTTGCGCGACAGCTTGCCGTAACCGACGAACTTGCCGACCCGGTAGTACACGTCGCCATTGCCCGGCGCGTAGGCGTAGCCTTTGTCGATCAGGGTCTGGATCATCGCGTGCATGCCGGCGATATGGTCGGTGGCACGCGGTTCCTGGTCCGGCGGCAGGATGTTGAGGCGACGCTCGTCTTCATGCATCGCGTCGATCATACGGGCGGTCAGCGCGTCGAACGACTCGCCGTTCTCGTTGGCCCGGTTGATGATCTTGTCGTCGATGTCGGTGATGTTGCGCACGTAGGTCAGTTCGTAGCCGCTCTTGCGCAGCCAGCGGGTAACCAGGTCGAAGGCCACCATGCTGCGGCCATGGCCCAGGTGGCAGTAGTCGTACACGGTCATGCCGCACACGTACATGCGCACCTTGTTGCCGTCGAGCGGCTTGAAGGTTTCCTTGGTCTTGCTCAGCGTGTTGTAGATGGTAAGCACGGCGATTCCTTAGCTGCCCCAGGAGTCACGCAGGGTGACGGTGCGGTTGAACACCGGACGGCCCGGCTGGCTGTCCTTGAGGTCGGCGCAGAAGTAACCCTCGCGCTCGAACTGGAAGCGGTCCTCCGGCTGTGCCTGGCCCAGCGAAGGCTCGGCGCGGCAACCACTGAGCACTTGCAGCGAATCGGGGTTGATGTTGTCGAGGAAGCTGCCGCCATCTTCGGTCTTTTCCGGGTTCGGCGAGCGGAACAGGCGGTCGTACAGGCGCACTTCACACTCCACGCTGCCTTCAGCCGGGACCCAGTGGATCACGCCCTTGACCTTGCGGCCCTCGGGGTTCTTGCCCAGGGTGTCCGGATCGTAGGAGCAGCGCAGCTCGACGATGTTGCCATCGGCGTCCTTGATCGCCTCGTCGGCGCGGATCACGTAGCTGCCGCGCAGGCGTACTTCACCGGCCGGTTCCAGGCGCTTGTAGCCTTTTGGCGGCTCTTCCATGAAGTCGTCACGGTCGATGTACAGCTCGCGGGCGAACGGCAGCACGCGCACGCCCATGTCTTCCTTCGGGTGGCGCGGCAGTTCGAGCTGCTCGACCTGGCCCTCGGGGTAGTTGGTGATGACCACCTTCAGCGGGCGCAGCACGCACATGGCGCGCGGTGCGGTGCGGTCGAGGTCGTCGCGGATGCTGAATTCGAGCATCGACATGTCGACCACGCCGTCGGAACGGTTGGTACCGATCATTTCGCAGAAGTTGCGGATCGACGCCGGGGTGTAGCCACGGCGGCGGAAGCCCGACAGGGTCGACATGCGCGGGTCGTCCCAGGCGCTGACGTGTTGCTCGTCGACCAGCTGCTTGAGCTTGCGCTTGGAGGTGATGGTGTAGTTCAGGTTCAGGCGGCTGAACTCGTACTGGCGTGGGTGCGCCGGTACCGGCAGGTTGTCCAGGAACCAGTCGTACAGCGGGCGATGGCCTTCGAACTCGAGGGTGCAGATCGAGTGGGTGATGCCCTCGATGGCATCCGACTGGCCATGGGTGAAGTCGTAGTTCGGGTAGATGCACCACTTGTCACCGGTCTGGTGGTGGTGGGCATGGCGAATACGGTACAGGATCGGGTCGCGCAGGTTCATGTTCGGCGATGCCATGTCGATCTTGGCACGCAGCACACGCTCGCCATCCTTGAACTCGCCGGCCTTCATGCGGGCGAACAGGTCGAGGTTGTCCTCGACGCTGCGCTCGCGGAACGGGCTGTTCTTGCCGGGTTCGGTCAGGCTGCCACGGTATTGCTTGGCCTGATCAGGGGTCAGGTCGCAGACATAGGCCTTGCCACGCTTGATCAGTTCGACGGCCCAGTCGTGCAACTGGTCGAAGTAATTCGAGGCGTAGCGCACCTCGCCGGCCCAGTCGAAGCCCAGCCACTTGACGTCGCTCTGGATGGCGTCGATGTACTCCTGGTCCTCTTTGGCCGGGTTGGTGTCATCGAAGCGCAGGTGGCAGACGCCGCCGAATTCCTTGGCCAGGCCGAAGTTGACGCAGATCGACTTGGCGTGGCCGATGTGCAGGTAGCCGTTGGGCTCTGGCGGGAAACGGGTGACGATACTGCTGTGCTTGCCCGAGTCCAGGTCGGCCTGGATGATCGGCCGCAGGAAGTTCGCAGGGACGGCGGGGGCGCCTTTGGCAGCGGCGTTGGGCGCGTTGTCGGCAGTGGGCTTGCTCATAGGATCCTTGAATGCACGTGTCCGGCCTGGGTAGGCCGATTGAATCAAAGGGCCTATCATAGCCGAAGCAGTCAAGCTGCTGACAGTCGGGCTCGGACAAACTGCCGTGATTTATCGCCGCTTTTTGCCGCAGCCTGGCAAAATGGCCCCTGCGCGCCATGTGTCGTGGTCGCCGGATCCTGCGTCAGGTGACTACAGGCGCCCTGCGCACCCTATTCCCGAATGCCTTGAGAGAGCGAATTCCAGCATGTCCAAAGTCAAACTGACCACCAACCAAGGCGATATCGTCATCCAGCTGAACGCTGAAAAAGCCCCGATCACCGTGGCCAACTTCATCGAATACGTTAACGCTGGCCACTACAGCAACACCGTATTCCACCGCGTCATCAAAGGCTTCATGATCCAGGGCGGCGGTTTCGAGCCAGGCATGAACGAAAAACGTGACAAGCGTGCCAGCATCCAGAACGAAGCCGACAATGGCCTGAAGAACACCAAGTACAGCATTGCCATGGCCCGCACCATGGAGCCGCACTCCGCTTCCGCACAGTTCTTCATCAACGCCTCCGACAATAACTTCCTCAACCACAGCGGCAAGAACGTGCAGGGCTGGGGCTACGCCGTGTTCGGTGAAGTGATCGAAGGCCGTGAAGTGGTCGACGCGATCGAAAAAGTCGCCACTGGCTCCAAGGCTGGCCACCAGGACGTGCCGAAAGACGACGTGATCATCGAGAAAGCCGAGATCATTGAGTGATACTGCTGATCTCCGATCTGCACCTGCAAGAAGAACGCCCGGACATTACCCGGGCGTTTCTTGATCTGCTCGATGGCCGCGCCCGCCATGCCGAGGCCCTGTACATCCTCGGCGACTTTTTCGAGGCCTGGATCGGCGACGATGCCATGACGCCCTTCCAGCAGTCGATCTGCCAGGCCCTGCGCCAGTTGAGCGACAGCGGCACAGCCATCTACCTGATGCACGGCAACCGTGACTTCCTGCTCGGCCAGGGCTTCTGCAAGGCCGCAGGCGCGACCCTGCTGCCCGACCCGAGCGTGATCGAGCTGGGTGGCGAGGCAGTGCTGCTGATGCATGGCGACACCCTGTGTACCCGCGACGCGGCCTACATGAAACTGCGCCGCTACCTGCGCAACCCGCTGACCCTGTGGATCCTCCGGCACCTGCCGCTGTCCGCTCGGCACAAGCTGGCACGCAAGCTGCGCAGTGAAAGCCGTGCGCAAGTGCGCATGAAGGCCACCGAGATCGTCGACGTGACGCCTGAGGAAGTACCCCGGGTAATGGCCGCCCATGGCGTGCGCACTCTGGTCCACGGCCACACGCACCGGCCGGCGATCCACAAGCTGGTGGTCGACGGCCAGCCCGCGCGGCGTATCGTGCTGGGCGACTGGGACCGCCGTGGCTGGACCTTGCAGGTGGACGAGCACGGTTTCCAGCTGGAGCCGTTCGAGTTCTCCTGAAGGCCCCTCCTGTCTTCATCGCCGGCAAGCCGGTTCCTGCAGGAATGGCTTTGCCGGCGATTCATTGCACCTATGGCTGACTGGCCACGGCCCCCTTGTCGTGCTCGCTGATCACATACTGCCGGTATTGCGGATCAGCCTTGATCTGCGCCTCGGTGAAGGGAATAGGTGCCAAGCGCTTGTCCGAGAATGCCTTGGTCTGGTCGCTGAAATGCGCCGAACCCGCTTCGCTGGACTGGGAGAACGCCAGCAGCCCGGTGGCCTGCGGCCCCTTCTCGGTGAAGCTGACCAGTTGCAAGTAGCTGGTGCCACTGACCACCAGACGCTTGCCCGGCCCGTGCGGGATGCTGCTGATCGCGTTGTAGATGCCTAGCGCCTGGGGCCCGCCGGCTACCGGGGTGCCATTGAGCGCCTGCTGGATCTGCCCCCATTGGCTGCCGTCGGCGACGCCACTCTTGGCGACCTGTTGCATCGAAGCCAGCGCCGCCTCGCGCAGCAGCTTGCGCACTTGCGCCTGCTCCACCGCCAGCCCTCGCGGCGTGTGCTGCGGGTCGGCCGGATCGAAGGCCACCCGCCAGCTTTGCGGATGGCGGGCCATCGCTTCGAGGATGTTGCTGAAGTGCACCAAGCCGACCCCGCTGTCCAGATCGGCCTTGCCGTTCCACTCGGCCAGGCTGGAGCATACCGGTCGCAGGTCGGCCTCGGCCCCCTGGCACCAGTGCAGCAGGTCGGGCAGCAGCAAGCTGGCCAGGTACACCTCATCATCCATCACCATGCGCTGCAGATCCGCCACGCCCAGCTTGGCATTGCCTTGCAGGCGCTGCAGGGCAAAGCGCCCGCGCATGCCCAGTGGCTGATCGTCACGGCTGACCACGGGTGAGAAGCCAGTCAACGGCTGTGCCGGGTTGACCATCCACGCCGGGTCATTGGAGTTCTGCACGAAGTCTTCGCGCTCAAGGCTCGGCAGCAAGCGCGCGGGGAAGATCCCTGGCTGCGCCGCCTGCGCGTCGACCTTCCACTGGCAGGCAGAACGCGAGCCGTCCAGCACCACCAGCGGCCCCTTCAGCGCCGGATTGCTGCATTGGCCCAGCAGTGCCTTGTCCACATAGGGCACCACCGACTGGTTCAGGTAAAGGGCATGGCCACCCTCGTCCACCGCCAGGGTGTTGACCCACGGAATGCCTTGCAACTGCGCGATCGAGCCCTTGAGCTCATCCAGGTTGCTGGCGCGGTTGATCTGATACCACTGCTGCAGCACCCGGGTATTGTCCAGGTTGGCATCGCGTAGGCTGTAGGCGGCCTGGGTATCCCAGTCCAGACGCCCGGGCCACTGCACCACCGGGCCGAACTTCGAGGCATAGACCTCGCGCCGTACCTGGCTCAGGGTGCCATCCTCGGCTTTGACCGTGACGCTCAAGGACTGCCGGTCCAGCGGCAGCGACTGCCCGTCGAGCAGGTAGCGGGTCGGGTCCTTGGGGTCGAGTTGCAGGCGATAGAGCGTGAAGTGCTTCGACGTGTCGACCGTGTGGGTCCAGGCCAGATAACGGTTGAAACCGATGTTGACCACCGGCAGGCCGGGCAGCGCCGCCCCCATCACGTCGAGCTTCCCAGGGATGGTCAGCTGCATCTGGTAGAAACGCATCGCGCCCATCCACGGGAAATGCGGGTTGGCCAGCAGCAGGCCGCGACCGTTGGCAGATCGCTGTGCGCCGACCGCCACGGCATTGCTGCCGCGCTCGAAGGCAAAGCGCTCCTGCATGGCCAATGCCGCGGCATAATCGGCCGCCGGGCGTTGGGCTGCCTGGCGCGGAGGCTGCGCCGCCACCAAGGCCTCGCCGAACTGGCCTACGCCGCCTTCGACCAACAGACGCCGAGTCAGCTTGACCAGGTCCAGGCTGGTGATGGGCCGCACCCACTCGCCCTGCCCGCATTCGGCTGGCAAGCCCGCCTTGCGCCGCTCACCCAGGGCCCGGTTGTAGCCACTGGCGTAGCCTTCGAGCAGCTCGCGGACCTCCGCAGGCTGGGCCTGGAGGAAGCCATCGACCGCCACCGGGGTGTTGAGCCAGGTGTAGAACAGGTCGCTGGCCAGGTTCTCGCGCTGTTCGAGGGTCTTGCCCTTGGCGCCGAAGTAGCGGGCACGCTCGCCATTGACGGTGAGCACTTCGTTGGCCAACAGGCACAGGTTGTCCTGCGCGTAGGCATAGCCGATGCCGTAGCCCAGGCCACGTTCGTCCTTGGCCACGATGTGCGGTACGCCAAAGCTGGTACGACGGATCTGCGCGCTGGCGGCGAGGTCGTCTTGCCCTGCCTGCACGGCAAGGCTGGAAGCGACCAGCGCGGCGGCAAGCGCCGCACAGGTGAAGGGACGCGAAATAGGCAACACAGGCACTCCTCGGATTCTGGGGTCACCCCGATCAGACGAATGGCTGGATGAAAATTTTACGCGCTGGCACGCGCTGCAACGTCTTGAAAAGAACCGAGGCATTTTTTTTGGCGCAAGGCTGCAGATTTGCCGTTCTCATTCGTCCTAGTAAGTGAGCCACCCATATTTCGGGATAGTCCACGAAAAGGAGCATTCACATGTACAACCCGCAACCCTCATTGCAGGCCGGGCCAATCCCGGGCAAGGCGCCCACCGGACCGGTCGCCAGCGGGGACGAGCGCCTGGGCAATGAGCAGATTCGCGAACTGCTGCGCAGCTTCGGCCTGCGTACCAGCCTTATCCGGCTCAAGGTGATCGACGCGCTGCATCACGCCGACCGCAATGGCCGCAGCATCGGCGTGCGCGGCGTGCACGCGCAACTGGAGAAACTGGATATTCCGTTGTCGTTCCTGAGCGTGCGCGAGGTGCTCAAGCGTCTGTGCGCCGAAGGCGTGATCAGCCTGGGCAGCGACAAGTGCTACAGCCTCAACCCCGAGGCCCGCGCCGTTCTGGAGCAGCCGCTCGCACGTTGAAGGCTGGGCCGGCCAGGGCTGGCCGGCCGGCATGGGTCAGGACTTGACCTTGCGCCGCAGTATCCCGTTGATCACCACCACGACCACGGCAATGGCGATGGCCAGTATCTGGAACGTCTGCTCGCTGATGGTGCCCTGCTTTTGCAGATGGGACAGGCCGAACATCAGGCCCAGCATGACCAGGATGATCAACAGAGAGTATTTGAGGCGCTGTACGTGTGTCATCGGGGTTTCCTTGCAACATCTAGGGCGGATGGCTCGCGACGAGCCGTGGTCATGATACATCGCAGCCTCCCACGACGCCGCATTTCATCGCCATCCGGCAGACCACGTCGGGTACTGCCACCCTCACTCGATCTGCCCATAAGCTTAGACGGAAGATCAAGGGCTGTAGGCAGATGCTGAGGCTACGTCCTACACCGTAGGAATGCGATGCCTGCAATTCCTGCTCGCCTCGCCTACATCCCCTACGCCTCATGGCGCCTAGCGACCCGGCTTGGCGCTGGCTGAAAATCCCTCCATGCCGACGATCTCGAACAATCCGCGATCGTTGGCCAATCACCAAGGATGTTCAAGCATCGCACCCCATCTTCCTGGAGGGAGCCTCACATGGAATTGCCAGACCTCACCTGCATCGACATCACCCAGTTGCCGCAATCGCTGCAAGCCTTGATCGAATGCGTCGGCATCGAAAACGCCTACGCCCTGACCTGCGCTTTTGGCGGCCGCCCAAAGTACATTCCCAAGCACCGCGCACGCACCAAGCTCGCCGATGTCCTCCCGCCCGAAGCACTCGACGCGCTGATCAAGCGTTTCGCCGGCGTGGCCCTGGAAATCCCCAAGCCAGACCACTTCCTGCGCCGGCTACGCAACCTGCAGATCCAGAAAGACAGCGCCGATGGCCTGTCACGCAGCCTGCTGGCGCACAAGTACGGCCTGAGCCTGCGCCAGATCGGCAATATCCGGCGCCAAGCATAGCCCCCTCTGCGGGGGCTATCAGAAGTCGCGTTTGTAGAAAATGTCCAACGAACTCGCCACGCCACTGGCAGCTTCCAGATACACCTTCTTGCTCAACTTGTAGCGCAGCGCGATGGTGTTGGCCGGCTCGAACACCCCTACTCCATAGCGCAAGCTCAGGCGCTCGGTGATGTTGCCGCTGGCGACCACGCTGGTCGAGTTGCCAGCCCCCTCGGTGTCGAGCTGGAAGTCGTCGATCCCCAGGCGCGAGGCCAGGCTGCCGGTCAACCCTTCGCTGCCCGCAAGGCCCAGGCCCAATGCTGCTTCTGCCAGCACGTTGCTGTCTTCGCCACTGTTGTTCAGTGGCCTGCCGAGCACTAGGTAGGACAACGCCTGCTCCTGGCTCATGGCGGGTTCCGAGAACACCTGGGTGGTCGGTTGCTCGGCGCTGCCGCTCAAACGAATGCCGGCGATCACGTCATCGACCTTGCGAATGGCCTCGATGTCCAGGTAAGGCTGATCGATCGGCCCAGCGAACAGCAGGCGTGCGCGGCGGATGGTCAGGCGTTGGCCGTAGGCCCGGTAGCGGCCGTCGGCCAGGCTCAGCTCGCCACGGGTGTCCAGGTTGTCGCCGATGTGTACATGGCCGAGCAGGTTGGCGGTGAGGCCAAAGCCGCTGAACGAAAGCTTCTCCTGGCCCACCTCGACGTCGATGTCCATGGCCACGGCCATCGGTGCCTTGCCCTCTTCGGTCTGGTGGCCGACGATGACCGTGTCGTCGGACACCTTGACCGTCGATGGAGGCAGTTCGCGCACGACGATCTCGCCCTTGGGTATGCGCACCTTGCCAGTCACCGCCAGCTTGTCATCGACCAGGCGCACGCTCAGGTCAGGCGAGGCCTCCAGCGTAGCGTAGGGCTCGACCGTGACCGGCAGGCGCTGGCCCTGCAAGCGCAGGTCCATGGCCAGGGCCTGGCCCCAGGTCATCTCGCCGGACAGCTGGCCACGGCCGGTCGCCCCGCTCTGCCAGCCACCGTTGAGCTGGATCCGCTCACCGGCGATCAAGGCCTGCAACGACAACCCCTCGAAACTCACCGGCAGCTCCGCGCCACTGATCTCGCCACCGGTCAAGGCCAGGTTGCCGTTGATCTGCGGCGCAAGCAAGGTACCGGACAAGCGGCCGCTGCCATTGAGCTGGCCGGTCAGGCGCTCGACCATCGGCACGAATGGTCGGGCGATCGACAGGTCCAGGCCCGCCAGGCGGAAGTCGCCGCTCAACGGTTTGTCCTTGCCCAGCGGGTCGAGACGGGTATCGAGGTTCAGTTCGCCGAGCCGCTCGCCTCGGAATACCAGGCGCGTGTCGACCCGGCGTGGCGCCAGGGTGCTGTCCAGGCGCAGGGTCTGATAGGGAAAATCGAGCCACTGGCCCTTGTCGCGCACCCGCAAGGTACCGCCACTGGCATCCACGACCAGTGTGCCCTTCGGGCCACTGTCCGGGATGTCGAGGTTGATGTCGGCGTTGAGCACGCCCTGCCAGGCGAAGTCCTTGGGCAGCCACTGCGCCAGGCTGTCCAGCGGGAACTGCTTGAGGTGGTAACGCAAGCGCGGCTCCGGCGCCAGGCGCTGGTCGTCGCCACACAGGCTGGCCTGGCCGGAGCGCCAGCAGTGGGCGCCGAAATCCAGCTGCCCGCTTGCCAGCCGCTGCAAGCGCGCCGGGGCCTGCAACTGCCAGTCCTGGCCGCCGGCCTGGATCCGGCCACTGGCCAGGCGACCGCGCCAGTCGCCCTGGTTCAGTTGGCCATCGAGTGCCAGGTTCAACTTGAGCTGCGGGCCGTCGAGACCGAGGGTCAGGGCCTGCTGGCGGATATCGCCCTTGCCGTTGGCCTGCAGCGTGCCCAAGGGTGTTTCACCCAAGCGGATACCGCTGGCCGTCAGGTCGATGACCCCACGCTGGGTGCTGTCCAGGCGCGCATCCAGGGCGAGGCGCTGGATGCGGTTCTCGGCCTGGGCAACCTGCTGGCCTTGCAGGGTCAACGTACCTTGCGGCGCCTTGAGCGTGCCGGCGACGTCGAGTCGACCTTTTACCTGCCCTTGCAACCCAGGCCACAGTTGCCCGAGGCGCGGCAGGTCGAGGTCGATACGGCCGGCCAGGCGCTGCTGCAGGCTACCGCTGCCATTGATGCGGTTGTCCCCCAGTTGCACGGCCAGTGCCCCCAGCGTCCATTGCTGGTCCGCCCCCTTGGCGTCGACCTTGAGCACCGCTGGCTGGCCGCGCAGGCGGCCCTTGAGGTCTAGCTGCGCATCGAGGGTCAGGCGGTCGCCCTTGAGTTCACCTTTACTGCGCAACGGCCCGGCCAGCGTGCCCGGCAGTTCGGCGAGCCAGTAGGCTGGGTCCAGCGCGGACAGCTGCACATCGACATCCCAGGCCAGGGTGTCGGCGAAACGCAGCGCAACGGCGCCGGCGGCCTTGCCCTGGCCTGCGGTCAGGGCAAGCTGCGGCAGGCGCACCTGCTCCAGGTCGCCGTCGAACGGGCTGGCCACGCTGAACGCGCCCGCCGGCCCGTCGAGGTCGCCGGCGAACGTACCTTGGTACTTGCCGTCGAGGTACTGCACCTGGGCGTCGAGGCGCTTGAGGGTGACTTCGGGCGGCGTCTCCAGTGGGTACAGGCGCAACCAGGGGAAGTCCCGCCAGGACATGCTGGCCTGTGCCGTCAGCGCATTCTGCCAGTCGGCGCTGGCGGTCAGGCTCAGGCGCTGGGTTTCGCTGGCGCTGAGGTCCAGCGCATCGAGGCGCGCGCCCTTGGCATCGACCCGTCCGGCCAACACCAGCGCCACGGGCGACTGCTCGGCAGGCAGGCTGGCCGTGCCCGCGAGCCGGTAACCCTTGAGCAGGTCGCCTTCGGCATCGAGCTTGAGCTCATTGAACTGCAAGGTGTCCGGCAGCGTCGCGCTCGGTTTGAACGCATCGCTGCGGATATGCAGCTTGGCCGGCAGGTGCTCGGCCAGCGCCTGCACCTCGCCGTCCAGCCGGGCTTGCAGATAACCGCTGCTGGTGGCCTGCAGGTTCAAAGTCTTCTGCAGCGCCCCCGTGGCGGTCAAGGCCAGTTGCCAGGCCTGCCCCTCCACTGCCGGCAGCTGCACGTTGCCTTCCAGTTGCAGCGGCCAGTCGCCCTCGGGTTGCAGGTCGCCGTGCAGGTCCACGTGCAAGTCGTCGCGCTGCAGTTGCAGGCTGTCGATGCGCATGCCGCTGGTAGTCCAGCGCGCGACCAATTGCAGGTCGCCCAGCAGGTCGCTGCCATCCAGACGCAACTGGCCCACCTTGACTTCACCCAGCTCGATGGCCACCGGCAGGCGCAAGGCCGGCAACAGTACCGGGCCGGGTTCGGCTGGCTGATCGCTGGGCGCGAAGGCCATGTCGATACGTTGCGCCTGCAGGCGCTCCACGCACAGGGTCGCGCGCAGCAGGCAGGCCGGCGACCAGGCCAACTGTGGTTGCTGCAGCTCGACCTGGTTGCCGCCACTGTTCCAGATCAGCCGGCTGGCTTGCCAGCTGCCGCCCAGGTGGCCCTGAAAATCGCTGACCTCCAGCCCCGGCACCTGGCCCAGCACCCAGCGGCTGCCGCCTTCGCTGCCGAGCAGCGCGACCACGACCAACACCACCAGCAGCAGCACGGCCAACAGCGGCAGCAGGATGAATTTGACGACACGCATCACAGCTCTGGCCCCATGGAGAAGTGCAGGCGGAAACCGCCATCGTCATCGAGCGCGTGGGCCAGGTCCAGGCGCAGCGGCCCCACCGGCGACACCCAGCGCACGCCGATGCCGACGCCGGTCTTGAGGCTGGGCAGTTCCAGCGTATTGAAGGCATTGCCCTGGTCGATGAAAGTCGCCACGCGCCACTTCTCGGCCAGCGAATACTGGTACTCGACACTACCGGCGACCAGGTAGCGACCGCCGATTCGGTCGCCATCGCTGTTCTTCGGCGACAGGGTCTGATAGTCGTAGCCACGCACGCTCTGGTCGCCACCGGCGAAGAAGCGCAGCGAAGGCGGGATGTTGTTCTTGTAGCCATTGGTCGCGCTGCCACCGAACTGCACCCGTCCGAGGAATCGGTGGTTACGACCCAGGGTGGTCAGGCCCCTGAGCAGGACGTTGCCATGCAGCAGGTTGGTGTCGGACACCAGCCCTTCCTTGGCCGCCTGCAGGTCGAACTGCAGCCGGTAGCCGTTGTGCGGGTCGATGCGGTTGTCACTGCGCAGGTAGGAGAAGCTCACCCCCGGCATCAGCAGGTTGCTCAGCCCCGAATCATCCCCCAGGCGGTATTCCTCGCGCTGGTACTTCAACGATATCACCCGTTGCCAGCCGCTGGGCAACTTGCTGTGCCACTCGGGCCCGACGGTGAGCAGCTTGCTGAGGGTGTCGGTGCCGGCGATTTCCTCGTACTGGTAGCCCCCGGCGAAACGCAGCTTGTCGGTCAGTGGCGGATCGAGGGGAATGTCGTACCAGAGCCCGACGTTCTGCCGCGGCGCCGACAGTTCCGTCTCCCAGCCGTAGCTGTGACCTTGCGGGTTGACCCAATGGCGGGTCCAGTTGGCCTTTCCGCGTGGCCCCACGTCGGTCGAGAAGCCCAGGCCCAGGCCCATGGTGCGGGGCTTGCGGCTTTCCAGGCGAACGTCCACCGGAATTTCCTCGCCCACTGCGGTGGTAGGCGCCGCGTCCACGCGCACGCCGTCGAAATAGCCACTGGACTGCAGGTCGTTGTTGAGCTCGGCGATCAGTTGCGAATCGTAGGGGGTGCCGGGCTTGAACGACACCATGCGTTGCAGCAGGTCTTCGTCGAGTGGGGTATCGCCACCGAAGTGCACGGCGCCCAGGTGGAAGCGCGGCCCGCTCTGGTAGACCAGCTCGATGTCGGCGACGCCGGCCTGGGGGTCGACGGCCAGGCGTTGCTGGCTGAAGCGGCCATTGAAGAAACCGTAGCGCGAGGCCTGGTTCTGGATCAGCCGCTTGGCGTCCTCGTACACCCCATGGTTGAGCTGCTCGCCGGCACGCAGGGCTCGGCTGTCGGGGACGCGGAAGGCCCTCATCTCGCTGGCCGGCCCCTCGACGCGTACGGTGACGTTGCGCAAGCGCACGGGCTCACCGGGCTCGATGCGGATGATCAGTTGGGGGGAACCGTCGGCCTTGGCGGGCGCCTTGACCTCGGTGTCGATCCGCGCCTGATAGTAGCCAAGTGCCTGCGCGGCTTTGCGCGCCTGCTCCTCGGCCCCACGGCTGAAGCGCAGCAGCGCCTCCTCGTCGCGGTCCCCCAGGCTTCCTATGTAGCCTTCGACATTGGCCTTGAGGTCCTTGTTGGACGGTGCGACTTTCACCAGCAACTCGCTCTGGCCCCATGCGGTACAACTGGCGACCCAGAAAACCAGGCCCCAGGTCAGTCTTCCTGAATACGTCATGCGGCGCATGCTACCAGAGCCAGGCGCTCAAGGGAGCGGCCTGGACGAACTTCACGCATGTGCAGATTTAGGTGACGCAGGATTCGGATGAAAGAACACCCGCTCTCGGATTGGGCCTACTGCGATTTCGCCCACTTCTTCATAGCCCTGACGCTGGTAAAACCCCAGGTAATGCTCGTTGCCAGTGTCCAGCACCACGCCCTGGGTGTTCGGGTCCTCGGCGCACCAATCGTGCACAGCTTGTAACAATTGCTCGCCGTACTGCCGCCCCTGGAATTGAGGATGCACGCCGAGCAGCGGCAGCACATGCACCTTCTCGCTGGGCAGGCAACTGGCCAGTGCCGCCTGGTAGTCCATGTAGCGCCGGGTGCAACGCAGCCCCGCGCCAAGCATCATGCGCAGCCGCCAGGCCCAGCTGTCGGCCACGCCGAGGCGTCGATGGGGTGGAACGATCAGGGCCAGGGCGATGAGCCGGTCATCGACCAGCAAACCGATGGCGGGCAATCGCAGGTAAAAATGCTGGCGCACCCATTCTCGCACCAGGGTACGCAGGCGCCGCTCGTAGCCCGGGCGCTGGGCCTCGAACAGGTAGGCAAAGGTGGGCTCGTGGCGGTACGCGTTGTACAGCAGCGAACGCGCCTCACGGCTGAAACCGTCGTCCAGCTGGCAGACCGTGGCAGGTGGGGCATGGGTGTCGGGCATTGCGCTCTATCCTCCTTGGAAGGGGTGGTACAGTGCCTTGGAGGCGCGCCAAAGCGCATCGTTCAGCCCCATCAGCACGTTAGCAGCCACCTTCACCGGCCGCCATGCTGGTGATGAGGGCCGATGTCGGCTAGCATCGCGCCTTTTACCGGGATCATCTTTGCCATGAAGATCGTCTGTTTCAACATCAACGGCCTGCGCGCCCGTCCACACCAGTTGGCGGCGCTGATCGACAAGCATCAGCCGGACGTGATCGGCCTGCAGGAAACCAAGGTCAGTGACGATCAGTTCCCCCTGGCGGATGTCCAGGCCCTGGGCTACCACGTGCATTACCACGGCCAGAAAGGCCACTACGGCGTCGCCCTGCTCTCGCGCAAGGCACCTCTGGCGCTGCACAAGGGCTTCGCGAGCGATGAAGAAGATGCCCAGCGCCGCTTCATCTGGGGCACCTTCGAGGATGCCGACGGCAAGCCGATCACCGTCATGAACGGTTACTTCCCTCAAGGCGAGAGCCGCGACCACCCCACCAAGTTCCCGGCCAAGCAACGCTTCTACAGCGACCTGCAGGCCCTGCTCGAAGGCCAGTTCAGCGCCGACCAGTCAGTGCTGGTGATGGGCGACATGAACATTTCGCCCCAGGACTGCGACATCGGCATCGGCCCGGACAACGCCAAGCGCTGGCTCAAGACGGGCAAGTGCAGCTTCCTGCCCGAGGAACGCGAGTGGATGGAGCGCCTCAAGGGCTGGGGCCTCGTCGATAGCTTCCGCCACCTGCACCCCGAAGTGGCCGACCGTTTCAGCTGGTTCGACTATCGCAGCCGCGGCTTCGAGGACGAGCCCAAGCGCGGCCTGCGCATCGACCTGATCATGGCCTCGCAAGGGTTGCTGCCGAGGGTCAAGGCAGCAGGCGTGGACTACGACTTGCGCGGCATGGAAAAGCCATCGGACCATGCGCCGATCTGGCTGGAACTGAGCTGATTGCCACAGCCCTATCGCTTGGCGGCGATAGGGCCATCGCGGTAGAGGGCTACAACCCCAGGCGCAACGCCTGCCCTACCCCCGCCCCACGTGCATCGTCCGCCGCACTGACCAACGCGAAGTTGTACGCGCCATGGGACCAATAGCGCGCCTCCAGTTGCCCATCCACCCGCTGCCCCTCGGGCATGCGCGGGAACAGATCCCCTGGCGAGCGCAGGAACAGGCTGATCCGCTGCCCTTGGCGGTCCTGGAACACCAGCAGCGCGGCCGGCCCCTGTTCGTTGCTCAGCAGCCGCGCACCGACGGGTTCGAAGCCATAACCGCCCAGGTCCGGCAACGGGCCGACCTGGCTGAAATGCTGGCCCAACCAAGCGCGCAAGCGCACCGGGTCACTGGCCTGGATGTCCAGCGCCTGGCTGGCGGCAAACAGCCTGTGGGCCTGCAGCGCGTCGGCCATGGGCAACACGCTGCCCGCCAGGGTCGCTTCGCGGGCTTGCCAGCCCCCCAGCCCACCGGCACTCAGTGCCACCAGCAAGACCGCCGCCGAGGCCCAGCGCCGCTGTCGACGCAGGCGCAGTTGGCGGCGCAGGCGGACCAGATCGAGGGAATCGCCGCCCGCTGTTTCGGCCATGCCGGCCAGCGCCGCACGCAGGCGCCGGGCATCGCTGCGCCAGGCCTCGATGCGCGCTGCCTCGTGCGGGTTGGCAGCCAGCCAGGCCTGCACCTCGGCCCGTCGCACCGGGTCCAGGCGCTCGTCGACATAAGCGTGCAGTTCGTGCTCGCTGGGGATCAGGCGTGTCATTTCAGCCTCCGCAAGGCCGGGGGCGGCGGACTGCCCTCGGTCAGTTCACGCAACGCGGCGCGGGCGCGCGACAGGCGCGACATCACCGTGCCAATGGGAATGCCCAGGGCCTGGGCGGCCTCCTTGTAGCTCAGCCCCTCTACGCTGACCAACAGCAGCAGCGCACGCTGCTCGGTGTTCAGCCGAGCGAAGGCCTGCAGGTCGGCCTGGGCCATGACGATGCTTTCGGTGTCGCTGCCCAGCGGTTCGCTGCCGGCATCGGCGCGGCCAAACCAGGACAACCAGCGGGCATGCAGGCGTTCACGGCGCTTGCTGTCGAGAAACAGCCGATAAAGGATGGTGAACAGCCAGGCGCGCAGCCCCTCGGCGTCACGCTGCTGGCCGCTGCGGCTCAAGGCCCGCTCGACCGTGGCCTGGACCAGGTCGTCGGCGCTGCCGCCATCGCGGGTCAGCCACAAGGCGAAGCGGCGCAGGCGTTGCAGCAGCTCGCGCCACTGGGTGTCATCCAGATCATGCATGGCAGGGTTCCGGCCTCTGGGTGGGGTCAGTGTAAGAGGCAGACGCCCGAGCGGGAAATCTATTCCCGATGTTGGAATAAGTTTTCCCCTGCCGCGTCGTACCGGCACCTTCACTGCAATGGACACTTGCCATGAAAGCTCCCCTGCACGGCCAGCCCAAGGCCCTGCGCCTAGGCGCGATCGGCGCGACCCTGGTGGCGCTGGGCGGCGCCTTCGCCTATGCCGCCGGTTGGCTCGGCGGCCCCACGCTGACGCCGAAACGCATCATCGACACATTCGAGGCCCAAGCCGGCCATCACCCTGGCTACCGCAAGAACCACGCCAAGGGCCTGTGCGTCAGCGGCTACTTCCAGGCCAGCGGGCAGGCCGCCGCACTGTCTACCGCACGGGTGTTCAGCCAGGCACGGGTGCCGGTGATCGGCCGCTTCGCCATCGGCGGCGCCAACCCTTTCGCGCCGGACACCAGCGTGCCGGTGCGCAGCCTGGCGCTGGAACTGAGCAGCGACGACGGCCAGGTCTGGCGTACCGGCATGAACAACCCACCCGTGCTGGCGGTGAGTACCCCGCAAGGCTTCTACGACCAGGTGCTGGCCAGCGCGCCCGACCCGGCCACGCGCAAACCGGACCCGGCCAAGCTGCAGGCTTTTTTCGCCGCACACCCGGAAAGCGCGGCGTTTCGCCAATGGGCCGCCAGCTACAAGCCCAGTGACAGCTTCGCCAGCACCCAATACCACAGCATCAACGCCTTCCGCCTGATCGACGCACAAGGCGCCGCCCACCCGGTGCGCTGGCAACTCGAACCACAGGCAGGCTTCACGCCACTGCCAGGCCAGGTCGACGACAAGCAGTTCCTCCAGCACGACCTGCAGCAGCGCCTGGCCCAAGGCCCGCTGCGCTGGACCCTGCGCCTGATTCTCGGCGAGCCCGCTGATGCCATCGACGATCCGGCCCGCCCCTGGCCGAGCGAGCGCCGCAGCGTCGATGCCGGCACCCTGGTGCTGGAGCGGGTCGATGGGCCCGAACAAGGTGCCTGCCGCGACCTGAACTTCGACCCGCTGATCCTGCCCAGTGGCATCCAACCGTCCGCCGACCCGATCCTCGCGGCACGCTCGGCTGCCTACTCGGAATCGTTCAACCGCCGCAGCCGCGAGTCGCTGAAAACCGGAGCCCGCCCATGAAACCCCAAGCCTTCCACCCCGCCGCGCGGCTGCTGCACTGGCTGATGGCGCTGTTGATCCTGGCCATGCTGTTCATCGGCGTGAGCATGGTCGGCGACCTGTCGCCCCGCCACACCTGGCTGCTCCCCCTGCACAAGGCCATAGGCCTGGCGCTGCTGGTGCTGGTCGTGGCGCGCATCGGCCTGCGCCTGGCCCTGCCGCATCCACCGCTGCCCGCGGAACTGCCCGCATTGCAGCGGTTTGCCGCCGGCGCCTCGCACCTGCTGCTGTATGGCCTGATGCTGGCCATGCCGCTGCTGGGCTGGGCGATGTTGTCGGCAGGCGGTTATCCGCGTCCGCTGCAACTGCCCGCCATCGCCCCGCACGACCTGCACCTGTATGCCATCCTGAGAGGTGCACACGGCTGGGCCGGTTACCTGTTGTTCGCCACCATCCTGGTCCACCTGGGCGCCGCCCTGATGCACGCCTGGGTGCGCCGGGATGGCGTGCTGCGCAGCATGTGGCCGGGGCCGCTGCGGCGTGGTCGATAGGCGGCGTAGCGAATGGCGAGGCTCGACAGACGATAAGGGTTCTCATTAAGCTGGGAAGTCTTTCGAAGCTGCCATGGAACGCCCGATGAACGTTGCCCAGGACCCTGCCAACCTGTCCGCCACCCGCCTGGACTTGCGCCCGCTGCTGTTGGCGAACATGGCCTGCACCATGTCGATGATGGCCTTCGTCGCGCTCATCGGCCCGATCGCCCGGCTGCTTGGCATGGCTACCTGGCAAGCCGGCGCGGCAGTGACCGTGGCCGGCGTGGTCTGGGTGCTGCTGGCCCGTCCTTGGGGCCGGGCGGCCGACCGCCTGGGGCGGCGGCGTGTCCTGTTGCTGGGCAGCGCCGGCTTCACCCTTGCCTATTGGCTACTGTGCCTGTTCATCGAAGGCGCCTTGCGCTGGCTGCCGGGGGCGACCCTGGCATTCATCGGCCTGATGCTCGCCCGAGGCTGCATCGGCGCGTTCTATGCCGCGATCCCGGTCGCGTGCAACGCATTGATCGCCGACCACGTCGAACCGCAGCGACGCGCTCGGGCGATGGCCTCGCTGGGCGCGGCCAATGCGGTCGGCCTGGTGGTGGGGCCGGCGCTCGCCGCGCTGCTGGCACGCCACAGCCTGAGTCTGCCGTTCCATGTGATGTCGCTGTTGCCGGCAGGCGCCTTCATTTGCCTGCTGTTCACCCTGAAACCGCAACCCTTGCCGCACAGCCACGCGCCAAACCCGGTGCGCCTGGGCGACCCCCGTCTGCGTCGGCCGCTGCTGGTGGCTTTCAGCGCCATGCTGGCAGTGACGGTGTCGCAGATCGTGGTCGGTTTCTTCGCCCTCGACCGTCTGCACCTGGGCCCGGAGGAAGCCGCGCAGACCGCCGGTATCGCCCTGACCACCGTGGGCGTGGCACTGATCCTGGCGCAGGTTCTGCTGCGCCGGCTGGAATGGCCGCCGCTGAAGATGATTCGGGTCGGCGCCAGCGTCTCGGCACTGGGCTTCGCCAGTGGTGCGCTGGCCACCTCGGCGCCGTGGTTGTGGGGCTGCTACTTCGTCGCCGCGGCCGGCATGGGGTTCGTGTTCCCGGCGTTTTCCGCGCTGGCCGCCAATGCCATGCACGCCAGCGAGCAAGGCGCCACGGCCGGCTCGATCGGCGCGGCCCAGGGCATGGGCGCAGTCATCGGGCCGCTGACCGGAACCCTGGTCTACGCCCTCGACCCGCGCTTGCCATTCCTGGCCGTGGCCGCGCTGTTGCTGCTGGTCGGGCTATGGCCGATGCCACACGACAAACGTCCCTGAGAAGCACAGCGCGCGAGCGTGCAGAGTGTGTTTTAATGCGTCGCCCATTATTTTTGACACCTCTTACAACAAGGCGGCTATGGACACGGGGACACGACTCAAACTGGTGCGTGAGCGCAACAACCTCTCCCAGCGGGAACTCGCCCGCCGCAGCGGGCTGACCAACTCGACCATTTCGCAGATCGAGCAGAACCGAGTCAGTCCATCGGTGAGCTCGCTGAAAAAACTCCTCGAGGGCATCCCCATGACCCTGGCGGAGTTCTTCAGCTTCGACGAGCCGGTGCGCGAGGAGCGTTTCGTGTTCCGCGCTGGCGAACAGCCGGACCTCGGCCGCAATGGCCTGCGCATGCTGCTGGTCGGTGCCAGTGTCGAGGCCCGGCAGATGCGCATGCTGCGTGAGCTGTACGCACCGGGTGCCGACTCGGGCGAACCGATCGTCCACGCCGAAGGCGAGGAATGCGGCCTGGTGACCCGTGGCACGGTGGAGCTGTGGGTCGATGGCCAAGTCAGCGTACTGAACTCGGGCGACGGCTACTACATCCCCACCACCCTGCCGCACAGTTTCAAGAACATCGGCCCCGACGAAGCCGAGATCATCAGCGCCAACACGCCGGCCAATTTCTGACCGCAGCCGGCCCCATGAAACACCTGCTCCTGCTGGCCGGCTTGCTGCTGGCGCTACCGGCGCCAGCCGAACAAGCCTGCCCCGAGGGGCAATACCCGGTGTGCCTGCTCGGGTGTTTCTGCGCCCCGATCGACCCGGGGCAGGCCGGGCAGGTGCTCAAGGATGTCGAGGTCATGGCCTCGACCAGCCTGGCCTACGCCCTGCGCCAGGCACGCGATCAGGCCAATGCCCTGGGCAGCGAACCGATCCCCCTGCATATCCGTGCCCAGCTCGAGCCGTGGTACGACTTCGCCGTGCTCGACGCGGCGCGCTACCGGGTGGGGAACGAACAACAGCTCAGTGCCGCCAATGCCATGCTGCAGAACCCGGATGTGAATGCGGTGACGCTGATCGACACGATCGTCTTCCGTCATGCCGGCGATGCCGAGGATAACGTGGCGCTGTGGGCCCATGAACTCAAGCATGTGCAGCAGTATCAGGAAATGGGCGTCGAGGCGTTCGCCCGGCGCTATACCCGCGACTACCAAGCGCTGGAGGGGCCGGCCTATGCGATCGAGGCCGAGGTGAGGAAGGCCTTGCGCGAGCGCAGTTCGGGGCAGGCGCGCTAGGCGCGACCTACCCCTTACCCGCCCACCTCAGGACGCGGCAGTCGCCCGCTCGCCCGCCTCTTCGCGGCTGGCATAACGTTGTGCCAGTACCGCGCAGACCATCAACTGGATCTGGTGGAACAGCATGAGCGGCAGGATCATCGCGCCGATACCACTGCCGACGAACAGCACCTGGGCCATCGGCACACCGGTCGCCAGGCTCTTCTTGGAACCGGCAAAGAGAATGGTGATACGGTCTTCCAGGTTGAAGCCGAGCACCTTGCCCAGCAAGCGGGTGCCGAACAACACCACCGCCAGCAGGATGCCACAGGCCGCGAACAGCCCTGCCAGGTGCTGGGGCGATACCGTGTGCCACAGCCCAGTGACCACCGCCTCGCTGAACGCGGTATAGACCACCAGCAGGATCGAGCCCTGGTCGACCAGCTTCAGCCAGCGGGCATTCTGCTTGACCCAGGCGCCGATCCAGCGCCGTGCGATCTGCCCGGCCACGAACGGCACGAGCAGTTGCATCGTGATTTTCAGCACGGCATCGAGACCCGAGCCGGTATCGCCACTGGCGCCGAGCAGCATCATCACCAGCAGTGGCGTGAGGAAGATCCCCAGCAGGCTGGAAGCGGCGGCGCTGCAGATGGCCGCAGGGACGTTGCCGCGCGCCAGCGAAGTGAAGGCGATGGCCGACTGCACGGTGGCCGGCAAGGCGCACAGGTAGAGAATGCCGAGGTAAAGCTCGTTACCGACCAACGGCACGAACAGCGGCTTGAACGCCATGCCCAACAGCGGGAACAGCACGAAGGTGCAGGAGAACACCAGCAGGTGCAGGCGCCAGTGTCCGGCACCGGCGATGATGGCCTCGCGCGACAACTTGGCGCCGTGCAGGAAGAACAGCAGGCCGATGGCCAAGTTGGTCAGCCAGCCAAAATACACCGCGCCATTGCCCGAGCACGGCAACAGGGTGGCGATCGCTACCACGCTGAGCAAGGCCAGGGTGAAGTTGTCGAACAACATGCGCACATACTTCATAACAGTTTCCAACTTGTTATTGTCCAAAGCGCGACGATACCGTCCAGCGCTGCTTCCTGCTAACGCTAGAGGCCCCATGGGTATCGCCCAACGGACACCCTTCGCAAGGATCGATCATGCCACTCACCCGCATCACCCTCACCCTGCTGGCCCTGGCAAGCCCGTGGGTACAGGCTGCCGACCCACTGCAGAGCCAGGTCGACAAGGTCGTCGAGCCACTGATGAAGGCCGAAGGCATCGCTGGCATGGCCGTGGCGGTGTACGTCAACGGCCAGTCCCACTATTTCAGCTACGGCGTGGCCAACAAACGGGAACGCACGCCGGTAAGCGCCGACACGCTGTTCGAGGTCGGCTCGCTGAGCAAGACCTACACCGCTACCCTCGCGGCGCTGGCCAGCAGTGAAGGCCAGCTCGATTTGCATGCACCCGCCGAGCGCTACCAGCCCTTACTCGCAGGCACCCCCCTGGGCAAGGTCAGCGTGCTGGATTTCGGGGCCTACAGCGCCGACTGCCTCCCCTTGCAGTTCCCTGATGAGGTGCGCAACGACGATCAGGCCCTGGCCTTCTTCCGCCAATGGCAGCCTCGCGCCGAAGCGGGCACCCAGCGCTGCTATTCCAACCCCAGCCTGGGGTTGTTCGGCGATCTCGCGGCCCGCGCCCGCAAGCAGCCATTCGCCACCCTCATGGCCGAAGACCTGCTGCCACGACTCGGGCTCAAGCACACCTACCTGCAGGTTCCAGCCGACGCGCTGGGTCTGTACGCCCAGGGCTACGATGCGCAGAACCGCCCGGTGCGTGTCAGCGCTGGCCCATTCGCCGACGCCGCCTATGGGATCAAGACCAGCGCCCGCGACCTGCTGCGCTACACACGCCTGCACATGCAGCCCGCCGAGCTTGCGCCGGCATTGCGCCAGGCCATGGCCATCACCCAGCAAGGCTATTTCGAGGTCGGTGCAATGACCCAGGGCCTGGGCTGGGAACGCTACCCCTACCCCGTTGCGCTCGAAACGCTGGTCGATGGCAACAGCCCACGACTGATCCGCGAACCACAGGCCACTCAGCGCCTCGATCCACCGCTGCCGCGACTGCTTGCGGCCTGGTACAACAAGACCGGCTCCACCAACGGTTTCGGTGCCTACGTAGCGTTCGTCCCCAGCGAAGACAAGGCGATCATCCTGCTGGCAAACCGTAATTATCCTAACGAAGCACGCGTGCGCGCCGCCTACCAGATCCTCTCCGAGGCGGGTCGATAAGCCGGTTACGATAGGATTGTCCGACACGATGTAGTGCCAAAAAATATTCACTACAAAACTGTTGACGACGCGGATCTGCCTTGGGCATGATGAGGCCGTCTCCCCGATCGGGAGCGGTGGCAAGGGTGTTCCAGACGGCCTGCGCGGTAACGCAGGCCGTCCGTGGAGAGGGAAACTGTCCAAAAGGCAGCGTGAGAAAGCCCCTGTTGCGATGCTGCTGTAGCAGCCTAGGTAGTGCGCTACACCGTGATAGCGCCAACTGTGAAAAATCAACAACGAATGGGTAATAGGGGCTTATATGATGAACTTGAACAACAATCCCACGATCGACCAATTGGCCCAGCTGTTCGCCGTACGCAAGGACAGCCTCGACGACCACCTGCTGTGGGTCAGCCAAACCGGCGAAGTGCGCCTCGACCGCCTTCCGCCCAACACCATCGAAGACGAATTCGAAGAGCACCTGCCCAGCATGCGTGCACGCTTCAAGGTCTACCGCCGTGGCCAGGGCTACGTCGGCAAGAAGGCCGCCGCCGACACCGAGTTCGTAGGCCGCGTCCTGCAGACCCTGCAACAAGAATGGCCCGCCGCCCGCGAGCGGCAGGCAGTCAAGGTGATCGACCCGCTCAACTGAGCGGCCTCACCCTCGCTTCAGCCCGGCCGGCAACGGCCGGGCTTTTTCATGCCCGCAAACGTGGCGCGGCCCGCTCTGGCAGGGCAATGGCGCCAGTGGCCAGGGCACGGGCGCGCTCGACGCCCCACACCAGCGCGCGGGTCATGCTCTCGCCCGGGCGAGAGCGGTAGTACTCCTCGACCAATGCCTTGCCATCCTGGGCGTACAACCCGAGGAACAACTGCGTGGCCCCCTGCCGCGAAAGGCGCACCTGCACATCGAAGGTAG
The DNA here is from genome assembly GCF_016648105.1 of Pseudomonas sp. S31. GTDB lineage: Bacteria > Pseudomonadota > Gammaproteobacteria > Pseudomonadales > Pseudomonadaceae > Aquipseudomonas. The sequence goes on along the minus strand of NZ_JACVVE010000021.1, from coordinate 74,169 downwards.
TGCCGTCGCTGAGTGCTTCATCGTGGCTGCGGCTATGCAGCTGGGCATCGGCCCACTGCCAATAGGTCTCTTCCCTGACTCGCATGGATCACAATCCTCCTTGGCCCAATTGCCGCGCAAGGATTCCACAAGCGCCTGGCTTGGGCGAGGGCAAAACGACGTTGCCATGAGCAGGGTCAAGCAATGCAAACAAAAACCCCGCCAATCGGCGGGGTGTGATGGATTTCAACGTTTCTGCGGTATGCGGGGAGTGAAGCGGCCCTTCTTCGCCCGCTGCAGGTGCGCAGGCTGCATTTGCTCCGATTCGTCCAAGGTCATGTGGGCGAAGCCCAGCCGATAGGCAGCCTGGCCGCAACGTACCTGGTTGTTGATCGGGAATGCGTCGTTGCTGTCTTCGTAAAAGGACTCGCTCATGCCCTGTCTCCCTCCAGCGGCGGCCCTGCCGGCAACCAGCGCGGTTGCCTGAAAGAACGGGGCCGATGAAGTGAGACTAGCCGGTCATTTGCAGACTACCCGGGCAAAAAAACTGCAGCCGACCAGTGGCTACATGGCTCCTGCCTAAGTCTTGATCGCTGCCTATTGCGCGCTTGCGGCCCGCAGGCGCTGGCCCAGCTTGGGCCCGAACACGTTCACCAGCAGCCCGGCCATCACCAGTAACGCGCCCCAGCCCTGCATTGGCGTCAGCCGCTCGCCCAGCAACCAAGCCGAAGAACTCAGGCCGATCACCGGCACCAGTAGCGAGAACGGCGCTACCTTGCCGGCCGGGTGCCGCGACAGCAACTTGCTCCACAGGCTGTAGCCGAGCATGGTGGCGACGAACGCCAGGTAGATCAGCGCCAGTACCGAACTCCAGCTGATATTGGCCAGAGCCTGGCCAATGCGCTCGGGGCCTTCCAGCCACCAGGACAGTGCCAGAAACGGCAACGGCGGGATCAGCCCACCCCAGATCACCAGGGCCACCAGGTTCACCGAGCCAAAGCGCCGGGTGATGATGTTGCCCATGCCCCACATGGCCCCGCCACACAAGGTCAGCAACAGTGCCACCAACGGCACATGGCTACTGTCCTCGCTGCCGATCAACGCCAGGCCACTGGCCGCCACCAGCAGCCCCAGCACGCTGGCCAGGCGCAGGCGTTCGCCAAGAAACAGCGCGGCGAAGCCCAGGGTGAAGAACGCCTGCGATTGCAGCACCAGCGACGCGAGCCCCGGTGGCATGCCGCTGTACATGGCCTGGAAGAGAAAGGCGAACTGGCCCAGCGAGATGGTCGCGCCATAGGCGATCAACCAGCGCCACGGCAGGTTCGGCCGCTTCACCAGCAGGATCGCCGGGAAAGCCACCAACAGGAACCGCAGCGCGCCCAGCAGCATCGGCGGCAGACCATCGAGGCCAACCTTGATGACCACGAAATTGACTCCCCACGCGATGATCACCACCAGCGCGATCAACAGGTCCTTGAGCGGCATTGCTGCATCCTTATTCCAGGCTTTTAGACATATTTCGTTACAGCATAAGGGTATTCCCGAACGCGGGACCAGCACAGTTGGCGACCAGCCTTGCGCAACAGTCGGCTGTGATGGCCAACGCGAGCCACTTGCTGACCATCCGAGCATTGCATGCTTTGCATTTGCCCTTGGCGTCGAACCCATGGCATAGATGCGGGTCCACGTCTTTACGTGCCTGTATTGCGCCACTGAAGGAGAACCGTGCATGAGCAAGTCCCCCTACGTCCCGCCCAAGGTCTGGAGCAACGACGCAGCTTCCGGCGGCCAGTTCGCCAGCATCAACCGCCCGGTGGCCGGCGCGACCCACGACAAGGACCTGCCCGTGGGCAAGCAGCCTTTGCAACTGTATTCCCTGGCTACCCCGAATGGGGTCAAGGTCACCATCGCCCTGGAAGAGCTGCTTGCCCTAGGCCACACCGCCGCCGAATACGATGCCTGGCTGATCCGCATCGGCGACGGCGACCAGTTCGGCAGCGGCTTCGTCCAGGTCAACCCGAACTCGAAGATCCCTGCCCTGCTCGATCGCAGCATCGAGCCGCCGGTACGTGTGTTCGAGTCAGGTTCGATCCTGCTGTACCTCGCGGAAAAGTTCGGCGCCCTGCTGCCCAAGGCCCCAGCCGCGCGTACCGAGGCGCTCAACTGGCTGTTCTGGCAAATGGGCGCGGCGCCTTACCTGGGTGGCGGCTTTGGCCACTTCTATGTCTACGCGCCAGAGAAAATCGAATACGCCATCAACCGCTTCACCATGGAAGCCAAGCGCCAACTGGACGTGCTCGACCGGCGCCTGGCCGAGAGCCGCTACCTGGGCGGCGAGGAGTACAGCATCGCCGACATCGCCGTGTGGCCGTGGTACGGCCAGCTGGTGCGCGGCAACCTGTACGACGCCGCAGAGTTCCTCGCCGTTCAGGAGTACACCCACGTCCAGCGCTGGGCCGAGGAAATCGCCCAACGCCCGGCGGTGCAACGCGGCACCCGAGTGAACCGCACCTGGGGCGATGAGGCGAGCCAGGTGCCGGAGCGACACTCGGCAGCGGACCTGCTCTGAGGTTGGCGGGGCCGCCCGGCGGCCCCATCGCCGACGACACTGCTGCCGTGCAAAAATCCATTTCCCCCGCGCAAACCTGCTTCCCCCAATCCCTTCTTGTACACTCCTCGCATTAGCCCCCACCTGCACAAACTTTTTGGTGAAAGCATGATCGAGGTAACCGAGGTTTCCATTGCCGAGCTGCGCGACGCGCTCGAGTCGGGCCGCACGACGGCGGTCGAGCTGGTCAAGGCGTACCTGGCACGCATCGACGCCTACGACCCAGCCGGCACCGCTACCGCACTGAACGCGGTGGTGGTACGCAACCCCGAGGCCATCGCCGAAGCCGAGGCGTCCGACGCCCGCCGCGCCAAGGGCGCACTGCTCAGCCCGCTCGATGGCATCCCCTACACCGCCAAGGACAGCTACCTGGTCAAAGGCCTGACCGCCGCCTCCGGCAGCCCGGCCTTCAAGGACCTGGTCGGCCAGCGTGACGCCTTCACCATCGAGCGCCTGCGCGCCGCCGGGGCGGTGTGCCTGGGCAAGACCAACATGCCGCCGATGGCCAATGGCGGTATGCAACGCGGCGTCTATGGCCGCGCCGAGAGCCCGTACAACGCCAGCTACCTGACCGCCCCCTTCGCCTCGGGCTCGTCCAACGGTGCCGGTACCGCCACCGCCGCCAGTTTCAGCGCCTTCGGCCTGGCCGAAGAAACCTGGTCCAGCGGACGTGGCCCGGCGTCGAACAACGGCCTGTGCGCCTACACCCCCTCGCGCGGGGTCATTTCGGTCCGCGGCAACTGGCCGCTGACCCCGACCATGGACGTGGTGGTGCCGTATGCGCGGACCATGGCCGACTTGCTCGAGGTCCTCGACGTGGTGGTCGCCGACGATGCCGACAAGCGCGGCGACCTGTGGCGCCTACAGCCTTGGGTGCCGATCCCCGCCGCCTCCTCGGTGCGCCCGGCCTCCTACCTGGACCTGGCGATGAGCGCCAGCAGCCTGGCAGGCAAGCGCTTCGGCGTACCGCGCATGTACATCAATGCCGACCCTGAAGCTGGCACGTCGGAAAAACCCGGCATCGGTGGCCCGACCGGCCAGCGCATCAACACCCGCGCCAGTGTCATCGACCTGTGGCAGGACGCGCGCAAGGCCCTCGAAGCCGCCGGTGCGGAGGTCGTCGAAGTGGACTTCCCGCTGGTGTCCAACTGCGAGGGCGACCGCCCAGGTGCCCCGACCGTGTACAACCGCGGCATCGTCAGCAAGGCATTTCTCCATGACGAACTGTGGGAGCTGTCGGGCTGGGGCTTCGACGACTTCCTGCGGGCCAACGGCGACCCCAAGCTCAACCGCCTGGCCGACGTAGACGGGCCGCAGATCTTCCCGCACGACCCCGGCACCCTGCCCAACCGTGAGGACGATCTGGCGGCCGGCATGGACGAGTACGTCAACATGGCCAAGCGCGGCCTGAAGACCTGGGACCAGATCGAGACCCTGCCCGACGGCCTGCGCGGCCTGGAAGCCACGCGCAAGCTCGACCTGGAAGACTGGATGGACAACCTGGGCCTGGACGCGGTGCTGTTCCCGACCGTGGCCGATGTAGGCCCGGCCGATGCCGACGTCAACCCGGCCTCGGCAGACATCGCCTGGAGCAACGGCATCTGGGTCGCCAACGGCAACCTCGCCATTCGCCACCTGGGCGTGCCGACCGTCACCGTGCCAATGGGCGTGATGGCGGATATCGGCATGCCGGTGGGGCTGACCTTCGCCGGGCGCGCCTACAGCGACAATGCACTGCTGAGCTTTGCCGCGGCGTTCGAATCGACCGGGTCGCGGCGGGTGATTCCGCCGCGTACGCCAGCACTGGGCTGATTGCGGCCCCTATCGCCGGCGCCCGACATGCTGCATCTGCAGGCGCCGGCTTGAACTGGCGATGGGGCTGCTGGTATTAACAAGCCTTCTGCAACCTGCATCACAAGGCTCACATGACCCTGCATATCGCTACTCCCCTGATCGAATCGCGCCCGCTTTCGCTGGCCGCCCAGCGCTCCGTCTGGCTCAAGCTCGACGCCCTGCAACCTTGCGGCTCGTTCAAGCTGCGCGGCGTCGGCCATGCCTGCGAGGTTCACCACGCCCGTGGCGCACGCCACTTCGTGTCGTCGTCCGGTGGCAATGCCGGCCTCGCGGTCGCCTATGCCGGTCGCAAGCTGGGCGTGCCGGTGACCGTGGTGGTGCCCGAGACCACCACCGAACGGGCCAAGGAGCTGCTGCGCCTGGAAGACGCCAAGGTGGTGGTGCATGGCAGTTCCTGGCAGGAAGCCAACGAACTGGCATTGACCCTGGTCGGTGCGGGTGATGCATTCATCCACCCCTTCGACGACCCGCTGCTGTGGGCCGGGCATGCCAGCCTGGTCGACGAAATGGCGGCGGCCGGGTTCAAGCCCGACGCAGTAGTGCTGTCGGTGGGCGGCGGCGGGCTGCTCAGTGGCGTGGTGGAAGGGTTGCAGCGCAATGACTGGGGCGATGTGCCGGTGCTCGCGGTGGAAACCACCGGCGCCGCATCGTTGCGGGCGGCGATGCAGGCAGGGCACACCGTCGAGCTCGAACGCATCGCCTCGGTGGCCAGTTCGCTGGGGGCCAAGCGGGTAGCCGAACAGGCGCTGGCCTGCACCCAATTGCACCCGGTGCAGAGCCACCTGGTCAGCGACCGGGCGGCTCTGGAGGCCTGCGAACGGTTCCTGATGGATCATCGGGTGCTGGTGGAACCGGCGTGTGGGGCGGCATTGGCGCTGGCGTATGCAGGGGATGCGCTGGCGGACTTCGAGAAGGTGCTGGTGGTGGTTTGTGGTGGGGCGACTGCCACGCTGGGGCAGATTCAGGAGTGGTTGAAGCAGGTCGAATGAGACCCGCTGTCCCGGCCTGTTCGCGGCTAAAGCCGCTCCTACAGGAAAAACGGTGCCCCTGTAGGACCGGCTTTAGCCGCGAACAGGCCGGAACAGGCAACAGCTGAATCGCCTGCCTTGTAGCGGTTACTCATCGGATTCCCCTTGTTTGTCCTATTGGTTCATCAGGATGGTCACATAGTCCTGTTCTACTGAACCTGCCATGCGCGGAAAAATTCCGGCAAATCGCCAGCATCGCTGACGAAATACCTGTTCCGCCCTTTCGATATGCGGCAAGGGAAGGCACAATGCGTGTCTTTTTTTTGGCCGGCCTGGCCGGGGGCCTTTAAATGATCAAGACGCCGTACTACCTCATCGACAAAACCAAACTGCTGGGCAACATGGAGAAGATCGCCTACGTGCGCGAACACTCCGGTGCCAAGGCGCTGCTCGCCCTCAAGTGCTTCGCCACCTGGTCGGTGTTCGACCTGATGCAGCAGTACATGGATGGCACCACCTCGTCCTCGCTGTTCGAGCTCAAGCTCGGCCGCCAGAAGTTCGCCGGCGAGACCCACGCCTACAGCGTGGCCTGGGCCGATGACGAGATCGAGGAAATGCTCGAGAACTGCGACAAGATCATCTTCAACTCGATCGGCCAGCTGCAGCGCTTCGCCGAACAGTCCGAAGGCAAGGTCCGCGGCTTGCGCGTCAACCCACAGGTAAGCAGCTCCGACTACCTGCTGGCCGACCCGGCCCGCCCGTTCAGCCGCCTCGGCGAATGGGACCCGGCAAAGATCGAGCAGGTGATCGATCAGATCTCCGGCTTCATGTTCCACAACAACTGCGAGAACGGTGATTTCGGCCTGTTCGACAAGATGCTGTCGCACATCGAAGAGCGCTTCGGCCACCTGCTGCACAAAGTCGAGTGGGTCAGCCTCGGTGGCGGCATCCACTTCACCGGCGAAGGCTACGCTCTGGACGCCTTCTGCGCGCGCCTGAAGGCCTTCTCCGAGAAGTACGGCGTGCAGGTCTACCTGGAGCCCGGCGAAGCCGCCATCACCAACAGTGCCTCGCTGGAAGTGACCGTGCTCGACACCCTGTACAACGGCAAGCACCTGGCCGTGGTCGACAGCTCGATCGAAGCGCACCTGCTCGACCTGCTGATCTACCGCCTCAACGCCAAGATGGCCCCCAACGACGGCGAGCACACCTACATGGTCTGCGGCAAGTCGTGCCTGGCGGGCGACATCTTCGGCGAATACCAGTTCGAGCGCCCGCTGGCGATCGGTGACCGCCTGTCGTTCATCGACACAGCCGGTTACACCATGGTCAAGAAAAATTGGTTCAACGGTCTGAAGATGCCATCGATCGTGGTCAAGCAGCTCGACGGCAGCGTCGAAGTGGTCCGCGATTTCGGCTTCGAAGACTACGTTTCCAGCCTGTCGTAAGACCGGCTTTCCAAGTAAGGAGCAAAAGGTAAATTGAAGAAGAACGTTCTTATCATTGGTGCAGGAGGTGTCGCCAAGGTGGTGGCCCACAAGTGCGCGCAGCATAACGACGAACTGGGTCGTATCGCTATCGCGTCACGGAACATCTCCAAATGCCAGGCCATCATCGACAGCGTCAAGGCCAAGGGTAGCCTCAAGGTACCCGCCGACATCCAGGCCTTCTCGCTCAACGCCCTCGATGTCGAGGCGACCAAGGCACTGATCCGCGAGACCGAATCGCAGATCGTGATCAACGTCGGTTCCGCCTTCCTCAACATGTCGGTGCTGCGCGCCTGCATCGATACCGGTGTCGCCTACCTGGACACCGCCATCCACGAAGAGCCGGGCAAGATCTGCGAGACCCCGCCGTGGTACGGCAACTACGAGTGGAAACACCTCGAAGAGTGCCAACAAAAGAACATTACCGCCATTCTCGGCGTCGGTTTCGACCCGGGTGTGGTGAACAGCTACGCAAAACTTGCGCAGCAGCAATACTTCGACAGCATTGATTCGATCGACATTCTCGACGTCAATGCCGGTTCGCACGGCAAGTACTTTGCCACCAACTTCGACCCGGAGATCAACTTCCGCGAATTCACCGGGCAAGTCTGGAGCTGGCAGAACAGCCAGTGGACCAGCAACAGCATGTTCGAAGTCAAGCGTACCGACGACCTGCCGGTGGTAGGTTCGCAGAACCTGTACCTGACCGGCCATGACGAAGTTCATTCGATCTCGAAGAACCTCAATGTGCCGAACGTGCGTTTCTGGATGAGCTTCGGCGAGCACTACATCAATGTGTTCACCGTGCTGAAGAACCTCGGCCTGCTCTCCGAGCAACCGGTCAAGACTGCCGAAGGCCTGGAAGTGGTACCGCTGAAAGTGGTCAAGGCCGTGCTGCCCGACCCTGCCTCGCTGGCCCCGGGCTACACCGGCAAGACCTGCATCGGCGACCTGGTCAAGGGCACCAAGGACGGCCAGCCGCGCGAGGTGTTCATCTACAACGTGGCTGACCACGAAGAGGCCTACGCCGAGACCGACAGCCAGGGCATTTCCTACACCGCCGGTGTTCCACCAGTGGCAGCGGCTCTGCTGGTCGCCCGTGGCGAATGGGATGCCAAGCGCATGGTCAACGTCGAGGAGCTGCCTGCCGAGCCGTTCCTCAAAGCGCTGGACGTGATGGGCCTGCCCACCCGCGTCAAGGATGAAAAAGGCGATCGTCCGTGGGACGCTGAAGCCTAAGCTGCACACCAAGGGGCGCCATCTGGCGCCCCTTCTGTTTTATCGGCTAAGGCGACAACAGGCGCTTGCCAAGCGTACAATCTCAAAATACTGTATGAATATTCAGTATATTCGAGATCGCTCAATGCAGCTCATCGCCAAGCTCGGCATCCTTGCCGACGCCGCCAAATATGACGCCTCCTGTGCCAGCAGCGGCGCGCCCAAGCGCAGCTCGCGTGGTGGCAACGGCCTGGGCGCCACCGATGGCATGGGCATCTGCCACAGCTACACCCCGGATGGCCGCTGCGTCTCGCTGCTCAAGGTGCTGCTGACCAACTTCTGCCTGTACGACTGCCAGTACTGCGTCAACCGCCGCTCCAGCAACGTACCGCGGGCGCGTTTCAGCCCCGAGGAAGTGGTGCGCCTGACCCTGGACTTCTATCGGCGCAATTGCATCAGCGGGCTGTTCCTGAGCTCGGGCATCATCCGCTCGGCCGACTACACCATGGAGCAACTGATCCGCGTCGCCCGCCTGCTGCGTGAAGAACATGACTTCCGCGGCTATATCCACCTCAAGACCATCCCAGATGCGGACCCGTTGCTGATCGAGGAAGCCGGGCGCCTGGCAGACCGCTTGAGCGTCAACATCGAGTTGCCCACCGACGCCAGCCTCAAGCGCCTGGCACCGGAGAAACACGCCCATACCATTCGCCAGGCGATGGGCGTCATCCACCAGGGCCAGCAGGCCGTGGCCAACGAGCCACGCGCCCCGCGCTTCACCCCGGCCGGGCAAAGCACCCAGGTGATCGTCGGCGCCGACGCCACCGACGACAGCACGCTGCTGCGCAACGCCGAGTCGCTGTACCAAGGCTACGGTCTCAAACGCGTCTACTATTCGGCCTTCAGCCCGATCCCCGACAGCCCCGGCAGCGTGCCATTGGCCGCCCCGCCGCTGCTGCGCGAGCACCGCCTGTACCAGGCCGATTTCCTGCTGCGTGGATACGGCTACAAGGCCGGCGAACTGTTCAGCGACAACGCCAATCTTGCCCTGGACATCGACCCCAAGCTGGCTTGGGCCCTGGCCAATCGCGAGGTATTCCCGCTGGACGTGAATCGCGCGGAGCCGGCGCTATTGGCGCGGATCCCGGGCATCGGCCTGCGCAGCGTGCAGCGCCTGGTGGCGCTGCGCCGCGAGCGGCGGATCCGCTACGACGACCTCATCCAGCTGCGCTGTGTGCTGGAAAAAGCCCGGCCCTTCATCGTCACCAGCGACTACCGCCCGGCTCAGGCCGAGCTGCGCAGTGGGCTGCTGCGGGCTCGTCTGCGCGAACCTCAGGCACCGGTGCAAATGGGCTTGTGGGGATGATCGCGCTCGATTGCGACAATCTCTTCGGCCGCTGGCGCGACCAGGCGCGGCGTCTGCTCGGGCACGGTATCGATCCTGCCGATGTGACCTGGACTCAGGGGCCGATCGATGACCTGTTGGCCGTCCCAACACCATTGCCCGAAGGCCCAGGGCCATTCCAGGCGCGGGTACCGGCAACGCTGCTGGCGCAGTTGGAACAGGCGGCGCGCTACCGTGGCGAGCAGCGCTGGAGCCTGCTCTACGAGGTGCTCTGGCGCGTGGCCCATGGCGACCGCACCGCCATGCTCGCCGGCGATCGCCTCGGCAGTGAACTGCAGCGGCGGATCAAGCAGGTCAGCCGCGAGGCCCACCACCTGCACGCATTCGTGCGTTTCGTGCCACTGCCCACTGCCCTGGCTGAGCAGCTGCAACTCGACCTCGTGGCCTTCCACGAGCCTGCCCACGATATTCTCGAAAGCGCCAGCGCGCACTTCGCCGATCGCCTTGGTCGGCAGCGCTGGCTGATCGCGACGCCCGACGATGGCATCCGCTTCGATGGCCAGGCGTTCGACTACCAAAGACGTTGCCCGCAGACCTGGCACGACTGGGCACGCAACGCAGATGACCCGGGGGCCGAACTGTGGCGCACCTATTACCGGCACACCTTCAACCCCGCCCGCCTCAACCCTGACGCGCTGCGCCAACACCTGCCCGGGCGCTTCTGGCGCCACCTGCCGGAGGGCATGTTGATCCCGCAGCTGGAAGGGCTGGCTCGCCAGGGCAAGCAGCGCGATGGGCAGGCCATCGAGGTGGCCAGCCAGCAAGGCAAGCGAGTGGGCCGCGCCGAACATTAAGGGCACGAAATTGGCGCTCCAAACAATTGCCAGCTACCTTGTACCCCCATAACTAGTACGTGCTTTATCTACCGTGATCTCGGCTGGCGGGTGGCGTTTATTCAGGACTGGCATGACCAGGCCTCGGTACGCCTCCGGCTGATGCACATCCGTCGCTTCTGCACCCCACAGGGAAGTGCTTGCATGGCCACGAATGTTCCAGCTGCCGATCAGTATCGCGCCCTGGGTTTGTCCACCCTGGCATTCACCCTGTGCTTCGCGGTATGGACCGTTTTCTCCATCCTCGGCCTGCAGATCAAGGATGAGTTCGCCCTCTCCGACACCCAGCTCGGCCTGCTGATGGCCACGCCAGTGCTGACCGGGTCAATCTCACGCATCTTCCTCGGCCTGTGGACCGATCGCTATGGCGGGCGTTGGGTATTCGGCCTGCTGATGCTGGTGTCGGCGCTGTGTGTCTACCTGCTGACCTTCGCCGACAGTTTCGTCATCCTGCTGCTGGCGGCGCTCGGCGTCGGCCTGGCCGGTGGCGGCTTCATCGTCGGCACCGCCTACACCGCCACCTGGTTCGAGCCCGGCCGCCAGGGCACCGCCCTGGGCATCTTCGGCGCGGGCAACGTCGGCGCCGGCCTGACCAACCTGGCCGCGCCGTTGCTGCTGCTGGCCCTGGGCTGGCGTGGCGCGGCACTGGTATACGCCAGCGTGCTGGCGATCATGGGCGTGTTGTTCATCCTTCTGGCCAAGAACGACCCGCAAAGCGAAACCCGTCAGGCCAACCCTGTATCCCTGCGCGAACAGCTGGCGCCGCTGGCCGAGCTGCGCGTCTGGCGCTTCTCGCTGTACTACTTCTTCGTCTTCGGCGCCTTCGTCGCCCTCGCCCTGTGGCTGCCGCACTATCTGATGCAGGTCTATGGCCTGGGCCTGGCTGCGGCAGGCGTGGTCGCCGCCCTGTATACCGTGCCGGCGTCGTTGTTCCGCATCCTCGGCGGCTGGCTGTCGGATCGGTATGGCGCCCGCAAGGTCATGTACTGGACCCTGGCCGTGTCGGTGGCCTGCACCTTCCTGCTCAGCTATCCGCCGACCCGCTACACCGTGACCGGGGTACGTGGCGACATCGACTTTTCCATGCATCTGGGGCTGGTCGGTTTCACCGTGATCATCGTGATACTGGGTTTCTTCATGTCGCTGGGCAAGGCGGCGGTGTTCAAGCACATCCCCACCTACTACCCACAGCATGTCGGCGTGGTCGGCGGCCTGGTCGGCATGATCGGCGGCCTGGGTGGCTTCCTGCTGCCGCTGACCTTCGGCATGCTCAACGACGTGGTCGGCATCTGGCAGAGCTGCTTCATGCTGCTGTTGCTGATCGCTGTCGGGGCACTGGCCTGGATGCACTATGCGATTCGCATGGCCGAGCGCGTCGAGTGGGCGACACGCGGCGAGAGCCAGGACCTGCCGGAACTGTCGACCCCGAGCAGCTTCGTGTTGCGCGACTGGCACCCGGAGGACCCAACATTCTGGGAGGCGACCGGCAAGCGCATCGCCACCCGCAACCTGTGGATCTCGATCCCCAACCTGCTGCTGGGCTTCGCCATCTGGATGGTCTGGTCGGTGGTGGTGGCCAAGCTGCCGCTGGCCGGCTTCGACTACAGCCCCAACCAGCTGTTCTGGCTGGCCGCCCTGCCCGGCCTGTCAGGCGCCACGCTGCGCATCTTCTACAGCTTCATGGTGCCGATCTTCGGCGGCCGGCGCTGGACCGCGCTGTCGACCGCCTCGCTGCTGGCGCCGGCGCTGTGGATCGGCTTTGCCGTGCAGAACCCGCAAACACCCTACCTGGTCATGTTGATCCTGGCGCTGCTGTGCGGCCTGGGCGGCGGCAACTTCTCGTCGAGCATGGCCAACATCTCGTTCTTCTTCCCCAAGCAGGCCAAGGGCGGCGCCATGGGCCTGAATGCCGGGCTGGGCAACCTGGGTGTCAGCGTGATGCAGTTCCTGGTGCCGCTGGTGATCACCGCCGGCGTGTTCGGCAGCCTGGGCGGCGCACCGCAGACCACCGCCCAGGGCACGCCGCTGTGGCTGCAGAACGCCGGTTTCATCTGGGTGCCGTTCATCCTCGCCGCAGCGGCAGCTGCATGGTTCGGCATGAACGACATCGCCAGCGCCAAGTCGTCGTTCAGCGACCAGATGGCGATCTTCAAACGCAAGCACACCTGGCTGATGAGCGTGCTCTACACCGGCACCTTCGGCAGCTTCATCGGTTTCTCCGCCGGCTTCCCGCTGCTCGCCGGGCACCTGTTCCCGGACGTCGACATCCTCAAGTACGCCTTCCTCGGCCCGTTGATCGGCGCCTTGTCGCGAGCGTTTTCCGGGGGCCTGGCCGACCGTTTCGGCGGTGGCCGCATCAGCCTGTGGGTGTACGTGGCCATGGCCGCCTGCGTGGTCGGCGTGCTGGCGGCGATCAGTGCCGGTTCATTCTGGATGTTCCTGGCGATGTTCCTGCTGCTGTTCTTCTTCTCTGGCGTGGGCAATGCCAGCACCACGCAGATGATCCCAGCGATCTTCCGCCTGCAGACCCCGCGCCTGTTCCCCAACCTGCCGGCCGAACAACAGGCACTGGCCAGCGAGAAGGAGTCCGCCGCTGCGGTGGGCTTCATCTCGGCCGTGGCCGCCTATGGCGGCTTCTTCATTCCCAAGTCGTTCGGCAGCTCGTTCGACCTGACCGGTGGCCCGCAGTGGGCGCTGTACGGGTTCATCGTGTTCTACCTGCTGTGCATCGCGCTGACCTGGTTCTACTACACCCGACGTGATGCCGAGGTCCGCTGCTGATCGCCCTGCGTAACCGTCACGGAGGAAAGCCATGAGTTTCTTCATCGACCGCCTGCGCTACCTGGTCAAACGCCCGCCCGAATTCGCCAATGGCCATGGCGAAACCCGCGACGAGAGCCGCGACTGGGAGGACGGCTACCGCCAGCGCTGGCAGTACGACAAGATCGCCCGCTCCACCCACGGGGTGAACTGCACCGGTTCGTGCAGTTGGAAGGTCTATGTGAAGAACGGCCTGGTGACCTGGGAAACCCAGCAGACCGACTACCCGCGCACGCGCCCGGACCTGCCCAACCACGAACCGCGGGGCTGCCCGCGCGGGGCCAGCTACTCGTGGTACCTGTACAGCGCCAATCGCCTCAAGTACCCCATGGTACGCAAGGCGCTGATCCAGTTGTGGCGCGCGGCGCTGGCCACCCAGCCCGACCCGGTTCTGGCCTGGGCGAGCATCGTCGAAGACCCGGACAAGGCCCGCCAGTACAAGTCGATCCGTGGCCGCGGCGGCTTCGTGCGCAGCGACTGGGACGAGCTGCAGACCCTGGTTGCGGCAGCCAACGTGTACACGGTCAAGCAGTATGGCCCCGACCGTGTGGCCGGTTTCTCGCCGATCCCGGCGATGTCGATGGTCAGCTATGCTGCCGGCACCCGCTACCTGTCGCTGATCGGCGGCGTGTGCCTGTCGTTCTACGACTGGTACTGCGACCTGCCGCCGGCCTCGCCACAGGTGTGGGGCGAACAGACCGACGTGCCGGAATCGGCCGACTGGTACAACTCGGGCTACATCATCGCCTGGGGCTCGAACGTGCCGCAGACCCGCACCCCCGACGCGCACTTCTTCACCGAGGTGCGCTACAAGGGCACCAAGACCATCGCCATCACCCCCGACTACGCGGAAATCGCCAAGCTCTGCGACGAGTGGATGAGCGCCAAGCAAGGCACCGACGCGGCCCTGGCCATCGCCATGGGCCACGTGATTTTCAAGGAGTTCCACCTCGACAACCCCAGCGCCTACTTCACCGACTACATCCGCCGCTACACCGACATGCCGATCCTGGTCGAGCTGGAGCAGCGCGAGGACGGCACCTTGGTACCCGGCAAGCAACTGCGCGCCAGCGACTTCGCCGGCAACCTGGAGCAGGCCAACAACCCCGAGTGGAAGACCATCGCCTGGGACGAACAGGGTGAGCGGCTGGTGGTGCCGCGTGGCTCGATCGGTTTCCGCTGGGGCGAAAGCGGGCACTGGAACCTGGAAACCGTCGAGGCCGGCGGCAGCGAAGTGCAGCTGTGCCTGTCGCTGCTGGGCCGCCACGAGGAAATCGCCCGCGTCGCCTTCCCCTACTTCGGCGGCATCGCCCGCGAGCACTTCGCCCATGTGCCGGTGCGCGACGTGCTCTACCACCACATCCCGGCCAAGCGTTTGCGCTTGGCCGATGGCCGTGACGTGCTGGCCGTCACGGTGTTCGATCTGAGTGCTGGCAACTACGGCATCGATCGCGGCCTGGCCGCCACGGTCGGAGGCACGGGCGAGGACGACGGCGCCAGCGCCTACGACCAGCTCAAGCCGTACACCCCGGCCTGGCAACAGGCGATCACCGGGGTCAAGGCCGAGCAGATGATCCGCATCGCTCGCGAGTTCGCCCATAACGCCGACAAGACCCACGGCCGCTCCATGATCATCGTCGGTGCCGGGATGAACCACTGGTACCACATGGACATGAACTACCGCGGGCTGATCAACATGCTCATCCTCTGCGGGTGCGTGGGCAAGAGCGGTGGCGGTTGGTCGCACTACGTCGGCCAGGAAAAACTCCGCCCGCAGACCGGCTGGACGCCGCTGGCCTTCGCCCTCGATTGGCACCGCCCGCCACGGCACATGAACAGCACCTCGTTCTTCTACAACCACTCCAGCCAGTGGCGCTACGAGAAGCTCGAAGTCAAGGAGCTGCTGTCGCCACTGGCGCGCAGCGAAGACTTCCACGGCAGCCTGGTGGACTACAACGTGCGCGCCGAACGCATGGGCTGGCTGCCCTCGGCGCCACAACTGGGCATCAACCCCTTGCGCCTGGCCGCCGCCGCCCAGGCTGCCGGGCAGAGCACCGTGGACTACACCGTCGACCAGCTCAAGCGTGGCGCCCTGCGCTTTGCCAGCGAAGACCCGGACAACCCGCAGAACCACCCACGCAACCTGTTCGTCTGGCGCTCCAACCTGCTCGGCTCGTCGGGCAAGGGCCACGAGTACATGCTCAAGTACCTGCTCGGCACGCGCCACGGCGTGCTCGGCAAGAACCTCGGCGAGGCCGGCGGGCACAAGCCCGAGGAAGTGTTGTGGAAGGACGACGCCATCGAAGGCAAGCTCGACCTGGTGGTGACCCTGGACTTCCGCATGTCCACCACCTGCCTGTACTCCGACGTGGTGTTGCCCACCGCCACCTGGTACGAGAAGGACGACCTCAATACCTCGGACATGCACCCGTTCATCCACCCCCTCACCGCCGCCACCGACCCAGCCTGGGAGGCGCGCAGCGACTGGCAGATCTACGACGGCATCGCCCAAGCCTTCGCCCGCGTCTGCGTCGGCCATCTGGGTGAGGAAACCGACCTGGTCAGCCTGCCCCTGCAGCACGACAGCCCCGGAGAACTGGCCCAGCCCGACGTGCGCGACTGGAAGAAAGGCGAGTGCGAGGCGATCCCAGGCAAGACCATGCCCTCACTGATCGAGGTCAAGCGCAACTACCCCGAGACCTACGAGCGCTTCAGTTCGGTCGGCCCGCTGCTCGACACCCTGGGCAATGGCGGCAAGGGCATCAGCTGGAAGACCGAGGCGGAAGTCGACCTGCTCGGCAAGCTCAACTACCACAAGCACGAAGGCTCTGCGGCCGGCCGCCCGCGCCTGGCCTCGGCGCTGGACGCCGCCGAGATGATCCTGACCCTGGCCCCCGAGACCAACGGCCAGGTCGCGGTGAAGGCCTGGGAAGCGCTGTCCAAGGTCACCGGCCGCGACCACAGCCACCTGGCCAGGCGCAAGGAAGAAGAGAAGATCCGCTTCCGCGACCTGGTGGCGCAACCGCGCAAGATCATCTCCAGCCCTACCTGGTCGGGCCTGGAGGACGAACATGTGAGCTACAACGCCTGCTACACCAACGTCCACGAGCTGATCCCCTGGCGCACCCTCAGCGGTCGCCAGCAGTTCTACCAGGACCACCCGTGGATGCGTGCCTTCGGCGAAAGCCTGATGGTCTACCGCCCGCCCATCGACACCAAGGCGGCGGCCAGCGTCGCCGCGCCGAAGAGCAACGGCAACCCGGAAATCGCCCTCAACTGGCTGACCCCGCACCAGAAATGGGGCATCCACTCCACCTACAGCGACAACCTGCTGATGCAGACCCTGTCGCGCGGTGGGCCGATCGTCTGGATCAGCGAGGACGACGCCCGACGCATCGGTGTGGCGGACAACGACTGGATCGAGCTGTTCAACGCCAACGGCGCGATCGCCGCCCGCGCCGTGGTCAGCCAACGGGTACGCCCCGGCATGGCGATGATGTACCACGCCCAGGAACGCATCGTGAACATCCCCGGCTCCGAGGTCACCGGCACCCGTGGCGGCATCCACAACTCGGTGACCCGCGTGTGCCCCAAGCCGACCCACATGATCGGCGGCTACGCCCAGCTTTCCTATGGCTTCAACTACTACGGCACCGTCGGCTCGAACCGCGACGAATTCGTCATCGTGCGCAAGATGAAGCGGGTCGACTGGCTGGACGGCGAAGGCAACGACTACCAGCAGGAGGCGGTGAAATGAAGATCCGTTCCCAGGTCGGCATGGTCCTGAACCTCGACAAGTGCATTGGCTGTCATACCTGCTCGGTGACGTGCAAGAACGTCTGGACCAGCCGCGAAGGCGTCGAGTACGCCTGGTTCAACAACGTCGAGACCAAGCCCGGCATTGGCTACCCCAAGGAGTGGGAAAACCAGAAGAAATGGCGCGGTGGCTGGGTGCGCAATGCCGACGGCTCGATCAACCCGGGCATCGGCGGCAAATTTCGAGTGCTGGCGAACATCTTCGCCAACCCCGACCTGCCGGAGATCGACGACTACTACGAGCCCTTCACCTTCGACTACGAGCATCTGCATACGGCCAAGAGCGGCGATCACCAACCCGTCGCCCGGCCCCGCTCGCTGATCTCCGGCCAGCGCATGAACAAGATCGAATGGGGTCCCAACTGGGAAGAACTGCTGGGCAGCGAATTCGCCAAGCGTCGCCGCGACGTCAACTTCGACCAGGTCCAGGCGGACATCTACGGCCAATTCGAAAACACCTTCATGATGTACCTGCCGCGCTTGTGCGAGCACTGCCTGAACCCCGCCTGCGTGGCTTCATGCCCGAGCGGAGCGATCTACAAGCGCGAGGAAGACGGCATCGTGCTGATCGACCAGGACAAGTGCCGGGGCTGGCGCATGTGCGTCAGCGGCTGCCCGTACAAGAAGATCTACTACAACTGGAAGAGCGGCAAATCGGAGAAGTGCATCTTCTGCTACCCACGCATCGAGACCGGCCAGCCCACGGTCTGCTCGGAAACCTGCGTCGGGCGCATCCGCTACCTGGGCGTGCTGCTGTACGACGCCGACCGTATCGAGGATGTGGCGGCCTCGGCCGATGACCGCGACCTGTACCATCGCCAGTGCGAGATCTTCCTCGACCCACACGACCCAGCGGTGATCGAGCAGGCCCGCAGGGACGGCGTGCCGGACAACGTGATCAGCGCCGCCCAGGCTTCGCCGGTCTACAAGCTGGCCATCGACTGGCAGTTGGCCCTGCCCCTGCACCCGGAGTACCGCACCTTGCCAATGGTGTGGTACGTACCACCTTTGTCACCCATTCAGTCCGCGGCAGAGGCCGGCCACGTTGAGTTCGACGGTGTACTGCCGAAGATCGAATCCCTACGCATCCCGGTCCGCTACCTGGCCAACATGCTCACCGCCGGTGAAGAAGCCCCGGTGGTGCTGGCGCTCAAGCGGTTGATGGCGATGCGCGTGTACATGCGCGGCAAGCATGTCGACGGCACCCTCGACATGGCCGTGCTCGAACAGGTCGGCCTGAGCCAGCAGCAGGTCGAGGAGATGTACCGCTATCTGGCCATTGCCAACTACGAAGACCGCTTCGTCATCCCCACCGGCCACCGCGAACAGGTACCGGACGTATTCGCCGAGCGTAGCGGCTGCGGTTTCACCTTCGGCGACGGCTGCAACGGTGGGCGCAACGAATTGAGCCTGTTCGGCGGACGCAAGCAGACCACCACGCTGGTCAAGCCGGTGCAGACCTTCGACCCGCTGGAGGACAGCCGCCATGAATGATCATGACCCCAACATCGAGGCTGCCAGCGGCATGCTCAGCCTGCGCGTGTTGGCCCGGCTGCTGGACTACCCCAGCGCCGAGCTGCTGGCGGCCCACGCTGAACTGGCCTGCCTGATCGAAACCGAGACCCGCTGGCCGCCTGCCCTGCGCGCCGAGCTGGTGCGCTGGTGCCAGGACCTGGCCGGCAGCGAGCTGCTCGACCTCGAGGAGGCCTACGTGGCAATGTTCGACCGCGGCCGCGCCGTGTCACTGCTGCTGTTCGAGCACGTCCATGGCGAGTCGCGCGACCGTGGCCAGGCCATGGTCAACTTGCTCGCCGAGTACGCCGCCGCGGGCTTTCACCTCGACGCCCGCGAACTGCCGGACCACCTGCCGCTGTTCCTCGAATACCTCTCCACCCGTTCGCCCACCGAGATCGGCCAGTGGCTCGGTGAAATCCAACCGATCCTGGCACTGCTCGGCGCTCGCCTGGAGGAACGCGGCAGCCGCTACGCCCTGGTCCCTCGCGCGCTGCTCACGCTGATTGGCGCGAGCGACAGCATTGCCGCCCAGCGTCCGGCAGCCAGCGCCGAACCCGCCGACAACACGCCCCAGGCATTGGACGCGGTGTGGGAGGAAGAAGCGGTGCGCTTCGAAGCTCAGTCGGACCAGGACTGCAGCCTGCAATCAGCCGAAGGCAGGCGCCTGGCCGAACGCAAGTACCAAGCCATTCCCCAGGTCATCCAGCTCGTGCCGCCTACCCCGGCTCCAGGCCAATGAACGGAGGTGCATCATGTTCAAGGAATACCTGCTCCACCTGATCTACGGCTACTACCCCTACCTGGCGGGCACCGTGTTCCTGCTCGGCAGCTTGTTTCGCTATGACCATGGCCAGTACACCTGGAAGACCGGTTCCAGCCAGATGCTGTCGAGCAAGCACATGCGCCTGGCCAGCAACCTGTTCCACATCGGCATCCTGACCATCTTCTTCGGCCACCTGTTCGGCCTGCTGACGCCGCACTGGGTGTACGGGCCGTATCTGTCCGCCGGCCACAAGCAACTGCTGGCCATCGTCATTGGCGGCATCGCCGGTGTCTTGTGCGTGGCTGGTGGCGCCATGCTGCTCTGGCGGCGGTTCTTCAATCCGCGAGTGCGGGCATCCTCCAGCCTGATGGACAACCTGATCCTCAGCCTGCTGCTGTTGCAGGCGTGCCTGGGCCTGACCACCATCTTCTTCTCCGCCGGGCACCTGGACGGCAGCACCATGCTGACCCTGGCCGAGTGGGCACAGGCGATCGTGTTCTTCAACGGCGATGCGGCCAACTACCTGGTCGAGACCCCCTGGATCTTCAAGCTGCACATCTTCCTCGGCCTGACCATCATCCTGCTGTTCCCGTTCACCCGGCTGGTGCACGTGTGGAGCATTCCCCTGGGGTATTTCGGGCGCAACTACCAGATCGTGCGGCGACGCCACTGAGGAGCAACAGGCATGGACATGATTGCCGTGGAAAACCTGCCACAGGGACCAGCGACAGTGATTCGGGTAGGCGATACCCTGTTGAGCGAGGCGGACATCGCCGCCGAGACACCCTTTCACCCCTCGGCGTCGCTCTACGAGGCCCAGCGCAGCGCAGCCCGGGCGCTGGTGGTGCGCGAACTGCTCAAGCAACGGGCGACGATGCTCGGCCTGGCCGATGGCGACGAGGCAGTGGCACGCCTGCTGGAGGACGACCTGCAGGTACCCGACGCCTCCGACCAGGACTGCCAACGCTACTTCGACAGTCACCGCGAGCGCTTCTGCCTGCCGGCACGGATCAAGGTGCGGCACATCCTGCTAGCCGCCGCACCGGAAGATGCCCATGCCCGCGACGCCCATTACCGGCTGGGCGTGCAACTGCTCGAAGCGCTCGGCGAACACCCGGAGCGCTTTACCGAGTTCGCTCAACGCCACTCCGCCTGCCCGTCCAAGGACCAGGGCGGGGAGCTGGGCTGGCTGAGTGCAGGCCACACCGTGACCGAACTGGACCAGGTGCTGCAGCGCTTGCCGGTGGGCCTGCATGATCGACCACTGGCTTCGCGGTATGGCTGGCATGTGGTGTGGGTCGACGAGCGCGTGGAGCGCAGCCCATTACCCTACGCCCAGGTAGCTGAACGGGTGCGCCAGAGCCTGCGTGAAGAGGCGACGCGACGGGCGCTACGCGAGTACCTGCTGGCGCTGGAGGCGGAGTTTGGCGTACAGGGGTTCAGCCTGGAGGATTCGACGGTGGTGTAACCTGCGCGGGGCTATCTGGAGGCGCTTCGCGCCCCATCGCGGCGCAAGGCCGCTCCTACAGGGGGATGCAATACCTGCCGAAGTTTGGCGAAACACGATCAAGGAGCGGCCTTGCGCAGCAGCCCCTGGCCTAGTGGGTGAGGATCCAGACAGTATCTGCACCGATGACCACAAGCCTCACAACCGCTAGACTTGCCCGCCCTTCCCCGATCCGAGAACAAGCAATGCGCATCACCAGCGGCCCCGCCGCCACCGCCTGCGGTCTGGCGGCGATCCTCCTGTGGAGCACGGCCAGCGGCCTGATCCGCAGCGTCAGCGAATACTTTGGCCCGATCGGCGGCGCTGCGCTGATCTATACCTTCGGCTCTGCCCTGCTGGTGATGTTGCTCGGTCGCCCGCGGCTGCGCCACGCTTCACGCTTCTACCTGGTCACCGGCTCGCTGCTGTTCGTGACCTATGAGATCTGTCTGTGCCTGGCCCTGGGCTTTGCTGTCAGCCGCACCCAGTCCATCCAGCTGGGCGTGGTCAACTACCTGTGGCCGAGCCTGACAGTGTTGCTGGCGATCTTCATGAACCGCCAGCCGGCGCGCTGGATCATCGTGCCCGGCACCGCCATCGCCCTGCTCGGGATTCTCTGGGTGGTCAGTACCGATGGCGTATCGCTGGCCAGTATCGCCAGCAACGTCGCCTCCAACCCGCTGAGCTACAGCCTGGCGGCCACCTGCGCGATCACTTTCGCCCTGTACTGCAACGTGACCCGGCGCTATGCCAATGGGCAGAGCCATGTGGTGCTGTTTTTCCTGCTGACCGCCGCCGTGCTGTGGGCGAAGTACCTGATCAGCAGCGAGACGCTGCCGCCCTTCGCCCTGCGCCCGAGCCTGGAGCTGCTGGCGGCGGGGCTGGGCATGGCCGGGGGCTATGCGCTGTGGAACATCGGCATCCTGCGCGGCAACCTGACCTTGCTGGCCACCGCTTCGTATGCAGGGCCGGTGCTGTCGTCGGCATTCGCCGCTACCTGGCTCGGGGCCGAGCTGGGCATGCAGTTCTGGCAGGGGGCGTTGCTGGTGACGGCGGGGTCGTTGTTGTGCTGGCAGGCGACTCGGCAGCGCGGGAAGGATTGATTGCCGGGGATTGGCTTGGGATCAATCAGCCCCGCCGCCGATCCCAAGCCCCCCCGAGAACCTCAGCGCTTCATGCAGCTATCGATGCTCCAGCCATACAGCCACTGCACCGCATCATAGAACTGCTCCTGCCCGCGCCCTTCCCACAACTGGTTGCGCACCAGCCGCTCGACGCCCTTGGCATGGTAGAGCCGGCCCATTTCCCGAGCCGACCACAGCACCCGCGCGGTGCGCGGGATGCGAATCGACTCGTACAGGCGAAACGCCGCTTGCAGGTCGTGGTCGCAGGCCTTGACCGCCTCGCCCAATACCACCGCGTCTTCCAGCGCCATGCACGCTCCCTGGGCCAGGTACTGGGTCATCGGATGCGCGGCATCCCCCAGCAGGGTCGCGCGGCCTTCGCCCCATTGCTCCACCGGGTCGCGGTCGGCAGTGGCCCAGCGGCGCCAGGAGGTCGGACGGTCGAGCATCTGCCGTGGGCGCTCGTGGATGCCCTCGAAGTACGACAGCACCTCTTCCTTGCTGCCATCGGTCACGCCCCACTGCTCCTGGTTGCGGCTATGGAAGGTCACCACCAGGTTGTACTGCTGGCCGCCACGCAGCGGGTAATGCACCAAATGGCAATGCGGGCCGGCCCAGAGCATCGGCGCGTTGACGCGCAGGTCCTCGGGCATGTTCTCGCGCTCGACCACCGCGCGGTACACCACGTGCCCGGTAACCCGTGCCGGGTCGCCGACCATGCGCTCTCGGATCACCGACTTCACGCCATCACAGCCGATGACCGCGTCGGCCTGGTAGCGATTGCCCTTGGTGTCGGTCAGGGTCACGCCCTGGTCGTTCATCTCCATGCCAGCGATAAGGGTGGAGGTCTGGAAGCGGATCAGTGGGTTCTGGCGTACCGCCTCGAGGATCGACAGGTGGATATCGGCGCGGTGGATCACGCCGTAGGGGTTCCCGAAACGCTGACGGAAGCGCTCGCCGACATCGACCCGGGCCACTTCGTGGGCATCGATCGCATCCATCATGATCAAGTGATCGGTAAACACCGAGCGGTTGCGCGCCGCCTCGCCGACGCCCAGGGCATCCAACGCCGAGTAGGCGTTGGGGCCGAGCTGGATGCCTGCGCCGATCTCGCCGATCTGCTCGGCCTGTTCCAGCAGCAGCACCTGGATACCTTGGGCAGTCAGGGCCTGGGCAGCGGCGAGGCCGCCGATGCCGCCACCGACGATGATGATTTTTTGTTGTTGGGCAGTCATGGTTAGGGTCTCCGTGCAAGGCAGGCTTGCAGATTCTTATTGGATGAAATCAGGTTGGCGCCCGGGCGCGGCGCGCTGGAACGCGGGCTGGGCCTGGCAGTGCTCGTACACCGCCATCACCCGCGGGTAGGCCGACAGGTCGCAGCCCATGCGCTCGGCATTGGCTACCTGCGGCACCAGGCAGCAATCGGCCAGGGTCGGCCGCGCACCGAAGCAGTACGGGCCATCGCCATGGCGCTGCAGCAGCACTTCCAGTGCCGCCAGCCCTTCGGCGACCCAGTGGGCGTACCAGCGGCCCTTGTCTTCGCTGCTGACCTTGAGCTCGCGCTGCAGGTAACCCAGCACGCGAACGTTGTTCAGCGGGTGGATATCACAGGCGATCAGCTGCGCGGCTTCCAGCACCCGGGCGCGCTGCAGCGGCTCGGTGGGTAGCAATGGCGCCTGCGGGTAAAGGGCGTCGAGGTAGTCGAGGATCGCCAGCGACTGGGTCAGGGTGACGCCGTCGTCACGCACCAGCACCGGCACGCCACCGATCGGGCTCAGCTCACGGTGCTGCGCCTGACGTTGCTCGCCGGCCCGCAGGTTGACGCCGTGGTAGTCCACTTCCAGGCCTTTGAGGGCCAAGGCGATGCGCACCCGGTAGGACGTGGAACTGTTGAAGAAACTGTAGAGCTGCATGACAGGTTTCCTGTGCGTTCAGTGGGTGATGTGAGGGGTAACGGGCAAGGCCGGGGCCTGGCGCATGCCCTTGAAAAGAATCGCCAGGGCGGCCACCACCGCCGGCAGCATGAGCACGCTGAACATCGCCTCGAAGGACAGC
Source organism: Pseudomonas sp. S31 (assembly GCF_016648105.1). Classification (GTDB taxonomy): domain Bacteria; phylum Pseudomonadota; class Gammaproteobacteria; order Pseudomonadales; family Pseudomonadaceae; genus Aquipseudomonas. Next base: position 50,238 of record NZ_JACVVE010000021.1, on the reverse strand, counting down.
CCGGCGTTTACCAGCAAGGCGCCGCCAAAGGTGCCGCAGACCGAGCCGATGCGCCCTACCCCATGGGCCCAGCTGACGCCGGTGGCGCGGCTGGCGGTGGGATAGAACGCCGCGGCGAGGGCGTTGGCACCGACTTGCGAGCCGCTGATGCAGAAGCCCATCCCGGCCACGCTCAGACCCAGCAAGGCGTAGTCGGCGTGACACTGGCCGATGGCGAACAGGCAGCCCGCGCCACCGAGCAAGGCCAGCACCAGCACCCGGTGCGGGTCGAAGCGGTCCATCGCCGCGCCCAGGCAGAGCGCCCCGACAGTGCCGCCCAGCTGGAACAAGGCGCTGATCAGCGCGGCCTGGCTCAGGCTCAGGCCGGTGTCCTTGACCAGCAGCGGCAACCAGTTGGTCATGCCATAGATGATCAGCAGGCTCATGAAGAACGCCAGCCACAACGCCAGGGTGCCGCGACGCAGCGGCGCGGCGAGGATCTGCCGTACCGGCGACACCGCCAGCTCGGGCTCGTCGATGCCCAGGCCCTGGCAGCCGGCCGGGAGGTCGCCGATCCGTTGCAGGATGGCCTTGGCCTGGGCGTCGTTGGCATTGCGCCGGGCGAGGAAGCGTACCGATTCGGGCAGCGCCAGCAGCAACACCGGCAGCAACGCCAGCGGCAGCACGCCACCCAGCGCCAGCACGCTGCGCCAACCGAACAGCGGCAGCAGGTGCGCGGCAACCACCCCACCCAGGGCCGAGCCAAGGGTGAAACCGCAGAACATGCCGGTGACCATCAGCGAGCGACGGCGCTGCGGGCAGTACTCGGAGGTCAAGGTGATGGCATTGGGCATCGCCCCACCCAACCCCAAGCCGGTGAGCAGGCGCAGCAGCGCCAGGCTGTGCAGGTCGTGGGCGAAGGCGGCGGCCAGGCTGAAAGTGCCGAAACAGGCCACCGACCCCAACAACACGCGCTTGCGACCGAAGCGATCGGCCAGGGGGCCGGCCATGAAGGCGCCGAGCATCAGCCCGACCAAGGCAGCGCCCAGCACCGGGCCCAGTTCAGCGGCGCCGATCTGCCAGTGCTCACGCAGGGCCGGGGCGATGAAACCGATGGCGGCAGTGTCCAGGCCGTCAATGGCCGTGACCAGGAAGCACAGCAACAGGATGCGCCACTGGAAGGCGCGCACGGGTTGGCTGTCGATGAAGGCTTGTACGTCCACTGTATTGTTCTTGTCGGTGGAAGCCATGAGCGAAACCTCCGGGCCAGCGCACGCACGCAGGCCACGTATAGAATCCGGAGCGAGGGGCCGCGGCGCCCGCCCCCGCCCCGGGGCCCCCCCGGCGCGGGAAAAAGCCCCCCCCCCCCCCCCCCCCCCCCCCCCCCCCCCCGCCCCGGGGGGGGGGGGGGGCCCCCCCCCCGGGCCAGTCAGACGACGCGGACGGAAATCTCGCCGAGACCGTCGACACCACCGACCATCAGTTCGCCGGCCACGACCGGACCGACACCTTCGGGGGTGCCGGTCATGATCAGGTCGCCTGGCTGCAGCTCGAAGAAGCGCGACAGGTAGGCGATGGTTTCCGGCACCGACCAGATCAGCTTGTCGATGTCGCTACGCTGGCGGTCCTGGCCTTCGACCTGCAACCAGATACCGGCCTGCGCCGGGTGACCGACCTGGCTGGCGGGATACAGCGGAGCGATCGGCGCGGAGGCGTCGAAGGCCTTGCCGATTTCCCACGGGCGACCCATTTCACGCATCTTCATCTGCAGGTCGCGACGGGTCATGTCCAGGCCCACGGCATAGCCCCAGACGTGCTCTTCGGCCTGTTCCAGTGGAATGTCGCGCCCGCCCTTGCCGATGGCCGCGACCAGCTCGATCTCGTAGTGGTAGTTCTCGGTCTCGGCTGGATACGCCAGTTCCAGGGTCTGGCCGGCAGCCACCGGCACCACCGCGTCGGCAGGCTTGCAGAAGAAGAACGGCGGTTCGCGGTCAGGATCGAAGCCCATTTCGCGGGCGTGGGCGGCGTAGTTGCGGCCCACGCAGTACACCCGGCGCACGGGGAAGCGTTGCTCGCTGCCGGCGATCGCCAAACTGGTAGGGGCTGCGGGTTCGAACAGGTAAGTCATGGCAGTGGTTCCTCGGTTCAATGGTTTTCGCGGCTTTCGCGCAGCAGCCCCAGGGCTTCCTGGACAGGCCGGTCGGAATAGCTGAACAGCACGCACTCGTCGTCCGCCTGCAGGCTCAGCGGCGCCCAACTCGGCACCACGAAGGTGTCCTTGGGCTCGAAGTGGAAGACCTGGCCGCCGATGACCGCCCGGCCACGGCCCTCGACCACCGAGTACACGGTGGCGTCGGTGCAGCGGGCGGTCTTGCCGACGAAGCCTCGCGGCAACAGCTGCATGCAGGTGCCGATGGTCGGCATCGCCCAGCCCCCTGTGACCGGGTTGACGTAGCGCAGCTTGACGCCGTCCCAGGCGTCGATCTCGCCTTGGCGCTCCAGGGTGGCAAGGGCCTCGCGGGTACGGGCGTAGGGGTAGCTGAAGATCGGCGAAGTCACGCCTTGCACCTGGTGGCGCAGCGGCAACATGTTGGCGCCGTAGCGGGCCAGGCTATTACCCTCGGGGCGGCTGACCGGCTGCACGGCCTCTGGGTAGTTCTCGGCGAAACCGGCACCGAAGAAGCGCACGGTGGGGATGTCCAGGCCGTCGAGCCAGATCACTGGCTCGCCACCTTCGGCCTCGCTCGGGTTGCCGTGGTCATGCCAGGTCCAGGACGGCGTGATGATGAAGTCGCCCGGATGCATGGTGGTGCGCTCGCCGTCAACGGCGGTATAGGCACCACGGCCTTCGACCACGAAGCGCAAGGCAGACTGGCTGTGGCGGTGGCTGGGGGCGATCTCGCCCGGCAGGATCAACTGCAGCCCGGCATAGAGGCTCGGCGTGATCGAGGCCTGCCCGCGGATGCCAGGGTTTTCCAGCACCAGAACGCGGCGTACGGCCTCTTCGGCACTGATCAGCTGGCCGGCTTCCATGAGGTGGGGACGCACTTCGCTGAAACGCCAGAGCGCAGGCACGCAGGCGCTGGTGGGCTGGGGCGGAACCAGGTTGTGCAATTGCTCCCACAGCGGGAACAGCGCCTGGCTGTCGATGCGTTGATAGAATTCGGCACGTGCAGCGCCGATGGCGTCATTGTTATTCATCGCTTCACCTGTGGTGGGCTGTAACGGGCGTCGAGCACCCTGTGTGAAGCCGATTAAACGCCTGCGTGACATATAGAAAAAATGATATTTTCTTATGCACCCATACCTAAAACAAGATGAGTCATCGCCATGCACTGGACACGCCGCCTGCGCCCCCGCCACCTGCAGCTGCTGGTCACCCTGGCCGAAACCGGCAACCTGAGCGATACCGCACGGCAGGCCTACACCACCCAACCGGGGCTGTCGAAGTTCCTCAAGGAACTGGAAGAAGACGCCGGCGCCCTGCTCTTCGAGCGCCATGCCCGTGGCCTGCGGCCCACCGCGGAGGGCCTGTTGCTGGTCAACCATGCGCGGCGCATCCTCAGTGAAATGGAGCGTGCGCAGAGCAACCTCGACGCCTTGCGCGAGGGCAACACGCCGAACGTGGCGATCGGCACCTCGCCGGCCTCGGCGCCCAGCCTGGTGCCCGACGCCATGCTGTATTTCCTCGAAAAACACCCCAAGGCCCATGTCTCGCTGCAGGAAAGCACCATGAACGTGCTGCTCGAGCGCCTGCAACTGGGCCAGCTCGACGTGGTGGTCGGGCGGGTCGACAACTATCAGCCGAGCCAGGCGCTGCACAGCGAGATGCTGTTCCGCGAGCCGATGCAGGTGGTGGCCCGCCCCGATCACCCGTTGCTGCAGCGCACGGCGTTGAGCTGGGATGACCTGTACCAGTACGACTGGGTGCTGTGGCCACCGGCCACGCCGATCCGCAACCGCCTGGATGCGGCGCTGAGCAACGCCGGGCGCAAGCCCCTGCCCTGCCGTATCGAGTCGTCGTCGCTGATGGCCAACCTGTGGTTGATGCAGAACAGCGACATGCTTTCGGTGGCGTCGGGGCGAGTGGCCGAGCACTTCCATGGGCGTGGGCTGTTGCGCCAACTCGACTTCCCGCTGGAAGCGGAAGGCTCGATCGGCATGTGCTGGCGGGACGAGCCGCATATCGAGGGCGCCGTGCTTGATTTGCTGGACAGCTTGCGCAGGGCGGCGCATGAACCGATTCGCAAGGTTTGAGCACTACCCCCTCTTCGCGGGCAAGCCCGCCTTGTGGGAGCGGGCTTGCCCCGCGAAGGCACCCACCAAACCCCAGCCGAACGTTCCACTCGCAATATCGTCTTAACTTGGGCCGGTGCCGACACGCAAAGAGGACGCGCAATGACCCAACCCGACCCATCGTACGTCAAGTGGCTCGAAGACCGCTCCATGCTCAAGGCTTCCCAGGACCGCGCCCGTCAGTATTCCGGGCAGTCGCGTCTGTGGATCAACCCCTACGCCGAAGCCCAGCCCCGCCGCGCCACCGAAATCGCCTCGGTGTGGCTGACCGTCTACCCCGACGCCATCATCGCCCCCGAAGGCTGCTCTGTGCTCGCCGCCCTGGGCCACGAAGCCCTGTGGAAACGCCTCTCGGAACTGGGCGTGCAAGGCATCCACACCGGCCCCATCAAACAATCCGGCGGTATGCGTGGCCGCGACTACACACCCAGCATCGACGGCAACTTCGACCGCATCGGCTTCGACATCGACCCGCTCTACGGCAGCGAGCAGGAACTGGTGCACATGAGCCGCATGGCCGCCGCGCACAATGCGGTGACCATCGACGACCTGATCCCCTCGCACACGGGCAAAGGTGCTGATTTTCGCCTGGCGGAAATGGCCCATGGCGCCTACCCCGGCCTCTACCACATGGTGGAGATACGCGAAGAGGACTGGCATCTGCTGCCCGAGGTGCCGCCAGGCCGGGACGCGGTCAACCTGCTGCCGGCCCTGTGCGACGAACTCAAGCTGCGCCACTACATCGTCGGCCAACTGCAACGGGTGATCTTCTTCGAGCCTGGCGTCAAGGAAACCGACTGGAGCGCCACCGCGCCGATCACCGGCGTAGATGGCAAGACCCGGCGCTGGGTGTACCTGCACTATTTCAAGGAAGGCCAACCCTCGCTCAACTGGCTGGACCCGACCTTCGCCGCCCAGCAGATGATCATCGGCGATGCCCTGCATGCCCTGGACTGCCTGGGCGCGCGCGGCCTGCGCCTGGATGCCAACGGTTTTCTCGGGGTCGAGAGCCGCGCCGACGGCCCGGCCTGGTCCGAGAGCCACCCCCTGTCGATCGTCGGCAACCAGCTGATCGGCGGCATGATCCGCAAGGCCGGCGGCTTCAGTTTCCAGGAGCTCAACCTGACCCTGGACGACATCGCGCAGATGTCCAAGGGCGGCGCCGACCTGTCCTATGACTTCATCACCCGGCCGGCCTACCAGCATGCCCTGCTCACCGGCGACACCGAATTCCTGCGCCTGATGCTCAAGGAGATGCATGCCTTCGGCATCGATCCGGCGTCGTTGATCCATGCCCTGCAGAACCACGACGAACTGACCGTCGAGCTGGTGCACTTCTGGACCCTGCATGCCCACGACATGTTCATGTACAAGGGCCAGACCCTGCCCGGCAGCATCCTGCGCGAGCACATTCGCGAGGAAATCTACGAACGCCTGTCGGGCGAGCATGCCCCCTACAACCTGCGTTTCGTCACCAACGGTATCTCTTGCACCACCGCCAGCCTGATCACCGCAGCGCTGGGCATTCGCGACCTGGATCAGATCAGCGCGGCGGATATCGAGCGGGTGCAGAAGGTGCACCTGCTGCTGGTGATGTACAACGCCATGCAACCGGGCGTGGTCGCGCTGTCCGGCTGGGACCTGGTCGGCGCCCTGCCGCTGGCCGCCGAGCAGGTCGCCGAGCGCATGGCCGATGGCGACACCCGCTGGATCCACCGCGGCGGCTACGATCTGGCAGGGCTCGACGACCAGGCCCAGGCGTCGGTACGCGGCATGCCCCGTGCCCGGGCGCTGTACGGCAGCCTCGACAGCCAGCTGGAAAACCCCGGCTCGTTCGCTTGCAAGGTGAAGAAGCTGCTGGCGGTGCGCCAGGCCTACGGCATCGCCACCAGCCGCCAGGTGCTGGTGCCCGAGGTGAGCAGCCTGGGGTTGCTGGTGATGGTGCACGAGCTGCCGGCGGGCCGAGGCATCCAGATCAGCGCGCTGAACTTCAGCCAGGAGGTGATCGCCGAGGAGTTGCAATTGACCGGCTTCACCCCGGGTCCGGTGGTGGACATGATCAACGAGACGCTCGAGGGGGACCTGACCGAAGATGGCCGGCTGATGATCAACCTCGACCCTTACGAGGCACTGTGCCTGCGGATCGTCAGCAGCAGTGGCCATGTCTGACAGCGACAATGAAATAAAACACCGAGGCAATCAATGAAACCGTAATATCCAATGGCCATATTGGGCGGCCTTGTCCAACGAACCCAGGTCGCCCAATGCATTTCACGCCTCATCGCCTGGCCCTGTGCATCGCACTGGCCAGCGCTACCCTCGCCCCCGACGCCTTCGCCAAGGACTATCGGGTCGATAGCGCCACCACCGAGACCCTCGAGCTGAAGAAGTCCGACACCCTGGTGGTTGCCAGCGACGGCAGCATCGTGGCCAGCGACGACGACGGCGTGATCCTGCCCAAGCACACCAGTGGCGCCACCGTCAGCATCGGCAACGCAGGCATCATCGCCTCCACCGATGGCCGTGGCATCGACAGCAAGGACGATGGCGAAGACCTCAGCCACTACCTCATCGACAACCAGGCTGGGGCGCTGATCCAGGGCAGCAACGACGGCCTGCGCCTGCAGACCAACCCGAGCGCGGGCGGCACCTTGAGCATCATCAACGCCGGCACCATCGAGTCGACCGTCGAGGGCCAGGCCATCGACCTGGAGAGCCTCGACAATCCAGCCTTCACCACCACCCTGGTCAACCAGGCCACGGGGGTGATCCATGCCGTGGGCAACGACGCGATCAAGACCGGCTCCAACGCCACCATCACCAACTACGGGCTGATCTACACAGACACCGCGCCACAGGACGAGGACGGCCTCGACCAGAAGTGGGACGGCATCAAGATCGGCACCGCCACCGGCGTCACCATCTACAACCACGGCACCATCAGCGCCGACCGCCACGGCATCGACCTGAAGACCGACGCCACCCTCTATAACTACGCCGGCGCCAGTGTCACCGGGCGCAACGGCTCGGGCTTCGGCTCCGATGGCAGCGGCACGGTGTACAACTGGGGCACCATCACCGGGGCCATCGCCGACGGCAAGATCAATGGCGACGGCGACGGCGTCGACATCGACAACCTCGGCTACGTGTACAACGCCGGCACCATCCAGGGCCTGGGCGCCAAGGGCGTGGACAGCGGCGGCCGGCCCAACGGCAGCGAAGGCATCGCCATGGGCGGCGGCACCGTGATCAACACCGCCAGCGGCATCATCCGCAGCGTCGACAACGGCATTCTGGTCGATGACGGCGCCGAAGGCTCGGGGGTCGCCGCCACCAGCATCAGCAACGCCGGCCTCATCGAGGGCCAAAGCGGCTTCGGCATCAAGCTGATCGGCGACTTCGCCGACACCGTGATCAACAGCGGCACGATCCGCGGCGGTAATGGCCTGGCGCTGAGCATGGGCGCCAGCGACGACACCCTGGTGGTCGAGACTGGCGGGGTGTTCGAGGGCCTGGTCGATGGCGGCGAGGGCATCGACAGCGTGACCCTGAACGGCACAGGCAACTTCGGCAACAGTGCCAACTTCGAGACTCTGCAGGTCAGCGGCGGCAGCTGGACCCTGACCAGCATCGATGACTTCAGCGAAGGCGGCGTGGTCAATGCCGGCGCCACTCTCGTCAACCAAGGCAGCATCCTCGGCCAGATGCTCGTCGAGCAGGGCGCGACCTATGCCGGTGGCGGCTCGGTCGGCGGCCTGCAAGTCGACGGCACGTTGCTCACCAACACCGGCCTGGGTGTGGCCAAGGTCCAGGGCGACCTCAGTTTCGGCAAGGGCTCGACCCTGGTCTACGGCGTGAATGCCGATGGCAGCAGCGCACCGATCAGCGTCGCGGGCAGCGCCAACCTGGACGGTGCCACCTTGCGTATCCAGCCAACCCCAGGCCAATACCCCTGGCAAAGCCAGTACACCGTGCTGACCGCCGCTGCGGTCAACGGCAGCTTCGCCCAGGTCACCAGTGACTATGCCTTCCTCACGCCGACCCTGAGCTACGCCGCCACCTCGGTGGAACTGGCCTACAACCGCAACGACGTGGCCTTCGAAGACTATGCAGGCAGCGCCAGTGGTGCGGCGGCCGCCCGCAGCCTGGGTAGCCTCGGCCACGATAGCCGGCTGTACAACGCCGTGCTCGGCACCTCGGCGGCCAGTGCCGGCAACGCCATGGAGCAGCTGTCGGGCAGCAATACCGCCAACCTGGCGGCAGCGACCATGGCCGGCACCTCCCAGGTCGGCAGCACCATGCTCGGCGCCATGCAGTCGATGGGCAGCAACGGCGGGCTGCTGGTGGGCATGAACGACGGCGACGGTCCGGCCCTGGCGGCCACCGGGGTACCTCGCGAGGCACGCAACCTCAACGACCCGAACGCCCAGGGACGCCTCTGGGCGCAGGCGTTGGGCAGCTACGGCAAGGTCGATGGCAGCCACGGTGCCAGCGCGCTCGAACAGCGTACCGGCGGTGCCGTGCTGGGCGTGGACTGGGCACTGGACGGCGACTGGCGGCTGGGCGTGCTCGGCGGTTACTCGCGCACGCGCCTGGACAGCAGCGGCCTGGACGGTACCGTGCGCAGCTGGCACGCAGGCGTGTATGCCCAGCACCAGAGCGGCCCACTGGCCGTGCGCCTGGGCGCGGCATACAGCAGCCATGATGGCGACAGCAAGCGCGACGTCGCCTTCAGTGGCTTCGACGAGCGCCTCAAGGGTGACTACGACGCCGACAGCCAACAGGCCTTCGTCGAGCTGGGTTATGCCATGGGCCGTGGCCGCCTCAGCGCCGAGCCGTTCGCCAACCTCGGCTACCAGCGCTACCACCGCGACAGCTACCGCGAGAAAGGCGGCGATGCGGCCTTGGCAGTGGACGCCGATACGCAGGACAACTTCACCAGCACCTTCGGCGTGCGCCTGGCCCACCTCGGGCAACTGGCCAACGGCATGAGCCTGACGCCACGGGCGAGCCTGGGCTGGCGGCATGTGTACGGCAGCGTCGATACCCGCACGCGCCAGGCATTCCTGGCCGGCGGCGATGCCTTCAGTGTCGAGGGCAGCGCGCTGGATCGCGACAGCCTGCTGGTCGAGGCCGGGCTGGACCTGGGGCTGAGTGCGCGGCAGAGCGTTGGCTTGGGGTATAGCGGGGAGTTGGGCAGCAACAGCCGCAACCATGCGCTGGTTGGGCAGTGGCAGTTGCGGTTCTGAATTTGCATTACCTGTGCGGGCGTATTCGCGGCGGTTCGGCGCGAAAGGGCCCGTACAGCCACCTTGCATTTACCGCTCCAGAGGCATAGCTTTCGAAAGCTTTCCATTCCGTGCCCAGGAGCAACACCATGTACACCGGCATCGTCCAGGCCGTGCGCCCCCTCCTCGATGTGACCCGCTACCCCGGCCACAACCAGTTCACCATCGACCTCACCCCCGAGCTGCTCGACGAGCTGAAAATCGGCGCCAGCGTCAGCGTCGAGGGCACCTGCCTGTCGGTCACCGAGATCGACGGCAGCCAGGTCCGTTTCGATGCCATGACCGCCACCCTCGAGCGCACCAACCTGCGCTTTCTCAGCGCCGGCCAGGGCGTCAACATCGAGCGTTCTGCGAAGATGAACGCCGAAATCGGCGGCCACCTGATGGCTGGCCACATCGCCTGCACAGCCGAGATCGTCGAGCTGTCGATCGAGGAAACCGGCGCCTTCATCAAGTTCCGCATGCCCCCCGAGTGGGCCAAATACGTGTTCCCGCGCGGTTTTCTCGGCGTCAACGGCTGCAGCCTGACCGTGGCCGATGTCGAGGATGGCGTGGTGACCATCAACCTGATCCCGGAAACCCTGCGCCAGACCACCTTCGCTCGGTATCACGCTGGTGAACTGCTCAACATCGAGGTGGACCACCAGACCATGGTCCTGGTCGATGTGGTCGAACGCACCCTGAAAGGCACCCTGGCCCGCGAAAACCTGCTGCGCTGAGGCCTGCCGATGCTGCCCACTACCCTCCCCACGCGCAACGCCCGGCGCCTGCGTCTGCAGATCCTGCGTGGGCGCGTCGGCCTTGGGCTGGTCGCCGGGCTGTCGGTGCTGGCCGGCATGACCGATGCCATCGGCCTGCTGGCGCTGGGCGACTTCGTGTCGTTCATGAGCGGCAACACCACGCGCCTGGCGGTGGCCATCAGCGAGGCGGACATCGCCCTGGTGCTGCGCCTGAGCGGCGCGATAGTGGGCTTCGTCGTCGGCAATGCGCTGGGCGTGATACTTGCGCGGGCCTTCCGGCGGCGGGCCTGGCCGGTCCTGCTGGTGGTGGCAGCGCTGCTGGCGGGCGCCGCAGCCTGGCCTTTCGCTGCGAGCTTTCCGGCCTTGCTGGCGACAACGCTGGCCATGGGCATGATCAACGCGGTGGTCGAGCAGGTGAATGGCCTGCCCATCGGCCTGACCTACGTCACCGGGGCGCTGTCGCGCTTCGGTCGCGGCCTGGGCCGCTGGTTGCTCGGCGAACGCCGCAGCGGCTGGCGGGTGCAGTTGGTGCCGTGGGCCGGCATGCTGCTGGGCGCCGCCCTCGGCGCCTGGCTGCAGCACCACCTGGGCCTGCAGGCGCTGGCCGGCAGCTGCGCCCTCGCCTGCCTGCTGGCCCTGGTGTCGCGCTTCATCCCGCGCACCTGGCAGCGCGGCTACATGCCGCGCTGAGCACGCGTCACTCCTGGATGCGCGGATGCTGCTGCACCAACAGCGTACGCTTGGCTTCGAGTTCGGCGATCTGCGCGTCGATGTCCTCGATCTTCTGCTCGATGTTGTCGTGGTGCTCTTGCAGCAACTCGCGCGCCTCCTCGATGTCCGAGGCCGCCGGCGCCGCGCCACGCAGTGGCTTGTTGGCGGTTTCCTTCATGGTCACCCCGGTCAGCAGGCCGATCACCGCGATCACCATCAGGTAGTAGGCCGGCATGTACAGGTTGCCGCTGCTCTCCACCAGCCACGCGGCCAGGGTCGGGGTCAGGCCGGCGATCAGCACCGAGATGTTGAAGGCGCTGGCCAGCGCACTGTAGCGGATGTGCGTGGGGAACATCGCTGGCAGCGTCGAGGCCATCACGCCGATGAAGAAGTTGAGCAGCACGGCGATGATCAGCAGGCCGGCGAAGATCACCGCCAACTGCCCGCTGTTGATCAGCATGAACGCCGGAATGGCCAGGGCGAACAGCCCGATGCTGCCGATGATGATGAACGGGCGCCGGCCGACCTTGTCGCTGAGCAGGCCGATCAGCGGCTGCACGAACAGCATGCCGACCATGATCGCGATGATGATCAGCACCCCGTGGTCTTCGCTGTAGTGGAGGTTGTGCGACAGGTAGCTGGGCATGTAGGTGAGCAGCATGTAGTAGGTGACGTTGGTCGCGATCACCACGCCGATGCAGGTGATCAGGCTGCGCCAGTGCTGGGTGGCGACCTCCTTGAACGACACCTTCGGCCCCGAGGCCAGGCCCTCGCGGTCGCCTTGCTCGAGCTTGTCGACGTGTTGCTGGAACGCCGGGGTTTCCTCCAGGGCATGACGCAGGTACAAGCCGATGATGCCCAGCGGCAGGGCCAGGAAGAACGGCAGGCGCCAGCCCCATTCGAGAAACTTCTCTTCACCGAGGATGGTGGAGATCAGCACCACCACCCCGGCACCGAGGACGAAGCCTGCGATCGAGCCGAAATCCAGCCAACTGCCAAGGAACCCGCGCTTGCGGTCAGGGGCATATTCGGCGACGAAGATCGAGGCACCGGTGTACTCGCCGCCCACCGAGAAACCCTGGGCCATTTTCGCCAGCAGCAACAGGATCGGCGCCCAGATGCCGATCGTCGCGTACGACGGTATGAGGCCGATGGCGAAAGTACTCAGCGACATGATCACGATGGTCGCGGCCAATACCTTCTGCCGCCCGAATTTGTCGCCCAGCGCACCAAAGAACAAGCCGCCCAGCGGCCGGATCAGGAACGGTACCGAGAAGGTCGCCAGCGCGGCGATCATCTGCACGCTGGGGTCGGCGTTGGGGAAGAACACCTTGCCCAGGGCGTAGGCGACGAAGCCATAGACACCGAAATCGAACCATTCCATGGCGTTGCCCAGTGCCGCTGCGGTGATCGCTTTGCGCATCTTGGCGTCGTCGACGATGGTGATGTCCTTGAGGCCGATGGGCTTGACGCTTTTCTTGCGTGATTTCATGCCTGAATCCCTTGTGCTTCACAGTTCCCCGGGCGTGATCGTCTTGATGGCCCGGTGCTATGCATCAGATACGAGAGAACGCGAAAAAATTCACTGCTGCTTGCCTGTAACCCTGTAAGTCTTGACTGTTAATCGTATTTTTTCCACATCAGGCTCTTCGCGGCCAAAGCCACTCCGACCGTGATTCCCCTCCCGGTGTAGGAGCGGCCTTGCCGGGGCGCCGGACCGGCCGGATGGGCCGCAAAGCGGCCCCAACACGTTCACCCATCGGTCGAACGCGACAGCGTTTCCCAGGCGTCGATTTCAGCGGCCATCGATGCCAGCTTTTCGCGCACCAGGGCCAGCGCATCGCTGCCCAGCAGCAGTTGCGCCGGTGGCGCTTCGCTGGCAATCACGGCCAGCATCGCCTGGGCCGCTTTCACCGGGTCGCCGAGCTGCTTGCCGCTTTTTTCCTGGCGGGCCTGGCGGATCGGGTCGAACAACGCGTCGTAGTCGGCAATCGATCGCGCCGTGCGGCTCATCGAGCGCCCCGCCCAGTCGGTGCGGAACGAACCGGGCGCCACGGCGGTGACGTGGATGCCGAATGGCTTCACTTCCTTGCCCAGCACCTGGGAGATCCCCTCCAGGGCGAACTTGCTGCCACAGTAGTAGGCGATGCCCGGCATCGTGATGTAACCCCCCATCGAGGTGATGTTGAGGATGTGCCCACGCCGACGTGCGCGCATGTAGGGCAGTACCGCCTTGGTCACGGCGACCGCACCGAACACGTTGACGTCGAACTGTCGACGCATCTCGCCCAGCGCCGACTCCTCCACCACCCCTTCGTGGCCATAGCCTGCGTTGTTGACCAACACATCGATGGGCCCGACGCTGGCTTCTATATCCGCCACCAACGCATCGATGGCCTCGAAGTCAGTGACCTCGAACAAGCGCCCCAGCGCATTCGTCGGGTCGAGTGCCTCGAAGTCCTGCTTGGCCTGCGCGCTGCGAACGGTGCCGACCACCCGGTGGCCGCTGGCCAGCGCCTCCTGGGCCAATGCCCGGCCAAAGCCGCTGCTGACGCCGGTGATGAACAGGGTCTTGATAGATGACATGAATCCGCTCCAGTGATGGTTGACCTGGATGCACGATAATCAGTCGTGCTAGCTTCCATCAGCCTGGATTCCCGACATTTCTTGCCTATTTCTATGAAGCCACCCCCAATGCCACCCAGCACCCGAGCACCTGCTGCGACCGAGCGGCAGCGCCTGTTGACGCTGCTCGGTGATCTGGCTCCTGAAGAAGGCTACAACCTGACCGCCCTGCCGGACGTGCGGCTGCTACGCTCGGACCGCCCCCTGGCCCGCACCCCGGTGCTTTACGACCCCGGTATCGTGATCGTCTGCCAAGGGCGAAAACGCGGATACTTCGGTGGCGAGGTCTATCTGTACGACGAGCAGCACTACCTCGCGGTCGCAGTACCGGTGCCGTTCACCATGGAAACCGAGGCCACGCAGGAACGCCCCCTGTTGGCCATCTACCTGCACCTGGACTTCCAGCTGGCCGCCGAGTTGCTGGTGGAGATCGGCCAGTTCCAGCCAACGCTGCAGGAACATGCGCCGCAGAGCATGATGTCCAGCCCCATGGATGCCGCGTTGCAGGGGTGCGTGGTGCGTTTGCTGGAAGCGCTCGGCCGGCCGCTGGATGCGACCATCCTTGGCCGGAGCCTGGTGCGGGAGTTGTACTTTCGCGTGTTCACCGGCCCCCAGGGCGAGGCGCTGCGGGCGGCATTGGCGATGCAGGGGCACTTCGGCAAGGTCGGCAAGGCGCTGCGCTGTATCCACGCCCGCTATGCACAGCCGCTCGACCTGCCACAGTTGGCGGGCGAGGCTGGCATGAGCGTGCCGAGCTTCCATAGCCACTTCAAGGCCATCACCGGCACTTCGCCGATGCAGTACCTCAAGTCCACGCGCCTGCATCAGGCACGCCTGCTCATGGTCCGCCAAGGGCAGACGGCCGAAACCGCGTGCTACGCAGTGGGCTATGCCAGCCCGTCACAGTTCAACAGGGAGTTCAAACGGCTCTTCGGCCTGGCGCCGGCGGCCGAGGCGCGGCGCATGCGCCAGAGCTTCGCCCTGCCGCCGGCCTTCGCCGGGGCAGAGTACGTGTCGTCGCATTGAGCGCCAGGGGCCAGGCGCTCGCTCGGTCAGATGCCTTCGCGCGCCAGGTCCATGGCGAAGTAAGTGAGGATCAGGTCGGCACCGGCACGCTTGATCGCCCCGATGCTCTCACGCACCACACGGCCCTCGTCGATGGCGCCGGCCAGGCCGCCGAACTTGATCATCGCGTATTCGCCACTGACCTGGTAGGCCGCCAGCGGCAGACGCGAGGCAGCGCGAATGTCGGCGATCACGTCGAGATAGGCGCCGGCCGGCTTGACCATCAACACATCGGCCCCTTCCTGCTCGTCGAGCAGCGATTCGCGCACGGCTTCGCGGCGGTTCATCGGGTTCATCTGGTAGCTCTTGCGGTCGCCCTTGAGCGCGGTGCCGCCAGCTTCACGGAACGGGCCATACAGCGACGAGGCGAACTTGGTCGAATAGGCCATGATCGCGGTGTCGTGGAAACCCGCTCCGTCCAAGGCGCTGCGAATCGCCTGGACCTGGCCGTCCATCGCTGCCGATGGCGCGATGAAATCGGCACCGGCCGCGGCTGCGACCACCGCCTGCTTGCCCAGGTTGGCCAGGGTGGCGTCGTTGTCCACGCCATGGTCGTGCAGCACGCCGCAGTGGCCGTGGCTGGTGTATTCGCAGAAGCAGGTGTCGGACATCACGACCATTTCCGGCACGGTGTCCTTGCAGGTACGCGCCATGCGCGCCACCAGGCCGTTCTCGTTCCAGGTGTCGCTACCGGTGGCGTCGAGGTTGTGCGAGACGCCGAAGGTCATCACCGACTTGATGCCGGCACGGGCGTAGCGTTCGATTTCCTGGGCGAGCAGTTTTTCCGGGATGCGGTTGACGCCCGGCATGCTGGTGATCGGCACGAAATCATCGATGCCTTCCTCGACGAAGATCGGCAGGATCAGGTCTTCGAGGCGGAATTCGGTCTCCTGGAAAATCGTGCGCAGGGACTCGTTCTGGCGCAGACGGCGTGGACGAACGGCAGGAAAAAGGTTGGACATGACAGCTCCAGGGAATTTGAACGGCGTACACCATAAGCCTGTCGAGGCCTAGTGAAAAGAGCTAATACCGAGAATCTGTATTGCGTCCCGTGCAACCACGCGCTGGGCTCGGCTATAGCCCCACCACCGTTGGTCGGTGATGGGCTGCGGTTACCCGCCAAGGTCAGGCAGCAACGGCGAGGGTCGAATCCCAAGGTTGAGTCGGCGCTGTGCCAAGCGGCAGCGAATCGGCGGTTTGAGGGTTGAACGCAGCCATGGCATCGAGCAGATTGGCCAGGTTCGGCAGGGGCGGCAACGTGGCCGCAGACATCGCAGGCGGCACAGGTGAGGCGAAGATGAAGTCTTCGGACGTTACCTGGGCCAGTTCCAACGCATCCAGGTACAACAGTTTCAAGTCGCTGGCCTGACCCGAGACGGTCACCCCGTGAATCTGCGCGAAACCGTTCAGCTGGAAGCGCTCGTCCTTGCTCAGGCGCAAGTCTTCGAAGCGGGTGATGCCCGTCTGGCTCAGGTCGATCTTGTCGATGCCGTGGCGAAAGCCGCGCACTGCATTGCGGTAATCGCTGACATCATCTTGCTTGGCCACCACGAAGATACTCGGGGCGACACTGGGAGGGCTGTAGATCGTCCCTGTCAACGCAGCCACGAACTGCCCGGAGGCGTCCGAAGACAGCGATACCCCTTGCGCGCCCCCTTCGAGTAACACCGTGCCGCTGGTGGGCGCTTGCGGTGGCTTGTCCTGGCTGCCGTCGAAGTAGCCAGGCGCGGCCATGGGACCTTCCAGGAAACGGAAGTGGCTCGGCTGCAATTGCGCCGCGCTCCGGTCGGCCAGGCGCAACGTCTGCCCCGCGCCCAGGTCGACCAGCGCGGCATTGCCCTCCTGCTTGATCTGCAAATCAGTGAATGTCCGCTCGGCAAAGCCGATGAGGTCGACGACTTCGCGTTCCAGCTCGAACTGCTCGACGACATCACTACCCCCTGCTCGCCTGTGGATGACGTAGCGATCCGTTGCGCTGCCACCCCTGAGTCGATTGCTGCCACGGCCACCGTCGAGCCATGCACCCTGCGCGCCGGCAATCAGCATATCGTCGCCATCTCCGCTTATCAGGTTGTGTACCGCGCCCGGAGCCAGGGTTAGCGCCGCACCGGCAATAGTGGCGGTGCCAGCGGCCAGATCGATCGAGACGCGGCCTCTGAGGGCTGCCGCGTTGAGGGTATTGCGCCCACCGGCAGTACCGTTGACGGCGTCATCGAGCGCACCCCGTGCAGGTTCTTGGCTCAAGGCCATGGGGTACTCGTCGGTGTAGAAATACACATCATCAGCGGTCACCTGGCTGCCGACAACACGCAGATCCCAGCGGTCCAGGGTCATGGGCAGGCCGCCTATGGCGTTGCTTACCTCAAGGCGCCAATCGCCAGCCGAGCCTTCTGCCCGATGATGAGTGGACATGAAGGCATACTTGAATACGCCCGAACGTAAGCTGCCCACATCATCGTCCGCCGAACCCGGCGCTTTACCTGAACGTTGCAACAACACGCTGCGAGCACCGCCTGGTGAAATCAGAGTCAGGGTCATGTCACCTAATCGGCCGACCTGCGAATGAATGTCGACCTCGACATGCTCCACCAGCACGCCGGCCGGCATACTCAAGGAGAAGGTGCCAACCTTCCCGGGCGCTATTACCTGAGCAAGCGACTCGCTGGCGGCGGCCAGTTGCCGCTCGTTGGCTTTAGTCGCCTGGCCTGGCCAGGATTGGGCGAGGCGAACGGCTGCGCGGGCATCGATCATGCCAAACCCGTAATCGTGACTGGCGCGCATACCGCCGCCGTTCCAATTGCTCCCAGCGTTATACGCCCAGGCACTGTTGCCGTCGTCGACCTTGCGCGCCGACAGTGCCAAGATCTGCTGCACATCGCGGTAACCGAGCCCTGGGTTGGCCTGGAGCATCAACGCGGCCACACCGGAGACGATCGGTGCGGCGAAGCTGGTGCCCTGGGTAGTGCCATAGGCGCTACCGACCATCGAGCCCCGCTCGGCCTCCAGGCTGACGCCGGTAGACAGTACATGGCTGCCTGGCGCGGCTACCAGCAGGCTGGCACCGGGATTGGAGAAAGGCGCGCTGGTCACTTGCAACACCGACAAGTCGGCCTTGGCGTTGACCGCCGCTACTTCGATGGCATACCGGCTGTTGTTGATCAGCGAGCCTTGCGCGCTGCCACCCCGCTCGCGTTGGTTGCCGCCTGCAGCGACCACGATAGTGCCGAGCCCGCCGCGGCCATTGGTGGCCGCTAGCGTTGCGCTGAATGCCAGGGCCAGAGAGGTATCGATCTTGCCCTCGGGGACGTTGCCGATGGCGAAATCGGTCTTGAACCCCCAGCTGTGGTTGACCACGTCATAGTTGACCATCTGCCCCAGGCTGGTGAGATCGTCGCCCTTGTTGGCCAGGTAATGCCCGCCGATCTTGGCGTCGTAAGCAATGCCGATGCCGCCTTGATCGTTGCGCGCCCCAACCATCACCCCCGCGACCTGGGTCGCGTGATTGGAGGCCAGCGCTGGCAAGGAGCCATTGCGGCGTTGGGTGCTCAGCCAGATGTCATCGACGTTGGCCTTGAGATCCGGGTGCTGGATGTCGAACACTTCAGGCGCGACCGCAAAGTCACCGCCGGGCTCGAACTGCCCGATGCGCACGCCCTTGCCGGTAAAGTCTCGCCACACCGGCTGAACATCGATCTCGCGCAAGTACCATTGACGGGCAGCCAAGGGGTCTGCGGGCGACTGGTCATGGCGCAAAGTCACCGTGGCCCGTAACGGTGCCGATGCGCCGCTGGTGGTCTCCGTAACGTTCAGCGAGGCTTGGCCGGCTGCATCGACCAGGTCATAACGGAAGGTGATGTCGGAGTCATGGCCAGGATCGGCCCGGACTTCCACATCGCCCTGCGCGTTCAAACTGACCGCCGCGCCCTTGCCATCGCTCACCGAAGCGATGCGCAATGGCCCGACGCCGCTAAGCGGGAGATCGTTGGCAAGCAGGACCGCGGCGGGAACGATCAAAGTCCCGGCTGAGGTGGCGAACGCAGCGGCTTGGGTCGGCGCCAGGGTGTCACCGATAGGCATCGCGGCCGCCCCCTGGAGGTCGATTGCGGCAATGTCGGCGAAGCTGAGCTTTTGGACGTTGCTCAGGGTAAGCGTTCCATCGCGCCCAGTCTGCCGGTCACTGACTTGGTAACCGGTGACGGTACGGGTAATCAGATACTCGTCGTGATTGCCATGCAGGCTGACCACGTTGACCCCGCCTGCCCCGTCTATCACGGCATTACCGCGCCCGGCCTCGATGACATCGTCCGCAGCGCCGCCAATGATCCGATCTGCGCCACCACCAGCGTGAATGATGCTGCCGGCTGCTGAAGCCTGGATATGGTCGCCGCTGGGTCCGGCATAGATCACCGCCTTGCCGGTGCCGCCGAGTATGGTGTTGCGACCCGTTCCGCCCACCAGTACGTCATTGCCCGCGCCCCCGATCAGCAAGCTGTCGCCAGAGCCTCCCTTGATGAAAACGCCGCGCTGGCCGCCGCTGATGATCACGTCCTTGCCTCGCCCACCTTGGGCGATGGTCAGCCCGGCCTCGGCCAGGTTGAGCCCCACGCCCTGCTCGCCGACGATCAGCGCGGTATCGCGACCACCATTGCCGCGGATGTTGGCCTGCTGGTCGCGGGCGCTGATCACCAGCACATCGTCACCCGGCCCGCCTTCGTAGGTATTGCTGCCACCACCGCCCACCAGCCAACTGCCGCCCGGTGCGGCTTTGAGCACATCGTCGCCGGCCCCGCCTTGCAACGTGTCGACGCCCAGCAAGGCCGCATCCAGCTCGCTACCCTCGGCGCGGGTGCTGAGATAGGCGCGCCGGCTGATGTCGCCGCTGGTGGAGGTCAACAGCGTGGCGTGCGGCTGAACATCTGCCAGGTTGCCGACGCTGTCGGCGAGAAACCGTACCGCCAGCACCTCGCGTTGCGCACCATCGATCAAGAATGTGCCACGGGAAATGACTTCGTTGCCCTGGCGTACCTCACCCACCGACTGCACCTGCCCGACGCCGATCAGACTCACGCCAAGCTCGGCAAGCGGCTTGAGTTCGGCGCCCTCGGCGCGACCATCATGGTTGGCGTCGATCCACAGCTTCAATTGGGCCCATATCGGGTCTGCGGGGGTGATCGCGCCATCTGCATTGGCATCGACACTGCGCAAAGCTGCAAAGCCATCCGCGAACGGTGCCTCGCCTGGTGCGCCATTGCTGCCGGGCTGTCCCTGATAGTACTCGGAGAACAGTTGGCGCACGCTTGAAACCTGCCCGCTGCCATCGTCATGCACCAGCATCCCGGTGTTCCGATCGGCCCAGCCCGTTCGACGCAGCTGGCCACTGTTGTCGACGTCGAACAGTACAGCATCCTCCATACCGGTCATGCCGACCCCTTGCCCGCCCAGGTCGAACAGCAAGGGGTCGACGAAGGTGTTGACGGTGGTCATGGCCGCCAGCCCATTGAGTACGGCGGCGTTTCGTAGGCTGAAGTCCGGCTTGGTCGCGTCTTCACGGTAGAACTGCGACAAGTGCTGATTGGGGCGCACATTGGGGTCGGCCTGCAACTCGCCCGGACGGATGCCACCGCTGGCCAGGCTGCCCAGCTGGGCCGAGGTGAAATCGGTGTTGTTCAGGGTATTGTCGGTGAAGGCGATACTGTGGGTCAGGCGGCGCTTGACGAAGCCAGCGGAGACGTCATTGCGCAGGTCGTCCTGGCCTTGCAGGTCGCGCCGGGACTCGGTGGTGGGGGTGATTTCGATCTTGAGCGTGGCGGCCGGTGCCGGGTCGTCCGCAGTAATGAGGTCGGAAACGACCCCCTGAATCCCGTTGGCCGATACTTTGCCCAGGGCAACTACAAAGGAGCCAATGCCCTCAGGCGAGTCGATGCGCGCTTTCCAGGACTTTGCCATGCTTTGCAAGGCTTCGGGCGCGACCACAGTGGAATACGCGACGGCACTATCAGTCTGAAAGGACAACCAGAACTCGGCACTTGTGCTCCCTGCCGCCTCCAGCACAGTTCGCCAGTAGTCCTCACGGTGATCCGGATGCCTCAACTCAAAAACGGTATTGAGCGTCCAGGCATCTTTAGATCTGCCTAGATCTTCGAAGACCTTGGTATGGAATCCCCAAACCTCGACGTGATTAATATCGTTACCGATTTCTCCTTTTCTGACCTTATCATCCAGCAAACCCAGATAAGCTTTTGCCATCTCAACTCTAACTTTTTCAATGTCCGCCTCCTGCATGGGTCGACCTGCGGCGGCCTCGGTACGCTTCATGAAATCAATCGCCGCAATGCCTGCTATCGAGTTTCCCCGTGCGACGCCATTTGCAAGCACTGCATAGCGATCACCCTTCCCCGCCAAGTAATCATACATAGCCCTTACACCTTTACCTTGGAAAATTTCCCGGGCATGCTTCACATCTTCCTCTATCAAACCTGACATAAATCACCTCGCCGTTTTGCTATTCATGAGAAAAATTTCCAACTCAGATTTAATCACCCGCCACTGCGGTAGTTTTTCAGTACGCATATTCGCTTCAACCAGCACGCCACCGAACACAACAAAGTTCATTCCGCATGAATAAAAATGCGGCTCAGTGGGTTTCCAGTTGCAATCAAACACCGTAGTAACCTCTCCGTCACTTTCGTGCCAGTAGATACGTTTTCTTCCTTGTCCGAATGCCAGATTTCGCCCTTCTGCACTGTATAGAGCCAGTGACGGATCAAATCCCGAATTGCGTGCCTCTTCTGCGGGCATCTTGTCCAGTAAAATATCCCGTAGGAGCACGAGATCTCCCCCCTTCCCCCTGACCGGCGAAACTGCAACTAGCAGGCCTTCATGCTCCAAGCCTTGCTCGAAGATCAAACGGTCCTCGGCCGGCTCTAACCCTGGCCAAGTCATCGACAAAAAGACCGACCGCAGATTCGCATCACAGCCTTTCTTGTTGTTGACGAAGTCAGGATCAAATGAGCTCTTGCCCTCATACTCCGGCCAAAAAGGGAAATAAAGCCGGGAAAACCTATACACATCGCCCGCCATTTTTCCGCAGACGACAGGGTCTTTTGGCACGTACACATCGTTCATGGATTTATACAGACTCTGAGCCACGGCACCGGCATATAGCACTGCCAATAAGAGCAGCAGTACAGCGCTGCAAGCCCGCAACACCTGCCAACCTATGACGTATAACCAGACCAGCAGATCTTTGAGCATTCGCTAACGCTCCCCCCAGACTTTCCTTGACATGCCGCTGCAGCGGACTAAGAAAGTAGCTAATGACTTTGCGTTTATCGATCATCATCACCTCCCCGCAGAGTTAAAATACAAATCTTTCCTATCCGACACGGACACACCTATGGAAAAAGCTCAGCTCCAGCACTCTGAAATACTTTCATGATATACGCCACCACCCCCATACCAGTGGGCGTCATCATTAAAGCGAATAAAACAATTACTCTTAATGCATTCCAGACGATGATACAGCACCACATACATGCATCTCTTTTCATTCGCACCCCTCTCTTTTTCACCCAGCCCTTTCAATTTAATTGAACGACTTTCTTCTTTGCATGAATCAAAAAACCTTCGAGCTCTCCCTTGATCATTTCCCACCGCCACAACTTATCAGTGCGCATGATCGCATCCACCAGCAAGGCATCGAATACTACAAACGTCATTTTGCACGCAAAAAAATTCGGTTCACTGGGCCTCCAATAGCAGTCAAACACCGACGTAACTTCGCCTTCACTCTCACTCCAGTAGATCCTCATACTCTCTTGTGCCATACCACGACTGAAAGCATCTGCACGATAGAGATTCATTACTGGATCGTAACTTTTTAGTGTGTTTTCTGGCGGCATCTTGCTAAGTAAGTGATCACGCTGGAGCCGCAAATCACCTCCGCGACCCTTTATGGGCGAGACCCCAACTAATAGCCCTTCATGATCCAAGCCCTGCTCGAAGATCAAACGGTCCTCGGCCGGCTCCAACCCTGGCCAGGTCATCGACAAAAAGACCGAACGCAGATTCGCATCACAGCCCTTTTTATTATTTACGAAGTCAGGATCAAATGAGCTCGCGCCCTCATACTCAGGCCAAAAAGGGAAATAAAGCCGGGAAAATCTATACACTTCGCCTGCCATTTTTCCGCAGACGACAGGGTCTTTCGGCACGTACACATAGTTCATGGATTTATACAGACTCTGAGCCACGGCACCGGCGTACAGCACTGCTGCTATTAGCAGCAGTACAGCGCTGCAAGCCCGCAACACCTGCCAACTTATGACGTACAACCAGATCAGCAGCTCTTTGAGCATACGCTAACGCTCCCCCAGACTTTCCTTGACATGCCGCTGCAGCGGACTAAGGAAGTAACTAATGACTTTACGTTTATCGATCATCACCTCGGCCCGCACCGCCATACCAGGGGTCAAGGGCATATCCTTGTCGCCCACCCGCAAGGCACTTTTCGCCAGTTCGATCCGTGCGCTGTAAATCAACCCACGTCGTTCATCTTCAATGGCGTCGCTGGACACACTTTTGATAACCCCTGGCACCACGCCGTACTTGGTGAACGTGTAGGTCTCGATCTTCACTTCCACGGCCTGGCCGGGATGCACGAAGCCGACATCCTTGTTATCGACCTGCACTTCCACCTCCACCGGTTGGTCGACGGGCACGATCACCATCAGCGCTTGCGCCGGTGTCACCACTCCGCCCTCGGTATGGATGGCCAACTGTTGCACCGTGCCGTCGACCGGCGATGTGAGTGCCCGTAGCCGATGGCGTTGCTCGGCCTTGAACACCTCCTGGCTGAGTGTGGCAATGCGCCGATCGGCGTCGCCGTGTAGGTCGAGCATGGCCCGGCGCAACTGGGCGATCACGCCCTGGCGTCGATGCTCGGCCGCCAGACGTGCAGCGCCCAGCTCTTCGATTCGGCAGTGCTGGAGGGTCAGCTCACGCTCCTGGTCCAGCAGCGCCTGTCGCTTTTCCAGATAGGTGTGCTTGGCAACCGCCGACTCGCTGAACAACTGTTGGTAGTCGGCAGTCAGTTGGCGAGTGATGATCAGCAGCTGTTGCAGGGCTTGCGCGCGCGCCTGCGCCGAGCGGATTTCTGCAGCCCGTTGGGCTATTTCAGCGTCTACCTGTGCGAGGGTGGTGTGCAGCTCCAGGTACTGCCCCTCCAACCAGCGTTGCGCGGCAACTTGCTGGGGTAACGAGGCCTGCGGGATGAGGGCTGCCAGCGAAGCGGGCGGCTGCTGGGTGTCGACTGCCGCCAGCAACGTCTGGGCTCGAGCCCGGTCGACCTGTGCCGCCAGCAGCTCGCTGTTCAGGCGCTTGATCTCGGCTGTGGTAAGCCCTCCGTCGAGCTCGATCAACAACTCGCCCTTGCCCACCCTTTGCCCATCCACCACGTGGATCGCCTCGACGATCGCCACCTCGCTGGCTTGGACTACCTTACTGCGGCCGCTCGGAACGATCTTGCCTTGCGCGCTGGCGACCACATCGATTTCACCAGCGCATGCCCAAACCAGGGCCAGGCCGATCAAGGCCAGCAGGGTCCATTGCACTTGGCGCGGCAGTGGGTGAACCGGCGTCTCTTGCAAAGCCAGAGCAGCGGGAAGAAAGGCCAGCTCGTCTGCATTGCGTCGATCGTCCCGCGCGTCAGCGCGTCGCCGCCAAGCGGTGCGCCAGGCTTGCCGATAGCGCTGCACGAGGTCGAGCAGAGCCTCCTTCATGCCCCTGCTCCCTGTTGCAACCGGTACAGATAGGCATAGGTGCCCTGGGGATTGCTCAGCAAGGCATCGTGCGCTCCCTGTTCGATGACCTGGCCGCGCTCCATCACCACGATGCGATCGGCGTGACGCACCGCCGATAACCGGTGGGCGATGATGATGACCGTGCGCTGGGCGCAGATTCGAGCCATGTTTTCCTGGATGATGCGCTCGGACTCGTAATCCAGTGCACTAGTGGCCTCATCGAAGATAAGAATCCGCGGTTCACCCATGAGCGCTCGGGCGATGGCGATCCGTTGCCGCTGGCCACCCGACAAGCTCGCACCGTGCTCACCGATCAGCGTCTCGTAGCCATCGGGCAGCTCGAGGATGAATTCATGCGCACCCGCCAAGGTGGCGGCGGCGATCACCGCCTCGAGTGACGCTGCCGGATGGGCCAGGGCAATGTTTTCGCGCACGTTGCGGCGAAACAGCAGGTTCTCCTGGAGCACCACTCCGACCTGCCGCCGCAGGGAGGCGACATCGGCCTGTGCCAGATCCACGCCATCGACAAGCACGCGGCCGCGCTCCGGCGAATGAAGCCGCTGCAGCAGCCTCGCCAGGGTGCTTTTACCGGAGCCGGATCTACCGACGACGCCGATCACCTCGCCAGGGGCGATTTTGAGGCTGATGTCGCGCAGCACCTCGTGGCCGTTCGGGCGGTAACGGAAACAAACCCGGTCTAGCTCGATGCGCCCGGCCAGTGTGGGCAACTGCGCGCCGTGGCTGACTTCGGTACGGTTGTTGAGGATGTCGCCCAAGCGCCGGATCGACATGCCGGTTTGCTGAAAGCTGGTCCAGAGCTGGGCCATGCGCATGATCGGTTGCGCTACACGGCCAGCGAGCATGTTGAAGGCAATCAGCTCACCGACGGTCAGCTCGCCTTCGATGACCAGGCGAGCGCCCACCCATAGCGTGCCGACCGTGACCAGCTTGCCGATCAGAGCGATACTTTCATGGGCCAGATTGGCGAGCGTCTGTGTCTTCAAACCGGCCGCCACGTATGCCGCCAACTGGTCGTCCCAGCGCCGAATGACCTGCGGCTCCACAGCCATGGACTTGAGCGTGTCAATGCCATTGACCGCCTCGACCAGAAATGCCTGGTTCTCGGCGCCACGCTGGAAACTGCGGTCGATGCGTTCACGCAGCAACGGCGTGACGACCAGTGACACGAGCACATACAACGGCAATGAAGCGATGACCAGCATCGTCAGCCAGCCGCTGTAGAGAAACATCACCGCAATGAATACGATGACGAACAAAACGTCC
Source organism: Pseudomonas sp. S31 (assembly GCF_016648105.1). Classification (GTDB taxonomy): domain Bacteria; phylum Pseudomonadota; class Gammaproteobacteria; order Pseudomonadales; family Pseudomonadaceae; genus Aquipseudomonas. The sequence goes on along the minus strand of NZ_JACVVE010000021.1, from coordinate 24,450 downwards.
AATAACAAAGTGATGCTGTTACTGGTGAGAAAGCTGCGGATGTTTTCCAGTTCTCGTACCCGGGCAACGGAGTCACCTACCCGGCGCGCCCGAAAGTAGGCAAGCGGGAGTTCGAGCAAGTGCCGGAACAACTTCGCACCCAATTCCACATCTATCCGCGAGGCCGTATGTGCCGACAGATAACCACGCAGGCAACTGAGCAGAGTCTCGAACACTGATACGGCCAACAAACCCATGGCAATCACGTCCAGCGTGGTCAAGCCTCGATGCACCAGCACCTTGTCCATCACGACCTGGAAGAACAAGGGCGTAACCAGCGCCAGCACTTGCAATACCAATGAAACCAGCAATACCTCGGCAAGCAACTTGCGGTACTTGATCACCGCTGGGATGAACCAGGTCAGGTCGAAGCGCTCCAGCCCTCGCGGTAAGGCGGCTTGCGAACGGACCAGGATGAGATCCCCTGCCCAGCGGCGCTTGAGTTCCGCCAGTGTCCAGACTTGCGGCGTGCAGACTCGGGGATCCTGCACCAGTACCTGCTCGCCCTCCATGCGGGCGATGACGAAATACCCGCCTTGGCTGTCCACCGCCACGACCGGCAGCGGCAGGTGCTTCAGCCGCGCCGGGTCACTGGACCGATGTTTTGCCTTGAGCCCGGCCTGCTGGAAAGCCTGGAGAATCTCGGTCAGAGAAAGAACTTGCTCGCTGCTTGCGAATCGGTGGGCCAATTGCTTGGGGCAAATGGCAACGTCGTGATAGCGCGCCAGTAAGACAAGGCAAGCCAGACCGCTGTCTTGCGCGTATCGATTGGCCGATGCAGTTTCATCCCACACTTTTTCACTCCATGTGAAAGTTGCACATGAAACAATAATAGTGCTCGATATCGCTATTACGGCCTTACATAATGCTCAGCAAGTTGCAGGAAGCTTCCGAAAAAATAAAACAACTGTAGGAATGTTCTTATAATTAATTAACAGCGAGTGGGTACCAATGAGGGGCGGCCCTGGAACTTACCCTATTGCTTCAACGCAGGCGCCTGCCCGGCAGTCCGCCAGGCAGGCATTCGCAGCAGGCTATTGCAGCCAGGGCGGAGGGGGCTCTTCGGCCCGGGCCGGACCTTGCTCGGCCTCGGCCCGCGCCGCTCGGCGGCGCGCATCGTCGAGCCGGGCGGCGTCGATCTCGCGCATCACCCCCGCCACGTCGGCAGCCTGCTCATCGTCGGCGAACTGCCCGGTCAATGGGCTGTCCGGGCGCAGTTCACCGCCCTCGTACAGGGCCCACATTTCCTGGGCATAGCGCGTCGCCTTGAGCTCCGGGGCGAAGCGCCCGAAATAATGCGCCATGTTCGCCACGTCGCGCTGGAGCATGCTGAAGGCATGGTTGTTGCCGGCAGCGTCCACCGCCTGCGGCAGGTCGATGATCACCGGGCCCTCGGGGCCGAGCAGCACGTTGAACTCCGACAGGTCGCCATGCACCAGCCCGGCGCAGAGCATCAGCACGATCTGGCGGATGACGAAGGCATGGTACTCACGCGCTTGCTCGGCCTCCAGGTGCACATCGTTCAGGCGTGGGGCGGCGTCGCCATCGGCGTCGGTGACCAGCTCCATCAACAGCACGCCGTCCTGGAAGTCGAACGGCTTGGGCACCCGCACACCGGCACCGGCCAGGCGGAACAAGGCCGCCACTTCGGCGTTCTGCCAAGCGTCCTCGGCTTCCTTGCGCCCGTACTTGCTGCCCTTGGCCATGGCCCGGGCCTGGCGGCTGTTGCGTACCTTGCGCCCTTCCTGGTACTCGGCGGCCTGGCGGAAGCTGCGCTTGTTGGCCTCCTTGTAGACCTTGGCGCAGCGTACCTGGGTGCCGCAGCGCACCACATACACGGCAGCTTCCTTGCCACTCATCAACGGGCGCAGGACCTCGTCGACGAGCCCGTCTTCGATCAGCGGTTCGATTCGTTTTGGCGTCTTCATCAGGCTTGGTTTCGGGGTCCTGTCTGGCCACTTGGCGGAGAAGCGGCCATCCTCTCACAGGCTGATGCGTCTTGCTCGTCTGTCTGCGTGTCAGAGCACCGGATGGTCGGGCGCCCTGCCCTCGAGCACCGCCGCCAGTTGCGCCGCCGCGGTGCGTGCCATCAGCGCACGGGCCTCGACGGTCGCCGAGCCGATGTGCGGCAAAGCCACTACCTGGGGCAGGGCCAGCAGCGGTGAGTCGGCCGGCAGCGGCTCGCGCTCGAAGACATCCAGGCCGGCTGCACGGATCTGCCCCTCGGCCAGCGCCTGCACCAGCGCCGGCTCGTCGACAACTGCGCCACGGGCAATGTTGACGAACACCGCATCGTCACGCATGGCCGCGAACTGCTCGCGCCCGAACAGGTGATGAGTGGCCGGGCTCAGCGGCACGCAGACGCAGACGAAATCCGCCTCGCCCAGCAACTGCGCCAGTGGCACGCGGCGGGCGCCGAACTCCGCCTGGTACCCGGGCTTGTCGCTGTTGCCGCTGTACAGCACCGGCATGCCGAAACCGAAGTGCCCGCGCCGGGCCACGGCCGCACCGATGCGGCCAAGCCCGACGATGCCGAGGGTCTTGCCGTGCACGTCGAGGCCGAAGCGCGAAGCGTCGATACCGCGCGTCCACTGGCCGTCGCGCACCAGCTGCGCCAGTTCGCAGGCACGCCGGGCGGCCATCATCAACAGCATGAAGCCGGTGTCGGCGGTGGTTTCGGTCACTGCATCGGGGGTGTTGGTCAGGCGGATACCGCGTTGGCGCAGGTAGTCCAGGTCGTAGTTGTCGAAGCCGGCCGACACGCTGGCGATGACCTTGAGCCCAGGCGCCCGGTCGAGCAGCTCGGCGCCCAGCGGCAAGGTGCTGCCGATGAGCCCATCGGCGGTGGCCAGGGCCGCGAGGAAACCCTCGCGGTCGGCCATCGGCTGGTCGAAACGCTGGAAGTGGTAACGCCGGCCCAGGTCGGCCAGCACCTCGGCACTGGAGATAGGGCCAAAGGAAACGACACGTTGCATGAAACCTCCTCAGTCGTTGCGTGGTTCAGATGGAGCCGCATACAGGCGGCGCGGGACGGCCCAGACGATCAGCACCACCGCCAGCAGGCTGACCGCCGTCAGCAGCCACAGGGCCGGGGTCGGCGAACCGCTGGCATCGCGAACCTTGCCCACCAGGTAGGGGCCGACGATGCCGCCGAGCTGGCCGATGGAGTTGATCAGCGCGATGCCCGCCGCTGCCGCAAGGCCAGCCAGGTACTTCGGTGGCAGGGTCCAGAAGATCGGCATCCAGGCGATGATCCCGGTCATGATCAGGCCCATGCCCAGCATCAACAGCCACAACTGGCCGCTGAAGCTGGCACACAGGGCATAGCCGACGGTGGTCATCGCCGCGCAGCTCGCCATGTGCCAACGGCGCTCGCCGCGCAGGTCCGAGCTGCGGCCGATCAGCAGGTTGCCGACCACCGCCACCAGGTACGGGATCATGGTCAGCAGGCCGATGTCCATGGCATCCGCCACGCCGGCATTGCGGATCAGCTGCGGCATCCAGAACAGCAGCCCGGTCAGTGCCATCACCAGGCACAGGTAGATCGCCGACAGCGCGACCGAGGCCGGCTCGCGCAGGATCGCCCGAATCGAGCTGCCGCCCTCGGGCTTGGGTTCGGCATCGAGACGCTCGCGCAGGTAGCGCTTCTCTTCACCATCGAGCCAGCGGGCGTCCTCGATGCGGTCGCTGACCAGCCACAGCACCAACAGGCCGAGCAGCACCGACGGCAGGCCTTCGAGCAGGAACAGCCACTGCCAGCCGGCAAGGCCGTTGACGCCGTCGAAATGGCTGAGGATGAACCCAGCCAGCGGGCCGCCGACGATGCCGCACAGGCAGATCGAACTCTTGAAATAGGCATTGATGCGCGCACGGCGATCGCTGGGGTACCACTGGGTGAAGAAGTACAGCACCCCTGGCACGAAACCGGCTTCCATGACGCCGATGAGGAAACGCAGCACGTAGAACCAGGTTTCGCTGGTGACGAACATCATCGCCGCCGAGGTCAGCCCCCAACTGATCATGATGCGGGCGATCCAGATACGCGCGCCGATGCGGTGCAGCAACACGTTGCTCGGCACTTCGAAGAGGAAGTAGCCGACGAAGAACAGGCTCGCCCCCAGGCCGTAGACAGCGTCGCTGAAACCCAGCGCGCTCTGCATCTGCAGCTTGGCGAAACTGATGTTGACGCGGTCCAGGTAGGCGAACAGGAAACACACGATGAACAACGGCACGATGCGCCAGTTGATCTTGCGGAACAGACGGTTATCCAACGATTCCCGCTCGACCAGGTCGGCGGGTACGGAACGACTGGGCATGGCTGCAACCTCTTGTTGTTGTTCTTGGGGTCATTCGGCGAAAGCCCGCCCGGGCATGGCCGGGCGGGCGTACAGCGGTGCAACGGTTACGCTACTGGCGTCAGTTCAGCGCCTCGCGGCTGTGCTGGCCGTCGACCAGGCGTTGCAGGCCCAGCGGGTTGGCATTCTTCAGCGCATCGGGAAGCAGCGCGTCCGGGTAGTCCTGGTAGCACACCGGGCGCAGGAAGCGGTCGATGGCCAGGGTGCCGACCGAGGTGCCGCGGGCATCGGAGGTCGCCGGATAAGGCCCGCCGTGGACCATCGCATCGCACACCTCGACACCGGTCGGGTAGCCATTGACCAACAGCCGTCCGGCCTTGCGCTGGAGCACCGGCACCAGGGCGGCGAAGCGCTGGAAGTCCTCGGGCTCGGCGATCAGGGTGGCGGTCAGTTGCCCGTGCAACGCTTCCAGCGCGCGGCGCAGCTCGGCTTCGTCAGCCACTTCGACGACCACCGTGGTGGGGCCGAAGACTTCTTCCTGGAGCAGTTCGTCGCCATTGAGCAGCAGGCTGACATCGGCCTGGAACAACTGCGCCTGGGCTAGGTCGCCGGCCTGTTCGGCACCGGCCAGGTGACGCACGCCGGGGTGCTGGTGCAAGCGCTGCACGCCGCTGGCATAGCTGCGCAGGGTGCCGGCGTTGAGCATGGTCTGCCCGGCTTGATCGCCCAATTGCGCGGCCAATGCGGCGACGAAGGCGCTGAACGCTTCGCCGGCGATGCCGATGACCAAGCCTGGATTGGTGCAGAACTGCCCGCAACCGAGCACCACCGAGGCGGCCAGCTCCTTGGCCACCTGCTCGCCGCGAGCCTGCAACGCCCCAGGCAACACCAGCACGGGATTGATGCTGCTCATCTCGGCGAACACCGGAATCGGCTGCGGGCGCGCCGCAGCCAAGTCGCACAGGGCACGGCCACCCTTGAGCGAACCGGTGAAACCCACCGCCTGGATCGCCGGATGGCGCACCAGCGCTTCGCCGACACCGGCGCCGTAGATCATGTTGAACACCCCGGCAGGCATGCCGGTGGCCACGGCGGCCCGCTCGATGGCCTCGGCCACCTGCTCGGCAGTCGCCATATGGCCACTGTGCGCCTTGACCACGACCGGGCAGCCGGCAGCCAGGGCTGCGGCGGTATCACCGCCAGCCGTGGAGAAGGCCAGCGGGAAGTTGCTGGCGCCGAACACCGCCACCGGCCCGACGCCGGTGCGGTACTGACGCAGATCCGGGCGCGGCAAGGGCTGGCGCTGCGGCTGCGCGCGGTCGATGCGCGCCCCCAGGTAGTCGCCACGGCGCAGCACCTTGGCGTACAGGCGCATCTGGTTGCTGGTACGGCTACGCTCGCCCTGGATGCGCCCGGCCGGCAGTGCGGTCTCGCGGCACACGGTTTCGACGAAGGCGTCGCCCAGCGCGTCCAGCTGGTCGGCGATGGCATCGAGGAACTGCGCACGGCGCTCCGGCGCCAGGCCGTTGTATTCGGCGAACGCCGCGTCTGCGGCCTGCGCGGCGCCAGCCACCTCTTCAGGGGTGGCCTGGACGAAGGCCTGCGGCAGTGCCTCGCCGGTACGCGCATCGAGGCTCTGCAGACGCACAGTGCCGGCAGCGCTGCGCTTGCCGCCAATGAAGTTGCTTCCAGACATGGTTGACTCCTGTAGCTGAAGAAAAAGGCTCAGAGGCTTTTCACGACCCCGGGGCGGACCTGCTCGGGCGCGGCGGCGATACCGTTGCGCAGCGGCTGGCCGAAGGCATCGAGGCTGACCTCGAAGGTGTCGCCCGGCCGCGCCTGGATACCGTCGGCGAACGACAGCGTGGCGGTGCCGAAGTAGTGCACGTGGATATCGCCGGCGCGCAGGAACTGGTCGTACTTGAAGTGATGGAACTCAAGGTTCTCGAAGCTGTGGCACATGTTCTGCTCACCGGAGAGGAACGGCTTGCTCCACAGTTCCTGGCCATCACGCAGGATGCGGCTGGTGCCTTCCAGGTGCGCCGGTAGCGCGCCCAGGCGCAGCTCCGGGCCGAAGCTGCAGGCGCGCAGCTTGGAATGGGCCAGGTACAGGTAGTTGCGCCGCTCCATGACATGGTCGGAGAACTCGTTGCCCAGCGCGTAACCCAGACGATACGGCGTGCCGTCGGCACCGATCAGGTACAGGCCGACCAGTTCCGGCTCCTCGCCGGCATCTTCGGCGAAGGCCGGCAGCGGCAGGTCGGCGCCGGGGCGCACGACGATGCCGCCGTCGCCCTTGTAGAACCACTCCGGCTGCGCGCCCTCCTCGCCCGCTGGCGGCCGGCCGCCCTCCAGGCCCCACTGGAACATGCGCATGCTGTCGGTCACGGCCCCTTCGGCCTGCTGCTGGTGCATCTTGTCGCGGGTGGCGGCACTGCCCAGGTGGGTCAGGCCGGTGCCGGTGACCAGGCAGTGCGCCGGGTCCGGGTGGTCCAGCGGCGGCAACACGCGGCCTGCGGCCAGCAGCGCCAGGTAGTCGTGGCTTTCGCCCAGGCCTGCGGCCTGCACTTCGCTGGCCAGGTCGCGGCCGCTGGCGATGGCCTGCAGGGCCAGTTCACGGGTGCTGCTGGCGCCACGCACTTCCAGGGCGTGCTCGCCTTCCACCACGCCTACGCGGCGCTCGCTGGTGGCGGTTTCGAATTGGATCAATCGCATGCTTGTGCTCGCTTTTCGGTTGCGAAGATTAGCGGGAGGCCTCGGCCACCCGCGTGGAAGCCAGGCGCTGGCGGCGCTCCAGGCGGTTGTAGACGACGCCGGTGAGCAACAGCCCGAACAGCATCACCACGGCCAGGAAGTACAGGCCTGACGACAGCTGCCCGGTGTGCTCCTTGAGCGCGCCGATGCCGAATGGGCCCAGGTAGCCGCCGAGGTTGCCGATCGAGTTGATCAGGGCGATGCCCGCCGCGGCACTGGCCCCGGAGAAGAACCGGCCCGGCAGGGTCCAGAAGATCGCGGTGCAGGAGAACAGCGCGAACGCCACCAGGCACAAGGCCGCCAGCTGCATCCCCGGTACGGTTAGCCAGGCACTGAGGAACAGGCCGATGGCGCCCAGGGCGTACAGCAGGCCGAGGTGGCCGTAGCGGTCGTTGAGGCGGTCGGAACTGCGCGGGACGATCAGCAGGCCGATGATGCCGAACAGGTAAGGCACCGCCGAGACGAAGCCGGTGACCAGGTCACTGCCGCCGAACTGATGGATCAGCGTCGGCAGCCACAAGCCCAGGCCATAGATGCTCAAGGTCACCGGCAGATAGAACAGCGCCAGCAATAACACCCGGCCGTCCTTCAAGGCATGCAGCGGGTTGCCGTGGCGGGTCTGGCCGAACTCGCGCAGGTCGTTGGCCAATTGCTCCTGCAGCCAGCTGCGTTGCTCGTCGCTGAGCCAGCGCACCTTGGCCGGGCCGTCCGGCAGCAGGCGCAGGGTCGGCCAGGCCAGCAGCACCGCCGGAGTACCGATGCAGATGAACAGCCACTGCCAGCCATGCAGGCCATAGCTGCCGTCGAGCCCCAGCAGCGCGCCCGACAGCGGCCCGGTGACGAGCATCGCCAGCGGCTGCGAAAGGATGAAGAAACCGAGGATCTTGCCGCGATGGCGTACCGGGTACCACTGGGTGATGTAGTACAGCACGCCCGGGAAGAAGCCGGCCTCGGCCGCCCCCAGCAGGAAGCGCATCACGTAGAAGCCGTTGGGCCCGGTGACGAACGCCATGCCGATGGTGATCGCGCCCCAGGTCACCAGGATGCGGGCGAACCAGCGGCGTGCGCCGAAGCGGTCGAGCAACAGGTTGCTCGGCACCTCGAAGAGAAAGTAACCGATGAAGAAGAGCCCGGCGCCAAGGCCATAGGCTGCGTCACCGAGGCCGATATCGGCACCCATGTGCAGCTTGGCGAAGCCCACCGCCGAACGATCGACATAGGCCACCAGGTACAGCAGGACCAGAAAAGGGATGAGTTTCAGAGTGATCAGGCGGACGAGCCGCTGCTCCTGAATCATGGCGATGTCTCCAATTGTTCTTGTAATGGGCACAGCACCGGGCCGGGGCTTTTTGGCAGTCCTCTGACCTGGCCGAACGATCTTATAGTATTACTATTTAAAACAACAAGCCTTCACAGATACCATTTTAGGCGGTAGAGTCGACCTCATAACGACAAATAGTAATACCAATAAGGTGTCTCCCATGTCTGATAACAAAACCCCGCTGCGCTCCGCTCAATGGTTCGGCACCGCCGACAAGAACGGCTTCATGTACCGCAGCTGGATGAAGAACCAGGGCATCCCCGATCACGAGTTCCAGGGCAAGCCGATCATCGGCATCTGCAACACCTGGTCCGAGCTCACCCCGTGCAACGCCCACTTCCGCAAGATCGCCGAACACGTGAAAAAGGGTGTGCTGGAGGCCGGAGGCTTTCCGGTGGAGTTCCCGGTGTTCTCCAGCGGCGAGTCCAACCTGCGCCCCACTGCCATGCTCACCCGCAACCTGGCGAGCATGGATGTGGAAGAAGCCATTCGCGGCAACCCCGTGGACGCCGTGGTCCTGTTGACCGGCTGCGACAAGACCACCCCGGCGCTGCTGATGGGCGCCGCCAGCTGCGACGTGCCGGCCATCGTGGTCACCGGCGGGCCGATGCTCAACGGCAAGCACAAGGGCAAGGACATCGGCGCCGGGACCATCGTCTGGCAGATGCACGAGGCGTATAAGGCTGGCCAGATCGACCTCAACGAATTCCTCTCGGCCGAAGCCGGCATGTCGCGCTCGGCAGGCACCTGCAACACCATGGGCACCGCCTCGACCATGGCCTGCATGGCCGAAGCGCTGGGCACCTCGCTGCCGCACAACGCTGCCATTCCAGCCGTGGATGCGCGCCGCTACGTGCTGGCCCACCTCTCGGGCATGCGCATCGTCGACATGGTCCGCGAAGACCTGCGCCTGTCGAAGATCCTCACCCGCGAAGCGTTCGAGAACGCCATCCGCGTCAACGCCGCCATCGGTGGCTCGACCAACGCGGTGATCCACCTCAAGGCGATTGCCGGGCGCATCGGCGTCGACCTGCAGCTGGAAGACTGGACCCGCATCGGCCGCGGCACGCCGACCGTGGTCGACCTGCAACCGTCGGGGCGTTTCCTGATGGAAGAGTTCTACTATGCCGGTGGCCTTCCGGCAGTGATCCGCCGCCTGGGCGAACATGGCCTGCTGCCCAACCCGGCCGCCCTGACTGCCAACGGCAAGAGCCTGTGGGACAACTGCCAGGCCGCGCCGCTGTATGACGAAGAAGTCATCCGCCCGATCGACAAGCCGCTGGTGGCCGATGGCGGCATCTGCATCCTGCGCGGCAACCTGGCGCCCAAGGGCGCGGTGCTCAAGCCCTCGGCGGCGAGCCCGGCGCTGATGCAGCACCGCGGCCGCGCGGTGGTGTTCGAGAACTTCGAAGACTACAAGGCGCGCATCAACGACCCGGAGCTGGACGTGGACGCCAACTCGATCCTGGTGATGAAGTACTGCGGGCCCAAGGGCTACCCCGGCATGGCCGAGGTCGGCAACATGGGCCTGCCGGCGAAGCTGCTGGCCCAGGGCGTGACCGACATGGTGCGTATTTCCGATGCCCGCATGAGCGGCACCGCCTACGGCACCGTGGTCCTGCACGTGGCCCCAGAAGCGGCGGCCGGTGGGCCGTTGGCGGCGGTGCGCGAAGGTGACTGGATCGAGCTGGACTGCAAGGAAGGCCGGCTGAACCTGGAGGTTTCCGACGAGGAGCTGGCCGGCCGCCTGGCTGACCTGCAAGCGCCACCGCAGCTGATCAGTGGCGGCTATGCGAAGTTGTACCTGGACCACGTGATGCAGGCCGACGAAGGTTGCGACTTCGACTTCCTGGTCGGTTGCCGAGGCTCGGCGGTGCCCAAGCATTCGCATTGAGGCTGGCCTGCTGCCACAGGGTTCGCCGCCCCCAGGCAAACCGACATACCTGTAGGAGCGGGTTTACCCGCGAACCCGGCACTGCGGTGCATGGCACGGGCTTCGCCCGTGTTCGCGGGTGAACCCGCTCCTACAGGTTTCACGCCCCCTCCAAACTTGGGTGCGCGCGGACAAACCAGCGCCGCAGTGATGCTATGATGGCTGCCCCGCCCGAAGGATCGCCTCCGCCGCACATGAACTACCGCCAGCCCACCACGCGCAAGAGCATGCACGCCACCCTGGTCCAGGACCTCGGCCTGCAGATCGTTTCCGGCCAACTCGCACCCGGGCAGAAGCTGCCCTCCGAGGCCAGCCTGTGCGAAACCTACGCGATCAGCCGGCCGGTGTTCCGTGAAGCGATGCGTGCCCTCACCGCCAAGGGCCTGGTCGAAGCCCGCCCTCGGGTCGGTACCCAGGTGCGACCGCGCCATGACTGGCACATGCTCGATCCCGACGTGCTGCACTGGCTGATGCAAGTCACGCCCCAACAGGAATTCTTCAACACCCTGTCCAGCGTGCGCTGGGTCATCGAGCCGGCATCCGCAGCGCTGGCTGCCACCAACGCCACGGCCGAGGACATCGCCTCGATCGACGAGGCCTACCAGCGCATGGAGGCCGCACGCACCCACGAGGAGCGCCTGCAACCGGACCTGGACTTCCACGCCCGCATCGCCGACGCCACCCACAACGATCTGCTGGCGTACCTGTGCAATATGCTGTCGATGGCACTGCGCGAATCGGTGCGCTATTCCAACCAGCGCGCCAACTTCGACGAACTCGCCCTGCCCCGGCACAAGGCGATCCTCACCGCCATCCAGAACGGCGACGCGCTGGGTGCCCGGCATGCCTCGCTGGTCCAGTTGGAAGATGCGCGGGTGGCGTTGAGCAAGGTGCTGGGGCAGGATCCGATCGGCTGATCGGCGCCCTCACTCCGGCGCCGTCAATGGCAGCCCCAACTGCACTCGCCGCCGCAACCAAGGGCTGACGCGATAGCGCGGCTCCTGATACGCCTCATGCATCCCCTGCAAGATTTGCAGTATCAGCTCCGCTCCATGATGGTCGCCAAAGGCCAGCGGCCCATGCGGGTAGCCCAATGCCAACTGCACCGCGCGATCCAGGGTCTGCGGATCGGCGATACCCCGCTGGGCGATCTCGCAGCCCAGGTTGACGATGCTCGCCAGCACCCGCTGGGCGATAAACCCCGGCGAATCATTGATCACCTCCACCGCCACGCCATCGCCAGCCAAGGCGGTTCGTGCCTGAGCCAGTACCTCGGCGTCCAGCGCCGGCTGGCGCATCAATACCCGGCGGCGCTCGAACCCGGCGAAGGTCTCAAGCGCCAGCGTGCGCTGCGGCGGTAACAGCTTGCGAGCGATCAGCGTGCTGGCGTCCTCGCCCAGCGGGGTCACCAAGCAGATCGCCCGTTCGCTCGGCTGCGGGCCCTCCTCCAAGCACACCCCCGCCCGCCCAAGCACGCTGGCCACCTGCTCGCGCACCGACGGATCGCGGCTGTCCAGCCAGAACGGCCGAGTCAACGCCACCGCCGCGTCGGGCACAGGCTCAGGCGCTTGCTGCACGCCATCGACGTAGCGATAGAATCCCTGCCCGCTCTTGCGCCCGAGCAACCCTGCGGCCAGGCGTGGCGGAACCAAGGGGCTCGGGGCGTAGCGTGGGTCCTGGTAGAACTGGTGGTGCATCGACGCCATTACCGCATGCGACACGTCCAGCCCGACCAGGTCGAACAACTCGAACGGCCCCATGCGAAAGCCCAGGCAATCTTTCAGGATCCGATCGATCTGCGCCGGCGTGGCAATGCCCTCGGCCAGGATGCGCAAAGCTTCCGGGCCGTAGGCGCGACCCGCATGGTTGACCAGAAAACCCGGTGAGTCCGGTGTCACCGCCGCATAATGCCCAGCTCGCTCGGCCAGCCTGCTCAGACGCTCGATCACCTCCGGCGCCGTACGCTCGCCGCGCACCACCTCGACGATCTTCATCAACGGTACCGGATTGAAGAAATGAAAGCCGGCGACCCGTTCGGGATTCTGACAGCCACTGGCAATGGCGCCGATGGATAGCGACGACGTGTTGCTGGCCAGGACCGCATCGATGCCGCCCAGCGCCTCCAGCTGGCGAAACAGTGCCTGCTTGGCCTCCAATTGCTCGACGATCGCCTCGATCAGCAGGTCGCAACCCGCCAGGTCTGCCAGTGCCGGCGCTGCCTGCTGGCAGGCCAACGCCACGCCCAACGCCTCGGCATCGAGTTTGCCCTTGCTGGCCAGGCGCTCCAGTTGCTGGCGGTTGTAGGCCAGCGCCTGGCCGATGGCCTGCGCCCGGCTGTCGTGCAAGAGTACGGGGATACCAGCGCTGGCGAACAATTGGGCGATCCCCCGCCCCATCGCGCCACAGCCAATGATGCCGATTCGCTTGAATGGGTGCATACGAGCTCCTTCAGGCCGCCGACAACAGCGCGGCATAGGCTTGCAGGTGATGGTCGTCGTCACCCAACTGGTGGCTGAGCATCACCAGTCGCTTGGCATGGTGGGCCAACACGTACTCCCAGGTCATGCCGATGCCGCCATGCAACTGGATGGCCTGCTCGGCGATCATCCGCCCAGCGCGGGTGACGATGAACTTGGCGGCGCTCAGGCGCTGGCTGCGGGCCAGGCTGTCGGGCTGATCGGCGACGCAGGCGGCGAGGATCGCCATGGACGTGGCCATCTCCAGCTCGGCCTGCATGTCGGCCATGCGGTGCTGCAAGACCTGGAACTTGCCAATGGGCGCACCGAACTGCTTGCGCGTTTTCAAGTAGTCCAGGGTCAGCTCGCAGGCCACCTGCATGCTGCCGACCGCCTCAGCGCATTGCGCAGCGAGCGCCCGGCCCTGGTGGTAGCGCAGCACCGGCAAGGCCTCGCCGAGGGTGCCCAGCAATTCGCCGCAGGCACTTTCGAGCAGCACTTCGCACGCCCGCGGACCGTCGATGTTGGCATGCTCACGGCGCCTCACGCCCGGCCCGGACGGGTCGACGATGAACAGGCTGATACCCTGCTCGTCACGCTCGCCGCCCTGGGTGCGGGCACTGACCAACAAGCATGCGGCGCTGCCACCACCGAGCACTACGACCTTGCGCCCGGTCAGACGCCAGGCACCCTCGCGCAATTCGGCTCGGGTCCGCACATCCTCCAGGCAGTAATGGCTCTGCGCCTCTTCACAGGCAACCGCCAGTTGCGCCTGGCCGGCGACGACCTGTTCGAGCAAGGCCTGGTGCGATGCACCGTCGGCCAGTTGGGCGAGCAAGCCGCCGGCATGGATCTGCGAGCTCAGGTAAGGCTCCAGGCACAGGCCCCGCCCCAGCTCGGTCATCACCAGCATATTTTCCACGCCGCCACCGCCGAAACCGCCCCGCTCCTCACTGAACGGCACCGCGCACAGGCCCAGCTCGGCGAGCTGCTGCCAGAAGTCGGCGCCGTGGCCCAGAGAGCTGCGCGCGTATGCCTCGCGCCGCTCGAAAGTGTAGGTCTCGCGCACCAGGCGCGCGACGGTGTCCTTGAGCATCTGCTGCTCTTCGCTGAGTTTGAAGTCCATGCTGTGCCCCTTCAGAGTTCGAGAATCATCTTGGCGATGATGTTCTTCTGGATTTCATTGGAGCCGCCGTAGATCGACAGCTTGCGCAGGTTGAAGTACTGGCTGGCCGGCGCCGCGCTGTAGCTGGTGTGCAGCGGTTCGGCCGGCTCGCCCAGGGCCAGCTCGGCCTCGACGAAGGGCAGCGCGTGCACGCCCAGGGCCTTGCGCAGCAGATGGCTGATGGCCTGGCGGATCTCCGAGCCCTTGATCTTCAGGATCGAGCTCTGTGCACCCGGCACCCCACCGTCCTGGACCGCAGCAAGAATGCGCAGGGTGCTCATCTCGATGGCCAGCAGTTGCATCTCCAGTTCCGCCACCTGGGCGCGGAACAGTGGATCGTCGAGCAAGGGCCGACCGCCGCGAAGCTCGCTGGCCGCCACCTGCTTGAGGTGCGCCAGCGCCGCCTTGGAGCCGCCAATACCGGCCTGGCCGGTACGTTCGTGGGTCAGCAGGTACTTGGCGCAGGTCCAGCCCTGGTTCTCGTCGCCGACGCGGTTTTCCACCGGTACCCGCACGTTGTCGAAGAACACCTCGTTGACTTCATGCTCGCCTTCCAGCGTGATGATCGGGCGCACCGTGATACCCGGGCTGCGCATGTCGATCAAGAGGAAGCTGATACCGCGCTGGGCCTGGGCCTCGGGGTCGGTGCGCACCAGACAGAAGATCATGTCGGCATGCTGGCCGAGTGTGGTCCAGGTCTTCTGCCCGTTGACCACGTAGTGTTCGCCGTCGCGCACTGCGCGAGTCTTCAGGCTGGCCAGGTCCGAGCCGGCGCCCGGCTCGGAGTAACCCTGGCACCACCAGTCCTGGCCGTCGAGGATACGCGGCAGGTAATGGGCCTTCTGCTGCTCGCTGCCGAACTTGATGATCACCGGGGCGACCATGTTGACCCCGAAGGAGATCAGCCTGGGGGCACCCGCCGCGGCGCATTCTTCCTCGAAAATATGCCGCTGGACCACGTTCCAGCCAGTGCCGCCATGTTCCACCGGCCAGTTGGCAGCGTACCAGCCCCGCTTGGCGAGGATGCGCTGCCAACGCTGGTGGTCGGCCTTGTGCAGGTGCTTGCCCAAGCGCACCTTGGTAGCGATGTCAGCGGGCAGTTGGTCGACCAGGAACTGCCGAACCTGGTCGCGAAAAGCCAGCTCGCTGGCGGAGTAGTCGATGTCCATGAAGTTCTCCTCGAAAGTGGGGGGACGCGGCCTAGCCCGCGTTGCGGCTGGCCTTGGCCGCCTGGCGCTGGGCGAAGAACGTCGTGACCAGGGCCGCGCGCTCGGGCGATTGCATGCAGTCGAGAAACAGCGCGCGCTCGCGCTGCAGGCCTTCGGCCAATGGCAGGCAGGTAGCGGCCTCGACGGCGGCGATGCAGCGCAATGGGGCATAGGCGTCCGGGCGCTCGCGGCCTTCGCGCAGGCGCCGTTGCTGGAACAGCCCAGCGTCCACCGGTGCCACGCCCCGTTCCCCGCTGCGCCGAGGGCCAGCGTCTGCCGCCAACAGGCGCATGGCATGGCCAAGGCCAGCGGTTACCGGTTCTTCTTCGTCATCGAACAGCGCATCGACCAGCCCCGCGTCCAGGGCCTGTAACGCGTCGATCGGTTCACCGCCAACGATCATCTCCAAGGCCCGGGCCACCCCGACCAGGCGCGGCAGGCGCTGGGTCCCACCAGCGCCGGGCACTAGCCCCAGCTTGACCTCTGGCATGCCGAGGCGCGTGGTCTGGTGGGCGATGCGGTAATGGCAAGCCATCGCCACCTCCAGGCCGCCACCCAGCACCGAGCCGTGCAGGGCTGCCAGCACCGGCTTGCTGCACGCCTCAATGGCTTGGGTCAGCTCAGGCAGGGTCGGCGCCTGGGACGGCTGGCCGAATTCGCGGATGTCGGCACCGGCGATGAAGGTGCGCCCGGAGCAATGCAACAGCAGCATGCGCACCCCGGGGTTGGCCTCGGCCTCGCGCAGAGCCTGTAGCAGCCCGGCGCGCACGGCATGGCCAAGGGCATTGACCGGCGGGCTGTAGACCCGGATCAGCGCCAGTTGGTCGATCAGC
This sequence comes from Pseudomonas sp. S31, assembly GCF_016648105.1. GTDB lineage: Bacteria > Pseudomonadota > Gammaproteobacteria > Pseudomonadales > Pseudomonadaceae > Aquipseudomonas. The sequence continues at coordinate 8,446 of NZ_JACVVE010000021.1, read as the reverse complement.
GTCAGTTTCACGGGAGAGGACATGAGCAGCTCCTGCAAGCGATGAGTGAAAAGATGGCCGCCTCAGCGATGGCGCCAGACCGGGACGCGCTTCTGGGTGAATGCCTGCATGCCTTCCTTCTGGTCGGCACTGGCGAAGCTGGCGTGCAGCAGCCGGCGCTCGTAGAGCACCCCTTCGGCCAGGGTGGTCTCGAAGGCGCGGTTGACCGCTTCCTTGTTCAGCTTGACCGCCAGCGCCGAGTGGCTGGCGATCTCATGCGCTACTTCCAGGGCCACATCGAGCAGCTGCGCGGCGGGTACCACGCGGCTCAGCAACCCGGCCCGCTCGGCCTCGGTTACATCCATGAAACGCCCGGTCAGGCACAGATCCATGGCCCGGGCCTTGCCGATGGCGCGGGTCAGGCGTTGCGTGCCGCCCGCGCCCGGCAGGGTACCGACACGCACTTCCGGCTGGCCGAAACGGGCGTTGTCGGCGGCGATGATCAGGTCGCACATCATCGCCAACTCACAGCCGCCGCCCAGCGCCAGCCCGGCCACTGCCGCGATCACCGGCTTGCGGCACCGGCATACCTGCTCCCAGTTGGCGGTGATGAACTCGTCCATGTAGGCATCGGCGAAGCCCTGCCCCTGGATTTCGCCGATATCGGCACCGGCGGCGAAGGCCTTGGCGTTGCCGGTGATCACCATCGCCCGCGTTGCCGGGTCGCGTTCGAAGGCGCGCAGCGCCTCGCCCAGCTCGGTCATCAAGGCATTGTTCAAGGCATTGAGCACAGCGGGCCGGTTCAGGCGGATCAGCCCGACCGGTCCGTGTTGCTCGACGAGGATGTTGTCATGGACCACGGCGTACTCCTCTTTGATTGACAGCGATGCACGCGACGACGGGCACCACACTCGGATCGAGTCTATGCCAGCGCAAAAGATAAAGACAATATGTTGACATAATAATTTTCACGAGCGTATTGTCTCCCCATCGCCAACGGCAGCGCGGTTGTCGACAACGCCACGTATCAATCACTGGTACAGTCAATGAAAACAACAATAAAACCGCTTCTGGAACGTCGCTCTCCTTCACCGAGAATCGCCGACTGTAAAGACAACATCATTACAGATTACTGGGACTCAGGCTTGGCCGAAGCAGCACAGCGCACCGCGCTGGTGGCCTACCGCGTGGGCGACGGCCAGCGCATCGAGCTGAGCCGCGAGGCGCTCGATCGCCATGTCACCCGCATTGCCCTGGGGCTTGCGTCACTGGGGGTGGACAAAGCCGACGTGGTGTCGTGCCAGCTGCCCAACTGGTGGCAGATGTTCGCCCTGCACCTGGCCTGCGTTCGCATTGGCGCGGTGCTCAACCCGCTGATGCCGATCTTCCGCGAGCGCGAACTGCGCTTCATTCTCGAACATGCGCAAAGCCGGGTATTGGTCGTTCCGCACAGCTTCCGCGGCTTCGATTACCAGGCCATGGCCAATGCCCTGCGCCCGTCGTTGCCGAGCCTGGAGCATGTACTGACGATCGGCGGTGACGACAGCTTCAGCCGCCGCCTGCTCGACCACCCCTGGGAACAGCAGGTCGATGCCCAGGCTCTGTTCAGCGAGCGCCGGCCGCATGCCGACGATATCGTCCAGCTGCTCTACACCTCCGGCACCACGGGCGAACCCAAGGGCGTGCTGCACAGCTCCAATACCCTGTTCGCCAACATCCGCCCCTACGCCGAGCGCTTGCACCTGGGGCGCGATGACGTGGTGTTCATGGCCTCCCCTATGGCCCACCAGACCGGCTTCCTGTATGGCCTGATGATGCCTGTCTACCTACAGGCTCCCGCCGTGCTGCAGGATGTCTGGGACCCGCGCTTCGCCGCACAGGTGGCGGCAGCCGAGCGCCCGACGTTCACCATGGCATCGACGCCGTTCCTCGCTGACCTGGTGGACATCGCCGCCGAGCAGGGCGAAGCGCTCGCCTCACTGCGGGTATTCGCCGCCGCCGGCGCACCGATCCCCAGCATTCTGGTGGCAAAGGCCAGCCAAGCCATGGGCGCACAAGTGGTGTCGGCCTGGGGCATGAGCGAGACCGGCGCAGTGACCATGACTTTCCCCGACGACCCGACCGAACGCGCCATCCACACCGACGGCTGCGCGCTGCCCGACATGCAGGTGCGCGTGCTCGACGACCACGGCCAGCCCGTGCCGGCCGGTGTCGAAGGCCACCTGCAGGTGCGCGGCGCCAGCCTGTTCCTCGGCTACCTCAAGCGCCCGGAGTGGTACACCGTGGACCGCGAAGGCTGGTTCGACACCGGTGACCTGGCGCAGATGGACGCGCACGGCTACATCCGCATCACCGGGCGCACCAAGGACGTGGTGATCCGCGGTGGCGAGAACATCCCGGTGGTGGAGATCGAGAACCTCATCTACACCCACCCCGCCGTCACCTCGGTGGCCCTGGTCGGCTGCCCCGATGAGCGCCTGGGCGAGCGGGTGTGCGCCTACGTCACTCTGCACGAGGGCGAGCCTGGGCTGGGCCTGGCCGAACTGGTCGCCTTCCTGCTCGAACACCAACTGAGCAAGAACTACCTGCCCGAATACCTCGAGGTGCTGCCGGCGCTGCCGCGCACCCCCTCCGGAAAGATCCAGAAGTTCAAGCTGCGCGAACTGGCCCGCGACATCCGCCTGGGCCGTGCCAACGCAGCCAGCAATCCACCTTCAAGCGCGAACGACAAGAGGATGACCCCATGAAAGGCCTGCAGGGTAAAACCGTGATCATCACCGGCGGTGGCGGCGGCATCGGCCGCGCCGTGTGCCAGCGCTTCGCCGAGGAAGGCAGCCGGGTGGCCGTGCTCGACCGCGACGCCGCTGCGGCCCAGACCACCGTCGACCTGATCCTCGAACAAGGCGGCCAGGCCAAGGCCTATGCTGCGGACATCACCGACTATGCGGCGATCGCCACCACCGTGGCTGGCATCGAAAGCGACCTGGGCGTACCCACCGTGCTGGTCAACAACGCAGGCTTCGACCGCTTCCTGCCGTTCCTCAAGACCGAACCGCAGCAGTGGCAGCAACTGATCGACATCAACCTCACCGGCGCCCTGAACATGCACCACGTGGTGCTGCCGAAAATGCTCGAGGCCGGTGGCGGCAAGGTCATCAACGTCGCCTCGGACGCCGCCCGTGTCGGCTCCTCCGGCGAAGCCGTGTATGCCGCCTGCAAGGCCGGGCTGGTGGGCTTGTCGAAAACCCTGGCGCGGGAACTTGCGACCAAGAACGTCAACTTCAACGTGGTCTGCCCAGGGCCTACCGACACCGCGCTGCTCAAGAGCGTGGCCGCCACCTCCAACAACCCGGACAAGCTCCTGGAGGCGTTCCGCAACGCCGTGCCCATGCGCCGCCTGGGCCAACCGGAGGACTACCCGGGGATCATCGCGCTGCTCGCCAGCGACGACGCCAACTTCATCACCGGCCAGGTCATCAGCGTATCCGGCGGCCTGACGATGGCCGGCTGATCCCCCTTACCTTTCCCAGGAGCATCGACATGAACTACGAAGACATCCTCTACGAAGAAAAAGACGGCGTCGCCACCATCACCATCAACCGGCCCGAGCGCTACAACGCCTTCCGTGGCCAGACCTGCATGGAGCTGATCGATGCCTTCAACCGCGCGGGCTGGAACAAGGCCATCGGCGTGATCGTGTTCACCGGGGCCGGTGACAAGGCGTTCTGCACCGGCGGCGACCAGGGCGCCCACGAGGGCCAGTACGATGGCCGCGGCCTGATCGGCCTACCAGTCGAGGAGCTGCAGGGGCTGATCCGTGCGGTGCCCAAGCCGGTGATCGCCCGGGTCAACGGTTTCGCCATCGGTGGCGGCCATGTGTTGCACGTGGTCTGCGACCTGTCGATCGCCTCGGAGCAGGCCATCTTCGGCCAGGTTGGGCCCAAGGTCGGTTCGGTCGACCCCGGCTTCGGCACCGCCTACCTATCGCGCCTGATCGGCGAAAAGCGCGCCCGCGAGATCTGGTACCTGTGCCGCAAGTACAGCGCTCGAGAAGCTCTGGAGTGGGGTCTGGTGAATGCCGTGGTGCCCCATGAGCAACTGGACGCCGAAGTGCAAAAGTGGTGCGACGAGATCCTCGAGAAGAGCCCGACCGCCCTGTCCATCGCCAAGCGCTCGTTCAATGCCGACAGCGAGAACATCGCCGGCATCGGCGGCCTCGGCATGCAGGCACTGAGCCTGTACTACGAGACCGAGGAATCGCGCGAGGGCGTGGCCGCCTTCAAGGAAAAGCGCAAACCGGATTTCCGCAAGTTCTACCAATAAACCCCTGCGCCGCCCGCCCAGGGCGGCGTCCCAGTGCCAGCGGGTCAGGAGACACACATGAACTTCGCCTTCACCGAACAACAGAACGCCATCCGCGAAAGCGTCGCCCGCTTCAGCAGCGAAGTGCTCGCCCCCGGCTATCGGCAGCGCGACCGCGACGGTCGCATCGAACGCTCGACCATCACCCAGCTCGGCGACATGGGCCTGCTCGGAGGTGAACTCGACGAAGCCTATGGCGGCAGCGGACTGGACTGCGTGACCGCCGGGATCATCATCGAGGAGCTGGCACGCGGCGATTTCAATGTCGCCTACATCCCATTGCTGGCCTCGCTCAATGGCCAGATCATCACCCAGCATGCCGACCCCGAACTGGCCCACCACTGGCTGGGCGAGATCAACGCCGGGCGCAAGGTGGTGTGCATCGCCCTGACCGAGCCCAGTGGCGGCTCCGACGCCGCCAGCCTACGGCTGAAAGCCGAACGCCACGGCGAGCACTATGTGCTCAATGGTGAAAAGACCTCGATCTCGATGGCCGACCAGGCCGACGTCGCCGTGGTGTTCGCCCGCACCGGCACCGTCGAGCAACGCGCCAGCGGCATCAGCGCCTTCCTCGTACCCATGGACCTGCCGGGCATCAGCACCACCCGCTTCGATGACGCCGGCGAGCGCGCCATCGGCCGCGGCTCGATCTTCTTCGACAATGTGCGGGTGCCGCTGAACCATCGCATGGGCGAGGAAGGCAAGGGTTTCAAGCAGGTGATGCAGGGCTTCGACTACAGCCGTGCGCTGATCGGCCTGCAGTGCCTGGCGCTGGCCCAGCAGTCACTCGACGAGACCTGGCAGTGGCTGACCGAGCGCCAGGCCTTCGGCCAGAGCCTCAATGCCTTCCAGGGCCTCACCCACCCGCTGGCCGAACTGCAGACCTACGTGCATGCCGCACGCCTGCAGTGCTACTACTCGTTGTGGCTTAAGGACAACAATCTGCCGCACAATGCCGAGGCGGCGATGAACAAGTGGTGGGGGCCGAAGCTGGCGTTCGATGTGGTCAAGCAGTGCCTGCTGGCCCACGGGCACACCGGCTATGGCGAAGACCTGCCGTTTGCCCAGCGCCTGCGCGATGTCCTCGGCTTGCAGATCGGTGATGGCACCGCGCAGATCATGAAGAATATCATCGCCCGTGAACTGACCCCCAAGTAACCCCTGCGCCCCTTGTGGCAGCGCAGCCGTTAGCCGATCGGAGAAGGAGCAGCAATGACCACCAACGAGGCGAAGAGCATCCCTAACCGGTTGTTCTTCCGGCTCTTCCAGACCGGAAACACCCTGCAGCGCCAGGTCCAGAGCGAGTTCGGCATCAGCACCGTGCAATGGGCGGTGCTCGGCGCGCTGTCTCGCGAGGGCGCCGAACAGGGTGTCTCGTTCAACCAACTGACCGAGTACCTGGTGGTCAGCCGCCAGAACCTGGACGGCGTGCTCAAGCGCCTGGAGCGCGACAACCATGTGGTGCGCGTGCCGCACCCGGACGATGGCCGCGCCCGCCTGGTGCTGCTGACCGCCTCCGGCCTACGCTTCTGGCAATCGTTGCAGGCGCGTATCTACGAGTTCTATGGCCAGGCCTTGCAGGGCTTCAGTTTCGACGACACGGTCAGCCTGCTGCATCTGCTCAACAAGCTCAACACCGACCTGTGCAAGGTCGACCTGGGCGGCGACCGCCTGCCCTCCAGCGAGGAAGACTGAAAAACAGCCCGTGATGCCCCGGCGATGCGGCCGGGCAAGTGGCGGCTGATGACGCCCAATTACGTCAATATATTTACTCGTAAAATCAGGAGCCAGACCCTCCATACCAACCGTCGATCACAACCTTATGATTTCACGCATCTGTTTATCCACCCTCGCAATAACAAAAACAATTACAGGTAAACATAATGCCGCACTTCATGACCTTACCTTCAAGGCACCTGCCCCTGCTCGCCGCCCTGCTCAGCCCCGGCCTCGCCACTGCCGCTTTCGTCGACGACAGCCATCTGCGCCTGGAACTGCGCAATTTCTACATGAACCGCGACTTCCGCGACGCCGGACAGCCCGACACCCCGCGCCACGACGGCAAGAGCCAGAACAAGGCCGAAGACTGGACCCAGGGGTTGCTGTTGCGCGCACAGTCGGGGTTCACCGAAGGCACCGTCGGTTTTGGCGTCGACGCCCTGGGGCTGGTAGGGATCAAACTTGACTCAGGCAGCGGCACCAGCGGCACCGGCGCCCTGCGCCGCGACCCGCTGAGCGGTAGCCCCGCCGACGAGTTCAGTTTCCTCGGCATGACCGGCAAGGCGCGCATCGGCAAGACGGTGCTGACGGTCGGCGATCACGAACCGGCACTGCCGGTGGTGGTGCGCAACGATACGCGCCTGCTGCCGCAGACCTACCAGGGCGCCCAGTTGCAGTCCAACGACATCGACGACCTGACGCTGATCGGTGGCCAGTTCCGCCAGATGCACCAGCGGGACTCGAGCAACTACGAAGACATCGTGATGTCCGCCGACGGTTCTACCGGCGGCAAACCCTCCGATCGCTTCAACTACGCAGGCGCGGTATACAACTTCAACCCGAGACTCACCGGCACCTTGTACCGCGCCGAACTCAAGGACAACTACCAACAGAACATCGCCGACCTGGTCTACACCCTGCCGCTGGGAGGCGATCGCAAGCTCAAGACCGACCTGCGCCTGTTCGACAGTGACAGTCGCGGGCGCACCACGGTGGACAACCGTTTGCGCGCCGCCATGGTCACCTACTCCAGCGCCGGTCACTCGCTGGGCCTGGCGTACCAACGGCAGAGCGGCGACACCGGTTTGCCGTTCTTGCTGGTCGCCGACCCTGGGCCTTCAACAACGGCACCTACCAACCTTTCGTGCGCGCCGACGAAGACAGCTGGCAGCTGCGCTATGACTACAATTTCGCGGCAATGGGCCTCCCCGGCCTGACCTTGATGGCCCGCTACATCCGCGCCGACGATTTCCAGATCCGCAGCCAGGCGGCGAGCGAACGCGAGCGCGACATCGACCTGGGCTACGTGATCCAGAGCGGTCCCCTAGCGGGGCTGGGCTTTCGGCTGCGCAACGTTATGTACCGCGGTAGCGACACCACCGACGTGGACGAGAACCGAGTGTTGATCACCTACACCTTCAACATCTGGTAACCACGCCGACGCCGATCAGTCATCCGGATCGAAGCGCTTCACGGCCCTGGTCAACCGAGGCCATTGCCCACTCAGGTGTACCACACTCGGACCAACCCAGGTATCCTGGCCCCCTCTAGAGCAAGCCTTCCAGGATGGTGACCATGACCCGGCCCTTTCTGTTTCTGACTGCGGCCCTGCTGTCGAGCCCTGCGCTGCACGCCCAACAGATGCAGCGCGAACTGGGCGACTTCGATTTCACCCTGGGTACCACACCGTCGCGCAGCATGGCCCAGGGGCTGATCTCGCCCAGCGCGGTCGGCGCCTTCCACGGTGGCCTCGACCTCAGTCACGCCAGCGGCTGGTACGTCGGCCAGTACGCCCCGAGCATGGGCGTCACGCCCGATTCGACCCTGCGCCTGGACAGCTACCTGGGCTACAAGCACCATTTCGACGACACCCTGGGTTATGAAGTGGGCCTGATCCACTACAGCCAACCGAACATCGCCGGGCCTGACAGCTACGCGCTGTACGGCGGCATCTCGGTGCTCGGCAGCCGCTTCGGCGGCGCTCTGCGCGACAATCCCGACAACCGCACCGGCACCCTGTTCGCCGATTTCGGGCACCTGCCGCTGCTGGATGTGGATCTGACCGTCAAACTGGCCCACCACCAGCTCGGCACGCCGTTCACCATCGGCGACGGCAGCCAGGTCAACGGCTTTTCCGACTGGTCGCTGCAGCTCTCGCGGCCCTGGCTGGGGCTGGACCTGGACCTGATCTACAGCAACTCCGACCTCAGCGGCGGTGGCTGCGAGGCCTATGCCGGGATCAATACCTATTGCGAAAGCGTGGTGACCCTCAAGGCTCAGCGTAGTTTCTTCTAGGTTTGCGGGTGTGAGGCTTGAGAGTTGCAGGGGGCGGAGATCGAGCGCCGCGCGGGCGGCGCTCGATCTAAGCCCCATCCCCCCCTAAAGC
>NZ_JACVVE010000020.1 GCF_016648105.1 Pseudomonas sp. S31 | reverse complement strand
GTCCTGCAGCTGGTAGGCCACGCCCAGGTAGCGGCAACGCCCCTCGGCGGCGGGGTCGGTGGGGAGTCGAGCTACAGCAGTTTTCACAGGGGATACCTCTGGGGCAATGAAAAAAGCATATAGCTCCCTAATGATTAGATCCAATATATTGTTCGACCTATTTGAGAGCTTTCACGACTTGTTTGGAGCCGAACATGGAGCTGCGCCACCTGCGTTATTTCATCGCCGTCGCCGAGGAACTGCATTTTGGCCGGGCCGCACAGCAGCTGGGCATCTCCCAGCCGCCGCTGAGCCAGCAGATCCAGGCACTGGAACAGGAGCTCGGCGCACGCCTGTTCGAGCGCACCAACCGACGAGTGGAGTTGAGCGAGGCGGGCCGGCTGTTCCTCGATGAGGCCCGCCAGGTGCTGGCGCAGGTGGAAAAGGCCGCCGATGTGGCGCGCCGGGCACAACTCGGCGAGCTGGGCGAACTGAAGATCGGCTTCACGTCGTCGGCGCCGTTCACTTCGAAGATTCCCAAGGCAATACACGCTTTTCGCCAGCGCTTCCCGGCGGTGCACCTGCACCTCCAGGAGATGAGCAGCCGCGCGGTGGCCGAGGGTGTCTTCGACGAATCCATCGAGGTCGGCTTGATGCGCCCGATGCCGTTACCAGACGGATTGCTGGCCACTGAGCTGTTCCGCGAGCCGCTGGTGGCGGTGGTCAATGCCTCGCATCCACTGGCCGAGGGCAACGAGCAAGGCGTGCACATGGCCGCGCTGGCGCATGAGCCTTTCGTGTTCTTCCCGCGCAGCTACGGCAGTGGCCTGTATGCGCAGTTGCAGAGCCTGGCCCGGCAGGCCGGGTTCAGCCCGCACTTCGCCCAGGAAGCCGGCGAGGCGATGACCATCATCGGCCTGGTTTCGGCGGGGTTGGGGGTGTCGGTGCTGCCCGCGTCGTACCAGCGCATGCGCATCGATGGCGTGGTGTATCGAACCCTGCTCGACGCCGAGGCCGTTTCGGCGGTGTGGCTGGTGCAGCGCGAGCGCGGCGCATCGGCGATGGCCAGGGCCTTCGCCGAGTTGCTAACCGGCCAGTTGAGCGGCTGAGGGGCAGCCGCTCAGCTTGGGGCGTCAGTCGACGCGCGCAAGATCACCCTTGAGCGCTACGCCTGCGATCACCGCACCGGCATGGCACTCGTAGGTAGAAGCATCCTTGCGCTCATTCTTCTTGTAGTAGCTGGCGATGTTGGTCACGGCGTTGGCGTTTGCCTTGTGCGCGGCATCCTGCAGGGTCAGCAGAGCCGATTGCAGTGCCCACTCGCAGGCGGCTTCGTCGCTCTTGTTGAAGGCATTGGTCTTCTTGTTGGTGACAGCATTGGCGCTGATCACCTTGACCTTGCCGCGTGGCTGCACGCCAGCGAGGTAAAACTTCACCGAACCGTCGAGCTTCTTCTCGGCCTGCATCTGCTGCACGACCTTTTCAAATGGCAGGTACAGCGCGGTGTCACGGGCCTGGCTCAAGCCTGGCAGGGCGCACAGCAGCAAAGCGGTAGCTGTGGTAAGGGATTTGATACGCATTGGGTCTTCCTTGGTGTGGTTAAGGGTCGTTCACGGCCAGCGGCGGAAGATCAACGAGGTGTTGACCCCACCAAAGGCGAAGTTGTTGTTCATGACGTATTGATTGTTCATGGTGCGGAACTCGCCCCGCAGGTAATCGAGCTCGCCGCAGCGGGGGTCGATCTGGTCCAGGTTGAGTGTGTGCACGTAGCGGTCGCTGTTCATCATCTCGATGCTGAACCAGGATTCCAGCGCTCCACACGCCCCCAGCGTGTGGCCGAGGAAGCTTTTCTGCGAGCTGATGGGCATGCTTGGGCCGAACAGGCTGTGGGTGGCCAGGGTCTCGGCGATGTCGCCTTGTTCGGTGGCGGTGCCGTGGCCGTTGACGTAGCCGATCGATTGGGGGGGCAGGCCGGCGTCTTCCAAGGCCAGTTCCATGGCCCGGCGCATGGTGACCTGTTCGGGACGGGTGGTGTGCTGGCCGTCGGCATTGCTGCCGAAGCCGACGATCTCGGCGTGGATCTTCGCGCCGCGGGCCAGGGCGTGTTCCAGCTCTTCGAGCACCAGCATGCCGCCACCTTCGCCGATCACCAGGCCATCGCGCCCGCCGTCATAGGGGCGTGGGCTCAGGTGCGGGGTCTCGTTCTTCAGGCTGGTGGCGTACAGCGCGTCGAACACCATCGCTTCGGTCGGGCACAGTTCCTCGGCACCGCCGGCGAGCATCATCGGCAAGCGCCCGTACTTGACCGCCTCGTAGGCGTAGCCGATACCCTGGCTGCCGCTGGTGCAGGCGCTGGAAGTAGGAATCAGCCGTCCGGTGAGGCCGAAGAAGATGCTGATGTTGGCGGCGGTGGTGTGCGGCATCATGCGCACGTAGGAATTGGCATTGAGGCCATCGGCCACCGAGTTGAGCAGCATGTTGCCGAACGCCTTGATCTCGTCGGTGCTGCCGGTGGACGAGCCACACGCCACGCCCATGCGCCCGTCGCGAATGCTCGGGTCGTCGAGCAGGCCGGCGTCGGCCAGGGCACGTTCGGCGGCAGCCACGGCCAGGCGCGAAACCCGGCCCATGCTGCGCAGCTGCTTGCGGGTCCAGTGCCCGGGCACCTTGAAGTCATCGATGGGGCCGGCCAGGCGGGTGTTCAGTTCCTCGAAGCGGTCCCATTCATCCATGCGCCGGATGCCGCTGCGCTGGTTGGCAAAATGCCTGGCGATGGTCGCCCAGTCGCTGCCCAGGGACGTGATGCCGGCCATGCCGGTGACGACGACGCGGCGCATCAGCACAGCCCTCCATTGACTGCCAGCACCTGGCGAGTGATGTACGCCGCCTCCGGCGACATCAGGAAATTCACTGCACCTGCCACCTCTTCTGGGGTACCCATACGCCCGGCCGGGATCATTTTCATCAGTTCCTCCACTGGCACGTGCTCATCGAGCATGGCGGTGTCGATCAGCCCAGGGGCCACGCAGTTGACGGTGATGCGGCGCTTGCCCAGCTCGATCGCCAGGGCCTTGGCGGCGCCGATCAGGCCGGCCTTGGAGGCGCTGTAGTTGACCTGGCCGCGGTTGCCGATCAGCCCCGAAACCGAGGTGATGCAGACGATGCGTCCCGGCGCGCGGCGACGGATCATCGGCATGGTCAGCGGTTGCAGGACGTTGTAGAAGCCATCGAGGTTGGTGCGCAGCACCTGGTCCCAGTCTTCATCGGTGAGCGCCGGGAAGGCGCCGTCGCGGGTCAGCCCGGCGTTGCACACCACGCCGTAATAGGCGCCGAAGCGCTCCACGTCGCTTTCGAGGATGGCTCGGCAGGCGGCACGGTCGCTGATGTCGAACTGCAACACCCGTGCCTGTTGGCCCAGTGCCCGCACTTCCTCGGCCACGGCATCGGCCTCGGCGCGCCCGCTGCGGCAGTGCAGCACCAGGTCGTAGCCGGCTCGTGCCAGGCGCAGAGCGATGGCGCGGCCGATGCCCCGGCTCGAGCCGGTGACCAGAATGGTTTCAGTCATTGGAGGACTCCTCTGGGCCCGGTTCGACCAGGTAGCTGGCCACTTGCGGGGGGCGGTAGACATTCAGGCGGGCGCTGGCATGGATACCGGGCCCGCGCAGATGGCATTCGAACACGCCCATACCGTTGTCGTCTTCGAGCGAACGCAGGGCGTGGATGTGCAGTTCGGCGCCGACGGGAAAGTGTTCGACATCGCACTCGAACTTGCGCGTGCCGAGCAGAAAGCCCAGCTCGACCGCCTCGCCATTGCGCCGGGCGCGGCAGCCGGCATAGGCGGCGACGCTCTGCGCCATCAGCTCGACGCCGAGCCAGGCCGGCAGGCTGCCGTCGGCGCGGTTGAACAGGCCGCCGGGGCGCACGGTGGTACGGGTATGGATCTGCTCATCGTCGCAACGCTCGACCTGGTCGATCAGGATCATGTCGCCGGCGTGGGGCAGCAGCTCGGCCAGGGGCCAGGGGATCATGCGGTGTCTCCGAGAATCAGGCTTACATTGTTGCCGCCGAAGGCGAACGAGTTGCTCATCAAGCGGCGTGGCCGCCGCAGGTCCAGGCGCTGGCTACCGTCCACCAGGGCCAGGGATGGCAGCGCGGGGTCCTGCTGCTGGTCCCACACATGCGGTGGCAGCAGCCCGTGTCGGTTGTGTCCGCTCAGGCTCAGCCAACAGAAGGCCGCCTCCAGCGCCCCGGCGGCACCTAGCGTATGGCCGGTCAGCGGCTTGCTCGAGGAGCAGGGTAGCGTGGCGCCGAACAAGGTGTGCACGGCGAGGCTTTCCATGGCGTCGTTGTGCGCCGTTGCGGTGCCATGCAGGTTCAGGTAGTCGATCTGCGAGGGCGTAAGGCCGGCATTGTCCAGTGCTTTGCTCATGCACTGCAAGGCGCCCGCACCCGTGGGGTCGGGGGCGGATATGTGGTGGGCATCGGAGCTGGCGCCGGCACCGAGCAAGGCGATGTTGGCACTTTGCGGGTTGCCCTGGCGGGTCATCAGAAACAACGCTGCGGCCTCGCCGATGTTGATGCCGTCACGGTTGGCTGAAAACGGATTGCAGCGCTTTTCGCTGACGGCTTCCAGGGCGCCGAAGCCATTGAGGGTCAGGCCGCACAGGCTGTCGACCCCACCGCACAGCACGGCGTCGCACAGGCCCAGGTCGAGCAGGCGTCGTGCGCTGAGCAGGGCCCGGCCGCTGGAGGTGCAGGCCGTGGAAATCACGTAGGCCGGGCCGCTTAGATGCAGCCAGTCGGCAAGGAAATTGGCCGGTGCACTCAGCTCTTGCTGGGCGTAGCGATAATCTGCGGGAAAATGCCCCGTCTGCAGGTATTGGCCGATGCCCTCGCTGGCTTCGGCGATCCCCGAGGTGCTGGTGCCAAGGATGACTGCGACACGGTGGGCGCCGTACTGGGCGATGGCCTGGCCGATAGCCGGCTCGATCTGCAGGGCGGCAGCGTACAGCAGTTGGTTGTTGCGGCTGTGCTGCTCTGGCAGCGGCAGGGTTGGTAACCTACCTGGGACCGTGCCGACCGGTGGCCGGCGTTCGGGGATCCAGCCCTCGGCGGGCTGCATGCCGGAGCAGTCGCCGGCGAACAGGCGTGCGGCCACCTCGGCCTGGCCTTGGCCGAGGGCGCATACCAGGCCGAGGGCGTTGAGGTAGGCGGTCATGGTGTGTTCTCGCGAGGCAGAGGGTCGACTACATAACGCAGACCCTGACCGAGGTTCAAGTCGAAGGCATCGGCGGCCCGATAGGTGACCTGCCAGCGGTCGTCCAGCCAGCGCCGTTCGTTCTGTTGCTGCGCTTGTGGATAAAGCTGTGGCAGTTGGCCGGGCGGGGTCAGGGCGAACAGCACGGCGGCGAACAGCTCGCGTGCGGCCGGGTTCGGCGGCAACAGGCCGTCAGCCTGCCACTGTTGGCCATCGAGCACTTGCCGGGCCTGGGGGATACCTAACAGGTCGAGCAACGACCAGCGCAGGCGGCCGTGTTCGTCCTGGATCACCAGCAGCCAGTCCTGGCGCTGCCCGGCCTGTTCGCGCTCGATGTGCAGTTGCTGCGGCAGTTGCAGTGCTGGCAGTCGCGTGGGCAGCGGCGGGCGTGCGGCGCAGGCGCCGAGCAGTAGGCACAGGGCGATCGCCAGCAGCTGTTTCATGGTTGCTCCAGGGGCTTGCGCGCCACCACGTTGACCAGTGTCTCTTCACGTTGGCCGACCGGTGGTGGCTTGCGCAGGCCCAGGCGTTCGAGCAGGCCGAAATCCCTGGCGCGGCTCCACCACAGGTAGGGGTACGAAATATTGCTCGGGCCGAACTCGAAGCCTTGTTCACGCAGCATCTGCAGGTAGCCTGCAGCGCTCTTCTGCACGTGCATGGGGTGACGGAAGAACCAGCGGATCACCCAGGTGTCGATGTAGGCCTCGGTAGACTCGGCGAACAGCAGGAAACCACCAGGCTTGAGCACGCGGTAGAACTCGGCCAGGGCTTTTTCCTGCTCCACCAGGTGGTGGAAGGTTTGGTGGCAGAAGACAATGTCGACGCTGGCGTTCGGGTACTGCAGCTGGGCGCAATCACTGCCGCGCAGCTCGACGTCCAGGCCCAGGCGCTCAGCTTCGGCGGCGCTGAGCGTAAGGCTGTGCGGGTCGGCATCGGTGCCCAGCAGCCGCGAAGGTGCGAACACCTGATGCAGATGCTTGAACGACTTGCCTTGGCCGCAGCCTGCATCGAGCAACACCGGTGCCTGGGGTGGTTCACTGCCGAACAACCGGCGCAGGTCGTTGATCGCTACCCGCAGTACATGGTGCTGCCAGATGTGGCTGCTAAGGAAGCGAAAGCCGATGCGGGTTTCCTCGACATAGGTATCGCTGAGGAATGGGCGTTGGCTCATGCTGGCTCCCTTGCACAGAGTTCGGCCAGGGTGCGCAGGCGCCGCTTGGGCTCGGCGACGAATGGGTTACGGGTGTCCCAGGCATAGCCGGCGAGGATCGAGCTGATCATGGCGCGGATCTCTGGCGAACTGCCGGGGTGGTAGATCACGTCCTGGAAGCTGCCGTCGTACCAGCCCTCGACATACACGCGGAAGGTGTCGACCCCGCGCTTGAGCGGCTCGGCGAATTCGCGCTGCCAGTCCACTGTCTCGCCCTGCAGTTGGCGGTGCAGCAGGCCGGCGGCCATGCTCGCCGAACGCATGGCGATGGTCACGCCGGAGGAAAATACCGGGTCGAGGAACTCGGCGGCATTGCCGAGCAGCGCATAACCCTTG
Source organism: Pseudomonas sp. S31 (assembly GCF_016648105.1). Classification (GTDB taxonomy): domain Bacteria; phylum Pseudomonadota; class Gammaproteobacteria; order Pseudomonadales; family Pseudomonadaceae; genus Aquipseudomonas. The sequence continues at coordinate 103,593 of NZ_JACVVE010000020.1, read as the reverse complement.
CCATGTAGCGCCTTGACGTTGGCCGAGTAGCCTCCGATGCTGCGTGCGGGGGTGTCCCATACGGCGTTGGCCAGCACCTTGGCCAAGCTCGGGGTCTGCGCCACGAAGTGTTCGAGGCAGGCATCCAGGTCCTTGGGCGCGGTGGCGAAACGTTCGGCGGCGGCGACCACGCCCAGCGAGGTACGGCCATCGCTGAACGGAATGGTCCAGAACCAGATATCGCGGTGTTCGGGGTGGGTGGTGATGAGGATCTTGTCACGGTCGAAGCCAGGGTGGTCGATGCGATCCTCGATGTGGGTGAACACCGCCTGGCGGACCGGGAAGTCCGAGGGCGCCTCCAGATCGAGCAAGCGCGGCAGCACACGGCCGTAGCCACTGGCGTCGAGCACGAACTGCGCCTGCACGTCATATTCGCTGCCGTCCGGGCGGCGTGCACGCACGCGTGGCTGGTCGCCCATCATGTCGGCACTGACGATCTCGTGCTCGTAGCGGATCTCCACACCCTGGGCCTCGGCCTGGTCGGCCAGCAGCTTGTCGAAGCGTGCGCGCTGCACCTGGAAGGTGCTTGGCTTGCCTTGGTTGAATGTCTGGCCGAAGTCGAAGTCGGTGTACGCCTCGCCCCAAGCGAAAGCCGCGCCGTTCTTGTACTGGAAGCCTGCAGCCTGCAAGGCCTCGAGCATGCCTGCTTCTTCCACGAAGTCGATGCAGTGGGCCAGCAGGCTTTCGCCGATGGAAAAACGTGGGAAGCGCTGGCGTTCGATGACCAGCACATCATGGCCTTGGCGCTTGAGCAGCGCGGCTGCGATGGCGCCGGACGGCCCGGCACCGATCACCAGTACCTGGCGTTGTTGCAGTTCAAGGTTCGGCATAAGGGCTCCTTGCCATGGAAACGGATTTCAGGGGAAGACGGTGCAGGCCAGCCAGCGCCGGCATCAGGGTGGCGACCAGGCTCATCAGCATCAGAGCGAAGTAAAGCGCCGGGCTGATCAACTGCTGCGACAGCAGCAGGTTGAGGAAAACGATTTCGCTCAGGCCGCGGATGTTCAGCAGCAGGCTTTCGCGCCATTTACTGGCGCCAGGGAACGACGCTGCGGCCCAGCTCAGGCCGAGCCAGTTGCCAAGCAGCTTGCTGGCGATCGGCAGCACCAGCACGGCAGCCAACTGCCAGGCGTCGAAACCGCTCAGGGCATGCCGCACATCGATTTGCACCACGCCATAGGTGAGCACCAGCGGTATCGCCAGGGCCTGCTGCAGTTGGCGGTTGCGTGCCTCGGGCAATGGCAGGCATACCGGTACCTTGAGCCAGGCCAGGCAGCCCAGGTAACCGATACCCAGGAGCAGGGCATTGAGTTTGTAGTGCTCTGCGACGAATAGCAGTACCAGCAACAGCAGGCCATAGGCCTTCGGCGCGCGCAGGCCGAGCGACTTCAACGGCAGCGGCGATAGCGCTAACAGCAGTGGCCAGGCCAGGCTGCCCGGTTGCAGGCTGCCCTGGCCCAGGCTGAGCAGCAACCAGCAGAGCAGGTCGATGAGGATGGCTGCCTGCAACAGGCGCCGGCCCGCGGCGGCGGGGTAGTCGATGGCGCGCAAGTACAGGTACAACACCGGGACCGCAGTGATGGCGAACACCAGGCCCAAGGCCAGGGCGGTGATACCTTCCTGGTCGAGAAGCCACACTGCGCACGCCAGGCCGCAGGCGAACGGCAGCGAAAAGCTCGGGATGGCCAGCTTAAGCGCCTCGCGATCCGGCCGCAGCGCCATCACCTCGGTGAGGATGTGCCCCAGCAGCAGGGCGAAGCTGCAACCGTACAAGGCCTTGACCCAGGCCGGGGCGACCAGCGCGGCGCCGTCAAGGTGCCAGTGCGGTTCGACCCACAGCAGCATGAGCAGTGGCAGTACCAGGGCCGCCAGCAGCAGCTGGCTGACGATCGGAATCAGCCCCAGGCGCCTGCCCAGCGCACTGGCTAGCGTGAACAACGGCAGGGCCAAAGCCCAGAAAAGAACGAGGGTCATGGGTAAGTTCGCGTTCCATCGCGGGGGGCGGCCCAGGGCGCCAGGAGAAAGCTGAAGGCCAGGCCGAGGCTGACGGCCAGGCCAAAGTTGCTCACGGCCGGCGTGCTCGACAGGGCCAGCAGGCCGAACGACAGCCAGGTGGTGAGCGCTGCCAGCAGGGTGCCCAGCAGGCTCACGGCGGCGCCGCCGATGCGTTCATGCATGAGGATCGCGTAATCGACGCTGATGGCGGTTACCAGCAGCAGGCCGAACAGGCTGAACAACGTCAGCGGCTGGCCCAGCCAGCCCAGGCTGGCCAGGCTGCACATGGCCGCCAACAGAGGCAAGGCGACGATGCGCAATGACCCACGCAGGCCGAAAGGTAGCATCAGCAGCACCAGGATCAGCACGCACGACAGCAGCTTGAGCTCTGCCGCGCTCACCTGGGTGGCGGCGAACGATCGATTCAACTCACCGAGACGGTCGACCAACTGCACGCCTTCCAGACCGTCGGCCTGCAGGCGCAGCAGCGCGCTGTCGCCTAACCCTTGCAAGCTGACGATGGCGGCTACGCCCACGCCATCGCGGCCCAGCCACAAGGGCCGCCAGGCTTCGCCCAACGGGCCGGCCAGGACCTGCTCGATGGATTGTTCCGGCAGCTGGCGCAACCGTTCGATTTCAGCGGCCAGCGCTGCCTCGGGCACGCCCAGTGCCAGCAGCGGCTGCCAGTGCGCGGGCAGGGCGGCCAGGGCGTGGCGAGCCTGGGCTTGCTCGGCTGGGCTGGCGATTATCTGATCGAGGCTCATGAAACCCTTGAGCTTGCCCAGTTCGACCAGTTCATCGAGCTTGCCGTCCAGTGCCTGCAAGCGCCTGAGCAGTTGCTGCTGGTCGGCCGCGCGTACCAGGTAGAACTGGCTGGTCGGTTGATAGCCCGTGATGCGTGCCACGGCCTGGGCTTCTTCGAGCAGGTGTGGCGGCGTACCGACCCACTGGCGGATCTCGTTGCGTGTCTGCAGATGCCACAGGCCGGTGGCGCAAAACACCAGCATCAGGGCCAGCAAGGCACTGCTGGGCACCTTGTCGAGCAGGCGCTCGCGCCAGGTGGTCAGGGTTTCGGCAAGCTGCAGCGGCCAGCGTGCCGGTTGCAGTTCGACCTTGGCGAGCAGCGCCGGCAGCATGCATACCGCGCTCAGATACGCGCCGGCAAGGCCGGCGGCGGAGAATGCGGCGATCTGGGTCAGCGCGGGGAACGGTGTGAAGGACAGGGCCAGGTAGCCGATGCAACTGGTCGCCAGGCTCAGGCTCATGCCTGGAAGGGTCAGACGAACCGCTGGCCAACTGCGCCAGGGCACGAGACTCCAACTCTTGGACAAGTAATGCAGCGGGTAGTCGACCGCCACGCCGATCAGGCTGGAGCCGAGCACCAGGGTCATCACATGCATCTGGCCGAACAACGCCACGCATACCACCGACCCGAACAGCATGCCCACCAGCACTGGGACGAACGCCAACAGTACCCGCCAGCGGCGGAAGGCCAGTAGCAACATCAGCAGGATACCCAGCGTAGCCCCGCCACCGACCCAGGTGATTTCCCGGCTGGCCTGCTGCTGACCCGCGGCGGCGTACAGCAGGCCGCTTGCCGCCAGCAGCCGCCCCCCGACCTGGTCGGCCTGGATGCGGCCATTAGCCAGTAACTCAGCCACCTGCTGGGGTAACTGCAGGTCGAACGCATTGCCCAGGGTGCGGGCGCGCAACAGCACCCACTGCTGGCCATCGGCCTGGGCGATCAACGCGCCGCTGGCGGTGTCCAGTTCGACGTTGGCCGGTTTCGGCTGACTGTTCTGGATGCGCCCGGTCAGGCCCAGCCAATCGTCCTGGCTGGCGACCAGGCTAAAGCCGGCAAACGGGTCGAACAAGCTTTGCACACGCTGCTCGATAAAGGCGTCGGGTTGTTCGAGCAGTTGCTGGCGGTCTTTGGCCGCGAGCATCGCCAGGCGCCCTTGCAGCAGCTGCGCTCGCACGGCTTGCAGGTCGGTCTGCAGGCTCCACTGGACCTTCTCGAACAGCCCGCTGGCTTGCCAGCGGCCCGCCAGGGACGTGGCCAAGGCCAATGCCTGCTGGCGATCGGGGTGGCCGACCAGCACCAGCAGTTCACGATTGAGCGGCTCTTGCATACGCTGTTCGGCCCGCTTGACCAATGGGTCTTGCGTCGCGCCTGGCACCAGGCTCATCAGGTCGGCCGAAAGCGGCGCGCCACGGTGCCACTGCCAGGCGGCGAACGACAGCACGGCCAGCAGCAGGCACAGGAACAGGCGTGGTAACAGGCGTTCAGTCTGCAAAGTCACTGCGCTCCGCATCGCTCAGGGTGGCGGCGCCGCTGCTCGTTGGCATGCGCAGCACGGTGCTGTCGCCCTGGGTCTCACGCAACTCGATGCGCTCGACATAGCGCCCGCCGCTGATGTCGATGCCCGTGAAGATTTGCTTGAGCAGCAGCGAACGGGGTGTCAGGTGCAACTGCCAGTGCCCGGCTTCGCCACTGAGGCTCAGCTCGAAGTCACGCTGCAGGCCGCTGCTGTCGCCTTGCAGCACGGCGAAGAACAGACGGTTCTGCTCTGCCCCGGCGCTGCGGCTGGGCAAGTTCTGCCAACCGCTCGGGTCGCGGCGGGCGATGCCCTGGGCGTCGATACGGTAGTCCTGGGGCAGAGGTGTTTGCAGCAGCCACAGCAGACCGTGGTCGCGGGCCAGCACGAAGCGACCTTTGCTCAGCAAGGGCTGTGGCAGGGCGCGCAGGTGTTTTTCCTGGATGAACGGGCCCTTGACCACTGCCGGCTCGCTCAACTGCTTTTGCAGGTCGTCGAGGTTGAAGGCGAAGGCCAGTGGGCTCGCGATCAGCAGTGCCATGGCCATCAGGGCGCGCTTCATGCCAGCACCTGCTGCACGGCATCGAGCAGTACCTGCGGCGAGGCCAACTGCATCTCGCCGCTTGCGATGTGCACGGCCACCTGTACGCTGCTGGCACGGGTCATGCGTTCACCGGTAGCGGCATCGCTGATCAGGTAGTGGATTTTCAGGCGATTTTCCCATTCCACCAGGCTGGCGCGCACGGTCAGGCGCTGGCCGAACGTAGCACCGCGGATGTAGCGCAGCTGCAGGTCGATCACAGGCCACGCGTAGCCGCTGGCCTGCATCTGCAGGTAGTTGTGAGCCAGGCGGTCGAGCAGCGCGCAACGGGCTACTTCCAGGTACTTGACGTAATGGCCGTGCCAGACGATGTGCATGCTGTCGACATCGAAGAAAGGCACAATGACCTCGCTGTCGACATGGAACACTCCTGGGTTACGCATGCAGCCTCCAATGGCGCTCGCCAATGCGTTGCAGGCACAGGCGCAGGTCGCTTTCCAGGGCGCGGTCTTCGATGACCGGAGCGAAGTCTTCAAGCAGTGCTTCGTGCATGCGCGCCAGCGCCGGGGGCAGGGCATGGGCGTGTGCCTGGCGAGTGCGCAGCCAGACCCCCTGATTGGCTGCCAGCAGGCTGGCCGCGGCGACCTGCTCGGTCAGTTCCAGCACACGCAGGGCATCGCGCGCGGCAATGGTGCCCATGCTGACCTTGTCCTGGTTGTGGCATTCGGTGGAGCGTGAGAACACACTGGCAGGCATCGTCTGCTTGAGGGCTTCAGCGGTCCAGGCACTGGCGCCGATCTGTACGGCCTTGAAGCCGTGGTTGATCATCGCCCGCTCGGTGGGGGCACCGGACAGGTTGCTCGGCAGACCGTGGTTGTAGCGTACGTCAACCAACAGCGCGAGCTGGCGGTCGAGCAGGTCGGCGACGTTGGCCACCAGGGTTTTCAGGCTGTCCATGGCGAAGGCGATATGCCCCCCATAGAAGTGCCCACCGTGCAGCACGCGCTCGGCATCGCCGTCGATGATCGGGTTGTCGTTGGCGCTGTTCAGTTCGGTCTCGATGAAGCCGCGCAGCCAGCCCAGGCTGTCGGCCAGCACGCCCAGCACATGGGGCGCGCAGCGCAGCGAGTAGCGGTCCTGCAGGCGGTGCAGCGCAGGCAGTGGCGCGTCGATGGCCAAGTCCTGGCGCAGCCACGCAGCGACCTGGGTCTGACCGGGGTGCGGCTTGGCGGCGAACAGGCGCTCGTCGAAGTGTTCCGGGTTGCCCTGCAGGCCGATGACGTTGAGCGCGGTGATACGCGTGGCCAGTTGCAGCAGGTAATCGGCGCGGGCATAGGCGAGGCAGGCCAGGCCAGTCATCACAGCGGTGCCGTTCATCAGTGCCAGAGCTTCCTTGGGCCTTAGCACCAGTGGCTGCCAGCCCAGTTCGCGGTGCACCTCGGCACTGCTGCGGCGCTGGCCCTGGTACATCACCTCACGCTCGCCAGACAAGGTCGCGGCGACATAGGACAACGGGGTCAGGTCGCCGCTGGCGCCCACCGAGCCTTCTTCGGGGATCAGCGGCAGGATGTCGTGGGCGAGGAAATCGCGCAGTCTTTCCAGCAGCTCCAGGCGAACGCCGGACACGCCGTGGCTCAGCGACCGCAAGCGTGCGGCTAGCACGGCGCGGGTGGCGCGGGCGTCGAGCAGCTTGCCCAGGCCGCAACCGTGGAAGGTGTACAGGTGTTGCGGCAGTGCTTCGACATGTTCGAGCGGCACTGCCACCACGCAGGAGTCGCCATAGCCGGTGGTCACGCCATAGATGACCCCTTCCTTATCCAGCAAGGTGTCGAGAAAGCGCGCGCCACGGGCGATGCGCTCACGGTAGGCGGGATCATCCTGCAGGCATGCCGAGGTGCGGCGTTCGGCCAGCGCGAGGACATCTTCGATTGCCAGCGGCGATTCGCCGAAGGTGACAGGCTCATGCGGATGCATCGTCATCGGTCTTCCAGAAAGGGTAGAAATTGAACCACTGCAACGGTGCCTGGCTGCAGTAGTGGCCCAGGCGTTCGGCGTAGCGCGTGGCCCATTCGGTGATGACCTGATCGCGCTGGCCGCGGCGCCACTGCAGGCGTTCGGCAAAGGGTTCGAGGGTGACGTGGTAGCGGCCTTGCTGCTTGAGGCAGAACAACAGGTTGAGCCGGCATTCGAGCATGCCTGCCAGCAACCACGGGCCTTGTGGGAAGGCCGCCGGGTGGCCGAGGAAATCCACTTCGACGGTACGTGTACCGTGCAGTGGCACGCGGTCGCCAGCGATCGCCAGCCACTCGCCACGCTCCAGGCGCTCGGACAGTTGCAGCATCACTGCCGGGTCCAGTTCGCTGACCTGGATCAGCCGCAGGTTGGTGGCCCCGGCCTCGCCCAGCAGGCGGTTGAAGCGCTCGGCGTGGCGGGTGTGCACCAGCACGTTCATGGTCACTTGCTCGCCCAGCTCGGCCAGGGCCCGGCACACTTCCAGGTTGCCCAGGTGCGCGCCGACCAGCATCTGCCCGCGCGCGCCGCGCAGTTGCTGGCGTAGACCGGCTGGGTCGTGGATCTCGATGTCTTCGAGGCGCAGCTTGCCGTTCCACACATCGAGCTTGTCCAGCAGCGCGTCGGCGAAGGCCATGAACTGACGGAAAACCTGCCACTGGCTGGGTGCGGGAGTGCGATCGGCATTCCATTGTCGCAGCCGCTGCTGATACTGCCAGGCGCTGCGTCGAGCGCGTCCACCGAACAGGAAGAAGTAGGCGACGATGACATGGATCAGTGGGCTGAGCACACGGCGGCCGAGCAGGCGGACCAAGGTCGCGGTCAGCTTCATCAGCCAGAAACTGCCCCGTTCCTGGTGCTCGGCCCAGTGCGGCGACTGTTCGCTCATGCCCGCCACCTACGCCAGAGGATCAGCGGCGCTCGTAGCAACATGCCGAAGAACAGCTTGGCGTGCATTTTCGAGATCAGTGCGTTGTCGTGGAACAGACGAAAATGCGACAGGCCGTCCTGCGGGTAGTGCACGCGGGTCGGCAACCAGCGCATCGGCTGGTTACGCCAGGCCAGGCGCACGAGGATTTCCGGATCGAAGTCCATGCGTTTGCCCAACTGGACGCTGTCGATCATGGCCAGGGTGGCGGGCAGCGGGTAGACGCGGAAGCCGCACATGGAGTCGGGGATCTGCAGCGACAGGCTGTTGATCCACACCCACACGTGCGTCAGGTAACGGGCGTAGAGGCGGCCCTTGGGCACGCTGGCATCGTATTGTGGATAACCGCATACCAATGCTTGTGGGCACGCTTGCGATTGTTCGAGGAAGCGGCTGACGTCGGCAAGGTCGTGCTGGCCGTCGGCATCGACCTGCAGGGCATGGCTGAAGCCTAGCCGCGCCGCTTCGCGCAGGCCGGCCATGACCGCGCCGCCCTTGCCCTGGTTGACCGCCAGGGTCATCAGGTACACGTCAGGCTGTTCGGCCAACTGCCTCAGTACCAGGGCACAAGGTGCGTGGCTGGCATCATCGACCAGCACGCAGGGCAGGCCCGCGCGCAGCAGGTCGGCGACCACGCTCGGCACGGCCTGCTCATGGTTGTACACCGGGATCACCGCGCAGGGCTTATGCACAGGCGGCCTCCAGCAGGATGCGGCCACTGGAGCACGGCTGCCCGGCACAGGTGAAGGCGAAGTACAGCTTGCCCCGTTCGTGGTCCAGGCGCAGGGCCAACGCCAGTTCGTCGCCTGGGCGCACCAATTGCTGGAACTTGAGCACTTCCATGCCGGCGAAACGGCGTTCGACTTGCAACAGGTCGCTGGCCAGCGCGATGGCCCAGTCGATCTGCACCACGCCAGGCAGTACCGGGGTCTGCGGAAAGTGCCCAGGGAAGCAGGCCAGGTCCAGCGGTACCGCCAGGCGCAAGTGTAGCTCTTCGCCTTCGCGGCGGCGCTCCAGCACTTCGGGGGCCATGTTGCGCTGGGCCAGCAGCAACCTTTGCAACGTGGCCTGAGGCAGCTTGCCCTGGGTGTTCAGCGGCAGTTGCCGGAGCAGCCGCCAGCGGCGCGGCAGGGCCAAGGTTTCGCAGTGCCCGGCCAGGTGTGTGCGCAACGCCTCGACCAGCGCCCGGCGACCTTGGTTACGCAGTGCATGCAGGCCCGCTGGGGTCGGCACCAGCACGGCGCCAAGGTAGGCGCGGCCTTCCTCGATCATGCCCAGACGGGCCTCGGCGACCCAAGGGTGGCTGCACAAGGCTTGCTCCAGCATGGGCAAGGAGATGCGCTTTTCTTCCAGTTTGACGATTCGGTCAAGGCGCCCCAGCAGGCGAAAACGCCCATTCTCGGCGAACTCGGCGGCATCTGCGCTCTGCTCGACATGCCCGGCGGGCAGGTAGCTCGAGGCAATGCGCAGGGCGCCGTGCTCATCCTGGCTCAGGTGCACGTCGGCGAACGGTTGCCACAAGGCTTCGCCCTGACGCCAGGCGATGCCGCCGGTCTCCGAGCTGCCAAGGATCTCCGTCGGCCACTGGCCCAGGCATTGCTGCAAGCGTTCGGCTGCCAGCGCTGGCAGTTCGCCGCCGGATGAGAACACCTGGCGCACCTGGCGCAGCGCCGGCCAGTCGAGGTTGTCGCCCATGCGCTTGAGCAGCGCCGGGCTGGCGACCCAGGCGAAGCTCGGGTGCTCACGGCTGGCCCGCTGCAGGTCTTCCGGGAATGGCAGTTGGCGCCGCTCGAAGCCACGCCCGGCACACAGTGGCCAGAGTACGCGGAACAATAGCCCGTAGATATGCTGGGTGGCGACGCTGCCGATGATCCAGGCATCACCCAGGGTGCTGCCCCACAGCCGTTCGAGCGCCGTCACTTCGTTGGCCAACTGGCGCAGTTGCTTGTCGATACGCTTGGGCTCGCCACTGGAGCCCGAGGTGCACAGGCTGATCCGGCACTGCTCCAGGTCCAGGTCGCCGGCAGGTAGCGCTGGGCCTGGCAAGTCGCTCGGCATCAAGTCGCCGGGCTGGTCGCTGAGCCACAGGTCCACCTCGGCGTTCCAGCGCTCGCGGGTGGCCGGCTGCAGGTCGGCCGGGAGCAGCACCTGGACACCTGCACGCCAGGCGCCGAGCAGGGCCACGGCCAGTTGCGCGGCATCGTCAAGGTGCACGGCCAGGCGCGAGACACCCCGCTGGCGCAGGCCGCCGGCCAGCTGCAGAGCCTGCTGGCAGAGCCGGGCATGGTCCAGTTCTGGCGCTTGGGTCACCTGGCGCGGCGCGTCCAGCGGGCGCAGCAGGTGTTCGAGGTTGATCCAGTTCATGAGCGTCCTCGCACACGTTGTCTTATCAGCCATTCGATGACGAACAGCAGGCCCATCGCGGCATAGGCGATCACGCCGTTGTACAGGGTCCACCAGCTCAGCGGCGCCCACAGCGTCAGGCTTGCGGCGATCAGGCCGTTGACCAGGAAGAACAAGCTCCAAGCCTGGGTGACCTGGCGCGTGTAGTGCACGGCCTTGGGCGGCAATTCTGGCTCGCGCAGGCGAGCCAGGCGCTCAGCCATCGGCATGCCGTGCAGCAGGCTGGCACCGAACAAGGCCAGCATGAACAGGCTGATCAATACCGGGTACCATCGCAGCAGCTGCGCGCTGTCGGACAGCCCCAGCAGGGCGCAGAACGCCAACGCAGCCAGCGCCATCCAAAGGCCGCCGGGACGACGTGGGGCGCTCAGGGCACGGCCTAGCCACAAAGCGCCGAGCAGCAGGCCGAATTGCCAGGGGGCGAAGTGGGCCATGCCGAAATGCACCGCAAAGGGGTACAGCAGGCCGGCCAGTAGCAGGCCGACGCCGATCAGGCGTTTCATGCCGCGGGGTTTACCAGGCGCAATACCGCCTCGACCACGTCATTGACGGTGCGCACCGACTTGAAGTCGTCGGCGGCGATCTTCTTGCCAGTCTGGCGCTTGATGTGGTCGATCAGGTCGACAGCATCGATGCTATCGATTTCCAGGTCCTGGTACAGGTTCGATTCCAGGCTGATGCTGCTCGGCTCCAGTTCGAACAGTTCGACCAGGGCGTCGCGCAGGATGTTGAAGATGTCTTCGCGGGTTTGCATGGTACGGTCTCAGGCGGCCTGACGGGCGGTGACGAATGACGCCAGGGTGGCGACGTTGCTGAAATGGTTGCGGGTGTCCTTGGCATCGGCATCGATCTTGATGCCGTAGCGCTTCTGGATCGCCAGACCCAGTTCCAGCGCATCCACCGAGTCCAGGCCCAGGCCCTCGCCGAAGAGGGTCTGTTCGTCGCCGATATCCTGGACGCTGATGTCCTCCAGGCCGAGGGCGTCGATGATCAATTGCTTGAGATCACGGTTCAGGTCTTGCTGTGGCGCGCTCATCGGCGGCGAGCTCCTTGATGAAGTATTGATGCAGGTAATCGTTGAGCAGACGCGACGCCTTGGGCGCAGGGCCCAGGGCGGCGAAGGTCTGTGGGTCGATATCGGTACCGACACTGAGGCTGAAGTGCACGCGGCGGCCGGGAATGCGGTACCAAGGCTCGTTCTTGGTCAGTGTGCTGGGGCTGACGGTGATGGTGACCGGTGTGATGATCTTGGCACCGCGCAGGGCGATCGCAGCCGCGCCGCGATGAAAGGCCGGTGCCTGGCCTGGCGCGGTACGCGTGCCTTCGGGGAAGATCACCAGCGGTTGGCCTTGGCGCAGCGAATCGACCGCGGCATCGAGCATGTCCATGCTGCCGTCGTTGCCGATGTACTGCGCCTCGCTGACTGGGCCACGGGTGAAGGGGTTGTCGAACAGGCTTTGCTTGACCACGCAGTTGGCCTGGCGGACCAGGCCGATCAGGAACACGACATCGATCAGCGATGGGTGGTTGGCGATGATCATCTGGCCGGGTCTGCCGAGCCGTTCGGCGCCATCGATCTGGTAGGTGAGCACACCGCTCGCCTGCATGAAGCGCACGAAGCGCCAGAACAACCAGCTTATGGTCCGGCGTGCACGCTGGCGATGGCGTTCGGCGCCGCCGGGCAGGCAGGCCAGTAGTGGGAATACCAGCAGGCGCAGGCACAGGCCACCCAGGCCGAACAGGAAGAAGCTCGCGGCGGTCGCCAGCAGACGCCAATGGTAGGCGTCGCGCGGCCTGCTCACGGCTGTCGTTGCCAGTTCCATGTACGACGTTTCCATGAGTGAGTGAAAGAGTTGCAGCCAGTCAGCGAGGCTTTCAGCCAGCTGAGGCCGTTGGGCAGCTCGGTGGGCTGGCCGCCGGAGTCGCCTCCGAGGCTCAGTTGCCATTGCTGGCCGGGCGTTATCAGCAGCGCCATGGCATAGGAAAACGGCACGTCCTCGACCCACGGGCTGTAGGCAGTGGGTGGCTGTTCCTCGGTGACGACCAGCAGTACGGCGGGTACGCCTTCGGCCAACAGCGTCGCGGCCTCCATCATGCCGTTCTCGAACCCGTCACCGGCTGCTGCGAGGGCGGTCATCTCGCTGGTCGAACCCTTCAGGATCGACCACAGGCCGATCACCGCGTTGTGCACCGACAGGCTGAACTGGGTAGGCGACAGCGGCTGGCCAGCGGCAAGGTCGCTGAGGATCGAGAAGGTCCGTGGCGTTTCACCATGACGCGAGACGAATACCAGCGGCAGTTGCTCATGGCCTTCGGCCAGTGGCCAAGCCACGGCGAAGGCCATGCGTGCCAGATGGCTGAGGCGGCGACGCTGCATGGCTGGCAGGAACGCCACGTCCGGTGCGCAAGCGGTGCCACTGGTGGGCTGCTGGCCATTGGCCCAGGCCTGCCAATCGGCAGGCGTCGAGAGGCCCGGGGCCCAAGCGCGCCAATGGCTGATATCGAAAGTGATCACGGTGTTTCTTGATTCCCGCCCTGAGGGACTTCCTTGCCGAGGGGATGACTCGGCGAAACGACCTGGCAGGGTGGCGCATTCATCGAGTGGCGCGCATTATCCCGGTGCTGAGGTCATGTATCAATGCATAGCGTTTCAATCAGACATTCACTACGGCTCGGCATGACATGCTCTGATTCGATATGTGCGCCTTTTCCGACAGTCGGTCCGAGCAAGGTTGTCGGTCGGCAGCGCATCCAACTTGAATGAAGAATGCTGGCCAATGCCGCTTCCCCGCCACATACTCGGGCATTCGTTGATACACGGAGGTCTGTCATGCGGCGTGTGGTGTTCAATCAGAAAGGTGGCGTGGGCAAGTCGAGCATCGCCTGCAACCTGGCGGCGGTCAGTGCCAGTGAAGGCTACCGGACCCTGCTGATCGACCTGGATGCCCAGGCCAACTCGACCCAGTACCTGACCGGCCTGACCGGTGAGGACATTCCCATGGGCATCGCCGACTTCTTCAAGCAGAGCCTCTCCAGCGGGCCGTTCAGCAAGAAGAACAAGGTCGATATCTACGAAACGCCGTTCGACAACCTGCACGTGGTCACGGCCACCCCGGAGCTTGCCGACCTGCAGCCCAAGCTCGAGGCCAAGCACAAGATCAACAAGCTGCGTAAGTTGCTCGACGAGCTGGACGAGGACTACGAGCGGATCTATATCGATACGCCACCGGCGTTGAATTTCTACGCGGTTTCAGCGTTGATCGCCGCAGATCGAGTGCTGATTCCCTTCGACTGCGACAGCTTCTCGCGCCAGGCCTTGTACGGCCTTCTGGCCGAGATCGAGGAGCTCAAGGACGACCACAACGAGGACCTGGTGGTCGAGGGCATCGTGGTCAACCAGTTCCAGTCCCGTGCCAGCCTGCCCCAGCAGATGCTCGACGAGCTGCTGGCCGAGGGGTTGCCGGTGCTGCCGGTGTACCTGGGTAGCTCGGTGAAGATGCGCGAATCTCACCACGCCAGCCTGCCGCTGATCCACCTGGAGCCGCGGCACAAGCTGACCCAGCAGTTTGTCGAGTTGCACGACCTGCTTGAGGGCAGTGAGTAATCGTTACATTCCAATCGTTGCGCAACACCTGAGCCCCCTCCATGATCTCCCAAAACGGGAGATCTGCTTGGGTGCGTGTGATTGCAAAAGCGCTATGACGAGATTGACGTGGAGACAATCTGTGAATATTAAGCCGATCCGCAATGATGATGATCTTCGGGAAGCGTTCCAGCGACTTGAAGCCATTTTCCAGGCTGAAGCTGGCACGCCTGAAGCTGATGAAATGGAAGTGCTTGTAGCTTTGATCGAAGTGTACGAAAACAAGCACTAGCCTATCCACCCAGCCGACCCCATCGAGGCGATCAAGTTTTGTATGGATCAGCAAGGCCTTACGCCTCGGGATCTCGAGCCGTTTATCGGGCCGAGTGGGCGGGTATCGGAGGTTTTGAATGGCAAGCGTGGACTTAGCCTTTCCATGATCAAGCGCCTGCACGATGGCCTTCGCATCCCCTACGAATCCTTGTTGGCAAACGCCTAGACCCCCTGGCTGCGCAACCAGTCCAGCAACGACTGCAGTGGAAACGCCCCCGCCTGGCGGCTGACTTCGCGGCCGTTCTTGAACAGGATCAGGCTGGGGATCGAGCGGATGCCCAGTTGCCCGGCGAGGTTGCGATTGGCTTCGCTGTCGAGCTTGGCCAGGCGGCAGCGACCGCTGAGCTGGCGGGCGGCCTGTTCGAAGGTCGGGGCGAAGGACTTGCAGGGGCCGCACCAGTCGGCCCAGACGTCGACCAGCAGCGGCAGGTCGCCCTTGATCTGGCTGGCGTAGCTGGCTTCAGTGAGTTCGAAGGGCGTATTGAGCAGCACGTCCCGTTTGCAGCGGCCGCATTTCGGCGCATCGCCCAGGCGCGCCGCCGGCAGGCGGTTGAGGCCGTTGCAATGGGGGCATGGGATTACCAGTGGGTCGGACATTTCATCTCCAGTAGGTCTGTCACGGTCCCCTGTAGGAGCGGGTTTACCCGCGAAGAATACGACGCGGTGCATGGCACCGGCTTTGCCGGTGTTCGCGGGTGAACCCGCTCCTACAGGGGCCGGCGTTGATCAGGACGAGCAGCTGATTTCCAGGTGCTTGCCCCACTCAGGTGGGCGCTCGGCATAGGCCTGCATGCCAGCTTGCTCTTCGAAGGGATTGGTCAGGACGTGGTGCAGCCGCCGCACTTCACTGTAATCCCCGGCTTCTGCCGCTTCGATGGCTTTTTGTGCCAGGTAATTGCGCAGCACGTACAGTGGGTTCACTGCATGCATACGCTCGCGGCGTCCTTCGGCGTTACCGGCCTCGCGCTCGCATCTCGCCTGGTAATCCACACCCCACGCATCAAAACCGGCCAGATCGACGAAGTCATCGCGTACCACCTTGAGCGCCTCGGCCACTGGCTGCTCGCCCAGCCGGCGGAAGAACAGGTTGTAGTCCACGCCACCGCTCTGCATGCGCTGCAGCAGCCGCTCGACCAGCGCCATGTCGTCGTCCTCGGCGGTGGTCAGGCCCAGGCGCCGGCGCATGAGGTCCAGGTAATGGGCCTGGTAAAGCGGCAGGAACAGGCCCAGCGCTTGCTTCAGTGGTTCTACCTCGATCACCGTGGTCAGCGCCTGGGCCAGCGCGCTGAGGTTCCAGTGAGCGATGGGCACCTGGTTGGCGTAGCTGTAGCGGCCACGGTCGTCGGAGTGGTTGCAGATGAAGTTGGCGTCGAAGTCGTCGAGGAAGGCGAACGGGCCGAAATCGAAGGTGATGCCCAGGATCGACATGTTGTCGGTGTTCATCACGCCATGGCAGAAGCCATAGGCCTGCCAGCGCGCGATCAGCTCGGCGTTGCGCTCGACGATGGTGCGGAACATGGCCAGGTAGGGCTGTTCGGCGTCACGGCACTCGGGGTAGTGCTGTTCCAGCACATGGTCGATCAACAGCCGTTGCTGCTCGGGCTGTTTGGTGTAGTAGAAATACTCGAAGTGGCCGAAGCGCACGTGGCTGTGCGCCAGGCGTGTGAGCATGGCAGCGCTCTCGCGGGTTTCGCGCCAGACCGGGGTGCTCGAGCCGATCACGCACAGCGCACGGCTGGTCGGGATGCCGAGGGCATGCAGGGCTTCGCTGGCCAGGAACTCGCGGATCGACGAACGCAGCACGGCGCGGCCATCGCCCATGCGCGAATACGGCGTCTGGCCGGCGCCCTTGAGGTGCAGGTCCCAGTGCTCGCCGGCATCGTTGAGCGCTTCGGCCAGCAGCAGCCCTCGGCCATCGCCCAGGCGTGGGTTGTACGAGCCGAACTGGTGGCCGGAATAGACCATCGCCCGCGGGTCGGCCTGGTCCCAGAGCTTGGCGCCGCTGAATAGCTCGGCGAACACGGGCAGCTCGGCCTGGGCCGGGTCGAGGTCGAGCAGGGCCATGGCCGACTCGCTCGCCACTACAAGGCGCGGCTCGGCGATCGGCTCGGGCAGGACCTGGGTGGAGAACGCATCGCCCAGGCGGGCGAAGCGGTTGTCGAAGGTGAGTTGGTCGAGGGCTTTCACGGGGCCGGCTCCTGGCTTTCGGTGGCAGGGGCCGCGTTGCGGCCCTTCGCGGGTGAACCCGCTCCTACAGGGGCAGTATCGCGCCTGAGAGCGGCGCGGCTCCTGTAGGAGCGGGTTTACCCGCGAACGAGGGCGAAGCCCTCGCTGGCATTCTGGGCGTTCATGCCCTATGGAGTCCACTCACACCGGCTGAGTGCCATCCGATTTCGGCTGCTCCATGGGTATCAGCTGCTGCTTGCCACCCTTGGCATCCATCAGGAACACCTCGACCTGGCGGACCGAGATCTTGATGCCGTGCGCCTTGAACTCGCGATTGATGTAGCGGTTGATCTCGTCCAGCGTCGGGTTGCGGTCGCCCAGGTCGCGCACGTGCATGCGCAACTCGTGGTCCAGCGAGCTTTCGCCGAAGTTGAGGAAGTACACGATCGGCTCCGGGTCCTTGAGCACCCGCGGGTTTTCATGGGCGCCCTTGAGCAGCAACTCGCGCACCAGGTCCAGGTCCGAGCCGTAGTCGATGCCCAGTTTCAGTGTCACCCGGGTGACCGTGTCGGTCAGCGACCAGTTGATCAGCTGGCCGGTGATGAAGGTCTTGTTGGGGACGATGATGTCCTTGCGGTCGAAGTCGGTGATGGTGGTGGCGCGGATGCGGATCTTGCTCACCGTGCCCGACAGGTTGCCGATGGTGATGGTGTCGCCGATGCGTACCGGGCGCTCGAACAGGATCATGATGCCGGAGATGAAGTTGGCGAAGATCTCCTGCATGCCGAAGCCCAGGCCGACCGATAGCGCCGCCACCAGCCATTGCAGCTTGTCCCAGCTGACCCCGAGGGTCGACAGGGTGCTGACGATACCGACGCCGACGATGGTGTACGACAGCAGCGTGGTGGTGGCGTAGGCGCTGCCTTGTGCCAGGTTCAGGCGCGACAGCACCAGTACTTCGAGCAGGCCGGGCAGGTTGCCGGCCAGGGCGAAGGTGATGCCGACGATCACCAGCGCGCCGAGCAGGTCGCCGAGGCTGATCGGCACCATGCTGGCGGCGGCGCCGGTGCCGCTGGTGTATTCGTAGAGGGTGACGTTGTTGAGGTAGGCGAACACCGAGATCAGGTCCGACCAGACCCAGTACAGGCCGGCGATGAAACCGCCGAGCAGGGCCAGGCGAATCAGGCGCAGCGACTGCTGGTTGACCTGCTCGATGTCCAGGGTCGGCTCTTCGCTGATCACCTCGCCGTCGAGCCCTTCCTTGGCCGCCGCGCGCTTGCTCAGGGCCCGTTGGTAGGCCAGGCGCCGTGCCGCCACCGACAGGCCACGGACGAACGCCGCCTCGATCACCAGCCAGAACAGCAGCAGGTAGAGGGTGTAGATCAGCCGGTCGGTGAGTTTCAGCGCCGTGTAGTAGTAGCCGAAGCACACCGCCACGAACAGGGCGATCGGCAGTGCGGTGAAGGCCACTCCGACCGCCTTGCGGAACAGCGAGGTGTCGCGGTGCGCCGGGCTGCTGAGCAACAGGCGGCTGAGCAGCCAGGCCATCAGCGCATAGCAGGTGAGCACGATGCCGATGCCCAGCACGTCGTCGGCCAAGGCCGACGGCTGGTGCTCGGCCACCGCCACCACACCGACCAGCGCCAGCACCACGGTGCCGAGGCGACGCACCCAGCCACGCAGGAACTCGACCTGCGGCTTGTGCCAGCGGAAGTGAATCTCTGCCACCCCGCCGGGCGCGAGGATACGGTAGGCGGTGTAGAACACCAGCCAGGCCTGGGCCAGTTGCCACAGCGCCGCGCCAAGGTTGGCGTTCTGCCCGCGGGCGTCGATCTGCAGGGCATAGCTGCACAGCGCCAGGCCCAGGCTGACCGGCATCGCCAGGAGAATGTTGATCAGGATCGCCTGGGGCGTGTGCCATTGGCTGTCACGACGGAAATGGCCGATGTCCTGGTGCACCTTGTCCAGGCGCTGGTACAGGTACTTGCGCCGCCACAGCAGCGCGCCGATCACCAGTAGCAGGGGCAGGAACAGCAGCGGACGCTGGCTGAGGCCATCGGCCAGTTCCTTGACCCCCGAACTCCACGGCAGGCTGGCGACCTGGTCGACGAAGCGCTCGGGCACGAAGCTCAGCCAGTCCCAGTCCAGCGCCTTGTTGCTGGGGATCCAGAACATCTGCTCTTCGAGGGTGGTGCGCAGGCCTTGGGCGGTGCCGAGCAACTGCTTCTGGTTGAGCTGCAGGGTGATCGATTCGTTGAGCAGCGCCGACAGTTCGCGGTTGAGCCGCTCGAGCAGGTCGCTGCGGGTGATCGCGACTTCCAGCAGGGCCTTGCGCAGTTGCGGCGTGGCCTGCTCCTGGGGTTGGCTGGCCAGCAGCTTGTCGACGTAGGCCAGCGGGCTGCTCATCTGCTCGCGCTGCTGGTTGACCTCGAACTGGTACAGGCGGATATCGGCGATCTGGTCGGCCAGGTCGCGGTCGACCTTCAGGTGCGGCAGTGCCTGTTTCTGCTTGTAGAGGATCTTCGACAGCAACAGGCTGCCCTTGAGCACGTTGATCTGCTCGTCCAGGGCCTGGTCGGCCTGGGTCAGGCTGTCCAGTTGCTGCTTGGTGCGCAGGTTCTGCTGGGTCAGTTCGTTGAGCCGGTCGGTGCTCTTGAGCAGATAGTCGGAGAGCTTGAGGTTGGCCGCGCTTTCGGTGGCCAGCAAGGTGCTGCCGCCGGCCTTCTGCGCCTCGATCGATTGCTGGGTCACGGTTTGCTGTGACTGCGCCAGGCGCTTGTCGTTGATCAGCGTCTGCAGGTCCTGGATCTCCTGCTCCAGGCGTGCGGCGCGTTCGATCAGCAGGTCGTGGCGGGCGTTGCCGAGGTCCTGCAATTGCCCGTTGCCGGCCAGCTCCTGGCGGCGCAGCAGGGTCAGGGCATTGAGCGAGGCCAGCTCGGCGGTGAGCTGGTTGCGCTGGTCGGCGTTGATCGGCTTGCCGTCGACTTTGCCGCTCTTGAGGGCGTTGTTGATCTGCTGGGTGCGGGTCTGGTTGTTGCTGATCTCGGCCTGGGCCCGCTCCGGGCGTGTCTGCGAGTTGATGATCAGGCTGTTGGCTTCGGACAGGGCTTTTTGCAGCTCGCCCTGCTGGGTGCTGCGCTCGCTGAGCAGCTGTTCGAGTTGCGGCACGTTGAGGTCGGCGTAGCGCTGGGCTACCGGCACGCTCTTGCTGCCCTTGAGCTTGGACAGCTCGCGCTGGCTTTCGGTGGTTTCCTTGGGCGCATTGGCCAATTGCTGCTTGAGGTCGGCGAGCTTCCTCTCGCTGTCCTCGGCGCTGGCAAGCAGGCCCAGGGTCTGCTCGAGCACCTGCTGCAAGGCCTTCTGCTCGGCCTCGGGCAGCTTGCGCTCGGCGATCTTGTCGAGGCTGTTCTGGATGCTGGCGGTGGTTGGCGCCTCGGCCGCGAACGTCGTGAACGAGAAGGATAGGCACAGCCCCAGCAGGGCTGCGCGGAGGGACACGCGCAGGGACATAGGCAGACTACTTGTGGATCAGGCTGAGAGGGAGTTTAGAGGAACAATCCTGGACCTGGTCGCGTTCCTTCGGGGAATCTGACGCCCACTTTCTGGATCTTGTTCCCGTCCATGGTCGCCACGGTCCAGATCGTCCCGTGCCATTCGACCTGGTCGCCTACTACTGGAGCGCCTCCGACCTTCTGTCGGATGAACTGCGCCAGCGGCATTTTCGCATCCAGCCCATCGAGTTTCAGGCCGTACAACGCCGCCACCGCGCCCAGTTCGGCATCGCCCTCGAGGACGAAGTCGCCGAAGAAGCGCAGGTCGAGCCCACGCTGCGGTGCCTGGCTGAACAACTTGCCGAGCGCCGGCAGGTTGTGTTCATGGCCGATCACGCAGAGCATGTCGCCGACTTCGAGCACGGTACTGCCCGAGGGGTGCAGCAGTTGCTCGCCGCGAAACAGCGCGGCGATACGGGTGCCCTCGGGCATCTTCAGCTCGCGCAAGGCGGCACCGATGCACCACTTTTCCGCGCCCAGGCGGTAGACGAACAGCTCCCATTCGCTGGTGATGTGCACCTCCAGCGCCGAGCGCGAGATCGGCGCCGGGTCCGGTGGTACGGTGACTTTCAGCAGCTTGGCCATCCACGGCAGGCTGGTGCCTTGCACCAGCAGCGACACCAGCACGATGAAGAACGCCAGGTTGAAGAACAGCTGGGCGTCCGGCAGGCCGGCCATCAGCGGGAACACCGCGAGGATGATCGGTACCGCGCCGCGCAGGCCGACCCACGAGATGAAGCCTTTCTCGCGGCCATGGAAGGCCTTGAATGGCAGCAGGCTGGCGACTACCGACAGCGGCCGCGCGACGAGGATCATCCACAGCGCCAGGCCCAGGGCGGGCAGGGCGATGGGCAGCAGGTCGTGCGGGGTGACCAGCAGGCCGAGCACCAGGAACATGCCGATCTGCGCCAGCCAGGCCATGCCATCGAGCATGTGCAGGATGCCGTGGCGGCTGCGGATCGGCCTGTTGCCCAGCACCAGGCCGCACAGGTATACGGCGAGGAAGCCACTGCCATGCAGGGCGTTGGTCAGCGAGAACACCACCAGGCCACCGGCCACCACCAGGATCGGGTAGAGGCCGCCGGCCAGGTTGATGCGGTTGACCAGTTGCAGCATCAACCAGCCGCCGCCCAGGCCCAGCAAACCGCCGATGCCGAACTCGCGCAGCAGGTGGGTGAGCAGGCTCCAGTGCAGGCCGGTCTGGCCGCTGGCGATCATGTCGATGAGGGTGACGGTGAGGAACACCGCCATCGGGTCGTTGCTGCCCGACTCGATTTCCAGGGTCGCCGTGACCCGTTCGTTCAGGCCCTTGCCGCCGAGCAGCGAGAACACCGCCGCCGCGTCGGTGGAGCCGACGATGGCGCCGATCAGCAGGCCCTGGATCAGGCTCAGGTCGAACAGCCAGGCGGCGACCATGCCGGTCAGGGCGGTGGTGATCATCACCCCGACAGTGGCCAGCGACAGGGCCGGCCATAGCGCCACGCGGAAGCTGGCCACGCGGGTGCGCAGGCCGCCGTCGAGCAGGATTACCGCCAGCGCCAGGTTGCCCACCAGGTAGGCGGTCGGGTAGTTGTTGAAGATGATGCCGCCACCATCGACCCCGGCGACCATGCCGACGGCGAGGATGATGACCAGGATCGGGATGCCCAGGCGCGACGACAGCGAACTGACCAGGATACTTGCGCCCACCAGCAATGCGCCGATCAGGAACAGGCTGTTGATGGTGCTGGCATCCAAAAGGTAGTACTCCAAAGAGGCAATGGGAAAGGAACCTATAGGAGGTACCTGCAGGTCGCGTGCCAGTCGATTTAACCTGTTGCGTTGGTTATGTGTCAAAACGCAATTGGGTAGACATAGTTACCGCATCGAGGGTGCAGCAGATCGGGATGCTGACTGGCGGACCCATGTGGGTCCTTCCAAGGAACCGATCATGAGCCATACCCCCAGATTTCCCGGATATCTCGATCAGGCAAACAGCCCGGACAACCCACACCGACGCGTTTTGAGCGAGGGTGCCGGCGACACGACCGGCCAGGCGCCTTCTCCCTCTCTCCAGCAGGTGTTCGAGCGCCAGACACCGCTGGTCGTACAGACTCCGGAGGCATTTGCCGCTCAGCAACTGCGCACGCTTCTGGTCAAGCATGGTATCGACGATGACCCGGACGATCTGCTGCTCGTCACCCTGGTGCTGCGCTATGTGACGGTCAAGCCGGGCCCGTGGAAAGCGCAGATGAGCCATAGCATGTCCTTGATCCAGGCGGCGATCGGCAACTGGCAGAAGCGCGGTGTCGGTAGCTGGGGGGATCACTTGGCCCATCCCCTGGCATGGCGAGAGGCTGGTTACGACGTGCGTGAGCTGGGTACGTTGAGCAAGCTGGAGCTGGCGTATAGCGATTCGTACGATGCCATCTACCGACGCGCATCGCCTCAGGCATACGCGCCATCCAACCAGGTGAAGCTCGATCCCCAGGTGTTCAAGCAGTTTGTCTGGGACATGCAGTTGCAGACGCACTACCTGAAGTCTTTGGATCGGTTCTGGGCCGAGCATGAGCAGCACTACGCCATGCAGTGCAAAGGCAACCTGGTACGTGCGGTATTGCTGCAACGCAGCGAGGGCTCACTCAGCCAGTTGCATGCCGACATCGTACTTGGCAGCCTCATGCTGGATCGGGACACCCGTTGGGAGAGCACCAGTTACCGCTATTTCGCCGGCAGCCGCGTTTCGGCCAATCACTCCTTGCGAGAGCTGCGCATCTACGGCTACGTGGCTACCGACATCTTGATCATTCAGCGCAACGGTGCTGCAGATGTGGTTTTGTATCTGCCCGGTAATTCCTCGCCGTTGCACGGCTTTGCCAACTTTGAGGAGATGCGCGCCTGGATTACCCATTTATGCCGTGACCCTCAAAAGCGCGCTTCGCTCGCGAGCCATTTCAAGGCGGGCGACAGGGTCGATGGGGCGTTCCTCAGTGGTGTGGATACCGCTTTGCGAGGGATTTCGGTGTATCCGAAGATCCTCGACCAGGCAACCGGCATCTGGTCCCCACGCGCGATGATCGATGCCGGCAAGCGCCTACCCGATCCCATCACCCACATGGCCGAACAGGTCAAGGCGCGAGTCTATGCCGATGGCAAGTTTGAAATCGTCACGCGCAGGGATTTCTACGGCAAACGCTTGGCTACGGCCCTGGAGCTGATGATCAACGTGGTGGGTGGCGTGGCGTTGGTCTTTCCGGCATTGGTGCC
This sequence comes from Pseudomonas sp. S31, assembly GCF_016648105.1. Classification (GTDB taxonomy): domain Bacteria; phylum Pseudomonadota; class Gammaproteobacteria; order Pseudomonadales; family Pseudomonadaceae; genus Aquipseudomonas. Next base: position 80,480 of record NZ_JACVVE010000020.1, on the reverse strand, counting down.
GGTGGTTGCAGTGTTGGGGGCGGGGCTGCTGGCTGAGGGCATCGGTGAAGTGGTCGCAGCCAAGCGTAAGCACGATACCGAGCAAGGTTTGCAGCGTATCGTGTTCGGCTTGCTCAATGCCTTGCCTTTGGTGGGGGAGGCGGCGTCCCAGATGCAAGCCACCGAGGCCGTGATGACGGCCGAGGAGCGGCTTGCGGCAAAGGTCGTGAACAAAGCGCGATCGAAGGAACTGGACGAGTTGCGCGACATCGGACACCCCCCCGCACCGGATTGGAGCCTGCAGCCGGAGATGACCGCCGTTCGGCCGGTTCTGGATACGCTGGCATCGGATGCCAAGGCGCAACTGAAAGCGTTGAAGATCAGCGAGCCGATGGCGGTGAAGGGCGACGGCAAAGGAACATTCGTCTATCAAGGGCGGCTGTATGTGAGCCTGCGCGAGGAGATATACCGTGTCGAGTGGGTCGAACATGAGCAGGAGCTTTGTATTCGCTCGGCGCAAGATCCGCGGGTCTGGGGGCCTTTCCTGCGGGCACAGGAGAATGGTTACTGGGACCTTGATCTACGCCTGAAACTGCGGGGCGGTGGCCGTCATGTGAAGTTGCCCAAGCCAACCGTCACCGCCGTGCTGCGCCCCAGCCCCACGCAGATCGAAGGCATTGCCCAGCAGCCATTGATGGAGAAGATCAGCGTCACCTTGCCGATGGACCGCATCGGCAAGGACTACCTCGGCGAGTATACGGCGCGTTTGCCGTCCGGGACCCAAAGAGTTTTTTTCGATGCAGATGCCAGTTGCTGGCGAACCGTGCAAGAGGGCGAATACGTGTGGACCGACCTGGGCGGGCCGAAGGAAGTCGAAGGCCCTGAGTTCGATAAGCAAGGTGTCTACCTGAACAAGCCTGCCGCCAACCAGATGAAGTGCGGCAGTGCCAGTGATTTCGCTGCAGTGCGGCATACCTTGCCCAAGCCTGAGACCGTAGAGCATTTCACGTTCCCTCAACTGCCGCTGTTGCCTCTCGAGGCTCCCCCGTTACCGCGTGAAGTCGGCATGATCTGGGTGGGTGAGCGGGCTCCTGGTGCCAAGCTGGTCGAGCGCATGCGCGCCAATGTCGGCGCCAACCCGGACTACGCTTTCACTCTGTATGTCGACGTTGAGCCGGGTGTTTCGCTCGATGCCGTGCGTGACGCTGGCGTGACCGTGCAGAACCTGCACGAGGAGGCCTGGTTCACGACATGGTCGGAACATGCGGATGGCCGGACATACCGGTATTTCAGACGTGGCAGCAACCACAACTATGCTGCGGCGTCGGACCCCTTGCGCTTTCGCCTGATCGAGGAAAAGGGTGGCGTTTACCTGGACTGCGACGACCAGCTTGTCCAACCGTTATCGAGCAAGCCGCTCAGGGCAACGGCTCATGATGTGCTGTTTGGAGAGCCCGTTGAACTGAGCTTGCCAGACGGGAAGCTCTACTTCGGCCCCAACAACAGCAATTTCGCCAGCCAAAGGAATAACCCACTGCTGCGCAAGATCGTCGACGATATCAACACCCGTTTCGATGGATTGCCGCGTTCGTTCCTGGATGCCCCCAGGCCCAGGTTCGACTTCAACAACCTGACCCAGGCTGACAAGGACTACATCGACAGGATTTTCCATGTCACCGGCCCGACCGGTATGGGGGAAACCATGCGGCGCCTGCGGCCGGACTACATGCTGTTTCCGTGGGGCTACCCACAGATAAAAGTGCAGGCTGAGGTGTACTCCGAACTGCGGCTTGCCGTGCTGGACCACTACTTCCCGTTGAGGGACCTGGTGAAGATGGGCGCCGAGCGCTCCTGGCAGCAGACCTGAGACGCTGAAAAAGCCAAAGGCACCCGTTCAGGTGCCTTTGACGCTCGCAACAGTCCTCAGGCCTGCTTCACCTCACGCATCGCCTTGCCCTTCACCGGTGCATCACCGGCTACATAGTACTTGGCGGTGCTGCGTGGGAGTGGCTTGCGACCACGGATCTTGTCCGAGATCTTCTCGGCGATCATGATCGTGGTGGCGTTGAGGTTGCCGGTGATGATGATCGGCATGATCGACGCATCCACCACGCGCAGGCCCTGCATGCCATGCACGCGGCCTTCGTTGTCGACCACGGCCATGTCGTCGCTGCCCATCTTGCACGAGCAGGACGGGTGGAAGGCGGTCTCGGCGTGTTCGCGGATGAACTTGTCCAGCTCCTCGTCCGTCTGCACATGCTCGCCCGGGCTGATCTCGCGGCCACGGTACGGGTCCAGCGCCGGTTGGGCCATGATCTCGCGGGTCAGGCGGATACCATCGCGGAACTCCTGCCAGTCCTGTTCGGTGGCCATGTAGTTGAACAGGATGCTCGGGTGCTGGCGCGGGTCCTTCGACTTGGCCTGGACACGGCCCCGGCTTGGCGAACGCATCGAGCCCATGTGCGCCTGGAAACCATGCTCCTTGACGCCGTTGGAGCCGTTGTAGTTGATCGCCACCGGCAGGAAGTGGTACTGGATGTTCGGCCACTCGAACTCGGGGCGGGTACGGATGAAACCGCCGGCCTCGAACTGGTTGCTGGCGCCGATGCCGGTGCCCTTGAACATCCACTCGGCGCCGATGGCCGGCTGGTTCCACCACAGCAGCGAAGGGTACAGCGATACCGGCTGGGTGCAGGCGTACTGCAGGTACAGCTCCAGGTGGTCCTGCAGGTTCTCGCCGACGCCCGGCAGGTCGTGCACCACCGGGATGTCGAGGCTTTCGAGCAGGGCGCGCGGGCCGACGCCGGAGCGCTGCAGCAGCTGCGGCGAAGCGATGGCACCAGAGCTGACGATCACTTCCTTGCGCGCACGGGCTTCGACGCGCTCTTCGCTGTCGCCGACCAGGTAGGTCACGCCAACGGCGCGCTTGCCGTCGAACAGCACGCGGTCGCTCAGGGCGTGGGTGACGATGGTCAGGTTCGGGCGTTTCTTCGACTGGTCCAAGTAGCCGCGAGCGGTGCTCGAGCGACGACCCTGCTTGGTCACGGTGCGGTCCATCGGACCGAAGCCTTCCTGCTGGTAGCCGTTGAGGTCCTCGGTGCGCGGGTAGCCGGCCTGCACGCCGGCTTCGACCATGGCGTGGAACAGCGGGTTGTTGCCGGCCTTGGGCGTGGTCACGCTGACCGGGCCTTCGCCGCCGTGGTAGTCGTTGGGGCCGATGTCGCGGGTTTCGGCCTTGCGGAAGTACGGCAGGCAGTCGAGGTAGGTCCAGTCTTCCAGGCCTGGCAGTTTCGCCCAGCCGTCGAAGTCCATGGCATTACCGCGGATGTAGCACATGCCGTTGATCAGCGACGAGCCACCCAGGCCCTTGCCGCGGCCACATTCCATGCGGCGGCCGTCCATGTGCGGCTCCGGGTCGGTCTCGTAGGCCCAGTTGTAGCGCCGGCCCTGCAGCGGAAAGGCCAGGGCGGCTGGCATCTGGGTGCGGAAGTCGAAGCGGTAGTCGGGGCCACCGGCTTCGAGCAGCAGGACCGTGACGCTGGCGTCTTCGGTCAGGCGGGTGGCCAGGGTGTTACCGGCGGAACCTGCGCCGACGATGATGTAATCGAATTCTTGGGACATGAACGTACCCTCGTTTGGCGGTGATCAGGGAGCGAAAGCGCCCGTGCGCGAGGGCACGGGCGTGGCTGGACCGGGCTTAGAAAACCGAGGTGTAGCCGCCCAGCTCGACCTGGACCGACTTGATGCGAGTGTATTGAGCCAGCGAGCTGACGCCGTTTTCACGGCCGACACCCGACTGCTTGTAGCCACCGACCGGCATTTCCGCCGGCGACTCACCCCAGGCGTTGATCCAGCAGATGCCGGCTTCGAGCTGGTGGATGATGCGGTGGGCGCGGGAGATGTCGTTGGTGCACACACCGGCGGCCAGGCCGTACTCGGTGTCGTTGGCGCGGCGGATGACTTCTTCCTCGGTCTGGTAGCTGAGGATGCTCATCACCGGGCCGAAGATCTCTTCCTTGACGATGGTCATGTCGTCGCTGCAGTCGGTGAACACGGTCGGGGCGACGAAGGCGCCCTTGGCGAAATCGCCGGCGCTCAGACGCTCGCCGCCGCACAGCACGCGGGCACCTTCTTCCTTGCCCTTGGCGATGTAGCCGAGCACGCTTTCCATATGCTGGAAGCTGACCAGCGGGCCGAAGTTGGTGTTCTCGTCTTCCGGGTTGCCGGCACGGATGCGGGCTACGCGCTCGACGATCTTGGCTTCGAAGGCGGCTTTCATTTCAGCCGGGATGAACACGCGGGTGCCGTTGGTGCAGACCTGGCCCGAGCTGTAGAAGTTGGCCATCATGGCGATGTCGGCGGCCTTGTCGAGGTCGGCGTCGGCGCAGATGATCAGCGGCGACTTGCCGCCCAGCTCCATGGTGACTTCCTTGAGCGAGGAGCTCGAGGCGCTGGCCATGACCTTCTTGCCGGTGGTGGTGCCGCCGGTGAAGGAGACCTTCTCGATGCGCGGGTGCTCGGTCAGCCAGGTGCCGACCTCACGACCGCTGCCAGTCAGGACGTTGAACACGCCGTCCGGCAGGCCGGCTTCGGTGTAGATTTCGGCCAGTTTCAGGGTGGTCAGCGAAGTGACTTCCGACGGCTTGAAGATCATCGCGTTGCCGGCGGCCAGGGCCGGGGCGGACTTCCACAGGGCGATCTGGATCGGGTAGTTCCAGGCGCCGATGCCGACGGTCACGCCCAACGGCTCGCGGCGGGTGTAGACGAAGGACGACTCGCGCAGGGGGATCTGCTCGCCTTCGATGGCCGGCACCAGGCCTGCGTAGTATTCGAGCACGTCGGCGCCGGTGACGATGTCGACGTAGCGGGTTTCCGAGTACGACTTGCCGGTGTCGAGGGTTTCCAGCATGGCCAGTTCGTCGTTGCGCTCGCGCAGGATGTCGACGGCGCGGCGCAGGATGCGCGAACGCTGCATGGCGGTCATCGCGGCCCAGACCTTCTGGCCACGCTCGGCGCTTTCCACGGCCTTCTCGACGTCCGCCTCGGTGGCACGTTGCACGTGCGCCAGGACTTCGCCGGTGGCGGGGTTGATGGCCTCGAAGGTGGCATCGCTGCCAGCGTCGACGTAACCACCATCGATGTAGAGTTTTTGCGTTCCGAAACGGGCCATAGTGTCCTCGCAAGTGCAGTGTGTGGTTGGCTGGCGCGTCACGCTCCTGCCGGGTTGGCAAGCGCTGTGCGCGGGTTTTCAGCGGCCTGGTCGATTGCGCCCAGGGTGTGCTGCTTAGCCAGTTGTAGATCCATGTATTCGTTGGCGATCCGTATCGCCTGCTCGGTGTCGAATGCATCGCCCGACAAGGCGCCACGCAGCCACAGGCCATCGACCAGGGCCGCCAGCCCGCGGGCTGCCTTGCGCGCATGGTAGAGCGGCAGGACACGGCGGAACTGGCAGCACAGGTTGGAATACAGGCGGTGATCGTTGATCCGCTGCAACCTGTGCAAGTCGGGCTGGTGCATGCTGGAAGCCCAGAAGGCCAACCAGGTTTTCATCGCCGGCCCATTCACCTGGCTGGCATCGAAGTTGCCCTCGATGATCGCCTGCAAGTGAGCGCGCGGGCCGTCGTCCTGCAATGCCTCGCGGCGGGCGTTCACGCCCTCGCTGAGCATTTTCATGATGTAGCTCATGGTCGCTGCGATCAGGCCGTTCTTGTCCCGAAAGTAGTGACTGATGATGCCGTTCGACACCCCGGCCAAACGGGCGATGAGCGCAATGCTGGCGTCCCCCAAACCGACCTGATCGACCGCCTGCAGGGTGGCTTCGATCAATTGCTGGCGGCGGATGGGTTGCATACCGACCTTGGGCATCTTGCTATCTCCTCAGGCCTCGACGAGCAGACGACAAGCGGCTGACTCGGCGAAGGCCAGTCTATTTTGTTTTGATTGAACGTTCAATCAATAAAGAATAAGCTCTGCGACAATTTGTGCCATTGACAGTTGTTCAGGCGGTCGAGAAGGCACCGATTGACGCTCCAGGAAACTGCGCAATCCCCCGGGATCGCGCTTTCCAGGGTGCTTTTATAACACCCGTGGCAGTGGGGGTATTCCACCAATTGCTCGGGACAAGACGGATTAGCCTCCACAAGCCGCACTCCCCGGAGCCTTCGTGCAATGAGTTCTGCCTCCCTAACCAAGCCCCCCGCCGAGAGGGTACGGGTCAACCGCGTGGTGTTCTTCACCTCCGCGCTGATGATCCTCGTTCTGACTGCCTTGCTGATCGCCGTACCCGAAACCGCCGGCCAGGTGCTGGGCGTGGCCCAGAAATGGCTGACGCGCACCTTTGGTTGGTATTACATGCTGGTGATCTGCGGTTACCTGCTGTTCGTCGTCTACCTGGCCTTCTCCGATTACGGCAAGCTCAAGCTGGGCGGGAAGGACGACCAGCCCGACTTCAGCTATGGCGCCTGGGCCGGCATGCTGTTTTCCTCTGGTATCGGTATTTCGTTGTTGTACTTCGGCGCTTCCGAGCCGCTGGACCACTACTTCAATCCGCCAGAGGGCACTTCCGCCAGCCTCGAGGCGGCACGCCAGGGGTTGCAGCTGACCTTCCTGCACTGGGGGCTGCACGGCTGGGCGATCTATGCCCTGGTCGGCCTCGCCGTGGGCTACTTTGCCTACCGCCACAACCAGCCGCTGGCGCTGCGTTCGGCGCTGTATCCGCTGGTCGGCGAGCGTTGGGTCAAGGGCGCAGCCGGCAATGCGGTGGACATCTTCGGCATGTTCGTGACCCTGCTGGGCCTGGTGACCAACCTGGGGATCGGCTCGATGCAGGTGGCCTCGGGGCTGGAATACCTGTTCGGCATGGACCACAGCAAGACCAACCTGCTGGTGGTGATCCTGGTCATGGCCGGCGTGGCCACGGTGGCGGCGGTGTCGGGCGTGGAGAACGGTATCCGGCGCCTGTCCAACCTGAACATCGCGCTGTTCAGCGGCCTGCTGATCTTCGTCCTGTTGGGCGGCTCGACCCTGCACCTGCTCAACGGCTTCGTGCAGAACGTCGGTGACTACCTCAACGGCATCGTGCTCAAGACCTTCGACCTCTACGTGTACGAGGGCGAAGCCGGCAAGTCCGAGCGCTGGCTGGGCCTGTGGACCGTGTTCTACTGGGCCTGGTGGATCTCCTGGGGCCCATTCGTCGGCATGTTCATCGCCCGTATCTCCAAGGGCCGCACGGTGCGCCAGCTGGTCAGCGGCGTGCTGCTGATCCCGCTGGGCTTCACCCTGGCCTGGCTGTCGATCTTCGGCAATACCGCGCTGGACCTGGTGATCAACCACGGGGCCGTGGAACTGGGCAAGACCGCGCTGGAACAGCCGTCGATGTCGATCTACCAGTTGCTGGAATACTTCCCGGCGGCCAAGTTCGTGATCGGCGTGGCGGTGTTCGTCGGCTTCGTGCTGTTCCTGACCCCGGCCGACTCCGGCGCGGTGATGATGGCCAACCTGTCGTGCAAGGGCGGCAAGGTCGACGAGGACGCCCCGCACTGGATGGTGGTGTTCTGGTCGGTGATCATCACCCTGGTCACCATCGGCCTGCTGTTCGCCGGCAACTTCGAGGCCATGCAGACCATGGTGGTGCTGGCCGGCCTGCCGTTCTCGGTGGTGCTGGTGCTGTTCATGTTCGGCTTGTACAAGGCCATGAAGCAGGACGTGGCGGTGGAACAGGAGCGCGCAGAACTGGCCGCCCGTGGCCGCCGTGGTTTCAGCGAGCGGCTGACCCAGCTGGAGCTGCAGCCGACCCAGGCCATGGTGCAGCGCTTCATGGACAAGCAGGTCAGCCCGGCGTTGAAGGAAGCCGCCGCCCAGTTGCAGACGCTGGGCTTCGAGGTGGAGACCCGGGTTGGCCAGTCGCGCAGCATGATGGGCCTGCGGGTGATGATGGACGAAGGCAACCCGTTCGTTTACGAAGTGAGCCTGGATGGCTACATGGCTGCACCGAGCGAGGCGCCGGTCGATGGCGAACCGCAAGTGCGCCAGCGCTTCTACCGCGCTGAGGTGTACCTGCACGATGGCAGCCAGGAGTACGACCTGATGGGCTTCGCGCCGGAGCAGATCGTGCGTGATGTACTCGACCAGTTCGAGAGCCATCGCCAGCTATTGGGTCGGGTCTATAGTTGATTACCCTGCCGACGAGGGCCCGGCTCGCTTGAGCCAGGCCTATTCTCGGCTTAGCAATATGTAGTGCTTGGGCTGCTGCCAGGTTCACGATACTCCTGGGTTAACCCCCCAGGAGGCCAGGCAGATGACCGGTCCTGATATTTCACCCTTCGACTTCAGCCACGCCGTCGCCAGGCAGTTCGGCGATCGCCCGACATTACGCCAGGTGCTCAGCCGGCAGCTTCTCAGACTACTGGAGGAGCAGCTTCCCTGGTTGAAGGCGGTCGAGCCACCCTTGTCATCGGCCGACCCGTTGATGCTCGACAGCCCTGACCCCAACACGCCCTACTGGACCACTCAGCCGTTGGTCGAGCGGATGTTGCAAGCCCTGCTCGACCCCAAGCCGCTAGACATCGAGCCCCTCGATGGGCGCCATTACAACCTCGGGTTAACGGGGGCTTATCGTTTCGCTGGATCGCATGGCGAGTTCGATACCCGGCAGTTGAAGGGGTTGTCCGCCGCGTTGAACGACCTCCTCGCACGATTGCCGGACGCTTTCTGCCAAGCCCAATTGGACTACTGGCGTGCACCAGGCAGTGCAGGCGTTAGCCGCGACCAGTGGCTGCAATTGCTGCTGAAGACAGCATTGCTACGTGGCTTGCCACTGCAAGGCCTGGACCCCCAGGAGCAGGCATGTGTGCGTGGCTTGCTGCGCGCAGGGGATGACCAGCCGCTGGCGTTCTTCGTTCAGGCGAGCCTGAGCAGTGGCGGCCTGCAATTCGATGAAGTGCAGTGCCAGTTGTTACTGCTGGGGGAATGGGACGATCGACAGGTATGCCTGTGGTGTGCGCCTTCCGGTCAGGTGCGTGGCTTCCCCTCGTTGGACGCCTTTGGCCAAGCCCTGAGGGACGAATTGGCACAGCGTTACCGTTTCGAGCGGATGTCCTGGCGGCGCCTTCCGGTCGAAGGCAATGTATTTGCCCAGCAGGCCGCGTTGCTGTTGGAGCGCCTGTTCGATCGCATCGAACGTTTGCGCTATGGGCGACTGGCCGATAGCGCCGAGCTGGAGCGCCGTTTCGCCGAACTGAGCGACCCAGCGCTATGGTTCGCTCGCTACCTCGACGACACCCCGGCGCTGAAGCCTCCCGCTGGCCTGGCGCTGGGCAGCGAGGCCGACAGCTTTGCCTGTAGCGCCGCGTTGCTGTGGCTCGCCCTCGAGCAGCTCGAGGCTGATGGCGTTGCCGCTCTTGATGGCATGCAATCGTTGACCGACTACGCGCGCCAGCGACTGGACGAGCAGATACGCCAGACACACGGCGACGACAGCCCGGCGGATGACCTGGTGCTGGATTTGTATCTGGCGCATGGCGTGCCGGGAGGCGCGGCCACCGGCACCGGTGGTGGGGAACCGCTGGTGTTCGTGGGCAGCAAGACCCTCACCGAGTTCGCTATAGGCAACCTCGGCTCCCTCAACGGCGCTCTCATTCGGCGGGTGCGTCGAGCGAACGGCGGTGAAGCCCCCGGATGGCTGAACGCGGACACGGCCAAGGCGCTGGTCACCCAGGTGGATATCGGCGCGCATTACCCTGCTTACGTGGCCCGCGAAATGGACGACGCTGGACGACGTGCGGAGCGTGTCGGGCGCTTTGCCAGGGAATGGCGTAGCGCGCTGCTGTTCAGCGCGGTTTCCGCCAAGCTCGATGGCAAGGTTTCGGAGGTCGGTCTGCAGTGTGTGGTCGACTTCTGCTCAGGGCACCTGGATCCAGCGACCCCCAGGATAGTGCTGATTCCGTTGGCATTCAGGCGCAGCGCCCACTCCGCTGAGCGCGACAGGGTGCGGGGCATGTACCTGCTGTTCTGTGCCGAGCCCGCGCGGGTGCTGCTCTATCGGCCTTTGTACCAGCAGGATACCGTGCGAGAGTACGCAAGCCTCGGTGCATTGCTGGAGCACATCCGTGAGTCGAGCTTGTTGCAGAAAAGCCTGCTCGATTGGCTGGCACCACAGGTACGACCGATCTATGACTTCGGTGGCTTCATGGAGCCACACATCGCCAGCGTGGGCCTTGACCCTTATACGTTGCCTGAACGGCCTGCGCCGGCTGTGCTCGACATCGAGTTCTGGAACAACGACCTGGACGAGCGGCTCTACACGGCGAACCGTGACCTACTCGTCGAACTGGCCGGCATGCAGTCGGTTTCCAATGCGCAATACCGTTGGCAATCCTTGTGCGAGGGCGCCTGGCTGCTGTTCGACGTCGTCACCCTGGCAGTGCGGGGGCCAGTGGCTAGCGTGGCATGGCTGGTGCAATTGCTGGCTTCCCTGGAGAACGACCTGCGGGCGCTCGAACAGGGCGGGGAGTTCGAGCGCTCTGGCGCCATAGCCGATCTGTTGCTGAACATGGGGATGGTGTTGCTGCATGCGCGCCAGCCTGCTCAGGCGCTTACCACCGTCGAGACATTGCCCGAGACCTCCATGCTCGAGGGGCCGGCTGCGCAGCGAGGGGCGTTTTCCGAAATCGCCGTGGTGCCTGTCGGAGGTTCGTCGATGGGGCCGCAGGCGCTGCCCAGCTTGCCTGAGCGGCGCCTGGAGTTTGCCTGGCGCGGGCAGCAAGGCTTCAACTGGTTGCCTGCTGAGCGGCGCCGGATGTTGCAGGGCATGCGCTCGAACGTAGCGCTCAATGGACTGACGCCGATAGCGTCTGGTGCTGGCGAGGGGCTGTACCGCCTCGACGGGCGGCTCTACGTGGCCATGGCCGGGGACACCTACCCAGTGGAATTGCTGGCGGACGGTGTTCGTGTCGTCGATGAGCAGGGTGTCCAGGGGCCCTGGCTGGTGTTCAGCGAGGGGGCTTGGCGGGTGGATGCCTCGCTTCGTCTTGCTGGCGGAATGAAGACCAGCCGGGCACGGCTCGCCAAGCGCTTCCTGGCGCTACGTGAGGACGCCGCCAGGCTCGACCGGGAGATCAGGAGCGCGACGCTCGAATTCTCCATGCTCAACGACAGCCTGTTCGCTTTGCAGGATAGACACCGCAAGCTCAAGAGCCTCAAGGAAAAGGAGCAGGAAAAACTCGACGCAACGCCAGAGGCTGGCGACACGACAACCTCCCTGGCGCTCATCGGGCAATATGAAACACGACTCGCCGAGTGGCAGGCGCAAATCACCCGCTTACGCAACGAATCTATCCAGCACTTGGAGAAGGCCGTGCACGGCGATATGGCGATGATCCCGCTGTTGGCGACCCTACGCGAACCCAAGTTCGCCAGCGAGCGCCAGCTCGGCAATTGGGATGAAATGCTGTCGCAGCGCCAGGTTATCGTTCAGGTGAACGTGATCCGTAATAGCGAGTTAATTTTCAACGAACTCTTGGATCTGGTGGACTACCAGCACCTCGCCGAACTGCAAGCAGAGATCGATGGGCAGCCCCTGCCACAGGTCGTCGACCGCTATGTCGAATTTCGTCATGAGCTGCGAAGGGTCGTGGACTTCCAGGACCGTATGCTGGTCATGGGCGAATACTTGGATGAACTGTTGGCCGATGCCCCCGAGGAGTTGCTCATTACCGGCGCGAAGCCTGAGCAGGCGCAGACGGTCGGGCAGATGATCGACCGACGCCAGTTCTGCACGGTGGAGTTGCGCTTCCAGCAGGTTCTCAACCTGGGCGACCTGGCCCTGCACCTTGACCACGGCACGAGCCAGAGCCTGCTCTTCGGATACCGTGAAGAGTTGTCAGGCATTTCTCTGCGTAGCGCGGCGGAGGCGCACGGCGACCTCGACCTCGCCAACCTTTCGCTGGAGGACAGGATCACCATCTTGCAAGAAGCCTGGGACGAATACACCGCTGCGCTGCTGAACAGCGAACGTATTCACAAGACCGGCGGGGCATTGATAGACCCCCAGATGCTTGAGCGTTACCGCGAGCATGTAGGGAAACTCAAGCTGGATGCCGGTCGTAGGCTGGTGGACGCGATCCGCGAGCAGGAAGGGGACGGCGCGCCCAGCAGGCGCACGCCTTACCGCGTGTCAGGTGAGGCGCAGCGAGTGGTACGTAACAGAGAAGGGCAGTTGCTCATTGGCACGGAAATCGAGCAAGAGGGGCAGCGTATCGTCGAGGTGCGTGAGTCTTTCAGCAAAGCTGTACTGGCCGTGTTCGACTGGGTCGATGGCGAGTGGCGCCAGCGTCGACGTGAGCGGACGACCTCGACCGATGATTCGGCGCCGGTGGACAGCAGCCTGCGCGTGCAGGCGTTGCTGGATGAGAACGAGGCTGTCTTCGACAAGGCTCAGGAGTACGTGGCGAACGATATCAAAGGTTCATTGTTGGTGCTGCTGCTCGAGCGCCAGCTCGAGAAGCTCGACCTGACGATGGGCAGCTTGCGTGACGAGGGCGTGAGCGACAGCCTCGTCAGGGCGCTGGAGAAGGCTGGCGACCGGCTGCGTTCGCAAAAGAACCTGCTGCTGACCACGCTCTATACCGATACGCGCTACCCCTCTGCCGAGGCGCTACGGTTCCTGCACGCGCAGCAACTGCTCAAGGTGGAATACGTCGCGAGAAAGACCATGGCCAACGGCAGCTTCTTCGACGAATACAAGATCATGCGCCTGGCGACGCCCGGCGCTGCGCGGGGGCGTAACCTGTGGGTTGCGCACTTCCACCTGCCATCAGCCGACGCGTTCGCCGAGGAGTTCACCCAAGGGCACCTGAAGACCTGGCGTCAGGGGCAAATGAGCGGCAGCCGAGAAGTGGGGTCGAACGAGCGGGTACACCGCGGCAAGCTGACCCTGGAGCAAGCCAGGGGGATCATTCCCTTCCGCTGATGCGCCTAACCGCCGGGGTGGAGCGATGCACGGCGTGAGCCGGCATCGTCTGGTTGCCTCGCTCGGCAATCATCTGTTCCAGCGTGATCAGCTCGATACCTTGGCCCTTGAGGCGAGATATTTCTCGCGCGAGCACTTCCAGGGTTTGTGGGTAGGGATGGCCGATCAATACCGCCGTTCCCTGCCTGCGGGCCAGCTCGATACCTTGCTGCAACGCAGCGGCAATGGCCTCGGGGGTGCGGACGTTGTCCAGGAACACATCCCGCGAAACATGCGCCAGCCCTATCGCCTGCGCCTTGGGCGCCGCCACGGTGGCTGCACTGGTGCGGCTGTCGACGAAGAACAGGTGCCTACGCTGCAGCTCGCCCATCAGCCAGGCCATGGCCTCGGGCTCCGCGGTCATACGGCTGCCCATGTGATTGTTGACCCCCGACACATGGGGCACTTTGGCCAACGCGGCGTCCAGGCGCCGGGCCAGCACCTCGATCGGCAAGTCGGGGTGCCAGGCATACGGCCCGCTGGCCGGGTCCATGGGCATGTGCAGGATCACCGTTTTGCCAGCCTTGTGCGCCTGACGTGCGAAATCGGTGGCATGCGGGGTGTCTGGCATGATCGCCATGGTCACCGGCCCCGGCAGGGCCAGGGTACGGCTGTCACGCTCGGGGCTCTGGCCAAGGTCGTCGATGATGATACTCATGTAGGCCTTGCCGGCCGGCGCCGCACATACGACACCGGCCGACAAAAAGAACAGCAGGCACAGCATACAGCGCATGGGCTGGATCATTTGCCCGAGGTGATGTTCAGGCCCTTGAGCAGGCTCAGTGCCTGGCTCAGCTGGAAGTCATCATCCTGTGGCCGCTCTTTGCGCTTGCTGCTGCCGGTCGGTCGGTCGGCGCCGCCGTTACCGTTGCCCAGGTGGCCCTGCAGGTCGGCTTCCTTGAAGTTTTCTGTGTCGACTTCAGCGGTGAGCTTGGCTGGGCGCACTTCGATATCGGGGACGATGCCCTGGGCCTGGATCGAACGGCCGTTCGGCGTGAAGTACAGCGCGGTGGTGAGCTTCAGCGCACGGTCGTTGGCCAGTGGCAGCACGGTTTGCACCGAGCCCTTGCCAAAGCTGTCGGTACCCATCAGCACGGCGCGTTTCTGGTCTTGCAGGGCGCCGGCGACGATTTCCGAGGCCGAGGCGCTGCCGCCGTTGATCAGCACCACCAGCGGCACGCCTTCGCTGGCGTCGGCCGGGTCGGCGGAGAAGCGCAGTTCGGAGTTGGCGATGCGGCCCTTGGTATAGACGATCAGGCCCTTGGTCAGGAAGTGGTCGGCCACTTCCACTGCCGACTGCAGCACGCCACCGGGATTGTTGCGCAGGTCGAGGACCACCCCGCGCAGTTTCTTGCCGTTGTCCTTGCGCAGCTTGGCCAGGGCCTTGCCGACTTCCTCGCCGGTCTTGACCTGGAACTGGGTGATGCGGATGTAGCCGTAGTCGTTCTCCAACAGCTGGCTCTTCACGCTCTTGACCTGGATCACCGCACGGGCGAGGGTCACGTCGAATGGCGTGCCGCCGTCGCGTACCAGGGTCAGGGTGATCTTCTCGCCGACCTTGCCACGCATCTTGTCGACCGCCTCGGTCATGCTCTGGCCGCGGGTCGGGGCGCCGTTGATCTTGACGATCAGGTCACCGGCCTGGACGCCGGCGCGCGAGGCAGGGGTATCGTCGATCGGCGACACCACCTTGATGAAGCCATCCTCCTGGCCCACTTCGATGCCCAGGCCGCCGAACTCGCCGCTGGTGCTTTCCTGCAGCTCCTGGAAGTCCTCGGGGCCCAGGTAGGCAGAGTGCGGGTCGAGGTTGCTGAGCATGCCCTTGATGGCGTTCTCCAGCAGGGTCTTGTCATCCACCGGCTCGACATAGGCGGCCTTGATGCGGTCCATGACCTCGGCGAAGGTGCGCAGCTCTTCCAGCGGCAGCGGCGCCTTGGCGGCCTCGGTTGCTGGCGATGCGGCAGGCTTGACCGTTGCCGACTCGGCGGCGGTGGCCAGGGGCGCAGCGACCACCAGGGCGATGGCCAGGGCCAGCTGGGTGAGGCGAGACGAGTGCAGCATGTCGAACGAACTCCTGATCCTGTAGGCGCTCCCTGCGGAGCATCGGCGTAGCGCAAGCGCTACGCCGGGCAAAATGGATTTAGGCTTTTAACCCTACCCCCGGCACCATTGCGAAGGGTCGGTTGGCCGGCCCTGCTGGCGAATGGCGAAGTACAAGCCCGCGCTGTCCTGGCCACCGCTGTCGCCAACGGTGGAGATGGCCTCGCCGGCCTTGACGATGTCGCCGGCGCTCTTGAGCAGGCTCTGGTTGTGGCCGTACAGGCTCAGGTAACCATTGCCGTGGTCGAGAATGACCAGAAGCCCGGCGCCGCGCAACCAATCGGCGAACACCACGCGCCCGCCGTGCACGGCGTGTACCTGGGTGCCGGGGCTGGCGCTGATCATCACCCCGTCCCACTTGGCACGGGCGTCGCTGCCGCGGGCTTCACCGAAGCGTGCCAGCAATCGACCATTGACTGGCCAAGGAAGTTTTCCACGCGCTGCAGAAAAAGCCCCGCCATAGCTCGCGCCATCGCTGGAAACCAGCGGGCCGAGGGTGGTACGGGCTTTCTTCGGCGGCTCGGTGTCGGCGGCATCGCGGGCGGCCAGGGCCTCCTGCTGGCGGCGTTTTTCCGCTTCCTGCTGGGCGAGCAGGGCCTTCTGGCGCGCTTGCTCGGCTTCGCGGGCCTGGCGCGCCAGGGTTTCCTCGATGGTCTTGAGGACCTTGGCCAGGTCGGCCTGGTCCTGCTGGCGAGCCTGGAGCTTCTGGTCGCGGTCCTTCATGTCGCTGTTGAGCTTGGCCAGGACCTGCTGGCGCTTGCTGCGCTCGGCGTCGAGGGTCTGGCGGCGCGTGTCGAGGTCGGCGCGCTGGGTCAGCAGTTGCTCCTGCTGGCGACCGATGTCCTGTTCGACATTGGCCAGCTGGCGCAAAGTCTCGTTGAAGGCGCGCAGTTGCTCCAGGCGCGCCTTGCTGAGGTAATCGTAATAGGTGAGGGTGCGGGCGAACTTCTCGGGGTTCTGCTGGTTGAGCAGCAGCTTGAGGTATTCCTCGCGGCCGTTCTGGTAGGCCGAACGGGCCTGGATGGCGATCAGTCGCTGTTGTTCAACGCGGGCGCTCTGGAGTTTTTTTTTCTCGGTATCAAGGCGCTCCAGCTCGCCCTCGGTCTTTTTTAGTTCTTGCTGCAGCGCCTCCACCTGTTTTTCGAGGTTGCCGATGTCGGTCTCGGTGGCCTTGAGGTCCTTTTGTACGCCGGACCTCTCTTCCTGGAGCTTGCCCAGGGTTTTCTTGAGCTCGGCGATGTCCTGGCGCGTGGCGTCCAGTTGTTGCTGGGTCTGTGCGCGCTCATCGGCGAAAGCCGGGCTGAGCAGGCATGACAAGGCGAGTGGGATCAGGGCGCGAAGCATGGGGTTGGGCGTACCAAGGATGGAGACTGGCCTAGTATGCCCGCCTGGGCGTGCAAAAAAAACGCCTCGCTGGGGCCGCAGCGGGGCGTTTGTCTGGAATTCATGTGCAAGGGGGTCGCAACGCGGCCCCGATGCACCGATTCAGGCGTCGACCAGGATCGAGGTGCCGGTCATCTCGGCCGGCTTCTCCAGCCCCAGCAGCTTCAGCATGGTCGGCGCCACATCGGCCAGCACGCCGCCTTCACGGACCTGCACCGGGCGCTTGCCGACGTAGATGAACGGTACCGGCTCGGTGGTGTGCGCGGTGTGCGCCTGGCCGGTGCATTCGTCTTCCATCTGCTCGACGTTGCCGTGGTCGGCGGTGATCAGCGCTTCGCCGCCGACCTTGTCCAGCGCCGCGACGATGCGCCCGACGCAGCCATCCAGGGCCTCGACGGCCTTGACCGCGGCGTCGAACACGCCGGTGTGGCCGACCATGTCGCCGTTGGCGTAGTTGACCACGATCACGTCGAAGCGCTGCTGTTCGATGGCCTCGACGATGCGGTCGGTGACCTCCGGCGCGCTCATCTCCGGCTGCAGGTCGTAGGTGGCGACCTTCGGCGATGGTATCAGGATGCGCTCCTCGCCTTCGAACGGTTCTTCACGCCCGCCGGAGAAGAAGAAGGTGACGTGGGCGTACTTCTCGGTCTCGGCGATGCGCAGCTGGGTCTTGCCGTTCTTCGCCAGGTATTCGCCGAGCACGTTGTGCAGGCTGGCCGGGGCGAACGCCGCCGGGGCCGGGATCTTCGCCGAATACTGGGTCAGGCCGATGTAGGCCGCGAGCTTGGGCAGGCGCGGGCGCGGAAACTCGTTGAAGTCGGGCTCGACGAACACCCGCGACAGTTCGCGGGCACGGTCGGCGCGGAAGTTCATGAAGATCACCGCGTCGCCGTCCTCGACCTTGACCGCTTCGCCGATGCGCGTGGCCTTGACGAACTCGTCGCTCTCGTCACGGGCGTAGGCCGCTTCCAGGCCTGCCAGGGCGCTGTCGGCGGTGTACTCGGCGGTGCTGTCGACGATCAGGTTGTAGGCGGCGCTGACCCGATCCCAGCGGTTGTCGCGGTCCATCGCGTAGTAACGGCCGATCAGGCTGGCGATGCGGCCTTTGCCGAGCTTGGCGAAGGTCGCGTCGAGCAGCTCGATCGACGACTGCGCGCTGCGCGGCGGGGTATCACGGCCGTCGAGGAAGGCGTGCAGGTAGATCTTCTCGGCGCCACGCTGCGCGGCCAGTTCGGCCATGGCCACCAGGTGATCCTGGTGGCTGTGCACGCCGCCGTCGGACAGCAGGCCGAGGATGTGCACGGCCTTGCCGGCACTGGCGGCCTTGTCTACCGCGCCGGTGAGCACCGAGTTGTGGAAGAACTCGCCGTCACGGATGGCCTTGGTCACCCGGGTGAAGTCCTGGTAGACGACACGGCCGGCACCGAGGTTCATGTGGCCGACTTCGGAGTTGCCCATCTGCCCGTCTGGCAGGCCGACATCCATGCCGGAACCGGAAATCAGGCCATGCGGCTGGGTGGCGCGCAGGCGGTCGTAGACCGGTGTGTTGGCGGCGTAGATGGCGTTGTATTCGGGGCTTTCGCTATGGCCGAATCCATCCAGGATGATCAGGACCAGGGGTTTGGGCGTACTCGTCATCAATCAAACTCACGGTTGTTCAAAGATGATAAAGACACGCATTTTAGGGCAAATACGCCAGCAACGGCGAATATTCGTCCCGCCGGCCGACCGGCGCGGACAACCTGGCAACATGAAGGTACCTTTGCCGCCCGCCCGTCGGGCTTTGGTGGCACTGGGGGGCTGTGTATACTGGCCGGCATTTTCAATCGCCTGGAACACCGCTGATGGTTGCTCACCTGATTCAATTCGCGACAGATCACTACATCCTGGTCGCGATTTTCGTTGTTCTGCTGGTCCTGCTGCTCATCAATGAAGTCCGCCGTGGCGGCCAGAGCCTGAGCAACGGCCAGCTGACCGCGCTGGTCAACGCCGACAAGGCCGTGGTCATCGACATCCGCCCGGCCAAGGAATACGCCACCGGCCACATCGTCGGCGCGCTGAACATCCCGCAGGACAAGCTGGTCAACCGCATGACCGAGCTGGACAAGCACAAGGAAAAGACCCTGATCGTCGTCGACGCGATGGGCCAGCAGTCCGGCACCCTCTGCCGCGAGCTGCTCAAGGCTGGCTACACCGCTGCCAAGCTCAGCGGTGGTGTTTCCAGCTGGAAAGCCGATAACCTGCCTTTGGTGAAGTGATATGAAGCCTGTCATCGTCTATTCCAGCGACTATTGCCCCTACTGCATGCGCGCCAAGTACCTGCTCGAGAGCAAGGGCGTGGCGTTCGAAGAAATCAAGGTCGACGGCAAGCCGCAGGTGCGTGCCGAGATGAGCCAGAAGGCCGGCCGCACATCGGTGCCGCAGATCTGGATCGGCAGCACGCACGTCGGTGGATGCGATGACCTCTATGCCCTGGAGCGCGCCGGCAAGCTCGACGCGCTGCTGGCGGCCTGAATTGCTCTGCATTGAAAAACATTAGGATAAGGATCTGCCATGACTGACCAACAGACCAACGGCGCTGCTGCCACCGAAGACGACAACAGCCCACAGTTCTCCATGCAGCGCATCTACGTGCGCGACCTGTCGTTCGAGGCACCGAAGAGCCCGCAGATCTTCCGCCAGCAGTGGGAGCCGAGCGTCGCGCTGGACCTGAACACCAAGCAAAAGGCCCTGGAAGGCGACTTCCACGAAGTGGTGCTGACCCTGTCGGTCACCGTCAAGAACGGTGACGAAGTGGCCTTCATCGCCGAAGTGCAGCAGGCGGGTATCTTCCTGATCAAGAACCTCGACGCGGCCTCGATGAGTCACACCCTCGGCGCATTCTGCCCGAACATCCTGTTCCCGTACGCCCGTGAGACCCTCGACAGCCTGGTGACCCGTGGTTCGTTCCCGGCACTGATGCTGTCGCCGGTCAACTTCGATGCCCTGTACGCGCAAGAGATGCAGCGCATGCAGGAAGCTGGCGAAGCGCCGACCGTGCAGTAAGTTTGCTGGTTTCAGAAAAGCGCCTTTCGGGGCGCTTTTTTGTTGCCTGTGCTGGCCCTTTCGCGGCTAAAGCCGCTCCTACACGAGCAGTGCGCATCCTGTAGGAGCGGCTTTAGCCGCGAAAGGGCCGCATCGGGCGGTAGATCAACTCCCGGCAAACCCATTCTGCCGCCAGGCCTCATACACGGTCACCGCCACCGTGTTGGACAGGTTAAGGCTACGGCACCCCGGCCGCATCGGCAGGCGCAGGCGCTGCTCGCCTGGCAGGCTGTCCAGCACCTCGGCCGGCAGGCCGCGGCTCTCGGGCCCGAACAGGAAGGCGTCGCCGGGCCGGTAGGTGGTTTCGTGGAAGGCGTGCGAGCCCTTGGTGGTGAAGGCGAACAGGCGCGGGTTGCCCAGGCTTTCCAGGCATGCGGCCAGGCTTTCGTGGCGCTTGAGCGTGGCATACTCATGGTAGTCCAACCCAGCGCGGCGTAGGCGTTTGTCATCCAGTTCGAAGCCGATCGGCTCGATCAGGTGCAGGTCGCAACCGCTGTTGGCGCAGAGGCGAATGATATTGCCGGTATTCGGCGGAATTTCAGGTTGAAAAAGGATGACGTGAAACATGCACGGCTCCAAGCGTGAAGATGACGAGCATTCTACCCTCGAACCGGACGAGCGTTCGAAGGCTTGGCCGCGCGTGCTGTTTTCGTTGGCCATTTTCGGCATGCTGGTAGGTCTGATGATCGGCCGCCTTACTGCCCCTGATGAGCGCATGCTGGAGCAGGTGGCGGTGGTGCAGGATGGCCTGGACCTGTGGTTCAACGAAGAACCCAGGCTGCATGGCGAAAACGTGGAAGGTACCGTGGCGCTGTTGTTCGAGGCCGAGGGCAAGGTGCAGCGCGGGCAGCTCGACTTGCAGGGCAAGCCGGTGGCTTGGCAACTGCGCAGGAGCAAGGAAGGGTTGTTGCTGACGGTGGTTGCCGCGCGTCCCCTGCACGCCGAGTGGGCCGGTGCAGAGGACGCTGGGCGTTGGCGTGTGCAGGTGAGGCTGCACGAATAAAAGAGGGGATTTCCCGGCCTGCCTGTACCGAGGTCCCCAAAACGGCGTACTGCGAATAAAAGGGGGGTTCACCCGGCCTGCCTGTACCGAGGCCCCCAAAACTGGAGATACAGTACTTATTGCAGGTGGCGTGCCAACTTTGAAAACCCTGTAAACACGGCGTTTGCAGGTGATTTGGCCAGGTTTTGAGGGGATTTGTGCCTTAGCGGGGTGCGTGAAGCACAACATCAGTGCATGGAGCCCTGAACGCATTCGCGGGTAAACCCGCTCCTACAGACGATGCCGTGTAGGAGCGGGTTTACCCGCGAATGCGTCAGGGCAGGCTGCCTAGGGATTAATGATCGTCGCCGTCATCATCATCCCCGCCATCCACGTTCATCCCCAGTTCCTTGATCTTGCGCGTCAGGGTATTGCGCCCCCAGCCCAGCAGCAGCGCCGCATCGCGCCGGCGCCCGGCGGTATGCTTGAGGGCGGTCTCGATCATGATCCGTTCGAAACTGGGCACGGCGCTGTCGAGCAGGTTCGACTGGCCGCGGGCCAGTGCCTGGTCGGCCCACTGGCGCAGTGCCTGTTCCCAATTGGTGACCGGTGCCGCGTCCTGCGGCAGGTTGAGCAATTCGGGCGGCAGGTCACCGATCAGCACTTCGCGGCTGGACGCCATCACGGTGATCCAGCGGCAGGTGTTCTCCAGCTGGCGCACGTTGCCGGGCCAGGGCAGGTTGCGGATGAATTCCTCGGTTTCCGGCTTGAGCAGCTTGGGCTCCACCGCCAGTTCCTGGGCCGCGCGGCCGAGGAAGTGCCGGGCCAGTGCCGGGATGTCCTCGCGGCGGTCGGCCAGGCGCGGAATATGGATACGAATCACGTTGAGGCGGTGGAACAAGTCTTCGCGGAACTTGCCGGCCTGCACCAGCGACTCCAGGTTCTGGTGGGTGGCGGCGATGATGCGTACGTCGACCTTGACCGGCACATGGCCCCCGACGCGGTAGAACTCGCCGTCGGCCAGCACGCGCAGCAGGCGGGTCTGGGTGTCGGCCGGCATGTCGCCGATCTCGTCGAGGAACAGCGTGCCGCCATCGGCTTGCTCGAAGCGCCCGCGACGCAGGTTGGCCGCGCCGGTGAAGGCGCCTTTTTCATGGCCGAACAGTTCCGACTCCATCAAGTCCTTGGGAATCGCCGCCATGTTCAGGGCGATGAACGGCGAGGCCGCGCGCGGGCTGTGGCGGTGCAGGGCGTGGGCCACCAGCTCTTTGCCGGTGCCCGATTCGCCGTTGATCAGCACGGTGATGTTGGAGTGGCTGAGGCGACCGATGGCGCGGAACACCTCCTGCATGGCCGGTGCTTCGCCGATGATTTCCGGCGTGCGGGTCAGCGCCTGTGGCTCTTCCAGGCCTTGCTGTTCCTGGGCGTGCTGGTTGGCGCGCTTGACCAGCGACACCGCCTCGTCGACGTCGAACGGCTTGGGCAGGTACTCGAACGCGCCGCCCTGGTAGGACGCCACGGCGCTGTCCAGGTCGGAGTGCGCCGTCATGATGATGACCGGCAGGCGCGGGTGCTGCTCGCGGATCTGTGCCAGCAGATCGAGACCACTGGCGCCGGGCATGCGGATGTCGGAGATGATCACGTCGGGCTGCTGCCGGGCCAGGCGGCCCATCACGCCATCGGCGCTGTCGAAGCTCTGGGTGGTCATGCCTTCCTGTTGCAGGGCTTTTTCCAGTACCCAGCGGATGGAGCGATCATCATCGACGATCCATACGGTTTCACTTCGGCTCATGAGGCGGTGGCTCCTTGTTCCAGGGGCAGGAAGATCGAGAAGGCGGTGTGCCCTGCGTGGCTTTCACACTCGATCAGGCCCTGGTGCTGGCTGATGATGTTCTGGGTAATGGCCAGGCCCAGCCCGGTGCCATCCGGGCGTCCGCTGACCATGGGATAGAAGAGAGTGTCCTGCAGTTCCGCAGGAATGCCTGGGCCGTTGTCGATGATCTCGACACGGGCCACCAGGCGGTGGCGCACATGGCCGATGGTGAATTGGCGCATCGCGCGGCTGCGCAAGGTGATGCGGCCCAGGCGCAGTTCGTTCTGCGAGCTGATCGCCTGCATGGCGTTGCGAACGATGTTGAGCACCGCCTGGATCATCTGCTCGCGGTCGATCAGCACGTCCGGCAGGCTCGGGTCGTAGTCACGCACCAAAGTGATGCAGCCCTGGCTTTCCGCCTCGACCAGGCTGCAGACCCGCTCCAGCACTTCGTGGATGTTGGTCATGGCCAGGGAAGGCAGCTTGTTCGAACCCAGCATACGGTCGACCAGGTTACGCAGGCGGTCAGCTTCTTCGATGATCACGTTGGTGTAGTCGCGCAGACCGTCGTCGGGCAATTCACGGGCGAGCAGTTGCGCCGCGCCACGGATGCCGCCGAGCGGGTTCTTGATCTCGTGGGCCAGGCCGCGCACCAGCATCTTGGTGGTTTCCTGCTTGCTCAGCTGGGCTTCTTCCTTGGTGATGCGCAGCAGCCGGTCGCGCGGATGCACTTCCAGCAGGAGCAGGGTGTTGCCCTGGTGCAGGATCGGCGTCACGGCATAGTCGACGGTGATGGGCTGCCCGGTCAGCGAGGTCAGTTGTGCCTCGCGCTTGGTGAACGGGTGCGCCTGTTCCACCGCCTGGCGCAGCGAGTTGAGCGCTTCGTTGGATTCGGTGAACAGCTCGCTGATGAACTGCCCGTGGCTACGCTGGCCGCTGACGGCCAGGAGCATTTCCGCGGCCGGGTTCATGTATTCCAGTCGCAGTTCGGCGTTGAGCAGGAGCGTCGCGGTGGTCAGGTTATCCAGGAGCAGACGGTGCTGTGCATCGCTGATGGTCATAAGGCGTCGTCGACCTCTTTTGGCGCTTGTCAGGCATGGCCCGGCCAGGGCCGGGCGCGCGGACGATCCGCAGATGCCAGTCTCTTCTTGAGAAACTGCAAGAAACAAACCAAGGCTCCGAAAAGAAGCGGAATTGGCCGAGGAACCCCTGGATATGCGCAAATTCGGACCAGAAACCACCGGTCATTGGTTGCTCATGACCTGTTATGGGGTGCATTCAAGGGCGTTTGGCCGATGAATGCACCAATATAGAGCATAGAGGGTTCAGGGGGTTTGGCACAGTTGCCCGGTGGCGCGCACGAGGGCCTGTTTCAGTCCCGGGTCCGTTGCCCGGGCATCGATGGTGGCTGCGAGCCTGCTGGCGCAATCGGGTCGGTAGGCATTGTCGAAGTTGGCGAGATTTTGCAACAGGACGGCTTGCAGGTCGTCGAGCTGGGGGCGGACCGCTTGCTCCAGGTCGCGGCGAGGGGTGTCCGGGGCTTCGCCTCGCACCTGCCAGCGGTTGATCAAGCTGTATTGCACCATCTTGTGTGCTTCGATCTGGTCGGCGAAGAAAGCCTGGGCGCGTTCTGGTGTGAGTTGGTAACGCCAGGCGTTATTGCGAACGTTGGCCAGCACCTGTCGTTCACGCTGTTGCGCGTACACCGGCTGGGCGTTGTCCCATTTGTGCAGTGCTACGTCCTGGGCGGTGGTCAGGCGTTGCTCTATGCCTTTGAGCAGCGTGTTCAGTGCACTGTCGTCAGCATTGAAAGGCTTTGGGCATTGGGCTTCAGGGGTGGAAAAGGCGAGTTGCTCGGTGGCTGCGTGGAACACCATCACCGTGGCCGCTTGTTCGCGGGTGTGGCCCCGGTGCACTTCGTTGACGAGCTCGGCCAGGGTGTCGCCGGCCTTGAGGTGAATCTGCTTGCCGTCGCGGGTTTCCACTTCGAGTTTACCTTCGGCCAGATAACCCAGGTTGAAGCCCTGGTGACAGTGCCAGTCGAGGGTGGTATTGGCCGGAATGCTGACTTTCACCAGGGACAGCACGGGTTGGCCTTCGGGGTAGGCGGGGTAGGGAGTGCCATCCCAGCTGGCGCTGGTGCGGTACAGTACTTCGGACTGTACCTTGCCGGCCTCGGAGGGGCTGGCGCTGCAGCCGGCGAGTAGGGCGACGGCAATGAGGGCGATAGGTAGGGGGGCGCGCATGGTGTGGCTCCGTTGAAGGATGGACCGTATACCCTGCGCGGTAATGACGCTGGACGATGTCAGCAAGGTCTGAGCCGCTTGAACGAAAAAGGCCTCCACGCGGGAGGCCTTTTCTTACTTCGGGCCAGTGGTACTGGCCGACCGGATCAGCAGCTGTAGTACAGCTCGTATTCCAGTGGGTGCACGAAGGTACGGACCTTGATTTCTTCTTCGCTCTTCAGTTCGATGAAGGCATCGATGAAGTCGTCGGAGAACACGCCGCCCTTGGTCAGGAACGCACGGCCTTTATCCAGCTCTTCCAGAGCTTCTTTCAGGCTGCCGCAGACTTGCGGAATGTTCTTGGCTTCTTCAGGTGGCAGGTCGTACAGGTTCTTGTCGGCCGCATCGCCTGGGTGGATCTTGTTCTGGATGCCGTCCAGGCCAGCCATCAGCAGGGCCGCGAAGGCCAGGTACGGGTTGGCCGATGGGTCCGGGAAGCGTGCTTCGATACGGCGGGCTTTCGGGCTGCCGACGTAAGGAATACGGATCGAGGCGGAGCGGTTGCGAGCCGAGTAGGCCAGCATCACCGGGGCTTCGAAGCCTGGGACCAGACGCTTGTAGGAGTTGGTCGACGGGTTGGTGAAGCCGTTCAGGGCCTTACCGTGCTTGATGATACCGCCGATGAAGTACAGGGCGGTGTCGGACAGGCCGGCATAGCCTTCGCCGGAGAAGGTGTTCTTGCCTTCTTTCCAGATCGACA
This sequence comes from Pseudomonas sp. S31, assembly GCF_016648105.1. GTDB lineage: Bacteria > Pseudomonadota > Gammaproteobacteria > Pseudomonadales > Pseudomonadaceae > Aquipseudomonas. Next base: position 55,148 of record NZ_JACVVE010000020.1, on the reverse strand, counting down.
TGTGCACGTGCATGCCCGAGCCGTTGTCGCCGTACAGAGGCTTCGGCATGAAGGTAGCGGTACGGCCGTAGGCGTCGGCAACGTTGTGCACGACGTACTTCAGGGCCTGTACTTCGTCAGCCTTCTTCACCAGGGTGTTGAACTTGACGCCGATTTCGTTCTGGCCGGCAGTCGCCACTTCGTGGTGGTGGACTTCAACGGTCTGGCCCATTTCTTCCAGAGCGTTGCACATGGCGGTACGGATTTCGTGGTCGTGATCGAACGGCGGAACCGGGAAGTAGCCGCCTTTGACGCCTGGACGGTGGCCCTTGTTGCCGCCTTCCACGTCAGCGCCGGTCATCCACGAGCCTTGCTCGGAGAAGATCTTGAACATCGAGCCGGAGATGTCCGACTGGAACTTCACTTCGTCGAAGATGAAGAATTCAGGCTCTGGGCCGGCGAAGACGGTGTCGCCGATGCCGGTGCTCTTCAAGTACTCTTCGGCGCGCTTGGCGATGGCACGTGGGTCGCGGTCGTAGCCCTGCATGCTCGCCGGGTCTACGATGTCGCAGGTGATGATCAGGGTCGGCTCTTCGGTGAACGGGTCCAGAACGGCGGTCTCGTCGACCGGCATCAGGATCATGTCGGAAGCTTCGATGCCCTTCCAGCCCTCGATGGAGGAACCGTCGAACATCTTGCCGACTTCGAAGAAGTCCTCGTCCAGGCCATCACGCGCTGGCATGGTCACGTGATGCTGAGTGCCCTTGGTGTCCGTGAAACGCAGATCAATCCACTTGACGTCATGATCTTTGATGAGTTGAACCGACTTCGACATGTTGTCCTCCGGATGAACGAGAGCGCGGTGAGCCGCTGCCCTGGAAAAAGGGTGTTGCCGGGCGCGGATAGTCGGCCAAGCTTACCTGCCTCACAAGGGAGCAAATTGCATGCCAGTGCCCGAAAATGGCGAGCAGGGGATAAAAGGGGGCGTTTGCGGGCATTTGGTTGGCATTGGCCCAGGAAAAACGCACCTTTAAGAGGCGAATTTTAGACGGTGCGCACCAATTTGGAGCGCATATGCACGGTTGTGCATTGTTTGAGGGCCCTTTCGCGGGTAAACCCGCTCCTACAGCAGGTGGGGTTATCCTGTGGGAGCGGGTTTACCCGCGAAAGGGCCGGTGCAGGCCACGCTGAACCTGCCGCCGGCATCTATCTCAAACCTCCTGATCAAAAGTTGCTCAAAACCTGAGCAATTTCCGCTATAATTCGCGCCCCTCATTTTCGGCAGGCCCTGCGCGCGCTGTTAACCCAATGAAACTTATCGTCAAAGTCTTCCCAGAAATCACCATCAAGAGCCGGCCGGTGCGCAAGCGCTTCATCCGCCAGCTCGGCAAGAACATCCGCAACGTGCTCAAGGATCTCGATCCAGAGCTCGCGGTCGATGGTGTCTGGGACAATCTCGAGGTGGTCACCCGCGTCGAGGACGAGAAGCTCCAGCGCGAGATGATCGAGCGCCTAACCTGCACCCCGGGGATCACCCACTTCCTGCAGGTCGAGGAATACCCCCTGGGCGACTTCGACGACATCGTCGAGAAGTGCAGGCAGCACTTCGGCCACCTGCTGGCCGGCAAGCGCTTCGCCGTGCGCTGCAAGCGCGGTGGCCACCACGACTTCACCTCGATGGACGTCGATCGCTATGTCGGCAGCCAGCTGCGCCAGCAGTGCGGCGCCGTCGGTATCGACCTGAAGAACCCGGAAGTCCTGGTGCGTATCGAGATCCGCGACCAGCGCCTGTATGTGATCCACAACCAGCACCAGGGCATCGGCGGCTATCCGCTGGGCGCCCTGGAGCAGACCCTGGTGCTGATGTCCGGTGGCTTCGACTCCACCGTGGCGGCCTACCAGATGATGCGCCGCGGCCTGATGACCCACTTCTGCTTCTTCAACCTCGGTGGCCGTGCCCATGAACTGGGCGTGATGGAAGTGGCCCACTACCTTTGGAAGAAGTTCGGCAGCAGCCAGCGCGTGCTGTTCATCAGCGTGCCGTTCGAGGAAGTGGTCGGCGAGATCCTCAACAAGGTCGACAACAGCTACATGGGCGTGACCCTCAAGCGCATGATGCTGCGCGCCGCCGCGCGCATGGCCGACCGCCTGGAGATCGACGCCCTGGTCACTGGCGAGGCGATTTCCCAGGTGTCGAGCCAGACCCTACCGAACCTGTCGATCATCGACTCGGCCACCGACAAGCTGGTGTTGCGCCCGTTGCTGGCTAGCCACAAGCAGGACATCATCGACCAGGCCTACGCGATCGGCACCGCCGACTTCGCCAAGCACATGCCTGAGTACTGCGGGGTGATCTCGGTGAACCCGACCACCCACGCCAAGCGCCACCGCATGGAGCACGAAGAGAAGCAGTTCGACATGGAGGTGCTGGAGCGCGCGCTGGAACGCGCCAAGCTGATCTCCATCGACCACGTGATCGACGAGCTGGGCAAGGACATCGAGATCGAGGAAGTGGCCGAGGCGCTGCCTGGCCAGATCGTCATCGACATCCGCCACCCCGATGCCCAGGAGGATGAACCCCTGGTGCTGGAGGGCATCGAGGTCCAGGCCCTGCCGTTCTACGCGATCAACAGCAAATTCAAGCAGCTCGATGGCAACCGCCAGTACCTGCTGTATTGCGACAAGGGTGTGATGAGCCGTCTGCACGCACACCACCTGCTCAGTGAGGGACATGCCAATGTGCGTGTTTATCGTCCGACATAAGACGCCGGGGCTGTATGGCGGCAGTATCCGCCATCGCCCTCCCGACCGCCGGGCCCGCTGAGCCTTAAACAGTACATATTGGTCGCCTAGACTAGGCGGCAACCGAATCCTCTGATCGAGATACAGTTGTGATCGAAAATCTGCGTAACATCGCCATCATCGCCCACGTTGACCATGGTAAAACCACCCTGGTCGACAAACTCCTGCGCCAGTCCGGCACCCTGGAGCGTAACGAGCTCAACGACGAGCGCGTCATGGACTCCAACGACCAGGAAAAAGAGCGCGGCATTACCATTCTGGCGAAAAACACCGCCATCAACTGGAACGGCTACCACATCAACATCGTCGACACCCCCGGCCACGCCGACTTCGGTGGCGAGGTAGAGCGTGTGATGTCGATGGTCGACTCGGTGCTGCTGCTGGTCGACGCCCAGGACGGCCCGATGCCGCAAACCCGCTTCGTGACCAAGAAGGCCTTCGAAGCCGGCCTCAAGCCGATCGTCGTGATCAACAAGGTCGACCGTCCGGGCGCGCGTCCTGACTGGGTTCTGGACCAGATCTTCGACCTGTTCGACAACCTCGGCGCCACCGACGAACAGCTGGACTTCAAAGTCGTCTACGCCTCGGCCCTGAACGGCATCGCCGGCCTGGACCACACCGCCATGGGCGAAGACATGACCGCCCTGTACCAGTCGATCGTCGACAACGTACCGGCGCCGGACGTCGACCGTGAAGGCTCGTTCCAGATGCAGATCTCCGCACTGGACTACAACAGCTTCCTCGGTGTAATCGGCGTTGGCCGTATCGCCCGTGGCCGCGTCAAGCCGAACACCCCGGTCGTCGCCATCGACACCAATGGCAAGAAGCGTAACGGCCGTATCCTCAAGCTGATGGGCCACCACGGCCTGCACCGTATCGACGTCGAAGAAGCCCAGGCTGGCGACATCGTCTGCATCAGCGGTTTCGACGAGCTGTTCATCTCCGACACCCTGTGCGCCCCGGACGCGGTAGAAGCGATGAAGCCGCTGACCGTCGACGAGCCGACCGTTTCGATGACCTTCCAGGTCAACGACTCGCCGTTCTGCGGCAAGGAAGGCAAGTTCGTCACCAGCCGTAACATCAAGGATCGTCTGGACAAAGAGCTGCTGTACAACGTTGCTCTGCGCGTTCAGGAAACCGATTCCCCTGACAAGTTCAAGGTATCGGGCCGTGGTGAGCTGCACCTGTCGGTGCTGATCGAAACCATGCGCCGTGAAGGCTTCGAGATGGCCGTAGGCCGTCCTGAAGTGATCATCCGCGAAGTCGACGGCGTCAAGCAGGAGCCGTTCGAGAACGTCACCATCGACATCCCTGAAGAATCCCAGGGCAAGGTCATGGAAGAGATGGGTCTGCGTAAAGGCGACCTGACCAACATGGTTCCGGATGGCAAGGGCCGTGTTCGCCTGGAGTACAACATCCCAGCCCGTGGTCTGATCGGTTTCCGTAACCAGTTCCTGACCCTGACCAACGGTGCAGGCATCCTGACCTCGATCTTCGATCGCTACGACACCATGAAGTCGGGCCAGATGTCCGGCCGTCTGAACGGCGTACTGGTATCGGTCGAGACCGGCAAGGCTCTGACCTACTCGCTGGAAACCCTGCAGGCGCGCGGCAAGCTGTTCGTCGAGCACGGCCAGGAGATCTACAACGGTCAGATCATCGGCCTGAACAGCCGCGACAACGACTTGGGCGTGAACCCGACCAAAGGCAAGAAGCTCGACAACATGCGTGCTTCGGGCAAAGACGAAGTCATCGCCCTGGTTCCGCCGGTTCGCCACACCCTCGAGCAGGCTCTGGAATTCATCCAGGACGACGAGCTGTGCGAAGTGACGCCGAAGTCGATCCGTCTGCGCAAGAAGATCCTCGACGAAGGCGAGCGTACCCGCGCTGCCAAGAAAGCCAAGAACTGAGTTAGCTCTGGCTGAATGAAAACGCCCCCGGTCGAAAGGCCGGGGGCGTTTTTGTTTGTCTGGCGCATGATCAGCGGGCCGTGCCTAGCTCGGCGGCGTCCAGCAGAGTCTTGGCCAGGGCAATGAGGTAGTCATTGTCCATCACCGCGGTCAGGGTCAGACAAGGGGTGGAAGGAGCACTTGGCCCGTGGCCAGATCGAGGTCGCAGGCAGTTCGTGGAGTCTGCTTCATTTCGCCCAATTTCACATGAGGTGAAGATCCCGGGCCTTGCTGACCAAGGGATGGGGGAAGTCTTCGAATCGGCCTACAGCGTTGAAACGACACGAAAAGATCAAAGGCTGGTTGCTGATGTTGAAGAAACTGAAAAATGAACCGATTCGACGGCCTGTAAGGCGATAGCAGCCTGTAAAAATACGAAACCCCCAATGAAGGGGGTCGTATCGCGGATGCCCTTAGGGACTAATCCCATCAACCGGCACGGCCGGAACCAGGTGGCGGCGTCTAGACACTTCCTGACGGAAGCTCCGTGTACATCGAGACAGGTAAAAGTCTATTGAGTCCTGGCGGGACCGTCAACGCCCAATCACCTTGGGCTTGTAGGCACAATACCCCGGGCGAGGCCCGACCTTGGGGTGGTTGCGGCAGGTGTCCGGGCGCTTGTCATAAATGGTGCACAACCGGCTTTTACGATCCAGGTACATGCAGTCGTCGTTGCTCATCCGGGTCAGGGTGAAGATGCCCGACTTCTGGTTGAAGCGCTCGATGATGCCTTCCTTTTGCAGGCGCTTGGCCACGTTCTTCGGCGGTTCGTCTTTTTCGAATTCGTCCACCACGCCGATCCGGATCAGATCCTTGATCTTCACCTCGACGGGCAGGGTGCAACAGGTCGAATGGCAGCCATGGCACATATGGCTGGCATAGCGCTGCCAAGTCTCCAGGCGGTCGACTTCGGCGGCGGCGATCAGGGTGGTTTTCATCGTTATTTATGGCGAATCACGGTCTTGGGGCGCGCGATCATACCGGAGTTGTTCAATTTGTGAACAACCTTTTGGCCGATTGCGTGGGGCTTCGCGAAATCCACATGAAAACCGCGAACCCAGGCTGTCGCTGCCGGTCGAACCGACTAGGCTCAACAGTCTCCCTCCGTATTCGTCAACTTGCTCGAGGATGCCGCATGTCCCAGGAACCCAAAGCTCGTGACGCCGAGGTGGCCGAATTTCGCGCCGCTGTGCTGGACAAACTGACCTACGCGATCGGCAAGGACCCCGAGCATGCCTTCGACCACGACTGGTTCGAAGCCATCGCCCTGGCCGCGCGCGATCACATGGTCGACCACTGGATGGACCACACCCGCCGGGCCTACCGCCGCAGCCAGAAGCGGGTGTACTACCTCTCCCTGGAATTTCTCATCGGTCGCCTGCTCTACGACAGCCTGAGCAACCTTGGCCTGCTCGACATCGCCCGCGAGGCGCTCGATGGCCTGGACGTCGACCTCGAGCGCATCCGTCTGCTCGAGCCTGACGCGGCGTTGGGCAACGGTGGCCTGGGGCGCCTGGCCGCGTGCTTCATGGAAAGCATGTCGACCCTCGGCATCGCCGCCCATGGCTACGGCATCCGCTACGAACATGGCCTGTTCCGCCAGGCCGTGGTCGATGGCTGGCAGCAGGAACAGACCGAGAACTGGCTGGACTTCGGCAACCCTTGGGAGTTCGAGCGGGCCGAGGTGATCTACCCGATCAGCTTCGGTGGCAGCGTGGAAACCGTGCACGACACCCACGGCCAGCAGCGCCAGGTGTGGTGGCCTGGCGAGACGGTGCGGGCGGTGGCCTACGACACGCCGGTGGTCGGCTGGCGCGGTTCCAGCGTCAACACCTTGCGCCTGTGGCGGGCGCGGGCCCTGGAAGAACTGCACCTGGAGCGCTTCAACGCCGGTGACCACCTGGGTGCGGTGGCCGAGGTGGCACGTGCCGAGAGCATCTCGCGGGTGCTGTACCCGGCCGACAGCACCGAGGCCGGCCAGGAACTGCGCCTGCGCCAGGAGTACTTCTTCGTCTCGGCATCGCTGCAGGACCTGCTGCGGCGCCACCTGAACATGCATGACAACCTGCTCAACCTGCCGGACGCGGCGGCCATCCAGCTCAACGACACGCACCCGTCGATTGCCGTGGCCGAGCTGATGCGCCTGTTGGTCGACCAGCACGAGATCCCCTGGGACACCGCCTGGGATCTGACCGTCGGCACTCTTGCCTACACCAACCACACCTTGTTGCCCGAAGCGCTGGAAACCTGGCCGGTGGCATTGATGGAGCGCATGCTGCCGCGGCACATGCAGATCATCTACCTGATCAACGCCTACCACATCGATGCCTTGCGGGCGAAGGGCATGCATGACTTCGACGTGTTGCGCGCGGTATCGCTGATCGAGGAAGACAACGGCCGCCGGGTGCGCATGGGCAACCTGGCATTCCTTGGCTCGCACAGCGTCAATGGGGTGTCGGCGCTGCACAGCAAGCTGATGAAGAGCACGGTGTTCGCCGAGCTGCACAAGCTCTACCCGCAGCGTATCAACAACAAGACCAATGGCATCACCTTCCGCCGCTGGCTGTACCAGTCCAACCCCCAGCTGACCGACATGCTCGTCGGCGCGCTGGGGCCTGAGCTCAAGGACGATCCCGAACGGTTGCTGGCCGGTCTTGCGCCGTTCGCCGACAAGGCGGACTTTCGCAAGCAGTTCGCCGCCCAGCGCCTGCACAGCAAGCGCGCCCTGGCCGGTATCATCCAGGACCGCCTGGGCATCACGGTCAACCCTGAGGCGATGTTCGACGTGCAGGTCAAGCGCATCCACGAGTACAAGCGCCAGCTGCTCAACCTGCTGCACACCGTGGCCCTGTACCAGGCCATGCGCAACGACCCTGGGACCCATTGGGTGCCACGGGTGAAGATCTTCGCCGGCAAGGCTGCGGCCAGTTACCACCAAGCCAAGCTGATCATCAAGCTGGCCAACGATATCGCCCGGGTGGTCAACAACGACCCGACCTTGCGCGGCCTGCTCAAGGTGGTGTTCCTGCCCAACTACAACGTCAGCCTGGCCGAGAGCATCATCCCGGCGGCGGACCTGTCCGAACAGATCTCCACCGCCGGCTACGAGGCGTCCGGCACCAGCAACATGAAGTTCGGCCTCAACGGCGCGCTGACCATCGGCACCCTCGATGGCGCCAACGTCGAGATGTGCGAGCACGTAGGCGCAGAGAACATGTTCATCTTCGGCCTGACCGCGCAGCAGGTGGAGGCGCGTCGGCGCGACGGCGACTTTGGCGCCAGTGCGGCGATCGCCAGCTCCAGCCGCCTCAACGACGTGCTGCAGGCCGTTCGCAGCGGGGTATTCTCGCCGGATGATCCGGGGCGCTACACCGCCCTGGTCGATGGCCTGGTGGCCTACGACCGGTTCCTTGTGTGCGCCGACTTCGAGGCCTATTGGGAGGCCCAGCGCCGGGTCGAGGAACTGTGGCACACGCCCCAGGAGTGGTGGCGCATGGCGGTGCTGAATACGGCGCGGATGGGCTGGTTCTCTTCGGACCGCACCATTCGCGAGTATGCCGGGGAGATCTGGAAAGCGCTGGACTGATGTGAGGCCATTCGCGGGCAAGCCCGCTCCCACAGGATTCACTACAGACCCCAAGGCCTGTGGAGAACCCAGTGGGAGCGGGCTTGCCCGCGAATGGGCCCACAACCAGACCATCGGCCTGGCGCAGGCTGAACTACCCACCTATTGTGCCGTCAGAGAGCCGTGGCGAGTCTCATCACTCGCTAGCCTGCAACACTCCCTGTAAACTGCGGGGGTTTTCTCCCCCCTATGCCTTCGGAGCCATACATGTCCCGCGTTACCCTGAGTCGCTATCTGATTGAGCAGACCCGCAGCAACAATACCCCTGCCGATCTGCGCTTCCTGATCGAAGTGGTGGCGCGTGCGTGCAAAGAAATCAGCCATCACGTGTCCAAGGGCGCCCTCGGTGGCGTGCTGGGTAGCATGGGCACTGAAAACGTGCAGGGCGAAGTCCAGAAGAAGCTCGATGTGATTTCCAACGACATCCTGCTCGAAGCCAACGAGTGGGGCGGCCACCTGGCCGGCATGGCGTCCGAAGAAATGGACAACGCCTACCAGATCCCGGGCAAATACCCCAAGGGTGCCTACCTGCTGGTCTTCGACCCGTTGGACGGTTCGTCGAACATCGACGTCAACGTCTCGGTCGGCACCATCTTCTCGGTACTGCGTTGCCCTAACGAATACCTGAGCCAGAACGAAACCCTCAACGAGAACGCCTTCCTCCAGCCAGGTACCCAGCAGGTCGCCGCCGGTTATGCCATCTATGGCCCGCAGACCATGCTGATCCTGACCCTGGGCAACGGCGTCAAGGGCTTCACCCTGGATCGCGAGCTGGGCAGTTTCGTCCTGACCCACGAGAACATCCGCGTACCGGAAAGCACCGCCGAGTTCGCCATCAACATGTCCAACCAGCGTCACTGGGAAGCCCCGGTGCAGCGCTACGTGGGCGAGCTGCTGGCCGGCGAGACCGGGCCGCTGAAGAAGAACTACAACATGCGCTGGATCGCCTCGATGGTGGCCGACGTGCACCGCATCCTGACCCGTGGCGGCCTGTTCATGTACCCACGTGACGCCCGCGAGCCGAGCAAGCCGGGCAAGCTGCGCCTGATGTACGAAGCCAACCCGATGTCGTTCATCATCGAACAGGCAGGCGGCGCCTCCACCAACGGTTACGAGCGTATCCTCGACGTCCAGCCAGAGAGCCTGCACCAGCGTGTGTCGGTGATCCTCGGCTCGAAGGAAGAGGTCGAGCGCGTCACCGCCTACCACAAGGAGTAAGTCATGCTCGCACCTTGGCAGCCGTTGCTGGAATGGTGGTTCGGTTGGGGCACCAGTGCCCAGGCCGTGGCTGACGAGAAGAGTACGCTGTGGTTCGGCAAGCATCACGATGCCGAGGCCCAGGCGCTGTTTGGCGATCTGGTCGAGCAGGCCCTGGCGGGCGGGCTCGACGAGTGGCAGCAGTCGCCGCAAGGCTGGCTGGGCCTGTTGATCCTGCTGGACCAACTGCCGCGCATGATCCACCGCGACACGCCGCGCGCCTTCGAGGGCGACCGGCGGGCGCAAGTGGTGGCGATGCAGGGGTTGCAGAAGGCCTGGGACTACCAGTTGCTGCCGATCCAGCGGGTCTTCGTGCTGCTGGTGCTGGAGCACGCCGAAGTGCTCGACTGGCAGAACCTCTGCGTGGAGCGCTACCAAGTGCTGCTGGAAGAGCAGCCCGAGGCCAGCCAGCGCTTGTTCGAAGGCTTCCTCGACTACGCCGAGCAGCACCAGCGGGTGATTGCCCGGTTCGGGCGCTTCCCGCACCGTAACTTGGTGCTGAACCGGCCGAGCACCAGCGAAGAGATGGACTTTTTGCTGGAGCCTGGGTCGAGGTTCTAGGTCCTTGGGGCCGCACAGCGGCCCCAACGGTTTCAGATCCGTTCAGATCCGGAAACTCCCCACCAGATGCTTCAACCGCTCCGCCTGGCGCTCCAGGTCGGTGCAGGCACGCAACGTGCTTTGCAGGTTCAGCACGCCTTCCTGATTCAGCGTATTGATCTCGTTGATGTCGACATTGATCGACTCGACCACGGCTGTCTGCTCCTCGGTCGCGGTGGCCACCGACTGGTTCATGCCATCGATCTCGCCGATGCGCTGGGTCACACTGCCCAGGCGCTGACCGGCCTGGTTGGCGATGCCGACGCTGTGGTCGCTGTGCTGGCGGCTCTGGTTCATGGTGCTGACCGCCGTCTGCGCGCCGGCCTGCAGCTCTTCGATCAAACGCTGCACCTGCTGCGCTGATTCCTGGGTGCGGTGGGCCAGGTTGCGCACCTCGTCCGCCACCACCGCGAAGCCACGCCCGGCCTCGCCGGCACGTGCCGCCTCGATCGCGGCATTGAGCGCCAGCAGGTTAGTCTGCTGCGAAATGCCGCTGATCACGTCGAGGATCTGGCCGATGTTGGCCGTGTGCGAATTGAGCGTCTCGATGTTGCCGCAGGCGTCGCTGATACGCGCCGACAACTGGTTCATCACTTCGATGGTGTTGCCCACCACTTGTTGACCATCCTCGGCCAGGCCACGCGCTTCGCTCGAATGCTGTGAAGCCAGTGCCGCATTCTGGGCGATCTCCTGGGCGGCCGCGCCAAGCTGGTTGATCGCCGCAGCCACGCTGCTGGTGCGGCTGGACTGCTGGTCGGCCTTGTCGATCGAGGCATTGGAAGCGTTCACCACCTGGGCGGCCACGGCATTGACCTGGCTGGTAGCCGAGGCCACCTCGCGGATCGATTCGTGGATGCGCTCGACGAAACGGTTGAACGACTGGCCAAGGCTGCCGAACTCATCCTGAGCATGGATGGTCAGGCGACGAGTGAGGTCGCCTTCGCCTTCGGCGATGTCGTGCATGGCCCGGCCCATCACATGCAGCGGGGCCATCAGCACACGGATCAGCAGGCCGAGCAGGGCGATGATCGCCACCACTGCGATCAGCGTCGCGACCACGGCCGAGGTGCGCAGCTCGCCAAGCATGGCGAAGGCGGCGTCCTGGTCCAGCACCAGCGCCACGTACCAGTCGGCCGAGGGCACGCCGTCGACGTGGGTGAAGCTGATGAACTGCTCGCGGCCACCTTCGCTGACCGACTGCAAGCCGGCAGCGATGCGCGGCGTATCTTGCGGGTAGACATCGGTCAGGGACTTGAGCGCCAGCTCGCCCTTGGGGTGGATGAGCACCTTGCCTTCGCCGTTGACGATGAAGGCATGGCCATGGCCATCGAAGTCGAGGGCGTTGACCAGGTTGCTGATGGTCTGCAGGTCGGTGTCCGCACCGCTGACGCCGATCAGCCGGCCACCCTGCTGCACCGGCGTGGCCAGGGTGATCACCAGCTTGCCGCTCGAAGCCGACACGTAGGGCTCGGTGACGATGGTCTGGCTGGCGCCGCTGGCGGCTTTGTACCAACCGCGTGCGCGCGGGTCATAGTCGGCGGCGCGATTGCCGGCTGGTACCGATTGCATGCTGCCGTCCTGGCCGCCGAAGTAGGTGAGCTGGAAATTGCGCGCATACACCGGCAGTGCCAGGCTGCGATCGAGGCTGGCCTTGCCCGGGCCGTCCGCGGCCACCTGCTGGGCCAGCGAGTCGAGCAGTTGGGTACGGCTGTCGAGCCAGGTGCGGATGGTCCCTGCGGTCAGGTTGCCCAGGTCCTGCAGGTTGGTCTGTACGTCGTCGCGCAACGACTGGCGTTGCCGGTAGTCGTTGAACAGTACGAAGCAGGTAAAGGCGGCGGCCACCACCAGGGCGGCAGCCAACAGGATCTTGTGGCTGAACTTCAGGTTCTTGGTCATTTTTCGGTCTGCGCAAGGCAATTCGGAGAGGAATGCCATGGCGATGTGCCACAGCGTATTCGCTGTGTCGTCACTTCCAGGCCAAGCTTGATCGTTTGCGCAGCGCCAGCCGACCAACGGCTTATAACGAAAGGGGGGAGGGCAGGGAACCAGGGACCGATTTTCCCGTCGAAGGTCACTGCAGGCCACTTGCCTGTAGTTACTGTCCAGGAGTGTCCCTTCATGTCGTTGCGTTCCCTCGCCCTGTTGTCCTTGTGCGTCGTCCTGACTGCGTGCAGCAAGATCAATCAGGAAAACTATTCCAAGCTCAAGGCCGGCATGAACAAGGCCGAGGTCGAGCAACTGCTCGGCACTCCCACCGAGTGCTCCGGCGCGCTGGGCATGAGCAGCTGTACCTGGGGCGACGAGAAGAGCTTTATCAGCGTGCAGTACGCGGCCGACAAGGTGTTGATGTACTCCGGGCAGGGCCTCAAATGACCCGTCTGCACCTGCTGCTGGGCTTGTGCCTGGTGTTGCTGCTCGGTGGTTGCGCCACGCCCGCCAGCGACCCGCTGTCGCCGAAGACCGCCGGCAATGTCGACCTCAAGCGCTATCAAGGCAAGTGGTACGAACTGGCGCGCCTGCCGATGAAGTACCAGGCCGACTGCGTCCAGTCCGAGGCGCACTACAACCTCAAGCCCGATGGTTCGTACGGCGTGCTCAACCGCTGCCGCACGATGGGCGATGAATGGCTGCGCGCCGAAGGTCACGCCAACATCCAGGAGCCGGGGCACACCGACAGGCTGTGGGTCGAGTTCGACAACTGGTTCACCCGCCTGGTACCCGGCGTGGCCAAGGGCGAATACTGGATCCTCTACGTCGACGAGCACTACCGCACGGCGGTGGTCGGCAGCCCGGACCGCAAGTACCTGTGGCTGTTGTCGCGCACCCCGACGATGCCGGCCTGGGAGCGCGAGAGCCTGATGGCCAAGGCGCGCCAGCAGGGTTACGACACCAGCCGGCTGATCTGGCGCACGCCCGACCGGCAGATCGTGCAGATGCATTGACGTCGCCTTTGTCGGCACCCACCCTGTAGGAGCGGGTTTACCCGCGAAGACCGATAACGCGGTGGATGGCACCGGCGTCGCCGGTGTTCGCGGGTGAACCCGCTCCTACAGAATGACCGCTTATGCCAGGAGCTGGCGCAATACCTCCTTGAATGCCACGGCGCTTTGTTCTTCCTGCCCGTGTCGCCCCTGGCGCACCACCCATCGCCCATTGACCATCACATCGCGCACCTGGCGATCGCCACCGGCGAACAGCCAGCGGTTGAGAATTGCGTCCCCCTCGGCGATCGCGATGTACGGGTCCTGCCCGTCCAGCACCAGCCAGTCGGCCCGCTTGCCCACGGCCAGTTCGCCAATCGCTTGCCCCAACGCCTGCGCGCCACCGACCAGGGCCGCGTCATACAGCGTGCGCCCGACCATCGGCTGATCGTTGCGGTACAGCCGGTTGCGCCGCTGGTCGCGCAGGCGCTGGCCATATTCCAGCCAGCGCAACTCCTCGACCACGCTCAGCGACACATGGCTGTCCGAGCCGATGCCCATGCGTCCACCCAGGGCCAGAAAGTCCACGGCTGGGAAGATCCCATCGCCCAGGTTGGCCTCGGTGGTCAGGCACAGGCCCGCCACCGCACGGCTGCGGACCATCGCCGTCACTTCATCGGCTTGCGCATGGGTGGCATGCACCAGGCACCAGCGTTCATCGACATCGACATGCTGGTACAGCCACTGCAACGGCCGCAAGCCGCTCCAGGCCAGGCAGTCGTCGACTTCCTTCTGCTGTTCGGCGATGTGGATATGGATGGGGCTGTGCGGGTCGCCTGCGGCCAGCACCTCGGCGATCTGCCTGGGGCTGACCGCGCGCAACGAATGGAAGCACAAGCCCAGGCGCTGGGCTGGTTGCGCCGCCAGGAGTGGGGCCAATTGCTGCTGCAACCGCAGGTACTGCTCGGTGCCGTTGATGAAGCGTCGCTGCCCTTCGCTGGGCGGTTGGCCACCAAAGCCGGCGTGGCTGTACAGCACCGGCAGCAGGGTCAGGCCGATGCCGCTGCTGGCCGCTGCCTGGCTGATGCGCCGCGACAGTTCGGCCGGGTCGGCGTAGGCCTGACCGTCGGCGGCATGGTGCACATAGTGGAATTCGGCCACCGAGGTGTAGCCGGCCTTGAGCATCTCGATATACAGCTGGCGGGCGATGACTTCCAGTTGTTCGGGGGTGATGCGCCCGACCAGGCGATACATCAGCTCGCGCCAGGTCCAGAAGCTGTCGTTGGGATTGCCTGCCACCTCCGCCAGGCCAGCCATGGCCCGCTGAAACGCATGCGAGTGCAGGTTGGGCATGCCTGGCAACACAGGGCCGCCCAGGCGCTGTGCATCCTCGGCCGAGGCATTGGTCTCGATGCGCGTGAGCAAGCCGTCGGTGCCCACCTCCAGGCGGACGTGGCTGGCCCAGCCCTGGGGCAGCAAGGCGCGTTCGGCGAAATAGGCGGGCATCGTGGATTCCTGTCGTTGTTCGAATGAGAGGCTAGGTTGTATATACATATACAGCCGTTTGCCTCCCGGGTAAACTGCGGCAAGCTACCGTCCATTCAACCGTACAAGGACTCAACGCCGTGCCGACACCTACTGTCTCCGCGCTGGTGGCCCAGATGGGCGAGGGGCCGGCGCCGCTGTACGCCCGGGTCAAGCAGATGATCATCCAGCAGATCGACAACGGCAGCTGGCCGCCGCACTATCGGGTGCCGTCGGAAAGCGAGCTGGTCAGCGAGCTCGGCTTCAGCCGCATGACCATCAACCGCGCCCTGCGCGAGCTCACCGCCGAAGGCCGGCTGGTGCGCATGCAGGGGGTCGGTACCTTCGTCGCCGAGCCCAAGACCCGTTCTGCGCTGTTCGAGGTCAACAATATCGCCGACGAGATCGCCAGCCGTGGCCATCGCCACAGTTGCCAGGTGATCACCCTGGCCGAGGAGGCCGCTGGTTCCGAGCGCGCCCTGGCGCTGGATATGCGCGAAGGCCAGCGGGTGTTCCACTCGCTGATCGTGCACTACGAAAATGACGTGCCGGTGCAGATCGAAGACCGCTACGTCAACGCAGCCATCGCTCCCGACTACCTCAAGCAGGACTTCACCCGCCAGACGCCCTATGCCTACCTGTCCCAGGTGGCACCGCTGACCGAGGGCGAGCACGTGGTCGAGGCGATCCTTGCCGAGCCCGCCGAATGCGCGCTGCTGCAGATCGACAGGGGCGAACCCTGCCTGCTGATTCGCCGGCGCACCTGGTCGGGGCGCCAGCCGGTGACCGCCGCGCGGCTGATCCACCCAGGTTCGCGTCATCGGCTGGAAGGGCGGTTCAGCAAATGAGCCAGTTGCGCGTGTTGCGCGCGTGCGATTACCCGCGCATGCCCTGGAAGAACGGCGGTGGTTTCACCGAGGAAATCACCCGCGACGCCGGCGAAGGCCTGGACGGCTTCGGTTGGCGCCTGTCGATCGCCGATATCGAGGAGTCGGGTGGGTTTTCTGCGTTCGCCGGTTATCAACGCATCATCAGCGTGCTGCAGGGCGATGGCATGCGCCTGCAGGTCGATGGTCACGTGAGTCGACCGCTGCTGGCGTTCGATGCGTTCGCCTTCAGTGGCGAAAGCCAGGTCGGTTGCAACCTGCTGGGCGGGCCGATCCGCGATTTCAACCTGATCTATGCGCCACTGCGCTATCGCGCGCGGTTGCAGTGGTTGGACGGGACCAGTCGGTTGTTCAGTTCGGCTTCGACGGTGTTGCTGTTCGCTGCCAGCGGCCAGGTCGAGGTGGTGATGGCGGGGCATGAGACACAGCGGTTGGGGGTGTATGACTGCCTGCGGCTGGATGGCAACGACGGGTTGTTGGGGTTCGAGGTGCAGGGGCGATTCTGCCTCATCGAGCTCATTCCAGTCTGAGATAGCCGGGGCCGCAAAGCGGCCCCAATGCATTCATGAACCCAGGGGATGGTCCGAAGATTTCACTTGTCCATGCTTGTACATACAAGTAAATATGTGTTTATCTATTTACCACAGACACACATGCCAGCGGACCGCCGCCAAGGACCTTCCCGTGACCGACAACAACAAATACCGTGACGTAGAAATCCGTGCCCCCCGTGGCAACAAGCTGACTGCCAAGAGCTGGCTGACCGAAGCGCCGCTGCGCATGCTGATGAACAACCTCGACCCGCAGGTCGCGGAAAACCCCAAAGAGCTGGTGGTGTACGGCGGCATCGGCCGCGCTGCGCGCAACTGGGCGTGCTACGACAAGATCGTCGAGACCCTCACCCGCCTGGAGGCGGACGAAACCCTGCTGGTGCAGTCCGGCAAGCCGGTCGGCGTGTTCAAGACCCACGCCAACGCCCCGCGCGTGCTGATCGCCAACTCCA
This sequence comes from Pseudomonas sp. S31, assembly GCF_016648105.1. Classification (GTDB taxonomy): domain Bacteria; phylum Pseudomonadota; class Gammaproteobacteria; order Pseudomonadales; family Pseudomonadaceae; genus Aquipseudomonas. The sequence goes on along the minus strand of NZ_JACVVE010000020.1, from coordinate 38,601 downwards.
ACCTGGTGCCGCACTGGGCCAACTGGGAGCACTTCAACGAACTGGACGCCAAGGGCCTGGCCATGTACGGCCAGATGACCGCCGGCAGCTGGATCTACATCGGCAGCCAGGGCATCGTCCAAGGCACCTATGAAACCTTCGTCGAAGCCGGTCGCCAGCACTACGGCGGCAGCCTGAAAGGCAAGTGGGTACTCACCGCCGGCCTCGGCGGCATGGGCGGCGCCCAGCCACTGGCTGCAACCCTGGCTGGCGCCTGCTCGCTGAACATCGAATGCCAGCAGAGCCGCATCGACTTCCGCCTGGAAACCCGCTACGTCGACGAGCAGGCCAATGACCTCGACGACGCCCTGGCGCGCATCGCCAGGTACACCGCTGAAGGCAAGGCGATCTCCATCGCCCTGCACGGCAACGCCGCCGAAATCCTCCCGGAACTGGTCAAGCGTGGCGTGCGCCCGGACCTGGTCACCGACCAGACCAGCGCCCACGACCCGCTCAACGGCTACCTGCCTGCCGGCTGGACCTGGGAGCAGTACCGCGACCGCGCGCAGACCGAGCCAGCTGCCGTGGTCAAGGCCGCCAAGCAGTCGATGGCCGTGCATGTGCAGGCCATGCTGGACTTCCAGAAACAGGGCGTTCCGACCTTCGACTACGGCAACAACATCCGCCAGATGGCCAAGGAAGAGGGCGTGGCCAATGCTTTCGACTTCCCAGGCTTCGTGCCGGCCTACATCCGCCCGCTGTTCTGCCGCGGCGTCGGCCCGTTCCGTTGGGCGGCGCTGTCGGGCGAGGCCGAGGACATCTACAAGACCGACGCCAAGGTCAAGGAGTTGATCCCCGACGACGCCCATCTGCACCGTTGGCTGGACATGGCCCGCGAGCGCATCAGCTTCCAGGGCCTGCCGGCGCGCATCTGCTGGGTCGGCCTGGGGCTGCGCGCCAAGCTCGGCCTGGCATTCAACGAAATGGTGCGCAGCGGCGAGCTGTCGGCGCCGATCGTCATCGGTCGTGACCACCTCGACTCGGGCTCGGTGTCCAGCCCCAACCGCGAAACCGAAGCCATGCGCGATGGCTCCGACGCCGTTTCCGACTGGCCGCTGCTCAATGCCCTGCTCAACACCGCCAGTGGTGCCACCTGGGTGTCACTGCACCACGGCGGCGGCGTGGGCATGGGCTTCTCCCAGCATTCGGGCATGGTCATCGTCTGCGACGGCACTGACGAGGCTGCCGAGCGCATCGCCCGGGTCCTCACCAACGACCCGGGTACCGGGGTGATGCGCCACGCCGATGCGGGTTATGACATCGCCGTCGACTGCGCTCGGGAGCAGGGCCTCGACCTGCCGATGATCACAGGTTGATCGCCGCCCCATAGGGCGAAGTCGAGTGATACTGAACAATAAGAAGGGGCCCGTGGGCCTCGCCAGAACTGGAGTAGCGAAGTGATCGAACTGACCCTCAAGCCCGGCACCCTGACCTTGGCCCAACTGCGCGCCATCCATGCCGCGCCGGTTCACCTGCGGCTGGACGCCAGCGCCGCGCCAGCCATCGATGCCAGCGTCGCTTGCGTCGAGCGGATCATCGCCGAAGACCGCACCGCCTATGGCATCAACACAGGCTTCGGGCTGCTGGCCTCGACCCGCATCGCCAGCCACGACCTGGAAAACCTGCAGCGTTCGCTGGTGCTGTCGCACGCCGCCGGCATCGGCGCGCCGCTGGACGACGCGCTGGTGCGGCTGATCATGGTGCTCAAGATCAACAGCCTCAGCCGTGGTTTCTCCGGCATCCGCCGCAAGGTCATCGACGCCCTGATCGCCTTGGTCAATGCCGAGGTCTACCCGCATATTCCCCTGAAGGGCTCGGTGGGTGCTTCCGGCGACCTCGCGCCGCTGGCGCACATGTCGCTGGTGCTGCTCGGCGAGGGCAAGGCCCGCCACCAGGGCCAGTGGCTGTCGGCGCCCGAGGCCCTGGCGGTGGCCGGCCTCGAGCCGCTGACCCTGGCCGCCAAAGAGGGCCTGGCCCTGCTCAATGGCACCCAGGCCTCCACCGCCTATGCCCTGCGCGGGCTGTTCCAGGCCGAAGACCTGTACGCCGCGGCCATCGCCTGCGGCGGCCTGAGCGTCGAGGCGGCGCTGGGCTCGCGGGCACCGTTCGATGCGCGCATCCATGAAGCCCGTGGCCAGCGCGGACAGATCGATACAGCCGCCTGTTTCCGCGACCTGCTGGGCGATTCGAGCGAAGTGTCGCTGTCGCACAAGAACTGCGACAAGGTCCAGGACCCGTACTCGCTGCGCTGTCAGCCGCAAGTCATGGGCGCCTGCCTGACCCAGTTGCGCCAGGCCGCCGAGGTGCTGGGCATCGAGGCCAACGCGGTATCGGACAACCCGCTGGTGTTCGCCGCCGAAGGCGACGTGATCTCCGGTGGCAACTTCCACGCCGAACCCGTGGCCATGGCCGCCGACAACATCGCCCTGGCGATCGCCGAGATCGGTTCGCTGAGCGAGCGGCGCATCTCGCTGATGATGGACAAGCACATGTCGCAGTTGCCGCCGTTCCTGGTGGAAAACGGCGGGGTCAACTCCGGCTTCATGATCGCCCAGGTCACCGCTGCCGCGTTGGCCAGCGAGAACAAGGCCTTGTCGCACCCGCACAGCGTCGACAGCCTGCCGACCTCGGCCAACCAGGAAGACCATGTGTCGATGGCCCCGGCTGCGGGCAAGCGCTTGTGGGAAATGGCCGAGAACACCCGCGGCGTACTGGCCATCGAATGGCTGGGTGCCTGCCAGGGCCTGGACCTGCGCAAGGGGCTGAAGACCTCGGCCAAGCTGGAGCAGGCGCGCCAGGTGCTGCGCCGCGAGGTACCGCACTACGACCGCGACCGTTTCTTCGCGCCGGACATCGAGGCCGCCGTCGCGTTGTTGGCCACGGGCAGCCTGACCGGGCTGCTGCCGGGTGGGGTGCTGCCTAGCCTTTGATGGCCCTGGGGCCGCTATGCGGCCCTTCGCGGGGCAAGCCCGCTCCTACCACGGAGGTCGCGTAGGGCCTGTAGGAGCGGCCTTGCGCCGCGATCGGGCTGCAAGGCAGCCCCACTCGATTTCACGACCAGAACAACAATATAAGGACGTGACATGCAACAAGCTCAAGGTCTCAAGCGCGGGCTCAGTGCTCGCCATATCCGCTTCATGGCCCTTGGCTCGGCCATCGGCACCGGCCTGTTCTACGGCTCCGCCTCGGCCATCCAGATGGCCGGCCCGGCCGTGCTGCTGGCCTACCTGATTGGCGGCGCGGCAGTGTTCATGGTCATGCGCGCGCTCGGCGAAATGGCCGTGCACAACCCGGTGGCCGGCTCCTTCGGCCACTATGCCAGCACCTACCTGGGCCCGATGGCCGGGTTCATCCTCGGCTGGACCTACGCCTTCGAAATGGTCATCGTCGCCATCGCCGACGTCACCGCGTTCGGCATCTACATGGGCTTCTGGTTCCCCGAGGTGGCGCGTTGGATCTGGGTGCTGGGGATCGTCTTCGTCATCGGTGGCCTGAACCTGTGCAACGTCAAGGTGTTCGGTGAGCTGGAGTTCTGGCTGTCGCTGCTCAAGGTCGCCGCCATCGTCGCCATGATCCTTGCCGGCCTGGGCATCATCGCCTTCGGCTTCAGCCAGGCGGATGGCAGCCCTGCGGTTGGCATCGCCAACCTGGTGGAGCACGGCGGCTTCATGCCCAATGGTGTCGCAGGCCTGATCGCCTCTTTCGCCGTGGTGATGTTCGCCTTTGGCGGCATCGAGATCATCGGCGTCACTGCCGGCGAAGCCAAGGACCCGCAGCGGGTGATCCCCAAGGCGATCAATGCCGTGCCGCTGCGCATCCTGCTGTTCTACGTGCTGACCCTGCTGGTGCTGATGTGCCTGTACCCGTGGCCGCAAATCGGCAGCCAGGGCAGCCCGTTCGTGCAGATCTTCAGCAACCTCGGGATCGGCTCCGCGGCGGCGGTGCTCAACATCGTGGTGATCTCGGCGGCAGTGTCGGCGATCAACAGCGACATCTTCGGCGCCGGTCGCATGATGTACGGCCTGGCCCAGCACGGCCAGGCACCGCGTGGGTTCGGCAAGCTGTCGAAACATGGCGTGCCGTGGATGACCGTGGTGGTGATGGGCGCTGCATTGCTGGTCGGCGTGGTGTTGAACTACCTGATCCCCGAGGACGTGTTCCTGCTGATCGCCTCGATCGCCACCTTTGCTACGGTGTGGGTGTGGCTGATGATCTTGCTGACCCAAGTCGCCATGCGCCGGCGCATGAGCAAGGCAGAGGTTGCCCAGCTCGGCTTCCCGGTGCCGTTCTGGCCGTATGGCCCGGCCCTGGCGATTGCTTTCATGCTGTTCATTTTCGGTGTGCTCGGTTACTTCCCGGACACCCAGGCGGCACTGCTGGTCGGGGTGGTCTGGGTGGTGTTCCTGGTGGCGTCCTACCTGCTCTGGTGCAAGCCGAGGGCGGGGCAGGCCGCGCAGGCCGAGGTCGTGGTCGAATCGCACCGCTAGTCGAGGAGAGTGTTGATGCGAACCCTATGGCAGCACTGCCACGCGGCAACCATGGTCGGTGGCCGGTACTCGATCATCGAGGACGCGGCGATCGTCACCAGCGCCGGGTTGATCGAGTGGATCGGCCCGCGTACCGAGCTGCAACCAGTCGAGGCCGATCGCGAGGTCGACATGGGCGGCGCCTGGGTCACGCCCGGGCTGATCGACTGCCATACCCATGCGGTGTTCGGTGGTAATCGCAGTGGCGAGTTCGAGCAGCGCCTGCAAGGCGTGAGCTACGCCGAGATCGCCGCCCAGGGCGGCGGTATCGCCAGCACTGTGCGGGCGACCCGCGCAGCCAGTGAAGACGAACTCTTCGCCAGTGCCCGGCAACGGGTGCAGGCGTTGATGCGCGATGGCGTGACCACGATCGAGGTCAAGTCCGGCTACGGCCTGGACCTGGCCAACGAGCGCAAGATGCTGCGTGTGGCCCGGCGCCTGGCCGACGAGCTGCCGCTGACCGTGCGCGCCACTTGCCTGGCCGCCCATGCCCTGCCGCCGGAATACGGCGGCAGGGCCGACGACTACATCAGCCACATTTGCGATGAGATGCTGCCGGCGTTGGCCGATGAGGGCCTGGTGCACGCGGTGGATGCTTTCTGCGAGCACCTGGCGTTCTCGCCAGCGCAGGTCGAGCGGGTGTTCATCAAGGCGCGTGAACTGGGTCTGCCGGTCAAGCTGCACGCCGAACAGTTGTCGTCCCAGGGCGGTGCCAGCCTGGCGGCGCGCTACCAGGCGTTGTCGGCAGACCACCTGGAGTTCATGACCGAGGACGATGCCCGGGCGATGGCGGCGGCCGGCACTGTCGCCGTGCTGCTGCCGGGGGCGTTCTACTTCCTGCGCGAGACCCAGCTGCCGCCGCTGGACACCTTGCGACGCCACGGCGTGAAGGTTGCGCTGGCCAGCGATCTCAACCCCGGCACTTCACCGGTGCTGTCGCTGCGGCTGATGCTGAACATGGGCTGCACGTTGTTCCGTATGACCCCTGAGGAGGCCTTGGCCGGTGTCACCGTGCACGCTGCAGCCGCCTTGGGGCTGAGCGCCAGCCATGGGGTGCTGGAGGCGGGCAAGCTGGCCGACTTCGTCGCCTGGCAGATCGATCGCCCCGCCGACCTGGCCTACTGGCTGGGTGGCGAGCTGCCCAAGCGCGTGGTGCGCAAGGGCCATGAGATTTCCAACTGAGTGAGGCACGATGGACAAGGTACTGAGTTTCCACCAAGGCCGTTTGCCGCTGCTGATCAGCATCCCCCATGCCGGCCTCAAGCTGACCCCGGCTGTGGAGAAAGGCTTGGTCGAGCAGGCACGCGGCCTACCCGACACGGACTGGCACATTCCGCGTCTTTATGACTTCGCCCGCGAACTGGGCGCCAGCGTATTGGCAGCGGAGTATTCTCGGTTCGTCATCGATCTGAACCGCCCAGAGGACGACAGGCCGTTGTACGCCGGCGCCACCACTGGCTTGTATCCGGCGACCCTGTTCGATGGCGAGCCGCTGTTCAAGGAAACGCTCGAGCCGAGCGCCGACGAACGCAAAACCTACCTGGAAACGATCTGGCGGCCCTATCACGATACGATCCGCCGCGAGTTGGCACGTCTGCGTGAAGCCCATGGCTACGCGCTGTTGTGGGATGCCCACTCGATTCGCTCGCTGATTGCGAACCTGTTCGATGGCAAGCTGCCGGACTTCAACCTTGGCACCTTCGATGGGGCCAGTTGCGACCCGCGCCTGGCTGAGCAGCTGCAGGCAGCCTGCGCCCAGGCACCGGGGTACAGCCATGTACTCAATGGCCGATTCAAGGGCGGGCACATCACTCGACACTATGGTGACCCATCCCATCACATCCATGCGGTGCAACTGGAGTTGGCCCAGAGTACCTACATGGACGAAGTGGCGCCGTTCGCTTATCGACAGGACCTGGCCCAGCCCACGCAGGCGGTCTTGCGCAAGCTGCTGGAGGTCTTTTTGGCCTGGGGGCGGGCGCACTACGGGTAGCCGCCAGGAAGTGCCCCTGCCAAGGGGCACCGGCGTCGTTCAGTCGTGGTTGAAAAAAGGCCGGGTCAGATCCTGGAGCAAGTCCCTGTCTTCCTGGTCCTTGTCATCCTGCAGCCCCTGCTGCAGCGTGAGCTCTTCCTGCAAAGGCAGGTCCAGCGCGCTCAGCTCCTGCACGCGCTCACCGAAACGTTCGACGATCCTGGCGAAGCGGTCGGCGTGTTCAAGACGCAGGCGATCGGTCCAGTAGGGGTTCGCCATCAGGGACTGCATGAAGGCGTCTCCGCTTTCCCTTGCTCGCACCTGCTCCAGCACGCCCGCCAATTCACCTGGGGCCAGTTGGGCAGCACTTCGAAAGCGCATGCTGTCGGCAATCGGCAAGTCCAGTTCAGCGGCGAGCTCGCGTCGGTAGGCCAGACGTACCGAGACGTGGTCGCCTGGCGCCGTGCGCTGGCTGGCCAGCAGCTCCAACTGGCCCATCCGGTACAGCTGGCGCAGGCGCCGGAAAAGCGCCTGCAAGCTATCCCCGGCATCGGTCAGCACCCGGCTGTTCATGACGTACAGTTCGATGTTGTTGAAGGCCTGAAGCGCGCCATCGTGGCAGGTTTGCCAGCCGGTTACCGGGTCGGGTAGCCCTTCTGCGGCAATCACGCTCATGGTCGGTCGCATCTGCGGGTGTGTCGCCGCAGTGACCAGCATCAGGCGCACGCGCTCGCAGAAGTCGGCTTGCGACGTCAGGTCGACGTATGGTGCGGCGTTGCGCAAGCGCCCGGCCAGGCGCAGCAAGTTGGCGCCGTCATCCAGTCGCTGCAACTGCGCCCAGCAATCTTCCAGGGCCTCGTTCTGCTCCGGGTTGCCCAGCGCCCATAGTTCGACCCTTGGAGTGTCGTCACCGGTCAGCGGAAAGTGCGGATGCTCGGGCAGCGAGCCTTCACTGGTGGTATCGGTCAGCAGCAGGTTGTCAGGGTCCAGGCCAAAGGTGAAGCTATGCTGGCTCTCCGAGTAAGCGCGCATACGCAGGACGGTATCGACCGCCAAGGGGTTGTCGAACAATGCGATCGATGAGATTGGCATGCGGTTTTCCAGGTTGTGCAGCACGTAGTCCGGTAACTGCGGAATGTGGTTGCTGCTCAGGTCCAGCAGTTCCAGCGGCAATAAGCGGTCACACCAGGCGGGCCAGGCTTGCAGATCCATGTTGCTCAGGCTCAATGAAGTCAAGCGTGTGGCCAGGCTTGCAGGCACCTCGGTAATCACACCCAGGCGGTTGCCGGAGAGGTCCAGCGAAGTGAGGTTGGTCAGGCGGCCGAACGCTTCGAACATGTCCTGGTCGATCTCCAGCCCCATGCTGCGAAACTCCAGGTGCGTCAGCCTGCGCAGGCGGGTAAGGGCCGTTGCGAGCGTTGGCGTGGCAGCCACGTGGGCGTCGATGGTCAGGCGGGTGATGTTGGGAAAGCGGCTGAGTAGTTCTTCGAGCTGTGCGCTGGAGCCACTCACGCCGGTCAGCGTCAACGCATTCACACGTTCGTTGAAGAATGACGGTAGCCTTCGCGGGAAGTGTTCCAGTGCCACATCTGCCAGTTGCAAGCGCAGGTAACGCAGGCCGCGTTCCTGGTTCTCCCAGAACTGGTTGATCGCGTGGGCGATGCGTTGTCGGTCCTCCAGCATGGCCTGGGTCAGTGGTGTGCTGGAACTCGATGCCTGGGCCCAGCCGTCGATGGCGTCGCGCAACTGTTGTCGCTCCTGGCGGACTCGCCCCAGCCGTTCGGTGAGTTCGGGCGAGCGGTCGACGTTGACATGCGACGTGAGGCGGCTTTCATTCAGCAACAGGCGCTGCAGGTGGTCGTCGTTGATATCGTTGCCCTCCAGCGAGAGCACCGTGTTGTGCAGGGCAAGGTCGGGTTGCTCGAGGAGGAATGTCGGCAGCGACCTCAGGTTGTTGTTGCGCAGCGAAACATGCCCCATCCGCCCCATGGCATCGCTGCCAAGCCCGATGGGCCATTGGCTGAGCTGCATGTCATCCAGCCCCAGGTACTCCAACGACAACGCGTGCAGGCTGGGGCTGTCGCGCTGGGCGAACCGATTGCCACTGAGGTCCAGGCGGCGGAGTTCGGGCAGGCCGGACACGTCGACCAGGTTCTGCGCACTGAGCGGGATGTTCTGGTTGGTGAAGGTTAGCGATCGCAAGCCAGGCAAGTGCTGGCTGATGGTGCCGAGGCTGAACAGAAAGGACGAGGGCGTTGCCCGGGCATCATAGGGGCGGGTGATCACCAGCTCCTCGAGCTGCGGCAGCTGGCGCAACAGGCGCTGCAGCAGACGGCCGTGCTGGGCCCAGCCAGCGGTGCCAGCCGATGTCAGATCGAGCAAATGCAGCCTGCGCACACGCGAAGTGAAGGGGTCGGGCAGATTCATCGGGATATCGGCCAGGGGCACGCGGGTCACGCTGAGCTGTGCGGTATGTGGGTCGCCCTCGTCCAGGGCGGTGTCGAACCAATGCTGCATGATCTGGTTGCGTACGTTCTCGTGCGCCGCTGCATCGTCCGACCCCGAAACGATACCGTCGTACCATTCATCCAGCCTGCTCTGGAGTTCCAGGCGTTGTTCCAGCAACTGCTGCAGGTACGCGAGGATTTCCACTTGAGTGCGGCCGGAGCTGGTGAGCCGCATCAGGATTTGCTCTGCCGACCAGCGCGTGCGTTCGGGCAGGCCTGTTGCTGCAACGGCCTCGAGCAGGGGCCGGGGGCTGATGCCCGCAGCCGTCGGCCCCCCACTGAGCGGGTAGCCGAGGCGGCCATCGGCAAGGCGCATGGGGGAACGATAGCCAGGTTTTATCGGACGCATGCCCAGTGCCTGGCGTGATGACGCGCGCGGCGGTGGGTTTTGTTGCAGCTTCAGGCGCAGTGCGTCGGCATCGCTGACGCCTAGGTGCCCCATGGCTTCAGGCAGTGCTTCGAACAAGGCGGCATACAGGTTGGCCAAGGCCGTCACGGCTGTGTCCGACGGTGGCGTGGCATGGACGATGTAACCCTGTTCGGCACAGGTGATGGTGCCGTGCCAACGGGCGTCGGTCGGGCCGATGCTCATGCGCTGCGCGGGCCAGAATCTGTGCTGGCGCAATTCCAGGCGAGTTTCGGCCGGCCATTCGGGCAGTCGCTGCAGGGCGTGGATGATCAGTTGGTCGCAGTCCCAGCTTCGCACGTTGTCCAGATAAAGGCCTTCGTAGGCGCGTGCCAGGCGTACCTGTTGCAGGTAAACGCGGATTTCCTCGCCAAGGCGCAGAGGCACCTTGCCGGTTGCCAGCGTCTGCCGTTCGTTGGCATCAGCGCTACGCACCAGTTCGTCGACCACGCTCGACGGCAGTTGTGGGTACGCCCGCCGGAGGGTTTCGGGGCCTGGCGCCTGGGTAACTGGAGTGTCGGCATAAGCCCGCGTGAAATCGGCGAACCGCGCGCTGCTGCCGGGTAGTTGACTGATCGTCTGGTCCAGCCTGAAGCGCTGCAGGGTGTCTTCAAGCAAGGCCGGCAGCCGCTGGTTCTCGACCAGCGCCCGGCGCAGCGCATCTTCGTGGACATCGCTGATGAGCAGCATGCGTTGTAAAGTCGAGTCGTCGAAATGCGCGCTCAAGTGGCCGATCCGGCGCAGCAAGGTCATACCCTTCCAAGTCGCTGGCTGGTCGGTGCGATGCAGCCAGGCGCCAGCGCCGTTGTGCCGGACGACCGGCCTGTAGCGGTGCGGGTTTTCCGGGTGTTGCAGGCGGTAGTCCGCGCTCGGGTGGACCTGCTCGACGACGTAGCGATCGCCTTGTATCTCCAGCCAGCGCTTACCGTTGTAATGGCGAAGGCCGAGTGAATCCGGTACCAGCTCCGGGGGCAGCACGTCGCTGTGCTGGTAGGGCGTGAGGTCTGGCTTCCAGAGACGTACCTGGCCATCGGGCATTTCGACGTGATCCAACTCCTCGATGAAGGACGGAGTCTCCACTGGCATGCGTTCGATCTCCGGGAGCTCTGCTGGTGGGGCTTCTGCTGCGGAGCCTGCCCCACCGTGCAGACCTTTCAACACCTTGGCTGCCGCAGCAAGAGTGGCCATTACCGCTACATTCTCGATGACATCGACCAGGTACCCATAGGCGGTGTCACGTTCGTCTTTCTCCCAGGCTTCGATACCGTCGTAGAGCTCGAAGGCCAACTGGGTCACGCACAGGGCGAGCATCGCTTCGCCCAGCCCAGGTACGAAGAAACCGGCGATGTTCAAACCGGCCAGCACACCGTTGGCAATCCGTTGGCGGTGGGCCTGGGCGCTGCGTCGGTCGACGATCTCGGTGGGTGTGGCGTGGTACAGCGCGTCTTTCTCATGGCGCTCTGCTTTCTGAAAGGCCATGAAGCCCTGGAAGGCATGGGTAAACGGCCGGGCGACGGGGTGCAGGGTCGCGTGCGGGTCTGATACAGGCTCTTGCAGGCCACGGATGCTCCAGCCGGTGGGTGTCAGGCGATCCTTCAGGCGCAGGGCGACCGAGGTTTTGTCCCGTTCGGCGATGTGCGGGTCGAGATAGTGGATGTCGTTGCGAAGTCTGTCGCTCAAGTGCGCCTGCAACGCTTCCCACGTGGCGAATTCCTTCAGTGGGAACTCGTTGTCTTGCGGGGTGTAGAGGGCCACGCTCGCTTGCCCTGGCGCGTTCAGCTCGAGGATGGCGAGACCGGTCAGCTCGGCCTCCCAGAGGCTGAGCCTGCTGATCGTGACGGGTGAGCCCGCCGCCGGGGCCTGGTCGAGTGGGAGGGCCAGTGCGCCAGTGTAGAGCGCTGCGCTGATGTCGCCTTTCAGGCGGGCAAAGTGCAGCGACTGCCTGAATGCCGATACTTCCGCTCGCCCGAGTGTCTGGTATACCTTCAACGCCGCTTCATCCGCGCTCGACCCTGGCGTAGCGGCAGGGTAGTAGATGGCGTGCACCAGGTCGTGATACTTGCGGCCGAGATCCAGATTGCGGCAAAGACCGGCAAATGCTTCGGCGCCCATCTCGACCGCGTTGCTGATCGGCACGCTGCCCATGAAGCGGCGATGGTCGAGAATCACAGACTTCTTCAGAGGCGCATCCGGCGCGTCCATGCCATTTTCCTGCGCAGCGCCGGCGTCGAAATTGTGCAGTGCACACTGCAGGAGCGAACGGGTCGCCTTTTCGACCGCCTGGCGCCCATCGATGGCGGAGGACGCGTCGATCAGGCGGGCATCCACCAGGTAGGTGTTGTCGACGTCCAGATCCAGGCCGAAGCGCTGCTTGATTGCGTCGGTCAGCAACCGGCGGGCGTAGGTTTCCAGGTCGGGGAGGTGTTCGAACAGTGCGCGGACACTGGCCTGGTGCTGGCGATGGCGGGCATGTTCTTCCTGCCATGCCTTGGCAACCTCAGGGTGTCGCTGGACAGCAGCAGCCAGCCAGGCGGGGGCATGCTGCCAGTTGCGCAGGCCTGCGCGCGCCTCGGGCGTGCTTTCCTTGAGCCAGGTGGGGATTTTCTGTTCGATCGTCGCGTAATGGCGCCCGAGTGGGATACTGGCTGATGTCGACATGCGGTAGTCCATTGCAGGGGAGGGGCAGAGGACTATGGCGCGATGCCTGGCTGGCAAGTGGTAGATACCTAGGGCAGGCCTTGCGGTCAGCTGCGTATGCTCGATCTCGCCACAGATACATGCTCAAAGCGCAATTCAGGTTTATGATGGCCCACGGCCGAACCCATCCTCACACGGAGTGCGCAATGCAGACCCTGTATCCGCAGATCAAACCCTACGCCCGGCACGATCTGGCCGTGGAAGCGCCGCATGTGTTGTATGTCGATGAGAGCGGTTCGCCGGAAGGTCTGCCGGTGGTGTTCATCCACGGCGGCCCTGGCGCGGGCTGCGATGCCCAGAGCCGTTGCTACTTCGACCCCAACCTGTACCGCATCATCACCTTCGACCAGCGCGGCTGTGGTCGCTCGACGCCCCATGCGAGCCTGGAAAACAACACCACCTGGCATCTGGTCGAGGACATGGAACGCATCCGTGAGCACCTGGGCATCGACAAGTGGGTGCTGTTCGGTGGCTCGTGGGGCTCGACCCTGGCCCTGGCCTACGCCCAGAAGCATCCCGAGCGGGTGCATGGCCTGATCCTGCGTGGCATCTTCCTGTGCCGGCCGCAGGAAATCGAGTGGTTCTACCAGGCCGGTGCCAGCCGCCTGTTCCCCGACTACTGGCAGGACTACATCGCACCGATCCCCCCCGAAGAACGCGGCGACCTGGTCAAAGCCTTCCACAAGCGCCTGACTGGCAACGACCAGATCGCCCAGATGCACGCGGCCAAGGCCTGGTCCACCTGGGAAGGCCGTACCGCCACCCTGCGCCCCAATCCGCTGGTGGTCGACCGCTTCTCCGAGCCGACCCGGGCGCTGTCGATCGCCCGCATCGAATGCCACTACTTCATGAACGATGCCTTCCTCGAGCCTGACCAGCTGATCCGCGACATGCCCACGATCGCCCACCTGCCGGCGGTGATCGTGCATGGCCGCTACGACGTGATCTGCCCACTGGACAACGCCTGGGCGCTGCACCAGGCCTGGCCGAACAGCGAGCTCAAGGTCATTCGCGACGCTGGCCACGCGGCCTCCGAGCCAGGCATCACCGATGCCTTGGTGCGCGCCGCCGACCAGATGGCCCGGCGCCTGCTCGACCTGCCCCTGGAAGAAGCATGAAGGGCCTGCTGCAGCGCGTGCGTGGCGCGCGCGTCGAGGTCGGCGGGGAAATCGTCGGTGCCATCGACCAGGGCCTGCTGGTGCTGGTGGCGGTGGAGCCTGGCGATACCCGCGAGCATGCCGACAAACTCTTGCACAAGCTGCTCAACTACCGGGTGTTCAGCGACCCGCAGGGCAAGATGAACCTGTCGCTCAAGGATGTCGCCGGTGGCCTGCTGCTGGTGTCGCAGTTCACCCTGGCGGCCGACACGCGCAGCGGCATGCGGCCGAGCTTCTCCACGGCGGCACCCCCGGCGCTGGGGGCCGAGCTGTTCGATTATCTGCTGGAACAAGCCCAGGGCCAGCATGGCGATGTGGCTAGCGGGCGGTTTGGCGCGGACATGCAGGTGCACCTGGTGAATGATGGCCCTGTGACATTTATGTTACAAATATGAGGTCGAAAAACCCCGTGTTTGTAGGAAAACAAGGGGTTTTGTACGATAAATAGTTGTACAAGCCTGATGCGTTGTCACGCGACCTGCTGGATAATCGCGCGCTGCGTGGGCCTGCGTTCGCAGGTTCGTTTCACTCCCACTCGAGCATTGTGTGGATCCGTTTGGGGAATCATTACGCCCTCACGGGGTCCGAACAGTGCTCGCCAACCCGGCTTTGGTAGCTGGCCGTTGGTTTCATGATCTGTTTTCGGCGAGGGTTGCTCGTGATTGTAAGTCCCCAAAAAGCGTCAAGAATCCCAGGTACCCGGCTGCGCAGCGCGCTAATGACCGGTGTGGCACTGTTCGGCCTGATGAGCGCGGGCCAGCTGTGGGCGTTCAATCTTGACGATGTTGCAGCCAAGGCAAAGGATCTGGCCGGCCAGAAGTACGAAGCACCGAAAAGCAATCTGCCGGCGATTTTCCGTGACATGAAATTCGCTGACTATCAGAAGATTCACTTCCTGCAAGAGAAAGCGGAGTGGGCCAAGGACAAGACCCCCTTCAAGCTTTCCTTCTATCACCAGGGCATGCACTTCGACACCCCGGTGAAAATCAACGAAGTCACCGCCACCACGGTGGAGGAAATCAAGTACGACCCGAGCCGCTTCGAGTTCGGTGACGTGCCGCACGACCCGGAAACCACCAAAAACCTCGGCTATGCCGGTTTCCGCGTGCTCTACCCGATCAACAAGGCCGACAAGCAGGACGAGATCATGACCCTGCTTGGCGCCAGCTATTTCCGCGTGGTCGGCAAGGGCCACGTGTACGGCCTGTCGGCCCGCGGCCTGGCCATCGACACCGCGCTGCCGTCGGGCGAAGAGTTCCCGCGCTTCACCGAGTTCTGGGTCGAGAAGCCCAAGCCGACCGACAAGCACCTGGTGATCTATGCCCTGCTCGACTCGCCGCGTTCCACCGGTGCCTACAAGCTGATCCTGCGCCCGGGCAACGATACCGTGGTCGACGTGCAGTCGCGGGTGTTCCTGCGTGACCACGTCAGCCGCCTGGGCATCGCCCCACTGACCAGCATGTACCTGTTCGGCCCCAACCAGCCGTCCAAGGTCCTCAACTACCGTCCGGCCCTGCATGACTCCGAAGGTCTGTCGATCCATGCCGGCAATGGCGAGTGGCTGTGGCGCCCGCTGAACAATCCGAAGCATCTGTCCGTGAGCAACTTCAGCGTCGAGAACCCGCGTGGTTTCGGCCTGATGCAGCGCCAGCGCGCCTTCAGCGGCTACGAAGACCTCGACGACAACTACCAGAAGCGCCCGAGCGCCTGGATCGAGCCGAAGGGCGATTGGGGCAAGGGCACCGTCGACCTGGTCGAGATCCCGACCGCCGACGAGACCAACGACAACATCGTTGCGTTCTGGAGCCCGGAGAAGCTGCCTGAGGCCGGCGAGCCGATCGAATACGCCTACCGCCTGCACTGGACCATCGACGAGCCGAAGTTCCAGGCCCCCGACCTGGGCTGGGTCAAGCAGACCCTGCGCTCCACCGGCGACGTCAAGCAGTCCAACCTGATCCGCCAGCCTGACGGCAGCGTCGCCTTCCTGGTCGACTTCGCCGGCCCTGCGCTGGCCGCCCTGCCGGAAGATACCGCGCTGCGCAGCCAGATCAGCGTCGACGACAACGCCGAGGTGGTCGAGAACAACCTGCGCTACAACCCGGAGACCAAGGGCTGGCGCCTGACCCTGCGATTGAAGGTCAAGGAAGCCAACAAGTCGACCGAAATGCGTGCTGCGCTGGTGCGTGACGTGCCGGTCGAAGCACCCAAGGCTGCCCAGGACGCCAAGCAGGACAAGGCCGCTGCCAAGCATGCCAAGGCCGACAAGGCCACCAAGGCGGACGCTACCGCCAAGGCCGAACAACCTGCCGCCGATGCGGCGTCCACCAACGGGACCCCGGCCACCACCGAACAGGTGCTGACCGAGACCTGGAGCTATCAGTTGCCTGCCGATGAGTAACTCAAGCGCAAGGCCGGAATCGCTTGGCGAATACCTGGCCCACCTCCCACTGAGCGATGAGCAGCGCGCGGAACTCGCCAGCTGCACCTCGTTCGGTGAGCTGCACCAACGCCTGGCGGCCAACCCGGCCGCCGCCCCCGCCGAGGCCGTGCAGGCCTCGGTTGGCGCGCGCCTGACCGTAGGCAGCGCCGCCGAGCTGGAAGATGCCGAGATGCTCGGCGTCGACGGCAATGGCCGGCTGTGCCTGAAGATCGCGCCGCCGATCCAGCGTACCCGGGTGGTCCCCGAGCCCTGGCGCACCAATGTCCTGATCCGCATGTGGCGGCGCCTGACCGGCCGCAGCAACGCCCCGCAGCCGCCCAAGCGCGAACTGCCGCCAGCGCGCTGGCGTACTGTCGGTTCGATCCGCCGCTATATCCTGCTGGCCTTGATGATCGGCCAGACCATCGTCGCCGGCTGGTACATGAAGGGCATCCTGCCGTACCAGGGCTGGTCGTTCGTCGACCTCGACGAGATCCTCAGCCAGTCGGTATGGGACACCGTGGTGCAGGTCTGGCCGTATGCCTTGCAGACGTCCATCCTGATCCTCTTCGGTATCCTCTTCTGCTGGGTCTCGGCAGGCTTCTGGACGGCCCTGATGGGCTTCCTCGAACTGCTCACCGGGCGTGACAAGTACCGCATCTCCGGCAGCAGCGCGGGCAGCGAGCCGATCGCCCCCGAGGCACGCACCGCGCTGGTGATGCCGATCTGCAACGAAGACGTGCCGCGGGTGTTCGCCGGCCTGCGCGCCACCTTCGAGTCGGTGGCTGCCAGCGGTAACCTCGACCGCTTCGACTTCTTCGTGCTCAGCGACACCAACGACACCGATATCGCCGTGGCCGAACAACAGGCCTGGCTCGACGTCTGCCGCGAAACCAAGGGCTTCGGCCGCATCTTCTATCGCCGTCGCCGGCGCCGGGTGAAGCGTAAGAGCGGCAACCTCGACGACTTCTGCCGTCGCTGGGGTGGCGAGTACAAGTACATGGTCGTGCTCGACGCCGACAGCGTGATGAGCGGCGAATGCCTGAGCGGCCTGGTGCGCCTGATGGAGGCCAACCCGGAAGCCGGCATCATCCAGACCGCGCCGAAAGCCTCGGGCATGGACACCCTGTATGCGCGCATGCAGCAGTTCGCTACCCGGGTCTACGGCCCGCTGTTCACCGCCGGCCTGCACTTCTGGCAGCTGGGCGAGTCGCACTACTGGGGGCACAACGCGATCATCCGCATGAAGCCGTTCATCGAGCACTGCGCCCTGGCGCCGTTGCCGGGCAAGGGCGCGTTCGCCGGTGCGATCCTCTCCCACGACTTCGTCGAAGCCGCGCTCATGCGCCGTGCCGGCTGGGGCGTGTGGATCGCCTATGACCTGCCGGGCAGCTATGAAGAGCTGCCGCCGAACCTGCTCGACGAACTCAAGCGTGACCGCCGTTGGTGCCACGGCAACCTGATGAACTTCCGCCTGTTCCTGGTCAAGGGCATGCACCCGGTGCACCGCGCGGTATTCCTCACCGGGGTGATGTCGTACCTGTCGGCGCCGTTGTGGTTCCTGTTCCTGGTGCTGTCGACCGCGCTGTTGGCGACCAACACGCTGATGGAGCCGCAGTACTTCATCGAGCCCTACCAGCTGTATCCGCTGTGGCCGCAGTGGCACCCGGAAAAAGCCGTGGCGCTGTTCTCTACCACCATCGTGCTGCTGTTCCTGCCCAAGCTGCTCAGCGTCATCTTGATCTGGGCCAAGGGCGCGACGGAGTTCGGCGGGCGCATCAAGGTGACCCTGTCGATGCTGATGGAGATGCTGTTCTCCATGCTGCTGGCGCCGGTGCGGATGATCTTCCACACCCGCTTCGTGCTGGCCGCGTTCCTCGGCTGGGCGGCGACCTGGAATTCGCCAAGCCGCGACGACGACTCCACGCCATGGAGTGAAGCGCTGCGCCGGCATGGCCCGCAGACCCTGCTGGGCTTCGCCTGGGCCGGACTGGTGGCCTGGTTGAACCCGAGCTTCCTGTGGTGGCTGGCGCCGATCGTCGGCTCGCTGGTGCTGTCGATCCCGGTTTCGGTGATCTCCAGCCGCGTGCGCCTGGGCCTGGCGGCCAAGGACGAGAAGCTGTTCCTGATCCCTGAGGAATACGCCACCCCGCAGGAACTGCTGGCCACCGACCAGTATGCCCACGAGAACCGCTGGCATGCGCTGCGTGACGGCTTCGTGCGCGCCGTGGTCGACCCGCGGCAGAACGCTCTGGCCTGCGCCATGGGCACCGCACGGCACGGCCAGTCTGCGGCTATCGAGGGCTACCGCGCCGAGCGCGTGGCCAAGGCGCTGGAGGTCGGCCCGGAAGGTCTCGACCTGGCCACCCGCCTGGCGCTGCTGAGCGATCCAGTGGCCTTGTCGCGGCTGCACGAGCAGGTGTGGGCAGGGCATCATTCGGCCTGGATCGATGCCTGGCGCACTTCGATCGACAGCGATCCGCATTCGCCGCTGTTGCCGTTGCATCCGGAGAATGAGGGCCAGCCGGAACTCGTCGGCGCTTGATCGAATCAGGGCCGCTATGCGGCCCTTCGCGGCGCAAGGCCGCTCCTACAGGGATCGCGTCGTCCCTGTAGGAGCGGGTTCACCCGCGAAGCTTTTCAGGCCCCAGTCCGGTTTTTGGCCAACAAAGTCCCCCCCAACGCTAGGTCCCAGGGCCGCCATGCGTTAGCATCCCTCTCCGATATTGCGCACAAGCCTTTGGGGCCGTGCCCACAAAAAAATCTGCTAATTCCTTTGCTAGGGGACCTGGTGATGATCAAGAAATACCTCTCGCGATTGCTGGTCGGTGTCACCGCCCTGGTCGCCGTCTCGGCGGCCCAGGCCGGCGCCATCGATGAGGCAGTCAAGCGCGGCACCCTGCGGGTCGGCATGGACCCGACCTACATGCCGTTCCAGATGACCAACAAGCGCGGCGAGATCATTGGCTTCGAGGTCGATATCCTCAAGGCCATGGCCAAGTCCATGGGCGTCAAGTTCGAAGCGGTTTCCACCGCCTATGACGGCATCATCCCGGCCCTGCTGACCAACAAGTTCGACATGATCGGCAGCGGCATGACCCTGACCCAGGAGCGCAACCTGCGCGTCAACTTCAGCGAACCGTTCATCGTCGTTGGCCAGACCCTGCTGATCCGCAAGGAGCTGGCGGGCGAGATCAAGTCGTACAAAGACCTGAACAACGAGAAGTACCGCATCACTTCCAAGCTCGGCACCACCGGCGAGATGATCACCAAGAAGCTGATCAGCAAGGCCAAGTACCACGGCTACGACAATGAGCCGGAAGCGGTGATGGACCTGGTCAACGGCAAGGCTGACGCCTTCGTCTACGATGCTCCCTACAACGTGGTGGCCGTGGAGAAGATCGGTGCCGGCAAGCTGGTGTTCCTCGACGAGCCTTTCACCTTCGAGCCACTGGCGTTCGGCCTGAAGAAGGGCGACTACGACAGCATCAACTTCATCAACAACTTCCTGCACCAGATCAAGCATGACGGCACCTACGATCGTATCCACGACAAGTGGTTCAAGAACAAGGACTGGTTGAAGGAAATGGAATAAGGCCCCGGCCACAAGCCCCGGCTTTGACCCCGACGCGCAGGCACAACCTGCGCGTTCGCATTTACGGAAGTACCCACGTGATCAAACACAAGAAAGCCCAGTGGCCCTGGCATGGGTTGACCGCGCTGGTCCTGGTGGGCCTGGCGGTGAGCCTGTACATGGCCACTTTGATGATTTCCTACGAGTGGCGTTGGAACCGCGTACCGCAGTATTTCGCCTACCAGGCGGAAGAGGCGCAGCGTGCCGCCGGCAATGGCACCGTGCAGGAGATCGTCGTCTCTGGTGACAGCGCCCGTGTGACGCTGAAGGACGAGAATGGCGACGAGCAGGTGCTCGACGTGGCCAAGGACAGCCTGCAACTGAGCCGTGGCGACGATGTCGCCGAAGGCGACCCGGTCGGCGTGACCCGCCATTGGGCAGCCGGCCCGCTGGCCTGGGGCCTGTGGACCACCTTGTGGATTTCGGTGGTGTCCGGTGCACTCGGCCTGGTGATCGGCCTGGTCGCCGGCTTGTGCCGGTTGTCCGGCAACCCGACCCTGCGCGACCTGTCGACCGTCTACGTCGAACTGGTGCGTGGCACACCGCTGCTGGTGCAGATCTTCATCTTCTACTTCTTCATCGGCACCGTGCTCAACCTGTCCCGCGAGTTCGCCGGGGTGGCGGCACTGGCGCTGTTCACCGGCGCCTACGTGGCCGAGATCGTGCGCGCCGGTGTGCAGTCGATCGCCAAGGGCCAGAACGAGGCGGCCCGCTCGCTGGGCCTCAACGCCGCGCAGTCGATGCGCCATGTGATCCTGCCGCAGGCGTTCAAGCGTGTGCTGCCGCCGCTGGCTGGGCAGTTCATCAGCCTGGTCAAGGACACCTCTCTGGTGTCGGTCATCGCCATCACCGAACTGACCAAGAGCGGCCGAGAGGCCATCACCACCTCGTTCTCGACCTTCGAGATCTGGTTCTGCGTGGCAGGCCTGTACCTGCTGATCAACCTGCCGCTGTCGCACTTGGCCAGCCGGCTCGAGCGGAGGCTTGCGCAAAGTGATTGAAGTCCGTGACCTGCTGAAAGTCTTCGATACCCGCGGCCAGGTGGTGCGTGCGGTGGACAACGTCACCACCCAGGTGGCCAAGGGCGAGGTGGTGGTGGTGCTCGGCCCGTCGGGTTCGGGCAAGTCGACCTTCCTGCGCTGCCTCAACGGCCTGGAGCATTTCGACCAGGGCCATGTCGCCATCAATGGCGTTCGGCTGGATGACCCGAAGACCGATATCAATGCCTACCGCCGTGAAGTCGGCATGGTGTTTCAGCATTTCAACCTGTTCCCGCACATGACCGTGCTGGAGAACCTGTGCCTGGCGCAGAAGGTGGTGCGCAAGCGGGGCAAGGCCGAGCGCGAAGCCAAGGCGCGGGCACTGCTGGAGAAGGTGGGGATCGCGCAGAAGGCCGATGAGTACCCGTCGCGGCTCTCGGGCGGCCAACAGCAGCGCGTGGCGATCGCCCGGGCGCTGGCCATGGAACCCAAGGTGATGCTGTTCGACGAACCCACCTCGGCGCTGGACCCGGAAATGGTCGGCGAGGTGCTGGACGTGATGAAGACCCTGGCCCAGGAAGGCATGACCATGGTCTGCGTGACCCACGAAATGGGCTTTGCCCGGGAAGTGGCCGACCGGGTGCTGTTCTTCGATCATGGCAAGCTGCTGGAAGATGCCGCGCCCGCGGCGTTCTTCGATGCACCGAAAGATCCGCGAGCCCAGGCGTTCTTGCGTCAGGTGTTGTAAGGGGCAGGGTTGGGTGGGGGCTGGCATCGGCGCTGCCGGTGCCAGCCCTGCGTCAGAGCCTGAAGCGCCCCACCAGTCCCTGCAGGTGCGTCCCCAGCCGCGCCAGCTCCACGCTGGAGCTGGCCGTCTCCTCACTCGCCGCCGACGTCTGGTCGGAAATATCCCGCACGTTCATCACGCTCCGGTTGATCTCCTCGGCCACTGCGCTCTGTTGCTCGGCGGCCGTGGCGATCTGCTGGTTCATCGCCTGGATCGCTGACACGGTGCGGGTGATGGTGTCCAGCGAGCCGCCCGCGCGACGGGTCAGCTCGACGCTGCTGTCGGTGAGTTCGCGGCTGTTCTGCATCACGCTGGCCACCCGCTGGGTGCCGCTCTGCAGGTTGGCGATCAGTTCCTCGATCTCTTCGGTCGACTGCTGGGTGCGCTGGGCCAGGCTGCGCACCTCGTCGGCGACCACGGCAAAACCGCGTCCGGCCTCGCCGGCACGGGCCGCCTCGATGGCGGCGTTGAGGGCCAGCAGGTTGGTCTGCTGGGCCACCGACTTGATCACGTCGAGCACGCTGCCGATCTTGTCGCTTTCAGCCTTGAGCTGGTTCATCGCCTCGCTGGAATTCACCACCTCGCCGGCCAGGCGCTCGATCTGCGCCACGGCTTCGCCGACCACGCGGTCGCCCTCGCGGGCCTGCTGGTCGGCCATCAGCGCGGCCTCCGAGGCCTGCTCAGCATTGCGCGCAACTTCATGCACGGTAGCGGTCATCTGGTTCATGGCGGTAGCGACCTGGTCGGTCTCGACCTTCTGGTTGTTCACCCCGGCGCTGGTCTGCTCGGTCACCGCCGACAGCTCCTCGGCGGCGCTGGCGATCTGCGTGACTCCGTCGCCAATGCCGCCGACCAGCCCGCGCAGGTTCTCGGTCATGCGCTGCATGCTGGCCTGCAACTGGCCCATCTCGTCGCGGCGGTCCACGGGTGGCGATTCGCGCAGGTCGCCATCGGCCACGCGCTCGGCGGCCGCCAGGGCCTGGCGTAAAGGAATGACGATCTGCCGTGTGATCGCCCAGGCGGCAAGCAGGCCAAGGGCCAGGGCCAGTGCGGTGGCACCGCCGAGCAGGGCCTTGGCCTGGCGGGCGTCGGCGTCGCGGACCTTGGTCTGGGACAGGGTCATGGCCTGGCTGGTGTCGAGCAACACGCTGCCCAGTTCGGACATGCGCTGCAACGCCTGGGCGGCGCCAGTGCTGCCGGTGCCGGCCAGGCGGTAGTCGGCGAAGGCCTGACGATACTGGCGCGCGGCGTCCAGTTGCTGGGTCAGACGCTGCTGGTCGCTGGGCTTTTCGATCAGCGGCTGCATGCGCTGGATCTGTTGCTCGAGGTTGTCCAGCACTGTATCGATCTGGGCCTGCGTGGTGCTGTCGGGCTTGATCACATAGGCCTGGCGCGCCACGCGCAGTTCCAGGGTGTGCTGGTGGATCACCGAGATATTACCCAGCTTGTCGCCCCGTGCGACGATGCCGTCCATGCCTGTCCAGCCAGTGGCAGTGATCAGCAGCGTGAGCAACAGTACCAGGCCGAAGCCCAGCCCCAGCTTGCGATTGACGCTTACATTGCCCAGCGATTGGGCAAACCATCGGTACATAGGTGACTCCCCGGCATGTGGCAGCACGATTTATTGTTGTGTTGCCAGGGCATCGGCCCGCGCCGGGGAAACTTGATGGCTATAAAGTTAACCGATTGGTCAGAAAATCCGCGAGAGCAGGGCGGTGACTGCAGTCTCCACCCGCAGGATCCGATCACCCAGTTGCACCGGGGCCAGGCCGGCCTTGGCCAGCAGATCCACTTCATAGGGAATCCAGCCGCCCTCCGGGCCGATTGCCAGGGTCACTGGCCCCTCGATGCCGCGTGGGCAGGCCGGATAGGCGCCCGGATGGGCGACCAGCCCGAGGCTGCCCTGGGCGATGGCTGGCAGACGATCCTCGACGAACGGCTTGAAGCGCTTTTCGATGATCACCTCAGGCAGCACCGTATCGCGCGCCTGCTCGAGGCCGAGTATGAGGTTCTCGCGCACGTTTTCAGGGTTGAGGAAAGGAGTCTGCCAGAAGCTTTTCTCGACCTTGTAGCTGTTGACCAGGATCAGCCGCGGCACGCCCAGGGTGGCGATGGTCTGGAACAGCCGGCGCAGCATCTTCGGCCGTGGCACGGCCAGCACCAGCGTCAATGGCAGCTTGGCCGGCGGTTGCTGGTCGAAGGCCACCTGCAGCTCGGCTTCATGCTGCTCCAGGCGCATCACCGTGGCCTGGCCCATCAACCCGCCGATACGGCCCACGCGCAAGGTGTCGCCCACGGCCACGCCGTGGATCTCCTGCATGTGGGTGAAGCGCCGGTCGGCCAGCACGACGCGGTCGGCCGAGACGAAGTCGGCCTCTTCCAATAGCAACAGGTTCACGGTTGGGTCGCTGGCGGCTGGTCGTTGTGGTCGTCGGCGGCGGGGTCTTCGTGGCCGCGCTTGCGGATCAGGCTGCCACACAGCACGCCGATCTCGAACAGCAGCCACATCGGTACGGCGAGCAGCGTCTGCGAGAAGATATCGGGCGGGGTGAGGATCATGCCGACCACGAAGCAACCGATGATCACATAAGGGCGGATCTTCTTCAGGTACTTCACGTCGACCACGCCGATCCACACCAGCAGCACCACCGCCACCGGGATCTCGAAGGCCACGCCGAAGGCGAAGAACAGGGTCATGACGAAGTCGAGGTAGTTGGCGATGTCGGTCATCATCGCGACGCCTGCCGGTGTGGCAGCGGCGAAGAATTTGAACATCAGCGGGAACACCAGGAAATAGGCGAAGGCCATGCCGGCGTAGAACAGGAAGATGCTCGAAATCAGCAACGGAATGGCGATGCGTTTTTCATGGCGGTACAGCCCGGGTGCGATGAAGCCCCAGATCTGCTGGAGGATGAACGGGATCGCCAGGAACAGCGAGACGATCATGGTCAGCTTGAACGGCGTCAGGAACGGCGAGGCCACGTCGGTGGCGATCATCGTCGCATTGGCCGGCAAGTGCTCGCGCAAGGGCGCCGATACCAGGGTGTAGATCTGCTGGGCGAAGGAGAACAGCCCGATGAAGATCAGGAAGATGGCAGCGACGCAGCGCAACAGGCGGGTGCGCAGTTCGGTCAGGTGCGAGACCAGCGGCATGGGCTGGTCGTGGTCCGGGTTTTCGCTCATGGGGCTCGCGGCGGTTGGGGCTGTTCAGGCTGCTCAGGGGCACTGGCCGGAGGCACCGGTGTTGCCGGGGCGGTAGGGGCGGGTACCTCGCTCGCAGTGGCGGCGGGTTGCTCAGTGGGTTGCTGGGCAGGTGGCGTCTGCGGGTTGAGGATGCGCTTGGCTTCCTGTTCCATCTGCAGGATGTGCTCGTTGTGCAACTGGCGGCGAATGTCGTCGGCGCCGATCTCGCGCTCGACTTCGGTCTTGATGGCGTTGAAGCTGCGCTTGAGCCGGCCGATCCACAGCCCTGCGGTGCGCGCGGCACCTGGAAGGCGCTCGGGGCCGAGCACCAGCAGTGCGACCAGGCCGACGAGCAGCAGCTCGCTGAAGCTGATGCCGAACATGGGTCAGTCTTTCCGTTGTGGCTCTTGGACCGGTTGGGCCTGGCCTTCGATGGTGTGGCCCTGGTTCTGCGGGGCGCTGTTCTGTGGCTGGGTAGCCTGCTGTTGCGCCTGCACCGGTGGCACGGGCTGGGCTGGTGGCGGGGTGTGCTCGGCGGGCTTGTTCTCTTCGTCGCTCATCGCCTTACGGAAGCCCTTGATCGATTCGCCCAGGTCGCCGCCGAGGTTTTTCAGCTTCTTGGTGCCGAACACCAGGACCACGACGATCAGCAGGACGATCCAGTGTTTCCAGTCAAAAATACCCATATCCATACTCCTGAGAATTATCTAATCAACCCAAGGGCTAGCGGTGCACCCTGTGGGAGCGGGCTTGCCCGCGAACACCGGCAAAGCCGGTGCCATCCATCGCGTTATGTTCTTCGCGGGCAAGCCCGCTCTCACAGGGGCAGCATGCGCCCCGGCACTTCAGGCAGACGGCTGTCTCGCGGCCTTTTCATCGTGCCCGGACAGGCCGAAGCGGCGCTCCAGTTCATCGAGCACGGCTTGTGGGTGCTGGCCCAGCGCGCTGAGCATCACCAGGCTATGAAACCACAGGTCGGCGGTTTCGTAGATGACGTCGCTGCAGTCGTGGCTGATGGCGGCGTCCTTGGCAGCGATGATGGTCTCGACGGACTCTTCGCCGAGCTTTTCCAGAATCTTGTTCAGGCCCTTGTGGTACAGGCTGGCCACGTAGGAGCTGTCGGGGGCCGCTTGCTTGCGTTGTTCCAGCACTTCGGCCAGGCGCGCGAGGGTGTCGCTCATGTCAGTGTCCTGCATTGTAGATGGCGTGCGGGTCCTTCAGGACCGGGTCGACGGTGTTCCACTGGCCGTTCTCGAAGACACGATAGAAGCAGCTCTCGCGGCCGGTATGGCAGGCGATGTGGCCCAGTTGCTCGACCATCAGGATGATCACGTCGGCATCGCAGTCCAGGCGCATTTCGTGCAGCTTCTGCACATGGCCGGATTCCTCGCCCTTGCGCCACAGCTTGCCACGCGAGCGCGACCAGTAGATGGCGCGTTGTTCGGCGGCGGTCAGGGCCAGCGATTCGCGGTTCATCCAGGCCATCATCAGCACGCGTCCGGTCTTGTGGTCCTGGGCGATGGCCGGTACCAGGCCGTCGTCGTTCCACTTGATCTCGTCCAGCCAGTCTTTCATCGTCGACTCCAAATCAGGCCCGCTCCCGTACCGGGCCCTTTGCGCTAGTGTGCCAGTCAGCAGCGTTGCTGGCTATTGGCGCACGATCAGGTAAAGGCCAGCGGCCAGCATCAACCAGGCCGGCCAGGCAGCTGGCGCGGCCAGGCTGGCGGCTTCGGCGGCGCCAGCGGCCAGTACCGCACCACCGCCGAGCAGGCCGGCGCCGAGCAGGCGCAGGGCCCAACGGTCGCCCTGGCGACGCCTCTCGGGCAGTTGCGGGTCGTGCAAGTGCGGTTGCGACAGGCGCTCGAGCAGGTCGCGGGTCATGCCGGCCAGGTGCGGCAGTTGCTCGGCTTGGCTGTAGAGGTTGCCGATGACCGCCTTGGGGCTCATGCGCTCGCGCATCCAGCGTTCCAGGAAGGGCTTGGCGGTGCTCCACAGGTCCAGATCGGGGTACAGCTGGCGGCCCAGTCCTTCGATGTTGAGCAGGGTCTTTTGCAGCAGCACCAGCTGCGGCTGGACTTCCATGTTGAAGCGCCGGGCGGTCTGGAACAGGCGCATCAGCACCTGGCCGAAGGAAATATCCTTGAGCGGCTTTTCGAAGATCGGCTCGCACACGGTGCGGATCGCCGCCTCGAACTCGTTGACCTTGGTTTGCGCCGGGACCCAGCCCGAGTCGATGTGCAGCTCGGCGACGCGGCGGTAGTCGCGCTTGAAGAAGGCGATCAGGTTGCGCGCCAGATAGTCCTGGTCCTCGGCGGTGAGGCTGCCGACGATGCCGCAGTCGATGGCGATGTACTGCGGGCTCCACGGCTTGACCGTGCTGACGAAGATGTTGCCCGGGTGCATGTCGGCATGGAAGAAGCTGTCGCGGAACACTTGGGTGAAGAACACCTCGACACCACGCTCGGCCAGCAGCTTCATGTCGGTGCGCTGGTCGGCCAGGGTCGCCATGTCGGTGACCGGCACGCCGTAGATGCGTTCCATCACCAGCACCTTGGGCCGGCACAGGTCCCAGTAGACCTGGGGCACGTACATCAGCTCGGAGCCTTCGAAATTGCGTCGCAGCTGGCTGGCGTTGGCGGCCTCGCGGAGCAGGTCGAGCTCGTCGTAGATGGTCTTCTCGTAGTCGCCGACGATTTCCACCGGATGCAGGCGCCGGGCGTCGGCCGAGGCGCGTTCGGCGGCCTTGGCGATCAGGAACAGCCAGGCCAGGTCCTGGGCGATCACCGGCTTCAGGCCCGGGCGCACCACCTTGACCACCACCTCTTCGCCACTCTTCAGGCGCGCGGCATGCACCTGGGCCACCGAGGCCGAGGCCAGCGGTTCGACGTCGAAGCGGCTGAAGACCTGCGCCACCGGGGCGCCCAGCTGTGCCTCGATCAGCGCCACGGCCTGCTTGGGGTCGAACGGCGGGACGCGGTCCTGCAGCAGCATCAGCTCGTCGGCGATGTCGTTGGGCAGCAGGTCGCGGCGGGTCGACAGCAACTGGCCGAACTTGATGAATATCGGCCCCAGGTCCTGCAGCGCCAGGCGCAGGCGCGCGCCGCGGCTGAGTTCGCTGGGCTTGCGCGGCAGCCAGCGCCAGGGCATGAGCAGACGCAGGCTCATCAGCCACCAGGGTAGGGGCATGTCGAACAGCAGGTCATCGAGACGGTAGCGGATCACCACGCGCTGGATGCGGAAGAGACGGCGGACGGCGAGCAGCTTCATGCGTTATCGCTGGTATCAAGGTGGCGGGAGAGGCGCAGCAGGCGCGCCTCGAGGCGTTCTATGTCGAGCTTGAGGGCATCGAGCTCGCTGAAGGCGGCTTCGGCTTCGCGCTTGCCGACCAGGGTGCGAGACTCTTCTGCCAGGTATTCGGAGAGGTTCTGGCCGAAGCGCGCCAGGCCCTGCCGGGTCCAGCGCGCGCGCAGACGCACGTGGCCGGCCAGCAGCGCCGTGGCGACCGGGCCGAGCCAGCGTTGCAGCTCATGCTCCCAGTCCAGCTCCAGGTCTTGCAGCACGCCGAACAGGTCGAGCAGCACGGCGCTGTCGCCATGCAGCTCGACCTGCGGGCTGTGCAGCACGGCGGTCTTGTCCTTGGCCACGGCCAGTTGCACCAGGCTGCCGGCAGGCGCCACGAGGCTGCAATGGACCTCGCCTTCCCAGTGGGCGGCGAGCATCAGGCCGTCTTCATCGGGCAGGATGAACACCTGCAAGGCCGGCTGGCGGCAGTCGATCTCGATGACCTTGCCTTCCAGCGCGGCCAGGCGCGGCAGGGCCGTGCTGTCCATGCGCAAGACGCGGTTCAGGCCATGTTCGACGCTGGCGAGCAGCCCGGCCAGGAGCATCAGGGCTTGATTCCCCGATGCACGGCAACGATGCCGCTGGTCATGTTGTGGTAGGTGACGCGGTCGAAGCCGGCGTCGACCATCATGGCCTTGAGGGTTTCCTGGTCGGGGTGCATGCGGATCGATTCGGCGAGGTAACGGTAGCTTTCCGAGTCGTTGGTGATCAGCTTGCCAGCCAGCGGCATGAAGGCGAACGAGTAGGCATCGTAGGCCTTGGACATCAACTTGTTGGTCGGCTTGGAGAATTCCAGGATCAACAGGCGCCCGCCCGGTTTGAGCACGCGCAGCATCGAGCGGATGGCTTCGTCCTTGTGGGTGACGTTGCGCAGGCCGAAGGCGATGGTCACGCAGTCGAAGTGGTTGTCCGGGAACGGCAGCTTCTCGGCGTCGGCCTGGACGAATTCGATGTTGCCGGCCACGCCGCGGTCGAGCAGGCGGTCACGGCCGACCTTGAGCATCGAATCGTTGATGTCGGCGAGTACCACCTGGCCGGTCGGGCCGACAAGACGCGAGAACTTGGCGGCCAGGTCGCCGGTGCCACCGGCGATGTCCAGCACGCGGTTGCCGGCGCGCACGCCCGACAGCTCGATGGTGAAGCGCTTCCACAGGCGGTGCATGCCACCGGAAAGCACGTCGTTCATCAGGTCGTACTTGGCGGCCACTGAGTGGAACACTTCGGCGACTTTTTTCGCTTTCTGGCTTTCCGGGACGTCCTGGTAGCCGAAATGGGTGGTGGGTTCGGCGTGTTCGCCTTTGCGCTGGTCGTTCATATCGCTTCACCGGAAAAAATTACCCGCCATTCTAGGGTGTACCGGCGGTTTTGTCTTGGCGGGGTGTACGGCCCGCCGGGCACGGGCATAATGCGCCCATTGTCTTTTCAGTACAGGACCGCCTGCATGACTCAGATCAGCGTCGAACGCAAACATTCCCTCGGCCGCGACGCCGCCCGTGCCAAGGCCGAAGCACTGGTGGACAAACTGGCTCGCGAATACGACCTCAAGGCGACCTGGAACGGCGACCGGGTCGACGTGGCGCGCAGCGGCGCCAGCGGCAGCGTGCAGATCTTCGACGACAGCATTCGTGTCGACCTCAAGCTGGGCATGATGCTGTCGATCATGGGCAGCAGCATCAAGAGCGAGATCGAGCGCGCGCTGGACAAGGCCCTGGCCTGAAGCACCGGCTGCAAGCACCTTAGGGTGAAGATTCTAAAATCCCTCTCTACCTTATGCTCAAGCCCGGCTCCACGGGCACCCCTCCCTCCTTGAACGAGCATGAGGTACAGAGCATGGCCAACGTGAACGTGAAGAAAAAGGACGACGCCACAGGCACCCTGGGCGAGGTGCGCGGCTACGCGCGCAAGATCTGGCTGGCGGGCATCGGCGCTTATGCGCGGGTCGGCCAGGAAGGCTCCGACTACTTCAAGGAGCTGGTCAAGGCCGGTGAAGGGGTCGAGAAACGTGGCAAGAAACGCGTCGACAAGGCGCTGGATGCCGCCAACCATCAGATCGATGAAGCGACCGAGGAGGTCAGCCGCGTGCCCGGCCTTGTGGAGCTGCAGCTCGACAAGATCGAGCGGGCGTTCGACGCTCGGGTCGGGCGCGCCTTGAATCGCCTCGGCATTCCGTCTAAACATGACGTTGAGGCGTTGTCCATCAAGCTTGAACAGCTGCATGAGCTGCTCGAGCGCGTCGCGCACAAACCATAAGGAGAGCAGGATGGCTGGCAAGAAGAATACCGACAAAGAAGGCAGCTCCTGGGTCGGCGGGATCGAGAAGTACTCCCGCAAGATCTGGCTGGCGGGGTTGGGTATCTACTCGAAGATCGACCAGGACGGCTCGAAGCTGTTCGACTCGCTGGTGAAGGATGGCGAGAAGGCCGAGAAACAGGCGAAGAAGACCGCCGAGGACGTGACCGACAGCGCCAAGTCGTCGACCACCTCGCGCGTTTCCGGCGTCAAGGACCGCGCGCTGGGCAAGTGGAGCGAACTCGAAGAAGCCTTCGACAAGCGCCTGAACAGCGCCATCTCGCGTCTTGGTGTACCGAGCCGCAACGAGATCAAGGCCCTGCACCAGCAGGTCGACAGCCTGACCAAGCAGATCGAGAAACTGACCGGGGCCTCGGTGACGCCGGTTTCGTCGCGCTCGGCAGCGGCCAAGCCTGCGGCCAGCAAGACTGCAGCCAAGCCACTGGCCAAGGCAGCCACCAAGCCTGCGGGCAAAACCGCGGCAGCCAAGACCGCGGCGGCGAAACCAGCTGCGAAGACTGCGGCGGCAAAACCTGCAGCCAAGCCTGCTGCGCCCAAGGCGGCCGCCAAGCCGGCGACCAAGCCTGCTGCGGCGAAAAAGCCGGCGGTGAGAAAAGCCCCAGCCAAGCCGGCTGCGGCGAAACCGGCAGCAGCCCCTGCGGCCACGGCGGCAGCGGTGCCGAGTGCAGCGCCAGAGAACAGCGTTACTCAGGTCTGATCCGCGCCGCCTGCTTCGCGGGTGAACCCGCTCCTACAGGGATCTGTGTAGGAGCGGGTTTACCCGCGAATGCGCCACCACCTACCCCTCCAGATACCGCCTCGCCAACTGCTCCGCCGCCTCCCTGGCCGGCACCTGCAGGTGCGGCGCCACCAGCATCATCACCTGATACACCACGATCCCCACGTCCCCCTCGCGCCCCAACACCCGCTGATAATCCAGCGAGAACAGCAGGGTCAGGGTGATCTGCTCCACCAGTTGCCCCAACGCCTGGGTGTCGCTGACCAGTTGCCCCTGGCGCTTGAGGCTGGCCAGCAGCGCCGCCAGGGTGCGCTTGAGCGCGTTGAGCAGGCTGCGCATGCCTCGCGCCAGCTTGGCCAGGCGCCCGGTCAGGTTCGACAGGTCCTGGAACAGGAAGCGGTACTGCGCCATGCGCTCGACGATCAGGTGCAGGAACAGCCAGTAGTCCTCGGCGTCGAGGCGCACCTCCAGGGGCGGGTCGAGCAGCGGCAGCAGCGCCTCTTCGAAGCGCTCGAACAGGCCCAGCACCAGCGGCTCCTTGCCGTGGAAGTGGTAGTACAGGTTGCCGGGGCTGATGCCCAGTTCGTTGGCGATCTCCAGGGTCGAGACGTTGGGCTCGCCCTGCTGGTTGAACAGCTGCAAGGCGCAGTCGAGGATACGGTCGCGGGTCTTCATCCGTGGTCTTGGCTCATCGCGTGCGCACATAGGTGCCCGGCGCTGGGGCCAGCGCGGGGTAGGTGCCGTTGCCCAGTGCCGTGCGCGGCGCCTTGAGCGGGCCGGAACGCGCGGTGATCCATTCCAGCCACAGCGGCCACCAGCTGCCCTCGCGGCGCTGGGCGTCGTGGAACCAGGCGCGCGGGTCGCCCGGCAGCCCGGGGTTGTCGAGGAAGTAGGCCTTGGGGTTGCCGGGTGGGTTGATGATGCTCTGGATATGCCCACTGTTGGCCAGCACGAAGCGCCGTTCGCCACCGAGCAGCAAGGCCGAGCGGTACACCGCGTCCCAGGGGGTGATGTGGTCGTTGCTGCCGGCCACGGTGAAACTGTCCAGGTTGACCTGGGCCAGGTCGATCGGCGTGCCGCACACCTCGAGCCCTGCGGCCCGGGTCAGCGGGTTGTGCTTGAAGAAGTCCAGCAGGTCGCCGTGCAGGGCAGCGGGCAGGCGGGTGTTGTCGGCGTTCCAGTAGAGGATATCGAAGGCCGGTGGCGCCTTGCCGAGCAGGTAGTTGTTGACCCAGTAGTTCCAGATCAGATCGTTGGGCCGCATCCAGGCGAAGATCCGTGCCACTTCGGCGCCATCGAGCACCCCGCGTTGGTAGGAGCGACGCTTGGCGGCCTCGACGGTCTGTTCATCGGCGAACAGGCTGGCGGGGCTGTCGAACTGGCTGTCGAGCAGGCTGACCAGGTAGGTCGCGCTGCGCACTCGGCGCAGTTGGTGCTTGGCTTGCAAGTGCCCCTGCAGCGCAGCCATGGTCAGGCCGCCGGCACAGGCTCCCATGAGGTTGGGATCGCGGTTGCCGCTGATGCTGCGGCAGGCGTTGAGGGCTTGCTCGAGGGCCTCGACGTAGCTCGACAGGCCCCACTCGCGGTGCTTCGGCTCGGGGTTGCGCCAACTGACCATGAACACCTGCAGACCGCTCTTGAGCATGTACTGGACGAAGCTGTTGGTCGGGCTCAGGTCGAAGATGTAGTACTTGTTGATCTGCGGCGGAATGACCAGCAGCGGCCGGGCGTGCTGCTTCTCGCTCATCGGCAGGTACTGGATCAGCTCCAGCAGCTCGTTGCGGTACACCACCGCGCCCGGCGTGGCGGCCAGGTTGCCGCCCACTTCGAAGGCGCGCTCGTCCACCTGGCGCGGCAGGCCGTCGTTGTGGCGCAGATCGTCGATCAGGTGGGCGACGCCACGCACCAGGCTCTGGCCGCCGGTATTGAACAGCTCCTTGACCGCCAGCGGGTTGAGCAGCGAGTTGCTGGGCGCCAGGGCGTCGTTGAGCAGGTTGAACAGAAAGTGCACGCGGGCGCGGTCGTCGGCATCGAGCTGGCTTTCCTCGATCCACAGGCGGGTCTGGCGCTGCCAGGCCAGGTAGGCCTGCAGGCTACGCCGGTAGAACGGGTTCTGCGCCCAGGTCGGGTCGCTGAAGCGAGCGTCGCGGGGGTTGGGCTGCAGGGGCGTGTCACCGAGCATCACCTTGCCCAACTGGCCGCCCAGAGCGAGCAGGTGGCGAGCGGTATGCAGAGGGTTGCGCAGGCCGTGACGGCCGACATGGCGCAAGGTCGACAACAGGTCGCGGCCGCGCAGGCCGACCATGGCGTTGTGCACGTTCATCTGGGTGGCGGGAAGCGTTGGCGTTCCTTTGGCCGGTTTGTCTTTCATGGCAACACTCCTTCGTCTGCCCCGTCCTGCTTGCGGTGCTAGCCACCGGAAGCAGGGCGCGGGTGCATCACCGCTCGCTGACGCTCTTGCTGGAGGAACTTCATGATGATCGGTGCCACGGCCTCGGCGCGGGTGATCAGGAACAGGTGGCCGTCGTCGATAATGTGTAGCTGGGCATTGGGAATTCGCCAGGCCAGCAGGCGCATGTTGATCAACGGGATCAGCGGGTCGTCGTCGCCAGCCAGCACCAGGGTCGGCTGGTGGATCTTGTGCAGCCAATGGATGCTGGTCCAGCCCAGGCCCGCGAACAGCTGCCAGTAGTAGCCCATCTTGCCCCCCGAGCGGACCTTGGAGGCATGATGCATGGCCAGCTCCGGGTCGCGGCGAAAGGCGCCTCCGTAGATCAGCGGTGCGATGCGGATCACATGGGAGGGCTGCACGTAGCGCCGTGGGCTGGCCATCATCCACAGCACCTTGGGCTTGCCCGGCACCATGAACGCCCCGGCGGCGGTGGCGGCCAGCACCAGTTTCTTGCAGCGCTCCGGGTAGTCGTGGGCGAACTGCTGGGCCAGTGCACCGCCCCAGGACACGCCGACGACATCGACCTGGCCGTAGTCGAGGTAGTCGAGCATGCGCGCGGTGAGCTTGGCCAGGCCGGGAAAACGGTAGGGATGACGCGGCGTGGACGAGCCGCCGACGCCCGGCACGTCGAAGGCGATCACCTCCAGGTCGGGGTCCAGCGCCTCGATGAAGGGGAACACCAGCTCCAGGTTGGCGCCGATGCCATTGAAGATCAGCAGCGGCGTCAGGTGTGGCTTGCCTGGGCGTACGGCGGTGCGGATGGACTGGTCATCCAGCTCGACGGTCCTGAAAACGTAGGGTTGCGGCATGCACGTGACTCTATCTAGGGGGAAACGCCGCAGCGCTGTGGTAGGTAAAACGCCGTGGCGCCGTAGGGCGCCACGGCAGCACGGCTCAACGTTCGTGGACGTAGGTCCCCGGCGCGGCCTCGCCGGCGGCATAGGCCCGATTGCCCAGGCGTGTGGGCGCCTTCTTCAGCTCGCCGGCCCGCTCACCCAGCCAGGTCTGCCAGTGCAGCCACCAGGAATCGACATGCTTGACCGCGTTCTCCTGCCAGGCCAGCGGGTCGCCGGGGCGGTCGACGCCGGTCATGAAGCGCGCCTTGGGGTTGCCCGGCGGGTTGAGAATGCTCTGGATATGCCCGCTGTTGGACAGCACGAACTCGATCTTGCCACCGAACAGGTGCGCCGAGCGGTAACATGATGGCCATGGAGTGATGTGGTCGTTGCTGCCGGCGACGCTGTAGATGTCGCATTGCACCTGCTTCAGGTCGATGGCGGTGCCGCACACCTCCAGTGCGTTGGGGCGGGTCAGCGGGTTGCTCTTGAACATCTCGATCAGGTCGCCGTGAAAGGCGGCAGGCAGGCGCGTGGTGTCGTTGTTCCAGAACAGGATGTCGAACACCGGCGGCTCGTTGCCGAGCAGGTAGTTGTTGACCCAATAGTTCCAGATCAGGTCGTTGGGCCGCATCCAGGCGAACACCTTGGCCATGTCGCTGCCTTCGAGCACGCCGGCCTGGTAGGAGTGGCGCTTGGCCGCTTCCAGGGTCTGCTCGTCGACGAACAGCGCGACTTCCGTGTCGATCGTGGTATCGAGCACGCTCACCAGCAAGGTCAGGGCATTGACCTTTTTCTCGCCCAGGGCGGCGTAATGGCCGACCAGGGCGGTGCAGGTGATGCCGCCGGAGCAGGCCCCGAGGATGTTCAGGTCCTTGCTGCCGGTGATCGCCAGCACCGCGTCCACCGCTTCCTTGAGCGCATCGATGTAGGTCGACAGGCCCCACTCGCGCTGGGCCTTGGTCGGGTTGCGCCAGCTGATCATGAAGGTCTGCTGGCTGGAGCGCAGGCAGAAGCGCGTGAGGCTCTTGTCCGGGCTCAGGTCGAAGACGTAGAACTTGTTGATCTGTGGTGGCACCACCAGCAAGGGGCGCGCATGGACCTGTTCGGTGATCGGCTGGTACTGGATCAGCTCCAGCACGTCGTTGCGGTACACCACGGCGCCATCGCTGGTGCCCAGGTTCTTGCCCACCTCGAAGGCATCCATGTTCACCTGGCTGGGCATGCCGCCGTTGTTGACCAGGTCTTTGGCCAGGTTGGAGAGGCCGTCGAGCAGGCTCTTGCCGCCGGTCTCGAAGAAGCGCTTGACCGCGGCCGGGTTGGACAGGGTGTTGGTCGGCGCCAGGGCCTCGGTCATCAGGTTGATGACGAACTGGCCACGGCTGATGTCCTGGGGTGACAGGTCGCTGTTGCCGATCCAGTCGTGCAGTTCCTTGCGCCAGGCCAGGTAGGTCTGCAGGTAGCGGCGGTACAGCGGGTTGCTGGCCCAGGCCGGGTCGTTGAAGCGGCGGTCGTCACCGGCGGGCTGCAGGGTGGACTTGCCCAGCAGCACGTTCTTCAGCTCCAGGCCGAAATGCGCCACGTGCTTGGCGCTGAGCAGGGGCTGGCGCACGGCCTGGCGCAGCACGGTACGCGCCGAGCTCAGCAGGTCTTTGCGGCGGATGCCGATGATCGGGTTCAAGCCCAGGGTGTTCGACGAGGCCTGCCGCTGCAACTCATCGTTGTTCTTGTTACTCATCTACGACGCTCCGTTGTCCTGAGACGAGTACCGGTTGCTGTGCCCGGTACTGCTACTCGGGTGACCAGTGATAAGAAACAGCGGTGTTACTGAGGGCCCTGGAAAGGGCGGCAGGTAAATTCAAGATCCATTGGTTACCTGACTTTGCTCGAGTGCGCAAGACAGCTTGTGCGTAAGGCATTCAAACAAATGGCATTAGAAAATGCGCTCTAAATTGCGACAGACTCATTTCAGAGCATCAATTTGACCACTGCCTGCGCCGGGTCGCGGGCCTTGCCGGCCTTGTGCAGTTCGTCGAGGTACTCGGCCCAGAGCTGCTCCTGGCGCAGGCACAGCTGCTCGAGGTATTCCCAGGTGAACAGGCCGCTGTCGTGGCCATCGTCGAAGGTCAGCTTGAGGGCGTACTGGCCGGCTGGCTCCAGGCCGCTCAGGCCGACGTTGAGCTTGCCGTATTGCAGGATCGGGTTGCCGTGGCCCTGGACCTCGGCGGAGGGGGAATGCACGCGCAGGAACTCGGCGGGCAGGTGGTAGACCTCGCCGGGGGCGTAGGTGAGGGTGAGGGTCTTGGAGGCTTTGTGCAGGTTGATGGCGGTGGGCAGGCGGGCCATGGGCTGAATCTCTCCGGAGCTGATAGCGCAAGCTTCCAGCTTCTGTGGCGGGGATTCAAGGGCCCTTTCGCGGGTGAACCCGCTCCTACAGGTTTAGCACTCCCCCTGTAGGAGCGGGTTTACCCGCGAAGAAGCCGGCGCCGGTCTTACAGAATGTAACGCGACAGGTCTTCGTTCTGCGCCAGCTCACCCAGATGGCCGTTGACGTACGCGGCGTCGATGCGGATCGGCGCTTCGTCGTGAGCACTGGCCAGGTCGCCGGCACTGAACGACACCTCTTCGAGCAGACGCTCGAGCAGGGTGTGCAGGCGGCGGGCACCGATGTTCTCGGTCTTTTCGTTGACCTGGTAGGCGATCTCGGCCAGGCGCTTGATGCCGTCCTCGGCGAACTCGATGTTCAGGCCTTCGGTCTTGAGCAAGGCTTGGTACTGCTCGGTCAGCGAAGCGTGCGGCTCCTGCAGGATGCGTTCGAAGTCCTGCGGGGTGAGTGCCTTGAGCTCGACGCGGATCGGCAGGCGGCCCTGCAGTTCAGGCACCAGGTCGCTCGGCTTGCTCAGGTGGAACGCACCCGAGGCAATGAACAGGATGTGGTCGGTCTTGACCATGCCCAGCTTGGTGTTGACGGTGCAGCCTTCGATCAGCGGCAGCAGGTCGCGCTGGACCCCCTCGCGGGACACATCGGCACCGCCGACGTTACCGCGCTTGGCCACCTTGTCGATCTCGTCGATGAACACGATGCCGTGCTGCTCGACCGCTTCCAGGGCCTTGGCCTTGAGCTCTTCCTCGTTCACCAGGCGGCTGGCTTCTTCGTCGCGCACCATCTTCAGCGCGTCCTTGACCTTGAGCTTGCGTGCCTTGCGTTTGCCCTTGCCCATGTTGGCGAACAGGCTCTGCAGCTGGTTGGTCATCTCTTCCATGCCGGGCGGCGCGGCGATTTCGACGCCCACGTTGTCGGCGACTTCGATCTCGATTTCCTTGTCGTCCAGCTGGCCTTCGCGCAGGCGCTTGCGGAACAGCTGGCGGGTGTTGGAATCACTGCTGGTCTGCGCGGCTTCCTCGCTGAAACTGGTGACCCGTGCCTGCGGCAGCAGGGCATCGAGGATGCGATCTTCGGCGGCATCTTCGGCGCGGTGGCGCACGCGGATGATCTCCTGCTCGCGGAGCATCTTCAGCGCGGCGTCGGCCAGGTCGCGGATGATCGACTCGACATCGCGGCCAACGTAGCCCACTTCGGTGAACTTGGTCGCTTCGACCTTGAGGAACGGTGCGTTGGCCAGCTTGGCCAGGCGGCGGGCGATTTCGGTCTTGCCGACGCCGGTGGGGCCGATCATCAGGATGTTCTTCGGCGTCACCTCGGCGCGCAGCTCGGCGGGCAGCTGCATGCGCCGCCAGCGGTTGCGCAGGGCGATGGCCACGGCGCGCTTGGCGTCGTCCTGGCCGATGATGTGGCGGTTGAGTTCGTGGACGATCTCGCGGGGGGTCATGGACATGATGAAAATGGTCCTTGTACGGAGCGATCAGTGTGGAAAAGTCCCGCTGCGAGCGGGACGCCAAAACAACTGATTCACTCGGCCAGGTCCTGCTCCTCGATGGTCAGGTTGTGGTTGGTGAACACGCAGATGTCACCGGCGATGTTCAGGGCGGTCTCGGCGATTTCACGGGCCGACAGGTCGGTCTTGTTCAGCAGGGCGCGGGCTGCGGCCTGGGCGTAGGCGCCACCGGAACCCATGGCGATCAGGCCGTCTTCCGGTTCGACCACGTCACCGTTGCCGGTGATGATCAAGGATGCGTCCTTGTTGGCTACCGCCAGCATGGCTTCCAGGCGGCTCAGGGAGCGGTCGGTACGCCATTCCTTGGCCAGCTCGACGGCGGCACGGATCAGGTGGCCCTGGTGTTTTTCCAGCTGGCCTTCGAAGCGTTCGAACAGGGTGAAGGCGTCGGCAGTGGCACCGGCGAAGCCGGCGATGACCTGGCCGTGGTACAGGCGACGGACTTTCTTGGCGTTGCCTTTCATCACGGTGTTGCCGAGGGATACCTGGCCGTCGCCGCCCATGACGACTTTGCCGTTACGGCGGACAGAAACGATGGTGGTCAAGGGAGAGTCTCCACGCAGCGGGGCGAAAATGCCTGATGCAGACTCATATGGGGGGAGGAGGGGAGGATTTCAACCAGGGGGGATGAATGGTTGCGCCAGCCAGGTGCATCGGGGGGCACCTTCGCGGGGGGGGGGGCCCCCCCCCCCCCCAAGGTGGGGGGGGGGGGGGGGGGCCCGGGGGGGGGGGGGGGGTGG
>NZ_JACVVE010000001.1 GCF_016648105.1 Pseudomonas sp. S31 | reverse complement strand
GGTACGATGGCATAGCGGATGGGCAGGATCGGGACACGTGCGCCGCAAGCAGGGCCAGAGGTGGCGCTGCTGACCGAGTTTTCATTCATGTGTGGGTTCCTTGCTTTCGATCAGTGCTTGCAGCTCGCGAAGCCTGCCTTGAGGCGATTCCTGAAGGTTGGTGTAGATCTCTCCAGCTTCGGCGTTGCTCATCAGCCACATGTGCTCGGCGACCAGGCGAATGAACTGACCTGCGACTTCTTCATCGCGGAAATTGAGTTTTTTCAGCTGGGGGAGTAGTGCTTCGATCCACTCATAGACGTCTGCAAAGCTGTGAGTGGTATATGGCGGCAAGGCCAACACTTCGTGTGTCAGGCTGCGCACGAAAAGGTCGTGCAGGCCAGCGTGGAACCGATCGAGTTCATGCTGCTGTAGGGTCAACGCTGGCTCGTGCCGCGAGCGCGCTGAGGTGGGAACACGCTCGAGTGTTCGACATTCGTGGGCCGGCCCCCAGTCGATACGCCATGCTAACCGCGATACTGGACCTAGCCAGGTCTCCCTTTGGTCGTCGTCCAATCCTGCCAGCCAGGCTGAGAGGTGATTGGGTTGAATGTCGTGCTTCGCAACTACCTGACTGGGCAGGAGGAACTGAACCATGCTCGTGAAGTGATCTGCGAGATCCATGAGGCTGGCATCTGAATCCATTGCAATCACGGCGCCCAAGGGCTGCCAGACGGCAATTGCATGATGGGCTAGATCGGGGGCGGTGGCGGTGTCCACCAACAAGGGCCCCATTTCATACTCTTCATCCAGAGCGCTGCGCTTCCATACCCAAGCGTGGGGTACGTTGGGGTTGATCTGGCTGATCAGTTCCAACAGCGACGGTGAATAAGGCGGAATGACCTCTCCTTTGATGATCTGAGGAGGTTGCATAGCCGAGAACTCGATAGGAATGGGCAAAAGCATCAGATAGCGATATCCATGCCCGATGATTTCGCATGAGTCTTGCGCAGGTGTAAGGCTCGGTGAGATTTCACTCATTGGCCCTGTCCCCCTATGCACTTGCAATCGGGCAAGGCACAACTTCCATCGGGACGCCGTCCACACTGGCGGTCCAGAGGCTTACCGCTGGCAGGGGCGCTGGCCATGGAAAATGGATGGTTCGACCCGCCGGCCGATTTGAACATTTCGCCGTTGATACGAATCGTCGGGCTGTCCAGAGTCAGGCCGCCTTCGTCGATTCGAATGGAGCCGCCGGGCCCTTGAATGACGATTGCTTCCGCCGCATTCAGGGTGTAGATCCGCGTACGCCGACGAATTTCTGCTCGGGCTTCCAGTTCGGCATACCCCTCAATCTGCTGCTCGAGGTTACCGCCAACACTGATTCGATGGTCGGCGGCTATTTGGTCATGGCGATGGTTGCCGACGGCCTCGATGCGATCCTTGCCTATGTTGATCGTTTGGTTTCGTCCCACCTCAACAGCTGCGTCGCGGCCGATGGTTATCCGCTCATCGTTGCCCACGGTTTCGTTGCGGTCGTTGCCGATCGTGATCGTTTCGTCATGCTCGACACCCTCGGTGCGATCATTACCGACCCGCGTCGTCTCATCATGCTTGACCACATTGTTCTGATCCCGCTCGGCATGGATGAACACCTCCTGGCACCCCAGCTCATCCTCGAAGCGCAGCTCATTGAAGCCTTTGCCCTTGTGGGTCTTGCTCTTGATGGTCATGCGCGTCTTGCGTGGTCGGACGGCTATTGCTGCAAGACGCCGTTGAGCGATTCCAGAACTTCGGTAGTGATCAGGTGCAGGCGATAGCTGTAGATACCGTAAGCCACCGCCATGGCCAGAGCAGAGATCACCAAGGGACTCCACCACGGCCATTGCCGGCTCATGCGGTAATGAAGGGGGGCGACATTGGTCAACGGGTCGTGGGTAGGTTCCGGCACCGGACCGCGCACTTCACGGATGACGCCATGCACCTTCTTGATCAGCTGGTTCAGCGCTTCGTCACCCTTTGGCGCGATGCCGTACTTGCCTTTGAGGCCCAGGCACAGGCACATGTAGATGAACTCGATGACGTCCAGGTAACGCTTGGGCTCCTGCATCAACCTGGAGAGCACTGTGAAGATCTTGTCACCGCCCGAGGTTTCATGATGGAAGATGCTGAGCAGCGGTTCGTGGCTCCAGCAGGAGGGCGTTCCCCAAGGCCGGGTCATGACGGCTTCGTCCAGGTAAAGGCACAGCGCATAGGAATAGGCCAGCAGATGCGCGGGCTCGTAGGTTTGCTGGCGCATTTCGTCGAGGATGTTGGAGACCTCGTTACGAACCTGCTTGTGGACTTCCGCGATGTGCGGTAGATCGTCCAGCGTACGCAGGCGCATCACAAAGCCGAACAGCGGTATGGCGGCATCTATCATCTGATTGGTGTGGCTACCGCGCAATGCGAAGTCCGGATCGGCTGGGTATTCGTATTTATGCCAAAGTTTGCCTGTTCCGCTATCTCTCTGACCTGAGTATTCGTCGCTCCAAGCGGATAAATCGAGCATGATTTCGGCACTGCTTTCGCTTGCATTGTAGTGGGGGCCAGTCGCCGCCTGGTTCTTCTCGTATTGCCTACCTGATCGGTGCATAAACGGTTCCTTGTCGCAATGCTAAAGTGTAATGACTATTTTACTGTCGAAACCAATCTTTGTGCCGCAGGAGGCTAACGGACGACAGTTCCGAGAAGTGAACTGATGGTGGCGCACGATTGCCTTAATTGGCGTTTCTCTTACTCGAGTAGCCAATCAGCGTCTCCTTCTGTTAACACGCCTCCATGATCCGTTGTGTCTCCTTCACGAGCGACTGCGCTCGCTTCTATGAAATAATTTTTAGACCCGGTCACTATTACTGCCCCACAACTGATCCGGTCGCCAATTCGGGCCACTGGCCTACCACTGAAAGTATATGTTGCGCTGCCTGTTTCCACTACACCATGGCCGTGTAATGGGCATTCATGGCGGTGCCCAACGAGCACGACAGGCTTCATAGTTGACCCTCTGGACTAGGGGCGGTACGGGACTCTAGATCCATCTCGGCGGGCCATCGGACCTCGGGCGCGAATCGATTAAGTAGACGCCTATGAACCTCCCTGGTTAAATAGTTTGGTGTGGAATCGAGTTTCGATAGTTCTCCGGGACCGTTTTGCATAAACTTTTGAGCCATGGCCCAGTACTGCTCTCCTTTTTCTATGCTATCAGCGAAGGGCAAGCGGTCTATGATTTTATCAGTTTCGGGGTTGCAAACTGAGATCATAACTTTTTCTACCAGACCGCCGGATCCCAAGGGTAAATATACCCGATATGCCTCAGCCGTCACATCCTGCCAGTCGTACACTACAGCCTTAACTCCCCAGTTTTCCCGGGCGAACGGACGGAATCGGTCGAATCTATAGCTGTAAAAATAAACTTTCTGGCGTTGTCGATTGAAGCGAATTGGTTCATTGTATGGTAGCCTTAGATCTAGCCATATGCTCGGGCCTGTCAAGTATAATGCGGCTAGCCACGCTAGCAAAAGCGTGATAATTGATGTGTAATCAATCTTTGGTGAGGTCAATATTGTGGCAGATAGAAAAATTGAAGCTGCCGCTGATGCCAGAAGTATTGCACAACCTGCGATGCTAAAGAATCCCCGGTAAGCCACCCGGGCAAGGGGAATCTCTAGGAATATCTCGTTAAGGCTAGTAATCGGCGGGAAGCCATTCAGCGTGTCGATCTCTAGCTTAAGGCCTGTATTAGTTTTAGGTAAGTCATATTGCCAACCAATATCTCGATAAGTTTTTTTCATTAAGTGTACACTGTTGATAGTATTTCGGCATAACCATCGGGAGTCATTCGGTCGGGCCAGTAGATAATATGTAAGGATGCGCTGCTTAATGAGTTTATTTCGATGTCCGGAGTGAGTTCTACTTCTCCCGCTAGCTCAAGTGTGAAACTGAGATTGCCTTCTTGGGATGAGGGGTTTCTGGTTTCGAGAACTTTAACTTTCCCATGACGATGAATCATTGTTGGTGAAGGGTTTGACGATAAGTCGCTGAGGTGAGCAGTCTGGGGTGGGCGGTTCAGTGGGAAGTGTTCAGCGTAAGCTGCAAGTTTTCCGGTGTTAAGTTTGTATGCCTCACTATCTCCATGGTGCTGGAGAAGTACACTCCATTGATAGCTTGATAGGTCTTCAGCAAAGCCTGGGAGTCTTATGCGAAATTTAACTTTCTGTTTTAGCTCAATTTTTTCAACTTTGCCTTGAAGTGCGCCAGTTGAGGCGTTGACTATGTTGGATGAGAATGTGATGCTTGTGCGTACGCCAAGCGTTGCTGCATTTAGCTCGGCGAACGCTAAATCTGCGTGATGAGGCTGATTCCAATGAATAGCTGGGGTCTCATTGGCATAACCAAAGTAACTACGTCTTGCCCAGGATTCCAACTCAGTAGATTCCTCTTTTGACGAAAATTTGCTCAAGGATGTTGCGATTAGGCTCAGGGAAATTGCAATGCCTAGTGGGCCTAGTATAAGTGGAGTGCTAATGGCCATGATTGCATAGTATGTTCCCAAGCTTGCTGCAATGGCGGAGAGTGCATGTCCGACGGCTGCTCTGCCATCTCCTTCTCTAAAAGTTCGTTTGGCTGCAATCGCGGCTTGAGTCGTGTCAATTAAACCCGCTGCAGCACTGATTGAGGCCCCAATGCGGATGATGTTTCTTCCTAGAGTTCGAGCTTGGGTTGCTATCGATATTGATATTCCTGCGATTTCTGCAGCGGTACCCAATATTGCTACTTGTGTTCCATAAAGCGCGATCATTGCTTCGCCAGCTTTCGATCCTATTACGGCCTCTGCGCTTATTCTATTACGTTCTAGGCTGTTGCTCAGTAGATATAGCCCACCCAACGCTAATAATAAATCCCAGCTTCCTGATAGACCTCTCAATCTGAGAAAGTTTTTGCGGACCAATTGCGCAGCCTGTTGGGCGTTTATTT
The DNA here is from genome assembly GCF_016648105.1 of Pseudomonas sp. S31. Taxonomy (GTDB): domain Bacteria; phylum Pseudomonadota; class Gammaproteobacteria; order Pseudomonadales; family Pseudomonadaceae; genus Aquipseudomonas. The sequence goes on along the minus strand of NZ_JACVVE010000001.1, from coordinate 558,877 downwards.
GGACTCCCTGAAGGATCTTGCGCGCACCTAATTCCAGCGTCCCCACGCCCACCGAAATATGGAACAAATTTAATTGGGCCGCGTTATTCAGCTGATTGACGTTTAGGTTGACCTCCCTGAGCAATTGCTCACGCAGCACATCAGCCTTCGCTTCAACCCAGACACTCACATTGATCACCGTATTCGCAATCTTCGGATCAAGCACCGCAAGGCTCAGCAACCCTGTTTGGATAATCGGTTTGACCTTGCGGGTTCCGTTGTGAGCCCCGGCTTTCAACTCATCGAGAGTCGGCCTCAACCGATCCCGGGCTTTGGCCATAGCGTCGCTAGCTTTTTTCTGCACCTCGCGCAAATGAGCGCACTGCAAGGCGTAGTACTCACCCAATTTCATCTGCACGTGCAGCTCAATCAAATGCACGCCGTTGTAGAGCAACTGGCTCGCCGTGTTCAGGCGAAGCACGGTATGCTGGATCCCCGGAGTTATTTGGGCCTGCAGGCGCTGGGTGGCAGCATTGAGTGCGCCTTGAACTTCGGTGATCGCCTGTCGCAGGTCACCACGCAAGCGTTGCCCTAGGTCGTCGCTGGCAATGAGCTTGCTCAAGGCGGCATAGAGTTTGTCACTGTCATTCCATTGCACCGGCCCATTTTGAGAAAAGCTGGGAAGCAGGCTGGCGAGAACTGCCTGATCTCGGAGTATCACGGCACGATACGCAGGGCTGTTTGGGTCCTGCAGCCACTTGAGCCAGAGTGCTTCGCTGGACCCGGCTGGTGGAGGGCCTGGCTCGGGAGCCGAGCGGGGTGCTTCGGTAATGCCACCTGCCAAGCACGCGGCCATGGTCTTGGAGTACGCAATGCCCGAGTCACGGTCCCGGCCATCATAGTCGTATTCCTCGATGAGCTTGAACGCGGTGCTCTCACATAGGGTTGCGTAGTTTTTCGCTTGCTGGTCGATGTGCCACTGAAAGCGCGCCTCCTGACTGTCGTATTCCAACTGGAACGCCGCCCGCCGCGACTCGTCATACCGTTCCTCCAGCCTCTCGTCGCTCTCTCGCTGGCGCATCTCGACGATTCGCTGGTATTCCACTTGTGGATCGACGAAAACCGGCGGTCCATCGCCTGCATGAGTCTCGAACTGCGGAACCTTTTCCGCTGCCCACTGACGGTGTGTTGCTCGAATGATTTGGAGGATTTGCGAGGTTTGCAATTGGTAGGCGCGCTGCGGATCTTCTCGCCAGGCCTGCCGCTTGACGATCCAGCCCAGGCGTTGATGGTTGTATTCCTGAATCAGGCCGACCGTGTCGTGCAGGACCACCGCAGGTACGCCCTGGTTCAGCTCATGCTTGGCCATGGCATTGATCACGAATCCCCTCAACGCGGTTTTGCGTAAAAACCGGCTGTGGAAGCCATGGGCGCTGTCGAATGGGCCGGCCAGTTGCTGGTTGTACTCAAACACCTGGCGATCGACTTGCAGTTCGTCAGGGGTTATAGACAGGCCGACATCGTCTGGATTTTCCCGGGCCTGCGTCAAGTCCAGCACCTGGAACCGATTGGAAGGAAATTTGGCCGACTTGTAGCCGACGAGCACGCTGGCGGGCCAGGGATCACTGGAGAATGCGAGCCACGCCGTGCTGTAGCGGCTTGTATCTATGTTGATGAAAGCTGATGGAATATCGTGGTCCGCGTTCACACATTTGTTGGGCAACGGTGGTGGTGGGCCAAGTGGCGGCTCGTACGGGTCAATGCGGCGAAGGTGACCTTGTTCGGTCACTTGGTAGGCATGCCATACGCTTTCGTCGAGCAATACATAGAGGAACCCACTGCGTAATATGCGTAGTCCTTCGATAGCCGCTGGCTGGGCATCGTCTGCAGTCCAGGCGGGTCGTGTATCAGGTACGAGTGCTCGTCTCAGAGGGAGGATGGGCAGACCATGACGTTCACAGGCCTTGCACCGGGTTGGCAGTGCGGCCTCGGCGACCGCAGTGGCGATGGTTTGACTGATACTCATGGACGGTACCTGGCTGAGGGAAGGACGGATGTCATGCGCTCCCAAGCCGCCTCGTTGTATTGAGCGAGCAACGAGGCAAGAGGGCGTTTCAAGCGGATGGCCGTTTCGATGCAATGTTGGACGGGCCGCAAGGTATGCACATCGGCGTTCAGGCATAGCTGATGGAGAGCGAGAACCAGAATGTCTTCCTCTGCGGTGAGACCCAGCCTGCGTGCATCTTCAATGTGATTGGATGCGCGTACTGCGGCAAAGGCGGGCAAAGGCAACTGATCCATGAACCAGGAGCGAGCCAACAAGGAGCGGCGCGCGGCCAGCAGGGTTTCGATCAGCGTGACATCCTCTTGAACACGCAGGCTGGCCGCAGGCAAAGCGCTATGGCAATGAGGCTGACCTTTAAGGCTGGCGAGCTTGCCGCCACTGCTCGGGAACACCCAGTGTTCGATTGGCCACCAAGGGCCAAGCTCTGGGCGCTCGAGTGATGCGCCAAGGAGCTCGAGGCGTAAAGGTTCATAGACCGGACAAAAGACTGTGCCGCCTGATGGGGTCGGCAGTTGGCATAGCGCGGCCAAGTGATCTGCGATTTGAGAGGGCAGGGCTTCGCTCAGCAGCCAACCACATATCTGGCGTTTGCGGCGCTGGATGTCCCTACCCGCAGCCCCAACTGTGATTTCCAGCAAAGGCATATTGAGAGGCGCCCCAGGGTTGGACAGGCAAATCAATGCAGGGTGTAGCGCTGGTTCGGGCGGCAAGTCCGCCCTACGAACCCGCGTGATCGCGTGGTCGCCCAAGAGCTCATGCAGCCGAGTGAGCATCGAGTGATTGTCATCGTCAGGTACCGCTAACGGGTCCACCAGTACGAAGCAGTACATCGCAGGCCGCCACAACTCCGTGATAAGCCTGATCACGGCATCGCTGTTCATCGGCGCTTCTCCTCGCAGGTCGTGCTGGGCTCTGATGTCAGCTCCAGCGCTATAACGTTCCCTTCTCCATTCGCGCCCGCTTTGGTAGGCCCCAGGAGTGTGAGTGTTCGGCCGTTGATCGTGATGCCTTCCTGATCGAGGACGATGCTGCCGCCCGGGCTTCTGAACTCGACGCGCTCGCTGACTTTCAGCTCGTAGACAGTGGTCTGTTGACTTACGCCCTCGCCAATGCTGATGCTCTGATGACCTTTGACGAAGAGATCACTGTCGCCGCCAACAGATATTCGCTGGTTGGCACCCGTGGACTCGAATCGGTCGTTGTCGACCTGCTCGGTCAGGTCATGGCCAACAGTTATCTGGCTAGAGCGTCCGATCCGGTGAATTCGGTCGCGTCCCGTTTCCTGGCGGAGGTCGTGGCCAACGGTCAGCTGTTCATCATTGCCAACCTCTTCGACACGATTGCGTCCGACCCGCGTCGTCTCATCATGCTTGACCACATTGTTCTGATCCCGCTCGGCATGGATGAACACCTCCTGGCGCCCCAGCTCATCCTCGAAGCGCAGCTCATTGAAGCCTTTGCCCTTGTGGGTCTTGCTCTTGATGGTCATGCGCGTCTTGTGTGCGGGCAGCTCATAGGGGGGGAGCTGGTTGCCGCAGTAGGTACGCCCGGTGATCATCGGCTGGTCGGGGTCGGCATTGACGTACTGGATGACCACATCCTGGCCGACCCGCGGAATGGCCATCGAGCCCCAGCCGAGGCCGGCCCAGCCCTGGGATACGCGGACCCAGCAGGAGCTGAACTGGTTGTCCTGGCTTTCCCGGTCCCAGGGGAAGCTGACCTTGACCCGGCCCCATTCGTCGCAATAGATCTCCTCGCCAGGCGGGCCCACCACGGTAGCCATGTGCGGGCCGTCGATGCGCGGCTTGTCTGGGGATTTGGGGCGCCACTCGGCCATGCCGGGGACCAGCACGGCGGTTTGCTCGTAATGCGTGCTGCGGTCCGCGCCTGCAGCTTCCTCCTGCAGGCTGGTGAACTGGCTGCCCGTGTGTGTCACCTCGACCACCCGCCAGTGCGCGTTGAGGTCTTCGCGCGGGTGCTCGGTGAGGGTAAAGCTCAGGCCGGGCTGCAAACGCATGTCGTCGCCCTTGACCTTGGCGATCCGGGCATCGTGGCGCAGTGCGGTGAGCTTGTTGGCGGTGAAGGGCTTGCCCACCGCATCGCGCTTGTAGCGCCCTGGATAGTCGAAGCGCTCGTACCAGGGGGCGCCATGGGCGTTGGCCGCGTGTTCCTGGCGATAGGCCGGGTTGGTGAAGGTGTAGTCGCGTTGTACCTGGCGCGAGGTGCGCACCTGCTCGCTGTAGCGCAGGCGGTGCAGGCATGGCCCGGGTTGATCGCCACCGCTGTTGGTATGGTAGAGCACGGTGTCGATTTTGGGTCTTTGCGAATCGTCGGTTCGCTCGTCGCCTTCCTGGGTGATGGCGCCCTGGCGGAGTTGCCCGAACGCCAGCAAACGGTCGGTGAAGATCAGCTTGTGCTGCTTGGCACTGTGCTCGAAGCGGTAGACGAAGCCTTCCTCGGCGGCCAGGCGGGTGATGAACTCAAGGTCGGTTTCACCAGCCTGGACACAGAACTCTCGGACCTGGTGGTCGAGGCTGCTGAACAGGTCATGGCGCAGAATGCCCTGGCCCTTGAGCATCACGTCGAGAATCTGCGGCACGGTTTTCTGCTGAAAGATGCGCCAGTTCGAGCGCAGGCTGGCGCGGGCCAGCTGGGGCTCGACCACGGCGTGGTAGTGGGTGCGACGAAAGCCCGTTTCGCCTTGGCTGAAGGTGCTGACCAGGCCATGGACATAGCGTACCGGGCGATCGGCGCGCCAGAGGGTGAAGAGCACGGGCTGGTCGAGCAGGTGGGTGAAGTTGACGTCTGTCTGGAAACTGACGAGTTCGAGGGTCAGACGAAAGGGTGTGCTCACTGCCTCCGTGAGTGAGAACGACACCACCTCGAAGAGCGAATCGCCGACCAGGGGCTGGAAGGTGAAACGCAGGTCGGATTGGTTGGGCATGGAAATTCCTTGTACGCCGTTCGCGGAAATGAAGACCCGGACAGGACTGACCTGCCCAGGACATTCAGCGCAGGTCAGACGATCGGCTTGCGCCAGTCATCGGAACCCTCGGTACCCGCGGTGACGTGGGTCCAGGCTATCTTGCGGTATGCCATCGACACCTCGATCAACTGAGTGAAGTCAGCGTTCTTGATGTTCTGGGCGTGAGGTAGGACGGTATTGATTGCGACGATGGTCGCGTCCTCGAGCTTGGTCGTGAAGAAGTGCTCCTGTTTGCCTTCCACCGAGGTGCGATACCAGTTGACCTCGACGGTGGGCAGCATCTCGCCGCTCGCCAGTGCCTGGTACATCAGCGGTGTGGCTTTGTTCAGCGAACTGGTGAAAGTGAAGGGTTTGTGTACCCGCTGTCCCGACGGCTGGCCGCTCTGCGGGTCTGTGGGCACGTTTATCAGGTGTTTGATTTCCTGTACCAGAATCTCGTCTTCATGGCCTTCCACGAAGACATTGCCGACCGAGTCGGAAGTGAATGCGCCGGCCGTGATGTTGCCTTGGGTCTGACCTTCGATCTTGATGTAAGCGGGTGTTGGCATGGCAGTCTCTCCTGCGTCCATGTGGATAAAACACGCACACCAGCGGTGGCGTGGCCATCGAAAGCGATGGGCTTGTCAGCGAGGCAGCAGCCCCGCCAATTCGGTGCTCGACGATGTTTGCGTGGTCGGACGGCTATTGCTGCAAGACGCCGTTGAGCGATTCCAGAACTTCGGTAGTGATCAGGTGCAAGCGATAGCTGTAGATACCGTAAGCCACCGCCATGGCCAGGACGGAGATCACCAATGGACTCCACCACGGCCATTGCCGGCTCATGCGGTAATGACGGGGGGCGACATTGGTCAACGGGTCGTGGGTAGGTTCCGGCACCGGACCGCGCACTTCACGGATGACGCCATGCACCTTCTTGATCAGCTGGTTCAGCGATTCGTCACCCTTTGGCGCGATGCCGTACTTGCCTTTGAGGCCCAGGCACAGGCACATGTAGATGAACTCGATGACGTCCAGGTAGCGCTTGGGCTCCTGCATCAACCTGGAGAGCACTGTGAAGATCTTGTCGCCGCCCGAGGTTTCATGATGGAAGATGCTGAGCAGCGGTTCGTGGCTCCAGCAGGAGGGCGTTCCCCAAGGCCGGGTCATGACGGCCTCGTCCAGGTAAAGGCACAGTGCATAGGAATAGGCCAGCAGATGTGCAGGCTCGTAGGTTTGCTGGCGCATTTCGTCGAGGATGTTGGAGACCTCGTTACGAACCTGCTTGTGGACTTCCGCGATGTGCGGTAGATCGTCCAGCGTACGCAGGCGCATCACCAAGCCGAACAGCGGTATGGCGGCATCTATCATCTGGTTGGCATAGCCTCCCCGGAGCGCGAAGTCCGGGTCGGCGGCATAAACAGGGTCAACGGCATTGTCTGCTCGTTGGTTCACGGATTCTGTCGTTGATGCAGACGTTTGCAGCATCGAGGGCATGGCGCGCTTGACCGTGCCAGTGTGTTGATCGGCCTTGTAGACATGGTTTTCCATCTCATTCACTCCTGATTGCCCAGAACTGCAGCTCCAGGCCCGGAATCTCTCCGGAAATCTGAATGCCGAAACCATGGCTGTCCTTCATGTCTTCCCAGGCTGGGTCACGCCGTTCCAGCTCGAAGTAGCAGTAGCCTGCATGGAAGGGCAGGTCGCGGGGGGCCACAGGCAATGGCAGCAGAGGAATGCCGTTCAACAGGTACGGCACTTGTTGGCTGCTTGCCGTGAGCGAGGTGACCTTGGTTCTTTGCAAGAACTGTTGGCGTAGCTCCTCGGCAGGTAGATCGCCACGCACGGCAAGAACGAAAATTGCCTCATCGATCAGGCGCCGGTCTTCCAAGGTGCTGCTGAGCACGCCGTGAGCGTAGGCACTCAGTGGCAGCGAGACTGCCCGTGGTTGCAGCACGGTGCTCAGTGCCCGGCGCAGAGTGTCTTCCAATGGCTTGAACGAGGTCCGTAGAGCCGTGTGGTGATACGCGGGATAATCCTGGGGCGTCCTGCTTTCATCGGTGAACGTCACCAGCTCGGCGCATGCCTGGCTCATGCACAGATAGAGTTGTTCTGGGTGAGTCTGTGGCTGGCGCGCCAGATGCTGGAAGTAAGGCCACCAACGGTTCATCGCTTGCAGCAGGTTGAAGTCGCGAATATCCGCGACACCGGACTGGCTCGAGGAACCGATGCGTGCAGCCAGGTTGCGGGCGCGTTCGCGCAGGGTGTGGGTGATCTCGTCGAGAAAGCGTTTCAGGCCAGGCACCGCCGCTACGCAAAGGCTGGTGGGATAGAATCCCTCGTCCAGCCGCAGGCCACCATCAGGACGGCGCTCGAGGACTCTGGCCAAAGCGAGGCGGGTGTAGGCGCTGCTGTCTTGCGTCTCGCCCCTGAGCTGAAAGTTCGGTACCGCCAGGTCCACTTGCACCAGATCACCGTCTGCGGTGTGGGTGTCCTTGATTTCGTACGGCTGAGCGACATAGCGATAATTGGCGGCGCTGTCTGGCCAGCTGACTTCCCGCCCACCCTCGGTGCGAAGCGGCAGGCACAGGTGGATCTCGCTGTTCAGTGATGCCGCGCCAGTGATTTCCAGCGGCGCTGGAGGCGGAAGGTCGCCTGGAATGTCGAACACGGTCCCATCGGGCATGATGCCTCTTGCGCGCGTGATGGCGATCTTGCCCAGGCTCAGGTACTCGTCGTTCAGCTGTAGTTCGCTGAAACCATAGAAAGCTCCGTTGAGAGTGGCGAGGCGTTGGTGAAAGGCAGCCTCGCTGGCTCGAGTCGACTGCTGGAAATGTTGTGGCTTGACGAACAGTCCCTCAGGCCAGAGGACTGGATTACGTGAGCTCATGGGCGCTCCAGGGCAGATAGAACAGGTGGGCGGGCGCAGTAGGTAGTCATTGGCTTTCTCCCTTCAGTACCAACTGCGAGTCTTGAATCAACAGGGAGAGCACGATGTGGCGGCCCTGGGGTGGTATGCGAAGCACCTGTTTCCACGTGGTGCCTTGCTGAGGGCCGTAATCGGCGATTACCGCGATGTAGCGGGTGTCGGGATTGACTGCGGCGAACGGTACGAACTTGAATTGGCCTGGAAGGAGCACGTAGTCGTCGTCGCGGATATACGAGCTGCGCAGTGCCTTGGCCGGATCCGTGCGCAGAGCTTGATACAAGCTGTTGCGCAGTAGGGAATCGTCTCGCAGTTGCAGGATCTTGATGGCGATGGGCGTGGCTATTTGCTCCGAGGCTTCGGTCTGGACACTGGGCAAATCCAGGGGGACGCCAGGCCTGTGATAGCTACCGGGTGTGTCTTCGCCCTGAATCGAATGGAGCTGTTCCTCTGCGGTGTCCCCTTCAGATACCTCGGGCGATAGTGCTGGATAACGGTCCTGCAAATGACTGAGTCCGCTTGTAACTCTCTCGGTCAGCACATAAGGGTCGTCAGCGTTGAGATTCACGGTGTAGGGACTGGACTCGAATGCGACGTCAGCCACAAGGGGCGCTTCCAGGCTATTGGGGTTGCCATTGACCGTGGGACTGACATTGATGCTGAAAGCCACCTCGGTGGGCTGATCTCCGGGAGCGCCGACGGGTATGGAGGGGTCCATGATTACCTGACCCAGCTTGCCCAGGGTGGAGCAACCTGCGCTGCCGACGAATGCCAGGGGCAGAGTGATGATGAGCAACAAGCGGCGAGTCATGGTTGCACTCCTCCAATAAAGCCCTGCAGATCGTCAGGCTGCGCTGCTGCCGCTGGACTCGTGTCCAACGCCAGCAATGGGTCGTATCCGATGATGTGATGGAACGCCTGGCAGATTTCGGGAGGTGCCCTGTCTGCGATGTTCTCGAGTCCTCTGGCATCGGGATGTGCTGGCGGCAGGGCTGCAATCACTTCCTGCTGGCGGATGAACAGCCCCTCCACTGAACCTGTGTTCATTCGTTCCTGGTAACGCACCTGAACCACGAACCGACCGATGCTCAGTTGGTCGCCATCCCTCAGACGCATGGCCCCCTGCCGTCCCACGCTTCTCGAACTGCCATTCAGGAAAGTTCGGTTGCCATGGTCGACGACGCAGAAGCAATCCTCCGCCCAGCGAATCTCGCAGTGGATGGGTAGAACACCCTGGCATCGATCGAGCAGCTGCCAGTCCGCAGCCTGGCCTCCGATGGTGCCTCCGCTGCGGTCGAAGCGATGATGGCGAGTCATGCCCTGTCGCAGTTGCAGGCAGTTGGCGATACTCAGGGTCAGTGTGTTCATGAGCGCCCCCGAATGCTTACCACGGGACGGCATTTGCCCTGTTTGTCGTCCATGAAGCTTGTCCAGCCGAGATGAGCACCCTGGCTGCGATGCAGGCAGAAGGGGGAAAGTGCATGCTGCTTGAGTCGAAGCTCCAGGTCGTAGGCAAGACCGTCGCGCAGGAGAAAGTCGATCAGGGCGCGCAATCGCCCGAAATTCACGCCGCTGGGTAGCAGGTCCCGCAGTTGCGTCTGGTCGAGCTCGCTGATCACGAGGGTGAACTTGCTGCTTCGGGTACGTGTTCGGTTACCGACCGAGAAACTGCTGCCGAGTAGGCCATTGGCAAGCCCCAGGCTGACGGTCTGCTTGGTGCAAGTGCTAACCAGGCGCGTCTCGAACTCGCGGATCTGCACTGACCCCAGGTCGAAGCAGTGGCCGATGATCCCGGCCACCGTACCGGGGGCGCGGCTGCGGCTGGCGATGACGCCAGCAAAACTCAGCAGTCGGCTCCAGGGCAGTGGGGTATCGCCCCGCAGTTGCTTGTTGTTGAGGCCGATCAAGGCGAAGACGTACTGGGAGAACTGATCGCTGGCACCCGCTTGGAAGCGGATGTGATAGCGATACTTACGCCAACTGCGGTGCAACAGGCTGAGTATGTAGTGGTTGAAGAAGTCGAAGAAGGCCGGGCGTGCACCGATGCCCTGGGCATGTTCGTAGGCCAATTGCTCCAGGTAATAGCTGGGCAGGGGCGAATCGGTACCGTGCAGCCCCATGAACGTCGTACAGACCTTGTAGCGTTCATCCCCTTCAGGCATGCGCTCGGCCTTCGAGACATCGGCCACGGGAAACGTCAGGCGTGGATCACTGGTCAGGCGCACGCGCCGACGCACAGCATCTATTGGCCAACGAGGCTCCAGATCATCGCCATGGAGGCCGTGCAGGCGTTCCAGCAGCTGAAAGAAGTTGTACTGATGCGCCTCGGCCAACAGCCGATCGGCTAGATCAGCGGTTGCTTGCCGGTCAGTAGTGGCCATGTGTAATGCTCATTGTTGGTGGTGTTGGTTACTTCCAACTGGTGGAAGGAGTTGATGCTGGCGTAGAGCGCGAAGAAGTGGGAAAGCACGCAGCTGAAGAGGTAGAGGTCGCCCTCGCAGCGGAACCCGCTCTGTTCGATGTTCAGGTGGGTCCGCAGGCCGCGGATGGGTTGCCCCTGGATCAGCCAGTCCAAGGAGGAGGTGTGGGCGTCACGGATTGCATCGAGACGCTTGCGCGTGGAGCGGGCCTGTTGGATGTCATGCAGGGCGACGAAGTCGTAGGCGCCGATGACTGCCTTGAGCGGGTCTGTAGACAGCAGCGACAAATAGTTCAGCGACAGGTTGGAAATCAATGCCCACTGCAACTCGCCATCGAGCACTGGCCGACAAGGTCGAGTCGGGCGCCGGATATTGCGGTACCTGACCAGTGGCGGGGTGACTTCGGTATTCACGCAGATGTCGCCCACGCTCAACGCCAGTGGCAGATCCCGATTGGTGCAGGTCAGGTCGATGGACGCGGTCTCCAGGTCGCCGATGTAAAGGTTGGCGTCGGCCCGGACGAAACTGATGCGGTGAACCACTCCATCGTCTCGCAGCGAGTTTTCTACCTGGCAGCGGTAGTACAGCGCGGTGCGGCCCTGGACATGTTCGATTTCATGGGCGAATGACTCGAATGGGCGGAAAACGCGCAGGGGCTGAACGCCGGCACCGCCCTCCGTGCTACGCGTGCTGATGACCTGATCGACACTGAATATCTCGTAGGCGTGGAGCTGACCGCCAGTTGGTTTCAACATGGCGTGTGCCTGTTCGCCAGACAGGTCTATGGGCTCGGCGCCGTGCTGGAACAGGTTGACCGCAGGCGTGCAGAACAAGCTGAAGTCATCGGTGCCCACGCGCATCGACTGGGGGAATTGGCGGCTGAAGTGAAACTCGAGACGGACATTTCGGCTGGCCTGGTCGGGCCACAGCCTGCCCAGCCCCGCCAGGCTGAAAAAATGGAAGCGCTGCGGGAAGGCAAAGTACTCCTGCAGGATACGGTATCCGTCGAATACATTTTGCGGATATGGCAGCAACGCCTCGTCGGGACTGAATCCTGAAAACTTCACGCTACTGGCCGGGATTCGACGTACCTCACCGTTGATGGTGACCCGGACTTGAAGCAAATACTGCGACAGCCACAGATACAGTGTTTGGGCAGAGTGATCGTCGCCGCTCAGGTGAAAGTCGAGACTATCGCATTCGAGGGTATTCAACGGGCGCTCGATCAGCGTGCCCAGGTCAATGCGCACCACCGAGCTGTCCAGTGTCTGGGTAGCGTCGACCTGGCTGATGACGAAGGGTTGCAGTGTAACGTCGGTGCACGTTCGGAACTCGCAGGCGATGCCATCCACCGGCTTGGAGAACAAGCGGGCGCCTTTGGGAATTTGCTGGGATTGGCTGAGTGACTGCTCGAGCGGGGTGAACTGAACGATGGTTGCGCTTGGGAGCGGACGCAGATAATTAGGCCACAGCAACTGCAGCATCGGGTGCGTCAGTTCCGGCAAGTCATCTTCGAGCTTGAGCCGCAACTTGGCGGTCAGGAAGGCAAAGCCTTCGAGCAGGCGCTCGACATCAGGGTCGCTGCTGTCCTTGCCGAGAAAGCGGGCGAGTTGCGGGTTGTCCTTGGCGAAGTCGCTCCCGAGTTCACGCAGGTAGCGAAGTTCTTCGGTGAATCGGTCCTTTAACGACATGGCTAGCGTACTCGCGTGTAACGGTTGTGGCCGTTGACCAGCAGGTCGATCTGCAACTGCTCCGACAGATTGTTCACCTGCAGCTGGCACTCCAGCCGAAAGTGCAGCTCCAGCGGGGCATTGGCATCCGGGATAGCGGTAAGCGCCTGCAGACGTATCCGCGGCTCGAATCGGTGTATGGTCAGGCGGATGTCTTCGCTTATCTGCTGGAGCAGGTCACCGCTGCTAGAGTCGTGGCTGTTGAAATCACGCAGACCCAATTCAGGGCTGCTCTGCGAGCAACCCTGTCGGGTATTCAGCAGCGTTTCGAGGTGGCGCTTGATCATGTCGAGTTTGTGCCCGGCACGTTCCGTCCTGGAGGGCTCCGGGCCGTTCTGCGACTGCGCCGCCAGGCGACCGAACAAACCCGTCATTGGGTATCGAGCCGCCCGACCAGGGAGATTTCGAAGTTCGCGCCCATGTACTTGAAGTGCGGACGTACTGCGAGCGAGACCTGGTACCAGCCCGGATCGCCAGCCACATCGGATACTTCTATCTTGGCGGCACGCAGTGGTCGGCGGCTTCGGACATCGGCGGACGGGTTTTCCTGGTCAGCGACGTACTGCTTGATCCACTTACCCAGTTCGGATTCGAGATCCTGGCGTTCTTTCCAGCTGCCGATCTGCTCGCGCTGCAACACCTTGATGTAATGGGCGAGCCGGTTGACGATGAACAGGTAGGGCAGTTGTGTACCAAGTTTGTAGTTGGTCTGGGCCTGCAGGCCCTCGGGCGTTTTCGGGAAGGTCTTCGGCTTCTGCACGGAATTGGCCGAGAAGAATGCCGCATTGTCGCTGTCCTTGCGCATGGTCAAGGCGATGAAACCTTCCTCGGCCAGTTCGAACTCCTTACGATCGGAGATCAGTACCTCGGTTGGAATCTTCGCTTGCAGTTGACCCAACGATTCGAACAGGTGCACCGGCAGATCCTCTACGGCACCTCCCGATTGCGGGCCGATGATGTTCGGGCACCAGCGATAGCGTGCGAAGCTGTCATTGATGCAACTGCCCAGCAGGAACGCGGAGTTGCCCCACAGATAGTTGGTATGGCGGCCGTCGATGTTTTCGTCGTAGTTGAAACTCTGGATCGGCTGTTCGTCAGGATGGTAAGCGGAGCGCAGCATGAAGCGAGGCCCGACCAGGGCAACATGGCGCGCGTCTTCGCTCTCGCGGAATGCACGCCATTTGGCGTGGCGAGGGCCGGCGAAGATGTCCTTGATCTCTTTCAGGTCGGGCAGGCCTTCGAAGCTACTCAGGTTGAAGAACTCCGGTGCCGGTGCCGTCAGGAACGGGGCGTGCGCCATGGCGCCGACCGAGGCCATGTAGTTGAGCAGCTTGATGTCGGGGGAGGAAGGGCCGAAGCTGTAGTTACCGAGCATGGCCGCCACAGGTTCACCACCGAATTGTCCATAGCCTGAGGTGTAGACATGCTTGTAGAGGCCGCTGCAGGTGATGTCGGCGGCGTTCTCGAAATCGTCGAGCAGGTCTTCCTTGCTGGTGTGGAGGACCTCCAGCTTGATGTTCTCGCGAAAATCGGTGCGGTCCACCAGAAGCTTGAGACTACGCCAGGCGGACTCTAGCTCTTGGAACTCCGGCTGATGCAGGATCGCATCCATTTGCTTGCCCAGTACACGATCGACTTCAGCGATCATCTGGTCGACGCGATGTTTGTTGATCGTTTGATCGACGTCATCGTTCTTGAGCATTTCCGCAATGAAAGCGGCCACGCCTTGTTTTGCCACGTGGTAGCCATCCTGCGTTGGCACCAACATGGTTTCGGCCATGAGTTGGTCAAGCAGGGTAGCTTTACCGAGAGTTTCGGATTCTATCTCTGTGCGGGTGGTCGTGCTGTTCTGCTCAGGCATCAGTCGCGCTCCTTTGGATTAGTCTTCAGCAGGGGCTTCGAAAATCATTTCCAGCTCTTGCGCGAGTTGCTTGCGAGCTTGCTCGTCAGCCAGTAGGCGTTGCAGTTGCTTGCGGAATGCCGGGACATTCCCCAGCGGTCCCTTGAGCGCGACGAGTGCCTCGCGTAATGCCAGTAACTTGTTCAGCTCAGGTACCTGACGGGCAATGTGGTCTGGCCCGAAGTCCTTAATCGAGCCGAACCGTAAGTTGACGGCGAGCTCGGCGTCAGGCAAGGCGCTAAGTACAGAGGGCACAGAAATGTCCAGGCTTACGTCGGCGTCTTTCAATACGTCGTTGAAGGTGTGCTTGTCGATGCGCAGGATCGGACGATCTTCGAGGGACCTATCTTCGCTGAGCCCGAAATCGCCGAGGACCAGCATCTTGTGGGGTAGTTCTATTTCCGCTTGCTCATTACCCGTGGCGGGAACGTAACGGATGTTGATGCGCTCTTTGGGGGCAACAGAGCTCATGGTTTTAGACATGCGCGCAACTCCTTGTAAGAAGTTTCCTACTTAATTGGGTCGTGAGTTATGGTTTTGTAGGAATGTTCCTACAACTTCCTTCGGTTTGGTGTTATTTTTTGTTGGTCGTGTTCGGTTGTCCTAAAAACGATGCATCCGAAGTTGGTTTCTGGTCGAGTTAAAAATTGTAAGTTTATATTTATTTGTGCGTTTTTGGTTTTATGAATTAGTCTCGTTTTTGTTCTCGGGGCTCCGGTTTTAATTTGTGCGAAAGTTTCCCGGGTTAATGTAGGAAAAATTACCTGTTAACTTGATAGTCATTCCCTAGGAAGAGAGCTAGTTCCAATGCTTAGTCGCTGCGCCTACAGTGCTGGGTTGTCGTTGCTGATTTGTCTGAATTCGGCGTTGGCTGCAAATGTTCGCGATTGCCCTCGTATCGTTTCCAACCTTGAGCGCCTAGCCTGCTTTGATGAGGCTGCGGGAACACCCGCACAGGTGAAGAGCCGGACATGGTCTGCGCCGGAGCAAGAGGCGCCCAGCGTCGTCAATGTGCTGGGCAACGAAGCCGACCGAACGGCGGACGACCTGACTTTCCGCATACAGGCCGACGGCGAGGAGCGAGCGCGGTCGCGGGTGATCATCTCCGCACCCGCGATCGCGTCGATCGAACCGCGTACCTATCTGTCGATCAGTTGCATACAGAACATCTCCCGCCTGCAACTGATTACCGGACAAGCGTTCGCAACCCGCCGGGTCAAGGTGCAGTTGCATGGCGAGCGAGGCTCTACCTCCGCGACTTACTGGCAGGTCATGGAAAATGGGCAGGTGCTCGATGCAGGTCGTGGATTGCCGGCGATCGAGCAGATCAAGACGCTCATAGGTGCCAACCGGATTCGCGTGGCCAGCGATGACACATCGATCGATGGGCTGACATTCGATGCCGTCGGCCTTGACCCCATGATCGACAAGGCGCGCAAGACATGTCGCTGGTAGCGCAGGTTTCAGCGCAGGAGATCAGGCGTTTGCTTGCTCCCGTCGACCCGCAGATGCCTGCCGGGTTGTTCGACATGGAAGATGAGACCTATCAGGCTATCGATCAGGAAATGGTAAAGCTCGGGGGGCTGCAGGAGAGCTCGATCGACTGGTCCTATATCGAGGAGGCGTCTCGCCAGTATCTGGCCAGTCAGTGCAAGCACCTGCGTATCGTCGGGCACCTGAGTGTCGCCTGGCTACGTAGCCGCTGTTGGCAAAACTGGGGTTTCACCCTGGAGCTGCTCGCCGGCATGATGGAGCAGTACTGGGAGTGCGCCCATCCCAAGCCTGGCCCCAAGGGCCTTCTCGGTAAGCGCAAGCTGGTCGGCTTGATCATCAACCGCTTGCTGGATGCCTTACCAAGGTTGGATCGTTTCACCTACAGTTGTACGCATGCCGCCGTCGCACAAGAGGCCCTGGCAAGCTTGCGTCGGCAGTCCGAAGCCGCGCAACTGGATGAGGCCGCCCTTGGTGAACTGGAACGGCTTATGCTCAGGCACCTGGAGTCCGCCGAGAGCGGAGACGACGCTACCGCCATGCAAGCAGTGCCAAAGATCGAGCCGGCGCCCTTGCTCGATCTGTTCGCTGCGCCCAAGGCCAGCCTCTCTCTGGGTAACGAACGCGAGACTCGCCGAGCTGTGCTCAGTATGGCTGAGTTCATCAACCAGCAGGACCCCTATGACCCTGCGGGCTACCAACTGCGGCGTTTTGGCTTGTGGGCCCATCTCCATGCAGCGCCAGCTGCCAGGCAGGATAACCGCACGGAGTTGATGGCGGTTCCGCTCGATATTGCTCGCGTCTACGAAGACGCGATCGTCAGCACATCCATCGCCCCGGCCTTGCTACTGCGGATCGAAAAGAGCGTGACGTCGTCGCCTTATTGGATTCGAGGCAGTTATCTCGCCAGTACCGTGGCCGCGCGCCTTTCAATGGACGAAGTGGCCGAGGCCATCCGCAGCACTACGGCGCGCTTTGTATTGCGCATGCCAGCTTTGCAACAACTGTGCTTCAGCGATGGCACGGCGTTCGTCGATGGTCAGTGCCTGGCCTGGCTGAGGGGCAGGGTGGCGGATAGCGACCAACCCAGCGCAGGTCGGGAGTTCGCAAGCCTGCGTGAAGAACTCACCAGCCAGCTGGAGTCCAGTGGCGTAGAGCCGGTGCTCCTGCACCTGCAGGGTATGCAAGCGGACTTGCTGGCACCTCGCGAGCGCTGCCACAGCACGATCATCGCTGCCGACCTACTCGCAGCGAGGGGGATTTCCTGGTTAGCCCAGGACCTGTGCGCCAGTGTTGCCCAGACGATGCAGCAAACCACTGCCGATGCCTGGGAGCCTGATGTGTTCCAGAGGCTTCAGCACTACGGCGCAACCTCAGCGTTGCTTGAAAAGAACAGGGAGTAGAAGCCTTCATGAATCAACTCTGGACACTGGGCAAACGCTGGGGAGCACCTCTGCTATCACGCATCGGGCTGGCAATGCCTGTGCTGGTCGTGCTTGGCGCGCTGCTACTGCTGATGGCTATCTGGTGGCTCGGCCCGAACTGGACCTGGCGTGGACAGCAACCGTTGGGTAGCCTGGCGAATCGAGCGATGGCGAGCCTGTTACTACTGACGCTTTCGGTATTGTGCTGGGCGTTGGTCATGCGTGTACGGTTTCGTCGATTGCAGGCGCTTCAGTACCAGGACGCAGCCGTCAAAGCCGACCCATGCCTGCAATACGTCGAAGCCCAACAGCGGGCTTTGGACCAGAACCTGGCCCATTTTCTCGACAATGCCGGGGGACGCCGAGCGCTGTACCGGTTGCCCTGGTATCTGGTGATCGGCGAACAGGGCGCTGGCAAGAGCAGTTTCATCGATCGGTCGAATCAACGTTTTGCCCTGACCCGTCTTACCAGGGTGCAGGCCCAGGGACACGGTGTACAGGCGCTCGAATATCCAGTGAACTGGTGGATCAGCGACGACGCGGTGCTTCTCGATCCTCCCGGTGAGCTCATCACTCAAGTTCCGGCGGCAAGCGAGCATGGCGAAGGTGAGACGGAAGAAGCGCGGACAAGCACGCCCGCCGGTACCCCGGCGAGGCTGTGGGACCATCTACTGCGATGGCTGGTGCACAACCGGAGCCAAAGAGCGCTCAACGGCCTGATACTGGTGATCGATCTTCCATCGCTACTGCGCGCCCACCCGGAGCAGCGAGCAACCCTGGCTCAGGTACTGCGCACGCGGCTGCACGAGGTGAGCAGCCAGCTAGGTTCGCGCCTGCCGTTGTATGTGGTGTTGAGTAAATTCGATCTGTTGGATGGGTTCGACGAACTCTACTCCGGGCTATCCGCCGCTCAGCGTGAACGGATGTTGGGGTTCACCTTCAAACTGGATGCCATCAGCAGCTACGATGCCTGGCTGGATGAGTTCATAGAGCACTACGATGGGATGATCCGCCAGGTGCAGCAGCAGGTGACTGAGGCGCTACATGCCTTGGGCTGCGCGAAACAGCGTGAACGCCTGACTTCCTTGCATGTTCAACTGGCGGGCCTGCGCCCGATGCTGGTGGGGCTACTGCGAGAAGTATTGGCGAGCGACCGCTTTACCACGCCTGCGTTGGTGCGTGGGGTCTATTGGTCGTCGGTTCTGCAGCAAGGCGAAATCAGCAATGCGTTCGTCCGAGAGGCTGCGCAGCCATACAGGACGATGGCTCAGTTGCGCGAGAGCAAGGCGCAGGGCAAGCCACTGGTCTACTTCATCCAGCAGCTCTTCCACGACGTGATCTACAGGGAGTCTGGCCTGGCGGGAGACAACGTCAGGGTGGCACGTACCAAGCGGCAGCTGTTATGGGTGAGTGCTGGAGTCGGCGCCCTCGCACTGGCCATCGCCATCTCCAGTTGGCAGCGTTTTTTCGACATCAACGCTGCCAAGGCGGCCGCTGTACAGGCGAAAAGTCAGATGTTCGGTATCCAGGAAGTGGACCAGCACCTCGACCCCACCGGTCGCAACCTGTTGGCACCGCTGGGCGAGATCCGCGATGCCGTTTCAGTATTCGGTGAATACCGCTCTGCCTGGCCGGGCATTGCTGATCTGGGCCTGTACCAAGGACATGCCGTTGGCCCCCGGGTCGATGAGGCCTACCTGAATCTGCTCTCTCGCCGGTTCCTCCCAGCCGTTGCCAGTGGCGTTGTCGATGCGATGAATGCAGCACCGCCTGGCAGCGAGCAGCAAATGGCGGCGCTCAGGGTCTATCGAATGATCGAGGACCGTCCGAATCGTCGCCCGCAGTGGGTCGAAGACTGGATGGCCAAGCAATGGCAAAAGGCGTTTCCAGGGCAGGGAGCCTTGCAGCGCGACCTCATGCGCCATCTGCAGTATGCCTTGGCCTATGCCGACACCGACCTGTCGCAGTTCCGCCAGCGGGTCAGCGAGGTCCAGGAGTCGCTGCGCGAGGTACCGCTACCGCAGCGGGTGTACACCAGCCTCAAGCAAAATGCGCAGGATCAACTGCGCAACGGCCTGGATCTGCGCAATCAGGTCGGGCCAGCGTTCGATGTGGTCTATCAGCCGTCCTCGGATGCAAGGAGCAGCTACGCGGACACCGTGCTGCCTCCATTGGTAACGGCGAGAGGCTTCAAGGAGTACTTCGAGCCTCGCAGCCAGCACATTACCGAGATGGCAATGATCGATCAGTGGGCGCTGGGAGAAAGGCGCCAACTTGACTATTCGGACGCCGACCGGGATGCGTTGGCCGAGCGAATTCGCAGTCTGTACACCTCGGACTACATAGACAGCTGGCGCCGATCGTTGAGGGCCGTCTCGGTGGCTGACTTCCACGACCTCAATCATGGCGTGTCGATACTGCAACAGTGGACGGGACCGACAGCCCCGTTGCGGCGTCTGCTCGAAACCGTGCGTGACAATACGCAACTGGCCCCCGTGGCGCCTGACGCAGGTAACCAGGAGCAGCATGGGCTTGATATCCACCGCGCATTCTCGAGCTTGAATGCCTTGCTGGAGCCCAAAGGTACCCAGCCGAGCTATTACGACGAGGCCCTGGATGCAGTGGCTGCCGTTCACGACTACGCAAAAACCGTGCAGGACAGTGCAGATCGTGGCAAGGCCGCGCTGCATCTGGTGCTTCAACGCTTTTCGTTGGCCGGCCCCGATCCGATTGCGCACTTGCAGCGAGTTGCTTCCGGGTTACCAGAGCCCGTCAATCATCAGGTAAGGAAGTTGGCGGAACAGACCGCGCAGGTACTGAACATCGAGGCATTGCGAGAGCTCGAACGACGTTGGGACACCGACGTATATAGTTTCTTCCAGCAACGCCTGGCGGGTCGTTATCCGTTCGTTGCGCACGCCCCTGATGCTTCGTTGGATGATTTCGAAGCGTTCTTCGGTCCCAAGGGCCGGCTGCGAAAGTTCCAGGATCGCTACCTTGAAGTCTTTCTCAAGGACAACCTGGAGGCGCTGAGTAACCAACAAGGGGGCTCGCTGATCCGCAGCGACGTCCTGGAGCAATTGGCTGCAGCCGAGCGGATACGCGAAACCTTCTTCGATCAACGGGGAAGCCTGAGTGTGCAGTTCAGCATCGAACCGTTGGGGTTGAGTGCCAATCAGCGCACCAGCGTCTTGGACCTGGATGGCCAACTGGTTTCCTATACCCACGGCCCTCGCCAGATCACTGGGGTGATCTGGCCAAACACCTTGGGACCGCAGGTGCGCAGCAACCTCACGCTACTCAGGCAAAACGGCAACAGCAACAGCCTAGAGTACCGCGGGCCGTGGTCGATGTTCCGGCTGTTGAGCCGTGGCGTGCTCAATGGTCGCACCGCCACCAGTGTAGACCTGAGTTTCAGGGCCGGTGACGGGGTGATGCGATACCGCCTCAACGCCGAGAAGTCTTTCAACCCAATTACCCAACAACCATTCAAGGGCTTCAAGTTGCCGCGAGGCCTGCTGCAGGAGCCTTCGGCCGACCAGCAACCGGGTGTCTCCATGCTCTAGGATCGGGGCAGGCTTGGTGAACGTGCAGCAGGGCCTGCTTGAGCCTGCTGCCCCACTCGCCATCAGCGCATCAACCACCCCCCCGCCACATCCAGCACCTGCCCGGTAATGAACGCACTCTCAGGAGCACTCAGATAGCAGGCGGCATCCGCCACTTCCCAGGGCTGGCCCAACCTGAGCAAGGGGGTTTCGGCAATCACCGCCTCGTTGGCGGTCGCTGCCACGGTTTTCAACAGCGGTGTTTCGATCCGCCCCGGCGCCAGGGCGTTGGCGGTGATGCCGAACTCGCCCAGCTCGCCCGCGAGGTGGCGGGTGAGGCCGATGATCGCCGCCTTGGTAGCGCTGTAGTGGGCGGCGACCAGCGGCAGGTAGGCACTGCCAGCCACCGACGACATGCTGATGATGCGCCCGAAACGCTGCTCGACCATCGACGGCGAAAGCAGGCGGGAAAGGTTGAAGGCGCCGTTGAGGTTGACGGCGACCACCCGTTGCCATTCTTCGGCACTCATCTGCCAGATCGGCGCAGGCTTGCCGTCATGCTTGGGCGAGATACCGGCGTTGTTGATCAGCGTGTCGATGGTGCCGATTTCGTCGGCCAGCCGTGTGCAGGCTTGCTGGCATTGCTCGAAATCGCCGACATCCGCCGCTTGCCAGGCTACCTGGAAACCTTGTGTGCGCAGGCTCTCGCCTTGTTCGGCCAGCGTCTGCGGGTTCAGGTCGAGCAGCGCGACCGTCGCCCCTTCCTGGCAGTAGCGCAGTGCGATGGCCGCACCAATGCCGCTGGCGGCTCCCGAAACCAGGACCTTCCTGCCGTTGTGACGACCTGCAATCATGGGTTGACCTCCAACATGATCTTGCCGATATGGCGGCTGCTTTCCATCAGTGCGTGGGCTTGTTCGGCTTGCGCCAGGGGGAAGGTGGCATGGATCACCGGCAGGCAAGCCCCCGCGCTCAGAAGCGGCCAGACGTGTTGCTGCAGGGCGTCGGCGATGGCGGCTTTTTCCTGCTTGGGGCGGGCGCGCAGGGTGGAACCGGTGAACGTGAGGCGCTTTAGCATGATCGGCATCACGTTCAGCTCGGCCTGGCTGCCTTCGAGGAAGGCGATCTGCACCAACCGGCCTTCGACGGCGAGTGAATCGATGTTGCGTTGCAAGTAGCTGCCACCGACCATGTCGAGGATCATGTTCACGCCGCGGCCATCGGTGCAGGCCTTGACCACGTCGACGAAGTCTTCCTCGCGGTAGTTGATCGCCCGGCTGGCCCCGGCCTGGCGGCAGGCGTCGAGTTTCTCCGCGCTGCCGGCGGTAGCCAGCACGTGGGCGCCGAATTGCTGGGCCAGCTGGATCGCGGTCAGGCCGATGCCGCTGGAGCCACCGTGCACCAGCACGGTTTCACCGCTGCTCAGGCGGCCGCGCTCGAACAGGTTGGTCCAGACCGTGAAGTAGTTTTCCGGCAGGGCTGCAGCCTGCAGCAGTGACAGGCCCTGCGGTACCGGCAGGCAGTGTGCGGCCGGTGCACAGCAGTATTCGGCGTAGCCGCCGCCGGGGGTGAGGGCGCAGACCCGGTCTCCGGCCTTGAGGCCTTGTACGTCGCTGCCCACTGCAACCACTTCGCCGGAGACTTCCAGCCCGAGGAAGGGGGAGGCATCTGCAGGTGGTGGATAGCTGCCCGAGCGCTGCAGTACGTCCGGGCGGTTGACGCCGGCATAGGCCACCTTGATCAGCACTTCGTCGGCGGCGGGGGTGGGCAGGGGCGCCTCGGTCAGTCGCAGGCAGTCGGGGCTGCCGCCGGGGCGGTGATCGATCAGGCGCATGGTATGACCCATGGTGTGTGGCTCCTTGGCTCAAATGTGGAAGTGTCGCTTACCACGGTCTCAAAGCCCGAGGTAAGCACGCTTGACGTGGGGGTTGTCCAGCAGCGCCTGGCCGCTGCCGGTCAGGGTGATGGCGCCGTTCTCCAGCACATAGCCGCGGTGCGCGACGCGCAGGGTGTGCACGATGTTCTGCTCGACGATCAGCACCGTGGTGCCCAGGGCGAGGATCTTGTCGATGATCCCGAACACCTGCGACACCAGCAGCGGCGACAGCCCCAGCGAGGGTTCATCGAAGATCAGCAGCTTGGGGTCGGCCATCAGGCCACGGGCGATGGCCACCATCTGCTGCTCGCCCCCAGACAGCGAACCGGCCTGTTGCTCCAGCCGCTCGCGCACCCGCGGGAACAGCTCCAGCACCTGTTCCAGGCGCTGCTTCACCGCGCTTCGGGCGGCTTTCTTGTAGGCGCCCATCAACAGGTTGTCGCGCACGCTGATGAACGGGAACAGCTGGCGGCCTTCGGGCACCAGGGTGATGCCGGCGTCGACGATTTCATCCGGGCGGCTGCCGTCCAGGCGGCGTCCGTCGAAGGTGATGCTGCCCTGGCTGGGTTTGATCAAGCCGCACAGGCTGCGCAGGGTGGTGGTCTTGCCGGCCCCGTTGGCACCTACCAGGGTCACCACTTCGCCAGCCCTGACCTCGAGCGATACGCCGCGCAGCACTTCGGTGTTGCCGTAGCCCGCATGGATGTTGTCAAGCTGCAGCATGGTCGTACTCCTTGCCCAGGTAAGCCTCGATGACCTGCGGGTTGCTGACCACGGCCTGCGGGTCGCCGTCCATCAGCACGCTACCGGTGCTGATCACCACGATACGGTCGGACAGGGTCATGGTCGCCTGCATGATGTGTTCGATCATCAGCACGCTGACCCCGGTGTCGCGCACGCGGCGGATGATCTCGATGGCCTTGGCCACGTCGGTGGGGTTGAGCCCGGCCATGACCTCGTCGAGCAGCAGTACGCGGGGTCGGGTAGCCAGTGCACGGGCCATCTCCAGGCGCTTCATGCCGCCGACGGTGAGGTTGCGGGCGCGGGTGTCGAGGAGCGGGCCGAGGTCGGTGAGCGCGGCGACCTGGGTGGCGATCTGCCGGGCCTCGGCCGGGTCGCGGGTATGCATGAAGGCACCGAGCATGATGTTTTCGCACACGCTCAGGTCGGCGAACGGCTGCACGATCTGAAAGGTACGGCCAATGCCAGCCACCGCGAACTGCGCCGGGGTACTCGGGTTTATCCATTGCCCGTCGGCACCGCGCACCTTGACGCTGCCGGAGGACGGCTGGATGAACCCGGACAGCTGGTTGAACACGGTGGTCTTGCCGGCACCGTTGGGGCCGATCACGCCGACGATCTCGCCTTCGTTCAAGGTCAGCGACACGTCGTTGGTGGCGTGCAGGCCGCCGAAGTATTTGTGCAGGTGTTCGGCGACCAGGATTGGTTCGCCAGCTCGCGGCGAGGGCCTGCCTACCGGTAGCGGCGCTGCGGGCGTGTCTGCCATGGCCTTGGCGCCGGGCAGGCGGTCGACCCAGGCGCTCACCCGTGGGCCGAAGCGCCCGACCAGCCCTTGCGGAATGGTCAGCACGAAGGCGACCAGCACCAGGCCATACACCAGGCCATGCACGCCGCTGCCGGCATCGCCCAGCCAACCCCGCGCCAGTTCGGCCAGGGGCAGTACGATCACGGTGCCGATCAGTGGGCCGGACAAGGTGCCCAGGCCGCCGATCAAGGCGAACATGGCGATCTGGATCGACAGCTCCAGGGAGAACATCGCCCCAGGCTCGATGAAGGTCAGGTACATGGCGTGGAAGCTGCCGATCAGGCTGGTCAGGGCGGCCGACAGTACTACCGCGATCAGCTTCACCTTGACCGCGTTGACCCCCACTGCCTGCGCGGCATCCTCGCGCTCGCGCACGGCGATCAGGTAATAGCCCAGCCGCGAGTGCTTGAGCTTCCACGACACCAGCAAGGTGATGGCGAGGAAGCCGAAGGCGATCAGCAGATACGGCCAGCGGGCGCGGAACAGCATCCATTCGGCGCCGAGCTTGAGCGGCACGGCAAGGCCGGTAGCGCCGCCGGTCAGGTCATGCTGGTTGATCACCAGCAGGCGCACCACTTCGAGCACGGCGATGGTCGCCAGGGCGAAGAACGGCCCGCGCAGGCGGAAGCACGGCCAGCTGATGAGCACCGCCAGCACGGTGCTGGCCGCAGCGCCCACGAGCATGCCCAGCCAGGGGCTGAGGTTGAAGTGCAGCAACAGCAGGGTGCTGACGTAGGCGCCGGTGCCATAGAACACGGCATGGCCCAGCGACAGCTGGCCGGCGAAACCGCCGACGATGTTCCAGGCACTGGCCAGCGCGGCATAGCTGCAGATCAGGATGAACAGGTGAAAGACAAAGTTGGAGCCTGCCGCGAACGGGATGATCAACAGCAGCGACAGCGCCGCCAGGCTGAGGTAGACGCGGGGGTGAAGAAGGTTCATCGCTAAGCTCCTACTCTGAACCGCGCCCGGCACCGAACAGGCCGGTGGGGCGGAAAATGAGGATCGCCAGGAAGATCAGGAAGTACACGACCTCCTTGAGGTCGGGCGCGATGTAGTAACCGGCCAGGCTGTCCACCACGCCGATCAGGATCGAACCCACCAGCGCTCCCGACAGGCTGCCAAGGCCACCGAGCACCACGATGACGAAGGCGGTCAGCACGAAGAAGGTGCCAAAGGTGGGGAACACCGGATATTGCGGCGCGATCATCCCGGCGGCCAGGCCCAGGCAGGCACAGCCCAGGCCGAAGGCGAAGATGTAGATGCGGTTGACGTTCACCCCCATCAACAGCGCGGCGTTGCGATGCTGCGCCGTGGCCCGCACCGCACGGCCGAGGAAGGTGTTGTGCAGGAACCAGTGCAGGCCGCCGACCAGCGCCAGGGAGACGCCGAAGGTCAGCAGCTGGCCGCTGTTGGCCCGCAGCGGGCCGACCGCCACGCTGCCGGTGCCCAGGCCGCTGGGGTTGCTGACGGTGAGCATGTCGGCGCCGAACACCAGCAGGGCGGCGTTCATCAGGGCAATGGAGACCCCGACCGTGGCGAAAATCTGGATGTGCCCTTCGGCTGCGAGCAGGGGCTGGATGATGAAACGCTGCATGCCGGCACCCAGCACGAACAGCAGGGCGACCGCCGGAAGTATCGCGGCATAGGGATGCAAACCGAAATGCTGGTTCATCAGGTACACGGCGTACATGCCGATCATCAGGAACTCGCCGTGGGCGAAGTTGACCACCCTGACGATGCCGAAGATCAGCGTCAGGCCGATGCTGATGATGGCCAGCGTGCCACCGAGCAACACGCCGTTAAGCAGAAGTTGCAGGAAGATGTCCATGAAAGGTCCTCGTGCACAGGCACACGCCCCGGTCAGGGGCGTGTTGCCTGGGTGTTGTCGGTAGCATCAGGGCTGGCTGGCGAGGGTGGCCTGGGCCACGGCGGCGTCTTGCGGGTACACGGTCTTCAGCACGCCTTGCTGCCACTGCATGATGGTGGTCTGCGCGCGTTGGTTCTGCCCGTTCTCGGCGAACTTGGCACCGATGTTCGCTGCGGTCTGCCCGACCGGGATATCGATGGCCTGCACGGCCTGGCGGATGTCCTCGGCATCGTACGACTTGGCGTTGGCCATGGCGTCGAGGAACACCTTGGCCCCCACATAGTTGATCAGGCTGTGCCCGGAGCGGGGCTCGCTGCCGTAGCGGGCGCGGTAGGCGTCGGCGAAGGCGGCGATGCCGGGGGCGCCGGCCTCGTTGGTCTGGAACTGCGGAAAGTCCACGTCCAGCACGCCTTCGATGTTCTGCGCGCCCACCACCTTCATGGTGTCTTGCATCGAGTAGCCGCCGCCGGCACCGATGATGGCCTTGGGTGCGAAGCCGGCCTCGCGGATCTGCCGGAAGAACAGCGTGGTGTCGTTCTGGTAGGAGGTCTGCAGGACCACGTCGGCGCCGGCACCCTTGAGGCGCAGGATCAGCGACGACAGGTCCACGGCCTTGGCTGAGTAGGGCAGTACTTCGACCACGTTGAGGCCCTTGCTGGCGGCGAGCTCCTTCTGGAAGTTGGCGATGGTGGTGCCGTACAAGGCATCTTCGTGGATGATCGCGATCTTCAGACTTTTCGGGTCGACCTTGAGCTGCGGCGCCACCAGTTCGGTGATCGCGGTGATGGTGCCTTCGGCGAAGTTCCTGGCGGTGGGGTTGCTGCGGTACACGTTCTGCAAGCCGCGGTCGGTGATGTTGTCGGCCACGGCGCCGAGCTCGAAGTAGGGGATGCCGGCCAGCTCGGTGACCTGGGTGGCGGCGAAGGACAGGGCGGAGGAGTAGCTGCCGAACACCGCCGCGACGTTGTCGCTGGAGGTCAGCCGGCGCGCGGCGCTGACGGCCTGGGCCGCGTCCACCGCGTCGGCCTTGACCAGCTTGATCGGCTCGCCCTTGAGGCCACCGGCGGCGTTGCGTTCGGCCACGGCCAGTTCCACCCCGCGATAACTCTCGTCACCGAGCAGGGCGAGGGCGCCACTGAGTGGGTAGAGCGCGCCGATCTGTACATCGGCATAGGCAGTCAGCGAGGCTGACAAGGTCAGTGCGGCGACGCCACTGAGGGCCCAAGGCATTATTTTCATTGTGTTGCCTCCTGGTATGTCGTGCGTCGTCAGGTAAAAATGAACCGGTTCAAATCCAGGTTCAAAAAAAACACCGCGGTGGGTGCTGGGAGGCCTGACGGTCGCTTTCTTGTTGGTTTGGCATGACCGGGTTCAAAATATGAACCGGTTCATTTTTAAGCGCGGTGATATACTGCTGTCAAGCAGGAGCCACGATACCTATGACAAAAAACCATAAACCGACGCTGCGAGATGTCGCCCGCCTGGCCGGGGTTTCACTGGGCAGCGCATCCCGCGCCTTGTCCAACCCAGACCAGGTGAAACCGGCCACCCTGGCCAAGGTCGACGACGCCGTGCGCCAGTTGCAATACGTGATGGACGGGGCCGCCAGAGCCCTGGCCCTGCGCCGCACCTTCAGCGTCGCGGCGATCTTCCCCACGCTCAACAACCCCATCTACGCCGACTCGATCCAGGCACTGCAGCAGCGGCTGAACGCCTGCGGCTACCAGCTGATCATCGCTTCCCACGAATACGACCGCGAACGTGAGCTTTCCAGCGTGCGCAACTTGATCGAACGGGGTGTGGAGGGGATCTTCCTGGTGGGGACCGATCACGATCCAGCGGTGTTCGACCTGCTGCAGGTGTCGCAGCGGCCGTACGTGCTGATGTGGTCGGTGGACGATTGCCAAGCGCATTGCGCGGTGGGCTTCTGCAACGTCAGGGGCGGCGAGTTGGTGGCCGATCATCTGCTGGGCCTGGGCCATCGCGATGTCGCCATCCTCACCGGCCACCGCCAGTACAACGAACGTACTCGCTACCGGATCCAGGGGGTGCGCAAGCGCTTCGCCGAGCAGGGCCTGGAGGTGCCGGAAAACCGCATCATCGAGCAGCCGTTCAGCATCGATGGCGGCCGGGCCGGCCTCGAGCAGCTGTTGCAGATGTCGCCCCGGCCCACGGCGCTGATCTGCACCACCGACCTGCTGGCCCTGGGCGCCAGCGAGCAGGCCAAGCGCTGCGGCATCGAGGTTCCGGCACAACTGTCGATCACCGGCTTCGACGACATCAGCTTCAGCGCCATTGCCTCGCCCAGCCTGACGTCGGTGAGCATTCCGATTTTCGAGATCGGCCGGATCAGCGCCGACACCCTGATCGCGCAGATCGAAGGCGTAGAGGTGGCGCGCGTCACCGAACTGGACATCGCGCTGGTCGCCCGGCAGAGCAGCGCCCGGCTCACGCCTGCCAAGCGCCAGGATGACGGACGGTGAGCAAGGAAAACTACGCGCAGATGCTGGCGTTTCTCTGGGCCACAGAGCACGGCAGCTTCTCGGCGGCCGCCCGCGCCAACGAGCTCACGCCCTCGGCGGTGAGCAAGTTGGTCACTCGCCTGGAAGACCGCCTGGCAGTGCGGCTGTTCCAGCGTGGCACTCGCCACCTGAGCCTGACCGAGGAAGGCAAGGTCTACTTGCGCAGCGCGCGTGCCGTGATGGACGCCATGGCCGAGGCCGACTCGCTGGCCGAAGCCTTTCCAGCAAGGCTCAGCGGCACCTTGCGCATCCACACCATGGCCACCTTCGCCAAGCACCAGATCATCCCCTGGCTGCCCGAGTTCCTGGCCGCCAACCCCGGCTTGTCGGTGGAAATCGAAGTGGGCGCGCAGTACGTCGATCAGTTCGACCAGGGCCTGGACATCGCCATCCACAGCGGCGTGCTGCCCGATTCGTCACGGGTGGCGCGGCGCATGGGTGAAGCCCACTGGATCACCTGCGCGGCGCCGGCCTACCTGGCGCAACGTGGCTGCCCACAGACACCAGCAGACCTGCTACGCCACGACTGCTACCACTTCGCTTTCGACAGCCCCTGGAACACCTGGGGCTACGAGTATCAGGGCGAAACCACCATCGTGCCGGTGCAGCCGCGTTCCACCTTCACCCAGGGCGACTTGCTGCGCTCCATTGCCCTCAACGGAGGCGGCATCGTTCGGCTGGCGGATTTCCACATCGGCGACGACCTCAAGGCCGGCCGCCTGGTGCCGGTGCTGGAAGAGTACCGGCCCGGCATCGCCCAGCCCATCTACCTGGTGTACCCCAACCGCAAGAACCTCAGCCCACGCATCAGGGCGTTCATCCGCGCCATCGAACAGCGAATCGCCGCGCACCCCTGGGGGCTCTGACGACTTGCATTGACGCTCAGGCAAACCTGCTTTGCCTGGGCGTCATACCTGGTGTCGGCCTGGCCCGATTATGGTGTTCACACGGTCGGCCAGGACGCACGTGCAACACATGAACCCTGGCCGAATCAGTCTCGACACTCTGTTTCGGAAAAGGCCATGAACAACAATTACATCGCTGGCGAATGGGTCGAAGGGAGCAGCATCAACCGCAACATCAACCCTTCGGATACGAACGACGTGGTCGGCGAGTACGCCAGGGCCAGCGCGCATCAGGCCGAGCAGGCCGTGGATGCGGCCCACGCTGCCCAACCCCGCTGGGCGCGGATGACCGCGGAGCAGCGTGCCGATGCGCTGGACCGCATCGGCACGGAGGTGCTTGCCCGCAAGGACGAGTTGGGTTACCTGCTGGCCCGTGAAGAGGGCAAGACGCTGGCCGAAGGTATCGGCGAAGCGACCCGCGCCGGGCGGGTGTTCAAGTTCTTCGCCGGCGAGGCGCTGCGCTTGTCGGGCGAGCGCCTGGCGAGCATCCGCCCGGGTGTGGAGGCAGAAGTGCGACGCGAGCCCGAGGGCGTGGTCGGCATCATCACGCCGTGGAATTTCCCCATCGCCATTCCTGCCTGGAAGATCGCACCGGCGCTGGCCTACGGCAATGCGGTGGTGTTCAAGCCGGCCGACCTGGTGCCTGGCAGCGCCTGGGCGTTGGCCGAGATCATCGTGCGTGCCGGGCAATTGCCGGCCGGGGTGTTCAATCTGGTGATGGGCGCTGGCTCGCAGGTGGGCGAGGTGCTCGCCCGGCACCCCAAGGTGCACGCCGTGTCGTTCACCGGCTCGACGCAGACGGGGCGAGCCGTGGGCATCGCCTGCATGAGCCGTGGGGCCAAGGTGCAGCTGGAGATGGGTGGCAAGAACCCGTTGGTGGTGCTCAACGATGCCCACCTCGAACAGGCCGTCGAGGTGGCTGTACAGGGTGCGTTCTTTTCCACCGGCCAGCGTTGCACGGCGTCCAGCCGCCTGATCGTCGAAGAGGCCCTGCACGACCGGTTCGTCGCGGCGGTGGTCGAGCGCCTCGCCGCGCTCAAGGTCGATAACGCGCTCAAGGCGGGTACCGACATCGGTCCGGTGGTCTCTGCCAGCCAGTTGCAGCAGAACTGCGACTACATCGACATCGCCCAGCGTGAAGGCGGGCGGCTGCTGGCCGGCGGCGAGCGCATCGAGCGCCAGACCCCGGGCCACTACCTGACCCCGGCGCTGATCGTCGACACCGAAAACCACATGCGCATCAACCGCGAGGAAGTCTTCGGCCCGGTCGCCAGCGTGCTGCGCGCGAGGGATTACGAGCACGCGCTGGAGCTGGCCAACGACACTGAATTCGGCCTGTCATCCGGTATCTGCACCGCCTCGCTCAAGCACGCCAGCGACTTCAAGGCCCGCTCCACGGCCGGCATGGTGATGGTCAATGTGCCCACCGCCGGCGTCGACTACAACGCCCCCTTTGGCGGGCGCAAGGGCTCGAGCTATGGCGCACGCGAGCAAGGCCCCTATGCGCGCGAGTTCTACACCGCGATCAAGACCACCTACACCCAGGCGTGAACCTCATGAACAAACCCGTACTACCCCAGGCGATCACTGGGCACACGCGACTGTTCGCCATCGTCGCCGACCCGATCCACCACGTTAAGACCCCGCAGGAGATCAACGCCCTGATGGCAGTGCGCGGCGATGACCGGGTGATGGTCCCGCTGCATATCGGCCCCGAGCAGTTGGCCGAAGCCGTACAGGGCCTGCGCGCCTTGCGCAACCTCGATGGTTTCGTGGTCACGGTACCGCACAAAGGCGCCATGCTGCCCTTGTGTGACAGCGTATCGCCGGCGGCGGCGCTGGTCGGTGCGGTCAACGTGGTGCGCCGCCAGGCCGATGGCCGGCTGCATGGCGACATGCTCGACGGCCTCGGCTTTGTCGCAGGTTTGCGCCGGGCAGCCATCGAGCCCGCAGGCAAGTCGGTGTACCTGGCGGGCGCAGGCGGGGCCGCGCAAGCCATTGCCTTTGCCCTGGCCGAGGCTGGCGTTGCCAGGCTAACCATCGCCAACCGCACCCGGGCCAAGGCCCAAGGCCTGGTCGAGCGATTGGCCGGCCTGTTCCCAGCGGTCACCTTTGCCGTCGGCTCGGCCGACCCGTCCGCTCACGACCTGGTGGTCAATGCCACCTCCATGGGCCTGCGCGAGGACGACGACTACCCCTGTGACGTGCAGCGCCTGGGCCGCGAGCAGATCGTCGCGGAAATCATCATGCAGCCCGAGCACACGCCGTTGCTGGTGGCTGCAGCCGAACGTGGCTGCCGCGTGCACCTGGGCCGCCCCATGTTGCAGTGCCAGGTCGAGCTGATGGCCGCTGCCATGAGCGCTGCCAGCGAAGAAGCGAGGGCCGCCCATGCACAACCATGACTATGTGATCGTAGGCGGTGGCACGGCCGGGTGCATTCTCGCCAACCGGCTGAGCGCCTCGGGCAAGCACAGCGTGCTGGTGCTGGAGGCGGGTGGCGAGCCCAATGGCCGGTGGATCCCGATCCCGGCAGGGTTCAGCAAGTTGATGGTCGACCAGCGCTTCAACTGGAACTTCAAGACCAAGCCCGAGGCCAGCACCTACGACCGTGAGATCGCGGTGCCACGCGGCCGAGGGCTGGGCGGCTCGACCCTGATCAACGGCATGATCTACGTCCGCGGGCAGCCCGGCGACTATGACGCCTGGGCCGCGACAGGCGCAAAGGGCTGGAATTTCAAAACCCTCGAGCCTTACTTCAAGCGCTTCGAGAACTATGCGCAGGGTGATGCCAGCCGCGGGCACGAGGGGCCCATGCATATCCATCAGGTCAGCGAACGTTTTCCCCTTTCGAGTGCCTTCCTCGAGGCCGCCGCGCAGGATGGCCAGCCCTACAACGAGGATTACAACGGCCACGACCAGACGGGCTTCGGCTACTACCAGGTGGCGCAGAAGGACGGCCGACGCTGGAGCGTGGTGGACGGCTACCTCAAGCCAGCCCGCGCCAGAGCCAACCTCAGTATCGTGACCCACGCGCACGTGCTGCGCATCGACCTGCAAGGCAACCGCTGCGTTGGCGTGACCTATCAGCACGGCGGCCGCGAAGTCACGGTCAAGGCCAATGTCGAAGTCATCCTCTGCGCGGGCGCCATTCAGTCACCGCAATTGCTGGAGTTGTCCGGCATCGGCAACACCGGGGTGCTGAAGGCTGCAGGGGTGCCGTTGCGCCACGAACTGCGCGGGGTAGGGGAGAACTACATCGACCACTTCGCCACCCGCATGAACTGGCGCATGAAGGATGTGGTCACGCTCAACCAGCTTGCCCGCGGATGGCGCCTGGGCCTGGCAGTGACCGAGTACTTCACCCGGCGCACGGGCATCCTCACCCTGGGCACCGGACTGGTCCATGGCTTCGTCAAGACCGACCCGCGGCTGCCGACCCCGGACGTGCAGTACTTCTTCGTCCACGCCAGCTACGCCAATGCGGCCAACCGCGTGCTCGACCGGCACCCGGGCATGACCATCGGCGTCAGCCAGTTGCGGCCCAAGTCGATGGGCTCGGTGCATATAGAGAGCAGCGACCGAAATGCGATGCCCGCCATTCGCCCGAACATGCTGGCCGAGCCAGAGGACCAGCGATGCATCGTCGAAGGCATGAAGATCGCCCGCCGCATCGTCATGCAGCCTGCCATGGCGCGTTACGTGGAAGCGGAAAC
The DNA here is from genome assembly GCF_016648105.1 of Pseudomonas sp. S31. Lineage (GTDB taxonomy): Bacteria > Pseudomonadota > Gammaproteobacteria > Pseudomonadales > Pseudomonadaceae > Aquipseudomonas. Next base: position 526,003 of record NZ_JACVVE010000001.1, on the reverse strand, counting down.
CAGCCCTGGGCAGGATGCACGGAGCGACGGACAGTGGTTGGAGTTCGCGCGCCGCACCGGGCAGACCATCTATCACCCGATCGGCACCTGCAGGATGGGCGAAGGCCCTGGCGCGGTGGTGGATTCGCGATTGAAGGTGCATGGCTTGCAGGGGCTGAGGGTGGTGGATGCCTCGGTGATGCCGTCGATGGTATCGGGCAACATCCAGGGCGCGGTGATGGCGGTGGCCGAGCGGGCGGCGGAGCTGATCATCGAGGATGGCCAGCATCGGTAGAAGCGTCTTGGGCAACGGAGGCGTCGTACCGCCGCGAACGTCTGGCACGGCTTCGCCGGATTAGGGGAACCATGGGTCGAAGGCAACCGGTCGTGAATGAAAGCTTTCGATCCATTGTTGCCGTTGAGCCTATAGCAATTTTTGTAGGAGCGGGTTTACCCGCGAACACCGGCACAGCCGGTGCCATCCACCGCGGCGCCTGCTTCGCGGGTAAACCCGCTCCTACAGAGTGGACTGCCTCCGAAAAGTTGGACAGTTTCAGCTAACGCCCCAGCGCCCGCGCCAACACGTCATAGATCTTCGCGTCCCCCGATTGCGCAACATTGAAACGGAGGAAATCGCCCGCAGTCAGGGACTGGCTGAAAGCATTGCCGGGCGCCAGCACGACGCCTTCATTCAAACAAGCCCTGGCCAGCGTTGCTGCATCCTTCCCTTGAGGGAGTTGGCACCATAGATACATGCCAGCCTGGGGAATCATCCAGGGCTTGATACCGATGGCCTTGAGCCTGGCGACCGTCCTGTCCATTTCCTCGGCCAACCGAAGGCGAACGCTGTCCATGTGCTTTCGGTAGCCGCTGTCGGTAATGGCTTGATGGATGATGTTCGCGGCCAGGCGTCCCGCGCCGAAGGTCGTCGCAATCTTGAGATCGACCAGGCTCTCGATCCACTCACCGCGCGCCGCGATGTAGCCGCATCGAATCGAAGCGGAAATGGTCTTGGAAAAGCTACCGATCTGGATGACGCGAGAAAGCCCATCGAAGGCTGACAGTCGTGGCGCGGGCGTGGTTTCGAAATCGCCGAAGATGTCGTCCTCTACAATCACCAGATCAGAGCTGTCCGCCAGCTTCAGCAGCCTGTGAGCTATGACGGGAGACAGAGTGGCCCCGGTTGGGTTGTGAATGCCGGAATTGGTTATGTACAACCGGGGAGCGTGCTCCAGCAGGGCGGTGCCGAATGCATCGATGTCTGGGCCTGTTCGCGTGTAGGGAACGCCTACGACGTTCACCCTATGGGCTTTGAGTAGTGCGTGAAAATTGAAATAGCAGGGGTCGTCGACCAGGACCGTGTCTCCCGGTTGCAGCAGGAAACGGAAAATCAGGTCGATGGCGTGCGTGCCGGAGTCGGTGAGCATGATCTGTTCCAGCGGGGCTTCGATCCCTATGCCTGCCAGCCGTCGCGACAAGAACTGCCTGAGGGGCGGGTGTCCCAGCGGTGAAGCATATTCAGCCAACTGCGCGGTGTCGGCACGGGCAGCGACCCGCAGCGCTTTACGCATGCCCGTTTCGTACAGCCAGGACGGGGGTAGCCAGCCGCACCCTGGCTTCAATCCATCGCTGGCGGTTTCAAGCGACTGGCGCGAGATCCACAGCGGGTCGACGGCACGATCGAGCCGGGGCCCGAGTTCGGTGAGTGCCAGCGGCGCCACTGGCCCCGCCACGTAGAAGCCAGAGCCCGGCCGAGAGCTGAGCACACCCTCTGCCATCAACCGCTCATAGGCCTCGAGCACGGTAGAAACCGATACCTGCATGGTCTGAGCCATTGCGCGGACGGATGGAATTCTCGCGCCGGGTGTGTAGGTTCGAGAGGCTATCCTGGATTGGATTTCACCCATGACCGTTCGGATTCGCGTTCCGCTCCGTTTCATCGCACCCTCGACTGTACTGGATTGATAGGCATAACAGTTCGGCTCAACTGTATTGGATTGTACGTGGCCTCGGTAAGCGTGTCAGTGATGTACTGAGGCCTCGTTTATCGAGGGCTCAGGTATGGAAAAATCAACAAGCGGGTGGATCAACGGCTTCATAGGCGTCGCCATTTTTGCAGGCTCATTACCGGCAACACGTGTGGCAGTGGCGGCCTTCGAACCGACGTTCCTGACCTGTGCCAGGGCAACGATTGCTGCCCTGTTGGGTGCGCTTTTCCTGCTTGTGCTGCGCCAGCCTCGACCAGAACGTGCTGATCTGTCGTCATTGGCGGTGACAGCGCTTGGGGTGGTCATCGGGTTCCCGCTGCTGACGGCACTGGCCCTGCAGCACGTTACCTCGGCCCATTCCATCGTTTTTGTCGGGCTGCTGCCGCTGTGTACCGCAGGATTTGCCGTGCTGCGGGGCGGTGAACGACCTAGGCCACTGTTCTGGTTGTTCTCGTTGCTTGGTGCCGGGTTGGTCGTGGGCTATGCGTTGATCAATGGTGGCGAGGCGTCGGCGGTGGGCGACCTGTTGATGATGGCTGCGGTGGTGGTTTGTGGGCTGGGCTATGCGGAAGGGGCGCGGCTGTCGAGGAAACTGGGTGGTTGGCAGGTGATCTGTTGGGCACTGCTGGTGGCATTGCCGTTCATGTTGCTGCTGACTGTCGCCAATCTTCCCGCGGCTGATGCCTTCGCCAAGGTCAGCGCGCCGGCGTGGTTCAGCTTCGGTTATGTTTCACTGTTCAGCATGCTGATCGGGTTCGTGTTCTGGTACCGAGGGCTCGTCCAAGGAGGCATCGCGGCGGTGGGCCAACTGCAGCTTTTCCAGCCGTTCATGGGGCTTGGGCTGGCAGCGTTGCTGCTGCACGAGCACGTCAGCTGGATGATGGTCGTGGTGACGCTGGGCGCGGTCATCTGTGTTGCCGGGGCCAAGAAATACGCCCAGTAGATGAAAAGTCCGGATTGTGGATCATCATGAAGAATGATTCCCATTTGCCATGGCGCCCCTGGCTGCCTATGATCCGTCCTCGTGCTGCACAGGGGATCAGGCAATGGAGTGGAAAGGCATCAATTTGCAGTGGGCATATTCGGACTTGCTGCTGGGCATCGGACGGCAGACCCAGTGCATGCAACGCGCCTGTGACGTGCTGCACGATGCCTTCGTCCGCTTCGTGCTGGCGTCCCAGCGTCGGCCGATCGAGCAACCCAATGCCTACCTGCGGCGAATCGCCCACTCGGTGCTGATCGACCATTACCGTGAGGCGCGTCGCTATGTCGGTTTGCCCGAGGGAGAGGGCGCGCTCGAACCGTTGATGGTCGTCGCCGGCGAAGCCGGTGTCTCGCCGTCGGCTGAACACCTGGCAGACCTGGCCCAGCGCCTGGACGCCCTGCAACGCATTCTCGATTGCTTACCACCGCGTTGCCGCGAGGTGTTCTGGCTGGCACGCATCGAAGGCCGGCGCCAGACCGAGATCGCCAAGCTGCTGGGCATCTCGCTGTCAGCGGTGGAGCGCCACCTGATCCGCGCCATGCTCGATTTGCGTGCGGCACGGGCGCTGTTGTCGTGAGCGATATCCGCCAGCAGGCCGCACGCTGGTTCACCCGTGTGCTCGAGTTGCCAGCCGATCATCCCGAACGTGCCCGCTTTGCCCAATGGCTGGCTGCCGACCCGCGGCATGCCGAGGAATACCAGGCCTTCGCCGACCTCTGGCAAGGGTTCGCCCATACCTCGCAGACCCAGGCGTTGGCCGGAGCGATGGAAGGCGTCAGGCGCAGACGGTTGCTGGGCGGCGGTCTGCTGGGCTTGCTGGCGATGTCGGGCCTGGGTGGTTGGTTGGCGTGGTCGCGGCTGGTCGGCCGCGAGGTGCAATACGCCACCGGTATCGCCGAGCAAAGGGAGGTTACCCTGGCAGATGGCAGCCAGCTGACCCTGGACGCCGATTCACGCCTGCTGGTGCGCTACAACAGCCAGGAGCGGCATCTGCTGCTCTTGCGCGGGCGGGCGATATTCACGGTGCAGCGCGACAGCCGCCGGCCGTTTCTGGTCGAAGCCGGGCTGGCCCGGGTGCGGGTACTGGGCACACGCTTCGTGGTGGAGCGCCTGCCTGAGCAGGTCCAGGTCAGCGTCGAGCGTGGGCGTGTGCAGGTCGACAGCGATACCGCGCAGGCGCTGCTCGAAGCCGGTCAGGTCGTGCGCTGCGACGCGGCCGGCCAACTCACCCGCTTGTCGCGTTCGGCTGCGGCGGCGTTCAGCTTCCCCGACGGCAACCTCAGCTTCGAGGACGCTAGCCTGGAGGAGGTCGCAGCGGTGTTGTCCCGCTACCAGCGGCTGCCCCTCAAAGTCTTCGGCCAGTCGCCGCGCCGGCTTTCGGCAGTGGTGCAACTGAGGGACATCGATAGCTTCGTCGAAACCCTGCCGACGTTGGCCAACGCCACCCTGCAAAGGCGTGATGACGCCATGTGGCTGCTGCCCCGCTGATTTTTTTGCAAACGGACATCAGGGAAATGCGGCGCTGCTCCGTCAGGGAGTATCTGCCTATTTCAACGAGAGATGACCTCCATGTCGTACAACGTCTTCCTAAGCCTGGCCGCAGGCTCGGCTCTGGTGCTTAGCATTCCGGCCGTTGCCGCCAGCTTCGACTTCGACCTGCCAGCCCAGCCGCTGTCCCAGTCCCTGCGCCAGATTGGCTCCCAGGGCGGTGTGAGCCTGGCCTTCGATGAACGCCTGGTAGCGGGCAAGTCCGCGCCGGCGCTGAAGGGGCGCTACGACACCGAATCGGCAGTCCGCCTGGTGTTGGTCGGCAGCGGCCTGAACCTGGACAGCCAAGGCGCGGTATGGATGATTGCCGCGCCCAGCGGTGATGGCCTGGAGCTGGATGCCACTACGGTGAACAGCAGTGGCCTGGGCGAAACCAGCGAAGGCACTGGTTCCTACACGACCGGTCCGATGCGCGGGGCGACCAAGCTGCCCCTGACCTTGAGGGAAACCCCGCAGTCCGCCACGGTGATCACCCGCCAGCGCATCGACGATCAGGCCATGAGCACACTCGATGATGTGGTCAAGAGCACCCCAGGCCTGACCGTCCAGGAACTCGGCCCGGACCGTCAGCGTTACTATGCTCGCGGTACGCTGATCGACAATCTGATGTACGACGGCATTCCGATCACCAGCACGGGCTCAGCAGGCGAGTCCACCGGTGCTGGGGACATGGCCATCTATGACCACGTGGAAATCGTGCGGGGCGCTACCGGCCTGATGCAGGGCGCAGGCAACCCTTCGGCATCGATCAACCTCGTGCGCAAGAAACCGACCGCAACGCCACAGGCCAGTATCAGCGCCAGTGCTGGTAGCTGGGACCGCTACCGCACCGAGATCGACGTGTCGGGCCCGTTGGCGAGCGATGCCCGTGTGCGCGGCCGGCTGGTCACGGCATACCAGAACCACCAAGGTTTCCAGGACATTGTGCAAAACGAGCGCGGCTTGTTCTACGGCGTGATCGCTGCCGACCTGGGCGATGACACCGTGCTCACGTTCGGCGCCTCGCGCCAGGAAGACAATAACAACAATGGCTGGGGCGGTATCCCGGTGGCAGCCGACGGCAGCGACCTGCACCTGTCTCGCTCGACGTTCCTGGGTAACGACTGGGAGTCGTACAACCGTCTTTACGAAACCGCTTTCGTCAATCTGGAGCAGCATCTTGCCAATGACTGGCGCTTGAACCTGTCGGCGACCAAGGTCTGGAGCGAATTGGATCAATTCACCACCAAGGTATTCGATTTGAACCAGGACAATAACTTCAGTCAGCGCCTGGGCAAGTTCTGGTACAGCGACCACCAAGGCAGCTACGACCTGTTCGCCAGCGGGCCGTTCCAGCTGTTTGGCCGGCAGCACCAGTTGGTGCTCGGTTTGGCCAAGCACGATGAAACCTACTCGTACAAAGGCGCCCCGTACCTGACCCTGGCCAGCGACATCGACCTGTTCGACTGGGATCACCAGGCGGTGGCCAAGGGTGATATCCCCTACAACGCCAGTCAGAGCGTCGACATCGAGCAACGCAGCGTCTACATGACTTCACGGTTGAAACTCGCCGATCCACTGACCCTGGTTCTCGGCAGTCGACTCGACTGGTACGAGTACGACTCGGTGTACCGTACGGCCACCAGCGCGACCCCTTCGGCGTACAAGGTCAACCGCAACGTCACCAAATATGCCGGGCTCATCTACGACTTGAACGAGCACTACTCGGTGTACGCGAGCTACACGGATATCTTCAAGCCGCAGAACTATCGCGACGTCGATGGCTCATTGCTCGAACCGGTGGTGGGCAAGAACTACGAGGTAGGAATCAAAGGTGCCTGGTTCGACGATCAGCTCAATGCGTCGGCGGCAATCTTCCAGATGGACCAGGAAAACCGCGCCAAGACCACCGAGTGCCCTGCGGATTCCGCTGCCGGCCTCACCTGTTACGAAGCTGCCGGCAAGGTGCGCAGCAAGGGTATCGACCTGGAGGTACAAGGCGCACTGACCCCGCTGTGGCAGATTGGCGCCGGCTACAGCTACACCGAGAACACCTACGTGAAGGACAGCGACGCCGGCAATGTCGGCAAGAAGTTCGACACTGACCTGCCGAACCAGCTTTTCAAGCTCACCACCAACTACACCTTGCCCGTCGATGGCCAGCGCTGGCGTGTGGGTGGCACGGTGTATCACCAGAGCAAGATCTACAACAAAGACCAGACCTACAACATCAGCCAGGATGCCTACGAGGTGGTGGACCTGATGGTCGGTTATCGATACGACGCGCACATTCAGGCGCAGATCAACCTGAACAACGTCTTCGACAAGCGCTATTACCTGAGCATTACCGACAGTCCCATACGTGCTGAAAACGTTTACGGCGACCCCCGGAATGTGATGATGAGCGTCAAGTACACATTCTGAGGCCGCAACGTCCTGCTGGAAGTTGCATCACTGCAACTGTTGGTCAGCGTGCATCGCCCCAGCAAACTGTTCCGCTGCGGCACACCCGCATGGAGCCCCGTGCGTCTGAGGCGTCCCTCGCCCGTTGCTGCTCGCTGGCATGGTTCGTGCCTTTGACGTGCGTTACGCCTCGATGCCCCAGGTTATTTTCCCCAGCTGTTTGCAAACCAGGCCTTGGGAGCCCTGATCAACCTACCTAAGCCAAGGAAAGTGCCCATGGACTTGCTCATTACCCCTGCAGCCCCCGAGGATTTCGCAGGTATCGCGCTGGTGACGGTGAAAGCCTGGCAGACAACTTTCCAGGGCATCCTGCCGGATACCTTTCTGGCTGGGTTGACCTGCAAGGAACAACAGCAAAGGCATCAGACTCTCTTTGCCAGCCGTGGAGTAATCTACTTCGTTGCCAAGGTCGCAGGACAGATCGTGGGCTTTGCGTCGGGAGGGCCGAATCGAAGCCACGCGTCCGATGAGGCCAACGAGCTCTATGGCTTGTATCTGCTACCGCGTTGGCAACGGCAGGGGATAGGACGACAACTGCTGCAGGCCGTGGCGATGCAGTTGCAAGTGCCGGGCCGGCAAGGATTGTTCGCCTGGGTGTTGGCGGATAACCCACATCGGCACTTTTACCAACGTTGCGGTGGCCGGGAAGAATTCGTCCACGCCATCGATCTGGCTGGGCTGCCATGGCCGGTGGTGGGCTATCGTTGGTCGTCGGCCCCGTCCTCGGAAGCACGGATATTCAATCCCGATCACTACCTTGAAACCCTTGGTGGGCGAGTGTTCAGCCCGCCCCGCAATGCTGATGCCTGGCGCCTCGCGTTGCAGGCCTTGGAGGCAGCACTGGTGCACCGTGGCGCGAAAGCGCGATTGTTCATGGTAGTGGGTATTCAGGCTGCGGGGAAAAGCAGCTGGATCGATGAGCATCGTGCGGCGGCCGATTGCACCCAATATCTCTATTTCGACGCGGCACTACCGCGGCGGGAGCACCGAGCCCCAATCGTGGCGTCAGCCGCGCGCCATGGCGTGCCGGTCACGGCGATCTGGGTGCGCGCCTCGGTGGAAGAGGCATTGGCACGCAACGCATTGCGTCGAGAGGATCATCAAGTGCCGAGGGCGAGTATCGAAGCGGTCGCGGCTGCGTTCGAGCCACCTTGCAGGTCCGAAGGGTTTGTTGAAATCATCGAAGTGACGGGCAACGCTCAAGCTCGGTGTCCCCACAATGGGCATCAATGAGAGTGCGAGTGGGGTCGTTAAGGCCGGTGTCAGCACAGCGGCCAGAACGTCTCTGCGAAACTGGCGATCGTCTCATTGAAGCGCTTGAGTTTTCCGTCTTTCCAGTAGACGGAGATCACCAGGAAGGGCGTGTTGATACAGCAGAATGCGAAAATACCCCAAAAGCCCTTGTTGAGCAGCAACAGGGCAGAGCCCACGACCATCCCAGCAGATACGCATAAGTACAGGATCCTTAGCGGAATGAAACTCCTGCGGTCAGTGTCGATCGCTTTCAGTATCTGCATGCTATCCATCATCCTACGGTGAGCCCCAGCGTTGCCAAGATCATACAACAGCACAGAGCCCTTGTCGGAGGCGGCTGGGTGCCGAGGCGTTGTTCAAACTTAGTCAGCCCCTGACCGCCCACTGTTTCAATCTGTTCAGTAGCGTGCTCTAAACAGCGCTTTTCCGGCTATTTACGGGCCAGATCAGATGGCATGTTCCGTGCTCTATCGCTTGCGCCAACTCAGCGTCGCCCCATTGGGCGCTGGATATCGAAGCAAGCAGGAGTCAGGAATGAAAAAGGCAGGTTCTTCACCGTCTACTACCCGCCGCCGATTGCCATCGGCCTTGGGCGCAGGTGCCACATTTTTTCTGGTCGGCCAGTTGCACGCAGCCTCTGCCGACGTCGAGGAGACCCGCGAGTCGGTCCCGACCCGCCAACTGAGCACCGTTGTCGTTCAGGCAGGAAAACTCGACGACAACCAGCAGGCCGAGCTTGCCCTCAAGGAGGTGGCGGGCGGGACCAACTACATCGATGCATCGACCGTGGAACAAGGCCGGGTGTCTACCGCCACCGATGTATTCGCGCTACAGCCCGGTGTGATCGCGACCCAGGGTGGCGGCAACAACGACGGTGGCCGCATCTCTATCCGAGGCTCCGGCATCAACAAGGGCGTGGGTTACTTTCGCGCCGGCATCTTCTACCTTTTCGACGGCCTGCCGGTGTCTGGACCTGGCGGCACGCCCTATGAACTGTTCGAGCCGCTGGGGCTGAGTCACACCGAAGTCCTGCGCGGGGGCAACGCCTTCGATATCGGCTCGCTGTACCTGGGTGGTGCCATCAACTATGTCACCAAGACCGGGTATGACGCCGCGCCCCTGCAGGTACGCTACGAAGCTGGCAGCTACGGCTATCAGAAGCGTCAGATCAGTTCCGGGCAGGTGTTCGGGCCACTCGACTATTACGTCAGCCTGACGGACTCATCGTCCGATGGATTCCAGGATCAGACCCGGGGCAAGAGTGCGGGCTTTGCTGGCAACGTTGGCTACCAATTCTCGCCGCAATTGAAGACTCGCTTGTACTACCGCTACCGCACAACTGACAACGAGACACCTGGCTACATCACCAAGGCCGAGCTCAATGATGATCCGAAGCAGGCCAACCCCACCAGCGTCAACGTTCGCGCACACCGCAAACAGCCCGGGTCGACCTGGGTGGCCAGCAAGACCGAGTACACCTTCGACGACGATTCCCACCTTGAATTCGGCTTGGTCTACCACGACTATCCGATCGATGCGCGACAAGGGGTCAACCGCACGACCTGGGGCTTCAGCGACTACTCGACCAGCTTGAAATACGACCGCCTGGACACCCTGTTTGGCAAGAACAGCGTGACGCGTCTCAATCTGTTGCGCACCGAACACCTGAATGGCTACTCGAAGACCATTGTCCGGACTCCCACAGGTGTCACTGCGGGCCTGCCTGCCGGCAGCGAAGTACGCAAGGCGGATTACCAAGGCTCCGACACGGTGCTGAGCGCCAGCAACGAGACAGAGGTGGTCAATGACAGGCTCTGGCTCAGCGCAGGGTTGTCCGCCGTCAGTTTCGAACGCAAGGCGCGGGTGTCCTACCCCGTCGGCGGCGAGGCCGACAACCCCAACAACCCGGTCGAGCGGGACGACTTGAAGTTCGCGCCGCGTATCGGCGTGCGCTATCAGATCAATCCCAGCTGGCAGCTGTTCGGTAATCTCAGCCGCACGGTGGAAGCCCAGCAGTCGTGGGCGTTCCTTTCCGGGGCCCAGGTGTTCACCTCTGGTCCGGCCACAGGGCTCAACTCTGGAGGCCAGGAGCTCAAGCCGCAGATCGCCGATACGCTTGAACTCGGTACCCGCGGCCAGCTCGGTGATACGGCCTGGGACCTGACGTTCTATCGTTCGCAGGTGAAGGATGAGCTGCTCTCGGTGATCATCCGCGAGGCGACCTCCACCGCCGATGCGCTGACCTCCGAGTACAACGCCAGCAAGACCATCCACCAGGGTGTCGAACTGGGGCTTGATTCCCTGCTGTACGAAAATGATGGCAACAGCCTGCACCTGCGTCAGTCATACACCTACAGCGACTTCTTCTACCGCGACGACGATCAGTTTGGCAGCAACCGTCTGCCTGGTATCCCCAAGCACAACTATCAGGCTCAGCTGCGTTACGACTTCAACAGCGGTGTCTACGTCGGCGTCAACACCTATTACGCATCCAAGACAGCTGTCGATTTCGCCAATACCGCCACCGCCGGTTCCTACAACCTGTGGGGCGCGACTGTAGGCTGGGATTCGCCGAAGAAGGACTGGTCGGTCTATCTGGACCTTCGCAACCTCACTGATGAAAAATATGCGGCGTCCATCAGCCCGACCTACGATGCAAAAGGCGGTGACCCGAGGACGATCATTCCCGGCGACGGTTTTGGCGCCTACGCGGGTGTGCAGTACAGCTTCAGGTGATGGGCTGAACCGAATCACGGCTGGCGGCGACGATCAGCATCATGGGCCGGTGGATTTCATCGGCGAGGGCTGGATGCGTGGCAAGGTCCTGCGCCGAGGGGCCCCATTCGATGAGGCGATCGAGCCGGAAGCCGCTGTCGATCAGCAGATTGACCAGCGTGCCAAGGGTGCGGTGCTGTTTGATCACGCCAGCGCTCAGCCAGTCTGTGGTGCGTTGCCCCTCGACCTGGTAATGATCCACCGGCCAGCTTCTACCGCCTTGGTCATCGTTTACCCAGTCCGGGTGCAATGAAGCCATGTAGATTGGGTGTTCGATGGAAAACACCAGCCGACCGCCGGGCTGCAGTGCCTCACGCACGCTGCGCAGCAGCCCTCCCAGGTCGCGGATGTAGTGCAGCGCCAGCGAGCTGTAGGCGAGGGTGAAACGCCCGGAAGGCAAGGCCAGTCTCTCCAGGTCGCAGCGTTGATAGTCGATGCGTGAATCCGCATTGATCGACGTCGCACGTGCCAGCATCTTCTCCGAGATATCCAGGCCCAGCACACTCGCGGCGCCATGCTCGACCGCCCAATGGCTGAACCAGCCATAGCCGCATCCCAGGTCGACCACCTGTTGCCCTCGTATGTCGGGCAACAGCGCGCGTATGGCCGGCCACTCCGGCGCGCCAGCAAGACCGCGTTGCGATCGCGGCAACTGGCTATAACCCTCGAAGAAGGTGTCGGTGTCGTAGATATTCTGGGTCATGGTTCTCACCGGCGTGAATTGATTTAAAACGTATTAATCGCGCAAGGGTCAAGTGCTCAGCGAGTGACTTTTATCGTCAAGCAAACAGTGTCTGCTTGTCGATAGTCGCGAGAGCCGATGGACGCTGTAGCAAATACAACAGTGAGCGGACAATCTGTGAGTTGGCCAGCAAGCGCAACTTTCATTCAGTTCTAATCATAGAAGTATGCCTTATTAGGCGCGGCGCAGGAGCCGCTGACTGCGGGCTTTCAAGGGGCTGCGCAATACGGGGAAACCGCTGTCTTGTAACGCCTGCAACGCGGCGCAATTAAAACTTGGGGAGCCCGTCAATGACAGTGGCATGTTCGCTGCATAGTCGAACATCTTGCTGATGCAATTTCATGGTCGGCCGGTTCAACTAAGGAATGGGTTTTGGTCGCACTCTTCAAATCAACCGTTGCGCTTTCTTTATATCTGGCGATCAGTGCCTGTTCACCGGCATCGCCGCCGACGTCCGCCACTGCGCATGCCGACGGAGCGCTTGTCGACGGCGTGGTGACCTATCCCGCATCTGACTTTCACGAGCAGGCGCCGGGGCGCTCTGGTGGCACGCTGCGAGTGTCTGCCGCTTCGGACGCCGGCAGCTTCGACATCCATGCGTTATCCAACGGCAACATGCAGTGGATGGGCCGGATTCTGTTCGACTGCCTGGTGGCCCAGGATGAGCAGGGCAACATTTCGCCCTGGCTGGCCAAGTCCTGGGAGATTTCCGAAGACGGCAAGATCTACACCTTCCACCTGCGCGACGACGTGACCTTCAGCGACGGCGAGCGTTTCAATGCCGCAGCCCTGCAGGCCAACCTTGATCATATGCGCGACCCAGCCACCAAATCACCGCTGGCTGCGGCGTACATCGCGCCTTATACCGGTGGCAAGGTCATCGACGAATACACCTTCGAAGCCCATTTGCGCGAACCCTACACGCCGTTTCTTGATGTGTTGGCGCAGTCCTGGTTGGGCATGATCTCGCCAAAGCAGATTCGTGAAGCACCGAAGAGCATCGCCGAGCATCCGGTCGGCAGCGGGCCCTTTGTGTTGCAGCGTTACACCCGTGATCAGGGCGCAGTGTTCGTCAAGCGTCACGGTTATAACTGGGCGCCGCCGGTGACTCGACATGTGGGTGAGGCCTACCTGGACCGGATTGAGCTCAGCTACGTACCCGAGGCAATGATCCGTTTCACCTCGCTGGAGTCCGGGCAGTCGGATTTTGCCTTGGACGCACCGCCACAGAACGCCGCGGCAATCCGCGCCAACCCCGAACTGGTGCTGCGTAGCCGTATCCGCAAAGGCAACCCCAGCCGCAGCATGACGTTCAATGTCGAGCAGCCACCTTTCGACGACGTACTCGTACGGCGTGCGGTGGCCAAGGCCATCGATCGCGAAGGACTGGCCTGGATTTCCGGCTTTGGCGAACTCATCGCCAAGGCAGACTTTCTCGCCGCCAATACCCGTTTCTATCAGCCCAACATCGATGCCCTGGCCTACGACATTGACGCCGCCAATGCACTGCTCGATCAGGCTGGCTGGACCGGGCGCGACGCCCAGGGCTACCGCACCCGCAATGGCCAGCGCCTGAAGGCCACCTTGTTGACCTACGACAACCCGGCATTCCCGGCCAGTGTTTCGGTGGCGATCCAGGCCGACCTGAAGAAGGTGGGCTTCGAGATGCCCATCGAAATGCTGCCGCTGACTCGTGTCACCGAGCGCCGCTATGCCGGCAAGTTTCAGGCCTTGGCCGCCGGCTACTGGCACACCAATACGCCAGATGGTTTGTTCGTGCTGTACCACAGCCAGTCGATCAGCACGGCGAAGCTGATCGGCCAGAACGCAGGCAAGTTCCGCGACGCCGAGCTGGACCGGGTGCTCACCGCCGCCCGCCAGTCGCGTGATCCGCAAACCCTTCAACGCCTGTATGGCGAGGCCCAGAAGCGCCTGGCCGAAACTGTACCGGCGGTACCGTCGACCGAGAGCCAGGTCCTGGCCGCCTATCGCCGCGAGGTGAAGGGTGTGATTTTCGACACCTCGCACAACGTGCCTTATTTCCCCAGCATCTGGCTGGACCGGGGGCAACCATGAACCTGTTCAAACGTATCGCCCTGCGCTTGCTGGCCGGGATCGGCGTGCTGTGGGGGGCGGCGAGCCTGACCTTTCTGGCGGTGAACTTCAGTGGTGGCGACACCGCGCTGGCGATTCTCGGCGGGCCCGAGGCGCTGCCCACACCGGAACTGCTGGCGCAGGTGCGCGCCGAGTATGGCCTGGACCAACCGCTGATCGTGCAATACGGAGACTACCTGGGTCGATTGCTGCAGGGCGATCTGGGCGAGTCCTACCGCCTGCGCATTCCGGTTGCCCAGGCCATTGGCGAGCAGATCGGCGCCACCGTCGAGCTGTCGATCAGTGCTGGGCTGCTGGCCGTCACGTTGGCGCTGGTCTGCGCGATCCTGACCGCCAACCGCGCGCCATGGGTGCGCTCGTTGGCCTCGGGCAGTGAACTGGTCCTCGCCTCGGCACCGTCCTTCGTCATCGGCATTTTGCTGCTGCTGGTGTTTTCCTTTTACTGGCACTGGCTGCCGCCGTCCGGCTCCAACGGCTGGCGCGCGTTGATCCTGCCAACCGTAGCGCTGGCACTGCCGGTGGCGGCGGTTCTGGCGCAACTGCTGCGACAGTCGCTGGAGGACACCCTGGAGCAATCCTTCATCGCCATGGCCCGCGCCCGCGGGCTGTCGGAAACTGCAGTGCGCCTGCGTCATGCACTGCGCCATGCGCTGGTGCCGCTGGTGACTCTGGCTGGCTTCATCTTCGCCAGTCTGCTGGGCGGCGCAGTGGTCATCGAATTGCTCTTCGCCCGCCAGGGGCTGGGCCGTCTGATGCTCGATGCCGCCAGCAACAAGGACGTACCGATGGTACTGGGCGTAACGCTACTGGCCGCAGCGGTGTACGTGCTCGTCAACCTGGCCGTCGACCTGATCAACCGTTGGATCGACCCGCGCGGTGCCCATGAGTGAGCGCGCCACGCCGGCTGAACCTCTCTGAACAAGGAAAAACCATGAGTAACGCCAACCCTTCCGATGTGACCTGGGACGACCTGCAACAACGCTTCACCGAGGTGTTCTCGCGGATCGCCGAGAGTGCCGTGGCCCGCGAGCAACAGCGTGAACTGGCCTTCGATGCCGTGCAGTGGCTGCGCGACGCACGCTTCGGCGCCTTGCGCGTACCGCAGGCGCAAGGGGGCCTGGGTGCCAGCCTGCCACAACTGTTTCGTTTGCTGATCGAGCTGGGCGAGGCCGACTCGAATCTGCCGCAGATCGTTCGCGCCCACTTCGGCTTCGTCGAAGGCCGGTTGTCCAGCCTCGACCAGGCATCGCAGGACTACTGGCTGCCCAAGGTAGCGGCCGGCCAGCTCTGGGGCGCGGCGATGGCCGAGCGTACCGACACCACCCGCAACTCGGTGAGCCTCGTTGCGCAGGCACCAGGCGAGCCCGAAGCTGGCTGGTTGTTGAACGGCGAGAAGTTCTATTGCACCGGCACCCTGTACGCCGACTGGATCGCTGCGGTCGCGTTGGATGGCGATGATTTCGTCAGCGTCTCGGTGCCCACCGACGCCGATGGCGTCTCGGTGATCGATGACTGGGACGGGTTCGGCCAGCGCCTGACCGGCAGTGGCACCACGCGCTTTGCGGGGGTGAAGGTCCCGCAGCAGCACATCGTGCGACGTTTCAAGAAGGACGAACTGCGCGGCGAGTCTTACCTCAGCGCGTTCTATCAGCTGTTCCACCTCGCCACCCTGGCCGGCATCGCCCAGGCCGTGCTGCGCGACGCGACCGACTTCGTCAAGGGGCGTACCCGGGCGTTCGGCATTCCGGGGCAGTCCAGCCCCAAGGACGACCCGCTGGTGCAACGGGTCGTCGGCCGGCTGTCCAGCCTGGCCTATGCCGCTCGCGCGCAGGTACTGGCGGTGGCGCATGTGCTGCAGGAGGTGCATGACGCGGAGCAGGGTGGCTACGCCGTCGAGCAGCACTACACGGAGGCCGAGATCCGCGCCTACCAGGCGCAGCAGATCGTCCTTGAGCAGGTGTTGGAGGCCACCACCTTGCTGTTCGAGGTAGGGGGGGCTTCGGCCACCAGCGAAACCCGACGCTTCGATCGCCACTGGCGCAATGCGCGGACCCTGGCCTCCCACAACCCGGCGATATACCGCGAGCGGGCGTTGGGCAACTTCTACCTCAACGACATCACGCCGAATGCAGCGTGGCGCAGCCTGCAAGCGGCCGATGCCGAGAAGCTGGGTGACAATGTCCGTGACGAAGCGAGCGCCGTATGAGCACCGTGAGCAGCAGCAACCTGCGTGGCGGGCAGATGAGCCTGGGCATGAATATCCTCGGCTTCGGTGCGCATTCCGGTGCCTGGCGCAGTGCCGAAGTGGCGGCCAACGCCTATCTCGATGTCGAGTACTATCGCAATATCGCGAGGATCTCCGAACGCGGTTGCCTGGACGCGATCTTTCTCGCCGACGGCCCGGCGCTGGCCGGTGACGTATCGAAGCAGCCTGCCGGGCGCCTGGAACCGACCGTGCTGTTGACCGCCGTGGCCCTGGCCACGCAGCGTATCGGGGTGATCGCCACTGCATCGAGCACCTATAACGACCCGTTCAATATCGCCCGGCGGTTCGCCTCGCTGGACCACATCAGTGGTGGCCGGGCCGCCTGGAACGTGGTGACCAACGCTGGCGATGCCGCAGCCCAGAACTTCGGCCTGGCGGGTGCGCCGCTGCACGTCGACCGCTACGCCCGCGCCGACGAGTTCATCGACGTCACCCTCAAGTTGTGGGACAGCTGGGAAGACGACGCAATCATCGGGGATGCCCGTGGCGGGCGCTTCGCCGACCCGAGCAAGGTGCACAGCATAGATTTCGTCGGCCAGCATTTCTCCGTGAAGGGCCCGTTGAACGTACCGCGCTCGCCTCAGGGCCGGCCGGTGCTGGTGCAGGCCGGCTCGTCGGAAGGCGGCAAGTCACTCGGTTCGCGGTACGCCGATGCGATTTTCACTACCCAGACCACCCTGGAAGACGGCCAGCAGTTCTATCGCGAGATGAAGGCGCGGGCCGTGCGCTGGGGGCGCAACCCCGAATACCTGAAGATCATGCCGGGCTTGTCGACGGTGATCGGCAGCACCGAAGCCGAGGCCCATGCACGTTTCGACGAGCTTAACGCCTGGCACGGTGAGCACGGCCTGCTGGAGCAAGTGGCGGGGCGCATCGGCATCGCGGCCAGCGATTTGGACCCGGACGCGCCGTTGCCTTGGGCGCGCATCGGCGCGGTTGCGGATTTCGAGCGCGGGTCACAGGGATTCCTGGAAGCGCAACTGAACCTGGCACGGCGGGAAAACCTCAGCATCCGGCAATTGTCGCGACGGATCCTGGTCGGTCATCGGCTGCTGGTGGGGACGCCCGAGCAGGTGGCCGAGACCTTGAGCCACTGGTACCTGGCGCACGCCGCCGACGGCTTCAACATCATGCCGGACATGTTCCCGTCCGGCGTCGAGGTCTTCGTCGATGAAGTGGTACCGCTGCTCCAAAAGCGCGGCCTGTTCCGCCACGAATACCAAGGCAGCACGCTCCGCGAGCACCTCGGGCTGCCATTTCCGAGCAACCAATACGCGCTGCAGGCTTGAAGCCTGCGTCGTGCTCACTTTTGAATAAAGGAACCGCCATGCGTTACCGCCAATTGGGCAACAGCGATATCCAAGTCAGCATCTTCGGCCTGGGCACCATGACCTGGGGCCATCAGAACAGCGAAAGCGAGGCACACCAGCAAATCGAGCTGGCACTGGACCACGGCGTCAACCTGATCGATACGGCCGAGATGTACCCCACGCCCACCCAGGCCGAAACCTGGCGCACCACCGAGCGCTATATCGGTAGCTGGCTTGCCGCCAGTGGGCGCCGCGCCGACGTGGTGCTGGCGAGCAAGATCGTCGGCCCCGCGCGTGATGCCAATGGCCAACGGCATATCCGCGACGGTCTGAGCCGGCATGACCGGCGCAACATCGTCGAAGCGCTGGACGGTAGCCTCAAGCGGCTGCAGACCGACTACCTGGACCTCTATCAACTGCACTGGCCCGACCGCACGACCAATATCTTCGGGCAGCGTGAATACCCCTACCAGGACGATGCGGGAAGCGTGGCCATCGAGGAAACCTTGTCGGTGCTGGCCGACCAGGTCAAGGCCGGCAAGGTCCGGCACATCGGTGTGTCCAACGAGACGCCGTGGGGCGTCGGGCAATTTCTCAAGCACAGTGAGCGCTTGGGGCTGCCCAGGATCGTCAGCGTGCAGAACCCCTACAGCCTGCTCAATCGCCTGTACGAAGGCGGGTTGTCGGAGTTCAGCCATCGCGAAGGCGTCGGCCTGCTGGCCTATTCGCCCCTGGCCTTCGGCGCATTGACCGGCAAGTACCTCAATGGCGCGCGGCCTGAAGGTTCGCGGCTGTCGTCGGTGTACCGCACCTTCAACCGCTACGACAGTCCGTCTGCCCAAGAGGCCATCGCCGGCTATGTCGAGATCGCCCGCCAGCACGGCCTTACCCTGGCGCAACTGGGGCTGGCTTATCTGTTCGACAAACCCTTCGTCACCAGCGCCCTGACCGGGCAGACCAGCCTGGCGCAACTGCACGACAACCTCAGCGCACTGGATGTGACGCTGAGCGATGACATCAAGGCGAAGGTGCAAGCCATTCACCAACGCATTCCCAACCCGGCGCCGTAGGCCAGTCCAGGCCGCCACGCGGCCGTTGTCGAGAGGAAAAGGGCGATGTCCCAGGGAATCGAAAGCGTCATCACCGCTGCGCAGCCCGGCGGTAGCGCCAACCCCATGCCGGGCCTGGGGCGTTGGGCGCTGCTGCGACCCGGGGTGTGGGCCGCGGGTGTTCTGGTCCTGCTGCTGTTGCTGGCCGCGGCCGGGCCGCAGTGGCTGGCGCCGTATGACCCGCTGGATGCCAGTGCGCGCCTGGCCTTCCAGCCGCCCAATACCACGTACTGGCTGGGTACGGACGAGAACGGACGGGACGTATTGAGCCGGTTGATCTTTGGCGTGCGCTCCTCATTGTTCATCGGCCTGGCAGCCACCGCTCTGGCGTTGGCCTGGGGCACCTTGGTCGGCCTGCTGTCAGGCCTCGGCCCGCGCTGGCTGGATGCCGCGCTGATGCGCGGTATCGATGTACTGCTGGCGTTCCCCGACTTGCTGCTGGCGCTGGTGATCATCACTTTCTTCGGCCAGGGCACCACCAACCTGATCCTCGCGCTGGGCATCGCGGGTGTACCACGCTATGCCCGGCTGGTGCGGGCCCAGACGCTCAACGTACGGCAGACCGGCTACGTCGAGGCAGCGGTGACCTTGGGACAGCCGCAACTGGCGGTGGTCCTGCGGCACATCCTGCCCAACGCCTGCAAACCGGTACTGATCCTCGCCATCATCGGCATGGGCGGCACCATCACCGCCGGGGCGGCCTTGAGCTTTCTCGGCTTCGGCGCGCCGCCACCGGCGCCGGAGTGGGGCGGGATGATGGCCATCGGCCGCAGCTTCCTGGCCAATGCGCCGTGGCTGGTGGCGTGGCCGGCCCTGGTCATCACCCTGACCGTGGTTTCCATCAGTGCCATCGGCCGAGAACTGCTGCGCCGCAGTGAAGGAAAACCCCTATGAGTGGCAACATCCATACCCTCGGCCCGTTGGTCGAGATACGTGACCTGACGGTCGCCTTCGGCCAGGCTCGGCCGGTGCTGCATGGCGTCAGCCTGCAGATCGAGCGCGGCGAATGCCTGGCAATCGTCGGTGAGTCCGGCTCGGGCAAGAGCGTGACCGCTCGCACCCTGGCCGGGCTCACTGGCAAAGGTGCCCGGATCGAGGCGGCCAAGCTGGCGTTCCAGGGCACCGACCTGCGCCAGCTCGATGAGCGCTCCTGGCAGCGCCTGCGCGGAGCCCGTATCGGTTTTGTCATGCAGGACGCCCTCGGTGCGCTGGACCCGCTACGGCGGGTTGGCGCCGAGGTCGAGGAGCCGTTGCACCTGCACACCATGCTCAAGGCCGAGGCTCGGCGCCTGCGGGTACTGGAGCTGCTGCGTGCGGTCGGTGTTCCCGAGCCGGAGTTGCGCGCCAGCCAGTACCCGTGGCAGTTGTCCGGCGGGCTTCGCCAACGGGCCTTGATTGCCTCGGCGATTGCCTGCAATCCGCAGCTGATCATCGCAGACGAACCGACCACGGCGCTGGACGCCACGGTGCAGGCACAAATCATTGCCTTGCTGGAAAACCTGCGCGCTGAGGAAAACGCCTTGCTGATGGTGAGCCATGACCTGTCGGTGGTGGCACGCCTGGCCGATCGCGTCGCGGTGATGCACCACGGCGTGATTGTCGAGCAGGGCAGCACCGAGCAAGTGCTGCACGACCCTCGGCATGCCTACACCCAGTCGCTGTTGCGTGCGGCGCGAGCGGTGCATTTCCAGCCCCAGCGCCAGCCGTTGGCGTTGGTCGAGGCACAGGCTGAAAACCTCGGGGAGGTGGTGCTCGAAGCCTGCGGCTTGAGCAAGTCCTTCGTCGGGCCTGACGGGCGCCGGCGGACTGTGCTCAAGGAGGCGTCCCTGCAACTGCGTCGAGGCGAGACGCTGGGCGTGGTCGGTGAGTCCGGCTCCGGCAAGACCACCTTGACCCGGCTGATCCTCGGCCTGGAAAGCGCCGACAGTGGCGAAGTCTGGATCGCCGGGCAGCGCTGGACACAATTGAGCGACAGCCAGAAGCGCCAGGCCCGTCGTGCGGTACAGGTGGTGTTCCAGGATCCGCAGAGTTCCTTCGACCCGCGTTATACCGTGCAGCGAGTGCTGTTCGAGGCCCTGTCGGTGGCTGGCTTGCCGCGCAGGGCGTGGCGGGGCAGGGCTGAGCAACTGCTGCAACTGGTGCGTCTGGACGCGGCTCTGCTGGCACGCAGGCCCACCGACCTGTCCGGCGGCCAGCGCCAGCGTGTCGCCATTGCCCGGGCGCTGGCGAGCGAGCCGCAGGTTCTGATCTGCGATGAGCCGGTTTCAGCACTGGATGTATCGGTGCAGGCGCAGATTCTCGAGTTGCTCGGCGACCTCAAGCAGCGCCTTGGCCTGGCCTGCCTGTTCATCTCCCACGACCTCGGGGTGATCAACCACGTCAGCGAGCGGGTGTTGGTGATGAAGGACGGCCAAGTGGTGGAAATGGGCACCGTGCGCGCGGTGTTCGATCGCCCAGCCCATGCCTATACGCGCTCGCTGATCGCCGCGATTCCGACCCTCGACGCCGAATACCCTCCAGCCGAATTCTATTTGCAAATCGCCATTTGAGGTCTGCTCATGAGTGAACAAGGACGGGCCTCGGCGCCCAAGCAGTTGCATGTCAACCTGTTCGAAATGAATTGCGTCAGCCATATCGTGCATGGCTTGTGGGTGCATCCGGAGAACAACCGGCATCGCTTCAATGACCTGGACTACTGGACCGAGTTGGCCCAGCTGCTGGAGTACGGCACCTTCGACGGGGTGTTCCTGGCTGACGTGATCGGCACATACGACGCTTTTCGTGGCGGACCGCAGACCTCCCTGCGTGAGGGCATGCAGATCCCCAGCAACGACCCACTGCTGGTGATTCCGGCGATGGCGGCGGTCACCCGCAACCTCGGTTTCGGTGCGACGTTCTCCACGACCTACGAGCCGCCATTCGCTTTCGCCCGGCGCATGAGCACCCTGGATCATCTGACCAAAGGGCGGGTTGGCTGGAACATCGTCACCTCGTACTTGCCCAATGCCGCTCGCAACTTCGGCCACGACACCGAGGTGGTCCACGATCACCGTTACGAGATCGCCGACGAATACCTTGATGTGCTGTACAAGCTGTGGGAAGGCTCCTGGGATGACGACGCAGTGATCCAGGACCGCGCCAACCGTATCTATACCGATCCGGACAAGGTGCGCTACATCGACCATGTCGGCGAGCACTTCAAGGTCGCCGGCCCGCACTTGTGCCAGCCCTCGCGTCAGCGCACCCCTGTGTTGTTCCAGGCGACCGGCTCACCGGCTGGCATCGAATTCGCTGGGCGCCATGCCGAAGTGGTGTTCACCGGGGGCATCGATACGCCGGCGGTCAGAGCCAACATCCAGGCCATGCGCAACAAGGCCATCGCCCATGAGCGGGATCCGGCAGGGCTCAAGTTCATCGTCATGGCCGGGGTGATCGTCGGCCGCAACGATGAGGAGGTCAGTCGCAAGCTCGACAGCTATCGTCGGTTGATGAGCGTCGAGGCCTCGCTGGCCCATGCCCAGGCGGCGGTGGATCTCACGGCGGTGCCGCGCGACACCCTGATCAGTGAGTTGATCGAGCGCAAGGTCAAGGGCTGGGAAAGCCTGGTGCGCTACAAGCCGCAATGGACGGCAGGCACGGTGCTAGGGCAATTGGAAGGGTTCAATCGCGAGCGCTTCTTCGTGGCGGGGACGCCGGGCGTGGTGGCCGATGAGATCGAAAAGTGGCTGGATGTCGATGGTATCGACGGGATCAACCTGCGCCAGTACCTGTCGTTCGAAACCGCGCGCGACTTCATCGAACTGGTGATCCCGGAACTGCGACGGCGCGGACGTTTCCGTGAGCGCTACAACGACACAGAGACGCTGCGCGAGCGCCTGTTCGGCGCAGGCAACTCGCGCTTACCCAGCGACCACTACGGCGCCCGTTACCGCGACCCCGCCGTCTTGCATCAACCGGCCAGCCCGTTGCGTTTCGGCTGAAGGGAAGGGCGAGTGTTGGCAAGCCAACAGCTGGCGTGCAGATTGTCGCTCGGCAACACTGCGAAACCGCCGAAACCCCGTATTCACGGGCTGAAAAAAGCGGCATGCCCTGTGCAATGGTCTTGTTCCCGGACTAGAGGCATCAGGACCATGCGCGAACCCGCTCCGTATCTGCAACTCCCCGGCAGCCCCGCGAGGTCGCTGCTCAAATACCTCCCACTCGTCAAGGTCGCTGCAGTGTGCGGTGCCTTGCTGGGCTGCGGGCAGGAAAGTACCTCGGTGGCGCGCAGCGACAAACCGGTCAGTGGCGGTACGCTGGTGTATGCCACCGACCGCGAGCCGACCTGTCTCGACCCGCATGTGGCCGGTGACATGCCACAGGTGTTCGTCGGCCAGCAGTACCTCGATTCGCTGGTGTCGATGGATGCCGACGGGCGGATAGGGCCATGGCTGGCAAAAAGCTGGGAGGTTTCCGATGACGGCCTGACCTACACCTTCCACTTGCGCAACGACGTGCATTTCACCGACGGCACGCCGTTCAACGCCGCTGCGGTCAAGGCCAACCTCGACCACATCGCCAACCCGAAAACCCAGTCCAGCACTGCAGGTGGTTATATTCGCCAGTACCGCAGCACGGAGGTGATCGACAACGAAACGGCGGTGGTGCACCTGGCGACCCCCTATGCGGCGTTCCTGGAAGTACTCGCCCAAGGTTTTCTCGGGATCGAGTCACCCACCGCGCTGCAGCGACCAAGGGATGTGAATTGCGAAAGCCCGGTGGGCAGTGGGCCGTTCAAGATCGTGCGCTGGGACCGGCAGAGCCAGGTCGAGCTGGTGCGCAACCCCGATTACAACTGGGCACCGCCGACGGCGAAACACCAAGGCCCAGCCTGGCTCGACCGGGTGATCTGGAAGTTCATCCAGGAACCCTCGGTGCGTTTTGCCTCGCTGCAGGCCGGTGAAGTGGACGTGATCGAGGCTGTGCCGCCGGAATCCCACGAAGCCGCACGGCGCAATCCCGATCTGCAATTGCTGGTCGCCCAGCGTCCCGGCAACCCCACCAATGGCACATTGAATATCACCCGGGCTCCCTTCGATGACGTGCGTGTGCGCGAGGCGTTCGTGCGCAGCGCCGACATCGAAGGTGCGCTCAAGAGCGTCTACTTCAATGAATTCCCGCGCGCTGGTGGTCCGCTAAGCCCCGCCACGCGCTTCTCCAGCCCCGACTTCCAGCATGCACAGGACTACGAGCCCACCCGTGCGGCGCGCCTGCTCGATGAGGCCGGCTGGGCTCAGCGCGACAGCGAAGGCTACCGCACCAAGAACGGCAAGCGTCTGCGTGTGTACGTGGTGATGGGCAACCGTACCCCCCCTTCGGAATACACCCTGTGGGAGCAAGTTCAGGCTACGACGCGAGAGGCCGGCTTCGAGCTGGTGGTCGAGCAGATGAGCGACGTGCTGGCCACCAAGCGCCAGGCGGACTGGGACTACGACGTCCGCCTGGGTTACTGGAACACCAACACCGCCGATGTGCTGCGGATCATCTTCGGTGCCGAGTTCATCCAGCCCGCCGGGGTTGGCGGTTACCACCAGAACACCGCCGGCTATACCGACCCGACTTTCGAGAGCCTGGTGCAGCAGGCGCTGGTCACCCAGGACCCGGAGCAACGCAAAGCGTTGTACTACCAGGCGCAGCAGATGGCTTCCAGTCAGTACCTGCAATTGACCACCTACCCGCAAAGCACTCGACTGGGGATCTACAAGACCACCCAGGGCGTGAGCCTCGAGCCGTCTCTGGCGGTGACTTACCTCTATGACGCATGGGTGAACAAATGACCACTGGCATTTCCAACGATACCGCGGCCAGTCCCCGTCGCGAGCGCCTGCAGCAACTGGGGCGGCGCGCCCTGTGGCGTCTGGGCGGCGGGATCCTGGTGCTATGGGCAGTGGCGACACTGACCTTCTTCGCCCTGCGCCTGATGCCGGGCGACCCGGTGCAGGCGATCCTCGGCGGCCCCAGCGGCAATCCGACCCCGGAAACCATCGCCGAGGCGACTCGTGAGTATGGCCTGGACAAGCCTTTGCCACTGCAATATGCCCTGTACCTGGGGCGCCTGTTGCAGGGCGATCTGGGCGTGTCGTACTCACAGCACCTGCCGGTGACGCGTGTCCTGGCGGAGCAATCCTGGCCGACCCTGGAGCTGACGTTTGCAGCGCTGGCCCTGTCCTGGCTGTTGGTTCTCGCCTTGACCGTACTGACCGCCGGGCGTCGACGCTGGCTGGGCAAGCTCGCGTCGTTGGCGGAAACCCTGTCGGCCGCGCTGCCGCATTTCTGGCTGGGCATCGTGCTGCTGGCAGTGTTTGCCTTCGGCCTGCGCTGGTTCCCACCGGCCGGTAGCGACGGCTGGCGAACCCTAGTGTTGCCAGCATTCGCCCTGGCGATTCCATTGGCCGGTTTCATTGCCCAGGTAACCCGTGAGTCGCTCGACCTGACCCTTGAGCAACCGTTCGTGCTGACCGCCCGCACCCGGGGTCTCAGCGACGTCGCGGTGCGCTTCAAACATGCCCTGCGACATGCCGTCCTGCCGGGGATTTCACTTTCCGGTTGGGCTATTGGTGCGCTGATCAGTGGGGCGGTGGTGATCGAAGTGATCTTTTCCCGCAAGGGCCTGGGGCGGCAACTATTCCAGGCGGTGCAGGCGCAGGACCTGCCCTTGACCATCGGCATCAGCCTGGTGGTTGCTGGCGGCTACGTGCTGGCCAATATCGTGGTCGACCTGCTGTACCTGTGGGTCGACCCTCGTCAACAGGGGAATGCGGTATGACTGAACTGACCTTGGATACCGCGCTGTCCGCGCAGCGCGTGCAGCGCACGCCCCGTCGTGTGTGCCTCGGGCCGCTGCTGGCGATGACCTTCCTGCTGCTGCTGATCGTTGCCGCCATCGCGCCACAGTGGTTCGCCCACAGCGATCCGCTGGCCATCGTGCCGCGTGATGCCTTTCATCCACCCAGCTGGGCGCACTGGTTCGGGACCGACCAATCGGGACGGGATATTTTTTCCCGGGTCATCCACGGGACCCGGCAGTCGCTGTTCATTGGCTTGGCCGCGACTGCCATCGCCATGAGTATCGCCATCGTGCTTGGGCTGGCAGGGGGACTGGGCGGGGCTCGGGTCGATCGTGGCGTGAGCTGGCTACTGGAGGTGCTGTTCGCCTTTCCGAGCCTGATCCTGGCCTTGCTGTTCGTAGCGATCTTTGGCAGTGGCATCGGCCCGCTCATCATCGCCACCGGATTGGGCGGCGCACCTGGCTATGCCCGGATGGTGCGGGGTCAGGTCCTGGCAGTACGCAACGCCGGATACATCGAGTCGGCGCGGGCGTTGGGGCATCCACCCTTGCGCATCGTCACCCGCCAGCTGCTGCCCAACGCCATGCGGCCATTGATCGTGACCCTGACCATGGGCGTCGGACAGGCGATCGTCTGGGCCTCCGCCTTGAGCTTCCTTGGGCTTGGTGCCCGGCCGCCGGCCCCTGAGTGGGGGACGATGCTGTCGATGGGCCGCGACTTCATCGCCAACGCCTGGTGGCTGACGTTCTTCCCAGGGCTGTTCATCGTCCTGACCACACTGTCCACCACGGTCGTCGGTCGTTACCTGCAACAACGCCTGGAGGGCCGCCTGTCATGAGCGAAGTGAAGCGTTTGATTGTAGAGGGCTTGTCCATCGAGTTCGCCGGGCAAACGGTGGTGCGTGATGTTTCGTTCACCCTGGGGCCGGGCAAGACCTTGGCCCTGGTCGGCGAGTCCGGCTCAGGCAAGAGCGTCACCGCTCGCAGCCTGATTGGCCTGGCGGGCGAAGGGGCGCGGGTCAGCGCGCGTCGCCTGAGCTACGCAGGGCATGATCTGCTGAGCCTCTCGGAGCGAGGGTGGCGCGACCTGCGCGGCAAAGACATCGGCTTCGTGCTGCAGGATGCGCTGGTGTCATTGGACCCACTGCGCCCGGTGGGCAAGGAAATCCTCGAAGTTCTGCAGACCCATCGCTGGGGGGACCGGCACAGCCGTGGTGAGCGGGTGATCGAGTTGCTGGAGACCGTAGGGGTGCCCGAGCCGCGCCTGCGAGCCCGTCAACGTCCGGACCAGCTCTCCGGTGGCCTGCGCCAACGTGCGTTGATCGCCAGCGCCCTGGCACTGAACCCCGGCCTGGTGATCGCCGATGAACCCACCACCGCACTGGATGCCACGGTGCAGGCGCAGATTCTCGAAGTGCTCCAGCAGATCAAGGCGCGGGGCGACTCGTTGCTGATCATCAGTCATGACCTGGCCGTGGTTGCGCAACTGGCCGATGAGGTGCTGGTGCTGCGCCATGGCGAAACGGTGGAGCAGGGGCCGATGGAGCAGGTGCTGCGCAGGCCGCAGCATCCGTACACGCAGTCGTTGCTGGACGCGGTACCCGCCGAGCATGCGCGCGGTACACGGCTTTCGCCGGGGCAGGCCGCGATCATATCTGCGCGCCGGGCGCTGCATGAAGCGCCGGTACTGCTCAAGGCCGAGGGGCTGGGCAAGCGTTACGTCGGGCCTGACCAACAGGTCCGCCAAGTGGTCGACGGCGTGGGTTTCGAGCTGCGCGCCGGCAGGACCTTGGGTATCGTCGGCGAGTCCGGCTCTGGCAAGACCACCGTGGCACGGATCGCTCTGGGCCTGTTGCAACCTGACGCTGGTGAGGTGCGGTTTCTCGGGCAACCCTGGTCGGTGGCGGGCGCCGGGCGAGTCGAAGAGAAGGCTCGCCGGCCCCACCGGCGTGACATCAGCGTGATCTATCAGGATCCACTGAGCTCGTTCGACCCGCGCTGGAGCGTCGGGCAGATCCTGGCCGATGCGCTGCAGGTGGCGGGTGTCGAGGCAAGCCTGTACGTGGCCAGAAGCGCGCAGTTGCTGCAGCAGGTGCGGCTGCCGGCGGAGCTGGCCAGCCGCCGGCCACTGCAGCTTTCCGGCGGCCAACGCCAGCGTGTGGCCATTGCCCGGGCGATTGCCAGCAACCCGAAGGTGATCATCTGTGACGAGCCAGTCTCGGCCCTGGATGTGTCGGTGCAGGCCCAGGTACTCGATCTGTTGGCTGACCTGCAAGCCTCACTTGGCTTGGCCTACCTGTTCATTTCCCATGACCTCGGGGTGATCCGCCATGTCAGCGACGATGTGTTGGTAATGCGTCACGGCCAGGTCGTGGAAATCGCCGACGTCGATACCCTGTTCGATCATCCACAACACGAATACACCCAGCGTCTGCTGGGCGCCGTGCCGCGTCTACCGGGCTCCGGTAGCACCCTGGTGGTGCCGCCCCTGGAGCCGGAAGACCCCGCGTGGCTGTTCGACGAATCCCGTCTCTGGAAAATCGCCATCTAGTTCGCCTTCAGCACTTTGTACAAGGAACCGTCATGAGCACGTTGTCTGCTGTAGCCCAACCCGCCGTCATCACCGTGGAAGTACTCAACGCACGGGCCGATCACCTGTTGCCGCAGATCGCTGCCGGCGCCGCGCAACGGGAGCGGGAGCGGCAGTTACCCTATGAGGCCGTGGCCCAGATCGCTGCCGCCGGTCTGTTCACCGTGCGCATTCCCACGCGCTACGGCGGGGCCGGCGGCTCGGTCAAGGATGTGATCGCGTTGCTGATGCGCATCGCTTCGGCCGACTCCAACGTAGCCCAGGCGCTACGGCCCGGCTTCGGGTTTGTCGAAGGCTTGCTGGCATCCCGTGCCGAGGGTGCCGAAGCCGAGCGTGAGCGCTGGTTCGCCCGTTACTTGCAGGGCGCGGTGGTCGGCAACGCCGGCTGGGAAATCGGTGGCGCCAACGGCTCGGTGAGCGCACGAATCGTGCGCGATGGCGACAACTACCGAGCCAGCGGCAGCAAGTACTACAGCACCGGCTCGCTGTATGCCGACTGGGTCAGCGCGGTAGCGCTGGACGAGAACGAGCAGCCGGTCTCGTTCATCCTGCCGCGTGATCGTCAGGGCCTGGAGTTGCTGGATGATTTCGATGCCATGGGCCAGCGCCTGACCGCCAGCGGCACCACACACCTGCGCGATGTACTGGTGAAACCAGAGGAAATCCGCACCCGCACCGTCGAGGAGGGCAAGCGCACGATCGTGACGCCATTCCTGCAGCTGTTCCTCGCTGCGGTAGAGGCGGGCATCGCCCGCAACGCCCTGAACGATGCCGTCGCTTTCGCCACTCAGCATGCACGGCCGATCAAGCACAGCAGCGCCAGCCGTTCAGTGGACGACCCGTATGTGGAATTGAGCGTGGGCGATGTGTCAGCCCGCGCGTTCACCGCTGAGGCGGTGGTCCTGCACGCAGCGCAGTCGATCGACCGGGCCTGGGCCTCGGACCTGGACACCCAGGTGGTGGACCAGGCCGCAGTCGATGTGGCACAGGCCCAGTACATTGCTGCCGAGTCGGCCCTGAAGGCAGCCGAGTTGGTGTTCGATGTCGGCGGTGCATCCACCACCGGGCGCAGCCACAACCTTGATCGCCACTGGCGCAATGCCCGTACCGTGGCCAACCATAACCCGCGTCAGTGGAAGGCGGCGGCAGTCGGCGCTTGGCAACTCAAGGGTACGCCGCCGCCGACCTCGGGGTTGTTCTGAGTCAGGCGAGCCATGGGTATCAAGCAAAGGCTCGACCTGGCGCTCGAGCAGCCGGTTGCCCCCGCCTGCAGCAGCGACCCGCCCGCTACCTCGGACTTATGGCGCATCCCGATGATCATCGGTTGTGCATTGTTCATGGAGTTGATCGACGCTACGGCGGTGCTCACCGCATTGCCACAGATGGCCGAGGAATTCACCGAACCCAGTGTGCGTATGAACCTGGTGGTGTCGTTGTACCTGCTGGCGGCGGCGCTGTTCGTGCCGGTCAGTGGTTGGGCGGCGGATCGCTTCGGGCCACGACGGGTGTTCGTCAGTGCCATTGCGCTGTTCACCGTGGCTTCGCTGGCCTGCGCCTGCTCCAACTCGCTGTTGCAGCTATCGCTTGCGCGCATGTTCCAAGGTGCGGCAGGCGCGATGATGGTACCGGTGGGGCAGGTGATCCTGCTTCGCTGGTCGGCACGCGAGAACCTGCTGCGGGCCATGTCGTACCTGACCATTCCGGCCTTGATCGGCCCGGTGCTCGGGCCGCCGCTGGGCGGGCTGCTGGTGACCTTGCTGTCGTGGCAGTGGATCTTTCTGGTCAACCTGCCGATCGGGATACTGGGCGTGTGGTTGGTGCTACGGCATATCCCCGACTACCCGGGGCTGCGTGGCCGGCCCCTGGATGTCCCGGGGTTGCTGCTCAGCGCGCTGGGCCTGGCCGGCCTGGTGTTTGGCTGTGAAGCCCTGGGTCATGGCCTGCTGCCCCCAGGATGGGCGCTGCTGGTCATCGCAGTCGGACTGCTCGGTGCGCTGGGCTATGTCTGGCAAGCCCGGCGTGCGACGCATCCACTGATCGAGTTGAGCCTGCTGCGTATTCCGACCTTTGCCATCGCTTTCTGGGGTGGCAACGTGATGCGCATCGGCAGCGCGGCACAGCCGTTCCTGCTGGTGCTGCTGTTCCAGCTGTGCTTCGGCCTGAGCCCGTTACAGGCCGGCCTGCTGAGCTTCATCGGTGGCGCCGGGGCGTTCGTGATGAAGCTGCTGGCCGTACGCATCGTCAGTCGCTTCGGCTTCAAGCGTACGTTGATCGCCAATGCGCTGCTGACCGGCCTGACCCTGGCCGCCACCGGGCTGTTCGATCTATCTACCCCGTACTGGGTGATCGTACTGGCGCTATTTGTCAGCGGTGTGATCCGTTCGCTGCAGTTCAGTACCCTGGGGGCGCTGACCTACGCTGATGTGCCGCGCGAACAGTCGAGCGGCGCCAGCAGCCTGTCGGCGATGAGCATCCAGTTGACCATGAGTGTCTCGGTGGGGCTGGCGGCGGCTGCCCTCAACCTGATCATGACCGTGCGTGGGCATGCCGACGTGACCCAAGGCGATGTGGCCTGGGTCATGTGCCTGGCGGGGGGCTTGTGCATGGTCTCGGCGCCGATCTACCGCAGGCTGGCGGCCGGCGCGGGCAGCGGCGTGTTCGTCGGGCGCAGCGACTGAGCTGTAGGTTTCGCGACAGTTGTGGTGCAGCCACTGTTGCGAATCGGTACGGCGCCCGGCTGGCTCTTCGCCGAAGGCCGCAGCCCGCAAGCCCTGCCGGGCTGGCATGAATCCTGATAGCTGATGTCTTTGTTCTTTTTGCAAGGAGCTGATGCGATGATCCGTCACGCACTGCCTGGTGATGCTGCGGCGATTGCCGCTGTACATGTGCGCAGTTGGCAACAGGCCTACCGTGAACTGATGCCGGAGAACTACCTGTCTGCCCTGGGCGCCACGCTGGACCGGCGCAGCACCTATTGGCGGCAAACCCTCGAAGCCGGTGCGCAGCGGGTATCGGTCGCCATCGTCGATGAACAACTGGTGGGGTGGATCGCCTACGGGCAGAGCCGTGATGTCGATGCAGTGCCTGGCGGAACGGGAGAGGTCACGGCGCTGTATCTGTTGGCCGAATACTGGGGAACCGGCATCGGCGCTGCGCTCTGGCAAGCGGCACGCGAGCACCTGATCGACCAAGGCTATGGAGCCTTGACGCTGTGGGTCCTGGTCAAGAACGCCCGAGCCATTGGCTTCTATCGCAACCTTGGCCTGGCAGCCGAACCCGAGTCGGTACGCAGCTTGAGCCGGGGTGGGCGCACCCTGGAGGAGGTTCGCTACCGTACGCACTTGTGAATGCTGCACCCGAGGGCAGTGAACCGCCCACTTTTGCCTGAAAGCTGCGCGGCCACAGGCGTCATTCAGGAATCTTCACTGACATGAGCTCGTCCTTTTCTTCATTTTCACCGCGTGACCGCCGACTGGGCAATTGGAATATCCAGCAACTGCCGGCGACACCCGGTCGGTTCGTGCGCTTTTTCATCAACAACTTCAAAGGCTGGTACCTGGCGATCCTGTTGTTGCAGATCGCCGCTGTGGTTTGCGCCATCCTGATTCCCTATGGATTGGGGCTGATTACCCGCACGGTCAGCAACGGGTTGCAGGCTGAACAGGCGTTCACCGTGTTGAAGTGGCCGTTGGCCTTGTTCGGCGGTTTGCTGGTCTGCGAGGTGCTGTTCACCCGGGCCGCAGCCGGTTGCCACATACATGTACTGCCCCTGCAACGGCGCACGGTAACCCATGTGGTCTATGCGTACTTGCAGCAGCATTCGCACCGTTTCATCAGCAACGAATTCGCAGGCGCGCTGGCACACCGGGTTTCCGAGGTGGCACTGGGGGTGAACCAGACATTGAGCATCCTGTTGTTCGACCTGATTCCGCTGCTGGTGACCTTGAGCCTGGCCACCGCGTTGCTATGGACCGCGTCGCCGCTGATGGCGGCGTTCATGGCCGGCTGGTCTGCACTGTTCATCGCCGTCTGCTACCTGCTGGCGCGGCGCAGCCATCCCCTGGCGCAGCAATACTCGGCGGCGCGCAGCATCAGCTCAGGCAAGGTGGTGGACGCGGTGTCGAACCTGGCCAACATCCGCTTGTTCGCCCGGCACGCCTTCGAGCACCGCTACCTGGGCAGCTTTCTCGACAAGGAAGTGGCGGCCGCCTATCGCTCGCTGGGCTACATGGAAAAGATCCGCTGGTTCCAGACCAGTTGTGGCGTGCTGCTCAAACTGGGTTTGCTGTTGCTGGCGCTGTACCTGTGGCGCAACCAGCGCATCGATATCGCCGGCTTCGTGATGTCCACCAGCCTGTCCCTGCTGATCATCAGCGATGTCGGCAACTTGTCTCGGCGGTTCTTGGAGTTCTTCGAGGCCACCGGCAACATAGCCAATGGTGTGCGCACCCTGATCCGCCCCCACGAAGTGATCGACCGCCCCGACGCCAAGCCCTTGCAGGTCCAGTCCGGCGCGATCGAGTTTCGCGATGTTGGATTCAGCTACGGCGGCAACCAGGCGATCTTCCAGCACCTGAATATCGTCATTCCGGCGGGACAGAAGGTTGGCCTGGTGGGTACCTCCGGCTCGGGGAAATCGACCCTGTTGAGCTTGCTGCTGCGCCTGTATGACGTGCAAGACGGCGAGGTGCTGATCGATGGTGTGGATGTGCGCAGTGTCACCCAGCATTCGCTGCATCAGCAGATTGGCCTGATTCCCCAGGAGCCAGGCCTGTTCCATCGCAGCATCCGCGAGAACATTCACTATGGCCGGCTGGATGCCTCGATGGAAGAAGTCGCCGAAGCGATCCATCGCGCGGGTGCCCGCGAGTTCATCGAGAGCATGGAGCAGGGCTACGAATCATTGGTCGGCGAGCGTGGCGTGAAGCTTTCAGGCGGCCAGCGCCAGCGCATCGCCATTGCCCGGGTGTTGCTGAAGAATGCGCCGATCCTGGTCATGGACGAGGCGACCTCGAGCCTCGACTCGATCACCGAGCGCTACATCCAGGACAAGCTGGACGAAATCATGGAAGACAAGACCGTGCTGGTGGTGGCGCATCGGTTGTCTACCGTGGCTCATCTGGACCGGATCCTGGTATTCAGCAAAGGTCGGGTGGTGGAGGATGGCAGCCATGCGCAACTGTTGAACCGGGGCGGCTACTATGCGCAGCTGTGGAATCAGCAGTTCAGCGATGACCTGGGTGAGGTGGTCTGACCCAGGCCCCTGGGGGATGCCTTGAGCAGCACGCACTGCTCAAGGTTGGCTGCGCCGCGGTCATATCGACATTTGCAACTCGCGCTTGTCGGCCAGCGTCGGGGCCGGGCGGCGCTTGTTGACCTTGAGCTCACCCAGGTTGATCAACAGCGTGCGCGTGACGTTGCGGCTCAAACCCAGCAGTTCGGCAGTGTGTACCTGGTTGTAGTCGCACAGGCGATAGGCTGCACCGAGCAGCGTGCGCTCCACCTGTTCATACAGGTTGTCCAGCTGTTCTTCGAACAGTCTTTGAATCGCGTGCTCCAGCAGGCCCAGTGCCGACTGCTCGCTGGGCAGCGGGTCATCCACGCATTCGAGGCGCAAATTGGACATGCGCAGGTCGCCGCTTTGAATCACCCCGTCCTTGCAGATCAGCAGGGTGTGGTGGATGACGTTTTCAAGCTCACGGATATTGCCCGGCCAGCTGTAGTCGGCCAACTTGTGTTCAGCTTCGGGGCTAAGCGTGATCTCGCCATAATTCAGGCGACGGCTGTAGCTGTCGATGAAGTGCCGTACCAGCGGCAGGATGTCCCCCGGCCGCTCTCGCAGTGGGCTCAGACTCAGGTTGACCACGTTCAGCCGGTAGAAAAGGTCCTCGCGAAAGTGCCCGGCCTGGATGGCCTTCTCCAACTGTACGTTGGTGGCGGCCAGGACCCGGACGTTGATCGGAATGCTCTTGCGCGAGCCAAGCCTGACCACTTCGCGTTCCTGCAGCACGCGCAGGAGCTTAACCTGGATCGACATCGGCAGGTCGCCGATCTCGTCGAGGAACAACGTGCCGCCATTGGCCTCCTCGAACCAGCCAGCCTTGGCGCTGAGGGCGCCGGTGAACGCGCCTTTTTCGTGGCCGAACAGTTCCGCCTCCACCAGCGACTCGGAAAAGGCGCCGCAGTTGACCGCCACGAAAGGCTGTCGCTTGCGGGCGCTGAGATGATGAATGTGGCGTGCGACCAACTCCTTGCCGGTGCCGGTTTCACCGATGATCAGCACGCTGGCTTCGCTGGGGGCGACCTGGTTCAGATGCTTGAGCAAGGCTTTGGACTTGGGGTCTTCGAAAACCTGCGCGGTGGCTCGGATAGAAGTGGCCAGGCCCGGGGAGGGGGGAGGGTCAGCAGATGCATGATTAAGCCTATGGTGGAAAGTGTTCAGTTCAGACCCGAAGTTAAAAAAGGCGAACGGCGTCACCACAAGGGATCAAGTGGGTAAAGGTGTGTGTATTGGAAGTTCTAGTAAAAGTTTTTACTGGTTCTTCGTGTGCGTTGTCAAACAGCTGTGGCTGCAAATGATGTTATGAACAAAGCGCATTAGGATATAACTGTTCGAGGCCTCTGCGCCGGGCTGTTCAGTTGGTGTTGCATCTCGTGCAGGACGGCAGCAAAGTTTCTGTGTGTCAGGGCTGTTATCCGGCTGATAGCCCATGAATAGACAGTTTTTATCTGGCATGAACCCTGCTAAGTCTCCCAGGACTAGAAGTTTCAAAATTAGCGGTTAAAGCATTTATTGATCTGGGAGTAGGTAAATTGGAGTTTCAGCAATTAGTTAAACGTGTTCGGCGCGGGGACCCACGGTTCAGCGCCTCCAGCCTTGGGTTGTTGTTGATCGCCGTACACGGCGCTGCGTTGGCGGCTGAACAGGACACGTCGCAAGACGCCAGGTTGGCGACAGTCACCGTGACCGGGGCGCAGGCCACTGAAGCGCAGAAAGCCGAAAAGCAACTGGCCAAGGTGCCCGGCAAGACGGCGGTCATCGACAATCGTGAAGTGGAAAAAGGCCGGGCATCCAATGCCGAGGACGTATTGGCGCTGCAGCCGGGAGTGTTCGCCCAGGCTACCAGCGGTTCGGGAGCGAACAAGATTTCGATCCGCGGTTCCGGGCTCAACTCTTTCTATCAAGGCTATGTGCTGGGCGTTAAGTTTCTCTTCGACGGCCTTCCGTTGACCGGCCCTGGAGGGACCCAGGAAGACATGCTGGACATGGCCGCAGTCAATCACACCGAAGTGCTCTACGGCGCCAACGCGTTCAATTACGCTGCGCTGTCGCTGGGCGGCGCGATCAACTTCGTGAGCAAGACCGGGCGGACCGATCCGGGCAATTACGCGCGTTTCGAAGGGGGCAGCTTCGGTTACCGCAAGCAGGTGCTGAGCACCGGTGGGGTCGTGGGCAACGCGGATTATTTCGTCAGCGTGCAACACAACGAGCGCGACGGCTATCAGCACGACACGCCCAACAAAGGGCAGGGGATCGTGGCCAACTTCGGCTATGTATTCAGCCCGAAGCTGGAGACACGCTTCTTCCTGCGTTACCGCGAAGAGACCCTGACCCAGGGCAATACCCTGACCAAGTACCAGCTCAAGCATGACCCCAGGAGCAACAATGTGCCGTTCGGGCGCAAGAAGGACGGCTCGACGCTGTTGGGCAGCAAGACTACCTATACCTTCGACGACAACGCCAAGCTGGAAGTCGGGCTGGGCTACAACGACTACCCGCTGTACAACGGCTGGCGTTACTCGGCAACGCCCCAGGATTGGCGCTCCAAGGATATCAACCTGACCCTGCGCTACCTGCGCACCGGTGATACCTTCCTCGGCCTGCCCAGCGACAGCACGGTGACGTTCAGCAACACCCGCGCCTACCTCGCCGATGTAAAGTCGCACGCCCGCAGCACAGGGCTCAAGCAGCAGGAGACCGACTACACCGGCTCCCGCGATACCGTCTTCTCCCTTGGTAATGAGCTGCAACTGACCGATGACTTGTGGCTGTCGAGCGGTCTGTCGTTCATCGATATCAAGCGCAAGGCAGAAATCCAGTACACCACGGGCACCAACACCACGGACTTCCCCAGCGGGGTGAAATATGAGGAGCATGACATCGCACCGCGTATAGGCCTGCGATACAAGCTGACGCCGGAGTTCGAGCTGTTCGGCAACGTCAGCCGCTCCGTCGATCCACCGGTGACCTGGCAGCTCGGCAGTACCGGTACCCCGTACATTCGTGATGTGCGGCCGCAAAAAGCCAACACCGTCGAGTTCGGTATCCGCGGCGGCCACGGTATCTTCGACGGCAGTCTTACGGTGTATCGCTCGTGGGTGCAAAAAGAGCTGTTGTCGGTGGTAGTACGCCAGGCAACGGCAACCCAGGATCAACTGGTCGCCACCTCCAACGGCAGCCCGACGATTCACCAGGGCATCGAGGCGGGGCTCAATGCATTGCTTTGGGAGAGCCCTAACGGCGATAGCGTGAACCTGCGTCAGGCCTACACCTACAACGACTTCCACTACCGCCACGACGCGACCTTCGGCGACAACGAACTGCCGAGCCTGCCGCGCGAGGTGTACCAGGCTGAACTGGAGTACCGGCAGGCCCGTGGGTTCTACGCGCAGCTCAATGCACGGGCAGCCTCCAGCTACTACGTGGACTTCGCCAACACCTGGAGCGCGCCATCCTATACGCTTTGGGGGTTGAAGCTGGGTTACCAGGCGCCCAGCCAGAAGTGGGAGGTGTTCATCGACGCCCGCAACCTGACCAACGAGCGCTATGCCACCGCCGCCAACACAGCGTATGACGCCAAGGGGCAGGACTCGGCCAACTTCTATCCCGGCGATCCGTTCAACATCACCACCGGAGTGGCATTTCGTTTTTGAACCAGGCATGGGCGCGCGCGAAATGCGGGCCCTCCTGCGAGTCGGTTCAGAAATCGTATCGGGTACTCAGCATCACATTGCGCGGCTCACCGTAGTAGCCGCTGTAGAACGTGGTATCCAGCGCACTGATGTACTTCTTGTCGAACAGGTTGTTGACGTTGAGTGTGGTCGACAGTTGGTCGGTCAGTTGGTAGCGGGCCATCAGGTTGACCACGGTGAACTGCGACTGCTTGGCCTTGACCGTGCCCAACGCCGTACTGGGCGTGACGGTGATGTGGGTGCCGCTTTGCCAGTTGGCGCCGCCGCCGAGGGTCAGGCGGTCGAAATCGCCTGGCAGGCGGTAGGTGGTCCACAGCTTGAGCATGTTGGCCGGCGCTTCGCTGTTGATGCGTTCGTCGTCGGCGTCTTCGGTAATGCTGTGGTTGTAGCTGGCGGCCAGGTTCCAGCCTGGCGCCAGTTCGCCGTTGGCTTCCACCTCGAAACCACGGGTGGTGGCGCCGCTGACGGCCTTGTAGGCGCTGGTGGTGGTGCCCGGAACCACCTGGCCTGGGTCGACCACGGCGAGGTTGTCCTGCTCGATCACGTAGGCGGCCACGCTGGTGTTCAGGCGCCCGCCGAAGAATTCGCTCTTCAGGCCCACCTCGTAGTTGTCGCCTTCCCTTGGGTCGAGCGTGGCGCCGCTGGCATCGCGCACGCTTTGCGGCTTGTAGATGCTGGTGTAGCTGACATACACCGAATGGATGTCGTCGATATCGTAGACCACCCCGGCATACGGCGTGACCACGCCGCTCTCGCGGTACTGGGTGTTGCGATTGCTGCGCGGAGTCAGCACGTATTCAAGGTCGTAGTCGTACTTGTAGTTGCTGACCCGCGCACCGAGGATCAGCGACAGATCGTCGGTCGGGCGCAGACGCGTGGCGATGTAGCCGCCGCTCTGATAGATGGTGGTGTCGCCGTCGTACAGCTTGCCGTTGCTGGTGTCCGGCTTGGTGGTGTAGTTGTCCCAGTCGTAGAAATTGACATAGGTACCTTCGATCGCCGTGCCGCGCAGAGGCGAATGGCGGTTTTCGTAGCGCGAGAAGTTGTAGCCGACGATCAGCTCGTGCTGGCGCCCACCCAGCGTGAATGGCCCCTGCAGCTGCACGTCCAGGCCGGTCTGTTTCTGCCAGGTGCTGCCGGCGCCGCCGTACAGGCGCACGCCGTCGCCGCTGGTGATATCGGGGAAGCCCCAGCTGGCGGTGGCTAGTTTGTAGCCGTCACGCTTGATGTACATCTGGTTGGCAGCCACCTTCAGGCTCCAGTCATGGCCCAACTGCTGTTCGATGCTGGCGAAGGTATTGAGCGCATCCTGG
The DNA here is from genome assembly GCF_016648105.1 of Pseudomonas sp. S31. Lineage (GTDB taxonomy): Bacteria > Pseudomonadota > Gammaproteobacteria > Pseudomonadales > Pseudomonadaceae > Aquipseudomonas. The sequence goes on along the minus strand of NZ_JACVVE010000001.1, from coordinate 487,788 downwards.
GGGTTGCTGCTCCAGCGCGCGGCACTGTTGGTGGAACGGGAGAAACCGGTCTGCTTGCCGTTGCTGTAGAACAGGGGGAAGGCGACCGAGGACGAGCCCTTGGGGTCGTTCTTCTGGTAGTCGGCGCCGACGGTCAGCAGGGTGCTGTCGCCCAGGTCGGCTTCGAGGATGCCGTAGAAGATCTGCTTTTCCTGGGAGTAGTGCTCGACATAGCTGTTGTTCTGCTGGTAGGCCGCGACCATGCGCCCGCGTACGTTGCCAGTGGGCGTCAGTGGGCCAGACAGGTCGAGCTCGGTACGGTACTTGTCCCAGGAGCCCAGGCCGGCGCTGACATGCCCCTTGAACTCGGCAGTTGGGCGCTTGCGCACCATGTTGATGGTGGCCGAGGGATCGCCAGCGCCGGTCATCAGGCCGGTGGCTCCGCGCAGCACTTCGACGCGGTCGTAGATGGCCATGTCGGCGAGGCTCTGTGCCGACACTTGGCTGACGATGTCCAGCGTGGTGGGGATGCCGTCGAACTGGTAGTTGTCCACCGAATAGCCGCGCGAATAGACGTTGAAACGCTCGCTGCCCAGGCTTTGCACCGACAGGCCAGGGGTTTGCCGGAGCACGTCGGTGATGTCGTTGAGGCCCTGGTCGTCCATGCGCTGGCGGGTGACCACGCTGATCGACTGGGGCGTTTCGCGCAGGGTCAACGGCAGCTTGGTGGCGGTGCTGCTCAGGCCCGTGGTGTAAGAGCCGGTGCCATCGGTGTTGGCCCCCAGGCCTGCAGCATTGATGCTGGTGGCGCCCAGCTCCAGCGCGCCGCCGCTCTCGGCCTTGGCCAGCACGTAGCGTTTGTCCCCGGCCTGCACCAGCCGCAGGCCGCTGCCCTGAAGCAAACGGGCGAACCCCTGATCCAGCTCGAAATCGCCCCGCAGGCCTGGCGAGCTGAGGCCCGCGGTATCTTCGGCGCTGAAGGTGATCATCACCCCACTGGCGGCGGCGAACTGGCTGAGGGCCTGGGCCAGGCTGCCGGCCGGGATGTCATAGCGCTGGGGCTGGGCCCAGGCCGCGGGCAGCACCAGCAGCGAACCAGCCAGGCTCAAGGTCAGGGTTGCGCGGTGGATGGCGCCGGCGAGGCGGGAAGGGCGTGCGAACATGAAAAGCTTCCTGTTGGGGTTGGCAGGGCTGCGTCTTTTGCGCAGGTGCAGCTAGAGCCGAAACAGGAATGAAAATCTGTTACCCCTTGCGTAAAAAAGTTTTCGGTTCAGGCCGTACGCCCCTCGAGTCGCACCCAGTAACGGGTCAGGCGGCGTATCTGCAGCGGCAGCGAGTCCTCGAGGTTGGCCAGCACCGCCTCGCTGTCGTCCAGCAGGAAGGTGCCGGACAGCCGCAGGCCGGCCACCTCGGCCGTGCAGCCGAGGTAACCGTGGCGATAACGGGAAAGCTCGGCGAGCACTTCGTCCAGGCGCCAGTCGATCACCACCAGCATGCCGTGCACCCAGGCCGAACTTTGCGCGGCTGCTGGCAGCAGTGGGCCGATATGGTCGGCGGCGAAGGTCAGGGTCTGCCCGGCTTCGGCGCGCAGTACCTGGGCGTGCGCCAGCCGTGGCCGGACCTCGACGGCGTGGGCTTCGACCGTGACCCGTGTGCTGCCCTGGAACTGCCGCACCGTGAAGCGGGTGCCGAGGGCGAGGATTCGCCCTTCCGCCGACTGCACGCTGAGCGGGCGTGCATCCTTGGCGGTCTCTACCAGGATTTCACCCCGGCGCAGGACGATAAGCCGCTGCTGGCCATCGAAGCGCACATCCACCTGGGTATCGGTGTCCAGCACCAGGCGGCTGCCGTCGGCCAGGGTCAGCTGGCGGCGCTGGCCGACCCGAGTGGTGTAGTCGGCCTGCCACGGTGAAAGCTGGTAGCCCTGCCAGCCGACCGCACCCACGCCGAGCAGCAGCGCCAGCATCTTAACTGCCGCCCGGCGCTGTTGCCGGGCCTGTTCGAGTGTACTCGCGCCCACGCTTGCAGGCGCCTGTGCCAGACGCTGCTGCAAGCGTTCGAGTCGCGTCCAGGCTTGCGCATGCTGCGGGTCGGCGGCCAGCCAGGCCTGCCATTGCTGGCGGGTGGTGGCGCTGACCGAGCTTTCGTTCAGGCGCACATACCAGTCCACTGCCTGGGTCAGGGCCTGCTTCATGCTTCGTCCAGCAGCAGGCAGTGCATCAGGCCGCGGGCGAGGTGCTTGCGCACCGTGCTCACCGACACCCCGCAACGTTCGGCGGCTTTTTCGTAGGGCAGCCCGTCCAGTTGTACCGCCAGGAAGATCTGCCGCGTGCGCGTGCCCAAGCCGTCGAGCAGGCGATCGATGGCCAGCAGGCTGTCGAGGATCAGCGCACGGGTCTCTGCCGAGGGCGCATGCAGTTCGGGGCGCAGCCGCAACGCTTCGAGATAGGCCTGTTCCAGGCTGCGACGGCGGTAAAGGTCGATGACCAGGCCGCGAGCGATGGTCGCCAGATAGTGCCGCGGTTCCTTCAGGCCGCTGGCGGTGCGGGCCACCAACACACGTACGAAGGTGTCCTGGGCCAGGTCTGCGGCATCGGCGGAGTTGTTCAGGCGGTGGCGCAACCAACCGCGCAACCAGCCATTGTGGTCGCGGTAAAGGGCATGCAGATGCTCATGGGTTGGTGCGTCGGGGGCCGTGGTGGACATTCCCTCTCCCTGCCGGCGAATGATGCAAATACGAAACAGTCGCGATTGTAGAGAGATTGGCCATGACTGGGAAGTTGCTTGGGTATCCTGACTTCTCCATGGTTTCTGCACATTTGGCCGTTACCCTCGAAGTCCGCTGCAGCCTGCCAGGGTTGCACGTCACCGACTTCACCCGCTCAGTGCCTGGAGCGATCTGATGAGTGTACCGATGCCGCAGAAGCTCGATTTGAATCCCGATGCCATCCAGATCCACAATTTTTTCGTGACGCCCGTCGCCAGCATCGTCCACCCTCATGCGGAGCCCTTGAATGCGCAGTTGCGAGAGGTCATCGCGCAGCGGATGGACGTGGACCCGGGCACGGCGCACAGCAACCAGGGCGGCTGGCAGTCCACCTCCGACTTCACCACCTGGGGTGGCGAGGCCGCGCAGGCATTGCTGGCGTTCGCCGAGTCCCTGGCGAACCAGCTGACCGCCGTCCACAGCGCGGAGCATGGCTTGATCGAGCCGACCTTCGAGTGGAAACACAACGCCTGGGTGAATGTGAACCTGCCGGGCGACTACAACGACCTGCACGGGCACCCGGGTGCCTACTGGTCTGGTGTGTATTGGGTGGACGACGGGGGGCGTCAGGCGGACCCAGCGGTCGGCGGCGACCTGGAGTTTCCAGACCCGCGCGGCATGGTGCCTTCGGTCTACAACCCAGACCTCAGGATGCGCATCGAGGGCTGTCTGACGGCCGGCTACAGCACGACCGTCGCCCCAGCGACCGGGACGTTCATCATGTTTCCGTCGTGGTTGATGCATTCGGTCCGGCGCTACAACGGAACACGGCCGCGTATTTCGATCGCGTTCAACTTCGGTGTCTGACGCTCTGCCTGGCCCTCACGCCAACCGATAAAAAAATCCATCACCGGCTCGCAGATGGGCTTTAGTAGGGATTGAGCTATATTTTTTCGCGATCAATAGCTTAATTCCTACCCGAAGAGAGGACGGTCCCTGTGAGAAAACTAACGGCTTTTCTGTTCACGAGTGTTATCGCCTGCTCGGCGATGGCTGCGGATGATGATATGAGCCAATGCGATCTGAACTTGCAAAAGTTGCGAGATCTCCGGGCTTCGATCGCCGTGGTGCCTCAGCCGCTGTTGGGGGAGGTCAAGTCCTTGCGGATCGATGCCGAAGACGCCAAGCACGACGGCGATGCCAAGAAGTGCCTCAGCTATACACTCCAGGCGCTGCAAAAGCTGAGGACCGCTGGCAAGAGCAACTGATAGCTCGAAAGGGCCAGTGCACGCTCGAGCAGCACTGGCCCTTCGGCTCTTCCTGGGTGTTTCATCTGCTGATTCACTGACTTCCGGCAACTTTCACCTCAGCCCACCCCCTATCCTGCCTTCCCGGCAATCGTACAAATTCCACAATAATTCCGTGCAAAGTCTTCAAGAAATTTCATTGGGCGATGCATTACACTTGCGAATGAGCTAGAAATACCTAGTAACATCTGCTGTCCCTTCAAACGACAGCCTCCTTTTTCTCATCCATTTCCTTACAAAAAACGAGCGTTAATACTTGCATGCATGATCCAAGACAGCGCTACCTCGGCCCCTCCGGGTTGCAGGCCTGCACGATCACCTTCGCGCTGCTCAGTGGCTTGGCAGTGGTCAGCCCAGCCTCGGCAACGGATGCCTTCGATAGTCAATCGCCCCACATGTTCGGCAATTGGGGCGGCACGCGTGACGACCTTGAGCAACAAGGCATCGAGTTCAACGCCAGCTATGTCGGTGAAGTCGGGGCCAACCTGGGCGGCGGCTACGACAACAGCCGCGCCACCCGTTACAGCGATCAGTTCGCCTTCGGCGCCAAGTTCGACCTGCAGAAGCTGCTGGGCTGGCACGATGCGGCCTTCCAGCTGACGGTCACCGATCGCAACGGCGACAACATCTCCAACGACCGCGTGGGCGACCCACGGGTCGGTACGCTGAGTTCCTCCCAGGAAGTCTGGGGCCGCGGCTCGCACTGGCGTCTGACGCAGATGTTCTACCAGCAGAAATTCCTCGACCAGCGACTGGACATCAAGGTCGGCCGGTTCGGCGAAGGCGAGGACTTCAACACCTACGACTGCGACTTCCAGAACCTGTCGTTCTGCGGCTCGCAGGTCGGTAACTGGGGTGGCATCTGGTACAACTGGCCGGTGAGCCAGTGGGCCGCACGAGTCAAGTACGCGATCACCCCGGAGCTCTACGCGCAGATTGGCGCCTACGAGCAAAACCCTTCCAATACCGAGTCGGGCAATGGCTTCAAGCTCAGTGGCAGCGGCACCGAAGGTGCGGTACTGCCGGTCGAGCTGGTCTGGCAGCCGCGCCTCAATGGCCTGCCGGGCGAGTACCGCGCCGGCTACTACTACAGCACCGCCGATGCCAAGGACGTCCTCAAGGACAGCCACGGCCAGCCCGCTGCCGTCTCCGGCAACGACTACCGCAGCGCGTCGAGCAAGCATGGCCTGTGGTTCGGCGTGAAGCAGCAGGTCACCCAGGTGGGCGCTGATACCTCGCGCGGCCTGAGCCTGTTCACCATGGCCACCGTGCACGACAAGAAGACCAACCTGGTCGATCACTACGTGTCCGCCGGTGCCATCTACAAGGGCCTGTTCGATGCTCGGCCGCTGGACGACATGGGTTTCGCCGTGTCGCTGATCCACGTGAACCCTGCCTACCGCAAGAATGCCAAAGCGACCAACCTGGCCAGCGGCGTCTACGATTATGACGACCCTGCCTACTTGCCGGTGCAGGACACGGAGTACAACGCCGAGTTGAACTACGGAGTGCATGTCACCAACTGGCTGACCGTTCGCCCGAACCTGCAGTACATCCGTCACCCCGGTGGCGTGTCCCAAGTGGACGACGCCTGGGTCGGTGGCCTGAAGATCCAAGCGTCTTTCTGACGTGAAGCGCGCCGGCCCCGGTCGGTTTTTTGACCCACTCTAAATGGAGTTTCTTCTATGAGCACTCAGGGTGCTTCGAACCGTAGCCGACTGCTACCGAGCCTGCTCGGTATCGTCCTGCTACTGATGGGCCTGGCCCTGGTGGCAGGCGGCATCAAGCTCGCTACCGTCGGTGGCTCGCTGTATTACCTCATCGCCGGCGTGGGCATCGCCCTGACCGGTGTCCTGCTGCTGGCCGGCAAGCCCGCCGCGTTGTGGCTGTATGCCCTGGTGCTGTTCGCCAGCACCGTCTGGTCGCTGGCCGAAGTGGGCCTGGACTGGTGGCGCCTGGTGCCACGCCTGGCGCTGTGGTTCGTGCTCGGCATCGTGATGCTGCTGCCGTGGTTCCGTCGTCCGCTGCCGGGCAGCGAAGCGGCGGGCAAGGCCACTGGCGCGCTGGGCGTGGCGGTCGTGCTGGCGGGCCTGGCGGCCCTGGCCAGCCAGTTCGTCGAACATCGCGAAATCAACGGTACCCTCGACCGCGACAGCACCGACGTGACCCACAACGCTCCGGCCCAGCCCGATGGCGACTGGCAGCATTACGGGCGTACCGCGTTTGGCGACAAGTACTCGCCGCTCAAGCAAATCACCCCCGAGAACGTGCACAAGCTGGTACCGGCCTGGACCTTCCGCACCGGTGACATCCCGACCGAGAACGATCCGGGCGAGACCACCGCGGAAAACACCCCGCTGAAGGTCAATGGCATGCTCTATGTGTGCACCCCGCACAGCCAGGTGATTGCCCTGGACCCGGACAGCGGCAAGGAAATCTGGCGCTACGACCCGAAACTGTCGACGCAGAACGCCGCCAACTTCAAGGGTTGGGCGCACATGACCTGCCGTGGCGTGGCCTACCACGACGATGCAGCCTACGCCGAGGCGTCTGCCGAGCAGAGCCCGAGTAGCGACGCCAGCGCCAATGCCTGCCCGCGCCGTCTGTTCCTGCCGACCGCCGACACCCGCCTGATCGCGCTCGATGCCGACACCGGCAAGGTCTGCGAAGGCTTCGGCAACAAGGGCCAGATCGACCTCACCACCAACATCGGTACCTTCGCCGCTGGTGGTTACTACTCCACCTCGCCACCTGCAGTGACCAAGGACCTGGTGATCATCGGCGGCCACGTGACCGACAACGTCTCCACCGACGAGCCATCGGGCGTGGTGCGTGCCTATGACGTGCACGACGGCCACCTGGTGTGGAACTGGGATCCGGGCAAGCCGGACGCTACCGAGCCGATCGCTGCCGACGAGTTCTACACCCGCAACTCGCCGAACATGTGGTCGGTGGCTTCGGTCGACGAAAAACTGGGCATGGTCTACCTGCCCATGGGCAACCAGATGCCTGACCAATGGGGCGGCAACCGTACCCCTGAGTCGGAAAAATACAGCGCTGGCGTGACCGCGCTGGACCTGGCTACCGGCAAGGTGCGCTGGACCTACCAGTTCACCCACCACGATCTGTGGGACATGGACGTCGGCGGCCAGCCGACCCTGATGGACCTGAAGACCGCCGACGGCGTCAAGCCGGCGCTGCTGGCTTCGACCAAGCAGGGCAGCATCTACGTGCTGGACCGTAGCAACGGCCAACCTATCGTGCCGATCGAGGAACGTCCGGTGCCGCAGGGCGCCGTGGAAGGCGACCACACCGCGCCGACCCAGGCCTTCTCGGACCTGAACTTCTCGCCGACCACCCTGAAAGAAAGCGACATGTGGGGCGTGAGCCCGTTCGACCAGATGCTCTGCCGCATCCAGTTCAAGTCGCTGCGCTACGAGGGCATGTTCACGCCGCCGTCGCTGCAGGGCTCGCTGGTGTTCCCGGGTAACTTCGGCGTGTTCGACTGGGGCGGCATTTCGGTCGACCCGGTACGCCAGGTGCTGTTCGCCAACCCGGACTACATGGCCTTCGTCTCCACCCTGGTGCCGAGCGCAGACGTGGCTGGCGGCCCGGCTCGCAAGTCCGAGACCGAGGGCGTGCAGCCTAACAAGGGCGCGCCGTACGGTGTGATCATGTCGCCGTTCCTGTCGCCGATCGGCCTGCCTTGCCAGGCGCCGGCCTGGGGCTATGTAGCTGCGGTCGACCTGACCACCCACAAGGTCATCTGGCAGCACAAGAACGGCACCGTGCGCGACAACTCGCCACTGCCGCTGGCCCTGCCGATGGGCGTACCGAGCCTGGGCGGCAGCTTCATGACCGCCAGCGGCCTGGCGTTCCTGTCGGGCACCCTGGACCAGTACCTGCGCGCCTATGACGTGCGCGACGGCAAGGTGCTGTGGGAAGGCCGCCTGCCGGCCGGCGCGCAGACCACGCCGATGACCTACCAGGGCAAGGACGGCAAGCAATACGTGCTGGTCATGGCCGGTGGTCATGGCTCGCTGGGCACCAAGCAGGGCGACTACGTGATCGCCTACAAGCTCGCCGACTGACGCTAGCGCTGTAGAAAAATGCCGCTTTCGAGCGGCATTTTTTTGCCTGGCTTTTGGCCCTGACCTGACATTTCTGCCAGTAGGCAGGTTTACCGAGGCGCTTTAGGGTGCGGGTAAACGTAGCCTGGGGCCACATGGACATGGCAGGTAAGGGCAAGCAGGCGGCGCGCCTGCTGGCGTTGGTGGTGATCCTGATGAGCGACGCCGGCGAAGCAGCCGCAGCAATCCGTATCGAGAAACTGGCACCCTGCGGGCCTTGGGCCCCAGGCCAGCCAAGGGCCTGGTGCGTGCAGGCACGCGGCCTGTCCGACGCCATCCCGCAGGTGCTGCTCGGCGGTCGCGAGATACCGGCCAGCCGCGTCACGCGCGAGGGTCGGACGCTGCACCTGCAGTTGCCGGAGCGTCCGCTCGACAGCGGTTCGTTGTGGTTGCGCGATGGCATGCGCATCAGCAACCCGGTCTGGCTGAGCACGCGGCAGAGCTACGTGCTGTCGGCCAACTCCGAACGACAAGTGCCAATCGCCGACCATCTGGTCACCTCGGTGGATCTGCTTGGGTTACTGCTCCACGAAGATGTCCAGGGGCAGTCCCAGGCGCAGCGTATCGCCAAGGCTCACGGGTTGCAGATAGTCGGCGCCATCCCACCGCTCAATCTGTACCAGGTGCGCCTGAGCAGCTCCACGCTACTTGAGCGTAACGCGATGGTGCAGGCGTTGGAGCAAGACCAGGCGGTGGAGGCCGTGCTGGTGGAAGATGACAACCGCAACGACGGCCAGAAGCCGTACAAGGCCATTGAGCCGCCAGACGATGACGGTTGGGCGGCCAATCGCTTCGACCAGGGGGTGGACCTGTACCGCCGGTATGCTGCCTGGGAGCACCGGCGACCAGGGCCGGTGAGCGTCGGCGTGATCGAAAAGGGCGTGAACTTCGATTCGCCGGATTTCACCGAACTGGTCGCGCCTTGCGGGCATGCCGGGGTCAGCCTGCAGGCACGTCACAGCCGCCCGAAAAATGCCCACGGCTCCATCGTGACCGGGATACTGTCTGCCCGGATAGCCGAAGGCGGCAACAGGGGGTTGTTGAGCCGGATCGGGCCGATGGGCCGGGGCTTTCGGGTGATCGTCGACATCGGCGGCGAAACCGGAGTAGTGGGCCGTGTAGCGGCCTCGGTGAATCTGGTCCAGGACCAGGTGCGCGTGCTCAACTGGAGCTGGGGCGTGCACCGCATGGGCAGGCTTGACCTGAAGGGGCAGCCGATAACGGCCAATGTCCGCTCCGACCTGGCCTTCGAGGGTTACCGGCGATTGCTGGTGCGGTTCTTTGCCTGGTTGAAGCGCGAGCACCCCGAGGTGCTGGTGGTCAATTCCGCCGGCAACAGCGCGTCCAGCACCGACGATCACCTGCCGGCCTCGCTGTCATCGGAGCAACTGCTGGTGGTGGGGGCGCATCAGCGCAGTGGCCGCGACGTCGGCGTGGAGGATGCGCGGTTCGTGGTGCGACGTGGCAACTCCAACCTCGGCCCGCGAGTCGATATCACCGCTGCGGCCTGCCCACGACCGCCGCAGACCACCGCACCGCGGGCAGGATCGGGTGGTGGCTGCGGTACCTCTTATTCAGCGGCGCTGGTTACCGCTGTGGCTGCCGCGATGGTGTCCATCAACCCCGATCTGCAACCCGCACAGATCAAGGCTTTACTGCGCCGCAGCGCGTTGCCTGCGCAGGCGGGCCTGACCGCCCCATTGCGCGCTGACGAGCGTGAGCGCAGCGACGACCCGGCAATCGGCCTGTCGTCCCGGCTGGACATGCTCGAGGCTATGCGCCTGGTCATTCTCGGCGGCGAACCTGGCAAGCGCTGATACGCCGTTGTCACATACCTGTCATGGGGCAGCTGCTAGCGTGCGGATCCCTTCCAGTGGCACAGGCGAGCGACACGGTGCAGCCCGGTACGACCCGCAAGCAGTTCATTATTCGGTCCAACGACATGCGCAGCGATGACTTCGGCGCGCTGTTCACACAAATGTTCGGCAACCTCTATGCCGACCTGCCGCCTCTGGGCGACGGTATCTCCATCGGCGGCGTGTATGGGCGCTTCGAGGGCATGAGCGTGCGGCGCATGCAATACCGCGGCGACTTCACCATCGTCTTGCCCACACCCCAGGACGAGATCACCTTCGTGCTACCCAGCGCCGGCCATATCGTGTTCGATCAGCGTGGCGAGGCTGTGGGCGGCCACCAGGTCGGGCTGGCGGTGGACAAGCTGGATATTCGCTCGGTGCGCATTGCCGATGGACATGCCCAATGCGGCATGTCGATCCGTCGGGGCTTGTTCGTGGAACGCCTGTCGACCTTGCTCGAGCGGCCGCTGGCCGCGCCCATTCGGTTCGAGCCGGTGGTGGACCTCGGCAAGTCGGCATTCCAGGGGATTCGTGCCTTGCTCGAAATGGCCACGGGCATCGAGTTCGACCAACTGATCAACAGTGGCCTGTTGATGCCCGCGAGGCTCCAGGAAATGCTGGTCGATGCGGTACTGGAAACCTGGCCGCACAACTACAGCGAGGCGTTGCACCGCCCGCAGCCGGCACTGGCGCCTCGCCACGTGAAACTCGCCATGGCCTACATCCGCGAACACCCTGCCAGCCTGGTCAGTGGCAGCGAGCTGGCCTTGCTGGCCAATGTCAGCCTGCGCGCTTTGCAGGAGGGCTTCAAGCGTTTCGCGGGTATGTCGATCGTCGCCTATCAGCGGCAGGTGCGCCTGGAACTGGCGCACCAGGTGCTGCAGCGCGGGGAGGGCAGTTCGGTGGCGCAGGTTGCGCAGGGCCTTGGTTTCAGCAACGCCGGGCGCTTCGCCCAGTATTTCCAGCAGGCCTATGGCGTCAGCCCGGCGGATGTGCGGCGAGGCGGCCTGAAGTAGGCCGCCCGCCCCGTTGCATCAGAACGCGTAGCTGGCCTTGAGGCTGCCGCTCACGCCGTGGCTGTCGCCCCCGCCCAGGGCCGCGACCTCGGCGCCGACGCTCAACGCACCCAGGTTGGCCATCAGGTTGACCCCAGCGTTGAACTGGTCGCGGTTGTCGAACGCGGCGCGTTGCTCGATATCCAGGCCGAGCAGATGGGCTTGGCTGTCGACCTGGTGATCGCCCAGGACGTGCTCGTAGCCCACCTCGACACCGGGTACCAGTTGCCAGGCACCTAGCGCGTACGGCGCGAACGACGCCTTGAGGTTGGCCATGGCGGCGCGGCGGGTGGCTTTCAGATCGTCGACCTGCAGCGCCAGTTCGCTGCCTTTTTCGTCGAAGCCCGACAGGTCGACGTGGCTTACCCGCACGCCCAGGCTTGGCTCCAGCACCACGCTGCCGGCGGGCAGTCGGTAGCCCAGGGCCAGGCTGCCGCCGACCAGAGTGCCGTGGCTGTCGCCCTTGGCGGTGCCCAGGCCGCCGCCGATGTCGCGCTTGCTGCTGTAGTCGAGCCAGCCACCGCTGGCCTTGGCGTCGATGAACAGCCCCTGCTCCAGGCTGCCGGGGGCGAAGCGCGCGCCCAGGGCGAGGAAGGTCAGGTCGGTGTCCGCCTCGCCGCCCGCGCCGCCGACGTTGCCGTTGCTGTAGCCGAAGCCGGCGTAGGCACTGAGCTGTTCGCTCAAGCGCTGGGTGAGGCCGATCATCAACCCCTGGCTGTGTTCGTTGCTGCTCGATACCTGGGATGAGCCATCGGTGCCCAGGTAGCCGGCCAGGGCGGTGCTCCACAGGCGCGACTGGCCGGCCTTGAGGTCGATGCCGTCGGTGAACGGTGCGGCGGCGCGGTCGATCATCGCGTCCTGGCGCAGCAGGTAGCTGGCGGCATCGGCATGCACCTGGCCGCCGACCCTGGACTCGACGCCGCCCAAGGTGCCGGCATCGATGGCCGATTGCAGGTAGTAGTTGTAGGCGGTGTAGTTGCCCGACAGCGAGGTGTCCTGCAATTGCTCGAGCAAGCGGGCACCCGCAGCGGCATTGCCCAGGAAACCGGCCTGGCCGGGCAGGGTGGCGTAGCGCACCATCTTGCCGCGCAGCACGTAGAGGGTTTCCTGGGTCAGCCCCAGGCCCTGCTTGAGGTAGTTGTCCATGCTGCCGTACTCGGCCGTCACCTCATCGAGGCCGGCCTGCAGGTAGCTGGCCTCGACGCCCAGCAGCGGCGCGTAGATCTCGGCCATGCTCGCGGGCATCGCGGCCAGGGTGGCGGCCACGCGGTCGGCGGTGTATTCGTTGGTCGCCAGGTAGTTCTCCATGATGGTCGCATCGTCCACCCCAGCGATGCTCAGCAGCACGGCGGCGGTCCAGCCGGTGCGGTCCTTGCCAGCGGTGCAGTGGAACAGCGCCGCGCCGTCGGCAGCGGCGAGGTCGTTGAACAGCGTGGTGAACTGACTGCGCACGCCGGCATCGCTGACGAAGCTGCGGTTGGCATCCTCCATCATCGCCCGCGCCTGGGCTGCGGTGGTGACCGAGATACCGGTCACGTTGGCGCCGGAGCTGGTGCTGCCGAGGATATCGATGTTGGTGTAGGTGGCGCCGTCCGGCAGGGTGTCCGGGGTGGTGGCGATCTCGCTGGCGGTACGCAGGTCGTAGACGTCGCTGATGCCCAGGCTGTTGAGCACGGTGAGGTCCGAGGCGGTCGGGGTCAGGGCATTGGCGCGGTAGAACACCCCGGCACGCATCACGCCGTCATGGCGGGTGGAATAGGCCTCGGTAGTGCCGGCGATATCGCGGAAGTTGTCCATGCCGGCCAGACGTGGGGTGTCGAGCGCGTCGGCGGCATGGGCGGCGGAGATGGCGAGGGTGAGCAGGGACAGGGAGCAGAGCACACGTTGCAGCACGGATCAGATCTCATTGTGGTTGGATTGAGCGTGCTACTGTCGGTGGGCGAGATGAAACTGAATGTTACGGTTTCGGGCCGTATGGCGAAGTGTGCGGGTTTTGTCCCGAGGCTGCGTTTTTTGTCCCGATTTTCAGAACATCGCCCACCCCTGTAGGAGCGGCCTCGCGCCGCGATGGGCTGCGTAGCAGCCCCAGGGTTCTATGGCGCCCTGACGATCTGGGGCTGCTACGCAGCCCATCGCGGCGCAAGGCCGCTCCTACCGGGGGCCTGACCAGAGGTCGCCAGGAATGCACACCTGGCCATCGAACAGTAACCGGGCGGTGCGCACCAGCCCGCAACCGTGGATGGCGCCATCGCGCATTGCGATTTCCACCGTGAATTCACCACTGGGATGCTCCACCGACAACCGCTGGGCATCGCCCGTGGCGGTGCACGCCAGCGCCTGGGCGATCGAACCCTGGACCAGGCAGGCGGTGGCGACGCTCACTGCACCGAATACACCAATCGAAGCGTGGCAGCGGTGCGGGATGAACGAGCGGGTGTTGATCGCACCGCCGTTGCGCGGCGCCGACAGCAGGCACATCTTCGGCACGTTGCGCTGGCTGACGTCGCCCAGGTTCATGCGCGGGCCCAGTTGCAGGCGGATCGATTCCAGTCGCGCCTTGAGCGCGTTGTCGGCGTCCAGCACCGCACAGGGCTCATGGCCGCTGATACCCAGGTCCTCGGCGCGCAACAGCACCACCGGCATGCCGTTGTCGATGCAAGTGACCTCGATGCCGTCGACTCGATCACGGCTGTTGCCGGTGGGCAGCAGTGCACCGCAACTGGAGCCGGCGACGTCGGCGAAGGTCACCAGCAGCGCAGCCGCCTGGCCCGGCACACCGTCGATACGCGTTGCGCCGGCATATTCCACCTGGCCGTCGGCGGTCGGCACCTGGGCCACGGCGATCTGCCCGGTGTTCTGCATGTAGATCCGCACCGGCGTGCTCGAGCCGCTGGCCGTCACCAGGCCGCGCTCCAGGGCGAACGGCCCGACGCCTGCGAGGATGTTGCCGCAGTTCTGCCCATAGTCGACCCGTGCTTCGTCCACCAGCACCTGGGCGAACAGGTAGTCGACGTCGGCGTCGTCGCGTTGCGAGGCGCGAATGATCGCCACCTTGCTGGTCAGCGAGTCGGCGCCGCCGATGCCGTCGATCTGCCGGGCGTCCGGCGAGCCCATCACCGCCAGCAGCACGCGATCGCGCAGCGGGCCGGATTCGGGCAGGTCGTCATGCAGGAAGTAGGCACCCTTGGAGGTACCCCCGCGCATCAGCAGGCAAGGTATGCGGGTCTGGCCCATGGTCAGTCGTCCAGGTCGCTGAGGTGGTCGACGTAGCGCAAGCCCTTGGCCGCCAGGCGCGGACGCATCTCGTAGATGTCCAGGCCCAGCTCGCCGGCGGCCAGGCGCAGGCGCTTGCGTTCTTCCAGTTCGGCGCGCTGGGTGGCGGCGTCGAGCACCACCTGGGCTTCGCCATGGCGCACCACGACCACGCCGTCGTCGTCGGCCACCACGATGTCCCCGGCATTGACCAGTTGGCCGGCGCACAGCAGCGGCAGGTTCACCGAGCCCAGTACTTCCTTCACCGTGCCCTGGGCATTGGTGGCCCGGGACCATACGGCAAAGCCCATGTCGCGCAGGGTCTGGCTGTCGCGGATGCCGGCGTCGATGACCAGGCCACGCACGCCGCGGGCCTTGAGCGAGGTCGCGAGCAGGTCGCCAAAATAGCCGTCGCTGCACGGCGAACTGGGCGCCACCACCAGCACGTCACCGGGGCGGCATTGTTCCACGGCCACATGGAACATCCAGTTGTCGCCGGGTGCCACCAGCACGGTCACGGCACTGCCAGCCACGGCCACGCCTTGCTGGATCGGGCGCACGGCGGTGTTCAGCAGGCCCTTGCGACCTTGGGCCTCGTGCACGGTAGCCACGCCGAGCTGCCCCAGGGCATCGATGACCTGGGGTTCGGTGCGTGGGATGTTACGTACCACGATACCGGTCTTGCCGATCAGCCCACTCATGCCAGGTTCTCCGTGACGCGTGGGAACACGCTCTGCAAGCCTTCGGCGTAGATGATGTTGCGTGCGCTGGTGATGCCGACGTTGCGCTTGGCCTGCACGCCCCGCTGCAGGGCGACCCGGGTGTAGTACTCCCACAGGTGTTCCTGGCCGGCCATGCACTGGATGGCGGCGTACTTCCTGTCCCACACCGAGGTGATATCGAGGAAGGTGTCCGGGCGCCATTCGCACTGTTCCGGCTGGTGTGGCTCGAAGGCATACACCGGCGGCGCGCCGACGATCTGCTCGCCCGGCTTGTAGCCTTCGGCCTGGGCGATGATGCGCGCTTCCTGGGCCAGGTGCATGGCCAGTGGGTGGTCGTAGTTGTAAGGGTCCTTCAGCGAATGGCTGAGAACGAATTCCGGCTGTACCCGGCGGTACACGTCGGCCAGGCGGAACAGGGTGTCCTTGTCGGCGCGCATCGGGTAGTCGCCGATGTCGAAGAACTCCACGCTGGCACCGAGGATCTCGGCGGCGGCCAGGGCTTCTTCGCGGCGTGCGTCCTTGATCTTGGCCTCGGTCATCTCGCCCTTGCGCCACAGTTTGGCCGACTCGCCACGCTCGCCGAACGACAGGCAGACCACGTGCACGGCATAACCCTGCTCTGCGTGCAGGGCGATGGCGCCGCCGGCGCGCCAGACGAAATCGGCGGAATGGGCGCTGACCACCAGGGCGGATTTTTGTGGGTTGTTCATTGTTCGTAGGCTCCTGCGGGGGGTAGGGGCAGGATGTCATCGGGGCTGGCGCGGGACTAATGCATTCCAGCGTTGCGGGTATGCGTTTTATTTATTGCCAATGACGGAGTGGGGCGGCATAGTCGCGCCAGTAAAGCGCCGGGCGTCGCGGAGGCCCTATGACTGAGCTTGAACTGCCTAACCTGATGCAGGTGCGTGCCTTCGTTCGGGTGGCCGACGTGGGTAGTGTGTCGCGGGCCTCTGAATTGCTGTTTCGGGCGCAGTCGGTGGTCACCCGGGCCATCGCCGAGTTGGAGGCGCGCTTGGCTGCGCCGTTGTTCGAGCGCCACGCCAACGGCATGCGCCTGACCGACTATGGCGAGTGCGTGCTGCCCCGCGCCAGGCGGGTCCTCGCCGAGCTCGATGAGGTGCCGCGGTTGTTGGGCTGCGTCCAGGCCGAGCCGATCTACCTGTTCCAGGCACGCCGCTTGGAGGTATTCGTCAAGCTTTGCGAAACCCGGCACATGCAGACGGTAGCGCGCCACTTCGGCCTCAGCCAGCCGGCGGTCAGTGCGGCGCTCAAGGTGCTCGAGGGCGGTTGTGGGCGGCCATTGTTCGAACGCACGCCCCGGGGCCTGCAACCGACCCGGGCGAGCCAGGAAATCCTCTTCCCGATCCGCCGGGCACTGAACGAGCTACGCCACATCGACACCGACCTCAGCGCCATGCAGGGCACCCTGCGCGGTATCGTGCACGTGGGTGCGCTGCCGTTGGGGCGTTCACGCATCCTGCCCGAGGCCATCGTGCGTTTCACCACGGCGCACCCGCAGGTCCGCGTGATCACCAACGAAAGCCCGTTCGACCTGCTGGCCACCGAGTTGCGCGTCGGTGATGTGGACTTCGTGCTGGGGGCTCTGCGGCCCAGCGACTATGCCAGCGACCTGGTCGGCGAGCCGCTGATCACCGAGGAGATGGTGCTTCTGGCGCGGCGCGGCCATCCGTTGCTGGCGGGGCAGGTGACCTTGGCGCAGGTGCGCGAGGCGCGCTGGGTGTTGCCCAGGGCGGGCTCGCCGGCCCGTGCCCAGCTCGATGCCTGTTTCGCGGCGGCCGGGCTGGCTGCCCCTGGGGCAGGCAGGGGCAGTACGAAGATGGCAAGCGCGGTGGTGGAAAGCGGCGACCTGGCGATCATCCGTGGCCTGTTGTTGCGCTCGGACATGCTTGCGGCGGTGTCCGCCCATCAGCTCGCCCACGAGATCGCCAGCGGTGAGCTGCAACGCCTGCCGCTGGCGCTGCCGGGCACGGCGCGCGCCATTGGCCTGATGCAGCGCGTCGGCTGCTTGCAGTCACCGGCGGCGGCTGCGTTGATGGCCTGTATCCGCCAGGTGATCTCCGTGTAGGAGCGGCCTCGTGCCGCGATAGGGCTGCGCAGCAGCCCCCAGCCCTACAGCAAGCTCAGCGGATAGCTGACGATCAGCCGGTTCTCGTCGAAACTGTTGGTGCTGCCCCAGTTGCGACGTTGACTGGAGTTACGCCACTTGACGTTCAGGGCCTTCAGCGGGCCGGACTGGATCACATAGGCCAGCTCGCTTTCGCGGCCCCACTCGGTGCCATCGTC
This sequence comes from Pseudomonas sp. S31, assembly GCF_016648105.1. Classification (GTDB taxonomy): domain Bacteria; phylum Pseudomonadota; class Gammaproteobacteria; order Pseudomonadales; family Pseudomonadaceae; genus Aquipseudomonas. The sequence continues at coordinate 470,476 of NZ_JACVVE010000001.1, read as the reverse complement.
GGTGCTGGCGTTGTGCACGTTGTCACCGTGGATGTAGCGGTTCATCAAGGTCAGGCCAGGGATGCCGAGCACCACGAAGTTGAAGTCATGGCGCAGCTGCCACGAGCGCTCCTGGGCGCTTTCGTAGCTGGAGCCGAAGGCATCGTTGGCCAGGGTGCCTCCGCTGGCGCCGTTGACCCGGAACCACTCATCGTCGCCCATGACCTTCTGCAGGCCGACATAGAAGGTGTTGCCGCCGATCCTGGCCGAGAACAGGCCCGAGGCGGTGCGGTTGTCCAGTTCGCCGGCCTTGGCACTGCCGTCTTCCTTGCCCCAGAAGTAGCCCAGGTTGGCGCCCAGCACCCAGTCGCCCACGGGTTGCTGGTGTTGCACCTGCAGGTAGCGCTGCTGATAGATGTCTTCGAGCTGGGCGTACCAGGCGCCGACGAGGGTGCGGTCCTGGTTGAAGCGGTATTCGCCGCCGGCGAAGTCGAAGCGGTCGGAAGTGAACGCGGTGCGAGTGAACAGGCTCATGTCCTCCATGCTGGCGTCGTTGCGCGGGCTGTTCTGGCGGAACTGGCCACCGTACAGGGTCAGGCCGGCCAGTTCGTTGGAGGTGAGCTGGGCGCCCTGGAAGGTCTGCGGCAGCGAGCGGCCGTCGTCGGCACGCAGGATCGGCAGCGCCGGCGCCCATTCGCCGACTTTCAGTTCGGTCTTGGATATGCGCATCTTGCCGGCCACCGCCGTGCGCCCGAAGTCGTCCGCCGGGCGCCCGTCGTCATGCACGGGCAGCAGTTGCGTGCCGGCGGTGCCTTTGCCGCCATCGAGCTTGACGCTGTACAGGCCCAGCACGTCGACGCCGAAGCCGACCACGCCGGGGGTGAAACCGGACCGGAAGTCGAGGATGAAGCTCTGCGTCCACTCCTCGGCCTTGCCTTGGCTGGCTGTGCCGGTGTAGTCGCGGTTCATGTAGAAGTTGCGCAGTGTCAGGCTGGCCTTGGCATCGTCGACGAAACCTTCGGCCGAGGCGACCAGGGGCAGGCCGGCAGCCAGGGCGACCGTGGGCACGAGCGGGTACAGAGTGCGGCATTTCATTGTTGTTGTTCTCCAGTGATGGGCAAAGCGCGGCCCGCCAGCGGCGCATCGGCGCTGGGCAGGTTGAAACAGGGAGCGAGGGGCGGCGCGGCTCGGCGCGGCCAGGTGGTCAGGCGGGAGGCTGGGTGTATCGAGGCATGGGGCGGATTCCGTGTTATTGGCGTTGTCGTGGAATTCGGTGTTGCGGGTACGCCGGGGCCAGGTGTGGCCCCGGATGTTGCGCTACGATCAGTTGGCGGCCTTGCCGGCCACCGAGTAACGGACCTGCTGATTTCGGGTCTTCATGAAGTCGTCGATGCTCTGCCCGCGCATGGCGGCGTAGATATCCAGGTTGGACACGCCCAGCACTGCGCCGAGCTTCTCCAGGACGAAGAAGATCACCCCGTAGTGGATCAGCCCGCGCCAGTCGCGGCGGCGCAGCAGGTCGCTTTCCTCTTCGCTCAGGCCGGCCTCGCGGTACAGCGCTTCGGGTTCGGCGAGGAAGCGCTGGCGCCACTGCGGCTCGATCAGGCGATGCAGGAACTTGTTCAGGCGATAGCCCTTGGCACTGCGTTCCAGGGTGTAGGGGTAGGTGCCTTCGAGCAGTTCCGCCCCCGCCAGTTGGTGCTGCATGTGCTGGCGGTGGCGCTCGTTGACCGGGGCCGGCAGTGGTTGGTCCTGGTTTTCCAGGAGCAACGTGGCGATGCCGGTCATCGACGGCAGGTAGTAGCTCTGGTGCTTGCGCTCGACATTGCCCGACAGCGCCCCGCGCATGATCAGCCAGGTGATCACCTCGGCCCCCTCCATACCGCCGAGCGTTGCGTACTCGGCCAGGGTCATCTCGGTGAGCTGCTGCGGGTCGTTCACCAGCAGCTCGATGAACTGCGCGTCCCATTCCGGGTTGTTGAAGCCGCAACGCTCGCCATGCACCTGGTGCGACACGCCACCCGTGGCGACGATGGCGACCTTGAGGTCCTCGGGGTAGCTCTCGATGGCACGGCGCAGGGCCTGGCCCAGTTTGTAGCAGCGCCGCGCGGTAGGGATCGGCAGCTGCAGCACACCCACTTGCAGCGGCACGATCTGCACGGGCCAGCCCTCGTCGCACGGCAGCAGCGCCGACATCGGCGAGAAGAAGCCATGGTCCAGCGGCTTGTCGCGGAAGAAGCTCATGTCGAACTCATCGGCCATCAAGCTCTGGCCGATGTGTCGCGACAGTGCCGCGTGTCCGCTTACCGGTGGCAGCTCACGCGGGTTGCCGCCTTCGTCGGCCACGCCGTACAGATCGTCGACGCCCAGGGTGAAGGCGCTGTAGTGGTCGAAGAAGAACGAGGTGACGTGGTCGTTGAAGATGTAGAACAGCACGTCTGGCTGGCGCGCCTGCAGCCACGTGCGGATCGGCTCGAAACTCTCGAAGATCGGCGCCCAGGCGGCTTCCTGCTGTTTGTCGTTGTCGACTGCGAAGCCGATGGTCGGGGTGTGGGAAACGGCCAGGCCACCAATGATGCGAGCCATGCGAATGTCCTCTGTGACGGGTTACTGCGCGGTCACTGCCGCGTTCGCGCGGCGCCGGGCGTGGCCGTTGGCCAGGATCGCCACGGCGGCGGCGAATGCCGGCAGGCCGAGGAGGGTGAACAGCAGCGGCAGGCCCAGCCCGAGGCTGAGCACGGCACCACCGATGAGGGAACCGAAGATTGCGCCAAAGCGGCCGATGCCGAGCATCCAGCTTACACCTGTGGCGCGGAATTCCGTGGGGTAGTAGCCCGGGGCGAAGGCGTTGAGACCGGTCTGTGCGCCGCTCATGCAGAAGCCGGCGACGGTCACGCCAAGTACCAGCAGGCTGGACTCCAGGCTCAGGGCGCCCAGCGAGACGATGCACAGGCCGCCAAGGGCGTAGGCGATGGCGATCACCCGGTTGGGGTTGCGTCGATCCATGATCCAGCCGACCACGATCGCGCCTACTGTGCCGCCGATCTGGAACAGGCCGGTGATGGTGGCGGCGCGCTCGATCGACAGGCCGCCGTCACGCAGCAACGTCGGCAGCCAGCCCATGGTCAGGTAGATCACCAGCAGGCCCATGAAGTAGGTCAGCCACAGGGCCAGGGTGCCGAGGCGGTAGCGTTCGCTGAACAGCTGGCGCGCTGGCGCCTTGTGTTGCACGGTCGGCTCGCTGACGGTGAAGCGGGTGCCTTCGGCGAAGCGCCCGCCAAGTTTGGCGAGGGCGGCGGCAATCTGCCGGGCGGGAGCCTGGCGGGCGGCGAGGAAGCGCGCCGACTCGGGCAGCAGCCACAGCAGCAAGGGCAGCAAGGCCAGCGGCAGCAGGCCGCCAGCCAGCAGCACCGACTGCCAACCGTGCTGCGGGATCAGCCAGGCGGCGAGGAAGCCCCCCAGGCCCGAGCCCATGTTGAAACCGGTGAACATGATGGTGATCAGCAGCGAACGGCTGCGCTCGGGCAGGTATTCGGCCAGCAGGGTGGTGCTGTTGGGCATGGCGGCGCCCAGGGCGATGCCGGTCAGCAGGCGCAGCACCGCCAGTTCATAGGGGCTGCGGGCGAAGGCGCAGGCCAGGCTCAGCAGGCTGAAGCCGCTGACCGCGATCAGCAGCACCTTCTTGCGCCCCAGCCGGTCGGCGTACGGGCCGGCGGTCAGGGCGCCGATGGCCAGGCCGACCATGCCGGCACTCATCACCGGCCCGAAGGCGGCGCGCGACAGCCCCCAGTCCTGCATCAGCGACGGGGCGATGAAGCCCATGACCGCGACGTCGAAGCCGTCGAACAGCACGATCAGGAAACACAGCGACAGGATCAACCACTGGTAGGCGGAGATGGGACGGTTGTCGATCCAGTCTTTGACGTCGATGGCAGTATCGACAGTAGGCTTGAGCATGCGTGGTCACCTTTTGTTCTTGTAATGGTGCGAATGCTGCTGGAACGCCATCGAATGCCTTCGAAATGCCTGATATCCAGCAGGAATCACCGCGCCGGAGTTCGGCGTAGGGTGACTGTAAGCCCTGGGCCCGGCGCAGCGCCTGCGGGAATTCTTTAATGGGATATCGATTCTGTTTATCGGCTTGATGCCAGGTAGGTTTTTGGCCGGCCCGGGTTTCCTTTGCCGGCGCCAGCGGCTAGCCTCGGCGGGACTTCTTTTCCCTACCGCGTGCCCCCACCATGCCAGAAGGTTTTGCCGCGCTGCCCTCGCTCAATGCGCTCCGTGTCTTCGAAGTGGTTGCCCGCCACCTCAACTTCCGCCTGGCGGCCGAGGAACTGGGTGTCACCCAGGCCGCCGTCGCCCAGCAGATCCGAGGCCTGGAGGCGAACCTGGGGCTGCCGTTGTTCGAGCGCCAGGCGCGTGGGCTGGCGCTGACCGATGCTGGCCTGGGCTACAGCGGCAGCGTCCGCGGCGCCTTGGCGATGATCGACGAGGCGACCCGCCTGCTGCGCCCGCAACCGGCGCACCTGACGGTCAGCGTGACCCCAACCTTCGCATCCAAATGGCTTATCCCCCGGCTTGGGGCATTCGCCGAGTGCAACCCCGATATCGACCTGCGGGTAATGGCCACCGATCGCCTGTCGCACTTTCATACCGATGCGGTGGACATTGCCGTGCGCTACGGCCGGCCTCCCTTCGGCCCGGGTCTAGAGAGCGAACTGCTGATGGAGCAGCGGATAGTCGCCGTCGCCAGCCCGGCATTGTTCCAGGGGCAGGCTGGGCCGACCACTTTCGAGGGGTTGCAGGGCTACCTGATGCTGCACGATGCCCACGACTTCTGGCCCGCATTCAACGCGGCGCTGTTCCCGCAGCATGGGCCGGGTACCGCCAAGCACATGCGTTTCAACCAGACTTCGCTGGCCATCGAGGCCGCCATCAACGGCCAGGGGATCGCCCTGGCCAACCAGGCTTTCGTCGCGGGCGATATCGCGGCCGGGCGCTTGCAGCAAGTGTTCGGTCAGGCGTTGCGGCTCGACAAGGCGTTCTATCTGGTGTGGCCGCGCAAGGCCCGCCAACCGGCGCTGCTGGGCTTGGTGAGGGCCTGGCTGGGGCAACAGGCTCTCGATAGTTAATCTACTGGCTTGGACAAGTTGGCCTGTCTCTCTCGTTCAGCGCAGGCGCGCTAAGGTTAGACAAACCTTGAACGACAGCGTGGAGGCAGCATGGCAGTGGAAAAAGTAGCGATCATCACCGCAGGTGGCAGTGGCATGGGCGCGGCGGCAGCGCGGCGCCTGGCGGCCGATGGCTACAAGGTCGGCATCCTGTCGTCCTCGGGCAAGGGTGAGGCCCTGGCCGAGGAACTCGGCGGCATCGGCATCACTGGCAGCAACCAGTCGGTCGACGACCTGCGACGGCTGGTCGATGCCGTGGTCGCCCAGTGGGGGCGGGTGGATGTGCTGGTCAACAGCGCCGGCCACGGTCCACGGGCACCGATCCTGGAGATCAGCGACGAGGACTGGCACAAGGGCATGGACACCTACCTGCTCAACGTGATCCGCCCGGCGCGGCTGGTGACGCCGATCATGCAGCGCCAGCAGAGCGGGGTGATCATCAACATTTCCTCGGCCTGGACCTTCGAGCCCACCGAGCTGTTCCCCACCTCCGCGGTGTTCCGCGCGGGCCTGGCGTCGTTCACCAAGATCTTCGCCGACACCTACGCGGGCGACAACGTGCGCATCAACAATGTGCTGCCGGGCTGGATCGACAGCCTGCCGGCGACCGAGCAGCGCCGTGAAAGCGTACCGCTCAAGCGTTATGGCACCAGCGAGGAGGTGGCGGCGACCATCGCCTTCCTGGCCAGCGAAGGCGCGGCATATATCACTGGGCAGAACATCAAGGTCGATGGGGGTGTGACGCGTAGCGTCTGAACGCGCCCTGCGCAGCCAGCGCTGACTGGGAAGCGCTGGCACTCGGCGCGTTCCTAGCCCTGGGCGTTCTCCTCCAGCCACTGGCCGTAGATGACCGGCAACTGCCTTCGCAGCCACTCGGCGAACACCTGGACCTGTGGTGCAACATGAGATCGGCTGGGGTATAGCAGCGAAACCGGGCGAGGATACGGCCGCAAATGCTGCAGGATCTCCACCAGCGATCCATCAGCCAGGCATCGCTCGAGGGTGATGCCCGGTGCCTGCACAATTCCGAAGCCTGCCACCCCACATTCGACATACGCGTTGGACTCGTTGACGCTGATGCCCCGGCGGCACAGGTAGGACTGCTCGCCCGCGTCGTCGTTGAACTGCCAGGGTTGCGGTCGCTGGTTCTGGCCGGACAAGAAGGTGACGCCGCGATGCAGGGCCAGGTCTTCCAGGCTGCGCGGCTCGCCATGCTCGCGCAGGTACTGAGGCGCGGCGCAGGTGACCATCGTGGCTTGGCCGATACGCCGGACGATCAGGCTCGAGTCGGGCAATTCGCCGATGCGCAGCGCACAGTCGATGCCCTCGGCGACCAGATCGACGGTGCGATCGGTGACGCCGAGCACCAGGTCGATGCCGGGGTGCTGGTCGCCGAATGCCTTCAGGCAGGCCATGAACTGCGGTTGGGCGAAGGCGGCGGGGATGTCCACGCGCAGGCGCCCACGCATCGCGGTAGCGGGCTGGGAGAACATCGCTGTCGTTTCGGCTACATCGCCCAGGAGGCTCTTCACTCGCTCGTAGAACCGCTCACCCTCCAAGGTCAGGCGCACCGTACGCGTAGTGCGTTGGAACAGGCGCACGCCCAAGAGGTCCTCCAGGCCCTGGATGGTCCGGGTCACTTGTGCGCGACCCAGCTGCAGGGCATCTGCGGTGCGAGTGAAGCTGCCGAGCTCGGCCAGGCGGGCGAACACTTGCATTGATTGAAGCAATTCCATGACACCCTCACATGGTGGTTTTGTTTCATGAGCGGCTGAGCTATGTCATCTGACTGTTGCTCATAATGATAACAATCATGTACCGAACCCTGCATTTATCCGGGCCCGATGATGCGCAACACTGCGGACCATCGATCGATCACCCCTGGAGTGCTGCACATGAAAGCTTGGCTATTGAACGATTTCGGGTTGGACAACCTGGTGATGGGCGAGGCTGCGACGCCCGTGCCCAAGGCGGGCGAACTGCTGGTGAAGGTGGGGGCTGTTTCCCTCAACTTCCGCGACAAGGCCATCGTCGATGGTATCTATGAGCCGCACCTGGTGCCCAAGCCCCTGATACCGGTCAGCGATGCGGCGGGCACGGTAGTGGCGGTGGGCGAGGGCGTGAGCCGCTTCGCCGTGGGCGACAGGGTCAACTCACACCTGTATTCGCGTTGGCTCGATGGCGAGCCTGGGCCGGATGAGCCGGCCTACTGCTTCGGCTCGCCGCTGCCGGGTGGGTTGGCCGAATACATGATCATCCATGAGCAGAGCGCGGTGCGTGCCCCGGACAACCTTTCGGACGAAGAGGCCGCGACCTTGCCGATTGCCGCACTCACGGCCTGGTACGCGCTGGTGGATTATGGCCAGGTTCAGCCGGGGCAGACCGTGCTGGTGCAGGGCACTGGCGGGGTGTCGGTATTCGCCGTGCAGCTGGCGACCGCGCTGGGCGCCCGGGTGATCGTCACGTCGAGCAGCGATGCCAACCTGCAGGCGGTGAAGAAGCTCGGTGCGGTCGCCGGGGTGAACTACAAGGCCTTCCCACGGTGGGAGGAAGAGGTCTTGAAACTGACCGATGGCAAAGGCGTCGACCTGTTGCTGGATGTGGCGGGTGGGGAAGGACTGAACCAGTCCATCGCCGCCACCAAGGCGGCGGGCCGCATTGCCCAGATCGGTTTCCTGACCGGGCAGACCACTACCTTGGGGCTGATGCCGTTGATCTTCCGTCAGACCACCTTGCGCGGCATCGCCGTCGCGCCGCGTTCGTCTTTCGATCGCATGAATGCGTTCCTGAACGCGCATGCCATCCGCCCGGTGATCGACCGGGTGTATCCGTTCGACCAGGCGCGGGAGGCCTATCAGCATCTGGCGCGGGGGGCGTTCGGCAAGGTGGTGATCAAGGTGGCTTAGGTCTACCTCCTGGGCTAGGGTGATCCGGACAGCTTGGGGAGTTGCACGCTCGCAGGATCGGGCAAGCAAACCACGGGATTGCACTACTGATTGCAAAGGAACCGGCCAGACAATGGCCGCACCAACCAGCAGGAGGGTCGTTCGATGCAAGTCAATGCCTATGGAGCCCATGCGGGCAATCAGCCCCTGGAACCGTTGAGCATCACCCGGCGCAGCCCAGGTGCGCACGATGTACAGATCGAGATCGCCTTCTGCGGTGTCTGCCACTCCGACCTGCACCAGGTCCGCTCGGAGTGGGAAGGCACCCAGTACCCCTGTGTGCCCGGCCATGAAATCGTGGGCCGGGTGACGGCGGTCGGCGCTCATGTCTCTGCCTTCAAGGCCGGTGACCTGGTCGGCATCGGCTGCATCGTCGACAGCTGCCAGCACTGCGATGACTGTGAAGCAGGGTTGGAAAACTATTGCGACGGCATGGTCGGTACCTACAACTCGCCCACCCCGGACGCGCCGGGCTGGACCCAGGGCGGCTATTCCCAGGCCATCGTCGTGCACGAGCGCTATGTATTGCGCATCCGCCACCCCGAGGCGCAACTGGCTGCGGTCGCGCCGCTGTTGTGCGCCGGCATCACCACCTATTCGCCGCTGCGCCACTGGGGTGCCGGCCCGGGCAAGAAGGTCGGTGTGGTCGGCATCGGCGGCCTGGGCCACATGGGCATCAAACTGGCCCACGCCATGGGCGCTCACGTGGTGGCCTTCACCACCTCCGAAAGCAAGCGCGAAGCGGCCTTGCAGCTAGGCGCCGATGAAGTGGTGGTATCGCGCGATGCCCAGCAGATGGCGGCGCACACCAAGAGTTTCGACTTCATCCTCAACACCGTGGCAGCACCTCACGACCTCGACGCATTCCTGGTGCTGCTCAAGCGCGACGGTGGCATGACGCTGGTCGGCGCGCCCGCCACGCCGCATCCATCGCCCAACGTGTTCAACCTGATCATGAAGCGCCGCACGCTGGCAGGTTCGATGATCGGTGGCATCCCGGAAACCCAGGAGATGCTCGACTTCTGCGCGCAGCACGGCATCGTCGCCGACATCGAGATGGTCGATGTGAAGAACATCGAAGCGGCCTACGACCGCATGTTGCGCGGGGATGTGAAGTACCGCTTCGTGATCGACAGCGCCAGCCTCGCGGGTTGATCGGCAGCGCCGCAAGACTCTGGCATGAGGGTGCCCCAGGGTGGGGGACCCTCATGACAAGGGTCATCGAGGCCTCGGACCGCCGCGAAGAGGCCGGCACAGCGTATCAGGCCAACGCTGGCTGCCCGACCACCTGGCGCCGGCGCATCAGCCCCATCACGCAGGCGAACGAGATGAACGCCAGCACCGAATAGAACACCGCCAACGGCCACCACTGTCCGGCTGCCTGGCCAGCGATGAGCGTGCCGACCATCGGCGTGGTGCCGCCAATCAGCGCACCACAGGCCTGGTAGGCCAGGGAAATCCCGGAGTAGCGCTGATAGATCGGGAACACGTTGACGATATACCCGGCGATCACCGCGTAGAACGCCGAAGAGAACACCTTGGTCAGCGAAATACCGAGGATGATCATCGTGCTCTGCCCGGTGGAAACCAGCGTGAACATCACGTATGGCACCAGGATGCTGATGCCCGAGGTCACCAGCAGGAAGCGCCCCGCGCCGACCTTGTCGGCCAGCCAGGCGGCGATCGGCTGGTTGATCAGCTGGACGATCGCCACCACCGACAGGCATTCGAGGATCACCGAACTCTTGATACCCATGTACTGGGTGGCATAGGCGATCATGAAGGTGTTGGTAAAGTAGGCTGAGGAAATGCCGATGGTGCATGCGCCCATCACCAGCAGGATCAACGGCCAGGCATCACGTACCACGGCCTTGACCGGTGACTGCGCAGGCTTCTCGGCCTTGGCCTGGGCCTCGAACTCCGGCGACTCGTGTACGCCGCGACGGATCACGAAGGCCAGCAGCAACAGCAGCACGCTGCCCAGGAACGGCAGGCGCCAGCCCCAGGCGTACATGTCGGCCTCCGGCAGTTCGGTGATGAATCGGAATACCATCAACGACAGCACCAGGCCTGCCGGGCTGCCGAGCTGGGCGAACGAGGCGTAGAAGCTCTTCTTGCCTTCAGGCGCATGCTCGCTGGCCAGCAGCACTGCGCCACCCCATTCACCGCCGACAGCGACGCCCTGGAGAATTCGCAAGGTCACCAGCAGCACCGGAGCCAGTAGCCCGGCCTGCTCGTAGGACGGCAGCAGGCCGATGCCGACGGTCGATACGCCCATCAACAGCAGGGTGAGGATCAACGAGTACTTGCGCCCGAATCGGTCGCCCAGGTGGCCGAACACGATGCCGCCCAGCGGCCGTGCGAGAAAGCCCACCGCCAGGGTGGCGAAGGAGGAGAGGGTGCCGACCAGCTGGCTGCTGCCAGGGAAGAACACATGGCTGAAGATCAGCGCCGAAGCGGTGGCGTAGATGTAGAAATCGAACCACTCGATCAGGGTGCCAAGGAACGAGCCGGCGGCTGCCCGTATCGGTTGCCGCGCAGGCGCAGGTGCGCTTGCCTGGGACGTGGAGGAGGTGGTGGACATAAGGCTTCCTTTGACTGTTGTTGGCATTGTTCAAAAGGCATCAAGCCGGCGTTGTCTGTGCGTCTGTCGCGCGCTGCCAGCGTTGCAGGATCATCCAGCCAGAGGGCGGTCGACGTAGGGTCGGTTGACGGCTTCGACGGCCTGGGCGAAGGCCAGCAGCCCCTGTTCGTCGCGGTAGCGGCCGACGATCTGCAGCCCCACTGGCAACCCTTGTTCGCTGAATCCGCAGGGCAACGACAGCGCCGGGTGGCCGCTGAGGGTGATCAGCGAGCAGCTGTTCATCCAGTCGATGTAGGTGTCCATGGCCTGGTCGCCGATCTGCGTCACGTACGGCTGCTCCACCGGGAATGGCAGCACCTGGCTCACCGGCGCCACGAGGAAATCGTACTGCTCGAGCAACGCCTGCGTCTCGCGGAACAGCCGGGCACGCACGGCTTCGGCGGCCATCACGTCCTCGGCAGCGAACTGGTTGGCCAGCTCGATGTTCCACACCACGGTGTCCTTGAGCAGGTGGCGGTGGCTCTTGAGCAGGTGGCGGTAGCCGCTGGCGTAGGTCAGTGCGCGCAGCACCTGGAAGGCGCGGGTGCCGCCGGTGAAGTCGGGTTCGGCCAGTTCCACCGTGCAGCCCAGTTCCGCCAGGCGGCGCACGCCGGCCTCGGTGACGGCGCGCACTTGCGGGTCTACGGGCAGGCCGCCGAGGTCCGGGCTGTAGGCGATGCGGGCGCCCTTGAAGTCCCTCGGCACGGCGAAGTCCAGAGGCTGCGCGGTGAAGGGCAGCGACAGTGGGTCGCGCGGATCTTCACCGGCGATCACGCCAAGCATCAGGGCGACATCGGCCACGCAGCGGCCCATGGGGCCGGCTGCGGTCAATTGACCGAAGCTGTTGTTGTTCGGCACGTTGGGTACTCGGCCGATCGACGGGCGCAGGCCGACGATGTTGCAGAAACTCGCCGGGTTGCGCAGCGAGCCGCCCATGTCGGTGCCGTCGGCCAGGGCGACCATGCCGGTGGCCAGCGCTACCGCCGCGCCGCCGCTGCTGCCGCCACAGGTCATGGCCGGGGCGTAGGGGTTGCGGGTGGCGCCGAACACTTCGTTGAAGGTCTGCGAGCCGGCGCCGAATTCCGGCAGGTTGGTCTTGCCCAGCAGGATCGAGCCGGCGTCGGCCTGGCGGCTGACGATCACCGAGTCCTGGGTCGGCACATGCTCGGCGAACACCTGAGAGCCCCAGGTAGTGCGCATGCCGTTGGTGAGAAAGGAGTCCTTGTGCGCCACCGGCAGCCCATGCAGCGGGCCCAGTGCTTCGCCGCGGGCCTGGCGCTGGTCGGCGGCATCGGCCTTGGCCAAGGCGCCTTCGGCATCCACGGTGACCAGCGCATTGAGCGACGGGTTGAGCCGGTCTACTTGTATCAGGCAAGCCTGGGTCAGTTCCCGAGCAGACAAATGCCCGGCACGGATTTCCGCTGCCAGTTCCCACGCTGGCCGAGAGGCCAGGCTGCATACCGGTTGACCGGCCATACCTTCTCCTTGATGTATCGATGTGCGATACTTGTTATCGATTGGTGGTACTATGTATATAAGGGATCTGTGTGCGGGTCAAGATGAGGTATGCTGACCAGCCGCAGTGGAGGCAGAGTGAACGTGACCGAGAAAAACGCCCGCCAGCAGCACCCGCAGTTCATCGAGACGCTCGAGAAGGGCATCCGGGTCCTGGAGGTCTTTCGTGATGGCCAGCCTTCGCTGGGCCTGACCGAGCTGGCCGAAGCCTGCGAGATGACCAAGAGCGCGGCGCAGCGTTTCACCCATACCTGGTGCGAGCTGGGCTATCTGGCCAAGGACGAACGCTCGCGTCGCTACAGCCTCACGCACAAGGCGCTGGAGCTGGGTTTCCTCTACCTCAATGCCTCACCGCTGATCAGCCGTGCACTTCCGGCGTTGAAGCTGATCCGTGAGCGCTGCAACCTCACGGCCAACCTGAGCGTGCTGAGCGGCCACGACATCGTCTATGTGATGCGCATTCCAGGGCCCAACCAGACCTTCGCCGAGATGCTGCCGGGGCGGCGCATGCCGGCCTGGTGCACCTCGGCCGGGCGCGTGCTGCTGGCCGACCTGGCGCCCGAGCGGGTCAAGGCCAGCCTGGCGCAGGTCACGCCCCAGGCTTACACCCAGCACACCGAGACCGACCGCGATGCTCTGTTCGACTGCGTACGGGAGGCGGGCCAGCAGGGTTACGCCCTGACCCGCGAGCAGGTGCTGATGGGGCAGGTGGGCATCGCCGCGCCTATCCGCAACGTGCACTTCCAGGTGGTGGCGGCGATCAACATCACCGCGCAATTGAGCGCCTGGCCGGTGGAAAGGGTAGAGCAGGAGCTGTTGCCCTTGCTGATGGAAGTCAGCCAGGCGGTAACGGTCGGATAGAGCCTTCGAGGCGCTGCCTTGACTTCTCGCCGATAGCTACCAGACTCCGTTTCGGTACGGCGCTGGGGCATCTTCGTTCATGAACCTGAGAATCCTTCCGCTGCTGCTGGCCATCACCCTGGTCGGCTGCGGCAACGACGAGCAGACCGAGGGGCCGGCGGTAGTCCGGCCGGTCAAGCTGTTCACGGTCACCAGTCAGAGCGTGAACCAGCTGCGCCGATTCCCCGCGCAACTGCGCGCCAGTGACGAGGTGGCCATGTCGTTTCGTCGCGGCGGCCACTTGCGCGCGCTGCCGGTGAAGGACGGACAATCGGTGAAGAAGGGCCAGTTGCTGGCCGAGATCGACGACAAGGACCTGCAACTGCAGGTCAAGGATCGCCAGTCGAAGTTCGACCTGGCCCGCGCCCAGTTCCAGCGTGTCGAGACCCTGAACCAGCGCAATCTCATCTCGCGTGCCGAATTCGACCAGCGCCGCGCCGAGCGTGATACCGCCAGTGCCGCGCTGCGCCTGGCGCAGAACGAGTTGAGTTTCTCGCGCCTGCTGGCCCCGTTCGACGGCACCGTGGCCCGGGTCGCGGTGCAGAACCACCATGTGGTCCAGGCCGGGCAGGCGGTGGTGATCATGCATTCCTCCAACACCCTGGACGTGACCTTCCAGATGCAGGCCAACCTGGTCAAGGAGATCGAGACCAACGCCAGGAGCAAGGCCGTGCAGCCGCTGGTGAGCATCAGCCGCGTGCCGGGGCGGACCTTCCCGGCCACCTACAAGGACCACTCCACCGCGCCGGATCCGGCCACCCTGACCTACACCGTAACCTACACCATCGAGCGCCCCTCGGACCTCAACCTGCTGCCGGGCATGAGCGCCACCCTCGAGCTGGACCTGAGCCAGATGACCCGCGAACGCGTGATACCGGTGGTGGTGCCGGCCGAGGCGGTGTTCGCGCCGGATGACAAGCCGGGTGAAGTCCAGGTGTGGTTGGCCGAGGAGCAGGGCGCGGCGTTGGTGTTGAGCGCTCGTCGGGTCGAAGTCGGGCAACTGACCCGCGATGGCATCGAAGTGCTCGGCGGCCTCGAGCCTGGCGACCGGGTGGTGGCCGTCGGCGGCACCGAATTGCACGCCGGCCAGCACGTGCGGGAATGGACGCGCGAACGGGGCCTTTGATGGATATCGCCGGATACTTCATACGCAAGCAGATCTACAGCTGGATCGTCATCGTGTTATTGGGCCTGGGCGGCCTCTATGCCATCGACAACATCGGCCGCCTGGAGGACCCGGAGTTCACCGTGAAGACCGCGGTGGTGGTGACCCGCTACGCCGGCGCCTCTGCCGAGCAGGTCGAGGAAGAGGTCACCTACCCGCTGGAAAGCGCGATCCAGCAACTGCCTTCGCTCGATACCGTCACCTCGATTTCCAGCCCTGGCCTTTCGCAGATCACCGTGAATATCCGCTCCGAGTACCGCGCCGAGCAGTTGGCGCAGATCTGGGACGAGCTGCGGCGCAAGGTCAACGACCAGGCGGTGCAGCTGCCGCCCGGCGCCGGCCCGCCCATGGTCAACGACGACTTCGGCGATGTGTTCGGCGTGCTGCTGTCGATTTCCGGCGAGGGCTACAGCTACCGGGAGCTGCGTTCGTTCGCCAATGTGCTGCGCCGCGACCTGGTGCTGGTGCCAGGCGTGGGCAAAGTCAGCATCGCCGGGTTGCAGCAGGAGCAGGTGCAGGTCGAGGTACCGCGCCAGGACATGATCTCGCTGGGGATCTCGCCCACCCGTCTGGGCGACCTGCTCGGGCGCCAGAACGTAGTGTCCGACGCTGGCCGCCTGCGCGTCGGCCAGGAGTCGGTCAGGCTGCACCCTACCGGCGAATTCCATGACGTCGATGAGCTCGAGCAACTCTTGCTCAGCACACCGGGCAGCAACAAGACCCTGTTCCTCGGCGACATCGCCGATATCCGCCTGGGCTTCTCCGACGAGCCGACCCACCTGGTCCGTGCCGACGGCAAGCAGGCCCTCGCCCTGGGCGTGTCGTTCGCACCCAAGGTCAACGTGGTCGACGTCGGCCGCGCCTTGCAGGCGCGTCTGCAGGCGCTGGAAGCCCAGCGCCCGGCGGGCATGAGCGTCAAGGTGTTCTACGACCAGTCGGTCGAAGTGCGCCACTCGGTCAATGGTTTCATCCTCAACTTCCTGATGTCGCTGGCGATCGTGGTCGGCACCTTGCTGCTGTTCATGGGCCTGCGTAGCGGTATCGTGATCGCCGTGGTGCTGGCGATCAATGTGCTCGGCAGCCTGTTGATCATGTACCTGGTCGGCATCGAGCTGCAGCGCATTTCGCTGGGCGCGATGATCATCGCGCTGTGCATGCTGGTGGACAATGCCATCGTCATCGTCGAGGGTGTGCTGGTCGGCAAGCAGCGCGGGCAGGGCATTCTCGAGGCGATCACCGCCACCGTGCGACAGACCTGCTGGCCGTTGCTGGGGGCCACGGTGATCGCGATCCTGGCGTTCGCACCGATTGGCCTGTCCAACGACTCGACCGGCGAATATTGTCGGTCATTGTTCGAAGTCCTGCTGATTTCGCTGTTGCTGAGCTGGGCCACCGCCATCACCATCACGCCGTTGTTCGCCAAGTGGGCCTTCCAGAACATGGGCGTGAAGGTGCCAGCGGCTGGCGCAGCCGACCCCTACGATGGATGGCTTTACCGGGGCTACCGCTGGCTGCTGGGCAAAGCCTTGCGCCTGCGCTGGCCAGGCATGGTGTTGTTGGTGGGCCTGCTCGCCGCGAGCCTCTATGGCTTCACCCAGGTGCGGCAGAGTTTCTTTCCGCCAGCCAACACCCCGATGTTCTTCGTCGACCTGTGGTTGCCCCAGGGCACTGATATCAACGAGACCCAGGCCGTGGCGGCCGAGATCGACCGGCATGTGCTGGCCCAGCCCGGTGTCCAGCAGGTGCTGACCACGGTCGGGCAGGGTGCACCGCGCTTCATCCTGACCTACAGTGGTCAGCGCCAGTACGCCAACTATGCGCAGTTGTTGGTGCGCACCGACACCCTGGCCGCCATCGCGCCGCTGATCGGGGAGCTGGAAGGCTACCTGCGCGACACCTACCCGCAGGCCAATGCCTCACTGAGTCGCCTGATGTTCGGCCCCAGCGCCGGCAGCCCGATCGAGGCGCGTTTCAGCGGCCCCGATCCGCAGGTGCTACGCCAGCTTGGCGCACAGGCGATCGGCATCATCCGCAGCGACCCCGTCGCCACGGGTGTCGGCCACGACTGGCAGGCGCGGACCAAGGTGGTTCGCCCGCAGTACAACGAGGCGCGTGGCCGCGAGCTGGGTATCGACAAGCGCGACCTGGATGCCATGCTGCGCATGACCTTCAGCGGTTTGACCGTTGGCCTGTACCGCGACGGTACACGGCTGATGCCGATCGTCGTGCAACCGCCCCGGGAAGACCGCCTGGACCCCGAACAGCTCAACGACATCCAGGTCTGGAGCCATGTCCAGCAGGCCTACGTACCCATCGAGCAGGTGGTGACCGGGTTCTCCACCGAATGGGAGAACCCCTTGATCATGCGCCGTGACCGCAACCGCACGCTGACCGTGGAGGCGGACGTCGAGCTCGACTCGGGGCAGACTTCGGACCAGTTGTTCCGACGCATTCGCCCGCAGATCGAGGCCATGGCCTTGCCCGACGGCTACAGCCTGGAGTGGGGCGGCGATTTCGCCAGTTCGCGCGATGCCCGCGCTGCGGTGTTCGGCAGCCTGCCGATCGCCTTCCTGTCGATGTTCCTGATCACCATCATCATGTTCGGTTCGCTGGCCAAGGCCACGGTGATCTGGTTGACCGTGCCGCTGGCGATGATCGGCGTGACGGTAGGCTTCCTCACCACCGGGATTCCATTCGGCTTCATGGCCCTGCTGGGCTTGCTCAGCCTGAGCGGCATGTTGATTCGCAACGGTATCGTGCTGGTCGAGGAAATCCGCGCGCAGATCGAGGCGGGCAAGGATGGCTACACGGCCCTGGTCGATTCGGCCACCAGCCGCCTGCGGCCGATCTGCCTCACGGCGTTGACCACCCTATTGGGGCTGGCGCCGCTGCTGCTGGATGCGTTCTTCCAGAGCATGGCGGTGGTGATCATGTTCGGGCTGGGGTTCGCCACGTTGCTGACGTTGATCGTGTTGCCGATGCTGTTCAGTTTGTTCTTCAGGGTGAGGCCAGGCGAGTAGTCTCGCCTGGCTGGCCCTATCGCCGGCAACCCGGCTCCTACAAAATGGACTGCCCGCCAACGGTTGGACTGGTGTCCAACTTCTGGGGGCAGTCCAGACACGGGCCTGGATCAGTTGCTGGCTTGCACGGCGGCAGCCCGTGCAGCCTTGACCCACCCATCGAACTGGGCCTGATGCGCGGCAATCCATTCGCGGGTATGGCGCTGGATGTCCGGCAGGGATTTCTCGCCGCTCTGCATCTTCAGGTTCTGCGCACTTTCGTCAGCGGCCGGGATCTGCATCAGCGACAGGAACTTCACCGCTGCCGGGTTCTTGGCGGCGAAATCGCGGTTGACCAGGGCCTCGATGCGATCGATGGCAAAGCCCAGGTTCTTGCCTTCATAGAATGTGTCGACCGTGTTGTCGCCGCCGGGCAAGTCGGTTTTCGGCACCTCCAGCCAGACCACGTCGCGGCCCTCCACCAGCACGCCCGCGACCCATTGCGGCACCCAGGTGTAATAAAACACCGGTTTGCCCTCCTTGAAGCGGGTGATGGTGTCGGCCATCAGGGCGAAGTACGAGCCTTGGTTCACATGAATCGACTTCTGCAGGTCATAGGCTTTCATCTGGTGCTCGATCACCAGCTCGCAGCCCCAGCCCGGGTTGCAGCCGGTCATGTCGGCCTTGCCGTCGCCATCGGTGTCGAACAGCTTGGCAATCTCGGGTTTCTTCAGGTCGGTGATGTACTTGATGTGGTACTGGTCGGCGGTCTTCTTGTCGATCAGGTAGCCCTGCAGCACACCGGGCAGGATGTTGCCGGTCTTGACCATGTTGGCATCGCCACCGGCCTTCTCGTAGAAGCTCGCGTGCAGCTTGTCCCAGGCATTGACGGTGAAGTCGGCATCGCCGAAACCGACTGCCAGGACCATGGTCGCGTACTCGGTTTCCTTGGGCGGTTGCACCTCATAGCCCAGCTCGCGCAGGCCTGCCAATGCCACCTCGCCGCGGAAGCGCTCTTCATCGACGGTGGGGAATGCCGGGGTGATCTTGATGCCTTCGCCGGGTTTTTCCGTCGAGGCGTGGGCGCCCAGCGCGGCGGTCACCAAGCTCAGGGCCAGGGCGGTGTTCAGGATGCTGCGGGAGATCTTCGATTCGTGCATCGTCGCGTACCTTCTTCTGATTGTTATCGTCAAATACGGCAGATCGATAGCGAAACTGAAATGACGTGGGATTTGGCAGGTGTAATGCGGGCATGATCGAAACGGGCGACGTGGTAATCAACGTCGTGCGGTGAAGTGGCCCGTTGAAAGCAATGGTCATTGCTTACTGGTCAGGGTTTTGTTGTTGTATGGCACTTCACAGTAACCACTCTAGGCCAGTCGTACCCTTTCGAATTGTACAGGGGGGTCAAAAAATATAATGGCTAGGCTTTTGCCGAACTTTGCGAGGGCTGTTACTGCCCTTGAAGAATGTCAGGTTATTCGTCTATAACCGTGCGGTTATCGATGCTGCCGTTTCATGCTCATTCGCGACAGCCCATGTAGGCAGTCCGACAAAAAGCTGATTTCATGGCGGCCATAACTATCAGCGAAGCGTCACTCGCCTTTGTCGTGGACCGCCAATGAACAATAAAGAATCGGCCAGTAACCAGAAGGGCTACCGGCGTATCATCCCCTCCATGACCGCGCTGCTGCAGTTCGAGTCAGTGGCACGCCTGAACAGCTTCACCCTCGCCGGCAAGGAGCTTGGGGTTTCCCAGGCCGCGGTCAGCAAGCAGATCCGCGTGCTCGAGGAGAACGTCGGCATGCAGTTGTTCCAGCGCATGCATCGCAATATCTACCTGACGGAGGCGGGGGAGACGCTGTTCGCGATCATCTCCGAGTCGTTGCAGAAGATCGCCAGTGGCTTCGACCAGATCATCCAGGGCAGCGAAAAGGAAGAGATCGTGCTGGCCTCGACTGCCGCCGTGTCGCAGTTCCGTATCATGCCGCGGCTGAATCGGCTGGTGGAGGTGTTGCCTCACGTGCGGCTGCGGCTTGCCACGCAGATGTTCTTGGGCGACCTGCGCAGCCCGGACTTCGACATGGATATCCGCTTCGGCAACGGGCACTGGCCCGATGGCGAGGCCATCCTGCTGTTCGAGGAGGAGGTGTTTCCGGTCTGTTCGCCCACCTGGCTGGCGCGCAACCCGATGCCGGTGACCCTGGAAGACCTGGCCAACGCCGGGCTGCTCGATGCCGATGCCACCTCGGAAGGCTGGATCACCTGGTCGGGCTGGTTCAAGGGCCTGGGCCTTGCCATCAGCAAGTTGAACATCAACTTGCGCTGCAGCCTCTACACCGACGTCATCCAGGCGGCGGTCAATGGTTATGGTGTGGCGCTGGGCTGGGGACGCATGGTCGATCACTTGGTCGATAGCGGTGAGTTGGTCAAGCTCGAACCGTTCGTGCTGCGCCAGAAAGAGTCTTATTACCTGGTCGTGCGCCATGGCCATGGCATGACGCCCAATGTGCAAGCCGTCGTTCAATGGTTACAAAGCAAGGCAATGCCGACACCCATGCAAATGCTTCGTGAATAACTTGAGGTTATGCAGTCGAAAAAATTAATGCGTTGACTGAAAAACAGGGGTGCTCAAATAATTCTCTCGTTCCTGGCGAACTAAGAATAAAAGCCCGTGAGGATGATATGAGCACTTCCCCTGTTAAAACCCATCGCGAGTTGTTGAACTTGCGCAAGCCCGGTTTCGGTATGCCTGGCGAACTCTATAGTCGCCAGGACGTGTTCGAAAACGACCTCGATGTGTTCTTCCACAAACACTGGATCCTGGTTGCCGTGACCGCGGATGTCGCCGAGCCTGGCGACGTCTATACCGTCGACATCGGCAAGGCTTCGATCCTGGTGGTGCGTGACGACGACGAGCAGGTCCGCGCCTATCGCAACGTCTGCCGCCACCGCGGCGCCCGCTTGAAGGAAGCCGGCAAATCCACCGTCGGCATGCTGGTGTGCCCCTACCATCAATGGACCTACGACCTCGATGGCAGCCTCAAGCACGCCAAGCACATGGGCAAGGACTTCAAGCCCGAGTGCCGCAGCCTGATGCCGGTGCACTGCGTGGTCGTCGGCACCCACGTGTTGGTGTGCCTGAGCGACGACCCACCCGAGGACATCCAGGCTCTGGTCGAGACCATGGGCCCGCGCTTCGAGCCGTTCGACCTGACCAACACCCGTATTGCCTACGAACTCGACTACGTCGAGAACGGCAATTGGAAACTGGTGATGGAAAACAACCGCGAGTGCTACCACTGCGAAGGTACCCACCCGGAACTGATCGTGTCCTACCAGTCTGAAGACCTGGGTGTCAGCCTCGAGGAAATGAGCGAGGAGCAGCGAGCGTCCTACGACGCCTATCAAGTGCGCAAGGCCGGTATCGAAGCCGATTGGGAAAGCGATGGGTTGCTGTATGCCACCGTCGAGCGCCTGGCCGACGATGCCCCGACGCAGTTCCGTACCCAGCGCATGATCATCGCCGGCAGCGGCGAATCGCAGACCCTCGACACCAAGGTGGCCTGCACCCGGCTGCTGGGCAACCTGACCCGGCGCGATCTGGGCGATACGCACATGTGGGGCAACAACGCCTGGACCCACGTGATGAGCGACCACGCGATGATCAGCTGGATCCTCCCGTTGTCGCCAGAGCGCACCCTGGTGCGCACCAAATGGTTGGTGCACAAGGATGCCGTCGAAGGCGTCGACTACGACCTGCAGCGCTTGACCGAGGTCTGGGTCGCCACCACCCAGCAGGATGCCAACCTGGTTGCCATCACCCACAGCGGCACCCAGGACCCGGCTTTCGAGCCTGGGCCGTATTCACAATTCACCGAGCCGTACGTGGACCAGTTCGCCCGCTGGTACTCCACTCGCCTCGCAGCACATGGGATCTGACGGTGATGGGTATGGTCGAGAACATTGCCAGCCTGCGGGCTGACCAGCGCTTTGCCGACACCGACCATTGGGCGAGCTTCGGCGCCCAGTGGGCCAGTGGTGACAGCAAGCGAATCGAATGCCTGAGCGTGGTGGACGAAACCCACGACGTGAAGACCTTCGTCTTCCAGTGCCCCGACTACCCGGCGCTCGCCTACGAGCCGGGGCAGTTTCTCACCGTGTCGCCGGTCATCGACGGCCAGAGCGTGTCGCGCTGTTACACCTTGTCGTCGACGCCGACCCGGCCATTCACTTTTTCCATCACGGTGAAGCGGGTACCGGGTGGCGCAGTGTCCAACTGGTTGCACGACCATCTCAAGGCGGGCAGTGCGCTGGCGGCCTCGGGGCCGGCGGGTATCTTCACCCCGGTTGCCGCACCGGCCAGGAAGTTGCTGTATCTCTCGGCAGGTTCCGGCGTCACGCCGCTGATGGCCATGACCCGCGCCGCCGCCGACCTGCACGCTGACCTGGACATCGTTTTCGTGCACAGTGCGCGCACGCCCAAGGACATCATCTTCCGTGAGGAACTGGCGCGCCTGGAACGGGCGCTGCCCAACCTGCGTACGCTGTTCTTCTGCGAAGGGCTGGGTGACGAGCCGCACTGGCAAGGCCCGCTCGGGCGTTTGTCGGCCGACGAACTGCAGCGCCAGATCCCGGACTTCAAGGAGCGCGAGGTCTTCACCTGCGGGCCCAAGGGTTACATGGACGCGACCAAGGCATTGCTGGGCAACGCCGGCTTCGATCTGGGCCGGTATCACCAGGAAAGCTTCGACATCAACGCCGAGGAAGTGCTCGAGGCGCTGGCCGAGCCGGCAGGGGCCGGGCAGGCCCAGGACACCTTCACCGTGCGCCTGGCGCGCTCCGGCAAGGTCTTCACCATGACCCCCGACCAGACCGTGCTGTCTGCCGCCAAGAAGGCCGGTGCGGTGGTGCCATCCTCCTGCAGCCAGGGTGTGTGCGGCACCTGCAAGACGGCGGTGCTGGAGGGCACGGTGGAGATGAAGCACAACGGCGGTATCCGCCAGCGCGAGATCGACAAAGGGCTGCGCCTGTTGTGCTGCAGCCGACCCACCTCGGACCTGGTGGTCGACCTCTGACATCCGCCGCGTCCGGCCGCAGGCTGGTCGGACGCTTCCTGAACCCTTCCGATACGGAGCTTCTGCTGTGGTCGCCAGGCACCTGTCCTGGTGTTTGGCTGGTGCACGGCTTTTGTGCAGCACCGGCCTTTTTTCATTGTGTCCCTATCAGCGAATACGCCGAGCTGGATCTCCAGCCTTTCAAGAATAAGAAGGATATAGCCGATGCGTGCAAAACAGGGCCTGCTCAAGGGCCTCAACCCCACCGTGACCTTGTGTTCGCTTGCCATCGTCGTGGCCTTCGTCGTCTTCTGTGGCGCCTATGGCAACGAAGCCACAGGCGTGTTCAAGACCGCCTCGGACGCCATTCTCGACAACATCAAGTGGTTCTACATTGCCCTGGTCAGCGGGGTTCTGGCCGTGCTGCTGGTGATCGGCTGCAGCCGCTACGGCGCCCTGCGCCTGGGCCGCCCCGATGAGAAGCCGGAGTTCAGCTTCGCCGCCTGGATCGCCATGCTGTTCAGCGCCGGCATGGGCGTCGGCCTGATCTTCTGGTCGGTGGCCGAACCCGTGCTGCACTACGCGAGCAATCCGTTCACGCCGGGCCTCACCGATGAGGCCGCCTCGATGGCCATGCGCATCACCCTGCTGCACTGGGGCCTGCACCCCTGGTCGATCTTCACCATCATCGGCCTGGGCCTGGCGTACTTCGCCTACCGGGAAGGGCTGCCGCTGGCGTTGCGCTCGATCCTGTACCCGCTGATCGGCAACCGCATCTATGGCCCGATCGGCCACACCGTCGACATCGTCGGCACGGTGGTTACCGCCTTCGGCGTCTCGCAGGCGCTGGGGATGGGCGTCGAGCAGATCAACATGGGCTTGCACCAGGTGTTTGGTTTTCCGGTGAGCCTGGGCTTCAAGCTGGCGATCATCGCGGTGGTCACCCTGGTGGCCTCGATCTCGTTGCTGCTCGGGGTGTCCAAGGGCATGAAGCGCATGTGCACGCTGAACATGTGGCTGTCCCTGGGGTTGATGACCGTGGTGCTGGCGCTCGGGCCCACCCACTACATCATGAACCTGCTGTTCGAGTCGACCGGCGACTACCTGCAGAACATCGTCGGCATGAGCTTCTGGACCGACGCCCAGGCCGACAGCGGCTGGCAGAACAGCTGGACGGCGTTCTACTGGCCGTGGTGGATGACCTGGGGCCCATTCGTGGGGCTGTTCATCGCCAAGATCTCCCGCGGGCGTACGGTGCGCGAGCTGATCTTCGGTGCGCTGCTGGTGCCGACGCTGGTGACCATCATCTGGATGTCGGTATTCGGCGGCACTGCACTGAAGGACGAGCAACAGGCGCGCAAGGCCTACGCCAGCCTGCCGGTGGCCGAACAGGCGGCAGCCGGGCCATTCACCGGCGGGCCGGTGCTCGAGGCGACCCGGCGCGAAACCACCACGGCGATGTTCACCTTCCTGGCCCGTCTCGATGGCCCGACCCTTGGCGGCGTTCTCAGCCTGGCGATCTGCCTGCTGCTGGCCGTGCACTTCGTGACGGCGGCGGACGCCGGCACGCAAGTGATCTCGACCCTGAACTCATCCGGTGACATCCATCCACCGAAATGGATCAGGCTGCTGTGGTGCGTGCTGGAGGGCGCGATTGCCGGCAGTCTCATCATCGCGGGTGGGCTGCTGGCCATTCAGATGGCCAGCATCGTGGTCGGGCTACCGATTGCCATCTACATGCTGATCACCGCCTACAGCCTGACTCGCAGCTTGTTCTCCAATGCCGAGCTGATGCCGGCGGCTGCACCGGTCGAGGTCGCGGACCAGGCGTTCATGGAGCGGGTAGGGTAGCGGCGAGGCCTCAGGCGCGTATCCCCGCAATCACTTCGGCAGCGGTCGTCACCTGGCCGAAGTGATGCCTCCACAGCTCGCGCCCCAACTTGCCCGACCGGTCCAGCGATGAGCCCACCGTCAGGTCGGTCACCAGCGTTGGATTCAGCCCGGCATCGAACAAGGCGAAGCCGGCCGCCAGCACGCAGGTTTCGGTTTGCAAGCCACACACCAGCACGCGCTCGACGCCCAGTTGCGCGATGTAGGCAAGCATCTCGGGGGTGGGACCATAGCCATGCTTGATGAATACCTGGTCCACCTCGACCAGGCATTCGTCCTCGCTCGCCGGATGCCAGCCCAGTTGCCGCTGGAAGGGCGTCACCTGCTCATCGTGCAGCTCCACCGAGGCGATCGATGGAATGTGCGCCGACAGGACGCGGATGCCATCCACCAGCCATTCGGGTGGGCTGAAGGTGGATTGGACATCGACGATGAGCAAAACCTGGCGCATTGGCGACTCCAGAACAGTGTGGGTGGCGGAGTATACCCTGTAGGAGCGGGTTTACCCGCGAAGAGGCCGGCGCGGTGACTGCAGTCGGGCCAGCAGAGAGGTCTCCTGCATGGCGCTCATGGCTGCTGCGCCGGTTCCGGGTAGGGCGTTTGCAGCACTACCGCCAGTGCATCCGGGCGCCAGAATTCCTGGTCGAACTCCACCGGCTGACCGTGCTCTCCATAGTTGAGGCGCTCCAGGTAGAAGCTGCTCGAACCCGGTGATACCTGCAGTCGCTCGGCCTGGAAATCATTCATCGTGCCCGGGTACATGCACAGCTCGCTGCGCGACTGCACCCGGCCGAACCGCTCGCGCAGCAGCGTGGTGAGGGAGGTATTGAGGTCGGCTTCGAGCAACTGCGGACACCAGTCCGCCACCAGTACATTGCACTCCAGCAACACCGGACGCTGGTCGACCCAGCGTCTTCGTTGCAGGTAGAACACGGGCTCTTCCGCATGCTCCAGGCCCATGCGCTTGGCGAGCCAGGCGCCAGCCGGGCGGCGCTCGGCATGCAGGCACTCGGTACGTGGGGTACGGCCCTGGAGGGCGACGTAGTCCATGAAGCCGATGATGCCGGTGGGGTCATAGCGAATCCGTGGAGGGCTGACGAACCAGCCGCGGCGGTCCTGGCGGTAGATCATCCCGTCGGTTTCCAGCAGTTGCAGGGCCTGGCGCAAGGTCACGCGAGTGCAGCCAAAACGCTGCGCCAGCTCGCGCTCGGCAGGCAACTTGCTATCGGCGCCCAGGCGACCATTGCCCAGGTCCGCGACGAGTTGATCGCGGATCCGCAAGTAGTGCGGCTGGCTGGCTCGCCAGGTGTTCGAAGGTTGCGACTCGCTGACGAACGAGGTGCGGAACGGGTTCATGGTGACACCTCGCCGCCCAGCGGTCGGGCGTCCTGCCGAGTTTGGAGCTCGCGCTGCCAGGCCAGCAGGCCGTAGCCGGCCAGCACCACGAAGCCGGCGTACAGCGCCGCCGTCAGGTTCAGCCCCTTGAACAGGAACAGCCCGACGTAGGCGCTGTCGAGGACGATCCACAGCCCCCAGCTGGCCACGTACTTGCGCGCTGCCCAAAAGCTGGCCACCAGGCTCAGCGCGCTGAGCAGCGCATCGAGCCAGGGTGCCGAGGCATCCGTGTAACGCTGCATCAGGGCGCCCAGTAGCGCCGCGCCAGCCAGCCCGAGGGCCAGGCTGATGAGTGCCTTGCGCCTGGGCAGGCGTTGCACCTGTACCTTGCCGGCCTCGCTGGCGCCCTGGCTCCAGCGCCACCAGCCGTAGCCCTGCAGTACGGCGAAGACCAGTTGCAGGAGCATGTCGCAGTACAGCTTCACCGTGAAGAAGATCCAGGCATACAGCAGCACCGCGATCACGCTCACTGGCCAGCACCAGCGGATGCGCTGGGTGGTGAGCCACACGCCGAGCACGTTGAACAACACGGCGACGATTTCCAACGATGACATGAGTACCTCCTGGGCAAGCGTCAATACTGGGGCTTCAAGGCCTTGTGCTTGAACGCGCGTTTCTGTTGTTCAGCCAACCCCTCGTGGCCCTGGTAGGGCGCGCTGTACCAGCTGCCGTAGGTCGGGTTGGGCAGCAGGAACCAGCGTTCGCCCAACCAAGGCAGGTATGGCGCCGCCGCTTGCAGTTGGGCCTGCTGGCTGCCACGGGTGGTCATGAAGTCGCCGAAGCTGTCACCGACTTGCATCAGTACCCGGGCCTGGGTGCCGACCCAGTGGCGACGGCAGGACTTGTCCGAGCCGCTGGCCTGGCAACCGCCAATGGCGGTACCGGCGGTGAGGATCTGCGCGCTGCTGGCAATGGGGAAGCCGGCACGCTGCAGGTTGTCCAGGGTGGCCTGCTCCTGGCCGGCTTCACGGTTGGTCAGGTAGTACGGCGTGATGCCAAGCCGGGCAGCGGCCTGCATGAAAGCCACTGCGCCGGGCAAGGCGCGGGCCTGGGCGCGGTCGACCCAGCGGTACCAGGCGTCGTAGTCGTAGGGGCGGTCGGCAAGGACCGCGCGGGCGTTGAGCGGCACGTTGTCCAGCAGGGTTTCGTCGATATCGACGATCACTGCCGGCGGCAAGCCTTGCAGGGTACGTGGGGGTTGGGCGAGCGCGTCCCAGGCGGGGTCGGCCAAGGCGTGCTGCAGTTGTCGGGTGGCGCTGGCGAATACCTGCAGGAACAGCGCATCGTGCTCCACCGAGGTCTGGCTCCAGAGCACCGCGTCGAGCTGGTCGTTGGCTCGCGGTTGCACGTGGCAGCCGGCAAGCAGTGCCGCCAGCAGGGCGGGAAGCAGGGAAATGGTTCGGATCATGATGCTTCCTCAGAAACTCACGGTGGCCGACAACCTGGCAGTACGGGGTGCACCTTGGAACAGGTAGCCATCGCCCATGTACTCACCGGCATCGCGCCAGTAGCGCTTGTCGAACAGGTTGTCCACGGTCAGGCGCAGCACGGTCTGGTAGCCTTCCACATCCATGCTGTAGCGGGCGCCGGCATCGAACACGGTGTAGCCGTCGACCTTCACGTTTCCGGCCTGGCTCGCGTACTTGCTGGCGCTGTAGCGTAATCCTCCGAGCAGCGCCAGGCCCTTGATGCCGGGGATGCTGTAGTCGGCGTGCAGGCTGGCGCGGAATTTGGGCACGTTGATCGCCTGATGCCCTTCGTAGCTGTCGGTGCCGCTGTCGTCAATGCGCGCGCGGATCGCTGCGGCGCTGGCCGAGACCTGCAATTGATCGGTCAGCCGACCATTGGCGGACAGCTCCAGGCCGATGTTCTCCTGCTTGCCCTGTTGCACGTAGGTGAAAGTCCCGTCGCCGTTGGGGCGCGAGTACTGGTAGGCCTTGCTGATGCGAAACAGTGCGGCGTTCAGGCTCAGGCCGCGCCAATCACGCTTGGCGCCGATCTCCAGCTGCCGCGATACCGTCGGTGGCAGGATTTCGTCGGCGTTGGTGGTGAACCACGCCGCTTCGCCGCCCAGCGACAGGCCTTTGCTGTAGCTCGTGTACAGCGATATGTCCGGGCGCGGCTTGTAGATCAGCGCGACATTGGGCAGGAACTCCCAGCGCTGGGTGTGGCGCGTGGTGTTGCCATCGATATCGAACGTCTTCTCGTCCAGGCGCACCTCGCGGCCACCGAGAACCGCCTGCCAATGCTCGCCATAGCTCAGGCGGTCGGTGAAGAACAGCCCGTACTGGCGGCTGTCCAGGCGCCGGTAGGTGTGGCCGAGCGGAACGTCGGTGGGAGCGAAGTCGGGCAGTGGCTGATAGATGTTGCCGGTGCCCACCCATTCGTTGACCGAGTCGCGGCGGTCGACGATACGGCGCAGGGCGCTGCTGCCAAGGGTCAGTTCATGGCGCAGTGGACCGCTATCGAAACGGCCGTCGAGGGTTGCCTGGAGTTCGTCGTTGCGGCGGGTATCGTCGGGGCTGCGGTAGTCATAGACATCGTAGTCGCCCTCAGGGCTGAAATAGTTGGGCACGGCGGAACTGGCGCAGCTGGCCGCGCCATAGCAACCCCAGGGGAAGGCGCTGTAGTCGTCGATTACCACACGGCTGCGCGAGGCGCTGAGCTTGCCGGTCCAGTTGTCATTGAAGCGGTACTCGAAGCGGCTGCCGAGGTTGAGCGAGTCGATCTTCACCGGCTTCGACCAGCTCTGCTCGGCCAGCCGGTCCTTGGGGTCGATGCCGCTGGGTACCACGGTGCCGCCGAGCAACTGGTAGCCCGCCACCGAGCGTTGTTCGCGAGTCTGGTACTCGGCGTCCAGTTGCAGCAGGGCGGCATCGCTGATGTTCCAGTCCACGGCGAGCGAGGCGAAGTCGCGTTTGCCGTCGGAGTCGTCGACATAGGTGCGGATGTCTTCATGGGCGAAGTTGGCACGCACACCCAGGCGCTGCTCACTGTCGAGCCAGCCGCCGAGGTCGGTGGCGATGTAGCGCTCGCCGCTCTGGTTGCTGGCCACGGTGACCGAGCGTACGTTCTCCGGGCGCTTGGTGACGTAGTTGACCAGCCCGCCGGGTTCGGACACGCCGCTCTGCAGGCCGGACAGGCCCTTGAGCAGTTCGACCTGCTGTTTGTTTTCCAGCGCTACGTTCTGCTCGCCGCTGATCGTGCTGCCGTTGATCTTGTAGCTGCTGGCGGCGTTCAGGGAAAAGCCGCGCACCACGAAGTTTTCGTAGTAGCCAATGGGGGCGTAGCTGTCGCCCGTCGAGGCATCGTTGCTGAGCACCTCGCTGAGCAGCCTGGCCTGGCGGTCCTTGAGCAACTGCTCGGTGAATACCGATACCGAGGCGGGGGTATCGAGCAGCGGGGCCTCGCCGAAGCCGCCGACCGAGGCACGGGTGGCCTGGTAGCTGTCGGATTGGTCGCCACTGACGGTGATGGTGTCGAGCAGCGTCGTGTTATCGGCCCAGACGAGCGCCGGGCTCAACGACGCGCTCAACAGCCCCAGCGCGAAGCCGTGGCGAGGGTGCAGGATCAGGGATACAGCCATGAACAGACTCCTGGGCGCCCCGTGGCGGGGCACCGAAAAACAGATGAACGTGTACCTGCGATGGCGCCTGTGCGGTGGAGCAGGCTTTTCAGGGGAACTTCAGGTCGGAGCTGCTCCGGTGGTCATTGGCAAAGCAGGGTCGGCTGCCCACTCCTGTAGCGAGCCGTCATAGAGGTAGACGTTCGGGCGCCCCAAAAGCGTTAGGGCCAGCGCCGTGGCGGCGGCGGAAATACCACCGCCGCAGTAGAGAATCAGCGGTTCATCGCCCTCGACCAACCCAGTACCGAGGGCCTGGGTCAGCGCTTGGCGCGGCAGGTAGCGGCCCTGGTCGTCGAACAGCGTGCGTGCCGGCCGGTTGAGGCTGCCGGGTATGTGCCCACGGCGGGCATAGCGGGTGATCGCGCTGCCATCGAACAGCCCGGCGGACAGCGCGCACACCAGCGTGCCCTGGCGTTGCCCGGCGAGCACGGCCAGCACGTCGTCCCGGCTCGCCCAGTAGCCGGCTCGTGCGCTGATGTCCAGAGCCGACGAGGGGTGCTGCGCAGCCGCCTCCTCGCCGTAGGCAAGCGCCAGCCCCGTGTTCTGCCAGGCTCTCAGGCCACCGTCGAGCACGCGGGCGGCGATGCCCAGGCTGCGCAGCATCCACCAAAGGCGAGCGGCCCAGAAACCATCCTGGCGGTCGTACACGACGATGTCCCGGGCTTGGCCGACACCCAGACGCGACAGCGCCGCTGCAGCCTGCTCCACCGATGGCAGGGCGAAGCTGAAGGAGGCCGTGGTGTCGGCCAGGTCGCGGGTCAGGTCGGCGTGGTGGGCACCTGGGATGTGCCCTTGCAGCCACGCTGCACGACCGCTGGCGATACGGTAATCGCCGTCGAAGCGTGCGGCGGCCAGTTCTACGCTGGCGTCCAATACCAGCAGCCCCGGCTGTTGCAGGGCTGAGTTCAGCGTAGTGGGGGAGATCAGCGGAGCGTGCATAGGGCACCTGTCAGCGTGTACGGGCAAGGCGGTCGAGATGGCCGAGCAGTCGGATACCTTCGCTGCCCGCGAACCAGCGACCGTGGCCGATGAAGAAATTGTGATAGGCGATATCTGCGTCCGCCTGTGTGCCGACGATGCCTTGGAAGTAGTCGATCTCGTTCAGGGCGAAGTCGACGTGGACCAGCGGTAGCAGCGCCTTGAGCGTGAGCAGGTCGGCCTGGGTCAGCGGGCGCTGGCTGTGATAGCCGGCCAGCAGCGCATCGACCGCGTCGAGGTCGGCGCTGGCAAGACCACCGTTGTCGAGTTCCAGCCAGGGGATGCAATTGCGCTCCAGCGCGGTGGTCAGGTCGAACAGGGCGAAGGTCCGGTCGCTCAGGCCGAAATCGAGGATGCTCTGCACCTCGGCCGTGGCACCGATGCCGGACCAGAGCAGGTTGGACGCGTGCCAGTCGTTGTGGGTCCAGAGTGCGGGTTGACGGGCCAGCAACGGCTGCAGGGCGCGGTGATGGGGCAGGTACAGCTCGCGCAATGCGTGCCGCCAGTCCTTGTCCGCCAGGTACTGGCCCAGCGCGCTCTGGCGGGCTAGGGCCTGTTCGATGGCCTGCACGGGCGTGTCACTGCCGAGCAGGCGCAAGTTGGAGACCAGCACCGGCGTTTGCCGGTCCGGCGCCGCGTAGCCCTCGGCAGCTCGATGCAGGCGGGCCAGGGCAACGCCTGCGGCATGGGCATGGGGCAGCTCGAGAAACGGCGTCCAGGACAACGCGTCGCGGTACAGGTCCTGGCCTTCGGCCAGCGGCAGCACTTCGTAGGTCCATTCGCCCAGGGCCAGCACGCTGGCCCCGGTGTGATCGGCCAGTGCGCTGACCACCGGTGCGCCACGTTGTGCCAGGTGCTGCAGGAAACGGTGTTCCTCCAGCAGCCAGGCCGGTTGCCGCACACTGCGGTGGTGGCGCTTGACGAACACCGTGCCGTGCGCCGTCGCGACCCGCGCTGCGGCCGAGAACGGCCGCGGGCTGTGCCACTGTACTGGGCCCACGCTGCCGAGCGCCGGGTAGTGCCCCAGCACCTGCTCCACATCTTCCTGGGTCAGGGCCGGCCAGTCGGCCTGCACCGGCTGCAAGCCCATGCCGTGGGCGATGCGCGTGGTGGCGGTCATGGCTGCGGCTCCGCCAGGTAGTCGTTGCTGGTGGCGCCGCGCCAGGCATCGGCGTTGGCCAGCACGCCATGCTCATGCAACCAGTGGGCATAGGGCGCGATCAGCGCTTCGCGTTGCTGGCCCCAGCGTTGCGCGTGCAACCAGGTCGGGGCGATGTGTTGCAACGATTGGCTGAGCAACTGCCGGGGGAAGTAGGGGATCGACGCCTCGTAGGCCTCGAGGGCGCATTGTGGGTCGGCGGCCACGGTGCGAAAGCCCCGTTCGGTGACGGCCAGGAACGTGCGGGCGGTCTCGGGATGCTGCTCGAACCAACGCTCTTGTCCACCGAGCAGGTAGCTGTGATAACGCGGTGCACCAATGTCGTCGACCGGCCACACGACACGGCGCTCGGGTGCAATCGTGCTGTCCATCAGCGCTTCCCACGCCCAGTAGCCACCGAAGCTGGCATCGGCAACGCCAGCGGCCAGGTCTTCCGGGCGCAGTTCACGCACCTTGCTGTCGACGATGATGACAGCCTCGGGATCACCGCCGTCTGCCGCCACCAAGTGGCGGACCATGGCCAGCCCGCGAGGCGTGGGGTTGAGCGCCAGGCGCCTGCCGGCCAGGTCGCGGGGGCGCTGGATGCCGCTGTCGCTCAGGGTCTGGATCGACTCCAGACCGCGCTGGTTGATGGCTGCGACGCCCAGCAGGGGCTGGCCCAGGCTGCGCCGCACCAGCAGGCGGTTGCTGGGAAAAACGCCAAGGTCGGCGTGGCCCTGGAGCAGGTGTTCCAAGGTATCGCCGTGGAACGGGTCCGGTACCGACAATTGCACCGACAAACCCGCCTCGCGGTACCAGCCGCGCTCGCGGGCCAGGTAGAACCCGGCCGAATTCGGCCAGGGATGAAAGTACTCCAGCATCACCCGTACAACGGTCATCGATCTTGCTCCGTGCTGCCCTCAGGCTCATGGGCAGATTTAACGGGGAGCGCTCTGGTATATACCAATATCGATCGGTGCTACTTTTATGCCTCTGGAGAATATTGGCGGGTTTTCTAAGGTCGTTTCGAGATAGCTCGCACTGACGCGGGCGATAAAGAGCGCGTGCATGGCGAGTATTGCGACATAAGAAATTCTAATGCGGCATGCCTTTAAGTCGTTGGATCTTATCGATAGTTCTGCGCCACAGTGGTTCGCCTGGCTGGCTGTCCCAGTTCACGCAAACAGGAGAATTCGATTGAAAAGCAAACTCAAGGCACTGTCGCAGGCGTTGACCATTCTTGGCCAGGCATGGGGGCGCTACGCGCTGCGAAACCTGGGGCGGCGGTAAGGGAGGAGGTCAGTATGTCTGCTGTCATTCCCGTCATCGACCCACGAATCGCCGAGATCGCACCGGGTTTTCGGGGGCTGAGTATCAGCGCGATGGCCAGGCCGATAAGTCGGCCGGAATTCGCCACTGCGGCGCTGGAGCGAGCCTGCCAAGCAGTTGGCGCAGGGGCTCCGGGCTGGGCCGAAGCGCATCTCGACGCCTGGGCCGATACCTTCCGCCGTTTTGGCGCCAAGCCGCAGCGCACGCCGTGCTCGGCACAGGCCTTGCGCAAGCGTGTGCTGCGCGATGGTGTGTTGCCTGCGATCGACCCGGTGGTCGATTTGTACAATGCCATCAGCCTGGAGTTCGCCGTGCCGGTGGGAGGGGAAAACCTTGCGGCTTATGCCGGATGTCCTCGGTTGACGGTGGCCGATGGAACGGAGCTGTTCGATACGTTCAAGGAAGGGCTTGCGATCACGGAGTCGCCCGAGGCAGGCGAAGTGATCTGGCGGGACGAGCAAGGTGTCACCTGCCGCCGGTGGAACTGGCGGCAAGGGCTCAGGACCCGCCTGGATTCGCAGGCACAGCAGCTGTGGTTCATTCTCGAAAGCCTGCCGCAAATGCCCCTGGATGCACTGTTGCAGGCAGGCGAGGCATTGAGCGAAGGCCTGCGCCAGATGATGCCGGGCATCCAGGTCGAGCAGCAGTTGGTCCAGCCCTGATCTCCACGCGCCCTGTAGGAGCGGGTTCACCCGCGAAGCAGGCAGCGCGGTGCCTGGTGCGAGCCTAGCTGGCGAGCCAGGCGTGGGCCAGGCTGCCGCCGAGGCCTTCGCCACCGCTGAACAGCTGCCGCGCGCGCTTGTCGTAGACCACCGGGTTGACCTGGGTGACCACCCCAAGATCCGGCAGGTCGGCCACCACCTGGCGCTGGAATTCGGAGAACAGCGCAAAGCGTTTTTTCTCGTCGGTCTCGGTTGCCGCAGCCTCGAGCAACGCATCGACCTTCGGGTTGTTGTAACGCGCCCCATTGGAAAACGGCACGCCCGGCTGGAAGTTCTTCGACCAGTACAGCCGCTGTACCCCCACCGTCGGGTCGAACAGGTTGCTCATGCCGTTGAGGGTGAAGTCGAACGCCCGGTCGGTGTACACCCGCTTCACATAGGTGGCGAAATCCTGGCTGCGCAGGTTGACCTGGATTCCCACCCGCGCAAGTGCCTGCTTCAGGTAGTCGCCGGTGCGCCGGTACACCTCGCCGGCCGGCAGTGGGTCGAGGGTCAGGCGCAGGCGCACGCCGTCGGCGCCCTTGGCATAGCCCGCGTCCTCCAGCAGCTGGTTGGCCAGGGCCGTGTCATAGGCATAGCGCGGCAGCTCGGGATCGAAGAACCGCGTCATGTCCGGGCTGATCGGCCCAGGCAGCGGCTTGCCGTAGCCCAGGCAGATGGTCTTGCGGATGAAATCGTTGTTGATCGCATGGGCGATGGCCTGGCGTACTGGCAGCTTCTGCAGGTCCGGATGCTCGAGGTTGAACTCGATACGCATGATGCCGTTGATGTACGGCTCGCGGCGGTCCTCGATGGTCAGGCGTGGGTTGCCCTGCAAACGCGCGACATCCGTCAGCGGCACGCCGCCGGTGGAAAAATGCAGCTCTCCGGCCTCCAGTGCCGCCACCGTGGCCGCCGAGTCGCCAATGAAACGTACCACGATACGGTCCAGGTAGGGCCGCGGCGCATCCCAGTAATGCGGGTTGCGCTCGAGGATCACATGGCTGCCACGCACCCATTCGCGGAACACGAACGGCCCGGTGCCGATGGGCGCCGTGGCGTTCGGATGGGTCTGGGGCTTGGCCTGGCCGTACACGTGACGGGCCACGATCGGCGACTCGCACGCCGCCAGGGCGGTGATCAGGTACGGTGCCGGCTTGCTCAGCGTCAGTTCGACCCGGTGAGGGTCCAGCGCCTTGATCTCGGTAACGTTGGCGAAGGTCGCACGCCCTCGCGGGTTGGCGGCCTTCAGCGTCTGCAGCGAGAACACCACGTCATCGGCGCTGAAGTCCTGACCGTCGTGCCACTTCACGCCCTGGCGCAGGGAAAAGGTGTAGCGCAGGCCATCGGCGCTGATATCCCAGGCGGTGGCCAGCAATGGCTTGGGGTTGAGATCGTCGTCATAGGTCAGCAGGCCCTCGGTGACCTTGCCGGCGATGTATACCGTGGGGCCAGCGGTATGGGTCAGGTTGACCAGGATCGGCGGCTCGATGGCCACGTGGAGGTTGAGGGTGCCGCCAGCCACCGGCCCATCTTCGGCGAACGACAGGCGCGGCGATAGCTGCAGGAAGGCGGCGGATGCACCGCCATAGGCCAGGAGTTGGCGTCGGGTCAGGCTCATGGGCAAGGTCCGTAGTCGGGGGAGGGTGTGGCCGTCAGGCGTCGGCGCGGTTGGGGGTGAAGGCATCGGTCAGGGCGTCGCTCAGCAGGTTGAAGGCGAGCACGGTGAGGAAGATCGCCAGGCCTGGAATGGCCGTCAGGTACCAGGCGGTACGGATCTGCTCGCGGCCATTGCCGATCATGCTGCCCCAGCTCACGTGGTTGGGGTCGCCCAGGCCCATGAACGACAGCGCCGACTCCATGAGGATGGCCGAGGCGATCATGATCGAGGTGGTCACCACCAGGGTTGGCAGGACGTTGGGCAGGATCTCGCGCAGGATGATCCGCCAGTGCCCATAGCCTACGCTGCGCGCGGCCAGGACATATTCGCGGTGGCGCAGCGAGCGTACCTCGGCGCGCACCAGGCGGGCCACCGTCGGCCAGGAGATCAGGGCAATGGCGAACACCACGGTGGGCAGCGACGGCTGCGCGATGGCTACCAGAGCGACCAGCAACACGAAGCTGGGCATGGTCTGGAAGATCTCCACCAGGCGCTGCACGGCGTAGTCCAGGCGCCCACCGAAATAGCCTGCCAAGGCGCCGAGCAGCACGCCGGACAGGACCCCGGCCAGCGTCGCCAGGGCACCGACCTGCAACGAGATCCGCGCACCGTGCACCAGGCCAGCCAATACATCGCGCCCGAGCATGTCGGTGCCCAGTGGGTAGTGCCAGTCCTGCCCTGGCCAGAGGAATGCCTCGGCCTGCATGTCCAGTGGGTCGCCAGGGAACAGCCAGGGTGCGAGTACGGCGCAGGCGAGCACGGTCAGCAGAACGGCCAGGGCGAACAGGGTCAGTGGGGCGCGCAAGGGCGCCGGCAAGGCGATACGGCGCGATACGGTCATGTACGGTTCCGGATGCGGGGGTCGAGCCAGGCTTGCAACACGTCCACCAGCAGGTTGGTGGCGATCACCAGCAATGAGGAAATCAGCAGGATGCCAAGCAGTACGTTGTAGTCGCGGGCCATCACCGCGTCGTAGGCCAGCCGGCCGAGGCCAGGCAGGCTGAACACGGTTTCGATCACCACCGCGCCGCCGAGCATGCCACCCAGGTGCAGGCCGGCCATGGTGGTGATCGGCAGCAGGGCGTTGCGCAACACATGGCGCAGGGTCACGGTCAGCGGTGCCAGGCCCTTGGCGGTCGCGGTGCGGACGAAGTCCTGGCGGGCCACGTCGATCATCGAGGCGCGGGTCAGGCGCGCATAGATCGCCATGTAGATGAGCGCCAGCGAGCAGGCTGGGAGCGTCAGGTAGCGTAGCGTGTCCAGCAGCGCGTCGAGCCCCCGCAGGTCGCTGCCGATGGTGCCGGCGCCGCCCGTGGGCAACCAGCCCAGCTTGACCGAGAACACCACGATCAACATCAGCCCGACCCAGAAGCCCGGGAGTGAATAGAACAGCTGCGATGCGGCCGACAACAGGCGATCGAGCCAGCGTCCCTGGAAGCTGGCCATGACCACGCCGAGGGTGATGCCCAACAGCAAGGCCAGCGCCATCGCCAATCCCATCAATGCCAGGGTGGTGCCCAGGCGTTGCCCGATCAGCGTCTGCACCGCTGCGCCATAACGTGGCGAGTAGCCGAGGTCCAGGTGCAGCAGGTGGTTGAGGTAGGCCCACAACTGCACCCACCATGGTTGGTCCAGGCCGAACTGGCTGCGCAGGGCCGCGAGGCTTTCAGCAGTAGCGGAACCCGACTCGCCCGCCATGACATCGGCGGCGTCACCCGGGGCCAATTGCAACAAGAAGAAGTTGATCAGCAATATTCCAACTACCGTGGGTACGGTATGTACCAGCGCACGCCACAGCGCCTGGCCAACGTCCTTAGTTGATTTCATTAATGACCTCCCGAAAAGGCGAGGCTATTTACACGGTGGCTGAAACGCTTTGTCAATGCGCGAAAAATGCATAAGGTTATTCAAGAACGGTTCTCTAACGATAGATAAAAACAGTCTATGTCGAGCGCGCTGGCCGGGTTGACCTGACGCGCGGCGGGCCAGTACTGTCGGCGGCCTGGAATAACCCGATGGCAACTTGCAAGTCGCTGGTTAGTTGTTCGGGTAGCACTTGAATGGAATTCTAAGTTGGAGTGGGACGTGGCAGTGATGGCGAAACCTGAAGTACCTGTCGAACCTGTCGATGCCCTGGCGCGAATCCTCGCCGAGGTCCAGGTGATTCGCAGCGAGATCGCCGAGCAGGCCAGTCGACGTGACCTTGAGCGAGAACTGCCGGTTGCCGCATTCGAGCGAATCCGCCAGGCGGGTATCGGCGCATTGCGTGTGCCGGTGGCCCAGGGAGGGCCAGGCGGCCAGGTGGCCGACTACATCGAGAGCATCGCCAGCCTGGCCCAGGGTGATCCCAACGTTGCCCATGCCCTGCGCTCGCACTTCAACTTCGTCGAGGGGCTGATTCACGGACCCGCCAGCGAGGCCCGGGATGCGTTGCTGGGCAAGGTGCTGGACGGCAAGCTGTTCGCTGGTGCGCACACCGAGGTCGGGGCGCCGCTGGGCACCATCCGTACCCGCTTGAGCCGGCAGGGCGAAGGCTACCGGCTCAATGGTCGCAAGTGGTACGCCACCGGTTCGGCCTACGCCGACTACCTGGTGTTCTCGGCCACCGACGATCAGGGCCAGGTGGTGTCGGTGCTGGTTCCTGCCGACCGGCCCGGCATCCGCATCCTCGACGACTGGGACGGCATGGGCCAGCGCCTCACCGCCAGCGGCGGAATCGAGCTGGTCGATGTGCAGGTCTGGCCCGAGGAAGTCCAGCCACGGGCTCATCACAAGGCCGCCGGCCGCCATTGCTCTGCCCTGCGCCAGTTGCACCTGGCCGCCTGCGCGGCCGGGGTGGTGCGCAACATTCGTGAGGATGCGGTGCAGTACGTGCGTCGCAATGCCCGAGCGGCGATGCACAGCCCGGCGGACGAAGCCCGTGACGACCTGTTCGTACAACAGGTGGTGGGGGAGATCGCCGCTACGGCCTACGCCACCGATGCCTTGATCGGCCAGACCGCTCGGCAACTCGACCGGGGTTCGCAGGCGCTGCTTGG
The DNA here is from genome assembly GCF_016648105.1 of Pseudomonas sp. S31. GTDB lineage: Bacteria > Pseudomonadota > Gammaproteobacteria > Pseudomonadales > Pseudomonadaceae > Aquipseudomonas. The sequence goes on along the minus strand of NZ_JACVVE010000001.1, from coordinate 432,368 downwards.
CGGCGACCCGCAACTCGAGCAGATACTGATTGACGGCGCCCTGGCCAATGCACAGATGCAAGTCATCGTCGCCAAGTTGGCGCTGCGCGCCGCCGAAGTGCTGTACGAAGTAGGCGGCGGCTCGGCGACTTCGCGCAAATACAACTTCGACCGGCATTGGCGAAACATTCGGACTGTGCTCAATCATAATCCACTGCTGCACAGAGCCCGTGTGGTCGGTGATTACCATATCAATCAAACCGTGACGCACTTGCAGGAGGGTCTGGTTTTCTAGTTGCTGTTGCAAAACGGGGTGTTGCACTTTCATCACGCCTCTGTCCGACCCGCGTACGCCATTACCAGGTACCGCTCCAAATAACACTTATTTGTTCTTGGCCAGGCACGACCACCACGCCAGCAATCTTTTGTTTTGCAGGTAGTCGCATGAATGCGTTGTTCGCAAGTTCCCGCTCGCACCTCGGCAAGATGGTGTCGATCGGCCTCGTTTCCCTTTATGGCCATGGCGCATTGGCCGCCGTACAAGACGATGCCCTGGAGACCGTGGTGGTCACCGGCACCCGCGTCGAAAAACGCACGGTGGCACAGAGCCTGGCTCCCATCGATGTGATCAGTGCCGACGACCTGGCCCGCAGCGGCAAGCAGAACCTGCGTGATGCGCTGGCTGCACAGGTACCTTCCTACACCAATGACGCAGGTTTCACCGGGGCCACCGGGATCGCGGTCAAGTCAGCCACCTTGCGCGGCCTGGGCGGCAACGCCGTGCTGGTACTGGTCAACGGCAAGCGTCGACACAACACCGCACAGATCTTCCATCAAGCCTCGAGTACGGCCAACGGCCAGTCGCCTGTCGACCTCGACCTGATTCCAGTGGCGGCGGTGGACCACATCGAGGTGCTTCGCGATGGCGCGGCGGCGCAGTACGGTTCCGACGCCATTGCCGGTGTCATCAACATCATCCTCAAGCGTAATGCCAGCGGCGGCCAGGCCAGCGCCGTGTACGGGCAGTATGGGCAGCGCGAGGGCAGCAAGGGCAACTTCGGCGCCACCGGGCAGACTTCGATCAACCAGGGCTTCGAATTGCCCAACGAAGGCTTCTTCAACCTCAGCGCCGATATCAAGATCCAGGAAACCAGCAATGTCGCCGGTGCCGTGCCTGATCGCACCAGAATCTACCCAGGCGACGACCCGCGCGAGTACGGCAAGAGCCGCTACCGGCAGATCATGGGCCAGCCGCGGGTGCAGACCTACAATGCCTCGTACAACATGGAACTCCCGCTGAACGAGGCACTGGACTTCTACTCGTTCTCGACCTTCAGCCACCGTGATTCCACCGGCTTTGGCACCTTCCGCACGGCAGTGTCGGCGCAGAACATCCCCGACATCTACCCCGACGGTTTCCAGCCCAAGTTCCGTTCGGTGGAGGACGACTTCCAGGGCGTGTTCGGCCTCAAGGGCAACGACCTGCTCGGCTGGGACTGGGACGCCTCGACCAGCTGGGGTCGCAACGACCTGCACCTGCACAACGACGACTCGCTCAACGCCTCGTTCGGCCCCGACAGCCCCACCGACTTCGACAACGGCCAGGCGATCTTCAGCCAGTGGACCAACAACCTGGACGTCAACCGCGCATTCGATACCGGGCTGTTCAAGGCGCCGCTGCAGGTGGGCGCAGGCCTTGAATACCGCACCGACACCTACCAGATCCGTGCCGGTGAATACGCCTCCTATGCCGACGGTGGCTATATCTATCCCGAGGGCTCGGCGAATGCCGGCAAACGACCGAACTCCGGCTCGGCCGGGTGGGGCGGCTTCAGTCCTGCAGCGGCAGGTAGCTGGGATCGCAGCAACACCGCAGGCTACGTCGACCTCACACAAAAGTTCACCGACGCCTGGGAAGTGAGCGTGGCAGGGCGCTTCGAGCACTACAGCGACGTTGGCGATACCGCCAGCGGCAAACTGTCTACGCGCTACCAGCTGACTCCAACCCTGGCCGTGCGCGGCACCATCAACAACGGTTTCCGCGCACCATCGCTGCAACAGCAGCATTTCTCCTCGAGCACCTCGGCCTGGGGCTCCAGCCCGATCACCGGCGAGTTGCAGCAGCAGGTGACAAACTATGCCGCCCCAGGGTCCGCGGCGGCCGCAGCACTGGGCTCGAAGAAGCTCAAACCGGAAAAGTCGCGCAACTACAGTGTCGGCTTCGTCGCCACGCCTGCCAGCAACCTCGACCTGACGGTGGACTTCTACCAGATCGACATCAAGGACCGCATTCTCCAGACCAGCTCGCTCAGTGGCCTCAACGACCCGAACATCGCCGCCATCCTCGCTGCTGCCGGCCTGGACACCAACCAGAGCGTGGTCTACTACGGCAACCTCGCTGACACCCGCACTCGTGGCATCGACCTGGTGGCCGACTACCGCGCCGAGTACGGCCCCTGGGGGCGTGGCAAGTGGACCCTGACCAGCACCCAGCAGTTGCATGAGATCCGCGACATCAAGGAGCCCGATTCGCTCGCCGGCACCGGCGTGCAGGTGCTGGGGCGCGACAAGCAGGGCAACCTGGAAAGCGCCTTCCCGAAGAACAAGACGTCGTTGCAGCACACCTGGTTCATCGACGACTTCGAGGTCACCCTCAAGGAAACCCGCTACTCGTCGGTCACCGGCAAGAGCCAGTACAACGCCAACCGCGACGAGAAGATCAAGCCGGCCTTCATCACCGACCTGGACGTCGGCTACAACGTCAGCGACCAGCTCAAGGTTTCGGTGGGCGGCCTGAACATCTTCAACGAGCGGCCCGAGCAGCTGTCTGCGCAAGCCAAGCTGTACTACCTGTTCCCGGTCGACAACCCGGCCTACAGCTGGTACTCGCCTTACGGCGTGGACGGTGGCTACTACTACGCACGGCTGGACTACTTCTGGTGAGTCCAGCGCCTCGGCACCTTTCCCGAACCCCGCAAGGAGGGCGAACGCCTATGGCCCAGCCACAACCGCAACCTGCATTCGCGCGCGACCGCTTCCCCACCCCGCGCGACTACCCGGACAGCCCGCTCAGCCAGGCCCTGCGCCAGCCGCTGATGCTCGGACTGTTCCTCAACATGCAGGACATCCGCCTGAGCGACTACCCGACCTCCAACACCTGGACGTTCGACTACAACCTGGCCATCGTCCAGCAGGCCGAGGCGCTGGGCTTCGACCTGGCGTTCAGCCGCACCCAGTGGCTGCCCAAGGGCGGCTATGACGGCGAGGCCTCGCTGGACTCGTTCATCGCCCTCGGTGCCATGGCCGCAGCCACCCAGCGCATGCTGCTGATCTCGACCATTCACGTGCTGTACGGCCCGTTGCACCCGCTGCACCTGGCCAAGTACGGTTCCACGCTCGACCATATCGCCAAGGGGCGCTGGGGTATCAATATCGTCACCGGGCACCGGCCGGTCGAACACGAGATGTTCGGCAAGCCGCAGATCGAACACGACCAGCGCTACGAACTGGCCGGTGAGTTGTTCGATGTGCTCAATACGTTGTGGACCCACCCGGACAACTTCAGCTACGAAGGTCGGCACGGCTGGAAGATCAAGGACGGCTATATCACGCCCAAGCCGCTGTATGGCCGGCCGGTACTGGTCACCGCCACAGGTTCGGGTGCCGGTATCGACTTTGCCGCCCAGCACTCGGACCTGGTGTTCGTCACCAATTCCTCGGGTTCGGGCATCCGCGAGGTGCTCGAAGACCTGCCGGCGCACGTGGCGCGGGTCAAGGCCCGCGCCGCCGAGTACGGGCGCGAAGTGAAGGTGATCATCAACCCGATCGTGGTCAGCCGCGACAGCGAAGCCGAAACCCGAGCCTATCTGGAGGGCATCACCGGCAACAAGGTGACCAGCAGCTTCGGCACCCACACCGCCTACGCCAGCGATGCCCACGCCTGGCGCGAGCGCGGCGGTGCACGCAACACCGGCCTCGGCCTGGGCGGTAACATCGAGATCGTCGGCACGCCCGACCAGGTGGTGGAACAACTGGCGGCGCTGAAGGCGGCGGGCATCGACGGGGTACAACTCAACTTCCATGACTTTGCCAAGGACCTGGCCCACTTCGGCCAGCAGATCCTGCCGCGGCTCAAGGCTGCCGGGCTGCGCCTGTGATTGCGGATCGAGCGGGAGACCGTCCATGAACGCCGTGGTGCCCTTGAACGACCTTGCCCAGCCTTTGCTGCGAGTCGACAACCTGCGGGTACGCTATGGCCAGCATGCGGCGGTCAAGGGCGTGAGTTTCAGCGTGGCTCGTGGAGAAACACTGGCTCTGGTCGGTGAGTCCGGTTGCGGCAAGTCGACTACGGCCATGGCGATCCTGCGGCTGTTGGGTGGGCGGGCGCGGCTGGAAGGTCGGGTGGACTTCGATGGCCAGGACCTGGCCGCGCTCAGCGACCAGCAGCTGCGCGAACTGCGCGGCAACCGCATCGCCATGGTGTTCCAGGATCCTATGACCTCGCTCAATCCGGTGTTGAGCATCGGCCAGCAGATCGTCGAGGTGTTGCGTCGGCATCGCCGCCTGGGGCAGCGCGCCGCACGCGACGAAGCCCTGAAGTTGCTGCAGCGGGTGCGCATTCCACACGCCGAGCAGCGCCTGGACGACTACCCGCACAATCTCTCCGGTGGCCAGCGGCAGCGGGTGATGATCGCCATTGCACTGGCGTGCAACCCGGCGCTACTGATCGCCGACGAGCCCACCACTGCGCTCGACGTGACCGTGCAGGCGCACATCCTCCAGTTGCTGCGTGAACTCAGCCAGGAATACGCCATGGGCTTGTTGCTGATCACCCACGACCTCGGGGTGGTCGGGCAATGGGCCGACCGGGTGGCGGTGATGCACGATGGGCGAATCGTCGAGACCGACAGCGCCGAGCGCATTTTCACCGCACCACGGCATCCCTATACCCAAGGACTGCTGGGCGCCTCGTTGCGCCTGGATGGCGATCGCCATTACCTGCGTCAGGGGCTGCCGGAGATCCGCGTCAGCCGCGCGCAGGGCCAGGCCACGCGCTTCGAGCTGCACCACCCGGCACGCCAGCCCGGTGCTGGGGCGCCTGTGGCGCCAGGTAACCCGGTGCTGGAGGTACGGGGGCTGGTCAGCGAATATGTGCAGCGCCAGGGCAAGGTGAAGGCGGTCAACGATGTGTCGTTCGTCATCCGCCCTGGCGAGACCCTGGGCCTGGTCGGCGAGTCCGGCTGCGGCAAGTCCACCTTGAGCAAGACCATCCTCGGCCTGATCGCCAGCAGTCGCGGCGAGGTGTTGCTCGACGGTCAGCGGGTCAGTGGCCTCAGCGATCGCCAATGGCGCGCCTACCGGCCGCTGGTACAGATGGTGTTCCAGGATCCGTACGGCTCGCTCAACCCGCGTCACAGCGTGTACAGCATCCTCGATGGCGTATTACGCCAGCATGGCGAGCGCTCGGCGCAGGCGCGTAGCGCGCGGATACACGAAACTTTGCAGCGGGTCGGCTTGCCAGCCGATGCTGCCTGGAGGTACCCGCACGAGTTCTCCGGCGGCCAGCGCCAGCGTATCGGCATTGCCCGGGCGCTGATCCTGCGGCCAAAACTGGTGATCCTCGACGAAGCGGTATCCTCGCTCGATGTCTCGGTGCGCGCGCAGATCCTCAACCTGCTGGCCGAGCTCAAACAACAGTTCAACCTGTCGTATCTGTTCATTTCCCATGACCTGGCGGTGGTCAAGTACATGGCCGACCGGGTGCTGGTGATGCACGACGGGCGCATCGTCGAGGAGGGCAGTCAGAGCATCTGGCAAGAGGCCGCCCATGCCTATACGCGCACGCTGATCGGCGCAGTGCCGGTGCCACGCTTCGGCACGGCCAGCGCGACAGAAGAATCCATCCCCCATATCGACCCAGCCTGGCACGCGTTGCCGGTGGCGGTCCTGTTGTCCCGTTTCGCTGTCTAGGCTGACCCTGGACGCTTGAACCACCAAGGAGCAAACATGAGCACGCTGCAATACCGCAACCTGGGCCGCCATGGCATCAAGGTCTCGCCGATCACTCTGGGTACCATGATGTTCGGCGGGCAGACCCCGAACGACGTCGCCCAACGCATCGCCGACAAGGCCTTCGCCCAGGGCGTCAATTTCATCGACACCGCCAACGGTTACAACGGCGGCGCCTCTGAAGAAGTGGTAGGGCGCCTGATCGCCGCGCGCCGCAACCAATGGGTGCTGGCGACCAAGTTCGTCAACCCCAACCCAGGCGGGCAGGGGCCTAACGACCAGGGTGCCTCGCGGCACAATGTGATCCAGTCGGTCGAGGCCAGCCTCAAGCGCCTGAACACCGACTACATCGACCTGCTCTACCTGCATCGCGAGGATCACGCCACGCCGGTGGAGGAAACCCTTCGGGCGCTGGGCGACCTGATCCGCGCGGGCAAGATTCGCAGCTACGGCTTGTCCAATCACCGCGCCTGGAAGCTCGCCGAGTTCAGCCGTACTGCCGACCTGCTGGGCATCGAGCGGCCAAGCGCCAGCCAGCCGCTGTACAACCTGGCCAACCGCCAGATCGAGAACGAGCACCTGCCTGCCGCCGACTACTACGGCATTGGCGTAGTGTCCTACAGCCCCTTGGCGCGAGGCGTGCTCACTGCCAAGTACGCGCCGGACCAACCGCCTGCCGAAGGCACCCGCGCCGCGCGCAACGACAAGCGCCTGGCGCAGACCGAATGGCGTCCCGAGTCGCTCGACCTGGCCCAGCGCGTGCGTGCGCATGCCGAGGCCCGGGGCATCACCCCGGGGCAGTTCGCCCTGGCCTGGGTGCTGAACAACCGTCTGATCACCTCGGCGATTGCCGGGCCGCGGACCGAGGCGCAATGGGATGACTATGTCCCAGCACTGAATTATGCGTTCACCGCCGAGGACGAAGCGTTCATCGACGACCTGGTGGTGACCGGGCATTCGTCGACGCCGGGATACAACGACCCGAGCCATCCTTTCCATGGGCGCCAGTCGCGCGTTTGAGGGACGATGCCATGAGCCATGTTTCGCCTGAATCTCAGGTAGCGGTTGATACCCTGTGGTACACCCGCTGCCCGGTTCCCACCACGTCCGGCATCGCCCAGCACAAGCGTTGGCTGCAGAACGCCTTTGCGGCACAAGGCATCATTCTCGACTCCATTCGCGCCTCCCAGGACCGAGCAGTGCGGGAGTCGCATTTTCGCCATAGCCTGCCTGGTAGCTTCCGTGAGGGTGGCAACGTGCCGCCGATCTGGGCACGTGCCAATGGCCAGGATACGGCGGTAGTGGGGATCACCTGGGTCGATGAAAGGCAACTGGTGCTGGTTCGCGACGATGCCGATATTCGTAGCGCGGCCGATTTGCGCGGGCGCCGCCTGGGGTTGGTGCGCAAGGCGGCGGGCGATCTGGTCGATGTGGGGCGCGCCGAGGCCCTTCGGGGGCTGTTGAGTGCGCTGGAAATCGGCGAGGTGCCGCGCGATTCGGTGCACTTCGTCGACATCGAAGCACCGGAGTGGGAGCTCAAGGAAGCTGGCGCGGCCGGGCAAGATCATCACGCCTTGCCGATTCAGGCGCTGCAAGCCGGCGTGGTGGACGCGATCTTCATCAAGGGCGCTGCGGTGGCCAAAGCCTTAACCCAGGGTCTGCGACCGATCATCGACCTCAACGAGCAGGCCGACCCGATGCTGCGCCTGAGCGCCGGGTCGCCGCGCCCGGTCACTGTCGACCGGCAGACTCTGGCGCACGCTCCCGAACGGGTGGCGCGTTACCTGGCAGTGCTACTGAAGACGGCGCAATGGGCGGTGCAGAACCCAGACCCAGTCGTTGCGGTGGTTGCTGCGGAAACGGGCGTGGCGGCCGAGGATGTGCGCCTGGCGTTCGGGCCGCGATTGCATCTGTCGTTCGAGCCGCAGTTGTCGGCGGTGTACGTCGAGGGGTTGCGGCGGCAGAAAGCGTTTCTGCTGGCCGAAGGGTTCCTTGTACGGGATTTCGATTTCGATAGCTGGATCGACCCGGCACCGTTGGCGCATGCGGCGGCGTTGGTGGACCAGGTTGTGCTGGAATCCTGACCGCATCGCGTTGCGTGTGAGAGTTGATCCTGCAAGATCGCGTTGCCTTCTTCGCGGGTAAACCCGCTACAGGGTCACAGCGCGCCTGTAGGAGGGGTTTACCCGCGAAGAGGCCACTACTGATAAAAAGCAATTTAAAACACATTCGCATATTAGCTTAGCTCTAAAATCAATTTCATTTATCTAAAAGCAATCGCTACAGTGACCTCCTGTTCAGCATTCTTTCCAGGAGTACAGGATGTCCGTGCGTGCCCGTCTTTCAGTTTTTCTCGTTGCCTCGCTACTCGCGGTCCAAGGGATCGCCGACGAACGCCTGACCCTGCGTATCGGTGACCAGAAGGGCAACATGCGCGCCCAGTTGGAAGCCGCCGATGCGCTGCGCGACCTGCCATACGACATCCACTGGGCCGAGTTCCCGGCTGCGGCACCCTTGGCCGAGGCGCTCAATGCCGGCGCCATCGATGCTGGCATCATCGGCGATGCACCGCTGCTGTTCGTGCTGGCCTCCGGCGCTCCGGTCAAGGCCATCGCCGTGGACAAGGCCGACCCCTACGGCACCGCGGTACTGGTGCGCCCCGATTCAGGCCTGAAAAGCGCTGTCGACCTCAAGGGCAAACGCATTGCCACCGGGCGTGGTTCCATCGGCCATCACATCGCGCTCAAGGCGCTGGACCAGGTGGGCCTCAGCGAGAAGGACGTGGAGTTCCGCTTCCTCGGCCCGGTCGATGCCAAGATCGCCCTGGCCAATGGCTCGGTCGATGCCTGGGCGACCTGGGAACCCTACACCGCGTTGGCCGAACTGAGCGGGCAGGGCCGGGTGCTGGTCAGCGGCCGCGGGTTGTCCAGCGGCAACAGCTTCCTCGCTGCGACCGACAAGGCCCTGGACGATCCGGCGCGGCGCGCGGCGCTGCAGGACTACCTGGCACGCCTGGCAACGGCCCAGGTCTGGGCCTACCAGCACCTGGACAGCTATTCGCGAACCCTGGCCGCGATCATCGGCTTCCCGCAGGAGGCTGCGCGCCTGCAATTCGAACGCCGCCAGCTGCATTGGCAGGCCATCGATGACAAGACCGTCGGCGAGCAACAGGAAACCGCCGATTTCTATCACGCCCACGGCCTGATGAACCAACCCCTGGACGTGGCGCCGACCTTCGCCAGGGGTTTCGCCGTGCCTGCGAACGACACCGTTGCGGCCCAACACTGATTCGGGATGATGCCCATGCTCAACCTCAAGCGCCTGCGTTACCTCACCCTGGGCCTGCTGGCCGGAGCCTTGCTGCCGTCACTGGCCAACGCCGAACAGACCTTGCGTATCGGCTACCAGAAGTCTTCCACCCTGCTGACCCTGCTCAAGGCACGCGGCACCCTGGAGCAACGCCTGCAGGCACAAGGCATTCGCGTCACCTGGCACGAGTTCCCCAGCGGCCTGCCGCTGTTGGAAGCGCTGAACCTGGGCAATGTCGACCTGTCCGCGGACGTCGCCGATACCGTGCCGGTGTTCACCCAGGCGGCCGGTGCCAAACTGACCTACTTCGCCCGTGAAGCGCCTTCGCCGTCGGCCCAGGCGATCCTGGTGCCCGCCGATTCATCGCTCAAGACATTGGCCGACCTGAAGGGCAAGCGCATCGCGGTGACCAAGGCGGCTGGCAGCCACTACCTACTGATCCAGGCGCTGGCCAAGGCCGGCCTGAGCTTCAAGGACATCACGCCGGCGTACCTGATTCCGGCCGACGGGCGTGCCGCCTTCGAGAACCACAAGGTCGATGCCTGGGTTACCTGGGACCCCTACGTAGCCAGTGCCCAGCGCCAGCAGAATGCCCGTATTCTGTCCGATGGCACCGGTCTGGCGAGCTACCAGCGCTACTACCTGGCCGGTAGCGACTACGCCAAGGCACACCCAGAGGTACTCGAACAGGTCTACCAGGCGTTGCGTGAAATAGGCGTGTGGACCAAGGCCAATCCTGGCGCAGCAGCCCGGGTCCTGGGGCCGCTGTGGGGCAACCTGGATAGCGCCACGGTGCAGCAGGCCAACGCCCGGCGCAGCTACGACGTGCAGCCGGTGAAGCTGGAAAACCTGGGTGAGCAGCAGCGTATTGCCGATGCTTTCTACCGCGAGGGGCTGCTGCCCAAACCGGTGGATGCACGGGCGGTGACCGTGTTCGAGCCACGCTCGGCGCAGTGAGTGGGCCAGGCCGGCAGGGCTCTGCCGACCAGGATCAGCAACCCTTACAAGTCTAGCTCGCTGAGCCCTGGATGGTCGTCCGGACGGCGGCCCAGGGGCCAGTGGAACTTGCGCTCGGCCTCGCTGATGGGGTGTTCGTTGATGCTCGAGTGGCGGTACTGCATCAGGCCGTCCTCGGCGAATTCCCAGTTCTCGTTGCCATAGGCGCGGAACCATTGGCCGCTGTCGTCGTGGTACTCGTAGGCATAGCGCACGGCGATGCGGTTGCCGGTGAAGGCCCACAGTTCCTTGATCAGGCGGTATTCCAGTTCGTGGTTCCACTTGCGGGTCAGGAACGCCTGAACCTGGTCACGACCACGGGAAAACTCCACGCGGTTGCGCCACACGGTATCGACGGTGTAGGCCAGCGCGACTTTGGCCGGGTCACGGCCGTTCCAGCCATCTTCGGCCAGGCGGACCTTTTCGATGGCGCTTTCGCGGGTAAAGGGTGGCAGGGGTGGACGGGACATCGCGGCTTCCTCGGGCTTGGGGATGGATACAAAGCGTAGTCCGCCCGCCGAGCGTGGAGAATATCCGCGGGCTGCACATCATAATTGCGCCGGGCGGAACAGCCAGGTTCAGCGCACCTGCGCGGCGTGGTCGAGGTTGTCCAGCATCAGCTCGAAGAATGGGTTGGAGGTCGCGCGGGAAAAACTGCCGGCATCGAGGATCAGCGCGCCGCGTTCGCCGCGCATGCTCAGGGTGCCCAGGTTGACGCCGTAGTTTTCCGCTGGGCTGGGCTGTTGGCCATAGAGTGCATCATCGAGCGGGAAGGGCAACGCGACATGCGACAGCGAGAACAGTCCGCTGGGGTAGCTGGCATCGAGCAGTTGTTCTTCGGCCTCGGTCGAGCCTGCGGCATAGCGCAGCGACTTGAGCCGGGCATCGCCGGGCCCGCGGGTGGCCAGCAGGGTGCGGGCATAGTCGCGGGCTGGGGCGGCGAATAGGCGCTCACGCAGGGTCGCCACTGCCGGGCGCAGCATTTCGTCGATGCCGAGCGAGGCATTGGTGTCGAAGATCACCAGTTCGCTGCCGTTGGCCGGCAAGCGGTCGTAGAGGTCGGTCTGGATCGCCGCAGTGCTTACCGTACCGTCGACCAGTGACTGGTAGGTGACGATCGGGGCCAGCGCCTGTAAGCCCTGCGGATCCCTGGAAGCTTCCAGCAGTTGCTGGCGCACCGCTTCGGTCAGCTCGTACGACTGGCGCGCCGCATTCACCGGGAACGAGTTGTACTTGAAGGGGTTGAACTCGGGCAGCACGCTCAGCCAGGCCGCGTTGGCGAACGCCGGGAACAGCGCTGGCAGGCCGGCGATGCCGGCGAAACGGGCGAAGCGGCTGACGCCGATCATCGGCGAAATCAGCACCAGGTGCTGGGGCCGGGCCAGGTCGGGCGTGGCCAGTGCGTCCAGGGCGTACTTGACCGCCAGCGCACCGCCATTCGAGAAGCCGACCAGATACAGCGGCTGGCCTGGCGCACGACGGGTAGCCTCGCGTACCGCCAACCGGGTGGCGGCCATCCAGTCTTCCCAGTGGGCATCGGTCAGGCCGGCGGGCACCGTACCATGGCCGGGCAGGCGTATGGCGACCACCACGTAGCCTTTGGCCTGGAAGTGGCTGGCCAGGTGACGCAGGCTGTAAGGCGAGTCGGTCAGGCCGTGCAGCAGTACCACCGCGCCCTTGGCCGCCTGGCTGGGTTCGGTGATGTAGGAGCGGTTCCAGTCGTGGGTGAGGTTGCCTGGGTAGACCCGGCTGCTGGCATCGAAGCGATTGAAGGCCGTGGTTCGCTCGCTTGGCGGGTGTTCGCGCATCTCCTTTTCCAACGCCTTGAACAGGCGTGCCTCGGCCGTCACGTAGCCGGCCCAATCACTGTGATCGATGGCGTCGGCATCCAGCTCGTCGGGCACGTAGGTGTGCCACGGCTCGAGGCGAAAGTCGGCGATCGCGGTAATGCGAAAGCCGAACAGGGCCACCAGCAACAATGCCAGCACCAGGAACACCAAGCAAACCATCAGCCGCCGCATCGATCTTGTATCTCCCTGTTAAGTGACGCTCCAAGCAGGTGGCGTTTTACCCCGGCGCCGGCTAGTGTCTCAACACCTTCCCCACGAGACCTTGCGCATGAACTGGGCGTCAGCTGCAGGCATTGGCCTGCTCGCGGTAAGTCTGGCCGCAACCGCCAACGATAGCGAACGTGAAGGTGACTACTGGTACATCCAGACCAGCGTCTGGACCAAGCACTGGACCCATGACCCTGACCACAACAACCATCAGGAGCTGGTCGGCGTCGAACGGGTGTACACCGACGGGGTGCTCTGGGGCGCCGCGACCTTCAAGAACTCGTTCTACCAACGCTCGTACTATGCCTACCTCGGCAAGATCTGGGAACACGACCGCTATCCGGTGTACGTGAAGCTCAGCGCTGGCTTGATCGAGGGCTACAAGGGCGAGTACCAGGACAAGATCCCGCTCAACCACCTGGGCGTCGCCCCGGTGATCATTCCTTCGCTCGGCGCCCACTGGGGGCCAGTGGGCGCCGAGTTCGTGATCCTTGGCGCGGCGGCCGGGATGGTCAACGTCGGGTTGCGCTTCTAGCGGTCAGTCCCACTCGGGCGCCAGGCTGGCTGGGCTGACTTCGCGGCCATTGCGTTCGAGCTTGGCGATGCGCGCCATGTCCTCGGCGTCCAGTTTCAGTTGCTGGGCGAGCAGGTTGCTGGCCAGGTTCTCGCGCTTGGTGGACGACGGAATCACCGCGTAGCCCAGTTGCAGTGCCCAGGCCAGAGCCACCTGGGCGACGGTGGCCTTGTGCTTGGCGGCGATGTCGGCCAGCACCGGGTCCTTGAGCACCTTGCCATAGGCCAGGGTCATGTACGAGGTGACGGTGATGCCTTGTTCCTTGAGGAACGCCGCCAGCTTGGTGTTCTGCAGGTACGGGCTGAGCTCGATCTGGTTGGTGGCGATCTCGCCTTTGCCCACCACCTCGATGGCTTGCCGGGTCAACTCGATATTGAAGTTCGACACGCCGATCTGGCGGGTCAGGCCCAGCTTCTTGGCTTCGGCCAATGCGCTCATGTATTCGCGCAGCTCGACGCCGTTGCCTGGCGCGGGCCAGTGGATCAGCAGCAGGTCGACGTGGTCGGTACGCAGTTTCTCCAGGCTTTCACGCAGGCTTGGCAACAGCTTGTCGGCGGCGTAGTTGTCGACCCAGATCTTGGTCGTGATGAACAGCTCGCTGTGCGGCACGCCGCTCTCGGCGATGGCCTGGCCGACGTCGGCTTCGTTCTTGTAGATCTGCGCGGTGTCGATGACGCGATAGCCCAGCTCCAGGGCGGTCTTGACCGAGTCGATCACGGCTTGGCCGGAGAGACGGAAGGTACCGAGGCCGAAGGAAGGGATGCTCATGGCGTTGCTCCTGCTCATAGGGGAGGGACCGGTAGAGCCTAGACGCTCCAGGCCGGTTGGTGTTCGAGTGCAGGAGAGTGTGCGGGTTTCGGCGGGATTGATTAAGACGGGGCAGAGCGAAGGTCATTTGACCAGGAGGCAAGAAACGCAACGGCCCGCCAAGTGGCGGGCCGTTGCTATAGCTTCGACGATCAGCGGCGGCGGAACAGCGGCAGCGGCTCGTCGGTGGCGGCCTGGTAGGTCACCGAGAAGTCCTTCAGGCCTTGCAGCGCGTCTTCCGGGTCCTTGTCGGCACGGATGGCGAAGGCATCGAAACCGCAACGGGCCAGGTAGAACAGCTGGTCGCGCAGTACGTCGCCGATGGCACGCAGCTCACCCTTGAACTTGTAGCGGTCACGCAGCAGGCGCGCGTTGGAGTAGTTGCGCCCGTCGGTGAAGGCCGGGAAGTTCAGTGCGATGACCTGGAAGTGCTCGACGTCGTCACCGATTTCCTCGGCTTGCTCGTCGCTGTCCAGCCACACGCCCAGGCCGCCGTCGCGGGCCTTGAGCACGTGGGCGTGGTCGCGCCACATCTGCAGCGGCACGATGTAGTCGTCGCAGTTGGTCAGCTCGTCGAACGAGGTTTCCTTGGGCAGCAGGTGCCAGGTTTCGTCGACGATCTGGTTGTTCTTAATGATTCGCTGCATAGACGCGCTCCTTGAAGGGGTCGATGCCGATACGCTGGTAGGTGTCGATGAAGCGTTCTTCTTCGGTACGTTGTTCGACGTACACGTTGATCAGCTTCTCGATCACGTCGGCCATTTGCTCCTGGGCGAACGATGGGCCGAGAATCTTGCCCAGGCTCGCGTCGCGCGCGGCGTTGCCACCCAGGGAGACCTGGTAGAACTCCTCGCCCTTCTTGTCCACCCCGAGGATGCCGATGTGGCCGACGTGGTGGTGGCCACAGGCGTTCATGCAACCGGAGATGTTCAGGTCGATCTCGCCGATGTCGAACAGGTAGTCCAGATCGTCGAAACGGCGCTGGATGGATTCGGCGATCGGGATCGACTTGGCGTTGGCCAGCGAGCAGTAGTCACCGCCCGGGCAGCAGATGATATCGGTCAGCAGGCCGATGTTCGGCGTGGCGAAACCGCCTTCGCGCAGTTCCAGCCACAGGGCGTGCAGCTGGCGCTGCTCGACGTCGGCGAGGATGATGTTCTGCTCGTGCGAGGTGCGCAGGAAGCCGAAGCTGTAGCGCTCGGCGAGGTCGGCCACGGCGTCCAGCTGCTTGTCGGTCAGGTCGCCTGGGGCGACGCCGGTCGGCTTCAGCGACAGGGTCACGGCGACGTAGCCCGGGCGCTTGTGGGCACGGGTGTTGCGCGAGCGCCAGCGGGCGAAGCCTGGGTTTTCTGCGTCCTGGGCGGCGTAGTCGACGTTGTCGAGGGCCAGGTAGTCCGGGTCGACGAAGTGGCGCGAGACGCGCTGTACTTCGTCTTCGGTCAGGGTGGTGTTGCCGCCACGCAGGTGGACCATTTCGGCCTCGACCTTTTCGGCGAACACTTCAGGGGTCAGTGCCTTGACCAGGATCTTGATCCGCGCCTTGTACTTGTTGTCACGACGACCGTAACGGTTGTACACGCGCAGGATGGCGTCGAGGTAGCTGATCAGGTCCTGCCAGGGCAGGAACTCGTTGATGAACGAACCGACCACCGGGGTACGGCCCAGACCACCGCCGACCAGCACGCGGAAGCCCAGCTCGCCGGCAGCGTTGCGCACCGGCTCCAGGCCGATGTCGTGCACTTCGATGGCGGCGCGGTCTTCCTTCGAGCCGTTGATCGCAATCTTGAACTTGCGCGGCAGGTAGGCGAATTCCGGGTGGAAGGTGGTCCACTGGCGAACGATCTCGCACCATGGGCGCGGGTCGATGATCTCGTCTGCAGCAACGCCAGCGAACTGGTCGGTGGTGGTGTTGCGCAGGCAGTTGCCGCTGGTCTGGATCGCGTGCATCTGCACGGTGGCCAGTTCGGCGAGGATCTCCGGGATATCTTCCAGCGCCGGCCAGTTGTACTGCACGTTCTGGCGGGTGGAGATGTGGGCATAGCCCTTGTCGTAGTCGCGGGCGATCTTGGCCAGTGTGCGAACCTGGCGCGCGTTCAGCTGGCCATACGGCACGGCGACGCGCAGCATCGGGGCGAAACGTTGGATGTAGAGGCCGTTCTGCAGGCGCAGAGGGCGGAATTCTTCTTCGCTCAGCTCACCGGCCAGGTAGCGGCGGGTCTGATCACGGAACTGCTTGACGCGGTCCTCGATGATCCGCTGATCGTACTCGTCGTATACGTACATAAAAGTCCTGTCTCAGGCTGCATGCAGCTATTCGCGCGCACGGCCGCGCACTCCGGTTCGGAGCCGGCGAACGATAGCAGGTTGTGTTTATGCGCTAAAGTGATGTTTTTGCATATGAAAAGAACCAAACGAACTAAGTGAGACTAACTGCCATTTGTAGCCGGTGATGCGCTGCAAAGACCCTGCTTGAGAGAAGGGCATTGCTCGTCTTAACTGTGGTGTGAAGTGCATTCCCCATAACACTACAAGAGGCAATGCAATGGGCAACTCAACCAAGGTCCGCAAAGCTGATAGCAGCGTCGATGCCTGGGCGATCCTGTGCCTGATCGTGCTGGTGGTGGTCACTGCCGTTTACTGGGTCAGCCACCAGTAGCCTTATCCTCAAGACCGTGAAGTACCTGTACCGGCCTCATCGCCGGCAAGCCTTCTTCCGCAATGAGGCTGGCTTGCTGGCGAGGGTCGTCGTCGCCTAGCGGGCGGTCAGGTGCAGGGCCAGTTGCACCAGCCCGATCAGCACCAGGATGAACACCAGGGTGAACAGGGTGCCGAGCACGATGAAGTGGCTCGCCTTGCCATGGGTGAAGTCGCGCGCGCGATTCTTGCCGCTCTGCACGCCAAAGGCGGCGGCGAGGATGCTGTGCAACATCTGCCAGAGGGTTGGCGGTTTGTCCTGGCCTTGGTCGTCCATGGGGGCTCCTGAGGGGGTTCAGAGGCGGTCAGGGACAGTCTAGGCGATCGTTCGGTGGTTGGCTGTGCCGGCCTCTTCGCGGGTAAACCCGCTCCTACAGGGCCGCACCGCCTGTAGGAGCGGGTTTACCCGCGAAACAGCCACACCGGTATCAGCTGTCGTAACCCAGGTTAGGCGCCAACCAGCGCTCGCTGACGCTCACTTCCTGGCCTTTACGTGCGCTGTAGCGCTCGATCTGGTCCTTGTCGACCTTGCCAACGGCAAAGTACTGCGCCTGCGGATGAGCGAAGTACCAGCCGCTGACCGCCGCCGCCGGGAACATCGCGAAGTGCTCGGTAAGGAACACGCCGCTCGGCCCGGTTTCGCCGATGGCGCTGCCGTCGAGCAGGCGGAACAGCGTGGCCTTCTCGGTGTGGTCCGGGCAGGCCGGGTAGCCTGGGGCAGGGCGGATGCCGCTGTACTGCTCCTTGATCAGCGCTTCGTTGTCCAGGTGCTCGTCGCGGGCATAGCCCCAGTGCTCCTTGCGCACCTGCTCGTGCAGCCACTCGGCGCAGGCCTCGGCCAGGCGGTCGGCCAGGGCCTTGACCATGATCGAGCTGTAGTCGTCGCCCTTGTCCTGGTAGGCCTTGGCCACTTCCTCGGCACCGATGCCGGCGGTGGTGATGAAGCCACCCACGTAGTCGGTGACGCCGCTTGCCTTCGGTGCGACGAAGTCGGCCAGCGACAGGTTCGGCTTGCCGTCGGGCTTGATGGTCTGCTGGCGCAGGTGGTGCAGGGTAGCCAGCGGCTGGCCGTCGTCGCCATAGACCTCGATGTCGTCGTCGGCGACCTGGTTGGCTGGCCAGAAGCCGAACACGGCGCGGGCGCTGATCAGCTTCTCGTCGATCAGCTTGTCGAGCATCTCGCGGGCATCCTTGTACAGGGCCGTGGCCGCTTCGCCGACCACTTCGTCGGTGAGGATGCGCGGGAACTTGCCGGCCAGGTCCCAGGAGATGAAGAACGGTGTCCAGTCGATGTACTCGGCCAGGGTGCGCAGGTCGATGTCTTGCAGCACCTTGACCCCGGTGAAGGAGGGCACCGCGGGCTGGTAGGCGGCCCAGTCGTATTGTGGCTTGGCCGCGATGGCCTTGTCGTAGCTCAGGCGCTCGGTGCGGGCGCTGCGGTTGGCGGTGCGCTCGCGGACTTCGACATACTCCTGGCGGGTCTTCTCGACGAAGCCCGGTTTCAGTTCCTTGGACAGCAGCTGGGTGGCCACGCCGACCGCACGCGAGGCGTCGGTGACGTAGATGACCGCATCGTTGTTGTACTTGGGCTCGATCTTCACCGCCGTATGCGCCTTGGAGGTGGTGGCGCCGCCGATCATCAGCGGCAGCTCGAAGCCCTGGCGCTGCATTTCCCGGGCGACGTGGACCATCTCGTCGAGCGACGGGGTGATCAGGCCGGACAGGCCGATGATGTCGCATTTTTCGTCGCGGGCGGTCTGCAGGATCTTCTCCGCCGGCACCATGACGCCGAGGTCCACGATGTCGTAGCCATTGCAGCCGAGCACCACGCCGACGATGTTCTTGCCGATGTCGTGCACGTCGCCCTTGACCGTGGCCATGAGAATCTTGCCCTTGGCTTCGGGTTTGTCGCCTTTCTCGGCCTCGATGAACGGAATCAGGTGGGCCACGGCCTGCTTCATCACGCGGGCCGACTTGACCACCTGGGGCAGGAACATCTTGCCGGCGCCGAACAGGTCGCCGACCACGTTCATGCCGTTCATCAGCGGGCCTTCGATGACCTCGATGGGGCGCGCGCACTGCTGGCGGCATTCTTCGGTGTCTTCGACGATGAACGCGGTGATGCCCTTGACCAGCGCATGCTCCAGGCGTTTTTCCACCGGCAGCGAGCGCCACTCTTCGTTTTCGACTTCCTTGGTGGCGCCGCCGCCCTTGTAGTCGTCGGCGATCGCCAGCAGGGCGTCGGTACCGTGCGGGGTGCGGTTGAGCACCACGTCCTCGACCTTCTCACGCAGGGCTGCGGGGATCTCGTCGTAGATCTCCAGCTGGCCGGCGTTGACGATACCCATGGTCAGGCCGTTCTGGATGGCGTGGTAGAGGAACACCGAGTGGATCGCCTCGCGCACCGGGTTGTTGCCGCGGAACGAGAACGACACGTTGGACACACCACCCGAGCTCAGCGCATGGGGCAGGTGATCGCGGATGTAGGCACAGGCCTCGATGAAATCGACGGCGTAGTTGTTGTGCTCCTCGATGCCGGTGGCGACGGCGAAGATGTTCGGGTCGAAGATGATGTCTTCCGGCGGGAAGCCCACTTCATTGACCAGGATGTCGTAGCTGCGTTGGCAGATTTCCTTCTTGCGCGCGGCGGTGTCGGCCTGGCCGACCTCGTCGAAGGCCATCACCACCACGGCGGCGCCGTAACGCTTGCACAGGCGGGCGTGGTGCTTGAACTGCTCCACGCCTTCCTTCATGGAGATCGAGTTGACGATGCCCTTGCCCTGGATGCACTTGAGGCCCGCTTCGATCACTTCCCACTTCGACGAGTCGATCATGATCGGCACGCGAGAGATGTCTGGTTCGCCAGCGATCAGGTTGAGGAAACGGACCATGGCGGCCTGGGAGTCGAGCATCCCTTCGTCCATGTTGATGTCGATCACCTGGGCGCCGGCCTCGACCTGCTGCAGGGCGACCTCCAGGGCTTCGGTGTAGTTCTCTTCACGGATCAGCCGGGCGAACTTGGCGGAACCGGTGATGTTGGTGCGCTCGCCGACGTTGACGAACAGCGACTGGCGATCGATGGTGAACGGTTCCAGGCCCGACAGGCGGCAGGCCTTGGCGATTTCCGGGATTTCGCGCGGGGGGTACTTGGCGACCGCCTCGGCGATGGCCTGGATGTGGCCGGGGGTGGTGCCGCAGCAACCGCCGATGATGTTGAGGAAGCCGCTGGCGGCGAATTCCTCGACCACCGCGGCCATTTCCGCTGGGGTCTCGTCGTATTCGCCGAAGGCGTTCGGCAGGCCGGCGTTGGGGTGGGCCGAGACGTGGGTATCGGCTTTGGTCGCCAGCTCTTCCAGGTACGGGCGCAGGTCCTTGGCGCCGAGCGCGCAGTTCAGCCCCACGGAAATCGGCTTGGCATGGCGCACCGAGTTCCAGAACGCTTCGGTGGTCTGCCCGGACAGGGTGCGGCCGGAGGCATCGGTGATGGTGCCGGAGATCATGATCGGCAGTTCGATGCCGTCGTCCTCGAACACCTGCTGCACGGCGAAGATCGCTGCCTTGGCGTTGAGGGTGTCGAAGATGGTCTCGATCAGCAGCAGGTCGGCGCCACCCTCGATCAGGCCGCGGGTGGCCTCGATGTAGTTCTCGACCAGTTCGTCGAAGGTGACGTTACGGTAGCCGGGGTCGTTGACGTCAGGGGAGATCGAGCAGGTGCGGCTGGTCGGGCCGAGCACGCCGGCGACGAAGCGCGGCTTGTCCGGGGTTTCCAGGGTCTTGGCGTCGGCCACCTGGCGGGCGATGCGCGCACCCTCGACGTTTAGCTCGTAGACTAGCGATTCCATGCCGTAGTCGGCTTGGGAAATCTGCGTGGCGTTGAAGGTGTTGGTCTCGAGAATATCGGCGCCAGCGTCCAGGTAGGCCTTTTCGATGGCCGCGATGACATCGGGGCGGCTCAGCAGCAGCAAATCGTTGTTGCCCTTGACATCGCTTGGCCAATCGGCAAAGCGCGTGCCACGATAGTCGTGTTCCTCGAGCCGGTAGCTTTGGATCATAGTACCCATGCCGCCGTCGAGGATCAGGATGCGCTCCTTGAGTGCGTTCTGGAGTGCTTGGAGACGAGCGCTGCGGTCGGACATGAGAACTACCTGGTCGGGCAAATATCAGAAGGTGCGGAATCATAGCAAAGCTGCGCGGATTTTAGGCGCATCGGCCATTTCCATGAATTATGCTCATGTTGGCACCTACGCATCCAAGGACGATCAGGCAAACCGTGATGGCTTTCAAGAACCAGGACTTTCGGCACATGTTGCAACGTTGTTTTCTTGCCTGGGCGGGCGCATGCGCGCTGTTCATGAGCGGCATGGTTGGCGCACAAACGCCCCAGTCGAGCCCGGCAATTTCCTACACCCGCGACATCCAACCGATCTTCACCGAGAAATGCGTCGCCTGCCATGCCTGCAATGACGCCGCCTGCCAGCTCAAGCTGGAGAGCCCCGAAGGGGCCGTGCGCGGTGCCAGCAAGGTGCCGGTGTACCAGGGCGACCGGAGCAAGGCCGTGGCCACCACGCGCCTGTTCTACGACGCCCAGACCGAAGAGCAATGGCGCGCCAAGGGCTTCTATTCGGTGCTCGACAATCAGGGCAGCCAGGCCGCGCTGATGGCGCGCATGCTCGAACTGGGGCACAAGACGCCGATCACGCCCAACGCCAAGCTGCCCGACGACATCGTCCTGGGCCTGCAGCGCAACAATATGTGCCCCATGCCCCATGAGTTCGACGCCTATGCCGGCGCCCATCCCAAGGAAGGCATGCCGCTGGCGGTCACCGGCCTGACCGACAAGGAGTACCAGACCATGCAACGCTGGCTGGCGGCAGGCGCGCCGGTCGAGTACCAGCCGATCCAGCCGAGCGCGGCAGAGGCAAGGCAGATCGGCGAATGGGAAGAGTTGCTCAACCGCCCGGGCTCGACCGAAGCCCTGGTTGGCCGCTGGCTGTACGAGCACCTGTTCCTGGCGCATATCTATTTCGTCGGCGGCGAGCAGGGCCACTTCTTCCAGTGGGTGCGTTCGCGCACGCCGAGCGGCAAGCCGGTCGACATCATCGCCACGCGCCGCCCCAACGACCCGCCCGGTACCGACTTCTATTACCGCCTGGTGCCGGTACAGGGCGTGATCGTGCACAAGACCCACATCACTTACCCGATGGGCCCGCAGAAGCTCAAGCGGGTCAAGCAGCTGTTCTACGCCGGCGACTGGCACGCCACCGCGCTGCCGGGCTACGGGCCGCGGCACCGGGCCAACCCGTTCGAGACCTTCGAGGCGATCCCGGCGGTGGCGCGCTACCAGTTCATGCTCGATAACGCCGAGTACTTCGTGCGCACCTTCATTCGCGGCCCGGTGTGCCGCGGGCAGATCGCCACCGACGTGATCCGCGACAACTTCTGGGCGCTGTTCCAGGAGCCGGCCTTCGACCGCTACGTCACCGATGCCAAGTACCGCGGCGAAGCCACGCCACTGCTGGCCATGCCGGGGCAGATCGACGACGTGGGCAGCGTGCTGAGCTTGTGGCATGCCTATCGCGACAAGCGCAACGAGTACGAGAAGTTGCGCCGCGAAGCCTATGCCGAGATGCCGGCACCGGGTTGGTCGACCCTGTGGGCCGGCAACGACAACGCGCTGCTGACCATCTTCCGCCACTTCGACAGCGCCTCCGTGACCAAGGGCCTGATCGGTGACGTGCCGCTGACCATGTGGCTGTTCGACTACCCATTGCTCGAGCGCACCTACTACCAGCTGGCGGTCAACTTCGACGTCTATGGCAACGTCTCGCACCAGTTGCAGACGCGCCTGTACTTCGACCTGATCCGCAACGGCGCCGAAGTCAACTTCCTGCGTCTGATGCCAGCGGACAAGCGTGGCGCGATCCTCAGCGACTGGTACCAGAATGGCGGCAAGGTGAAGATGTGGCTCGATTACGAGGACATCGACAGCGACACGCCAAGCGGCCTGAAGCTGGACAAGGCGCACCCCAAACGCGACTTCGGTCTCAAGCTGCTGCAACGCACCACCAGCATCAACGCCTCGCCCGACCCGATCAACCGCTGCAAGGACGCCTATTGCTCGCGGCCGGGCTTGAGCGAGGAGTTCCGAAATGCCGAGCAGTCGCTGAGCCGGTTGGTGTCGCGGCCGGCAGCCGGGCTGAAGGTGATCGACCAACTGCCCGAGGCGACCATGCTGCGCATCGAAGGGCAGGGCGGCCAGCGCCAGGTCTACAGCCTGCTGCGCAACCGTGCGCACAGCAACGTCGCCTTCCTGCTCGGTGAGGCGCACCGCTACCAGCCGGGGCTCGATACCCTGACCCTGTATCCGGGCGTGCTCAGCAGCTATCCGAACTTCATCTTCAACGTGCCCACCGCCGATGTGCCAGAGTTCGTCGAAGACCTGGAGTACGCCGGTGACGATGCCGATCGTTTCGAGCGTGTGGTCATGCGCTGGGGGATCCGCCGCAGCCATCCGCAGTTCTGGCACTACTTCCATGACCTGAACAGCTACATCAAGGAGACCCAGCCGGTGGAGGCGGGGGTGCTGGACATGAACCGCTACGAGAACCTCTGATCGGGTGGGCTGACCTTTCCGGATACCTTACGGTCGGAACTGGTGGGTGGTCCTGGTCGATTGCTGGGGGCTGCATTGCAGCCCTTCGCGGGTAAACCCGCTCCTACAGGTCCGCGCTGTACCTGTAGGAGCGGGTTTACCCGCGAACGAGCGCGCAGCGCTCGCCTCGGCACTCGACCCGGGCCTCAATGCACCGGCAATCGCAGGTATTCCATGCTGTATTCGCTTCAGGCACTGCGGGCGTTCGCCGCCTGGGTGGTGGTCTGCCACCACTTCATGCAGATATTTTTCGACTTCCATGCCACCGGCCCCATCGGCCAATTGTTCAGTGACCGAGGCGCCGTAGGCGTCGATATCTTCTTCGTCATCAGCGGGCTGGTTATCTACCTGTCGACCCGCGACAAGGACATCGAACCCCGTCAGTTCCTGCTCAACCGCGCCCTGCGCATCGTTCCTGCCTACTGGTTCTACACCCTGGTCATGGCCCTGTTGATCCTGGCCTTCAGTCGCTGGATGCCGCACCAGGTGTTCAACGCCCAGCACCTGCTCATGTCGTTGTTTTTCATTCCGGCAGAGAACCCTGGCGGCTATGGCATGTATCCCACGCTCAACGTCGGCTGGACGTTGAACTTCGAAATGTTCTTCTACCTGTTGTTCGGCCTCGCGTTCCTGGTGCGTCAGCGCCACCACCTGCTGCTGGTGAGCACGGCGCTGCTGCTGGCCAGCGAGGTACTGGGGCGCCTGGGCGTGCTCAGCCACTTCTACAACAACGGCATCATCTACGAGTTCCTGTTGGGTATCGGCCTGGGCGTGCTGTACCGCCGCGGGCTGGTGCGCGAGGGGCGGGTGTTGCCGTTGCTCACCCTGCTGGCGGCGGGCTACGCCATCTACCACCTGGATGCCTCCCAGCGCCTTCTGCACTGGGGCTTGCCTAGCGCCTTGATCGTGCTGGCATTTCTTTCCTTGGAGCCGTGGTTCAGGGGTAATCGGGTGCTCAAGGCCTTGGGCGACTGCTCGTACTCGGTGTACCTGATTCACGTGCTGGTGCTCTACGCCGGCTGGTTCGCCAGCCAGCGCCTGGGCCTGAACCCATACCTGGTGTTTGCCTTGTGCGTGCCGTCCATTGGACTAATGTCCTGGTTCAGCTACCAGTGGCTGGAACGCGGCCTTTACCGGCGCATGCAGGCCTGGTTGGCGCAGACACGGGGGCAGGGCGAGGAATATGCGCTTTCCCGAGTCAAATACTAGGACTTTGTTAGAAGGCCGTGTTGGCGTACACTTGGCGCAAGTCTGTGAGGAACCTACATGAGCGCTATAACCATTACCGACGCCGCCCATGACTACCTGGCCGATCTGCTCTCCAAGCAGAACACGCCCGGCATTGGCATTCGTGTCTTCATCACCCAGCCGGGCACCCAGTACGCCGAGACGTGCATCGCCTATTGCAAGCCTGGCGAAGAGAAGCCCGACGACACCGCCGTGGGCTTGAAAAGCTTCACCGCCTATATCGACGCGGTCAGCGAGCCGTTCCTCGAGGACGCGCTGGTCGACTACGCCACCGACCGCATGGGCGGCCAACTGACCATCAAGGCGCCGAACGCCAAGGTGCCGATGGTCAACGAAGACAGCCCGATCAACGAGCGCATCAACTACTACCTGCAGACCGAGATCAACCCGGGCCTGGCCAGCCATGGTGGCCAGGTGAGCCTGGTCGACGTGGTCGACGATGGTATCGCTGTGCTGCAGTTCGGTGGCGGTTGCCAGGGTTGCGGCCAGGCCGACGTGACGCTCAAGGACGGCATTGAGCGCACCCTGCTCGAGCGTATCCCTGAACTCAAGGGCGTGCGCGACGTCACCGACCACACCCAGAAGGAAAACGCCTACTACTAAGTAACGCGGCACGCTGTGTAGGAGCGGGTTTACCCGCGAAGCAGGCGCCGCGGTGGTTTATAGAAACCGAGCAAGATTCCCGCCCCTAGCAACAAAGTGTTACGGATTCAACCCCTGCGACAACAAGCCGCAGCCCGTAAACAAAGGGCTGCAGGCCATCTGCCCCAAGGTCGGGTGGCCGCACTGGGGGTGTCATGCCAGAATGCCCCGGTTTTTCGGCCGGCCCGTCCCGAGGGCCGGCACCTTCCCTGTAAAGGATGGTTCCATGAATGATCTGTTTACCCGGCGCTCAGTCGTTGCCGGGATGGGCGTTCTCGGGCTTGGCTTGCTGGCGGGCTGCAGCCCGGCGCGTGGGCTCGAGTTCAAGTACGGCAAGAACATGAGCAACGAGATCCTCGGACGCAAGTTCCGCCTCAAGGATACCCAGGGCAACGAGCGCACCCTGTCGAGCTTCTACGGCTCCATGCCGATGATCTTCTTCGGTTTCACCCAGTGCCCGGCGGTTTGCCCGACCACGCTGGCACGTGCGGTGCAGATCAAGAACCTGCTCAGGGGACGCGACCGCGACCTGTTCCAGGTGGTGTTCATCACCCTGGACCCGGAGCGCGACACCCCCGAAGTGCTCGACGCCTATCTGAAGGCCTTCGACCCGTCGTTCACCGCGCTGACCGGCACCCCGGAACAAATCGCCGAGGTGGCCAAGGAGTTCAAGGTGTTCTACGAGAAAGTGCCGGCGGGTGATACCTACACCATCTCTCACTCGTCCACCAGCTACGTCTACGATACACGTGGCACCTTGCGTCTGAGCCTGGGTCATTCCCTGAACGCCAAGGAATGCGCCGAAGACCTGGTCACCCTGATGGAGATTTGCTAATGGCTGTTTCACTGCAACCGATCAAGCGCGGCCTGGCCGCCATCGCCTTGCTGGGCATGGCCCTGCCTGCCTTGGCCCAGACCACCGTGAGCGAAGCCTGGGTACGCGCCAGCGTGCCGCACCAGCCGTCCACCGGTGCCTTCATGACCCTGACCGCCAGCAGCGACAGCAAGCTGGTAGGCGTTGCCTCGCCCGTGGCCAAGACCGTGCAAGTGCACGAGATGACCATGAACGGCGACGTGATGGGCATGAAGGAAGTCAAGGCCGTGGAGCTGCCGGCCGGCAAGCCGGTGAGCCTGGACCCCAATGGCTATCACGTGATGCTGATGGGCCTGGTCCAGCAAGTGAAGGAAGGCGAGAAGGTGCCGCTGACCCTGACCATCGAAGATGCCAAGGGCGCCAAGGAAACCGTGGAAGTGCAGGCAGAAGTCCGCCCTCTCAACGCCGAGGCTGGCGGTGGGCATGACCACATGCACATGAACCACTGACAGACGAAAGGGCCGCATCCGCGGCCCTTCTTCCTTGCGCTGCGCGCTTCAGCTACGGAAGCGTGGCAGCGGCCTCTCCAGCGTCAGCGAGGTCAGGGTCTTACGAACCTGGGCCTCATCGGCCTCCAACGCCTTGAGGCTAGCGCGGATCTTGCCTGCAGCGGGCACATCGCCCTGGCGGTCGATCCAGTCGGCGATCTCCTCGCAGGCACTGCTCAGGCAGGCCTGGCGCTGGTTCATCAGCGATATCAGGGTGGTGAGCTCTCTTTCGGACATGATGGGATCCTCCGTTTAGCTTTCTCATTGTAGCAGAGGGGTTGCAGGGCACCTGGGCTTTCCAGAGGGCGCATGTGAGCAACAGCAAAGGCCGGCTTATAAAGCTGTAGTAAATTGTTACTTGTTAAAAATATCAAACAAAATCATTCGGTTCTGGTGGATTTATATTACGCCCCGCTTGTGGCTCGGCCTTCACACGGTCTGTCTGAGCCGCTCTATTCTGCGAGCAGGTAATTGTTCTCTACCATAAAGCACACGCCCTTTAAGTAGGAATTATCGTTTTTTCTCTATGTCGCTTCCTACTATTGGTAGTGGTTGCGTTACAACTTTGGAGTTGCGCTTGGTTGTGGGTGGGTTGTAGGTTGATTGTGCCTAAGCGATGCAAAATCTGACCTATACCGCAGGCTGAGGAAATAATCGACATGCAGGCGCTGATTCTTAATCGCGGGACGCGAGTTCTAGCGTCGGGGTACTGTTTTTCCAAATGCGGAGAATTTGCATTCGAAGCCGCATTCGCTGTGGCGATTGTTTCCGTGACTAATGCGGATATGCTGTTGATTGGCATGGCGTATTTTTTTCGCTATTTGCCAACTGTAGTGTTTTCGCCCCTTGGCGGATGGCTGGCGGATAATGTCGACAAAAGAAAAACCTTAGTCAGCGTCGAGATTTCTAAAAGTGTTGTGGCCTTTGCTTTTTTCACCCTATCCGCCGTATATACGCTGGCATTGCCTATGATGGTAAGCCTCGCGATGGTCATGACCGCTCTTGAATGTCTTTATGTACCCACCTTTCGTGCATACTTCCCTGATCTTATCGAAAAAAATCGGCTGGCCTCGGCCAACAGCGGTATCCAGGTCATCGAGGATGCGGCTTCGATTGTTGGACCGCTGGTGTTCGCAGCATGCGTGTTGCTGTTGTCCCGTGAAGCGACGTTCCTGTTTTTCGCAATTTGCCTGGTAGCGTCGGGCATCTCCATCGCTACCCTAGAGGCACCCCGGCAAGGTCTCCGCCAGGAATTCGACGGGCCAGCTTTGTTTCGGGGCACTGTGCAAAGCTTAAGCCAGCTCAAAGCTAGCAATGCGCCATTGTTCGCAGTTATTAGCTGCACCACCCTCTGTGCGACGTTCGCCACCTCTGTGATCCGCTTCATCCTTCCGGCCACAGTACTGGATCATTTCGCCTCGGAAGAGGTAGTTGGTTACGTGTTCGCGCTACTTGCAGCCGGCACTGTACTGGGCGGCGTGCTCTATACACGCTTCAATAATAAGACGACCGTGCGACTGGTGCTGCGTTATTGGGTTATCTATGGTGCCCTGTTTTTTGCTGCAGCGGTGGCGCTGAAATTTAGCAGTTGGCTCTTTCTGATGACCCTGTTCATGGTTGGCTTTGTCGGAGCATTTATCGATATCGCGATAGTCACCAATATACAGTGTTTATCGAGCGATCATGAGGTGGGTAGGAATTTTTCGGTTTACTATTTTACAGCTGTTCTTGGTGATGCTGCTTCTGGACTAATTGCGAGTCTGGTTTTTGTATTTGCGGGGTCGGCAACCTTCATCTGGATGACGCTAATGTTGTTTGTCGCGCCAATGGCCTGGAACATGAGAGGGCGTGACGATGATGCTGACAATCGTTAATTGGCGGTCAGCCACCCATTGTCAGGAATCTGAACTTTTAAACAACTGGGTGTCTGGCTGATTGAACGCAAGCCTGTCGATATACCCCCGGAGTCACCCCGTAGGCTTGCTTGAACTGCCGGTTCAAATGACTCTGGTCGGCAAATCCCAAGGCGAACGCTACATCAGAGGCCGCCAATCCGCTTTTCAGAAAATCCCTTGCCCGCGCCAGGCGTCGCTGTTTCAGCCAGGCATGCGGTGGCAGGCCAGTGGCCTGGCGGAACACCCGGGCGAAGTGGAAGGGCGACAGGTTGACCGCTGCCGCCAATGCCTCCAGCGACGGAGGGTCGGCGAGCTGGCTTTCCAGCAGTTCACGGGCGCGGGCGACCGCCAAGGGCTCGTTACCGGGGGCGGCGGGTTCGGCGCAATGCCCATGGCGCTGTACCAGGGCCAGTACCGCCTGGCGCCAGGCCGTTTGTTGTTCCAGGGCACTGGCGGCCGACTCCGACAACCTGTGCAGGCGGCTGAAGGCGGTGGCCAGCGCCGGATCGTGGATAACGCTGGCTTTGAAGTGGGGCATGCCGCGGCCCAGTTCCAGCTCGTCGAGCACGCCGCTGACCCTGGCCTGTTCGGGGTAGAAGCCGCGGTAGCGCCAACCGGCTTCGTGGGCCGTGGCGCCAGTATGCAGTTCATCGGGGTTGATCAGCACCATGCTGCCTTCCGGGGCCAGGTGTTCACTGCCGCGGTGCCAGAAACGCTGGGCGCCGGATTCGATCACGGTGAACACATAGCCTTCGTGCACATGCGGGGCGAAGCGCTGCTGGTAATAGCGCGCATGCAACATCTCCACGTCACCCAGGGCGGGCGCTTGCCAGAGGTGGGTCTGTTCGCGCAGGGAGTGGGTCATGCCAGCCAGCTGCGCAGCAGGAAGAAGATCAACATGCTCACCAGCATGCTCAGCAACACGCTGCGGGTCAACAACACCAGTGCCACCGCTGCCACCGCCCCCAGCAGATAGGGGTTGAGCAGGCTCACGTCCAACTGGTGGCCGGGTAGGAAGATGATTGGGCCGCAGATCGCCGTGAGCATGCCGGGCACGGCAAACCCCAGGAACTGCCGCGCATTGGAGCTCAGGCGCAGCGGCAGGCGCGGTTCGAGGAAGGCATAGCGGTTGAGGAACACCACCGCGCCCATGGCGAAGATCAGCAGCCAGGTCATTGGCGAGCTCCGGAAAACTTCTGGCAGACAAAGCCGGCGGCCATGCCCAGCAGGCCTGCGGCGACCAGGGCGGTTTCCCACTGCCAGTAGCTGAACAGCACCGAGCAGAACAGCGAAACCGCCACGCACACCACGGTAGCCAGGTTACGTACCAGCGGAGCGATCAGCGCCACGAAGGTGGCGACGATGGAAAAATCCAGGCCCAGTTGGTCCAGGTGAGGAATGCTCTGGCCGAGCACGATGCCGGCGAAGGTGAACAGGTTCCAGGCCACGTAGAAGGTCAGGCCCACGCCAAGGGCGTACCAGCGGTTGAACTGCTGGCGGTCGTGCTGGCTGGTCAGGGCGAAGAACTCGTCCGTCAGCAAGAAGCCCAGCCCCAAGCGCCAGCGCAGTGGCTGGTTGGACAGCACCGGGCGCATGGACAGGCCATACAGCAAGTGCTGGGAGGTCAGCAGCAGGGTGGTGAGCAGGATCGACAGCAGGTTCGCCCCGCCCTTGAGCATGCCGATGGCCACCAGTTGCGCGGCACCGGCGAAGACGATGGCCGACAGACCCTGGCCTTCCCAGGCGCTGAGGTTGGCCTCGATGGCCATGGAACCGGCCAGCAGGCCCCAGGGCGCGACGGCGAGCGAGAGTGGCAGGATGGCGATGGCGCCACGCAGGAAGGCATGGCGGGCGATGGGTGAATGACTGGGCATGGTGGCGACGATGAGGTACTCGGGGTTCGGACTGCCAGCATGCCAGAGCGCGTAACAGGTGGCTTGAACGATCTTGCTCAGGGCCACGGGCAGACCGGTTCAGCGATAGCTGGTGAGCCGCTGCTGGGCCGCTGCGCAGCCATTGATGTCCACGGCCTTTTGCAGCAGGGCCTGGCGCTGCGCCGGGTCGAGATCGCCGAGCAGGCGATAGACCTCGGCCTGATAGTCGCGCTGGCGCCCCCACTGCATCTCCAGGCCTTGCGGCTGGCTGCGGCTGCACGCCAGGCGCGCGGCCGGTTGCGGGTAATAGGGCGCATATAACGTGGCCATGCTCGGCACCGACTCGAGGTCGCTGCGGTAGGCCAGGCTGGCATTGTAGGGCGGGCACCAAGTGGCGATGGCGGTGGCGGGTGGCGCGAAGCCCTGTTTGAGGCTCGACTCGAGCAGCGGACAGGCGGCGTCGGGAATCTGCGCAGCCGGCAGGTAGGTCATGTAGTACAGCGCCAAGCGATACTGCGCCACGGGGTGCCCGAGGGCCACCGACTTTTTCAGCAGCGCCACGGCGGTGGGCAGGGTGCGCGCCATGGCCTGGCCTTGGCGGGTGAGCTCCGGGTCGGCGTCGACGACGGCACGCAGGGGGCTCGGCGCATCGTCCTGGGCATCGGCCTGTTCGAGCAGCGGCAGGGCCTGGCGGTAGAGCAGGTCGGCATGGGGGTCGATATGCACCTCCAGCGCATGGGCGCTGAACGGCGCCAGGGCCACCAGGAGCGAAGGCATCAGGCTGACGCGGCTCACAGGCGAGCCCCGTGCGACCCGATGTCACGGCAGGCAGCTAGCTGCGGATGGACGGCTTCGATGTTCATGGCAGATACCCGTGGGCCTCAGGCAAAACAGGACGACGGCGTATTCTAGCCATGCGCGGGGGCTGGCTGAAAGGCTTATGCAACATTGTTCAGACGAGCTTGATCGGCGTCACCCTGCGTTGGGCGTGTTTTTCATGGGCCAGGCCGAGCTTGGCGGTGATGACCTTGGCCAATGCGTTGTTGCCCAGGTCGTTCAGGTGCAGGCGGTCGACGAACAGGTCGGCGCCGAACACAGGCGAGCTGCTGAGCATGCTGTTCATGTCGTAACAGGCCACCGGGTCGGCCTGTTGCTTGATGCGGCGGAAGAAGTCCGCATGCAGTTGGCTGTCGAAGACGCCGTCGAGCAGCCGGTCGAAGTTGGCCGGCTGGCGCTCCAGGGCTTCGAGCGCGGCCTGCTCGCCCGCCGGCAGGGTATCGCGGCACCACGGCAGCAGTGGTTGCAGGATGAAGGTCAGGCTGGCATGACTGCCGGCCAGCAGGCGGTCCCATTGCAGCAGAGTACGGCCGATGCTGTCTGCGGCACGGGCCAGGCGCTTGTTGGGCGCCGACAGCGACCATTGCACCTGGGGCGGTGCGCGGCGAGGTGCCAGGGTTTGCAGCAGGCGACGCCAGAGCGGTTTGTGTTGCTGCCCCTCGACTGACCCTGCACCTTCGCTGAAGCTGTTGAGCAAGTGCTGGTAGGCCGCTGTCTGCAGCGGCTCGTGAGCGCTGTCCAGCACCTCGCCCAGCGCTTCGTGGGCGAGGCTGTTCAGGCCGCTGAGCACGACCACGTGGCCGACCTGGCCGAAGCGATGCTGGTGACTGAGGAAAAGCAGCAGTTCCTGGCTGGCGTTGAGCCCGCAGCCGGCAAGGCTCAGCCACACCTCGCCGGTCAGCATCGACAGGTGCGAGGCCACCGTGTGCTGGTCACCGCTGGCCCCGATGCCCAGGGCGGTGGAGCCGCCGACCAGCAGGTTGACCCGTGGCGCGCCGCCACGCTCGGCGGCCGAGAAGCGCTTGCCAGCGCAGTGGCTGTAGCGCAGGCCAAGGGCATCGGTGTTGATGGTGGCGGAGCGGTAACCGCTCTCGTGTACATGCAAGGTATGGGGCGCGCGGCGTCGGCCGAGCATCAGGAAGCGCTGGTAATCCTGTTGCAGGGGCGACGCGGTGCCTGGGGCGTGCGGGGTTGTGTCGGTCAGTCGCATGGGGCTCCGTCGTGGCGGGCGTGGCGCGGGCGCAAGGCCGTCAGCCCGCCAGCGCGGTGAGGTTGTAAGCCAGCCCGCCCACGGCGATCAGCAACAGCGCGACCCCCGAGGCCAGGGAGATGAGGCGGTTGCTGCGTTGCGAGGCGATCTTGCCGATGGCGAAGATGTACAGGCTGAGCACGGCAAAATCGATGGCCACCCACAGCAGCGACAGCACCACCATGCTCTTGCCGAACGATTCGGTGATCTGGATGAACTGCGGGAAGAAGGCGATGAAGAAGATGATGTCCTTGGGGTTGGAGATACCCACCATGAAGCCTTGCCACAGGCCGCCGCCGGCACGTGCCGGGCGGGGGGGCGCATCCGGCGCGTCGGCCGCTGGCGGCTGCAAGGCTTCCTTCAGGGTGCCGACGGCGATGTAGCCGATGAACAGGCAACCCAGCAGGCTCATGCCGCTGAGCCAGGCGCTGTCGATGGCGGCGCTGGTCATGATGATCCAGGCCGCGGCACCGATCAGCACCAGCGAGGCCCAGTTGGTGCCGACAGCGGTGAACATGGCCTTGCGCGAGCCAGAGGCGGCGGCGGTGTTGACGATCAGTGCCACGACCGGGCCGGGGGTGGCGATCAGCAGCAGCACGGTGAGGGCGTAGGTGGCGGTCAGTGCGGTATTCACGGTCAGTTCTCGATCACGGTATCGGTTGTCGCATGGGCGTGGAAGGGGCAGCGCGAGGGGTTGAGCGACCCCTGTTCCTGCAGCTGGTACTGCTTCCATTCGTAGTTGTCGGCGTCGCCGAAGGCACCCAGGGTGTCGGGCACCACGCCGTCGTTGTAGTGGCGAACCCGGTCGCGGATGCGTGCACGGATACGCTTGCCGCTCTCGGTGGCGGTATCGGCGACTTCGTCGAAGTTCTCCCGCGGGTTGATGACGAAGGTGATGTGCGGGCCCAGGTTGCGGCTTTTCATCTGCTGGTGGCCGGGGAAATTCATGTTGATGAACAGCGGCATACCGGCATAGCAGAACGACCAGTCGCTGTCGTCGGGGTCGGTGGGCATGGCCTGCGGCCAGGGTTGCGGGTCGCGCGCGTGCACGCCTCGCAGGACCTTCCAGGCCAGTGACTGCTGCTGCGCCAGGGTGCTGTCGCCGGCGGTTTCGAGAAACACCACCAGCGGGCTGCCGATGCGCTGCTTGAGCGGAATCGGGGTGACGGTGCGCACGTAGTCGGCCAGGCCCCGGGCGATGTCGTCGGCCAGATGGTCGGCGCGGGCGAAGAGGATGTGGCAGCTCTGCCCGGCGACTGCCTTGCGCCCGAACAGGCACGGGAAGTCGGGATTGGCGAGGATGCCGCGAAAATGTTCTATGGTCTTGTAGGTCCAGTGTTGGGTGTTCCGGACATGTTCAGAAGTGAGCTCTAGCGCGTCCAGGCGATAGCAATTTCCATAACCCGTAAACATGATTTCCCCAGGCGTTTTGTTAAGTGGGTGATCCAGTCATATGCAGGCAAGATGGTTGTTTATCTTTGTTATTTACCTGCATTTTCTGGAACCCCTCCCAGGTTGTAAAACGCGTGGAACTATGACCTACTATTAGTCTTACTCATGCTTCGAGGGCGTCATGTCGGAACGGATTCAGGCTTTGCATGCCCTTCGGGCCTTCGAGGTGGCGTCACGCTACGGCTCGTTCACCCGTGCGGCCGAGGAACTCGCACTGACCCAGGGTGCGGTGAGCCATCACATCAAGACACTGGAGTCGATGTTCGGTTGCGACCTGTTCGAGCGGCGTGGCCCCAAGCTGCGCCTGACCGAGCACGGCCGGTTGCTGGCCCAGGAGCTCAAGGTCGGCTTCAAGATCATCGAGAACGCCTGCGCGCTGCTGCGCCAGGACCGCTATGGCCTGCGCCTGAAAGCGCCCTCGACCTTGACCGTGCGCTGGCTGCTGCGGGCCCTGGACGGCTTCAAGAAGCTCGACGACAACTGCAGCGTGCAACTGTCCAGCGTGTGGATGGACATCGACACCGTGGACTTCTACTCCGAGCCTTACGACTGCGCGATCCTGCTGGGCAACGGGCCGTTTTCCGCCGATGTCGAGGGCTTCAAGCTGTTCGACGAATGGCTGATCCCGGTGTGCCATCCGGGCTACCTGGCCCAGGCCCAGCCGGAACTGTCCGACCTGCGCCAGTGTGAATTCCTCCATCCCTCACCGGATCGGCGTGACTGGCGGCGTTGGCTGGCGCGGATGGACGCGCTGGACATCAGCATCGACAAAGGCCAGGTGTTCGATACCCTCGACCAGGGCATCTCGGCGGCGCAGCAGGGCCTGGGCATCTCGGTAGTCGACCTGGCGCTGGCCAGTGCCGACCTGGCGGCAGGCAGCCTGGTCACGCCGTTCAAGCACGCGGTGGCGACCGGTGACGGCTATTACATGACCTGGCTCAAGTCCAGCCCCAAGGCACGGCAGATGCTCAAGCTGCGCGATTACCTGGTCAGCAAGGTCCCACCGCTGGCCTACAAGGACATCAACTACCTCTACGACTGACCCCGTACTCGGCGAATACCCGCTCGAGCATGAAGTCGATGAACACCCTCAACTTCGGCGGTACCTGGCGGCCGGATGGCCACAGCAGGTAGAAGCTGCCGCGCCGCTCGATGAAGTCGTCGAGCACGCTGACCAGGGTGCCCGCAGCCAGTTCGCGGCGCACGGCGAAGTCCGGCAGGCAGGTGATGCCGCGGTTGTTGATGGCGAAGCAGATACGCGTCTCGACATGGTTGCAGACCATCGAGATGGGGATGTCGTGGGACTGCTCGGGGTGGTCCTGGCGCAATGGCCAGGTTTCCAGCTTGCCGTTGCTCGGAAAGCGGTAGTGCAGGCAAGTGTGCGCGGCAAGATCACGTGGGTGCAGCGGCGTGCCGCGTTCGTCCAGGTAGGCGGGCGATGCCACCAGGCAATGCTGGAAATGGCCGAGGAACTTGGCATTGAGCCGCGAGTCCTGCGGCTGCCCCCCGCGCATCACCACATCGAATCCTTCGCCGACGATGTCGACCATGCGGTCGGTGAACTCCAGGTCCAGTTCGACCTGTGGGTATAGCGCCATGAAATCGGCCAGTGCTGGCATCACCAGGCCGGTCACCTGAGGCAGGCTGATGCGCAGACGCCCGCGTGGTGTTTCGCTGGCCTGGGACAATTCCTGCTCGGTGGCCTCGATTTCCGCCAGGATGCGCCGGCTGCGCTCGAGAAACAGCAGGCCCTCGGCAGTCAGGGTGATGCTCCGGGTACTGCGGTGGAACAGGCGCACCCCCAGGCGGCTCTCCAGGCGCGCCACGCGTTTGCCCACCGCCGAGGCGCTGATGCCCAGCGATTGGCTGGCAGCGACGAAACTGCGGGTCTCGGCCACCCGGTTGAACACCACGAAGCCGCTGAGGCTGTCCATGCGCCACTCCTGATTGCGGACACCAATGTCCTGGGTGAGTGGAATACTACCCGTCTTTTTCCGTAATGCCTGCCCTTGCAGACTGGCCGTCCGAATTTCCCACAAGGCTTGCACCATGTCCCAGACCTCTGCCGCGCCCGTGTCCGACACCCGCACCGGCCGCTTGCCCCTGAGCGGCCTGTTGGCCCTGGCGATGACCGGCTTCATCGCCATTCTCAGTGAAACCCTGCCGGCCGGGCTGCTCGACCAGATCGCCGGCGGCATGCACATCAGCCAAGCCATGGCCGGGCAGTGGGTCACCGCCTATGCGTTGGGCTCGTTGCTCACGGCGATCCCATTGGTGACCCTGACCCAGGGCTGGTTCCGGCGCCGTGCGCTGTTGCTGGCCATCCTCGGCTTCGTTCTGTTCAACGGCTTCACCGCGTTGTCGTCGAACAACACCCTGACCCTGGCCTTGCGCTTTCTAACTGGCGCTGCGGCGGGCCTGGCCTGGGGCCTGATCGCCGGGCATGCCCGGCGCATGGTGCCAGTGGCCCAGCAAGGGCGGGCGATGGCCGTGGCCATGCTCGGGCAGCCGATTGCCCTGTCGCTGGGGCTGCCGATCGCCACCTGGTTGGGCGCCGGCCTGGGCTGGCGTGCCACCTTTGCCGTGGTCACGCTGGCGGCGTTGCTGCTGGTGGCCTGGGTGCTGCGTGCGGTGCCCGACTACCCAGGCCATGCCGCGGGCCGACGCCCGGCGGCGCGCCAGGTGTTGCGCATACCCGGGGTGGCGCGGGTACTGCTGGTGATCCTGGCGTGGATTCTCGGCCACAACATCCTCTACACCTATATCGTGCCGTTGCTGGCCGCTGCCGGCATGGCCGCCGAGATCGGCCCGGTGCTGATGGTGTTCGGTCTCGCGGCGCTGGCGGGCATCGGCCTGGTCGGGGTGCTGGTCGATCGTCACCTGCGGCCGCTGGTGCTGCTCAGCCTCGGCGCCTTTGCCCTGGCCACGCTGGCGCTGGGCCAGACCAGTGCGCTCTGGGTGTACCTCAGCGTGGCGCTCTGGGGCCTGACCTACGGGGGCGCGCCTACCCTGTTGCAGACCGCCTGCGCCGATACGGCGGGCGAAGGCGGCGACGTGGCCCAGTCGATGCTGGTCACGGTGTGGAACAGCGCGATCGCCCTGGGTGGCATCATCGGAGGTTTACTGCTCAGCGGTGCTGGGGTCGAGGCCTTCGTGCCCGTGGTGCTGGTGTTCATCGCGCTGGCCTGGATGCTGGCCTGGGCCGGAAGGCACGCGGGCTTCAGCGCCGGGGCGCGATAACCTGGCGTGGCGCCTTGGGGTAGAATCGCCTTTTTGCCTCAGGGCGCTTCGAGGAACACCGCAGTGAAGTTGCAGCAGGGCTTTGTCCTGACCCGGCATTGGCACGATACGCCCCAGGGCACCTGCGTGGAGTTCTGGCTCGCCACCGACCAGGGCCCACGCTTGCTGCGCCTGGCGCCCCAGGAGTCGGTGGCCTTCCTGCCGCAGGCACAGGCCGCCCATGCCAAGGTATTGCTGGGCGATGAGCCTGGGGCCGAACTCAAGCCGTTGCGCCTGCGCGACTTTGAGCAGCGCCCGGTGCTGGGCCTGTACTGCCGCCAGTACCGCCAGCTGTTGCAACTCGAGCAACGCCTGCGCAGCGCCGGCATCGACGTACTCGAAGCCGATATCCGTCCGCCGGAACGCTACCTGATGGAGCGCTTCATCACCGCCCCAGTGCACTACACCGGGCGAATGGACAGCGAAGGCGTGGTGTGCGATGCCCAGCTCAAACCCTCACCGGGGTATCGCCCGCCGTTGCGCCTGGCGTCGCTGGACATCGAGACCAGCGAGCGCGGTGAGTTGTACAGCATCGCCCTGGAAGGATGCGGGCAGCGCCAGGTGTACATGCTCGGGGCGCCTGGTGACCAGGCCGCCGAGGTCGACTTCGACCTGCACTTCTGTGCAGACCGCGCCGCGTTGCTCGAATGCCTGAACCAGTGGTTGGCCCGCCACGACCCGGATGCGATCATCGGCTGGAACCTGATCCAGTTCGACCTGCGCATCCTCCACGAGCATGCCCGGCAGCTGGACATGCCCCTGGCACTGGGGCGTAACGGCGCACCGATGACCTTGCGCAGCCACGCCAACCGCGGCCATGTGTTCGCCGATGCCCCAGGGCGGCTGCTCATCGATGGGATCGAGGCGTTGCGCTCGGCGACCTGGAGCTTCCCGTCGTTCAGCCTGGAAAACGTCGCGCAGACGTTGCTGGGGGAGGGCAAGGCCATCGACACGCCGTACCAGCGCATGGACGAGATCAACCGCATGTTCGCCGAGGACAAGCCTGCCCTGGCTCGCTACAACCTCAAGGACTGCGAGCTGGTCACGCGGATCTTCGCGCACACCCGGCTGCTCGAGTTTCTGCTTGAAAGGGCCTCGGTCACCGGCCTGGCGGTTGACCGCAGCGGTGGCTCGGTCGCCGCGTTCTGCCACCTGTACATCCCGCACATGCACCGCCTGGGTTTCGTCGCGCCCAACCTCGGCAGCCGTCCCGACGAAGCCAGCCCCGGTGGCTTCGTCATGGACTCGCGCCCAGGGCTGTACGACTCGGTGCTGGTTCTGGACTACAAGAGTCTGTACCCCTCGATCATCCGCACCTTCCTGATCGACCCGGTGGGCTTGGTCGAAGGTCTGCGCCAGCCGGATGACGCGCATTCGGTGGAGGGCTTTCGTGGCGGGCGCTTCTCGCGCAGCCAGCATTGTCTGCCGGCCATCGTCGAAGACGTGTGGCAGGGCCGTGAAGCGGCCAAGCGCGCAGGCAACGCACCGTTGTCCCAGGCGCTGAAGATCATCATGAACGCGTTCTACGGCGTGCTCGGCTCCAGCGGCTGCCGGTTCTTCGACCCACGCCTGGCTTCGTCGATCACCCTGCGCGGGCACCAGATCATGCGCCAGACCCGCGCCCTGGTGGAGGCAAGTGGGTTCGATGTGATCTACGGCGACACCGACTCCACCTTCGTCTGGTTGAAACAGGCCCACGACGAGGAAGCCGCCGCCAGCATCGGCCGACAGCTGGTGGCGCAGATCAACCAGTGGTGGCGCGAGCACCTGCAGCAGGAGATGGGCCTGGCCAGTGCCCTCGAGCTGCAATACGAGACCCATTACCGACGCTTTCTCATGCCCACGATCCGGGGCACCGACGAGGGCAGCAAGAAGCGCTATGCCGGCCTGGTGCAGCGTGCCGATGGCGGTGATGAGATGGTGTTCAAGGGCCTGGAGTCGGTGCGCACCGACTGGTCGCCGCTGGCTCGGCAGTTCCAGCAGGAACTGTATGGCCGGATCTTCCGCGGCCAGCCGTACCGTGAGTACCTGAAGGAATATGTGCGCAGCACCTTGGCCGGCGAGCAGGATGAACTGCTGATCTACCGCAAGCGCCTGCGCAGGCCCCTGGCCGACTACCAGCGAAATGTGCCGCCGCATGTGCGTGCGGCGCGCCTGGCCGATGACTACAACCGCCAGCTGGGGCGGCCCCGGCAGTACCAGAACGGCGGTTGGATCAGCTACGTGATTACCGTCGCCGGCCCTGAACCCCTGGAAGACCGGCGCTCGCCCATCGACTACCAGCATTACCTCAGTCGCCAGTTGCAACCGGTGGCCGATGCCATCCTGCCGATGGTCGGCGATCAGTTCGAGGCGTTGATCGACCAGCAGTTGAGCCTGTTCTGAGCGCGGGTGGTAGATCATCACCGCAGCCTGCAACAGCGAGGCGCCTAGCCTGGGTTTTTGCGCAGGAGGCACCGCACCATGAGCAGCGACGACCGATTCGATGACAGCGTACCCGTACCACCCACCGAAGAGCAGGCCTTCCAGGACCGGCTGATCGCCGAGCGCATACCGCACTGGCTACGAGCCGCCAGTGTCGAACAGTTGCGCGAGCTGGGGGATGCGATGAGCCTCAGCCTGTATTTCAACCAGCGCGTCAGCGAGGTACTCGGCGCGATCCAGGACGTCGCCGCGTTTACCCAGCCTCTGCTCCAGCAGGCGCTGGACCAGGCCGTCGGCGAAAGCGTGAACCTGGCGGGCGTCGTTCAGCGCTGGGGGCATCGCGAGCCGGTGGTGACCCCCCAGCCGATCGGTTACCCGGTAACGCGGGCGGTGTATATGCAGCGGTCGCTGCTCGAGGCCGCCTGGCGCAATTTCACCCCGGACGACGCCACGCCAGGGGGACAACTGGTCGGCAACCGTCTGGAGCGCGTCGGCGCATCGGCTGGCGGGGCGCAGGAGGGTGAGAAACCGCTGCCGACGTCGGCAGGCTTCGCGCTGTTGTGCCGCAGGCTCGACCTGGGCAAGGCGTACCAGAGCCACCTGCGTGGGGTGCTGCAACCTGCGTCGCTGCCCTCCGAGCCAGAGGGCGAGGGGCGCAGAAGGGTGTTGTCGCTGTTCGCCAGGGGCCATCGCTATACCATGCTGGTCGACGCCCACGTGGCGCTGCTCAAGGGCCACGTGACGCCGGCGGAGCACCGGCTGCTGGTCGAATTGTGCAGCCTGCGTGGCCCCCTCGAGCTCGATGGCAACCCGGTCGAGATCAAGCGTCTGGAAATGCTCGGCTGCGCCCTGGAGCAGATCCTCGTGCTGGATGTGCGCGACCAACGCCTCAGCCCGCTGTACACCTCCAGCACGCGAGTGCTGGTGCACATTCCCGGCGACCCGCATTCGCCCTGGCGTGCGCATGCTGACCTGCGCGGTTTTGCCAATGCCCTGGGCAAGCACCTGCGTACCGCGGACTACCAGCGTTTCTTCGCCCGGTTCGTCCGGCGCCGCGACAGCCAGGCGTTTTTCTCTGCCGTGGACCAAGGCTACGAGGGGCTTTCCGACCTGGCCAATACCGATTTGCGTGAACGCCTGCGCAGTTGCCCGGCACCGGTGTTCGACACCCTGGGCAACGACCGCATCGCCCAGATCATGGACGATGCCGCGATGCTCGCCGTCCCGACCGCGGCGCTCGATAGGCAGGTGCAGCAAGCGCACGACCAGCGTTTGGCGGCCGAAGGCTGGACCCTGCTCAACCTGGCCGGTCTGTTCGTCCCTGGGTTGGGCCTCGCACTGCTGGGCTATGCCGGTTGGCAGTTGCTGCGCGAGGTGTATCACGGTGTCGATGCCTGGCATGAGGGGGACTCGGCCGAGGCGCTGGAGCACGTGGTGAACGTCGCCACCGATGTGGCGGTACTGGCTGCCACTGCGGCCGGTTTCACGATGGCGCGCAATGCCTGGAGCCGTTCGCGCTGGGTCGACGACATGGTGCCGGCACATCTGGACTCGGGCATGCGCAAGCTGTGGCAGCCGGACGTGACGGCCTACCGCGTCGCTGCGCCACCGGCCGAGGCCCTGCGTGACGAGGCGGGCGTGTACCGCTTGGCCGAGCGAGCCTGGATCGAGATGGACGGCCATCATTATCCGGTCGCCCAACGTGTCAGCGATGGCCGTTGGCACCTGCTGTCGCGTGACGGTCACAGCCCGTCGCTGTGCCACAACGGCGCGGGTGCCTGGCGCTTGTGGTGCGAGCAACCTGCCGAGTGGGCCGATACACCACGCATGTTCCGGCGTTTGGGTGGGGTCTGCGCCGAATTGGACGAACAGCGCATCGAGCAGGTGATGTGGGTGCATGGCCTGGACGCCGACCATCTGCGTGCCTGGCACGTGCACGGGCAGGCGCCCGAGGCCGGCTTGATCGACAGCGTGGAGCGTTTCGTCATCGACCGGCGTCTGGCCGAGCTGACCGATGCCTTGCAGGCAGGGCGCGCCGTGGACGACCCGCAGGCCCTGCAGCTGTTGCAGGCGGTGGCAGGCACGCAAGGGGTGGACGCCGCGCAAGCGACGGTGCATCGGCGTGCCTGGTTCGATGCGCTCTACCAGGCCAGCCAGCCAGCCGAGGATGCTGCAAGCGCGACGTTGCGCCGGATCTTTCCAAGCCTGCACCGCCGCGGGGCGAGCGAGCTGTTGCGTGCGGCGAAGGTTGCCGACCGCCAGGCAGTGTCCGGCCTGGGACGCGTGCCGCCGGCGCTTGCCCAGGCCGCCCGCGCCAGTGCGCGCCAGCAACGGCTGGCCAGGGCGTTGCAAGGGTTCTACCTCGAAGCGCCGCAGACTGCCGACCTTGCACGTGTCGTCCTGTACCTGGAGGCTGGCGTACCGGGTATTCGCTGGCGCTTGTTCGAGGGTTCGGCGCAGGGCCCATTGCTGATGGAGGCCGGCGCTGAGCACAGTGGCGTGGCGTATGACGTGATCCATCACGCGGGGCAGTTCCGGATACTGTCGGGTGGGCAACTCCTGGCGGGCCCTGGCGAATTGTTCCAGACCCTGGCAGCGCCGTTGGCGACAGACGCTGGCGAATTGCGTGGCTTGCTACGGACGCTGGCCGGCCCACGCAGGGCGGAGCTGACGGCGCTGTTCGAGCCGGTATCGCCGCCGCGCTGGTTCCGAGCGCCGCAGCGCCTGGAGGGTGGACGTCTCGGCTATCCGCTCAGCGGTCGTGGGCGCGGACGCAGCGCAGGGCTCTATGCGACGGTGCGTGGGCTGTATCCTGCGTTCGATGATGCGCAGGTGCAACGCTGGTTGGCCCAGGTCCGGCAATTGGGGCGCCAGGTCGAAGCAGAACTGGTGCGTCTTGCCTCCGAGTTGGAGACGCTCAGCCGCAGCCTGCACACCTGGTCCCGGCAGGCAGTCGGCAGGCTGCAACGGGCCGACCGGCATTCGTTCGCCGAGGCGCTGCAGCGTTGCTGGCAACGCCGTGCCGACGATACCGACGCGACGCTGCCAGGGGCCTTTCGCCTGACCATACGCAACCTCACAGTGGAACAATTGCCGGATCTGCCGGAACAGGTTCATTTCGAACACGTACGTGAGCTTTCGCTGATGGCGATGGGCATCAGTGAGATTCCTGCCGGTTTCCTTCGCGCCTTTCGTACCCTGCGTATCATCGAGTTGATGGGCAACCGGCTTGACCGCATACCCGCAGGGCTCGGGCAATTGACCCTGCTTCGCCAGCTCGACCTGTTCGGCAACCAGATCGTCCTCGATGCTGGGCAAAGCATGATGCTCGCCAACCTCGAACACCTGGAGTACATCAACCTGTCCTATAACCCGCTCGGCCAAGTGTTCTCCGTGCAACGCATGGCGCGCCTGCGTCATCTGTACTTGCGCGCCACTGGTCTGGCCGTCCTGCCGGACGGATTGTTCGGGCGTTTCGAATTGCTCCTGGCGGACTTGCGTGACAACGACATCACCCGCGTTCCCGCTCGTTTTTATCGCGCCCCTGCATGGATAAGTGCCGCGGTCCGCCTGGAAGGCAACCCTTTGCCTGAAGGCGACGCGCTACGGCTCGAGGCCTTCATGCGCGATCATGGCTGGTCGGCCGAACTGACAGGTGACTTGGAGCCGACGGCGACCCGCCAGCGCTGGCTGGATGCCGCCGACAGCACGGCGCGGACCCAGCAGGCGATGTTCTGGGACGACCTTGAGTCGCAGGCCGAGGCGTCGGACTTTTTTCTGCTACTGAGTCGCCTGCTGGAAACCGCCGACTTCCAGCAGCAGCCGGTCGCCCTGGCCAGCCGCGTGTTCGCGATGCTGGCGGCGATGGAGGCACACGAAAGCCTGAGCATCGAGCTGTTCGCCCAGGCGGGCTTGCCGGTGACCTGCCAGGACAGCGCCGCGCTGGCCTTCAGCGATCTGGAGCTGCGACTGCTGGTGTGGCAGGCGCGCTACGATGCCCAGGCAGGTGGCGAGGAGTCGGCGCTGTTGCGCCTGGGGCGACAATTGTGGCGGCTGGAGCAGGTCGACCGGATCGCCGAGCGCGATTACACCACGCGCCGTGCCGGCGGTGCCGACCCCGATCAGATCGAAATAATGCTCGCCTACCGCATTGGCCTGCGCGAGGCCCTGGCGTTGCCGGCGCAACCAGGCGACATGCTGTTCGCCGAGACCGCCGGATTGAGCTCGGCGCAGGTCGACCTCGCCCGCGCGGAGGTCCTGAGCCAGGAAACCGTGGAGCGGCTTGTCCAGTCGCTGGTCGATCGGGACTTCTGGCGCGAATACCTGCTGCAGGCCCATGCAGAGCGTTTCGAGGCGCTCGATGTGGGGTTTCACGACCGCGTCGACACCTTGATGACAGCTGTCGAAACCCTGCCGGAAGGGCGCTACCTGGAGCAGATGAACGAGGTCCAGCGCGAGCGCGACGTGGCCCGGCGTGCCTTGATGCTCAGGTTGACCCGGCAGGCCCTCGGTGAACTCTCGCCGCTGCCTGCCGGCCCGGGTGAAGCACCGGCCGCGCCTGGGCCTTGATGGGCTATGCTCTGTGCAGAAGCCAGTCATGCCTGAAGAAGGTGCAGGCCGTTTCTGGCAAAAGGCGCGGAAATCGGATGTTACCTTTGCCGCGAGCGTAAGCCTGGCCGGCTGGTTTAGGCTCGCAGCGCGGATCTTTCTCCCTGATCCGCAGTCTTTGGTTTATCGGGAAAACAAGGAGATGCGCATGCTCGTTCGGTCACTGACCCTCGCCACTCTGCTCG
The DNA here is from genome assembly GCF_016648105.1 of Pseudomonas sp. S31. Lineage (GTDB taxonomy): Bacteria > Pseudomonadota > Gammaproteobacteria > Pseudomonadales > Pseudomonadaceae > Aquipseudomonas. The sequence continues at coordinate 388,236 of NZ_JACVVE010000001.1, read as the reverse complement.
CAATTGCCGGGCCGTCGTTCGCAGCCGACAGTGATGCACCGCTGGCCAAGGAAGTGGGGAAGGCCAGGCCCCTCGTGGTGATCGCACCCAGCAGCGCCGACCCGACCTTGCGCGGGCTGGAGGAGGCGCTGAAAGACCCGGCCACCCAGGCCGGTTTCAAGGAGCGCAACCTGGTGCTGTACAGCGTGGCGAAGATGGTCGGCAAGCGTGAGGACAAGAGCCTCGAGCAGCAGACCACCATGGCCTTGATCCGCGAACTCAAGCTCGGCGCGAGCAAGGGCACCAAGGTGATCCTGGTGGGCAAGGACGGCGAACGCCATGTGCTCAAGGATGACGATAGCGGTGACAAGATCGACCCGCAGGTGATCTTCAAGGCCGTCGACGAACTGCCCGCCAGCGAAAAGGCCATGACCGCCGCCGAACCGGTGGCGGCACCGGTCGCCGAGCCCAAGGCCAAGGAAAGCAAGCCAACCAAGCCGGCCAAGCCTGCTGCGCCGCCCAAGCCGTTGGACGATTGATCGCCGCCGATGCGCCTGTATCGCAATGTATCCAGGCGCATCGATGATGCAGTGCCACACAAAACCCGGGCCTGCGCGATACATCGTCGATACACCGTCGCGGCCTAATGGCTCCACTTTCCAACCACAGTGGAGCAACACCATGAAAAACCCACGGAACACGCTGGGCCTGCTGGGCGCCGCGCTGATCGGCAGCATGGCGATTGGCAGCAACGCATTCGCCGTCGAGCCTTTGTCGCAAGGCTATCAACTGGCCTCGGCCAAGGCCGCTGGTGAGGGCAAGTGTGGCGAGGGCAAGTGCGGTGGCGGCGCCAAGGCCACCCAGGCCGAAGGCAAATGCGGCGAGGGCAAGTGTGGCGACGCTTCGTTCGCCCGCACCGACAGCAACCACGACGGCAAGGTGTCACGCGAGGAGTTTCTCGCGGTAGCCAAGGATCGTGCGGCCGACTTCGACAAAATCGACAGCAACCACGATGGCTTCATCTCCGAGCAGGAGGCCTACGACCATCTCAAGGCCATCTACCAGGCCAACGGCAAGCCGATGCCCAAGGACCTGTTCAGTCACCTGGTCGACCCGACCTGATCCTGACCGATGAACCCCTACGACGCCCCGCCTGGAGTCCAGGTGGGGCGTCGTGCTTGCTGGAGCCTTTGTGATGAATACGACATCCTTGTTTACCGGCCTGGGTCTGCGCCGGGGGTTGATGGCGCAGCTGCTGGCCATGGAGGCCGGCGCCGTCGACTTTCTCGAGTGCGCGCCGGAGAACTGGATTGGCGTCGGTGGCGCCTACGGCCAGGGGCTGGCCTGCCTGGCCGAGCGTTTTCCGCTGGCGTGCCATGGCTTGTCGCTGTCGCTGGGTGGCAGCGCGCCTCTGGATATCGGGCTGCTGGAGCAGACGCGACAGTTCCTCGATCGCCACCAGGTGTGCCTGTACAGTGAACACCTCAGCTACTGCAGCGACGATGGCCACCTCTACGACCTGATGCCGATCCCCTTCACCGAAGAGGCGGTGCATCACGTGGTCGCCAGGATCCGCCAAGCCCAGGACCATTTGCAGCGGCGCATCGCCGTGGAAAACATCAGCTACTACGCCGCGCCCTACCAGGCGATGAGCGAACTGGCGTTCATCCGGGCGGTACTCGACGAAGCCGATTGCGACCTGCTGCTGGACGTCAACAATGTCTTCGTAAATGCCTGCAACCACGGTTACGACGCCGAAGCGTTTCTCCAGGGGCTGCCATTGGGGCGGGTCACTGGGATGCACGTCGCAGGGCATTACGACGAAGCGCCGGATCTGAAGGTCGACACCCACGGTGCCCCAGTGCGCGACGATGTCTGGCGCTTGTTCGCCATCGCCTGCGAGCGCTTTGGCGCGCAGCCGACGGTGCTGGAGCGTGATTTCAATTATCCGCCGCTGGCCGAATTGCTCGAGGAGACGGCGCGGATTCGTGCCGTGCAGCAGGCGGTGGGAGGGCTCCGTCATGGCTGAACGGTTGCACGATCAGCAATTCACCCTGGCCCGCCATTTGCGCGACCCGGACCGGCACGCCCCGCCACCTGGCATCGAAGCGCGGCGCTTGAAGGTCTACCGCGAGCTGTTCTTCGGCAATATCGAAGGGTTGCTGGCCGGCAGTTTCCCGGTGATGCGCGACACATTGGGCCAGCAGCGTTGGCAGGCACGGGTGCACGATTTCTATGCCAACTACCGCAGCCAGACGCCACTGTTCAGCGAAGTTGCCGGGGCCTTTGTCGATTACCTGCAAGCGGTCGAGCTCGATGAGCCCTGGCAGCTTGAGCTGGCCCATTATGAGTGGGTCGAGGCGCAGTTGTACCTGAGCGATGCCGAAGATCCCCTGCATCAGCCAGAGGGGGACCTGCTCGAAGGCGAGCCGTTGTTGTCGTGCACCGCGAGGGTGTTGGCCTATCAGTGGCCGGTCGAGTGCATTGGCCCGGGTTTCCAGGCGGCGACTCCACCTGAGGTGCCGACGTTGCTGTTGGTGTATCGCGATGCCGACTTCAAGGTGCGCTTCGCCCGCCTGACGCCGCTGGCTTATCGGTTACTGGCGCAGGTTCGTGGTACTGGCCGCGAGCGTTTGCTCGCGCTTGGCGCGGAGATTGGACCTGGTTTGGCGTTGCTGGAAAGCCTGCGGGCGCAGGGCGTGGTCATTGGTACGGGGTTGGATGCGTAGGAGACCGCCATGCCATTGATGGCGCCTACCAGATCGAGCGCCGCCCGCGCGGCGCTTCGCGGGTAAACCCGCTCCTACATCTATTGCAACGTGCCATGCCTGACAGGCCATGGTTGCCAGCCGTGTGATTCGCCAGGGGATTTCACTGGCATGACTGGTCCGAAACGAACTGTAGGAGCGGGTTTACCCGCGAAGCGCCGCGCGGGCGGCGCTCGATTTACGCGTGCACACCAAACTCCAGTCGGACACTAGGCAGCCACCCGCCTTCTAAGCCAATGATCAAGACTCAGCCGCCCCGCGCCCTTGAGCAGCAACGGCAGCAACGCAACCAGGTAGATCAGCGGCAGCTTGTAGTTCCCAAACCCCTGGTCGCTGATCGAATACCCCCGGGCCAGTTCGCCCAGGCTCGACCAATGTGCCGGCCAGTGCACCGCAGCGATCGCCACCACGGTCACTACCATCAACCCGGCCGCAGCCAGGCGCGTGCCCAGGCCCAGCAACAGCAGTAACGGCAACAGCAGCTCGGCCCACATCGACAGTTGCCAGTTCAGCTCCACTGGCAGTGCATCGAACGGGAAGGGGAAGTTACCCTGGATGTCGGTGAACCAGTTGCTGCCGTTGAACTTTTCCCAGCCGGATTCGAAAAACTCCCAGGCCAGGAACAGCCGCAGCGGTAAGTCGGCGCTCCAGGTGCCGAGACGGTCGACGTTGTTCAGGGTGCGGGTCAATGCTTGCATTTCCAGTGTCTCCTTTCAGCACAGTGGGGTGCTGGCGACGCGGCGGCGTTGGGCCAGCTTGGCGGTGAGCTTGAATGCGATGGCGGCGAACAGCTTCCAGCCGGAGGGCAGGGTGAGGGGGGCATCGTGAAGTCTCCCGGTTGTGGTGGTGTGACCGGGAGTGTGCTGGGGTGGGGTATCTGCAGTGTGTCGGCGGCGGGCGGGTTGTGTATCGGTTTGTAGACGTATCCCAGGTAGTGCCTCGAAGCGCAGGGCTATGGCAACTCGATCTGTGCGCACAGCCCACCGGTGGCACGGTTGCTCAGGGTCAGGCGACCGCCCAGGGCCTGGGTCAGCTGTTGGGCGATGGCCAGGCCCAGCCCGGTACCGCCAGTGCTGCGATTGCGCGAACTCTCCACCCGGTAGAACGGCTTGACCACGTCGGCCAGCTCGGCGCCCGGAATGCCAGGGCCTTGGTCGAGCACGCGGATCACCGTGCGGCCCTGTTCCGTGGCCACCTCCAGTTGCGCGGAACCGGCGAACTTCAATGCGTTGTCCAGCAGGTTCACCAGCACCCGGCGCAGGGCGTGCGGGCGTGTTTCCAGCAAGCTCGCGCTGCTGCCCTGGCGCTCGACCCGCGCACCGCTGTCCTGATAGTCGAACACCAGGCTGTCGAGAAACGCGTCGAGGTCTATGCGACACGGCGCCTCGGTGTTGATGTCCATGCTGCGGGCATAGGCCACGCCTTCGTGCACCAGATGCTCCATGGCATCAAGGTCGTGACACAGCTTGTCTTTCTCCGCTCCGTCGTCCATGACTTCGACACGCAGTTTCATGCGCGTGATCGGGGTTTGCAGGTCATGGGAGATCGCCGCCAGCAGCTGCATGCGCTCCTTGAGGTATGCGGCGATGCGCGCCTGCAAGGCGTTGAAGGCGAGCGCCGCGTAGCGCACCTCGCGCGGGCCGCTTTCATCCAGCTGCAGCCCTGGCTTGTCCGGGTCGAGGTCATCGACGGCCTGGGCCAGGCGGGTCAGCGGGCGGATCGCCAGGCGCACCGCCAACCAGGTGCACAACAACAGCACGGCAAGCTGGATCAGCAGCACCAGGGGCAGCCAGCGTGCCGTCGGTACTGGGCTCGGGGTCACGTCGATGGTCAGCGGAGCACCGTCGGCCAGGCGCAGGTGCGCCTGGAAATGCGCATTGGGGCCGGGAATCTCCTGGAACGTCAGGCGGTAATCGCTGCCGATGGCCTTGACGATGGACTCGGCGGCCATGGGCGGATCGCCGCTGGGCATGGCGTCGCCTGGCAGGCCATCGTCCAGGCGGTAGCGATAGGTGCGGCGTTCCAGGCGCGGCAGCCAGGCGGCACGCTCGGCGGCCGGCAGGCGGTCGAGGATGGCCACCGAGGTGGACACGTCCAGCTCCAGGTTGCTGAGCATCATCGAGCGGCTGCTGACATAGCGCTCGTACGCCTGCAGGCTGAACGACAGGCCGTAGGCCAGCACCAGGCCGGTGAAGAAGATCAGTGCCAGGCGCGAGGCCAGGGTAGAAGGCCACTTCATGACGGCGACTCGAGCAACTGCACGGGCAGGGAAAAGACGTAGCCCTCGCTGCGAACCGTCTTGATGCAGGCCGGTTCGCGGGCATCGTCACCCAGGCGCTGGCGCAGGCGGCTGACCAGCAAGTCGATGGAGCGGTCGAAGATATCCGCCTCGCGGCCTTGGGTCAGGTTGAGCAGCTGTTCGCGGCTGAGCACCCGTTGCGGGTGGTCGAGGAACACCCGCAGCAAACGGTACTCGGCCCCGCTGAGTGCCACCAGGGTGCCTTCGCTGTCGAGCAGGTGACGGGCGGTGGTATCCAGGCGCCACTGGCCGAAACCGAGCAGGCGGCTGCTTTCACTGATGGTCAGGTTGGGCGGCAGCATGCGCGTGCGGCGCAACACGGCATTGATGCGCGCCAGCAACTCACGGGCCGAGAAGGGTTTGGTCAGGTAGTCGTCGGCGCCCATTTCCAGGCCGATGATGCGGTCGGTCTCGTCGTTGCGCGCGGTCAGCATCAGCACGGGCGTGTTGCGGTGCTTGCCGGCGCGCAACTCGCGGCACAGCACCAGGCCGTCGTCGCCGGGCATCATGATGTCGAGGACGATCAGGTCGACGCTGTTGGCTTCGAGGAAGGCGCGCATCTGCCGGCCGTCGGCGACGATGCTGGTGCGCAAGCCGTTCTTCTTCAGGTAGTTGCCGACCAGCTCGCGGATTTCGCGGTCGTCGTCGACGATCAGGATGTGATCGACGTGATCCATGCGTTGCCTTCCTGTATGGGTGGGTTGGGCGCAGTGTACCGAGCGTTCGCGCCCGTGCCTGCGTGGCTTTGTATTGCAGTGTATCTGGCTCGCGTACAGATACAGGAGGAAGCACATCACAGGGCTTGAAGACACATGGGCGATACCTGCCGGGCGTGAAATGGCTCTCGACCGGGGAGCGAACCTCCCCACACCCCAACGATGCACAGGAGAGATGCCATGAACTTCAAGACCCTTGCCAGCGCCAGCCTGCTTGCCGTGATGAGCATTGCTGCCGTTACCGCCCAGGCCGCCAGCGCCCCCTCGCCGCAGGCCGCAGCGATGCAGTACCGCTATGGCGACAAGCTGGATGTGCAGAAGGTGCTGTCGGTCCAGGACGAGCAAAGCAATGCCTGCGGCCTGGTCAACACGCGCATGGACTACCTCGACTCCAAGGGCCATGCGCAGAGCATCGAGTACCGCACCTACGCCACCGGTGGTTGCCATGAGAGCTGAGCGCCGGAGGTTGCTCACTGCGGGTGGCGTGGCCTTGGCACTGTTGGGCCTGGGCCTGGCCAGTCAGCTGATGGCGCGTGACAGCTACGGCGCCATGCCATCGCTCGCGGGGGCCAGCGGCTGGCTCAACTCGCCGCCGCTGGACGCTGCGCAACTCAAGGGCAAGGTCGTGCTGGTGGACTTCTGGACGTGGGACTGCATCAACTGCCAGCGCAGCCTGCCGCACGTCAATGACTGGGCGCGTCGTTATGCCGACCAGGGCTTGGTGGTGGTAGGCGTGCACACGCCGGAGTACGACTATGAGCATGATGTCGGCACCTTGAAGGGCAAGGTGGCGAGCCTGGGGATCGATTATCCGGTGGCGGTGGATAACGATCACCGGGTGTGGAACGCCTGGGGCAATCAGTTCTGGCCGGCTCATTACTTCGTCGATCGACAGGGGCAGGTGCGCCATGTGCATTTCGGTGAAGGCGACTACGACGGGCAGGAAAAAGTGATCGAGGCCTTGCTCGATGAGCACGGTTGATGAGCAGGGGGGCACCCTCGGCACGCGGTATCTCTGCGGACCGGGGGTGACGTCGATTCAGCCGAGGCTGGCGAAATGTGCCTGCATGCGCTGGGCATCCGCAGGGCGGCCGCTGAACAGCTCGAACGCCTTCACCGCCTGGAACACCGCCATGCTGCTGCCATCCAGGGTCCGGCAGCCCAAGGCTCTGGCAGCGCGCAGCAATTCGGTCTCGAGCGGGAAGTAGATGATCTCGGCGACCCACAACCGTGCATGCAGCAGTTCGATCGGCAACGGCGTGCCGGGCAGCTTGGCCATGCCGACCGGGGTGGTATTGACCAGGCCATCGGCCTCTGCCAGGGAGCTGGCCAGGTCGCTGCCGAGCGCCGCGCGGCCCGCGCCGAAATGTGCGTTGAGGTTGTCGACCAAGGCCTGTGCCCGAGCGACGTCGACCTCGAACAGCACCAGCCGCTCGACGCCTTCGCTGAGCAGGGCATGCGCCACCGCAGCACCCGCGCCGCCGGCGCCCATCTGCACCACCTGGCGCCGCGTCGCGTCGGCCAGGCCGCGTCGCAGGCCTTCGGCGAAGCCTAGGCAATCGGTGTTGTGGCCGACTCGTTTGCCCTCCTTGAACACCACGGTGTTCACTGCGCCAATGCCACGCGCTTCATCCGAGAGTTCGTCGAGCAGTGGCAGGATCGCCTGCTTGAATGGGTAGGTGATGTTGAGCCCAGTGAAACCGGTGTGCTGCGCGGCGTCGAGCAAGCGCGGCAGGGCACTGTCGTCGACGCCCAGCTGGTCGGCATCGATCAGCCGGTACAGATAGCGCAGGGCCTGGGCATCGCCTTCGTACTCATGCAGGGCAGGGGTGCGTGACAGCTGAATGCCGCGGCCGATGAGGCCGGCGAGAATGGCAGGGTGGTTCATGCGGCCTGCTCCTTGAGCAGTTCGGCGAAGTAGCTCAGGGCCATGCGGTAGCCCTGGCTACCCAGGCCGCAGATCACTCCCACGGCGATGCCGGACACGAACGATACGTGGCGGAAGGGCTCGCGCTTGTGCACGTTGGACAGATGCACTTCGATCACTGGCAGCTCGCTGGCGACCAGGGCGTCGCGGATGGCCACCGAGGTGTGGGTCCACGCGCCAGGGTTGATCAGGATGCCTGCGCAGCGGCCACGTGCGGCGTGGATCCAGTCGATCAGCTCGCCTTCGTGGTTGGTCTGGCGGAACTCGATTTCCAGGCCGTGGGCCCTGGCACTGTCAGCGCAGCGCTGGCCCAGGTCGGCGAGGGTTTCGTGGCCGTACTGGGCGGGTTCACGGGTACCCAGCATGTTGAGATTGGGGCCGTTGAGGACAAGGATAAGGGGCTTCATGGCAAACAGCGCCTTTGTTGTTGTTGGATGCGCTTATCTTTGTACTATCTGGTTAGTTTCGTCAATTAGGCAAAAGACCGCCCCCTGGAAAGTGGGCGATTATCGGATATCTATGGTTGGCCTACGCGCCAGGGCGCGTAGTCGAGCTCGCTGTAGCCCTCGGCAAAACCCTGCTGATCCACCGAGAAGTACGGCAGGTCACTGAGATTCAAGGCCATGCACCGGTTACTCAGGCGGGCCTGAAAATCGCCATCGAGGCGGAACTCCGCGGCCCGCAGCGGATGGGGGTGAAGTTGCACCAGACAACCATCGACCTGGCCTTCGGCGTTCGCCCGCCAATACACCGAAGCCGTGCCGATGCTGCTGATCGGTTGATCGCGTAGCAGGTGTTTCCAGAAATAGTCCCTTCGCGCGTTGGCCTGTCGTCGAGGGGTACTGGTCGCTTGGGCCTCCGAGGGAAGCATCAGCATCAACGGGGCGATGACGTCGACGACATCCTCGGTACTCTGCGCATTGGCAGGTGCAAGCGGGTAGATGGCCTTGCGGCACTGTGTTTCGACCACGCTGGCGAGCGCTTGGAAATCACTGGGGGGCACGTCGCTGGGCATCTTGCTCTGGTACTTGGCCGGCGCCCTGGTGGCCTTGCATTCGAGGGGGGCGGAGCGGCGGTCGAGCACGACATGCAGCAAGACGGCGCCAATCTGCTCGCCAGTGTCGGCTTGCTGGATGCTGCGGTGCAAAGCCTCGATCATGCCGGCCCTGAAGGTTTGCTCGGCGGGTTCCATGGCGCGTGGCGGGGCTGCATGGCAGGCTGTCAGCGCTAGCAGAGCGACCGCCAGCCCTGCGTAATGTCGCGATTCGATCACGGGGTTTCCTCGGTATGCCTGTTGCCGGCGCTTCATGTGCCGGCAGGGCGCACAGTATCGAGGATGCGGATCTAGGACTGGGCCGCCATTACTGTAGGAAGCGGTAACAGAGATCGTGGGCCTTGAGCATGCTGCTCACGCCGCCCGTTCGAGCGCATCGAGCAAATCGACAAACTCCTGGGCCAGCTTGTGCCGCGGCGCCATGTGCACCAGCGGCACCGAGACCTGATGCGACTCGCGCATCTTGATCGAGCTGCTCAGGTATACCGGCAGCACTGGCAGGCCTTCGCCGCGCAGCTGATCTACCAGGGTCTGGTGCAGTGCGGTACGCCCAGCGAACTGATTGACCACCACGCCTTCGACCTGCAGGTTGGGGTTGTGGTCCTGGCGCAGTTCCTCGACCTCGGCCATGACGCTGAGCAATGCCTGGCGCGAGAAGCTGTCGCAGTCGAACGGGATCAGCAGGCGCTCGGCGGCGACCAGGGCGCTGAAGGTGTAGAAGTTGAGCGCGGGCGGGGTGTCGATATAGATACGCTCGTAGTCCTCGCCCAGCTCCACCAGCAGCTTGCGCAGCTTGTTGATCTTGAACTTGCTTTCCAGCTTGCTCTGCAGGTCGCTGAGGTCGGGGCTGGCGGTGATCAGGTGAAGGTTGTCGTAGCGCGTTTCGGTGATGTGCGCACGGTGTTTCTTGCCCGCAGCGGTCACCGGCGACAGGGTCTGGCGGAAGAAGTCAGCGATGCCCGGGGGAATCTGGTCGTGGGTAAGGCCGGTGAGGTAGTAGGTGGCGTTGGCTTGCGGATCGAGATCCACCAGTAGCGTGCGGTAACCTTCGGCAGCGCTGGCCGCGGCAAGGTTACAAGCGATACTCGATTTTCCTACGCCACCTTTTTGATTGAATACGACACGACGCATGGGACTTCTTCCGTGAATGGGAAATGTCAGGTTGCAGGCAATCCTATGACCATAAGACGACAGTTTTATGACAAGGGTTGTTACAACTAGCATGGACCGCATACCAGACCCTGCCTGTAGGAGCGGGCTTGCCCCGCGAACACGGGCATAGCCCGTGCCATGCGCCGCGTGAGGGCCTAGCTGCCGCCGTCACCGCCCGTTGCGCCGGATCCAGTCCCGGTCCCTGTTCCTGTTCCGGTGCCATTACCATTGCCCATGCCATTGTCATTGCTGGGACCATTGCCGACACCGCCCGGCCCCATGTTTCCATTGCCGGTGGAAGGACCCTGGGTAGTGCCATCGCCTCCGGTATTATCGGTGCCATTGCGGTCGGTGCTGTTGCCGCTACCGGTCGCATCCCCAGGCGTCCCCGAGCCGGTGGCACCGCCCGTGCCCCCGTTCATGGTGCCCGTGCCCATGCCGTGGCTGCCATTGCCAGGGTCGTTCATGTCGGTCGCTGCCAGTACCATCGGCGCACTGCTGCCCAGGCACAAGGCCAACAGCAGAGCGTGAGAGGTCATCCGCTTCATGGTGAATGTCCTTTATGGGTGATTACCTGCGTTCGGCAAAGGGCAAGCGGGGGCGGTGCGATGGCGGCGACGGACGGGCAGGTTTTCTCACCCGGCCAGGCATTGCCGGTAGAACGCCAGGGTTGTCCAGTGGTTCCACCGTTGGCGTGGACTCAGGAACCGGCTTTCTCCAGCGCCGTCAGCTCGTCCTCGACCTGCTGCATGCGTTGTTCGGCCAGTGCCTGCACCTTGGCATCGCTGGCCGTTTCACGCATCAGCGTGGTCAGTTTTTCGCTCAGCCGCTTGCCTTCGTCGGTGTCTTCCAGGGCCTGGGCCTTGGCCGGGTCCTGGGTGGCTTCGACGATGGTGGCGAACTCGGCATCGCTGAAGTTCTTTTCGCTGTAGAGCTTGAACAGGTCCTGGCGTTGGTCCTCGACGGTGAGGTGCTTGCGCAGCACAGCCTCGATCTGCTGCTGGTCGAGCTGCGGGTGGGTGCGGGTCAGCAGGGCGGCCATGCGCCCGATGTTGTGCTCGTAGGCATCCTGCAACGGCAGCTTGGCCAGGATCTGTTCCTCGCGGGTGGGTTTCTGGTCGCAGGCGGCGAGGGCAGTGAACATCAGCAGGGGCAGCAGCAACTTCGGCAAGCGGGGCATGGGATGGCCTGGGCAGGGAGTGAATGGGGCGATTATACCGATTTGCACCGGCGCATTGCCTGGGGTAGAACGGGGTCGACTCAACTGTATGCGTGCTGCCATGCCTGACTGGATCATCCAAGTACCCACCCGCGAGGCCACGGCCGAGACCGTCGCGTTCGTCGACACGGCGCGGCGCGAGCTGTTTCCGCTGCTGGCCGATAGCCCATTGCCCAGGGACTTGGCGCATTTTGCCGACACCTACCTCGATGGCGCTGGCCATTTTCTCGTGGCCCGCGACCAGGGCCGGTTGATCGCGGCAATCGGCTACCTGCCGTACGACCATCGTTTCGCCCAGCTGGATTATCACGGTCAGCGGGTGGTCGAAGTGGTGCGCCTGTTCGTGATGCCTGCCTATCGCCGCCATGGCCTGGCCGCTGCACTGTTCGAGGCGCTCAGGCTGCACGCCAGCGCCGCTGGCGTCGAATGCCTGTACCTGCACACTCATCCGTTCCTGCCCGGGGCGATCCGCTTCTGGGAGCAGCAGGGCTTCAGGGTTGTCGATGTCGAGGCGGATCCGGTCTGGCAGACCACGCACATGGAAAGGCGACTCGCATCGGAAAATTCCGAACATCCCGTGGCGTCTTGATCAACGCGTTTATTTCGCTCCCGCTCCGGTTGCCTTACCGTCCTGGGTACATTTACCAATCAGGGGGTTCTGCCGATGGCGCACATTGCCTTGTACAAGCTCAAGTTGCTGGACGAGTTCGAAGGCCGGCACGATGACTGGACCTACGTCGACTTCGAGCGGCGGCTTGCAGAGGTGCGGCCCACGGCACAGGGGCAGGATGCCAAGGCGATCATCGTCACGGCGCACAAGGATGGCGCCTGGCCGTTGGCGGTGAAGCGCTTCTTGCTGACCTCTCATCAGGTGCAGGGTGGGTTGAGCAGAGAACTGAGCGAGGTATTCGGCGAGGTGGTGGTGGGGATGAATCCGCTCGAGAGAAGCGCGTGGGGGGTCGGGCAGCGGTGAGGCTGCCGGCCTCACAGACCGCCTGAAATCGGCCACTCCACCGCTAGCCGAATCTGGTTGCCGTCGAGCTCGGCCTGGGCGGTGTTGCCCCGGTGCACGTTGTGCCGCAGGGAAAACGCCGTGCCCTTGGCCTTGCCGCTCTGCACCACGTAGCGCGCCTCCAGGTCACGTTCCCAATGCTTGCCGCCTTTACCGTAGCCCAGGTAGGCATAGCCACCGTTGGGGTCTACATGCGTGCCGTCGATATCGAAGCCGCGCACATACAGCGCCGTGAGGTTCAACCCCGGTACCCCGAACGGGCCCATGTCGAGGTCGTAGCGCGCTTGCCAGGACTTCTCGTTAGGGGCGTTGAAGTCGGACATCTGCACCGCGTTGCCGATGAAGATAGCCCCGCGGGTGACGTAGTCGAACGGTGTGTTGCCATCGACCTGCTGCCAGCCGAGGCTGAACCCATGCGGGCCCTGGGCATAGCGCGAGACCAGGCTCCAGGTGGTGTTGTCGATCTGCCCGGAGAACGCCTTGCCGGTATCGGTGGTGCGGTACAGGTTGAGGTCCAGGCTCAGGCTGCGGCGCTCATCGAGCGCATGGGTCAAGGTGCTGCCCAGGTAGTGCTGGTTCCAGTTGTCCTCGTAACGTGAGGTGTACAGGCTGGCGCTCAGCTCGGCAGCGGGGTTCCAGACGACCCCGGCGAGGTCGAAGCTGTTGCCTTGGCGGCCATCGGAGTAGTTGACCACGAAGCCCTGGTCGTGGCTCGAAGCATTGCGGTCGGTGCTTTCGTTGAAGTGGCCGGCCACCAGTTTGAGCGTGTCGAATTCGTTGCTGGTGAGGAAGAAACCGGTGGCCGTTTCCGGCAAGAGGCGGCTGTCCGACGAGCTGAACACCGGTGTCTTGACCCGCTGCTCGCCATACGACAGCACGGTATTCGACAGGCGCAGCTTGAGCGCTGCGCCGCCACGGCCGTATTCGCTCTTCGGGTGCCCGTCGTTGTCCAGCCCGAGCAGCCGGGCCTTGCCGGCACGGCCGCCCCCACTGTCGAGTTGCACGCCGAGGTAGGCATGGGCATCGACGCCGACCCCGATCAGGCCCTGGGTGAAGCCGGAGCTGAACGTGCCCATCAGGCCGTAGGCCCACTCCTCGGCCAGGCCGTTGCGCTGGTCTCGGGGTTTGTAGGCGTTACGCGCGCCGCTGTTGCGGGCGCCGTGCTTGTAGTCGCGCTGGTCGTACACGCTGCGGTTCAACAGGCTCCAGGTACTGTCCTCGACCAGGCCGTTGCTCAGGCTTTGCGCCGAGTCCGCCTGGGCCTGGGCCACGCTGCCCAGCAAGGGGAGCGCCAGCCACCAGCGGCTCATTGCCCAGCCTCCAGTTGGCCCATCTGGCTGGCCAGGCGCACCCTGGCACGCTCAGGCAGATTGCCTGGCAGTTGTACTGCGGCGCCGTCGCCCACCTGGATCAGCATCACCATGCCCATGGCCAGGTGCGGGATGCACTGGATGCCGTACAGCCCGGGTACCGCGAAGGTGTGTTCGAAAGGCTGGTTGAGCTTGCTCTTGAACGCCTCGGCGCCTTCGGGCAACAGCCCTGGCAGGCTGGCGGCGTTGTGCCCGCTCATGGTCGGCAGGAAGCGTACCGTGTCGCCCGGGGCGATGCGCAGGTGGTCTGGCTCGTACACCATGGCGCCTGCCTCGCCGCGATTGAGCATCTTCACTTCATACACCTGGGCCAGCGCGGCAGGGGCGAGAAGGGCGCTGGCAAGCAGCAGGGCGACAGGGCGCAACATGGTGGCAATTTCCTGTTTCAAGGGGCGCGAAAACGCAGGATGCGCGCGCCGTCAAAGGGGTCGGTGAGGTAGTGGGCGTGGACGCCGAAGGTGCTCAGCAGGCGCTCGGGGGTGAGCACGTCCAGCGGCTTGCCGAGGGCCACCAGGCGGCCCTGGTCGAGCACCGCGAGGCGGTCGCAGGTCAGGGCCTGGTTGAGGTCGTGCAGGGCCACCAGGGTGGTCACCGGCAACGCCTGCACCTGGCGCAGCAGGCCCAGTTGGTGCTGGATGTCGAGGTGGTTGGTGGGTTCGTCCAGCAGTAGCACCTGGGGGCGTTGGGCCAGGGCGCGGGCGATGTGCACACGCTGGCGTTCGCCACCGGACAACGAGCCCCAGAGGCGTGCGCGCAGGTGCAGTGCATCGGCATCGACCAGCGCCTGTTCGACGATGGCGCGGTCTTCCTTGGCGAACGGTGCCAGCGCCGACAGCCACGGCGTGCGGCCAAGGGCAACCGCGTCGTACACGCTGATGGCGTCGAGGGTGTCGGCCTGCTGTTCGACCAGGGCCAGGGCCTGGGCGATGCGGCGCCTGGGCAGGCCGGCGAGCGGCTCGCCGAGCAACTGCACGCTGCCATGGGTGGGGGTGCGCAAGCCGGCGAGCAGCTTGAGCAGCGACGACTTGCCCGAACCGTTGGGGCCGACGATCCCCAGGGTTTCGCCGCGCACCACGCTCAGGTCGATGTCGCGCAGCACCGCCTGGCCGCCCAGCTTGAGGCCAAGCTGGGCGCAGGCCAGGGGGGCAATGGCGAGCGAGGGCATGAGGGTCATGACTGCCTCCGTCGGCTGACCAGGATCAGGGCGAACACCGGCGCGCCGATCAACGCAGTGACCACGCCCACCGGGATCACCTGGCCAGGGATCAGTGTGCGCGACAGCACGTCGGCGGCAATCAGGAACAATGCGCCGCCCAGCGCGCTGGCTGGCAGCAGGCGGCTGTGGCCGGGCCCTAGCAACAGGCGCAAGGCGTGGGGGATGACCAGGCCGACGAAGCCGATGGCGCCGACGATCGACACCATCACTGCGGTGACCAGCGCGGCGCAGCTGATCAGCAGCAATTGCGTGCGGCGCACGGGAATGCCGAGCGAGGCGGCCGAGTCTGTGCCGAAGGTGAAGGCATCCAGGGCCCGACGGTGCCACAGGCAAACCAGCAAGCCGCCCAGCGCCACCGGCAATGCCAGCCACACCGATGGCCAGCGCACCCCACTGAGGTTGCCCAGCAGCCAGAACAAGATGCCCCGCGCTTGCTCGGCGGTGGCCGATTTGGTGATCAGGAACGCGGTCAAGGCGTTGAACAGTTGCGAGCCGGCAATGCCGGCGAGGATCACCTGGGCGTTGTTGCTGCTCGGGCCAGCGGCGCGTGCCAGCACCAGGACCAGGGCGAACGCCGCCAGCGCGCCGATGAAGGCGCCACCGGACAAACTCAGGGCCACGCTGCCCCAGCCCAGCAGGCCGACCAGCACCGCGCCGGTCGAGGCGCCTGCCGACAGGCCCAGCAGGTATGGCTCGGCCAAGGGGTTGCGCAGCAGCGCCTGGAGGATCACCCCGCAGGTGGCCAGGCCGGCGCCGCAGGCCGCCGCGACCAGGGTGCGAGTCAGGCGATAGTTCCAGACGATGCCGGCATCGATCGGGTCGACCGGGTAGCCGGCCTGCCACAGATGGTTGGCCAACACCTGGTACACGACGTCGGGCGGCAGGTTGCTCTCGCCGATCGCGGTGCCGGCCAGCAAGGCTGCGAGCAGCGCCAGCAAGGCCAGGGCGCAGGTGTACAGCGGGCGAGCCATCACTGCGCCGCTTTACCGCTGGCGAAGGCCGCGGAGAGGGTCTGCAGGCCGCGGAACAGGCGAATGCCCGCCTGCATGGCATCGGCGTCGAGGATGATGATGCGGTTGTTCTTCACCGCGTCCATGTTGCGCGTCACGGGGTCGCTGTGGAGGAATTCGAGCTTCTTCTGGTAGTCGTCGGCGGGGAAGCGGCGGCGGTCCATGCGGGCGATGATCAGCCAGGTCGGGTTGGCCTTGGCCAAGGTCTCCCAGCCCACGGTCGGCCACTCCTCGGTCGACTCGACCACGTTGCGCACGCCCAGGGTGCGCAGCATGAAGTCGGCTACGCCCTGGCGGCCGGCGACGTAGGGGTCGATGTCGAGGTCGGCGCTGGAGAACCAGAACAGCGCCGAGGTATGGCTCAGGTCCTTGCCGGCCAGCTGTTGGCGGGCGCTGGCCAGGCGGCCCTGCAGGTCGGCGTTGAGTGCCGCGCCGCGGTCCTGCACATCGAAGATCTCGGCCAGCTGGCTGATGCTTTTGTAGATGCTGTCGACCTGGAACGCCTGCAGGCGAGTGCCATCGGCGCCGACCAGGTTGTCCTTGCCTTCGCAATCCGAGGGCAGCAGGTAGGTGGGGATCTTCAGCTCGTCGAACTGCTCGCGGGTGCCGACCACGCCCTGGGCGCCGACCATCCATTCGAACTGCACGGCCACCAGCTGTGGGCGCTTGCCGACCACGGCCTCGAAGCTCGGGTCGTTGTCGGCCAGGCGCTCGACCTTGTCGTTGAGGGCCTTGTATTCGGGCAGCACGTTGTTGAACCACAGCGAGGTGCCGACCAGCTTGTCGCCCAGCCCCAGGGCATAGAGCATCTCGGTGCCGGCCTGGCCGATGGTGACCACGTGCTGGGGCGCCTGGGTGAAGGTCTGCGTGGTGGTGCAGTTGTGCACGCTCAGCGGGTACTGGGTGGCGGCGGCCAGGGCCGGGCCGACGAAGCCCAGGCCGGCCAGGCCGAGGCCCGCGAGCAGGGTGGCGAAACGGGGCTGCATGCTGGTCGATCTCCTATCGGACAGTTCACGGAGGAACCCACGGACAGGCATCGCCAGCGCCCGCGCTATGGCGAACGGCACCGGTACGGATGGCCATCCCGGACACCCCGCCGGTTGGTGAATGTGGGCCGGCAGGTCTCCTGACTGGTGCGTCATGGCCCGGCTCCAGCCTTCCCGGATCAACAGATCCAGTGGCATCGATGGAGCAGGCTCGGCACCTACAGTTGCGGGGGCAGTTCCAGTTGGCCCGCGTGAGCGAGCCGGGGATTCCCTATTAATTCCGTGGTGGAAACCGGCGGGCCGCATGGTAGACCATCCGGCCGCCCGGTGAAACGCATTTTCAGAAGTACTTGAGCCAACGGATGTCGCGGCGGCGTGCCTTCAGCCGGGCGAAGCTGCGCACTGGCAGGTACAGCGCCGCTGCCAGCAGCACGCAAGCCAGCCACACCGAAGCGATGCCGTCGAAGCCGAAGTAGTCGCCGTGATTCAGGCCGAACAGCGACACGCAAGCGAGGTACAGCACCTTGAGCACGTACAGGTGCAGCAGATAGAAGAACATCGGTGCGGCGCCGAATACCGCCAGCATGCTCACCCAGCGCGCGGCGCCGGCCCGTTCGCAGGCGCGCAGCAGCAACAGGCCGCAGCCCAGGGTCAGGGCCACGAACAACAGTGATGGGGGGTACTTGGTGATATTGAAGAAACTCATCATGGTCTGGGTAACGTCGGGATAGATGCGCCATGGCGCCTCGCCGTAGCCGTTGGCTAGGCGCAGCACGACGAAGCCGAGCAGGGCGGCGACCCCCGCCACCAGCAAACGGCGCTGGCGCTTGTCGGCCAGGCTGCCACGGGCGAACCAGGGCCCCAGCCCGTAGCCCAGGGCGATCACGCCGATCCAAGGCAGCACAGGGTAGGAAGTGCGCAGGCGCATCGCCTCGGAAACCTCGAGCCAGCCTCGGTCATGCAGGATCGCCCATGGTACGTGCAGGGCCGATTCCGCACCGAAGTGCACGCCATCGAGCAGGTTGTGCCCGGCGATGATCAGCGCGCCGATCGCCAGCAGCGCGGGGCGTGGCAGCCAGACCAGCAGCGACAGGGCGATCATGCTGATGCCGATGGCCCAGATCACCTGCAGGTAGATCACGCTGGGCGGCAGTTGGAAGGTCCAAGCGAAGTTGACCAGGGTGAACTCCAGCACCACCAGGAACAGCCCGCGCTTGAACAGGAACGCCGAGACGTCGCTGCGGCCCTGGTATTTTTCGCCGTACAGCCATGCCGACAGCCCGGTCAGCAGGACGAATACCGGCGCGCACAGGTGGGCCAGGGTGCGGCTGAAGAACAGCGAAGGATCGGTGGCGTCGATGGTCATCGGGTCGCTGACCTGGCGATGCAGGAAGAACGTTTCGCGGACATGGTCCAGCAACATGAACAGGATGACCAGGCCGCGCAGGGCATCGATGCTCTGCAGGCGCTGAGTGAGCAGGGTGGGCGTGGCTGAGGCGCTTGTCATGTGAAGAGGTCGCAGGCAGGAATGGATGTCAAATGAAACGTTATCTTATAACTATTATTGGGCGGTGTGGTAGCCCAATCTTTGCTGGGCACCCATTGCAAAATGCGAGTGGAATCACAATGTTCTACGTTTTTGGTGATTTTTTTTCGAACTTTCTCGCAGGCGGCGGTCTCGAAGCGCTGATTCGTCAATCGTATTTCTGTCATGGAGACTGCACGTAATGTCCGCTCGCAATCTGCTGCGCCAAACCTGCCTGTTCGCTTTGCTCGGTAGCCCCCTGCTGGCCACCGCTGCGCCCAGTACCGACCCGCTGTTCAGCGTCGGCTTGCTTGGCGCGTACGACAAGTTCAAGTTCGAAGGGGGCAGTGAGTCTGAAAAGGACCACATGGGCGAGGGCGGTGTGTTCGCCACGTTCGGTAACAAGCTGACCGCCGAATCCGGCTTCATCTACCAGGTGGGTGCCGAAGCCAAGTACGGCAAGAAGAACGACAACAAGCTCAAGGAAGCCCAGGCCGACCTCGACCTGGGCTGGCGCGCGGCGCTGGATGCGCGCAACTTCGTCGACGTGATCGTTGGCGGTGGTTACAGCTGGTCGCGTTTCGAGCCGGAGATCAACGACCTGGACACCAAGCTCACCTACAAGTCGCCGTTCGCCAAGGCCGCGCTGGGCTACAACCACCAGTTCGATGCATCGACTCTGCGCGTGGAAGTCGGGGCGCGCCGCAGCATCGATGGCCGTGCGCGGCTCAAGGTGGATGATTTCGGCAGCGACAGCGTGGACATGAAGGACCGTACCAATCCGTACGCCGAGGTCACCTTGCTGATGAACCAGCAGGGCGACCTGCCGGTGCAGGCCGGGGTGTACTACACCCGGACCGAGTACAAGCTGGATGAAGACTCGGAAGCGGCCGACAACACCAAGCTCAAGCGTGATGAGTTCGGCTTCAAGGTAGGTTTGGCGTTCTGAGCCTCTTAGGCTGACAGGCCCGGCCCCTTCGCCGCTCGCGAAGAGGCCGGCGCTTCGATCAGCGCCCGCGCCGGCGCGACACCCGCGCTTCGATGTTCTTGCGCCCGATCAGCAGTGGCGGCTTCTCCACCACTGGCTCATCCGCCAGCCACTTGTACATCACCAGGCAGTCCACCAGCCCCAGCCGGGCATGGCGAAACGCCTTGGGCAAGCGCCCGACGGTCTCGAAGCCGAGCTTGTGCCACAGCGCCACGGCCACTTCGTTGCTGGCCACCACCGAATTGAATTGCAAGGCCAGGAAGCCCTCCTGGCGCGCCTGCTTCTGCGAGTGCTCGCACATCAGCCGAGCCACGCCGCGCCCACGGGCCGCTTCGCAGACCACGTAGCCGCAATTGCCGACATGAGCACCGGGGCCGGCGGCGTTGGCCTTGAGGTAATAGGCACCCAACAGTTCGCCCTGGTGTTCGGCCACCCAGCCGTGCAGTGGCAGCTCCAACCATAGACGGCGCGCCTGTTCGATCGTCATGTCCGGGTCGAGCGCGTAGGTTTCACGGGCCTGGAGCACGGCTTGGAAGGTCGGCCAGAAGCGCTCGAAGTCGTCTGGTGTCATGGGGCGCAGAAGGGTCATGGCGTTACCTGAAGTGGCTGGGCCGCCAAGTCTGGGGGGGTAGGCGC
The DNA here is from genome assembly GCF_016648105.1 of Pseudomonas sp. S31. Taxonomy (GTDB): domain Bacteria; phylum Pseudomonadota; class Gammaproteobacteria; order Pseudomonadales; family Pseudomonadaceae; genus Aquipseudomonas. Next base: position 368,379 of record NZ_JACVVE010000001.1, on the reverse strand, counting down.
CGCCGCGCAAGGGCAGCGACGCCAATCGGCTCAGCCGTCGGCCTTGCCCAGCGCGTCGAGGGCACGGGCCGAGTACACCAGTGCGGCCCCAGCATTCATCGCCACGGCCACGCCGAGGGCCTCGGCGATTTCCTCGCGGGTGGCGCCGTGCTTGACCGCCTGCTGCGAATGCACGGCGATGCAGCCGTCGCAGCGGGTCGTCACCGCCACGGCCAGGGAGATCAGTTCGCGGGTCTTGGCGTCCAGATGGTTGGTCTTGGCGCCGGCGCCGCTGGCAGTCATGTAGCCAGCGACGGTATCGGGGGACAACTGCTTGAGATCGCCGATGCCGGCCATCAACTGCTTACGGTAGGCGTCCCAGTCCATCATGCTCATCGTCTTCACCTTGTGCGGTTGGGGAGGGTGAGCTTTCAGGCTAGACGATGAAGGGCGGCAGGGCCGCCCGGGCAGGCATCAGATGTAGATGAAGAACAGCAGCAGGGCGGCGACGACGGCCCACTTTTCCAGGTAGTAGCGGGTGCGGTTGCGCTTTTTCAGGGCCTTGCCGCGTTCGCGGATCTTGTAGATGCGGGTGAACAGGCGGTTGATGCCGCCGGTCTTGTCGTTGGCATCGTTGGGGGCGGCCGCCGCGGCCATCACGTTGCGGCTGAACCAGCGGTTGAAGGCGGTGGCCCAGCGGTACTTGAGCGGGCGCTCGACGTCGCAGAACAGGATGATACGGTTGTGCTCGGTGGTGTTGGCGGCGTAGTGGATGTACGTCTCGTCGAAGATCACCGCTTCGCCGTCACGCCAGGAATATTTCTCACCGTCGACGTCGATGTAGCAGCCGTCGTCGTTCGGTGTGTCCAGGCCCAGGTGGTAGCGGTAGGAACCGGCATAAGGGTCGCGGTGACGGACCAGCTTGGCGCCGGGTGGCAGGGTGGCGAACATCGCCGCCTTGACCGTGCCGATGCCTTGCAGCAGCTCGGTGGTGCGTGGGCACAGGTTCATCGCCGAAGGGTGGCTCTCGCCGTACCACTTCAGGTAGAAGCGCTTCCAGCCGGTCTTGAAGAACGAGTTGAAACCGACGTCGTCATAGTTGTCGGACTTCTTGATTTCGCCCACGTGCAGCAACTGCTGGGCTTCCTCGCGAATTTCCTGCCAATGGTCCTTGAGCGGCTGCAGCTCGGGAAAGGCCTCGACCGGCAGGTAGGGCTTGGCCGGGTGGCGGGAGAACAGGTAGAGAAAACTGTTGATCGGGGCGAGGAAGCTGGAGTGGTCGCCCAGCTGGCGGGTCAGCTTGTGGCGAACCCGACCGCGCAGGTGAACATAGGCGATCGAGAAGAGGAAGATCAGGACGAGTGCGATTTTCATGGGCGAATACGTATCGATTAATGGCCATGGGTGATGGCTAAGCCCGCCAGCATAAACAATCGAACCGAAGCTTTATAGAGGAATGTTGTGCAAGGAGGGCAGACCTTGGTACGAGAGGCAGGCTCTGCGCCAAGGTCTGCGTGACTTGACGGCGTGTTATGCCTGTGTGGCATCGATCCTGAGATTGGCGATTTTGTGTTCCACGCCTTGGTAAGTGAAGACCAGTTCTTCGGCGTCGAGCGTCAATTTTTTGGCCTGCGCATCCCAGTGAGCCTTGACCTCGCCGAACGCGTCGTAGAGACCATTATCGATGATGAAGAACACCCGCGCAGAATGCTGACCGACATTCACCCAGACTCCCTGTTTTGCAGATGCGCCTTCCTGCACCGCTCTGAGCCGGATGACGCCGTCCGAAGATTCAATGAAGTGGATGGACCTTGCATCGAGGTGGCCTAGGGCTGGGTTTATGATCGGGTCGAGTGTGGCCTTGGCAAAGCCTTTGCCGGTGGCGGCAGCGGCAGCCAAGGATATGTCCAGCGTCCCGCTCATCACCTGCACGTCGCCCTGGGTCGCTTCGACATCGAAGTTGAAGGTGGCGCTGAGTGTCCTGGTACGGTTATCCCAATGAGTAATGGTGATTTCGCCTTGAGTGGCATAGCCAGAGCGACCAATGCGGGTCGAGCCCAAGTAGGCCGATATTTCTGCACCTTCACCGTTGCCGATGATCAATACCTTGCCTGGCGCCAGGTCTTTTTCGGGAAACTGAAGCGTGATTTGGGTGAACGTTTCCTGCTGGGAGTTGGGGTGCCGCGTTGCCTGGTAGCCTTGGACCCACAGCCTGCCGAAATGCTCACCACTCACGACGTCTTCCGTGGTGAACGGAAGCGTTTGGCCGCTGAAGTTCAGCGACGCATGCATGGCATTGTTTGCTTTTGGGGCGTTCTCATGCTGGTTCATGGTCGATTCCATTGCCATTTGAAGGGAAGTCCAGGGTAGATATACCGTCGTCAGGCCGGTACTAGCAGAATTATCAGGAGCGACACGGCGCTGACGCCGGCAGTTCGTGAACGTGTCTCAGGAGTGAATTAATGACGTTGTTACCTCGTAATCCCGGGCGACCTTTCAAACGGCTGTTCTTCGCCTTGCCGGTCAATGACGCCCAGCGTCGTGCCTTGGCCCAGTGGCGGAGCGGCCTGGCCCTGCGCAGTGGTAAGCCAGTACCGGCGGACAACTTTCATGTCACGCTGTTATTTCTTGGCGATGTGGATGCCGTGCAGGTGCCAGCAATCTGCGCAGCGGTCGACCAGTTGCCAGTGCCAGTCGCGATGCCGAGGCTGTTGCTCGACCGGTTGCACGTGTGGCAGCGTGCCAGCGCCTTGGTGCTGGAGGCCCAACAGACGCCGTTTGACTTGTTGCAACTGGTGTACGGCTTGCAGCAGGCGATGCTGCCGTTGGGGCTGCAGGCGCCCAGCCGCGAATACCGCCCGCACCTGACGCTGGCCAGGGACTACCGCAACTGCCCGCCAGAGGCCACCAGTGCGCCGGAGTTCTATCTCGCCCCCGAGCATTTCACGCTGTACGAGTCCCGCAAGGGTGCTTACTGGCCATTGGCCCAGTGGCCGCTTCGCAAATGACTCAAGGCCGCTGTTTGAACAGATGCGTCGCTACACCGGCAAGCTCTGGTAGGGCAACTCGTCGCCTGGGCTGCGGGCGAACTGGCGCTTGTATTCGCGGCTGAACTGCGAGGTGCTCTGGTAGCCCACCCGGTGCGCGGCCTGGGCCACGCCAAGGCCCTCGCCGATCAGCATCTGCTGGGCCTTGAGCAACCGCAGGCGCTTGAGGTATTGCATGGGCGCCATGTCGGTGCAGCGTTTGAAATGCTCGTGGAAGGTCGACACGCTCATGTTGGCGCGGGCTGCCAGGTCCTCGACGCTGAGCGGCGCCGTGTAGTGCTCGCGCAGGTGGGCGAGGGCAGCGCCGATGCGGGCAAAGTGCCCCTGCTGCTCCACCAGGGCCCGCAGCACCCCGGCCTGAGGCCCACGCAGCGCGGTGTAGAGCACTTCGCGTACCCGTGCCGGGCCGAGCACCTTGGCATCCAGCGGGTCCTGCAGGCATTGCAGCAGGCGCTCGACGCTCTCGCGCATCGGGGCGTCCAGCGCGGCCGAGGTCATCGATTGCGGCGTCTGCGCCTGCACCGCAGGGTCCGGCGGCAAGTCCATGCTCTGCACCAACTCGCCCAGCACGCTGCGGTCGATGTCCACGGCCACGCCAAGCAGCGGGGCGTCCTCGGTGGCGAAGGTCTCGCACATGAATGGCACCGACAGCGCCTGCACCAGGTAATGCCCGGCGCCGTATTCCAACGTGCGCGGGCCCAGGCGCGCCAGCTTGCTGCCCTGGGCCAGGATCATCAGGCTCGGTTCGTAGATCTGCGGGCTGCTGGCCACATAGTGCCCCCAGCTCAACACCTGGACTTGGGGCAGGTGGGTGGGCACGAACCCAGGGCGCGTGGCGAGGTTGCGGATGAGCCCGCAGAGCGGGGCGTTGGCATCGACGTGACGGGTCAGTTGCATGATGGGCCAGGGCGGAGGATCAGACACTGCAATCATCGCAGATCGAAGGAAAGACGCCAGGTGTAGTGTGGCAACTTCGGAGAATCAGGCATGCATGCCGGAGAATCAGCCGTGGGCTCGGTGGTGCAGGGGCGTGCACAATGCGTCGCCTGAATCGTTTCACTGACTGCGAGGCCCTGTATGTACACCGCCATCGGTTACGCCGCCCAAACCCCGACCAGCCCACTGGCCCCCATGACCTTCGAGCGCCGCAGCCCGCGCCCGGACGACGTCGCCATCGAGATCCTGTATTGCGGCGTGTGCCACTCCGACATCCACCAGGCACGCAACGAATGGGGCATCGCCGTGTACCCGCTGATGCCTGGTCACGAGATCATCGGCCGGGTCACCGCCGTCGGCGCGCAGGTCTCGGCGCACAAGGTCGGCGACCTGGTCGGAGTCGGTTGCATGGTCGACTCCTGCCGCCACTGCGAAGCCTGTGCCAAGGACCTGGAACAGTATTGCCTGGAAGGCCCGACCATGACCTACGCCACCCCTGACCGGGTCGACGGCAGCAACACCATGGGTGGTTACTCCAGCAACATCGTGGTCAACGAGCACTTCGTCGTGCGTATTCCTGTCGGCATGGACCTGCCCAGCGCGGCGCCGATCCTCTGTGCCGGCATCACCACCTATTCGCCGCTCAAGCATCACGGCGTCGGCCCTGGCCACAAAGTGGGCATCCTCGGCATGGGCGGCCTGGGCCACATGGGCATCAAGCTGGCCAAGGCGCTGGGCGCCGAAGTGACGCTGTTCACCCGCTCCCAGGCCAAGGCCGAGGAAGCCCGCCGCCAGGGTGCCGACCATGTGATCGTGTCCACCGACGCCGAGCAGATGCAGGCCGCGGCCGGGCGTTTCGACTTCCTGCTCGACACCATTCCGGTGCAACACGACCTCAATCCGTACCTGGAAACCCTCAAGTTCGACGGGGTGCACATCCTGGTCGGGCTGATCGAGCCGATCGACCCGGCGGTGCACGCGGCCAACCTTGTGCTCAAGCGCCGGGTGCTGGCTGGCTCGTTGATCGGCGGCATCGCCGAGACCCAGGAAGTGCTGGACTTCTGCGCCGAGCACGACATCCGCTGCGATATCGAGATGCTGGATATCCGCAACATCAACCAGGCCTACGAGCGCATGATCGCCGGTGATGTGAAGTACCGCTTCGTGATCGACATGGCCACCCTCAAGGGCTGAATCAGCAGGGCTGCTGCGCAGCCCTTTCGCGGCGCTAGGTCGCTCCTTACCTGAACGGTCGGGGTAGGAGCGGCCTTGCCGGGGAGCCGGGCCGGCCGGTTCTTCGAGCGTCAACGCCCACAACGGTTGTGGCACCACGCCCTGACGCGTACCATGCCGGGCATTCCTCCAATAACCCATCATGCGTCAACCCCGTCGAACCTCGGCGTGGGTCGTGCGTTCTATCGCCTTGTCCGCGTAACAGCGAGTTTCCTCCATGAATGGACCCACCCCCGTCAACATGCCCCCGACCGTGGGCAGCGGCAGCTGGCTGAGCGTGATCGCGCTGGCCCTGGCCGCCTTCATCTTCAATACCACCGAATTCGTGCCGGTGGCGCTGCTCAGCGACATTGGCCGCAGCTTCGACATGAGCACCGCCCAGGTCGGCCTGATGCTGACCATCTACGCCTGGGTCGTGGCCCTGGCCTCGCTGCCGATGATGCTGCTGACCCGCAACATCGAGCGTCGCCGCCTGCTGCTGCTGGTGTTCCTGGTATTCATCGTCAGCCACCTGCTGTCGTGGCTGTCGCAGAGTTTCGCCATGCTGCTGGTCAGCCGCATCGGCATCGCCCTGGCCCACGCGGTGTTCTGGTCCATCACCGCATCGCTGGCGGTGCGTGTCGCGCCGCCCGGGCAACAGGCCAAGGCCCTGGGTCTGCTGGCCACCGGTACCACCCTGGCGATGGTGCTGGGCATTCCGCTGGGGCGCGTGGTCGGCGAGGCGCTGGGCTGGCGGGTGACGTTCCTCAGCATCGCCGGCGTGGCCCTGGCCACCATGCTGTGCCTGTTGAAATCGCTGCCGTTGCTGCCGAGCCAGAACTCCGGTTCGTTGCGTAGCTTGCCGATCCTGTTCAAGCGCCGCGCGCTGGTGATCACCTACCTGCTGGTGACGCTGGTCATCACCGCGCAATTCACCGCCTATAGCTATATCGAACCGTTCGCCCTGCACGTGGCGCAGATCGGCGGCGAGCGCACCACCTTGCTGCTGTTGCTGTTCGGCGGCGCCGGGGTATTCGGTTCGGTGCTGTTCAGCCGCTACAGCGAGCGATTCCCCCAGGGCTTCCTGCTGGGTTCCATTGGCGTGCTGGCGGCCTGCCTGCTGTTGCTGTTGCCATTGTCGGGCAACTTCTATGTGTTCGCCGGGCTGAGCATGTGCTGGGGCGTGGCGATCCTGAGCTTCAGCTTGGCGCTGCAATCGAAGACGCTCAAGCTGGCGTCCGACGCCACCGACGTGGCCATGGCGCTGTTCTCGGGTATCTACAACATCGGCATCGGCGGTGGTGCGCTGCTGGGCAGTATCGTCAGCAGCCAGCTGGGCGTTGCCCATATCGGCCTGGTGGGCGGTGTCGTCGCCGTGGTCGGGCTGGGTATCGCGGTGGCCAGCAGCCGGCGCTTTCGCGAGGCCTTGATCCCTTGATGGATGGATGGTGGGCTGCCACAAGCGCAGCTCACCTCAATAGCGATGCCCACGCCGACACCAGCAACAGCCCCGCCAACCCTCGGTTGAACCACAGCAACCGCCCCGGCGCCTGCAACCAGCGCGCGCTGCCCACACCCAATACTGCCCACGCCGTCATGCACGGCAGCGCAATCAGCAGGAAGACCAGCGCCAGTTACCATACCGGCAACGACGGTGCGGCGAACACGCCGATCACCGCCACCGCCATCAGCCAGACCTTGGGGTTGACCAGTTGCAGCGAGGCCGCGCTCACCACGCCGAACGGGCTCGCGCTGGCGTTGCCGAGTGGCTCGCTGGCTCCGCGCAGCATGGCGAGGGCCAGCCAGCTCAGCCACAGGACCCCGGCCCAGCTCATCAGTTGTTGCGCCAACGGATGACGCAGGAGCACTTCGCCAAGCCCCAGGCCGACCACCAGCACGATCGCGGCCGCTGCGCCACAGGCCGCGAGGATCGGCGCCAGGCTCGCACGCAGGCCTTGGCGGGCGCCGTGGGCGAGGATCAGCAGGTTGGTCGGCCCGGGGCTGATGCTGGCGACCAGGGCAAACAGGATGAAGGGCAACAACGATTGTGACATGGCGAACGGCTCCGGTTGATCAGAGCGTCATGTTCGCCGCCAATGCGGCACTAGTCTGGAAGGTTTGAGCAGCGCTTGCGGTAATCCGCCGGAGTCAGGCGATAGGCCCGGCGAAACCAGCGCCCGAGGTGGCTCTGGTCGGCGAAACCCAGGGCCACGGCCACTTCGGCGGGCGTCTGGCCCAGGGCCAGCAAGCGCCGGGCGCGGGCCAGGCGTAACTGGATCAGGTAGGCATGCGGAGCAAGGCCGAAGGCGGCCTTGAAAGCGCGGGTCAGACGGAAGCGGTCGACGCCGCAGACCAATGCAACCTCTTCCAGGCTGATGTCGCGCTCCAGGTTGGCATGCAGGTAATCACGCGCACGCTGGGCGGTCAGTGGCAGGCGGGGGTCGGGATCGAGGCGCTTGCGCCAGTGCAGGTGACAGGTCAGGCAGCCGAGCAATTGGTCCATGGCGCTTTGCCGAACGATGCGCAGCTCCTGGTCGTGCACAGCGCGAAAGGCCACGGCAGTGGCATGGGCCAACCGGGCGTCGTGGCACAGGGTATCGGCGAAGCTGGGCAGGTTGCCGCTGGGCGCTTGTTCGAACACCGAGCGTAGTTCTGTCTCGAGCCAGTGGGGTTGCAGGTACAGCGTGGAGTAGGTGAAGCCGTCGGCGGTCGGGGCATGGCCATCGTGGATGTCACCCGGTTCGAGCAGGAACACCTGGCCTGGCGTGCTGTGGTGGCGCACCCGGCGGCAGTTGAATTGCTGCACGCCCTGTTCGGTGACGCCGACCAGGAAACTGTCGTGCCAGTGTGGGTCGTAGGCATGGCCGACGAAGTGTGCGCGGACCGACTCGATGCCGGTGTCGGCGTCCTGCTTGAGGTCGATCCAGTTGCTCATGGTGGCGGGGCTGCGGCTGGGAAAGGGTTGTTTACCTTAACGCACCGGCCTCTGCTCGTTTAGAACAATTGTGCAGGCTCCAGTGCCGCGAAACGCTCGCGCAGCCACACATGCAGGCGCGACACGGCGGGCGACAACTGTTTGCGATGCGGGCAGGCGAGAGTCACCGGGGTGAGCTCGCCAGGGTACTCGGGCAGCAGCACTTCCAGTTCACCTGCCGCCACGTTGGCGCTGACATCCAGCCACGATTTGTAGGCGATGCCCTCGCCGAGCAGCGCCCAGCGCCGCACCACGTCGGCGTCGTCGCTGAACAGTGGGCCACTGACCTGGACCAGGCGATTGCCCAGCCGCCATTTGTCATAGATCCGCCCCAGTTGCAGATAAAGCAGGCAGGCGTGGTGCTGCAGGTCGTCGACGCTCAGCGGCCGGCCATGACGGGCCAGGTAGCCGGGTGAGGCGACCAGTACCCGGCGGTTCCAGGGCGCCAGGGGCAGGGCGACGTAGTTGGCTTCCTGATTGATGCCGTAGCGAATGGCGACGTCCACCGGGTCACGGAACAGGTCGGCGATCTGGTCGGACAAGAACAGCCGCAGGCTCAGGTCAGGGTGATCGCGGCGAAAATCGCTCAACCACGGCAGCAGGATGTTGCGCCCCAGGTCCGAAGGCGCCGAGACCTGCAGCACACCGCGCAGTCCGGAGTGCGCGCCATGCAGGTTGTCGCGGCCTTGGCGCAGGCTTTCCAGTACGTTGAGCGCGGTGGGCAGGTACAGCTCGCCCTCGGCGGTCAGCCGCAGGCTGCGTGTGGTGCGGGCGAACAGGCGCACGTCGAGGTCGCGCTCCAGGCGCTTGATCGCGGCGGCGACCTGCCCAGGCAGCAGGTCGGCCTCATGGGCTGCCGCGGTGAAACTGCCCAGCGCACTGCTGCGTACGAACAGTTCGAGGTCATCGATACGGAGCATTTTCACTCCAAAGGTGAAAGTGTTGCTGCATTCTGCTGGTTTTTCTTCCCTGAAGGAAAGATAAGATGTGCCACGAATCCCGTCCCGCTTAATTGGAGTTGCAGCATGGATACCGTCTCCCTGGCCAAGCGCCGCTATACCACCAAGGCCTACGATGCCGCTCGCAAGATTCCCCAGGCGACCATCGATGCGCTGCTCGAACAACTGCGCCACAGCCCGTCGTCGGTCAACTCGCAACCTTGGCATTTCATCGTTGCCGACAGCCCGGAAGGCAAGGCGCGCCTGGCCAAGGCCACCGAAGGGCGCTTCGCCTACAACACGGCGAAAATCCTCGACGCTTCGCATGTCATCGCTTTTTGCACCCGCACCGACATGACCGAGGCGCACCTCGACGCCGTGCTCGACCAGGAACAGCGTGACGGGCGCTTCCGCGATGAGCAGGCCCGTGCCGGCCAGGACCAGACCCGCCGCGGCTACGTCGACCTGCATCGCTTCGACCTCAAGGACCTGCAGCACTGGATGGAGAAGCAGACCTACCTGGCCCTGGGTACCGCACTGCTCGGCGCCGCTGCCCATGGCCTGGACGCTACACCGATCGAAGGCTTCGACAGCAAGGTGCTCGACGCCGAGCTGGGCCTGCGCGAGCAAGGCTATAGCAGCGTGGTGTTGCTGAGCCTGGGCTACCGCAGCGAGTCGGACTTCAACGCTGGGCTGAGCAAGTCGCGCCTGCCGGCTTCGACGGTGTTCACCTTCCTGTAATCCCGCCGTGCTCCTACCAGAACGCGGTAGAGCCTGCGGACAACGCCCGGCGGAACACCTCGATGGCCTGCTCGATCTCGGCCTCGGTGGTGAACCGCCCGATGCTCACCCGCACGCTGCGCCGCGCCTGCGCTTCATCCAGGCCCAGCGCCAGCAGTACGTGGGATGCCGCATTGCTGGCGGAATTGCAGGCCGAGGTGGTCGACAACGCCAGTTCACTGGCCAATGCGGCGCTGTTGAAACCTGCGGCTTCGATACACAGGTTAAAAGTGTGGGGAACACGCTGCACCGGGGAGCCATTGAGGCTGATCCCAGGGAGTGCAAGAAGCCCCTCGCGTAGCTGGGAAGCAAGCCGTTCGGTGTGTTGGTAGTCGTTGTCTCCCGGCTGCCCGGCCAGGGCGAAAGCGCTACCCATGCCGACGATCTGGTGGGTGGCCAGGGTGCCTGAGCGCAGCCCCTGCTCATGGCCACCGCCGTGGATCTGTGCGCGCATCAGCTTGCCCGCGCGCGGGCCGACATACAGTGCACCGATGCCTTTGGGCCCATAGACCTTGTGCGCCGAGAACGACATCAGGTCCACCGCGCTCGTGCCGAGGTCGATCGACAGTTTGCCGACCGCCTGGGCGGCGTCGACGTGGAACAGCGCGCCATGGGCGCGCACCCGCTCACCGATGGCGGCAAAGTCGGTCACGGTCCCCAGTTCGTTGTTGACGGCCATCAACGACACCAGCCGGGTATCGGCACGCAGCGCCGCTTGCACTGCGTCCGGGTGGATCAACCCTGACGTGTCGGGAGCCAGGCGGGTTACCGCCCAGCCCTGGCGTTCCAGTTCGGCCACGGTATCGAGTACCGCCTTGTGCTCCAGCTGGCTGGTGATCAGGTGGCCCGCTTGGCCGATGCCCTGGGCAATGCCCTTTAGGGCGAGGTTGTTCGACTCGGTGGCGCCAGACGTCCAGACCATGGTCTGCGGGTCGGCACCGACACGCTCGGCGACCTGGCGCCGGGCCTGCTCGACGACCTCGCGTGCGGCCTGGCCGTGGGCATGCCCACTGGATGCCGGGTTGCCGAACGTGGCATGGCGACCGAGGCAGGCCAGCATGGCCTCGATGACCCGGTCGTCGACCGGGGTGGTGGCGGCGTAATCGAAGTACAGTGGGGCGCTAGGCATGGGGCGGGTCCGGGCAATGTCGCCGTGGAATCGGCGATCGATGAACCTAGCGTAACGGTGCCCTCGAACACGCTTTTTGCCAAATCGTGGCGTGGCGCTTCAGGTTCGTGAAAAAGATTCTCCTGATCAGGAAGGCTGGAGAAAATATTTCCCCATCTCGCTTGGCCGGCAGCGCAATCAGGCCGGTTGCATGGCTTTCTGCTCCTCTTCCATCACCACCCGCTCGCACAACTCGATGATCTGTTCGCGCATCCAGCGGTTGGCTGGGTCCTGATCGGTACTCTCGTGCCAGTACAGGTGCGTCTCCAGAGGCGCCACCTCTACGGGCAACGGTTGGTAACGCAACTGGTGGCGGCGGGCGAAACGCTCCGGCACGGTCATCACCATGTCGGTTTGCTGCAGCACCTGGGAAGCCATCAGGTAGTGCTGCGAACGCAGCGCTACCTTGCGTTGCACGCCCATCTTGCCCAGGGCCAGGTCGACATAGCCCAGGCCGTTGCGGCGGCTGGAAATGTGGATATGGGTCATGCCCAGGTAATGCTCGAGGGTCAGTCGCGAGTCGGCCAGCGGGTGGCCTTGACGCAGGGCGCAGACGAAGCGGTCCTGCATCAGTTTCACGTGGCGTACCTGCGGGTCGGTGTTGAGCGGCGCATCGACGGCGAAGTCCAGGCGCCCGGCCGCGAGCTCCTTGGTGGTCTCGCGGCGCTTGCACAGGAAACTTTCGATCATCACTGCCGGTGCCAGGCGGCGCAGGCGCTGGAACAGCGGCGGTAGCACCACCGCCTCGGTGAGGTCGGTCATGCTGATGCGGAAGGTCTTGCTGGCCTGCTGCGGGTTGAAGATGCGGCTTTCCTGCACCGAGGTGCGCAGCAGCGCCAGAGCATTGCGCACCGGGCCGATGATGTTCTGCGCCATGGGCGTGGGCACCATGCCTTGGGCGGTACGCACGAACAAGGGATCGTTGAAGGTTTCGCGCAAACGCGACAGGGCGTTGGACACCGCTGGCTGGGTGATGCCGACGATCTGCCCGGCGCGAGTCAGGTTGGCTTCGGTGTAGATCGCGTCGAAGACGATGAAAAGGTTCAGGTCGACTTTGCTGAGGTTCATGGGCGCCGCTCTTATTGGAGTTATTGGCCGATCATATATCGGTTATGAATGTTTATACACGCGGAAAATAGGTTAGGTGGATGAAGGGTGGCTGCTCTAGGCTCTGCCCATGTCTTTCGAATCGTGAAGGTAGCCCCGATGGATTTCGCCTATTCGCCCAAAGTCCAGGCACTGCGCGAGCGTGTCAGCGCATTCATGGATGCCCATGTGTATCCCGCCGAGCCGGTGTTCGAACGCCAGGTCGCCGAGGGCGACCGCTGGCAGCCCACCGCGATCATGCAGACGCTGAAGAGCAAGGCCCAGGCCGAGGGCCTGTGGAACCTGTTCTTGCCGGACTCCGAGTACGGCGCCGGGCTGAGCAACCTGGAATATGCGCCCCTGGCGGAAATCATGGGGCGTTCGCTGCTGGGGCCGGAACCTTTCAACTGCTCGGCGCCGGACACCGGCAACATGGAAGTGCTGGTGCGCTATGGCAGCGAGGCGCAGAAGCGCCAGTGGCTGGAACCGTTGCTGCGCGGCGAGATCCGCTCGGCCTTCGCCATGACCGAACCGGACGTGGCCTCGTCGGATGCCACCAACATGGCGGCCACTGCTGTGCGCGATGGCGACGAATGGGTGATCAACGGGCGCAAGTGGTGGACTTCCGGTGCCTGCGATCCGCGCTGCAAGGTCCTGATCTTCATGGGGCTGTCCGACCCGCAGGCGCCGCGTCACCAGCAACACTCCATGGTCCTGGTGCCGACCGATGCACCGGGGGTGAAGATCGTCCGGCCTCTGCCGGTGTTCGGCTACGACGACGCGCCCCATGGCCATGCCGAGGTGCTGTTCGAGAACGTGCGGGTGCCCTATGAGAACGTGATTCTCGGTGAAGGCCGTGGTTTCGAGATCGCCCAGGGCCGCCTCGGGCCGGGCCGGATCCACCATTGCATGCGTTCGATCGGCATGGCCGAACGCGCGCTGGAGTTGATGTGCAAGCGGGCGGTGGCTCGCACTGCGTTCGGCCGGCCATTGGCACGGTTGGGTGGCAACGTCGACAAGATCGCCGATTCACGCATGGAGATCGACATGGCGCGGCTGCTGACCCTGAAAGCCGCGTACATGATGGACACCGTCGGCAACAAGGTGGCGCGCAGTGAGATCGCCCAGATCAAGGTGGTTGCGCCGAACGTGGCGTTGAAGGTGATCGACCGGGCCATCCAGATGCATGGCGGGGCAGGGGTGAGCGGTGATTTCCCGTTGGCCTACATGTACGCGATGCAGCGCACCCTGCGCCTGGCCGATGGGCCGGACGAGGTGCATCGGGCGGCGATTGGCAAGTATGAGATTGGCAAGTATGTGCCGGCGGAAATGACGCGTAGCGGTCACTGAGGAGGGTACTGCATGAGCTCCTGGCGGGCGGAGCGCCAAGGAGCTCATGGTGGATTCACTGGGTCTTGAGGTCCACCACCAGATCCTGTGCGGCCTTGGTGGCTAGCACGCTCATCAGCTTGCTCATTTCGTCCTGACGCCCGACACCAGCGTCAGCGCTGCCCATCATCACGTTTGGCACAGGCGCGCGGCCAGCCGCGTCGGCCCAAGCGCGGTTGATCTCGACTAGCGCGTCAAGTTTGGTCTGCAGCGCTCCATCGGCCTTGATCTGGGCTTCGCGGGCATAGGCTTCGGCATCGGCGGCGATCTTGGTGGCCTCCGCATTGACGCGCGCGGTATCGCGCAGTAGCTCGGCGGTCTGCTTGTCGATCTCGGCGCGGCGGTTTTCCCGTTCTGCATTGATCAACGTGAGCTGCTTTTCGGTTTCAGCCTCGGTGGTGCGTTCGATCTGGTTGCGCAAGCTTTCCTGGCGTCTGGCCTCGACATCCTTGGCGCCCCGCGCAGTCACCAGTTCTTTTTCCTCTTCTTCCTTCAGGCGATTCTGCCGTGCGACTGCCAGTTCTGCGAGCGCCTGTTGCACGCGTACCATGCGCTGCTGATATTGCGGGTTGGGGTCGATATGGGTGACCCGTGCGTCCACGAGTTCGACGCCGAACAAGCGAAACTGCTGTTGTTTGCGCAGCTCCTGGCCATCCTTGCCCAATTTCTTCTCGATGACGAAGCGGGTCGAGCTGTTGTCGCCAAAGCTCCCCTGCTCGGTGCCGGATTGCAGCACGGCTGTCTGTGGCGGGAAGTTGTCACGCTTGACGCGGATTTCCTTGCGGCTGGTCAGGTACAGGCCGTTACGCAGCTGGTTTTCGAATTCCGCACCGAAATGACTGCGGTTCCCCGCGTAGTAGTCATCGGCGCTCATCAACGATGCCGTTGCCTGGAGGGTTTCCTTCACGGCTGGCAGCAGCGCACGTTGCAGGAAGTTGTCGGGGGTCCGGTATTCCTGGGCGATCTTCAAGAAGGCATCGCCGGAAGGCAGGCGAAACTGGGTGCTGAACTCTGCCTTGGCGTCGACATTGCCAAGGAACACGATGGGCAGGTTTTCGATGGTCACGGCGGGGTGCCCATTGGGTACGGCGTCATCATCGACCTGCATGGCCGACTGGACGCCAATGGTGCGACGCCAGGCCGTGCTGCGGCCAAACCATTTGGTGGCGTAGCCTACGTCTTCGACGACCTTCTCTTCGCCAAAAATGGTGCGCACATGGGTCATCTGGCCCGCTTCGTTATAGAAGTACACGTGATCGAAGGTGACGGTGAAGGCGCCTATCGCCAGCGCGGGGATCAACACCGCTGCGATCAACTTGCCGCTGATACGCAGGGAGTTGAAAGACTGCATCGAGAGCTTTTGCATGGGCCACTCCTTGTGGGAAGTGCGAATGCTGCCTAAGCCTGGATATGCCTTACAATCAGCGGATTCCGAGACGCTTGTAGGACACGGTCAGCCCTCGATTTTGTTTGCCACCTTTGCTCCGCGCGTCTTGATCAACGACACTACCACCCCGCCCAGCAGCAACCCGAACGTCACCCCCAGCGACAGCAACGCCGGCACCTTGCCGACCATGCCGTGGTAGAAGATCTTGCAGCCGATGAAGATCAGCACCATCGCCAGCGCGTACTTGAGGTAGACGAAGCGGTGCATCAGCGCCGACAGGGCGAAATACAGCGAGCGCAGGCCGAGGATGGCGAAGATGTTCGAGGTGTAGACGATGAACGGGTCCTGGGTGATGGCGAAGATCGCCGGCACGCTGTCGACGGCGAACACCAGGTCGGCCAGTTCGATCAGTACCAGGGCCAGGAACAGCGGGGTGGCGTAGCGCAGGGCCTTGCTCTGGCCAGGCGGGGTGAGGCGCACGAAGAAGTGCGAGCCGTGGATCTCGTCGGTCACTCGCATGTGCCGGCGCACGAAGCGGATGATCGGGTTGTCGGCCAGGTCCGGGTGGTTGTCCTCCTTGGACAGGGCCATCTTCACCCCGGTGAACAGCAAGAAAGCTCCGAAGAGGTACAGCACCCAGGCGAAATGTTGCACCAGTGCAGCACCCACGCCGATCATGATCGCCCGTAGCAGCACCACGCCGAGGATGCCCCAGAACAGCACACGGTGCTGGTAGCGCCGGGGGATGGCGAAGTAGCCGAAGATCATCGCCATGACGAACACGTTGTCCATCGACAGCGACTGCTCCACCAGGAAGCCGGTATAGAACTCCAACGCCGACTGGGCGCCCAGCTCGTGCCAGACCCAGGCACCGAACAGCACGCCGACACTGAAATAGCCGCTGTACAGCAGCAGGCTCTCGCGCATTTCGATTTCGCGGTCTTGGCGGTGCAGCACGCCGAGGTCGAGCACCAGCAAGCCGATGACGATGGCCATGAAGACCAGCCACAGCCAGGTGGCGGTACCCAGAAATGGAGTGGTGAGGAATACGTGCAGAGCCGTCATGAGCCCCTCCTTGATAGTCGACGTTGCATGGCAACAGTGATCCGACATCACGGCTGGGCAGCCGTCAGAGGGGCCCGGTATCACATGACTTAGAGCCTAGCCCCATCCCTCGGTGGTGCCGAACGGCGTCCTGTTACTTTTCTTTGCAAAGTGCCCTTAAAGCGATCAATTCCCAATTGTTAATTATTGTTAATAAAGATTAATATGCGCTCCGCCGCCTCAGAGCGGCCCGCCCTTGGCGAGCAACCACAAGAACAATGCCGTCGATCAGCCCCAACGTCATCAAGTAGGGGTCAACAAGCGTGCCAAAGCACCATTCACAGAACACGGATCACGTGGCATGGACCGCCACTCCCGTCCGCCAGCGCGCGTCACTGCCACTGGCCATACTCGCGGCGAGCCTCGCCGCACCGATCGGCATCGCCTGGGCCGAGGATACCCAGGTCAAGGGCGCCCTCGAGCTGGGGGCCACCGCCGTCACCGATACCTCCCTGGGGGAAACCACTGAGGGGACTCATTCGTACACCACGGGGGCGACCCGAACGGCCACGCGTATGGCCTTGTCGCCGCGTGAGACCCCGCAGTCGGTGAGCGTGATCACGCGCCAGCAGATGGACGACCAGAACCTCACCAGCATTGGTGATGTCCTGGCCAAGACCCCTGGCATCACGGTTACCAAGCTCGATAGCAACCGCGCCAGCTTCCAGGCCCGCGGCTTCGAGATCGACAACTTCCAGATCGATGGCATTCCCGCTGCATTTCGCTTCGGCAACGGTATCGACCAGACCGACATGGTGATCTACGACCGTGTCGAGGTGCTGCGCGGTGCCACCGGGCTGCTCAGCGGTTTCGGCAGCCCTTCGGCGACCGTCAACCTGGTGCGCAAGCGGCCGACGCGCGAGTTTTCCGGTTATGCCTCTCTTGGCGCGGGCAGCTGGGACACCTATCGAGGCGAGCTCGACGTGGGCGGCGGGCTGACCGCCTCCGGCAATGTGCGCGGGCGTTTCGTCACCGCCTACGAGGACGGCCAGTCGTTCATGGATAATTTGTCCGAGAAGAAGCAGGTGATGTACGGCATCGTCGAGGCCGACCTGTCGGAAGACACCCTGCTCAGCGTTGGCCTGAGCCGCCAGACCAACCGCCCCGAAGGTTCCTCCTGGGGCCCGTCCACGGCCTTGGTCGACAGTACCGGCAACGGCTTCAGCATGCCGCGTTCCTTCAACCCCGCCACTAAGTGGAGCCAGTGGGACAATACCAACGACAACCTGTTCGTGACCCTCGAGCAGCGCCTGGCCAACGATTGGTCGATCAAGGCATCGGCCAGCCGCACCGAATCCGATGCGCCGATCACCCTGGGCTCGGCCGCCAGCGGCAACCCCAACCCGGTCGATGGCAGCGGCATGGGCGTGTGGCTGGGCCGCTACCGTTACAAGACCGACCAGAATGCCTACGACCTGTATGCCAGTGGGCCGTTCGAGTTGCTGGGGCGCGAGCACGAGTTGGTCGTCGGTGTTTCCCATCGCGATATCCGTGCCCATGAGGACAACTGGCCATTCTTCTTCGCCAGCGCGCCGAACATCTTCCAGTGGGACGGCAACTTCCCCGAGCCTGATTGGGGCCGCCCGACCAGCAAGGTCGATACCCGCCTGCAGGAAAGCGCGGCGTACCTCACCGGCCGCTTCAAGCCGACCGACAACGTGTCGGTGATCCTCGGCAGCCGGCTGTCCAACTGGCAGCTGGACAGCACCCGCCTGGATACCACCAGCGGCCAGCGCAGCAAGACCCAGGACCTGGAAGAGAACGGCGTGGTGGTGCCCTATGCCGGCGTGGTCTATGACCTCGATGAGCACTGGTCGGTGTACGGCAGCTATACCAGCATCTTCAAGCCCCACGAGAGTGAGGAGGACATCGATGGCAAGATGATCGAGCCGGAAGAGGGCGATGCCTACGAAGTGGGGCTCAAGAGCGCGTTCTTCGACGGCCGACTGAATGCCAGCCTGGCCTTGTTCGAAGTGCGCCAGGACAACCTGCCCGAGCTGGTCGGTTTCGACGCGGCCACCAACACCTCGGTGTACCGCGCGGTGCAAGGCGCCAAGACCCGCGGCTTCGAGCTGGAGGTGGCCGGCGAACTGACCCCGGACTGGCACGTGCAGGGTGGCTTCACCCATCGTGTGACCAAGGATGGCGATGGTGACAAGATCGCCACCATCGAACCGGAGAACCTGCTGCGCCTGTCCACCACGTACCGCCTGCCCGGGGCCTGGGACAAGCTCACCCTCGGCGCCTCGGCCAACTGGCAGAGCAAGATCTGGAAAGACCTCTACAACCCGGCCACCGACACCGACGACTACCGCCACACCCAGGCCAGCTACCTGACCCTGGATGCCTTGGCCAAGTACCAGGTGACCGAGCAGTTGTCCGTGACGCTGAACGGCAACAACCTCACCGACAAGCGCTACTACGGCAACCTGGGCTTCTACAACGGTGGCTTCTACGGCGATCCGCGCAACTTCATGCTGACCACCCGCTACGACTTCTGAGGCGACCTGCCTCAGTAGACCCACACTTCCACGCGCCGGTTGCGCAGGCGGCCCTGCTCCAGGTCGTTGCCTGCCACCGGCAACTCGTCGCCCATGCCCGCCACCTCCAGCACCTCGACCCCGTCGCGGGCCAGCTCGCGGCGCACCGCCAGGGCCCGCAGGCGCGACAGCAGGGCAGCGCGGCCGGGCGTTTCCTTGGTGTCGCCGAAGCCGACCAGCACGGCCTTGCCCTGCAACTTGCCGGCCTGGCGCAGGTATTCGACCACCCGCTGGACGTCGCGCAGGGCCTTGTTGTCGAGGCTGGCGCTGCCCTCCTGGAAGCGGAAGTTGACGCTCAGGCGCTGTGCCTGTTGCGCCAGGCTACGGTAACGCGGTGGCATGTCAGCCTGGGCGGGAACCGGCTGGGCCTTGATCTGCTGCGAGACGAAGCCTTGCTCGGCGACGATCGCCTGGCCAGCCGGGCTCTGGGCGAACTCGACCAGGGCCCTGGCCTGGGGCTTGGCATTGGCCGGCAGGTAGAAGTACAGCCGCCGCGACAGCGGGTAGTCCTCGCTGGCGACCAGAGCGCGTGCCGGTAGCATCGCCGGAGCATCGCCCTCGGCCACCGCGAGCACTTTGGCACCGTGCACCGAAGCGAGGCTGCTGAAACCAATGGCCTGACGGTCACTGCCGACCCGCATGGCCAATTCGTCGCTGGATTCGAAACGCTGCGCGCTGGCCGCCAGTTCGGCATGTTGTGGCTCCAGCACCAGGGCCTTGAAGGTTTCGTAGGTGCCGGAGCGGTCGTCACGGGCGTACAGGTGGATGGGCCCGCGGGAGGCGCCCAGTTGTTCCCAGCGCTGTATCTGCCCGGAAAAGATCTGCGCCAGTTGCGTGGTGGTCAACTGCGGCAGTGGGTTGTCCGGATGGACGATCACCGCCACGCCATCCAGGCCGATGACCTGTTCGGAAGTGGCCGCCCGCAAGTCACCCAGCGCGCGCAATTGCTGCCGTTCGGCGTCGCTGATGGGCCGTGAGGCGGCGGCAAGGTCGGCCTCGCCACGGCCGAGTGCGCTGAAACCGGTGCTCGAGCCATGCGCGGCGATGTCGATACGCAGTGTCTTGCCGTTGCCGTCACGGGCGTTGATCACGGTCTCGTTGGCTTGCGCACCTGGTCGCTGTTCGATGGCCTGGGCGTGCTGTGCCTGCAGCAGCCCCGTGGCCAGTGCCGGGAGCAGGGCCGCGCCGATGGTATTGGAGCCTTGTACGCGCAACTGCGCGGACTCGGCCAGAACCAGGCCGGGCAACAGGGCGATCAGCAGGAAAAGCACGCGGGGCATGCCGGGCAACCTTGTGACATAGCGTTGCCCGGCAGATTACGACGATGGCGTGACCGAAATATGACGCTCAGGACATGTCAGCCGCCGAGTGTACTCAGTGCGCACCTGCCGACTTGCTCAGGTCGCTCTCGGCCCATTCGGTATAGATGCAGGCATCGGCCACCGCCCAGCGGACTTTCACGGTATCCCCTGGCTGCATCGGCATGCCGGCGGCGGACAACGCCTTGACCGTCAGTTCGGTGCCGCCTGCAGTGACCACATGGCAGGTCTGGCTTTCACCCAGGAACAGCACCTCGGCCACCTTGGCGCCGACCTCGTTCCATCCCGCCGGCAGCGGTTCGCGTGCGGCCTGCTCGGCAGTCAGGGCCAGGGCTTTTTCCGGGCGCACCATGATCAGCGCCTGCTGCTCGGCTGCAAGGCCCGGGGTCAGGCGGATGGCCACCGGCTGGCCCTCGAAATTGCCGGCACCGTGGCTATTGGCGGTGATGCGCAGGAAGTTGGAGTTGCCCAGGAACGAGGCGACGAAGGCGTTCGGCGGGTTCTGGTAGAGATCGTAGCCACTGCCCAAGCCGACGATCTTGCCGTGGCTGAAGATGGCGATGCGCTGGGACAGGCGCATGGCCTCTTCCTGGTCGTGGGTCACGTAGACGATGGTGATGCCCAGCCGCCGATGCAGCTGGCGCAGTTCGTCCTGCAGGTCTTCGCGCAGTTTCTTGTCCAGTGCGCCGAGCGGTTCGTCCATCAGCAGGATCCGTGGCTCGTACACCAGGGCCCGGGCGATCGCTACGCGCTGCTGCTGGCCACCGGACATCTGCGAAGGTTTGCGGTGAGCGAACTTTTCCAGTTGCACCAGCTTGAGCATGGCATCGACGCGCTTGTTGGTTTCGGCGGTGCCGAGCTTGCGGATGGCCAGGGGGAAGGCGATGTTGTCGCGTACGGTCAGGTGCGGGAACAGTGAGTAGCGCTGGAACACCATGCCGATGTCACGCTTGTGCGGCGGCACGTTCACCAGCGACTGGCCTTCGACCAGGATCTCGCCACTGCTTGGCGTCTCGAAGCCGGCCAGCATCGACAGGGTGGTGGACTTGCCCGAGCCGCTGGAGCCGAGGAAGGTCAGGAACTCGCCGTCCTGGATCTCCAGGTCGAGGTTGTCCACGGCGGTGAAGTCGCCGTAGTGCTTGTTCAGGCCGCGCAGGCTGACCAGGGTCTTGCCGTGCGCGTTGTCTTTGATGACTGCACTCATTGTGGTTTTCTCCGCGCGCTCAGGCGTTGGCTTCGGTGCGCCGGCGCAAGGCGGCGGCAATGAACATGACAAGCAGCGACAGGCCGATCAGCAGCGTCGAGGCGACGGCGATCACCGGGCTGAGGTCCTGGCGCAGGGTGGTCCACATCTTCACCGGCAGGGTCTGCAGGTCGGGGCTGGCCATCATGACGCTCAGGACCACTTCATCCCACGAGACCAGGAAGGCGAACAGGCCGCCAGCGATCATGCCGGGGCGAATGGCCGGGAAGGTCACCTTGCGAATCGCTTGCAGGCGCGAGGCGCCGCAGATGACTGCGGCATCCTCGATCGACTGGTCGAACAGCTTCAGCGAGTTGATGATCGAGATGATGGTGAAGGGCAGGGCGACGATGACATGGCTGACCACGAAGGCGAACAGCGTGCCGGTATAGCCCAGCTTGAGGAACAGTGCGTATACCGCCACGGCGATGATCACCAGCGGCACGATCATCGGCATGGTGAACAGGCCGTAGAGCATCTCGCGGCCCGGAAAGCGACCACGCACCAGGGCGAACGCGGTGGGCAGGCCCAGCGCCACGGCGGCGAGGGTGGTCAGCACGGCGACCTTGAGGCTGGCCAGGGCGGCCTCCATCCACTCGGGGTTGGAGAAGAACTGGCCATACCACTTGAAGGTCCAGCCCGGAGGTGGAAACACCAGCCATTGCGAGGAACCGAACGACAGCAGGATGATGAACACCACCGGCAGCAGCAGGAAGGCGGCGATGACGCCGGTGGTCAGGTACAGGCCCGTGCGCAGCGGGCGGCCCATGGCATTGGGGGACAGGAGCATGGCGGTTTACCTCGCGTTGCCGACCGGGGATTCCGGTTGCAGCTTCAGGTACAGGTAGAAGAGCACCAGGGTGATCACCACCAGCAGTGCGGCGGCGGCGCTGGCCAGGCCCCAGTTGAGGAACGACTGCACCTGCTGGATGATGAATTCCGGCAGCATCATGTTCTGCGCCCCACCCAGCAGGGCCGGCGTGACGTAGTAGCCGAGCGACATGACGAACACCATCAACGCACCGGAGAACAACCCCGAGCGGCACAGTGGCAGGAACACCTTCCAGAAGTTGGTCCAGGGGCTGGCGCCGCAGATGGAGCCGGCCTGCAGCACCATCGGGTCGATGGCGTGCATGGTCGCCTGCAGCGGCAGGACGATGAACGGGATCATGATGTAGCTCATACCGATCACCACGCCGGTGAGGTTGTGCACCAGTTCCAGCGGGGCATCGATGATGCCCATGGCCATCAACGCCTTGTTGATCACCCCCGAGCCCTGCAGCAGCACCAGCCACGAGTAGGTGCGCGCCAGCAGGCTGGTCCACATCGACAGCAGCACGATGTTCAGCAGCCAGCGGCCCCAGCCCTTGGGCACCAGGGTGATCGCCCAGGCCAGCGGGAAGCCCAGCAGCACACTGATCAGCGTCACCAGGCCGGCCACCGAGAAGGTGTTGAACAGCACCCGCGCATAGGCGGAGTTGGCGAACAACTGCTCATAGTTGCTCAGGCCCGGCACCGGCTCCAGCACGCCGCGCAGCAGCAGGCCGATCAACGGAGCGAAGAAGAACAGGCCGAGGAACAGCAGGGCCGGCAACAGGTTGCGGCTGCCTTTCCAGCGCTGGCTCAGGCTGACGCGGCGGCTGGCCGCGCCCGGGGCGCCCGTGGGGGCACCTTGGGCGTTATGCAGGGCGTTGATGGCGACTTTCATTTGACCAACCACTCATTCCAGCGCGCGGCGATGGCCTGGCCGTTCTTGGCCCAGTAGGCGAAGTCCAGGGTGACCTGGTCCTGGGCGTAAGCGGTCGGCAGGTTCGGTGCCAGGTCCTTGTCCAGCTTGGCCACGCTGTCGAGGTTCACTGGCGCATAGGCCGTCTTGTTGGCGAACTCGGCCTGGCCCTCGGCGCTGCTGGCGTTGGCCAGGAACTTCATGGCCGCGTCCTTGTTCTTGGCGCCTTTGGGGATGACCAGGAAATCGGCCATGACCAGGTTCTGCTTCCAGCTCACGCCCACCGGCGCACCGTCTTGTTGCAGGGCGTAGACACGGCCGTTCCAGAATTGGCCAAGCGAGGCTTCGCCAGAGGCCAGCAACTGCTGGGACTGAGCACCACCGCCCCACCAGACGATGTCTTTCTTGATGGTGTCGAGCTTCTTGAAGGCGCGGTCCAGGTCCAGCGGATAGAGCTTGTCGGGGGCTACGCCATCGGCCAGCAGGGCTAGCTCCAGCACCCCGGGGCTTGGCCATTTGTACAGGGCGCGCTTGCCCGGGTAGGTCTTGGTGTCGAACAGCGCAGTCCAGTCGACCGGCTTGTTGGCACCGAGCTTGCCTTCGTTGTAGCCGAGCACGAAGGAGAAGAAGAACGAGCCGACGCCGTGGTCGGAAACGAAGCGCGGGTCGATCTTGTCGCGTTGGATGGTGTTGAAGTCGAGGGGTTCGAGCAGGCCTTCGCTGGCGGCGCGCAGGGCGAAATCGGCTTCGACGTCGACCACGTCCCACTGCACGTTGCCGCTCTCGACCATGGCCTTGAGCTTGCCGTAGTCGGTGGGGCCGTCCTGGACGACTTTGATGTCGGTACTTTTGCTGAAGGGAACGGCCCACGCTTCTTTCTGGGCGTCCTGGGTGGTCCCGCCCCAGCTGACGAAATTCAGGCTGTCGGCGGCCTGGGCGGCCTGACATGCCAGGGTCAGCAGGCTGGCGGACAGCACTGCGGTTACACGTTTGCTCAACAGCATGGTTACGCCCTCGTTGCTTTTGTTATTCGAGGCGGGGCTATTTGTCTTGCGCCCGCCAACTGTGTTCGGGGAGCAGCTTTACAAAGTGTCTTGCGGCCGATTGTGATTGTAGGTGCCGGCCTGCAGTTTAAGGTCTACGGGATATCATATTATGGTATTCCAAACTTTTCGCAAGAGGGAGGAGGCGACCGGCCATCACTCCGCGGCTCGGCGCCGGCTACAGCATTCCTGTAGGAGCGGGTTTACCCGCGAATACGATGGTGAATTCACCGACGCATTCGCGGGTAAACCCGCTCCTACAGGGATAGCGTGATGCCATCCCGTCGGATTCAGCCCACCATCCCCGATTCGAACGGGATGCTCTGCACCACTTCCAGTTCGTAGCCCGCCAACCCCGCATACTTCAGCGGCGGCCCGAGGTGGCGCAGCTTGCCCACGCCCAGGTCCTGGAGGATCTGCGCCCCGGTGCCCACTTCCGAATACACCTTCGATTGCCCGCGCTGGTAGGGGCGTACCGGCTGGGTCAGTTGCGGAACCCGCTCCAACAGGGCCTGGGAGGACTCGTGGTTGGCCAGGATCACCACCACGCCGGCCCCTTCCTCGGCCACCTTCTGCAGTGCCGCCCAAAGGGTCCAGTTGGCCGGGCCGGCATATTCGGCGCCGACCAGGTCGCGTAGCGGATCGATCACATGCACGCGCACCAGGGTCGGTTGCTCTCGGCGGATATCGCCCATCACCATGGCCATGTGCACGCCGCCTTCGATGCGGTCCTCATAGGTGACCAGGCGGAAGGTCCCGTGCACGGTCGGCAGCTCGCGTTCGCCGATGCGCTTGATGGTCTGCTCGGTGCTCAGGCGATAGTGGATCAGGTCGGCGATGGTGCCGATCTTGATGCCGTGCTGGGCGGCGAAGACTTCCAGGTCCGGGCGCCGGGCCATGGTGCCGTCGTCGTTGAGCACCTCGACGATCACCGAGGCGGGCGTGAAGCCGGCCAGGCGTGCCAGGTCGCAACCGGCCTCGGTGTGGCCTGCGCGGGTCAGCACGCCGCCTTCACGGGCACGCAGGGGAAAGATGTGGCCGGGCTGGACCAGGTCTTCCGGGCGGGCATCGGGGGCCATGGCCGCAGCCACGGTACGGGCCCGGTCTGCGGCGGAAATGCCAGTTGTCACGCCGCTGGCCGCCTCGATCGACACGGTGAAGGCGGTGCTGAACACGCTGCCGTTGGCCGGCACCATCTGCTCGAGACCCAGGCGCTGACAGTGCTCGTCGGTCAGCGTCAGGCAGATCAGGCCGCGCGCCTCGCGGGCCATGAAGTTGATGGCCTGGGCGTCACAGCGCTCGGCGGCGATCAACAGGTCGCCTTCGTTTTCCCGGTCCTCGTCGTCCACCAACAGCACCATCTTGCCCTGCCGGTAATCTTCGAGAAGTTCTTCGATGCTGTTGAAAGCCATGCTGCACGCTCACTGTGGTGGGGTGGTTTTTGTGGTATACCATCATACACAAATATCCCCATCCCAGGAGAGCAGCGGATGAAAGCCTATTGGATCGCCCACGTCGATGTGACCGACCTCGAGCAGTACCAGCAGTACACCCAGCGCGCACCGGCTGCATTCAAGGCTTTCGGCGGCCGCTTCCTGGCCCGGGGCGGAAGAAGCGAGGCGATGGAAGGGCGGTCGACGCCACAGCGCAGCGTGGTGATCGAATTCGATTCCTATGAGCAGGCCGTGGCCTGTTATCGGTCGGCGCTGTATCAGGAAGCGTGCACTCATCGCCAGGGCGTGGCCAAGGCCGAGGTGATCATCGTCGAAGGCTTCGAGCCCTGAGATAACAGGCCAGGCCTCTTCGCGGGGCAAGTCGCAGCGGCGAACCGCCGCTCCCACAGCCCCCTTGTTCTCTGCGCGACTGCGCAGCCCGCACGGCTGGGTGATCTCCCACAAGTACAGCATCGGTTTCAGCGTGGGGGCGTCTCAGGCGCAAAGTCTTTTTTACGCACTCTTTACACCTAGCCAGCCTGCGGCTGTGGATACTGCCTCTCCCGTCCAGAGGAACCCTGTCGTGAGCCAGTCCGCCGTCGCCGCAAGCCATTCCGAGCCTTCCCACACTTGCTCTATCGGCATGCTCGTCGCTGCCGTAGGCGTGGTGTACGGCGATATCGGCACCAGCCCCCTCTACACCCTCAAGGAAGTCTTCGCCGGCCACTACGGCGTCCAGGCCAACGCCGCCGGTGTGCTTGGCGTGTTGTCACTGGTGGTGTGGTCGCTGCTGTGGGTGGTGTCGATCAAGTACGTGCTGTTCATCCTGCGTGCCGACAACAAGGGCGAGGGCGGGATCATGGCCCTGACCGCACTGGCGCATCGCGCTGCGGCCCGGCACCAGCGCCTGGGCAAGGTCCTGGTGCTGCTCGGCCTGTTCGGCGCCGCGCTGTTCTACGGCGACAGCATGATCACCCCGGCGGTCTCGGTGCTGTCGGCAGTAGAGGGCCTGCAGCTGGCCTTCGACGGCATCGATCACTGGGTCGTGCCGCTGGCCGTGGTGTTGCTGGTGGCGCTGTTCCTGATCCAGAAGCACGGCACCGCACGGATCGGCAAGCTGTTCGGGCCGATCATGGTGCTGTGGTTCCTGGTGCTTGGGGCGCTGGGTATCCATGGCATCGTCCAGCGTCCGGAGGTGCTCCAGGCGCTCAACCCGGTGTGGGCGGTGAGGTTCTTCGTCGTTCATCCCGGCATGGGCGTGGCCATCCTCGGTGCCGTGGTGCTGGCATTGACCGGCGCTGAGGCGTTGTACGCCGACATGGGCCACTTCGGCCGCAAGCCGATCGCCCGGGCCTGGTTCCTGCTGGTGCTGCCAGGGCTGGTACTGAACTACTTCGGCCAGGGCGCGCTGATCCTCGACAACCCGCAAGCGGTGCGTAACCCGTTCTACCTCCTGGCGCCCGACTGGGCCTTGCTGCCGATGGTCGGCCTGGCCACGCTGGCGACCATCATCGCCTCCCAGGCGGTGATTTCCGGCGCCTTCTCCCTGACCCGCCAGGCCATCCAGCTGGGTTACGTGCCGCGCATGTTCATCCAGCACACGTCCAGCGAGGAGCAGGGGCAGATCTACATCGGCATGGTCAACTGGGCGTTGATGCTGGGTGTGGTGCTACTGGTGCTCGGCTTCGAATCATCCGGCGCGCTCGCGGCAGCCTATGGCGTGGCGGTGACCGGCACGATGCTGATCACCACGCTGCTGGCCTCGGCGGTGGTACTGCTGCTGTGGAGGGCGCCGCGCTGGCTGGCCGTGCCGCTGCTGCTGGGCTTTCTGCTGGTGGACAGCCTGTTTTTCGCCGCCAATGCGCCGAAGATCGTCCAGGGTGGCGCGTTTCCGGTGATCGCCGGGGTGGTACTGTTCGTGATGATGACCACCTGGAAACGCGGGCGGCGCATCATCGTCGAGCGCCTGGACGAAACCGCGCTGCCACTGGAGTCGTTCATCACCAGCCTCCAGGCCCAGCCGCCGCACCGGGTCAGTGGTACCGCGGTGTTCCTGACCGCGAGGCCCGACGCAGTGCCCCACGCGTTGCTGCACAACCTGCTGCACAACCAGGTGTTGCACGAGCAGGTGGTGCTGTTGACCGTGGTGTTCGCCGACGAGCCGCGGGTCAGCGCCGAGCGGCGTTGTGAGGTCGAGGCCTTTGGTGAGGGCTTCTTCCGCGTGAGCTTGCATTTCGGCTTCATGGAAGAACCCGACGTGCCCCTGGCACTGAGCCGCTGCCAGCGTGCCGACCTGGATTTCGGCCCGATGCGCACCACCTACTTCCTCAGCCGCGAAACCGTGATCGCCAGCAAACGCATGGGCATGGCGCGTTGGCGAGAGCACCTGTTCGCCTTTCTGCTGAAGAATGCCAACAGCAACCTGAAGTACTTCCAGCTGCCGTTGAACCGGGTGATCGAGTTGGGCACGCAGGTGGAAATGTAGCGGGTTTACCCGCGAAAGGGCCGGATCAGGTGTCACATCACCCCAACGAAGCCGCCTGTTGAAGGTTCAGCGACCGGGTTTCCGGCGCCAGCATCCACGACAGCAACAAACCAAAGAAGGTGATCCCCGCCGCCACGTACATCGTCTGCGCGATCCCCAGCGACTCCAGCGAAACCGGCACCAGGTACGTGCCCACCGCAGCGCCGATCCGCGATATCGAGGTACCGATCCCCACCGCGAACGCCCGGATTTCAGTCGGGAAGATCTCGTTGGGGTAGACCAGCGTGAGCACTTGCGCACCGCCGATGAACAGCGCATAGACCGCGAAGAACAGCAGGATCCACAACCCCGCCTGACCGTTCGAGGCGCCCAGGCACAGCAGCGCCATGCCGGACACCGCGAAGCTGTAGAGCAACAGGTTGCGCCGCCCGATGACATTGATCAGCCGGGTCGCCGCGATACAGCCGGCGACGAAGAACAAGGTGATCAGCACCGAGCCGATCGACGCGCTGTCGCCTTTGACGTTCATCGCGGCGAGGACCTTCGGGGCAAAGGCATACACCGCGAACAGCGGGATGATGCAGCAGGTCCAGAACACGATGATGAATAGCATGCGCTTGGCATAGCCGGAGTAGATCAGGCTCCACACGTTGATCTTGTAGTTGGGGCTTTCCTCGGGCAGGTTGCGCAGGGAGAAGTCATTGCCGTACACGCCCTTGATGACCTGCTCGGCTTCGGCATCGCGGCCCTTGCTCAGCAGCCAGCGGGGCGACTCCGGGGTACCGACGCGCACCAGTAGCAGCGCCAGGCCGATGACCGCCGAACTGGCCAGCACCCAGCGCCAGGCCTCGTCGCCGCCATTGCGCAACACCAGCTCGCCGACGATGTAGGCCGCTGCGGCGCCCGCGAACCAGAGGATGGTCAGCATCGCCAGGCGCGGGCCACGGTACTGCTTGGGCATGAACTCCACGAGCAGCGAAGTGGCCACCGGGTACTCGATGCCGACGGCAATGCCGATGATCAGGCGCAGGACGAAGATCGCTTCAGCGGTTTCAGCCCAGAACTGCGCGACGGAGGCGAGAATGAACAGGGTCGGGCCAACGAAGAACAAGCGCTTGCGGCCCAGGCGGTCGGTCAACCAACCCCCCAGGAAACCGCCGAAGAAAATGCCGATCAAGGCCGACGCGGCGATCAGGCCTTCCCAGAAGCTGCTCAGCGCCAGCGAGGTCGAGAGGTGGGCCAGGGCGACGCCGATGATGCTCAGTACATAGCCGTCGACGAACGAGCCACCGCCAGAGCGCAGCGTGAGCAATCGATGAAAGTTGTTGAGCGGTACGTCTTCTACCGAAATATGAGGACTTGTCATTGTTGTCTCCTGATATAGCAATTCTTGACCATGGCAGCGCGACGCCGCGAAAACCTGCTCGCGGTCGAAACCCCTCGACAAACGTCCAGTGGGTGATGGTTTTGTAATTGTTCTGATGTGCTGCCAGGCCGGGGCGAACCCCGGGCACTGGGCTAGATCTCGTAACGCACCTCTTTCGACGGTGGGTGGCCGAAGAACGCGCTGTACGAGCGACTGAAGTGCGTGCACGAGACGAACCCACAGGCAATCGACACGTCGAAGATCGAGGCGTCGGAGTTCTGGATCAGCCGACGGGCTTCGGTGATCCTGAGCTGGAAGTAGTACTTCTGCGGCGTGGTGTTGAGCTGGTCCTTGAACAGCCGCTGGATCTGCCGGGTCGACAGCGCGACCACCGTGGAAATCTGCTCCGGGCTCAGTGGCTCCTCCAAGTTGGCTTCCATCAGCGCGATCACTTCGCGCAGCGCCTTGCTCACCTTGGGTTGCTGGGGCTTCTGGATACTGCGGAACTTGCTCTGGTCGGCATCCAGGGTGTCGAGCACCGCGTCGGCCAGCTGCGGGCTCGAACCAAAGCCAAGCCAGCGGATCATCATCTCGAAGGCGCCGTTGGGCGTGGCCGACGTCATGCGGTTGCGGTCGAACACCAACGGATCGTGGCTCACATTGGCGTAAGGCGCACGCTCGGCCAGGGCAGTGCGCTGTTCGGCGTGGATGGCACAGCGGTAACCGTCCAGCAACCCCGCAGCGCCCAGGTACCAGGCGCCGTTCCACAGGCCGCCGAGGGCGATGGGAAGCTTGGCGATCTTCTTCAGCAAAAGCGACAACCAGCCCGGCACGGTCCGAGTCGCCCGCAATCCCCCGCAGATGACCATCAGGTCGAGGTCGGACAGGCGAAT
Source organism: Pseudomonas sp. S31 (assembly GCF_016648105.1). Classification (GTDB taxonomy): domain Bacteria; phylum Pseudomonadota; class Gammaproteobacteria; order Pseudomonadales; family Pseudomonadaceae; genus Aquipseudomonas. The sequence goes on along the minus strand of NZ_JACVVE010000001.1, from coordinate 338,331 downwards.
ATCGGTCAGCGGCGTGTCGGGGCGGATGGGAATACCCAGGTCGCTCATCACTTCCGTGTGGTTGTGGCTGAACGTATGCACCCTCACGGCGCCAGGCGAGATCAGGTTGGCGGTGACCAGCACGTCCAGGGCCTGGGTGAAACAGGGTAACGAGAAGTTCTCGAGCAGGAGGAAGCCTACCCGGGATGGCTTGTTGCCGACGCGTGCCTGGCTGATGAAACCCAGGTTACGGTCCGCGAACGTACGGTTGAATTCTCTTGTAGTTATTTTCATGGGGCACCTTGTAGCCCAAGCCCAAATGCTTGATCGACGAATAAATAACAGCGCTCATTAAAGAACGCGTTTGGGGTCGGTGGCGCAGCGTCAATATAGGGGCGCGTTGAATCAGGGTCCAGCGACTTTTGCGGACTTTTTTGGATAACCCTGCGTTATCGACAGGTGCGTCTCGCGCGCGGCCGAAGTTCAGTGCATTTTTCGCATAACCTGAAGTTAAGCGAGATGTAATTTTTGTGCAGGTGCAACTTTTCGGCTGTTGCGTAGGATGAGTGTCATCCACGTCTGCAATGGCATCAGGACAACAACAACTCATGTTGCAACGGCACGTAGATCCAGACACCTTGCTGCTCAGAATGCCATCGCTCAGGGCGGTCAAGGCCTTCGTCGCAGCGGCCAAGTACGCCAGCTTCACCCGCGCCGCAGAGGCGTTGTGCGTGTCACAGGCGGCGATCAGCCGGCAGGTGCGCGAGCTGGAAACCTACCTCGATGCGCCGTTGTTCGAGCGCGTCGGGCGAACCGTGGAACTGACGGCTGCCGGCGCGGTGTTCTTCGATGCTTCGCAGATCTCGTTCGTCAACATCGCCCAGGCCGCCGAACGTATTCGCAACTCGCCGACGGCCAAACACATGCTGACCATGGCCTGCTCCCCGGCGTTCTCTGCATTGTGGTTATCGACACACATCCAGGAGTTTCGCAGGAAACATGCAGATATTGCACTGAACCTGATAACCACGCATAACTTTCAGAGCAAAGAACCCGGCGTTGAGCCGGATATTGTTATTTCCAAGTTCGCCAACGTCGGAAAAGGCTATACGGTTTATCCGTTGTGCCACGACATTATTTATCCGGTTTGTACTCCGGAGTACCTGGGCCGCCACCCGGCAATTGCCGATTTGCACGGATTACGCGACAGCGCATTGCTGGACCTGAGCCCGTTTGGCCGCTCCGGGGTGGCCGAGCATGTCGACTGGAGCGTCTGGCTGGCGTTCCAGAACGTCGATATCGAAGGGCGGGACTCCGCTGGTCCGGCGCTTTTCCAGGCCAACGATTACAACCTCATCATCAACATGGTGCTTGCCCATCAAGGCGTCGCGCTGGGTTGGAACCAACTGGTGGGGCACATGGTGGAAAGCGGGCAACTGGTCAAGCCGGTGCGCGAGCAGGTCACGCTGCGCAACAGCCTGCACTACCTCGCCTGCAGGGAGAACACCGAGCACAGCGAGGCCTGCGGCCGCGTGCGTGATTGGGTGATGTCGAAGTTCGGTTGGTGGAACGTGTAGCGGCGCCATCGAGCGCGGCACATTACAAGAACAATGGGTAAGTCATTCGCACCGGGTTGCATGAGCCTGAGGTGCCTGGAGGATAACAATGAACAGCAACGAATCCGTCATCAGCCTGATCCAGCAGCGCAAGCCGCGTCACGTATTGCCACGCCAGCTCTACCTCGACCCGGACGTCTACCGCCAGGATCTGGAGCAGATCTGGCACAAGGACTGGGTGTTCGCCGGGCATACCTTCGAGATCCCCAAGGCGGGCCAGTACTTCACCCTGCAGATCGGCGACTACCCGGTGGCCGTGGTGCGCGGCAAGGACGGTGAGGTGCGGGCCTTCCACAATGCCTGCCGGCACCGCGGCGCCAAGGTCTGCGAGCACGCCAGCGGCAAGGTCGCCAAGCTGGTCTGCCCGTATCACAAGTGGACGTTCGAGCTCGATGGCAACCTGATCTACGCCGGCAACATGGGTGCGGAATTCGACCGCAGCCAGTACAACCTCAAGACGGTTCACGTCGAGGTGGTGCATACCTACATCTACGTCTGCGTGGCGGAAAAGGCCCCGGACTTTTCCAGCTTCCGCGCCGCAGTGAGCCCTTTCATCGCCCCGCACGCCCTGGAAAACTGCAAGGTCGCCTTCGAGTCGAACCTGATCGAGAAGGGCAACTGGAAGCTGGTGTTCGAGAACAACCGTGAGTGCTACCACTGCGACGGCACCCATCCCGAGCTGCTCAATTCGTTCGTGGAGAACCTTTCGGTCGCTGGCGTTGGCGGTGACGACGATCCCGAACTGGTGGCGCACTGGACCCGCTGCGAAAAAGCTGGCATGCCTAGCCGCCTGGTCATGGACCCCCTCGGCCGCTTCCGCATGACCCGTATCCCGCTGTCCGCCGGCGCCGTGAGCTACACCATGGACGGCAAGCCGGCCGTGGCCGGGCGCCTGGACAAGAGCGGCGAGGCCGATATCGGCGCGCTGTTGTACTTCAACTACCCGTCGACCTGGAACCACTTCCTCGGCGACCACGCCTTGAGCTTCCGTGTGCTGCCGATCGGCCCGGGCGAAACCCTGGTCACCACCAAGTGGCTGGTACCGGAGTCGGCGGTCGAAGGTGTCGACTATGACCTCGACCGCCTGACCAAGGTCTGGCTGGCTACCAACGACCAGGACCGTCGCTTGGTGGAAGGCACCCATGCAGGGGTGTCTTCGCCGGCTTACGAGCCCGGCCCGTTTTCGGAGAATGCCGAGAATGGTGTGTGCCAGTTCGACGATTGGTATTGCGCGACCATGCTGGAGCGCCTGGAAGGGCGGCCGCAGTTGAAGTCGGTGGGGTAGGAAAGGGCCATCCGCCTGAGGGTGTGCAGCGCGGCGGATATCGAGCGCCGCGCTGCACATCTACCGGCGAAAGGAAGGACTACAGCGTCCGCTGCCTGGCGACAGATGCCGCCTGCTCGTCGTATACCTCGCCGACCTCCTTGAGCGGCACCTCTCCCACCCCGAGCGCCCGCTCGATCAGCAGTTCGCCGCCACCGTCCTGCAACAGCGCTTGCAACCGCGCGAACTCGCTGCACCAGATCGTCTCGATATCCTGGTCCCGCTGCTTGTCACGGTCCGCGCTCAACGCCACGGCGCGCACTTGCAGGCGGCCATTGTCAGCCTTGCCGCCCAATTCCACGCCATAGCCCGGGGTGGACGGCTTGCGTAGCACCACCTTGCCCGACTCGGCCCAGGCGGTGGTCATGCCTTCGCGCACTTCGTAGCCGAGTTGGGCCAGGCCCTGGAGCATGGCTTGGCGACGGGCGAGGGCGGCTTGGGCGTGCACGTGGGCCGTCAGGATCGCTTCGCAGCGGCCGGTCAGTTCGTCCAGCTCGGCCAGGCTGCTGGCAGTCGTGCACTGGCCCACCTGCGCGAGCAGCGTCTCGTGTCCTTCTGCTGCGTGGGTTTGCAGCTCGCTGGCCAGGCCCTGCAACTTGGCCAGCGTGTCGCGCCTTTGCTGGAAGTCGCGGGTACCGCTGGCCAGTTCGATCACCAGGCTGTCGAGCAACAGGTTGCGCTGTTGCACCTGTATCTGCGCCTCGGCCCTTGCCAAGGCCTGCACGAACGGCTCCGCGCAAGCTTCGCCCTGCAGCAGTTGCAGCTCGGCGATGTGCCGGTCGATCTGCTGCAGGCGAGGGTCGCGTGTCGCTTGCGCGTTTGCAGCCAGCCACTGTTCCAGGTCGACTGCGGGCGCATCGCCCTTGAGCCTCTGGGCCAGTTCGCGTTGCTCCTGGCCAAGGGGTTGCGGCTCGGTGCCGCTGCTCAATTGGGCGAAGCCCTGGGCCAGCAGCTGTTCGCCGTTGGCCAGTGCGGCGCCGTTGGCCAACTGGGTCAGGGCCTGCAGTACTTCCTGCGGGGTGTCCGGGCGGCTGGCCAGGGCCTTGAGCAGCAGGCTGGCGTTTTCCTGCAGGCGGCGCTGCTGCTGACGTTGGGCGGCTGCCTTCAGCACCGCGCGTTCCTCTCGGGCCAACAGGTCGCGCTGCAGGTGCTCGATCTCGATAGGCACGGCCTTTTGCAACTCGCGCATCGCGTCCTGGGCGAGCAGCGCGCGCAGGCGCTCCTGGCGTGCGCGCGTGGCCGTGCGCTCCTGCTCGGTGAGCTGGCCAAGCCTGTCGGCCTCGGTTTCCCAGCGCACCACGGCCTGTTCCAGGCGACGCAAATGGCCTTCGCACAAGGCGATGATTTCTTCGCGGGTGACGATGCGCACCACTTTCGGGCCACTCATTGGCAGGTCTCCGTGTCGTTGGACGTGGCGGCAGCTTGTGCCGGCCGTTCGGCCTGCATGGCGCGCTCGATGGCGGCGCGCAGGCGGGTGCGTTCGTTGTCGCCATCGTGGTACCAGGCCTGCGACGAGACGCGATGGAGGTGCGGGATCGCCCGGCGCAGTACCGAAGGCCGCCAGATCTCCCGTGCCCGGGCGCGTTGGAGCAGGGCGTGGCTCGGCGCGTCGCATTCGATGCCGATGGCATAGGTGCCGGTATCGGGGTGCTCGATGGCGAAGTCCAGGCCAAACGCATCACCCTCGCTGGCGGGGGCAGCCTGCCAACCCAGGGAGGCGATGAACGCGCCAACGATCCTGGCGAAGCCGTCGCGGCCCTGGTCGTGGCCATGCGCCAAGGTGCTGCGATCGGTCTGCAGGCGGCCGAGCAGCTTGCCGGTGTAGTCGAACTCGCCGGCGCACAGGGCCCGGGCGTACTCCAGGTAGCCTTGCAGGTAGTCACGTGGGCTGACCGGGGCACGTTGGGTGTTGAGCATGTCCGAGATATCGGCAATCGGCATCGAGGTGATCATCACCACCTTGCGCCGAGCACGGGTCACCGCCACGTTCAGGCGGCGCTCACCGCCGGTCTGGCCGAGCACGCCGAAGTTGCGGCGGAAGGTGCCCTGACCGTTGCGGCCGAAGGTCGAGGAGAACACGATCACGTCGCGTTCGTCACCTTGCACGTTCTCGACGTTCTTGACGAACACCGACATGTCCTCGCCGTCCTCGCTGCGTTCGCGCTCCTGGGCGAATGCGGCGCGGAAGGCCTCGTCCTCGGCGGCCCGCGCTTCCAGGTGCTCCTCGATCAGCTCGGCCTGCTTGCGGTTGAAGGTCACCACGCCCACCGAGGGGCGCTGGTCGTAGGGGCGCTGCCAGAGGGCGTGCAGGTACTGCACCACACGCTCGGCTTCGGCAGCGTTGCTCTGGTTCTGGTAGAGGCCGTCGACCTGGATCAACTCCAAGGGTTTGAGCTGGCGGATGTTCGCCTGGGGATGACGCACCGGCACATTCAGGCGATTGCCGTAGAAGGAGGCGTTGGAGAAACCGATCAGTTCGCGGTAGGCCGAACGGTAGTGGATCTGCAGCGTGGTGCTGGGCAGGGCGTTGCGCGCCAGTTGCAGCAGGTCGGGGCAGTCCTTGATCTCACGGCGGTTCCAGGTGTCTTCGAAGGCTTCGCGTTGTTCTTCGTCGGCATCTTCATCCGGCTCGTCGCCATCGAACAGCTCGGCCTCGTCGCTCTCGACGCGGCTGGAGAAGAACGCGGTCGGCGGCATCTGCTTCTCGTCGCCGCTGACCACCGTGACCTGGCCGCGGAACAGGGTCGGTAGAGCGAACTCCACCGGCATCTGCGAAGCCTCGTCGTAGATCACCGTGTCGAACAGGCCGTTCTTCAGCGGCAGCACGCGGCTGGCGACGTCCGGGTTCATCAGCCACACCGGGCGCAGCGCCATCAGCCCCAGCGGGCCGCCCAGTTCGAGAAATTCGCGCAGCCGGCGCGAGCGCTTGCCGGTGAGCCGGGTCACGTCTTCCCACTGCTTGCGGCTGCCCAGGCGCGCCGGGTCGATGCCGGTGGCCAGCAATTGGCGATTGAGTTCGCGCATGCGCGTATCGGCCTCGGCCAGGCTGGCGACCTTGGCCTGGGTTTCCTGCTGGCTGAACAGCAGCTCAGGGTTGGCCTGTTCGATACGGTGCTTCCAGCCCAGCCGCGCTTCGCGGTTGAGCAGGCGGCGCACGGCGGCGTCGAGCTGCTCGGCAGGCAGGGCGTCAAGCTCGGCCTGGCGCTGGCGCAGCAGGGCCAGCAGTGCCAGATCCTGTTCGGCGAGCTGCCCGGCACGGGCGCGGAAGCCCTGGTAGGCCGCCAGGCAGGGCAGCGCCTCGTGTAGCCTGGCGAGCGCCAGTTCATTGCTCAGGTTGTGCTCCACGGCGTGGCGCAACTGCCCCGCCAGCTCGTCGCCGAGCCAATCGTCGAGCCACTTGAGCTGGTCGAGGCTGGATTGGCGCACGCCTTGGCGCAGCAGCGAGGCATCCAGGTCGCCGAGCAGGGCTTCGAGATGCTGCTTGTCACCGGTGAGTATGGCGTCGTCAGCCTGGCGTGCCCGTGGCGACTGCGCCAGGGCTTGGGCCAGCGCTTGGATTTCCAGCAACTGGCGCAGATCGGTGTTGACCGTGGTGCTCATGTCCAAGCCGGCCTGCGCGGCGATGGCGTCCAGTGCCAGGGCTTGGTGGAGCTTCGAGAGTTCGGCGCGCAGGGGGCGCCATTGCTGCTCCAGATCGATGGCAGCGCGCAGTTCCGGCAGGGCGTGTTCCAAACGGGTTTCGCCCTGGGCCTCGAGGAAACCCTGCAGGCGCCTGCGCCTGAGCAGGTGCAACGGGCTGAGCCGGGCCAGCCAGGAGCGTGCCGCCATGACTCGGGCGCAGGCCCGTTCCAGGTCGCGCAGTGGCTTGCTGTCGATCAGGCTCAAGGCGGGTGACAGCGCCGCTCGATAATGGTCCTCGGGCAGTTGCGCGAGTTGCTGCTGCAGTTGCCGCAGTTGGTCGAGCATCGCCTCGCCGCGAGGCATCGATTCGCCGTCCTGGGTGCGGAACAGCGGTAGCCAGCGGGCCAGGCGCGAACGTTGCTCCGGGCTCAGGCCGAGCAGGGTGGCCACGTGCGCCGCGATCCAGGCACGCAATGGCGCCGGGTCGTCGATCTCGAAGCTGGCCGGGTGCGCTTGCAGGGTGGCCTGGCGCTGCAGTTCGGCCTGGCTGAAGGCCTGGAGCGTGTCGGTAAAGGCCTGCAGGGTCGAGCGGTCGCTGGCGAAGGGCCGCAACTGCGCCAGCGGGCTGCCTTCGTAGCGGGCTGGCAGCCACAGCTGGATCAGCGGTGCGCAGGTTTCTTCCAGGCGCGTCAGGCTGGCGACGTCCAGCGTGGCCAGGCGTTGGCGCAACGCGGGGAATTCCAGTGGCGCTGGCCCGTCTTCGAGGGCGATCAGTTCACCCAGCAGACGTCGGTAGCTCAAGCCGATGGCTGGGTCCGGGCGGTGCAGGCTCTGGTGGAAACGGTCGAGCTCGCCTTCGAGGGTCTCGATGCGCGTCGCTGTCTGTTCGCGCTGGCGGAGCAGGCCCTGGCCTTCATCGGCGCCGATGAACAGGGTCTCCAACTGCTCGCGAATGCTGCGGATGATCGGTTCGCGGTCGCGGTTGACGTCGTTGAGCATGACGATGCGCTGGCCCAGCCCTTCGGCCACCAGGCGCTTGTACACCACCTCCAGCGCCGCGTGCTTCTGGCAGACGATGAGCAGGCTGCGCTGGCGGCCGATGGCGTCGGCGACCATGTTGACGATGGTCTGGCTCTTGCCGGTGCCCGGCGGGCCCTCGACCAGCAGGCCGGGGCCCTGGCGGGCTTGCAGCACGGCGGCTTCCTGGGACGGGTCGCTGGCGACGGTGAAGTAGCGTTGCAGCTCGGCAGGCGCGGCCATGGCCTGCGCCTGGTCGTCGTCGCGCAGGCGCAGTGCGGTTTCCAGCCCGCTGCCAGCGGGGGATAGGGATTTCAGCTGGCGCAGGTCCTCGCCGATGGCCTGGCCCATGAAGGTGACGTGGAACAACACGGCGGCGCAGGCCAGTTCGTCCTGGTAGGGGGCGACTTCCACGCTGTTGGCTGGCAGGCCGACCAGGCTGCGCGAACGCGCCGTGGCGAGCATGCCGAAGGCGTCCATCACGTCGCTGGCCCGAATCGACGAGCGTTGAAGCAACTCATCGGCGGTCTTGCGCCAGCGCTTGCAGGCTTCGGCGCCGAGCACGCTTTCCAGCGCCGGGTTCAGCCGCACCTCTTCGCGTTCGTTGTCGAAGGCCAGGGCGGCCAGGCCACGGCTGCCCACTTCCAGCAACAGCTTCACCGGCCACAACAGCAAGGGAATGATGCGCGTGCGCGTGGTGCCGCGTGGGTCGCGGCTGAGCAGGAAGGGGAAGCCCAGGTACAGCCCGTCGATACCGGTGTCGCGCTTGTACAGCGCGCTCTGCCGATACAGTGCGTTCAGGCGCGAGGCGATCTGCGGCGTGGCCTGGAAGCATTCCGGGTCGAGGTTCACGGCCCGTTCGTTGCGCTGCAACAAGTGGTCGAGCAAGGCACCGGCCGGGTGGCGTTCGCTGTGCAGTTCATTGAGGTCGACCCGGGCGGTGGTCTTGCCGATGCTCATGCGCACCAACGGGCCGCGCATCACCGCCGTCACCACTTTCTTCTCGAAGAACTCGAGGATCTGCGCCACGTACTGCTGCTTTTGTGGCTCCAGCCACTGGCTGGCCGGAATGGCCAGCAGGACCAGGGCCTGGGCCAGCGGCATGCGCCGCTCCAGGCGGAACTGTTCGGCCCAGGCATCCACCGCGTCGACACCGCTGCGGGCGAAGCCGCGTATGCGTTCGTCGACGCTGTGGTACAGGTCCTGGCGCGGGTGCTGCAGCAGCGCGGTGGCTTGCTCCCTGTCGAACCAGCCGACCTCGACGCTGCTGGCCAGCTCGGCGGCCTCCTCGATGATCGACTCGACCGAGCGGAACTGGCTGATCGATGCGCTGAGCAGCACGATCAGGTCTTCCTCGGCGATCACCCGGCGCTCGGCCAGGGCCAGCAGCCCCGTGTGCTCGGTGTCTGGCAGCAGGCGCTGGCGTGCTTGCCATTCGCTGCTCAGCTTGGCTCGCGAGGTCGACAGCAGGTATACACGCAGGGTCTCCTCGACCAGTTCGATCTGCTGGTGCAGGGCGCGCTGGCGCACCTGTTCGGCACGCAACTTCAGGCGCGACAGCCAGTTGTCGGTCTGCAGTTGCTCGAGCAGATCGGGCACCGAACCGCTGATCAGCCGATAGCCTTCAAGCGGGTGCTCCAGCAACCAGCCGGGGGTGACGATATCGCCGCGGTGGATCAGCGGGATTTCCGGATTGAGCAGTTTCAGCGCGAGCATCAGGCGGAAGTCGTCCTCCAGCCCTTCGTGCTGCACCACCTGGCGCAGGCCGGCGAGCAACGGTGCCGGCAGGCCGAGCTGCTCCGCCCAGGTGACGATGACGCCGCGCAGCAGGTGGTCCAGCGCTTGCGGCCAATGCTCGGCGTGCGCGGCGGCCAGGGCGAACACCGCTGGCTTGTGGTAGCGCGTCTGGCCCAACTGCAAGGTGGCGCCTTCGCCGTCGTCACGTTCGGCGAAGGCCGAGGCCGGCGCCTGCACCGGGCGCCCGTCCAGCCAGGCCTCGACCTCGGGCCATTGCCAGCGCTGGTGGCGGTCGCGTGCGAGCAAGCCGCGCAACAGCAGGTTCAACTGCGGGTCGAGGGTGTCGGGGATCGGTACGCCATTGGCCAGCACGTGGATCAGAAACGCATTGGCATGGATGCCCTCGAAACAGGCGCCGTCGGTCAGCTGTTCGAGCAGGATCATGCCCAGGCTCCACCAATCCGAGGCGGCCGCCACGCCACCGGCGATGGCTTCGGGGGCCATGTAGCGGCTGGTCTCCAGGGGCGAGACGATGTCCAGGTCGAACTCCGACAGGCGTGCCGAGCCGAAGCCGCTGATCACCAGGTCGAGCGGCTCATGGGCACGCACCAGCAAGCTCGCCGGGCGCAGGTCGCGGTGGCGCAGGCCGGCTTCGTTGAAGGCGTGCAGCGCCTGGCCCAGTTCGCGCAGCACATGGCGCACGCTGTGGGTTTCACGGATCACCCCACCGAGGTCGGCCAGGCTGCCGCCGGTCAGCTCTTCGATCACTTCGAAGGCACGGCCATCCCAGCGACCGGTGGCGATGATCTCGGGTACGTGGTCGCGGGGCAGTCGGCGGATCACGTCGTACACCGCAGGGTCGGGTTCGGCGCCTGGGCGGTAAAGGGTGAGCACGGCCTGGCGGAGGGTTTCCTGGTGCACGGCCAGGTAACGCTCACGGACGCCGTCGGTGTTGCTGATCTGGCGGATCAACGACCAACCTTCGATCAGCGTTTCAGCGTCCGCAGGCGCAGCGTCGGCCGGCGCATCCGCACCGTTGGCCGGTGCAGCCGGGGCGGGCGCTGCATCGCACTGCAGGCACATGAGGTCGCCTGGCTCCATGGCGTGGCCGTTTTCGCAGACGCTTGCGGGCTCTGGGGCAGAAGGGGCTTGCGGGAGATCTTCCTGGGTATGGACGACCTGTGGCCGCCAGCCGTCGGCATGGATCGGCTCGCCGGCCAGGTCCCAGTTGCACGGGTGTTGGTCGAGGGTGCCTTCGCAGAACATCTCCTGGACCGGGCGCGCGGTGTTGCAGTTGGGGCAGAAGCGGATCATCGGTGAATTCCAGTCAGTGGCGGTGCGCACTGGTGCGGACCTGGTGGCCTTGCGCGCTCAGCAGGTCACGCAGGCGCAGCAGGTCATCACGTTGGGGGATCCCCGCCATCCAGACGCTGCCGTTCTCGTCGAACATCAGGTCGAGGGCCTTGTCGGCGGGTTGCAAGGGGCGCTGGTAGCTGGCCAGGCGGGCGTGGCCGAGCGGGGTCAGCAGGCTCAGGCGCTGGTTGTCGCTGCCGCGCAGCGCCAGGGTTTGTGGGTGGTGTTCCTCGAAGGGGTCGCTGATCAACCCGTCGATCAGGCCTTCGGCCTCGCGTAGTTGGGGTTGCAGACGCTCGAGCGAATGGCCGCTATACACCAGGATGTCCAGTGGGCTCGCCTGGCGCAGCCCCTGGAGCAAGGCGAGCAAGGCAGGGAACTGGTCGAACGGCTCGCCGCCGGAAACGGTGATGCCGTCGGCCTCGGCCAGCCAGGGCGCCAGTTGCTCCAGTAATTGCGCGATGCCCAGGCGGCGCTGCCCGGGCCCCCAGGTGTCGGCGGAAATGCAGCCCGGGCAGCGGATGCTGCAGCCCTGGAACCAGATGCCCAGGCGCCGCCCCGGGCCGAGGGTGGTCACCGGGAAGTGCACGCGGGACAGGCTCAGTTCCATGGTCAGCGGCGTTCCAGGGTCAGCCCGCCAGCGCCCAGGTCGCTGATCGCGAAGTGCTCGCCCGGTTGAGCGTCCTGGTCGAACAAGGCCCGCGCCAGGGGGTTGAGCAAATGCGCCTCGAGCTGGTTGCGGATGCCGCGGCCGCCATTGGACAGGTCGCGCAGGCACAGGGCATGCAGCGCCTGGCGCGCCGGCGTAGCGAGGGTCACGTGCAGGCCCTGCTGGTGCAGATCGTTGAAGGTGCCATCGACCATCTGCTCGAAGATCTGCTGGCCGACGTCCTCACGAATGAAGTCGAAGACGATGACGTTCTCGCCGATGCGATTGAGGATTTCCGGGCGGTTGAGCACCAGCTTGAAATGCCGGTCGATTTCGTTGTGGACCTTTTCCCGCACCTGTTCGTAGGCCTCGCCAGGCAGCACGTTGGCCACGCGCTCGCCGTTATCGCCCAAGCGGTAGATGCCCAGGTTGGAGGTGAACACGATCAGCGCCTCGGAAAAATACACCCGATCGCCGCGGCCGGAGGTCAGCACGCCGTCGTCGAGAATCTGCAGGAACTTGTCGAGGATGCGCGGGTGGGCTTTCTCGATCTCATCGAACAGCACCACGCTGAAGGGTTTCTCGCGAATCGCGTTGGTCAGCTCGCCGCCGACGTCGTAGCCGACATAGCCGGGCGGGGCACCGATCAGGCGCTGGTCGGCATGCTCGGCACTGAACTCCGACATGTCGAAGCGAATATAGGCGCTTTCGTCGCCGAACAGCAGGCTGGTGATGGTCTTGGCCAGCTCGGTCTTGCCCACCCCGGTCGGGCCGGCCAGGAAGGCCACGCCACGCGGGCGGTTGCCCTTGCGGCTGGCACCGACGCCGGTCATCGCTCGCTTGACGATGTCGAGCATGTGGGTGACGGCGTGGTCCTGGCCCTTGACGCGCTGGTGCACCAGCGCGTCGCCCTGGCGGATACGCTGGCGATCGATGCGCAGCCAGGGGTCTTCGGTCACGCCCACTTTATAGCGGCGCACGGCATCGGCGATCTGCGCCATGGCCACGCCTTCGACCCGCGCCAGTTGCGCGATGGCGCTGAGGTCGAGCAGCAGCAGGCCTTCGGTGTTCTGCACGAAGGCGTCCACGGCGTGGTCGATGGCCTCCTGGGTCGCTTCCTGGCCACCGGCGAGCCCTTTGAGCAGGGCCGGGGCCAGGGCGCGGCGGGCCAGCTGGTCAGGCTTGGACACCGGGATGTGGCGGATCCGTGGATTATCGACCAGCAGCCAGTCCGGCAGGTCGCCTTCCTTTTCCACCAGCCACAGCAGGGTGTTGAAGAACGGCTTGCGGGTTTGCGGCTGTGGCCGGCTGCGGGCCTGGTGGGCGTGCACCAGGGCCTGGGTGAACAATTGGTGCTCAGCGGCGCTCAGGGCGTCGTTGCGCACCGCCAGGCGCGAGGCGAAGTCGATGATCAGGGCGACCGGGGCGTCGCTGCGGCTCAACAGCCGTTGCAGGGTGGCGGCGAGCAGGTCGATGCCTGCTGGCGCGGCGCCGTTCACCGGGTTCAGGCCAAGTTCCTGGAGCAGCGCCTGGCCCGACGCGGGGTCGCTGCCGGGTTTGCCGAGCACGCGAAAGCCGGCCACCGGGTCCCAGGCCAGTACATGGGCATAGCCGCCATCGAGCAGGGCGTCGCACAGGGTCTGGTTGAAACCTTGGGCCGTGACCATGCCGGGCGCGACCTCGCAGGCCTGGAGGTCGCGGATGTTGCCCGACAGGACGAATTGGCTTTTCAGTGGCAAGAAGCGGACGAGGTCACGCATCCAACGTGGGCTTTGAAACGGTGTAATCCCTGACATGATTCTGCTCGTAACCGGATTGCTGTGCTGGCAGGGTATTGTTACAAGCGCTCATTTTCCAGCTTCGATGTATGAAACCTCGCTGCGCATGCCGGTAGATCTGGACATTCAGGCCGTGCTGGAGGCCATGTGCTGTGTGGGCTTCATAGAAGGTGTTAGTCGGAAAGTAGCGTGATTGAGCCCTGTGCCACTGAATCGTCACACAGCTGTAACATAGCTATTGCAAAGTGCTCCGGCCAACACATGGAGCTCTTTCGATGATACGCCTGATGAAGTCTGCTGCACTCGCCGTCTCGGTCTCTCTCTGTGCCTCGGGCGCCTTCGCCGCCGAGAACGTTCGCCTGACCGGCTCCGGCGCCAGCTTCCCAGCACCGATCTACCTCACCTGGTTCAAGGATTTCAGCAAGAACACCGCCGGTGTCACCGTTGACTACCAGTCCAAAGGGAGTGGCGCGGGCGTTCAGGACTTCCTGAACAAGACCGTCGATTTCGCCGCCAGCGACTCGGCCATGAAAGACGACGAAATCGCCAAGGTCGGCGAAGGCGTGCAACTGCTGCCGATGACCGCCGGCGAAATCGTCCTGGCCTACAACCTGCCGGGCAACCCGAAAGGTCTGAAACTGCCGCGCGATGTGTACTCCAACATCTTCCTGGGCAAGATCACCCAGTGGAACGATCCGCAGATCGTCGCCGCCAACCCGGACCTGAAACTGCCTGACACCCCGATCACCGTGGTCGTGCGTGCCGACTCCAGCGGTACCACCGCGGTCTTCACCAAGCACCTGTCGACCATCAACCCGGCTTTCAAGGAAGCACTGGGTGAGGGCAACACCGTCAACTGGCCTGCCACCGACAAGTTCATCAAGTCGCCGAAAAACGATGGCGTCACCGCCACCGTGCGCCAGACCCCGGGTGCCATCGGCTACATCGAATACGGCTTCGCCAAGCTGGCCAAGGTCGACTTCGCCGAGCTGCAGAACAAGGCTGGCCAATACGTGGTGCCGAACGCCGAAAGCGGTGCCGAGGCCCTGGCGGCGGTGAAGATGCCGGAAAACCTGGTGGCCTGGCTGCCTGATCCGGACGGTGCCAAGTCGTACCCGATCACCACCTACACCTGGATGATCTTCCGCAAGGACAACGGTAACCCGGCCAAAGCCAAGGCCATGCGTGAAATGGTCGAGTACAGCCTGACCGAAGGCCAGAAGATCGCCGACTCGATGGGCTACATCCCGCTGCCGCCGTCGGTTGTCGCTGAAGTTCGCAAAGCCGCTCAGAACATTCAGTAACACATGCCCGACCGCTCCCGGCGTGCGTGACAGCCGCGCCGGGCGCCTTTGACCCCAGTCCCGGAAATAGCCCATGAACACACCTTTCGCCATACCGGACAATCCAGACTCAGCGTGCCAGCCGCCGTCCGCCAAGGACTTTCTGGTTGATCGCACCTTCCGTGCGCTTGCCCGCATCGGCGTGGCGCTGGTGCTTGCGCTGGTCTTCGCGCTGGTCTTTGAAGTAGGCCGCAAGGCGCTTCCTGGTATGGAAAAGCACGGTTTCGACGTGCTGTTCGGCACCGTCTGGGACGTCAACCAAGGCAAGTACGGTATTTTGCCGGCGATCTGGGGCACCCTCTACAGCGCCCTCATCGCGTTGCTGATCGCCGGTTTCTTCGGTGTCAGCATGGCGATCTTCCTCACCCAGGATTTTCTGCCAGCCAAGCTTGCGGCGGTGTTTCGCACCATCGTCGAGCTGCTGGCCGCCATTCCCAGCGTCGTCTACGGCCTGTGGGGCATCTACGTGGTCATCCCGGCGATCCGCCCGCTGACCACTTGGCTCAACAGCGAGCTGGGCTGGATTCCCTTCTTCGGCACCTCCCTCAGTGGCCCCGGGCTGCTCCCGGCGGCGTTGGTGCTGGCGATCATGATCCTGCCGACCATCGCCGCAGTTTCCCAGGATGCGTTGACCAGCGTGCCGATGAAAACCAAGCAAGCCGCCTATGGCATGGGCACCACGCACTGGGAAGCCATCCTCAAGGTCATGGTGCCCTCGGCGGCGACCGGTATCTTCGGCTCCCTGGTGCTCGGCCTGGGCCGTGCGCTGGGTGAAACCATGGCCTTGGCGATGCTGGTCGGCAATGCCAACACCCTTTCCATCTCCTTGTTCGCCCCGGCCAATACGCTGGCAGCGTTGCTGGCGCTGAACTTCCCGGAAGCCGGGCCGAACGAGGTTGAAATCCTGATGTACGCGGCGCTGGTTCTGATGTTCATCACCTTGCTGGTGAACGTCTTCGGCTCGTTGATCATGCTCTACGCCCAGCGGGGTAACAAATGATGACCGACCTCACCACCCCCTCCGTTGCCTTGCCCAGCCTGCAGCGCAGGTTCGAAGGGCGTGCCCTGCGCAGCCTGATCCTGACCACCATGGCCTGGGCCGTCGCGCTGCTGGCCAGCGTGCCGCTGGTTTCCGTGCTGTACATGCTGATCACCCGAGGTGGTGCGCGGCTGAACCTCGAAGTGTTCACCGAGCTGCCACCCACCGGCTTCGAAATGGGCGGCGGTTTCGGCAACGCCATGGCAGGTACCTTCGTCATGGTCGGCATCGCTGCGGCGATCGCGGTACCGGTCGGTATCCTGGCAGCGGTGTTCCTCGCTGAACTCGGCCCGGACAGCAAGCTGGCCAACGCCTCGCGCTTTGCCGCGAAGATGCTCACTGGCCTGCCATCGATTCTCGCCGGTGTGTTCGCCTATGCCCTGGTGGTGATGACCACCGGTACCTACTCGGCCCCAGCTGGTGGCGTGGCCCTGGCTGTGCTGATGCTGCCGATCGTCGTGCTGACCGCCGAGGAAGCCATGAAGATGGTGCCCAAGATCATGAAGGACGCCGCCTACGGCATGGGTTGCACCCGCGCCCAGGTGATCTGGAAGATCGTCCTGCCGACCGGCATGCCGGCGATCCTCACCGGCGTCATGCTGGCCGTGGCACGCGCTGCGGGCGAAACCGCACCGCTGCTGTTCACCGCATTGTTCAGCAACTACTGGATCTACCATGACGGCAGCCTGGCGGTCATGAACCCCACGGCCTCGCTTGCCGTACTTATCTACAACTTCTCTGGCATGCCTTTCGACAATCAGCTGGAGCTCGCCTGGGCGGCCTCGCTGGTGCTGGTGATGATCGTGCTGGTGGTAAACATCGTCAGCCGCATCTTTGGCAAGCCCAAGTACTAAGACAGGGAGCATCTGAACTTGAACGTATCCACTGCGCAGCGAGCCGCTCCGATGGTCAGCCAAACACCTGTGGTCATGGACTGCAAACTCGACAAGATCTTCTACGGCAACTTCATGGCCGTGCGCGACAGCCACGTGCCGATCGAGAAGAACAAGATCACCGGCTTCATCGGCCCTTCCGGCTGCGGCAAGAGTACCGTGCTGCGTAGCCTGAACCGCATGAACGACCTGGTGAAGGGCTTCCGCTTCGAAGGCCACGTGCACTTCCTTGGCCAGGACGTGTATGGCAAGGGCGTCGATCCGGTGGTGGTGCGCCGCTACATCGGCATGGTGTTCCAGCAGCCCAACCCGTTCTCGATGAGCATCTTCGACAACGTCGCTTTCGGCTTGCGCCTGAACCGCTACAAAGGGGACCTGGGCGACCGCGTCAAGCATGCCCTGCAAGGTGCCGCGCTGTGGGATGAAGTCAAGGACAAGCTCAAGGTCAGCGGCCTGTCGCTGTCCGGTGGCCAGCAACAGCGCCTGTGCATCGCCCGCGCCATCGCCACCGAGCCGGAAGTGCTGCTGCTCGACGAGCCATGCTCGGCGCTCGACCCGATCGCTACCCGCCGCGTCGAAGAGCTGATGGTCGAGTTGAAGAAGGACTACACCATCGCCCTGGTGACCCACAACATGCAGCAGGCGATCCGCGTAGCAGACACCACCGCGTTCTTCTCGGTCGACATTTCCCAGGGTACCCGTACCGGCTACCTGGTCGAGATGGGTGCGACCACGCAGATCTTCGAGAATCCGCGCGAGCAGCTCACCAGCGACTACATCAGCGGCAAGTTCAGCTGAGGCGTATGCCGGTTGGGACGTTTTTCTCTTTTCAGTTTGTTTCGGGACCATTCATGCCTGCAACGCGTCGTCTTGATCTGTCCGCGGTAGAACGC
The DNA here is from genome assembly GCF_016648105.1 of Pseudomonas sp. S31. Taxonomy (GTDB): domain Bacteria; phylum Pseudomonadota; class Gammaproteobacteria; order Pseudomonadales; family Pseudomonadaceae; genus Aquipseudomonas. The sequence continues at coordinate 321,089 of NZ_JACVVE010000001.1, read as the reverse complement.
GCACTGCGTGAGGTGCAGAGCCGTTTCGCCGAGCTCAGCCAGCACTTCACCGAACCGCGTGATCCGTTCACCGACGAGGTGTTGTTGAATGTGGTCGAGGGCTATGCGCTGATAGACGACTACGTGGCGCGGGGCATCGACCTGTTCGAGCTGCAGCAGGTGAACCTGATGCTGGAGCTCAATGCCACGGTGTTGTGCGGACGTGACCCGGCCCGCCGGCTGGAGTTCGCCGCGCATCTGGCGGCGACCGAGGCGCACTTCTTCAACAATGTCGAAGGCGGCATCAAGGACCTGTACAACTGGTACTGCTCGTACCGCAGCGATTCGGTGTGGAAGCGAGCGGCAGGGGTGTACGTGCGAATTCTGAGCAAACCGCAGTTGTTCATCGAAGGCAACAATCGAACCGGCTCGCTGATCGTCAGCTACCTGCTGATGCGTGCCGGGCTGCCGCCGTTCGTGCTGTCGCTGGACAACGCCGAGGGCTATTTCAACCCGTCCTCGGTGATTCGCAACTCCGCCAAGCATGGCGTCAAGGCCTTGTACGAACTGCCCAAGATCAAGAAGAAATACGCCGCCTTCCTCGAAGCGCAGGCGCCTGACCCCAAGGCGTTCTTCCTCGCGGGCACACCACAACCTATCTACCAGGGGAGCCACTGATGGCCCGCTATCCGTTGCTCAATCAATGGCGACCTTCCACGCAGCAGGCGTGGCAGACCCTGGGTCGTACTTTCTCGCGCCCGAAGATGCGCATTTCCTTCGACATCGATGACACGCTCGCCTGCCTGCCGGAACACAGCGACGCCGAGGGCAGCAAGCTGCCCGCGTTCGTCCACCGCTGGCTGGGCGAGCCCCTGCGGGTCGGCACCCGCTCGTTGATCCGCGACCTGCGCCGCCAGGGTTTCAGCGTGTGGATCTACACCTCGTCCGGGCGCACCCCGGCCTATATCCGCCGTTGGTTGATGCTCTATGGCATTCGCGTCGATGGCGTGGTCAACAGCGACCGTCATGCCCATGCGCTGGCGCAGCGGGGCATGGTCAATGCGCCTTCCAAGCTGCCATCGGCGTTCGATATCGACCTGCATGTCGACGATTCCGACGGTGTGCGTGCCGAAGGCGCGGACCATGGCTTCCGCGTTGTCGTGGTCTGCCCGAAGGACAAGAGCTGGACGCAGAAGGTGCTGGACGCCGCTGTCGATGTCCAGGAAACCCTGGCCTGGCAGCAGCCGCATCGCTATACAGCACCCGTGCGGCAGCAGGCGCAAGCGCTGACGTCCTGAGCCAACCGCAATCGAGGGAGCTGCGCCTTAGCGGCGGGGCTGTGGTGAAGCGGTGCGCAGGTGAAAAAAGTCTGTAGGCCAGCAGGCCTTGGCGCGGTGTCCTCTTCGTGGATAAACCCGCTCACACAGGCTCGCTGTAGGAGCGGGTTTACCCGCGAAGAGGTCAGCCCAGGCAATACAATAATCGCATTGGTAGTACCCGCGACATCAAACTCAACCCGTCATGCAACTGGTATCCGAAGTTTGGGCAAGTTGTTTATTTGCCAGATTGTAAAGTGTGATCGTATACGTCTGCCCTAAACTACTTTCCACCAGAGTGTAATGCCCGCCCGCCTTGAACTTGTTATAGGTGACGGCGGCATTGCAAATCTCGCCATTACTGTCACCGTCGCCCTCGACGAACAGCGTCGCCCCCAACTTGTGCTTGCCCGCAGGCACTTCGAAGAAACGCCCATCGCTCAACCGCTTGCCATCGAGCGTCTCCGCCATCAGGGTGGTCGTCGGCTCTTCTCGCAGGCTTACCCAGGCCTCGTCGGGACTGGCCTTTGGCATAGGCCCGGCACAGCCTGCAAGGGCCCCGAGCACTCCCAGCAGTGGAATGACCAAACCCCATTTAGTGCGCATCTTGCCCCCCATGAACGTCCCCTTTGATTGCAGCTGCGAATGATTCGCATAGGATGCCAGCCAGCCGCTTCGCTTCAAGTGAATATGCCGCGCGGTTTTTCTTAAATTACTTTAATGGAGGTTTAACCGACGAACTGGGAAGGCCGTGGAAGACTGCGCCGATTCAAATTCCGGAGACTCGGCATGCTCGGTCTGGTCAAAACCGCATTGCACAAGCCATACACTTTCCTGGTGCTGGCCATCGTGATTTGCATCGTCGGGCCCTTGGCGGCCGTCAGAACCCCAAGCGATGTTTTTCCGGATATCGGCATACCGGTTATTGCCGTGGTCTGGCAATACGCGGGGCTGGCGCCCGATGCCATGTCGGGCCGGGTGATCTACACCTACGAACGGGCATTGAGTACCACGGTCAACGACATCGAGCACATCGAGTCGCAGTCGTTGCCAGGCATGGGCATCGTCAAGATCTTCTTCCAACCCAGTGTCGATATCCGCACGGCCAACGCCCAGGTCACCGCGGTTTCGCAGACCGTGCTCAAGCAGATGCCGGCCGGTATCACGCCGCCGTTGATCCTCAACTACAGCGCCTCGACCGTACCCATCCTGCAGATGGCCTTCTCCAGCCCGACCTTGTCCGAGGCGCGGATCCGCGACCTGGTGCAGAACAGCATTCGCCTGCCGTTGACCTCGGTGCCTGGGCTGTCGATGCCGACGCCCATGGGTGGCAAGCAGCGCCAGATCACCCTTGACCTGGACCCACAAGCGCTGGCCGCCAAGGGCTTGTCCGCGGAGGATGTAGCCAACGCGTTGGCCGCACAGAACCAGATCATTCCGGTGGGCACGGCGAAGATCGGCCGCAATGAGTTCACCGTGCTGCTGAACAACAGCCCGACCGCCATCGACCAGCTCAATGAGCTGCCGGTCAAGGTCGTCGATGGCGCGCAGATCACTGTCGGGCAGGTGGCCCACGTGCGCGATGGCGCGCCGCCGCAAACCAACATCGTGCGCGTCGATGGCCGCCGGGCGGTGCTGATGCCGGCGCTGAAGAACGGCAGCAACTCGACCCTGTCGATCGTCGACGGCATCCGCCGCATGCTGCCGCGGATCGATGAAACGCTACCGCCGGAGCTCAAGACCTCGCTGCTGGGCGATGCCTCGAGTGTGGTCAAGGAGTCGGTCGGCAGTGTCGCCCGCGAAGGCATCATCGCCGCCTTGCTGACCAGCGCGATGATCCTGTTGTTCCTCGGCAGCTGGCGTTCGACGCTGATCATCGCCGCCTCGATTCCGCTTGCCGTGCTGTCGGCCATCGCCTTGCTGGCGGTCAGCGGGCAAACCTTGAACGTGATGACCCTGGGAGGCCTGGCGTTGGCGGTGGGCATCCTGGTCGACGACGCGACGGTAACCATCGAAAACATCAACTGGCACCTGGAGCAGGGCAAGTCGGTCAGGCAGGCGATCCTCGATGGCGCCAGGCAGATCGTCGGCCCTGCGTTCGTGGCCTTGTTGTGCATCTGCGTTGTGTTTGTTCCGATGTTCATGCTCCAGGGCATCGCTGGATACCTGTTCCGGCCCATGGCATTGGCAGTGATGTTCGCCATGGGGAGCTCTTTTATTCTTTCGCGTACCTTGGTGCCGACCCTGGCCATGTTCCTGCTCAAACCACACCGGGTGGAGCAGGGCGAGGGCCGGCATCCGGAGGACGCGTACCTCAACCACCACGAAGGCGACAAGGCGGGCAACCCGCTGGTGCGCCTGCAGGCCGGCTTCGAGGCGGGCTTTTCGCGGCTGCGTGATGGCTACCAGGGCGTGCTGGAGCTGGCACTCGGCAAGCGCCGGCGCTTCCTGCTCGGCTTCCTGACCTGCGTGCTGGCCAGCTTCGCGCTGCTGCCCACACTGGGTGAGGACTTCTTCCCCGAGACCGACGCCGGGGCGATGGCCTTGCATGTGCGCTTGCCGCTGGGCACGCGCATCGAGGAAAGCGCAGCGGCCTTCGACCGTATCGAAAGTCGCATTCGCGAGGTACTGCCGGCCGAGGAGGTGGACTCGATCATCGACAACATCGGCCTGCCCATCAGTGGCATCGACATGGCCTACAACACCAGCGGCACGGTCGGGCCGCAGGATGGCGACATCCAGGTCTCGCTCAAGCCCGGCCATGGCCCGACCGCCGACTACGTCAAGCGGCTGCGCGAAGTGCTGCCGGACAGCTTCCCCGGCACCACCTTCGCCTTCCTGCCGGCGGATATCAGCAGCCAGATCCTCAACTTCGGCTCGCCGGCGCCGCTGGACGTGAAGATCTCCGGCCCCAACGATGGCGCCAACCGCGCCTACGCTGCCGAGCTGATGCGCCGCCTGCAGCACATCCCGGGCATCGCCGACTTGCGCCTGCAGCAGTCGCAGAGCTACCCCTCGCTGCAGGTCAATGTCGACCGCAAGCGGGCGGCCGAACTGGGCATCACCGAACGCGACGTCACCGCGAGCCTGGGCGCCTCGTTGGCCGGTACTTCGCAAACTGCACCGACCTACTGGCTCAACCCTGCCAATGGCGTTTCCTATTCGGTGGTCGGCGCCACGCCGCAATACCGCATGAGCAGTATCGACCAATTGGAAACGCTGCCGATCACCGGCAGCAATGGCCGCACCGCCATACTCGGCGGTATCGCCAACCTGGCGCGCACCAACACCGCCGATGTGGTCAGCCACTACAACATCACGCCGACCCTGGACCTGTATGCCAATGTCCAGGGCCGCGACCTGGGCGGTATCGCCGCGGATATCCAGCACGTCATCGACGACACTGCGCAATTGCGCCCGAAAGGTGCGACCGTCAGCCTGCATGGCCAGATCACCGCGCTGCACGAAGCCTTCCACGGCCTAGGCCTGGGCCTGCTGGGCGCCGTGGTGCTGATCTACCTGCTGATCGTGGTCAACTTCCAGTCCTGGGTGGACCCGTTCGTCATCATCACCGCGCTGCCCGCCGCGCTGGCCGGAATCGTCTGGATGCTGTTCGTCACGGGGACCACGCTGTCGGTGCCGGCGCTGACGGGCGCCATCCTGTGCATGGGCGTGGCCACCGCCAACTCGGTGCTGGTGGTGAGCTTCTGTCGCGAGCGCCTGGCTGTGCACGGCGATGCTGTCAAAGCTGCGATGGAGGCGGGCTTCACCCGCTTCCGGCCGGTGCTGATGACCGCCCTGGCGATGATCATCGGCATGTTGCCGCTGGCCTTGTCCCAGGAGCAGAACGCGCCGCTGGGGCGGGCGGTGATCGGTGGCCTGATCGTCGCCACCACCGCGACCCTGCTGTTCGTACCGGTGGTGTTCAGCCTGGCCCACCGCCGCTCAACCCCTCACGCTGTCGTTGGAGAAAACCTGCATGCCTAGCCATTCTGTCCCTGATCGCCGGCGCTTGATGCTCATGGGGGGCGCCGGCTTGTGCCTGGCCGCCTTGGTCGTGGCGTTCGGCGTGCATACGCGGCAGCGCCAGGCCGCGCAGGTCCAGGCATGGACCGAAAGCCGCGCGACTCCTGCCGTGGTGACCATCAGCCCGATGATGAATGCGGCGGGACAGACCTTGAGCCTGCCCGCCCATCTGCAGGCCTGGAACATGGCACGGGTCAATGCGCGGGTCAGTGGCTACCTGAAGCACTGGCAGGTCGACATCGGCGCCTTGGTCCAGGCCGGCCAGCCACTGGCCGAAATCGACAGCCCCGAACTCGACCAGCAACTGGCCCAGGCCAAGGCGCGCCTGGCACAGCACCAGGCCAGCGCCACGCTGGCGCGCAGTACGGCGCAGCGCTGGCAGCACCTGTTTGCCAGCCATTCGGTGTCGCGCCAGGAAGTCGACGAAAAGGTGGCCGCCGCCGCCGTGGCAAGCGCCGATGCCCAGGCCGCCGAGGCGGACTATGCACGCCTGCAGGACCTGGCCGCGTACAAGATCATTCGCGCCCCGTTCACCGGTACCATCACCGCCCGTCATGCGCAGATTGGCCAACTGATCAAGGCTGACAGCGACAACGCCACCTCGCTGTTCGACATCGCCGATACCCGCCGCCTGCGCCTGTACGTGCCAGTGCCACAGAACTACGCCAGCCAGATCCTGCCCGGCATGCAGGTGCAGCTGTCGGTACCGGAGCGCCCCGGCCAGCATTACCCGGCAACGTTGCTGGGCACGTCCACGGCGGTCGACCAGGGCTCGGGCACGTTGCTGGCCCAGTACGCCGTGGACAACGCCGCCGCAGCCTTGTTACCGGGCGACTATGCCAGTGCGCGCATCACCTTGCGGGCCGACCCGCAGGCCGTGAGCATCCCGTCCAGCGCCTTGATCTTCAGGGCCCAGGGTCCGCAGGTGGCAGTGCTCGACGCGCAGAGCCGCGCCCACTTGCGCAGTATCCATATCGCCCAGGACCTGGGCAGCACGCTGATCGTCGACCGCGGGCTGGGCCTGCGCGACGAGGTGGTGGACAACCCGCCCGATGCCTTGCGCGACAACGACGCAGTGCGCAGCGTCACCTCGGGAGGTGCGCATGCGCCCTCGGTCTAGGCGTTTTGGCCTGGTGCTGTGCCTGGCCTTGCAAGGTTGTTCGCTGGCCCCGCACTACACCGCACCGGTGGTGGAGCTGCCGGCTCACTATGGCGAGCGGATAGGGGCGTGGCAGCAGGTTGGCGCAGACTCGCAACTGCCCACGCAATGGTGGACTCTGTTCGATGACCCGCGCCTCGATGCACTGCAGGCGCGACTGGCATCCTCGAACCCAACGCTGGCCGCCGCGTTGGCTCACTACGAGGCCGCCAGCGCCTATGCCCAGGGCCTGCACGGCGGGCTCTGGCCGCAGGCCAGCGCCAGCGCGACGCCGCTACGCCAGCGGCAATCGGACCGGCGGCCGTTGCGCGGCGATACCCAGCCGTCAATCTACGACAGCGACACAGCAGGCTTGAGCCTGAATTTCGACCTCGACCTGTGGGGGCGGCTGCGCAACCAGATCGCTGCCGGTGACGCCACGGCGCAGGCGTCGGCGGATGATCTGGCTGCCGCGCGCCTGAGCCTGCAACGGCAACTGGCGGTACTGTACGTCCGTGCCCGTGGCCTGGATGCCCAGCGTCAACTGCTCGATAGCGCGGTGCTCGACCGTACCCGCCTGCTGGCGTTGATCCAGGACCGCTACACCGGCAACATCGCCTCCGAGCTCGACCTCGAGCGGGCCACGGCCAGGTTGTCGGAGGCCAAGGCGGCGGTGGACGATGTGATCGCCCAGCGAACCCTGGCAGAGCATGCCATCGCCGAGCTGGTGGGCAGCTTGCCGGGCGAGTTCGCCTTGGCGCCGGACCCGACGCCGCTCAACCAGCCCCTGGTGCCCGCCGAGCTACCGGGCAAGTTGCTGCTGCGTAGGCCCGATGTGGCCGCAGCGGAGCGCCGGGTGTTCGCCGCCAACGCTGACATCGGCGTGGCCCGTGCCGCCTGGTACCCCGATTTCAGTCTGGTCGGACTGCTGGGTGGACAGACCCAGGGCAGCGGCAACTTGCTGGCCGCTGCCAACCGCTACTGGGCGGTCGGCCCGGTGCTGCAGCTACCGGTGTTCGACGGCGGTCGTCGTTCTGCCGACGAGCGCAGGACCCAGGCCGAGTTCGAGGCCGCGGCAGCGGCCTATCACGGCAAGGTATTGCTGGCCGTGCGCGAGGTCGAGGATAGCCTGGCGCAGGTGCGCGACCTGGCGCGGGAGGCCACCGATGTGCGGCTGGCGGCTGGCGCGGCAGGGGGCGCCGAGCAGATTGCCTTGCAGAGCTATCGGCAAGGGGCAGTCAGCCTGCTGGACGTATTGACCGCGCAGCTCGATGCATTGCAGGAGCGGCGCCGGCTGCAGGATCTGCAGACCCGGCAGTTGGAGGCGCGCATTGGTCTGATGAGCGCCTTGGGAGGTGGGTGGGAAAGCGGCGACCCGGTGGCTCGAATGCCCGGGAAGCCGCTGCAGATACCTCGCGAGGGCTGAACGATCAACGGGTCTTGCGGCCTTAACGCATCCCAGTACACCTCGGTCCTCGGGCCGGCTTTTGGGCTTCGGATGCTCAAGCAACAGCCAGGTAATGCTTGACGAACGACTCGCTCACAACCTCCCACAGCACCGGCGTGCCCTTGGTCACGAACCAGCTGTCACCGGCTTTGTAGCGGGTGGCCAGGCCAGTGGACTCGTCGGTCAGTTGGACCTCGCCGGTGACGACCGTTGCCTGTTCGTCGAACGGGTAGGTCATGCGGAACTTGCCGCGGGTGGCGCCGAAGTAGCCACTGCTGACCGCGTCGGTTGGCGCGCCGTGGGTCAGTCGACCAAAGGCTTTCACTTCGCCTTCGAGAATGGTCGAGCCCAGGTCGGCAACGCTGCCCCAGGCTTCGAGGTCGCTCAATTGCATGCCTTGCTGGATGGCGGTGAGGGTCATGGCAGTACTCCAAATCAGAGGGAACAAAACGGGTTCTGGTGGTGGGTAGCGGTCTTGCGCCGGTGCAGCCATTGGGCCCTTCAAGGCTGGTTGCTGTCTTGTCCGGGAGTGCCAAGTCGTTAGACCAGGCTGCCAGCGAGGCGCTCAACGCCGGCCGTTGCCGTAACCTTCGAGCAAACGGGCAGGGTGGGGACGGGATCCTGCTGTAGTGCCCGTGCTCGATTTTTACCGGCGCCAGGCCTTGTTTTTGCAGTTTAATGTGCACGCAGCAGCAAACCGCCCGCTAACAACAAGGTACAGACGGTTGAAACTTCACCAACTCAAGGCGCTGGTCGCCATCCATAACGCAGGCAGCATCCTTGAGGCCTCCAAACAGTTGCATATCACCCAGCCCGCGCTGAGCCGGTCGATCAAGGACCTGGAGCGTGAAGTTGGCTTTGCCTTGTTGCAGCGCTCGCACAAAGGCATGGCCCTGACCGAGGAAGGCAAGCGCGTGATTCGCCATGCCAACCTGGTGGTGGAGAGTATCCGTCGCCTGCAGATCGAAGCGGCGAGCATCCAGGACGCCGCACTGGGCGCGGTGTCGATCGGGGTCACATCACTGACGGCGATGCTCGACGGCGTCGACGAGAGCATCCTGGCCTTCCGGCGCAAATACCCACGGGTCAAGATCACCATCACCGACCTGCGGCCCAGCCAGATCCTGCAGCGCCTGCGCGATGGCAGCCTGGATTTCGCCATCACGTCGCAGCAACCGCTGAGCCGCCTGAACCTGGACTGGGAAGCGCTGGGTAGCATCAAGGGGCGGGTGATCTGCCACGCCTCCAACCAGCAGAAGTTCTCCCAGTCGCTGCGTACCTTGCAATACGCCAACTGGATCAGCCTGGACGAGCTGTCCGACCAGGCTTCGCAGTTTCACCAGCTGTTCGAGGTCAACGGCTTGCGGGTGCCGCAGAATACCGTCGAGTGCACCTCGGTGATGATGGCCCTCAAGCTATTGAAGAACACCGAATCGTTGATGACCATCAGCGAGCTGGCCGTCGACCAGGGCTTCACCTTCGGTGTCGATTGTGAGTACGTGGCCATGCCGGTGCAGGAGTTGATCCCGGACTACCCGATCAACCTGGTCTGCATCGACCGCTACAGCCTCACTTCGCCCGCTCAGGAGTTGTTCCACAGCTTGCGCGGGCAAGTGCTCAAGCAAACCCATCCCACTCCGTCAGAAGTGGTAGTACATGCCTAGGGAAACGTTGCTTGGGTCGTCGCCGACCTGGTCCAGCGGGGTGCCGGCGTAGGTGACCGAAGAGGCGCGCTGGTTGGCGATCATGCCGAGCCGGCCATACACGGCCCAGCGCGGGGTCAGGAAGTGGTCATAGCCGATCATCACGCCCAGGGCGTCCTTGTCGCGTGCGCTGACCTGCCGTTGCATCACGGCCAGGCGCAGCACGTCCAGCTCGCCGACCGGAGCCATCAGGCCGAAGGTGTACAGCGTGGTACTGGGTGTACCTGCCTGGTCGACGTCCTGGCGCTGCCAGGTCAGGCTGGTGGCCAGAGGGCCGAAATCGTAGAACGCCGACAGGCTCTTGTAGTGGTTGGCGGTCTGGCGCGAGACGCCGCCATCGTCCCACGGGTCGCTGTAGTACAGGTTGTAGGAGGCCAGCAGCATGACCCGACTGTTGCGGTACTGCAGTTTCGCGCCGCCGCCACGCAGGGTGCGGCCCTGGCTGGCGGCGTCGTCGAAACCGAAGCTCAACGCGGTGCCGAGGCTGAAGCCGTTCAGGTTCGGGCTGGTGTAGGCCAGGGTGTGCTTGGGGCGCAGGTCCAGGTAGTAGGCGCCCTTGCCGGCGGCGGGTATGGCCAGGTAGGTATAGGGTGAGCCGTAGACGGCCAGGAACGGGTCGGCGTAGGTGGGCGTGCTCATGCTGTAGGTTTTGCCAAACTCGAGCTTGCCCAGGGTACGTGAGCGCAGGGCGAGCGTGGCCAGGCGCAGGGTGCCGAAGGTGTCCCAGGTCCCTTCCAGGGCTTTGCCGTTGACGTTGAAGCCTTCCTCGACGTCGAGCTCCAGCACGGTGTCGGAGTCCAGATTCTTCCGTGCGTACAGCCCGACCTTGTTGGTCCAGGCGCCGCCCCCAGCCAGCCGGTAGCCCGAATGGTGCTGTGAGTCGTGATAACTGGCGAAGGCGTCCACGGTCCCATAGACCGCGAATTTGTCATCGAACCCTGGGTCGACCCCGTAATAACCAAAACCCGGCGCAATCCGATTGAGGGTCGGAAAGCCCTCGGCCTGTGCCTGCGCGGCAAGGCAAGCCCCTTGGATCATCAACAGCAACGACGTAGTGCGAGTGTTCATTCACGACTCCAGGCCAGCACGGTGATGTGGTGGCACTAGCGTCGGTGAACGGCAGGTTTCAGCGTGATTGCTTATTTGGTCATGCCATGCCGTTTGGTTAATCGACCCCTGCCGCGACATTTATCGGAAAGGCAATGGCCGCCATAGACCCCTCTGGCCGGCATGAAAATTCCAGTTCGGCGGTGTTCCTGGGCCGCTGCGCGTGCTCGCTGATGAGGCAGTCCGCGGGTGCAGGGCAAACTGCGCGCCATCTCAGGGCAGATCGGCCAACGACGACAGCGGTCAATTAACCCTTGGTTAATCGCATGCCGAAACTGCAAGTGTGTTGGCTGCCCGATTGGCTGATAGTCGCTGCAAGCCGTGATTTGCCATCGGAGATAACAATGACTAGACCGCTACCCGCACCGCCAATCATGCAGACGAGCCCGCAGTGCGCCGTGCAGGCCTCTTCCTCGCGCAAGACCCTGATTGCCTGCTCGCTGGGCAATGCACTGGAAATGTACGACTTCACGATCTACAGCTTCTTCGCTGTGCTGATCGGCAAGCATTTCTTTCCTTCCGACTCGGCGATGGCGTCGCTGTTGATGTCGCTGGCCACCTTTGGCGTCGGCTTCCTGATGCGCCCGGTCGGGGCGATGGTCATTGGTCGCTACGCCGACCGGCATGGACGCAAGGCGGCGCTGAGCCTGACCATCGGCCTGATGACCTTGGGCACTGCGCTGATCGCCTTCGCACCTACGTATTCGCAGATCGGTATTTTTGCCACGTTGCTGCTGGTGGCCGGCCGCTTGATCCAGGGTATGTCGGCGGGTGGCGAGATCGGTACCGCGTCGGTGTTCCTGATGGAGTCCAGTTCGGTCCGCAAGCGTTGCCAGAGCGTCAGTTGGCAGGCTGCCAGCCAGGGCTATGCGGCGCTGGTGGGCGCCGGCTTCGGTTTCAGTCTCAGCCAGGTGCTCGAGCCCGCTGCGCTGGAGAGCTGGGGCTGGCGCATCCCGTTCATCTTCGGGCTGCTGATCGGCCCGGTCGGTTGGTACATTCGTACGCGCTTGCCGGAAACCCATGAGGCTGCGCCAGCGCAGGAGGGCCAGCAGAAGCTGGATGGCGAACTGCTCAAGCGCATCGCGCAAGGCATCGGCCTGATGGCCAGCTCGACCATCGGCATGTACCTGTTCGTGTTCTACATGCCCACCTACCTGACCACCGCCTTACATTACCCAGCGGGCAGCGCGATGGCGATCGCCTGCATCAGCAGCGGCTGCATGGCGATCATCTGCCCGTTGGCAGGGCGGTTCGCCGACAAGTACCAGCTCAGGAAGCGCCTGCTGGTGTGGACGGTCGCCACGCCGGTGGTCCTGACCCTGCCGGTGTTCCACCTGCTCGGGCAGGTGCAGCACCTGGGCCTGGCGATGATGTGCGTGGCCGTGTTGATCCTGCCGACCTGCATCGGTGCCGGTGCCTTCTTCGCATTGATCATGGAAGGCTTTCCAAAAGCCCGGCGCTCATTTGGCACCTCGGTCAGCTACAGCTTGGGTGTGACGATTTTCGGCGGCTTTTCGCCGCTGGTCGCGACCTGGCTGATTGCCGCGCTGGGCACCCCGCTGGCACCGGCCTATTTCCTCTTGGCTGGGGGCATTGTCAGCCTGGCTTGCCTCAAGTCTTTCCCTGAAAACAAAGGATGCGCGTGAGATGGGTACTTTCCAGAGCAATCAACCACAGCCACCGGTAGCGGAACTGGACACGTTCGTCACCCTCCGCCGGCAGATCCATGCCGCCCCGGAGCTGGGTGGCGACACCCCGGATACCGCGGCGCTGGTTGCCGACCAGCTCCAGTCGTTCGGCTTTGAAGTGCACCGCAATGTGGGCGGGCATGGCGTGGTCGGGGTGTTGAAGGTGGGCGAAAGCCCGCGCAGCATCGGCTTGCGCGCCGACATGGACGCGCTGCCCATGAGCGAGAAGAACCCCTTCGCCCATGCCAGCAAGATCCCCGGCCGCATGCATGCCTGTGGCCATGACGGGCACACCGCGATCCTGCTGGCGGCCGCTGCGCGACTGGCGGCCACACGCAACTTCAATGGCACGCTGAACGTGATCTTCCAGCCCGACGAAGAAGGGCTGGCCGGGGCCAAGGCGATGATCGACGACGACCTGTTCGAGCGCTTCCCGTGTGACTCGGTGTATGCGCTGCACAACATGCCCGGCATGCCGGTGGGCACCTGCGTGGTCCAGGCCGGGCCGACCATGGCCTCTTCCGAGCGAGTCAGCATCCGCATCACTGGCAAGGGCGGGCATGGTGCGATGCCGGAGCTTTCGGTGGACCCGGTGATGGCCTTGAACAGCCTGATCAGTGGCATCCAGACCATCAAGTCGCGCAACCTGAGCGTCGAGGAATATGCGGTCATCAGCATCGGCATGATCCAGGCCGGTACCGTCTACAACATCATCCCCGACGAGGCCTGCATGCTGCTGAGCGTGCGCACCGACACGGCCGAAACCCAGCAGAAGATCAACAGCCGCATCGAAGCGTTGGCCAGTGGCCATGCGCAGAGCTTCGGCGTGGACATCGATGTCCAGTTCACCCAGCTGGCGCCAGCGTTGTGCAACAGCGAGCATGAAAGCGAGCTGCTGCGTGAGAGCCTTCGGCCGTTGTTCGCCGAGGGGGCATTGCTGGCCAGGATGCCGAAGAAGGTCATGGGGACGGAGGACTTCGCCTACATGCTGCAGGCGCGGCCGGGCTGTTACTTCATGCTCGGCAATGGCACGGGCGAGTTTCATGGCTGCTCGGTGCACAACCCGCACTACGACTTCAACGATGCGTTGGTGAAGATTGGCGCCGATTGCTGGGTGAAGTGGGTAGAGGATTACCTGGGCTGAAGGGGCATTGCAGCGTCTGGAGGGCTTTTCGTCTCGGCTGTAGGAGCGGCCTCGTGCCGCGATGGGCCGCATAGCGGCCCCAGGGTTCCAGCGGTGTCGCAAAGATCCTGGGGCCGCGTTGCGCCCCTTCGCGGCGCAAGGCCGCTCCTACACCGGGGTGTTGAGCGGGTTTATCCGCGAAGAGTTTCAGCCCCGTTTGCGCGGGGCTGAGGTTGGATCAGTACTTCCAGGTCACCGAGGCCGTCAGGTTACGCGGTGCGCCATAGCTGGCGGTGGTGGCGTTGTTGTACAGCGACAGCAGGTACTTGCGGTCGGTGACGTTGTTCAGGTTCAGCGACGTGCTCCAGTTGCTGTCGATGTCGTAGCTGGTCATCAGGTCGACCAGGCCATAGGCGTTCTGCTTGATGGCGCTGTTGTCGTCGTTTTCCACCTTGGTCTGCCAGCTGACGCGGGCACCGACCTTCATCTGCGGCAGGGCCGGCAGGCGGTAGGTAACCATGCCGCGCAAGGCGTGGGACGGTACGTATTTGCGCGCGCGGTCGCCATCATCGTTGTCGATGCGCACGTAGGTGTAGCCAGCCAGCAGGTCCAGGCCCGGCATCACTTCGCCGGTGGCTTGCAGCTCTACGCCGTGGCTCTTGAACTCGTCGGCCGTGTACTGTTGGCGACCGTTCACAAAGTCCGCAGCCACGGCCACGTTGCGTTGCTCGGTTTTGAACACTGCGGCGGTCACGTGTAGGCGCTCGTCCATCACGCTGCCTTTGAGGCCGACTTCCATGCTCTTGCCTTCGAGGGGATCGAGCGGCTTGTCATTTGCATCGGCGACGTTGTATTGCGGGGCGTAGATCTTGGTCCAACTGCCGTACACGCTCCACGCATCGTTCAGGTCGTAGACCAGGCCGGTGTAGGGCGTTACCTTGCCGTGCTCGCGGGTGGAGTGGTCGGCACCATAGCTTTCACCCTTGCCGTCGGCGCTGAGGATGCGTGCACCGGCGATCCAGTGCAAGTCGTCGGCCAGGCTGAAGCGGGCACCGGCGAACAGGCTCTTCTGGGTGTCCTGGAAGTTCTGCGACAAGTCCTCGCTGGTGACACCGAACGATGGCATTGGCGTGTTGCCTGCCAGGACGCCCGACCAAGAGGTGTGGAACTCGCTGAAGTTAGCAAGATCTTCGTCGTATTCGTGGCCCTTCAGATGGGTCCGGCCATACGCGGCGCCGAAGGTCAGCTCATGCTCGCGACCGAACAGGCTGAACGGGCCTTGCACCTTGGCCTCGCCCAGCAACTGATGAGCTTCGGTGCTGGTGTGGTTGGCGTAGGCATCGGCGTCGTCACCGTCGACCGAACCCACGTAGAGCATGTTGGTATTCTGCTTCTCCTGCACGCCGGACGCGGTAATCGTGGCGTTCCAGTCGTTGCCAAAGTCATGCTTGAGTTCGACGAAGGCCCGCTGGGTGTGCAGGTTCCAGTAGGTCCAAGGCTGGCCGATGTTGCTGCTGCGGCTGCTGTAGTGGATAGGGTTGCCTGAGCTGTCGGCCAGCGGCAGGTTGCCCCAGGTGCTGCCGTTGGAATCGCTGTTGTGCTGGGAGAAGCCCACGGTCACGGTGTCGGCATCGGTCACGTCGAAGGCCAGCAGGCCGGCGGCGATGTTGCGCTCGTGGCTGTAGCGGTCCATCCACGAATTGCCCTTGTCGTGGGCGTAGATGAAGCGACCACGCACATTGCCGCTGTCGGTCAGCGGCCCGGACACATCGACGTCGATGCGGCGGTTGTCCCATGAGCCGACACTGGTGCCGACCTGGGCCTGGAAGGTGTCGGTCGGGCGCTTGCGCACGAAGTTGACCGTGGCGGATGGGTTGCCGGCGCCGCTCATCAGCCCGTTGGCGCCGTGCAGGATGTCGACCTGCTCGTACTCCGCCAGGTCCAGCTCGCCCACCAGCACGGTACCGGTGAAGGGCATGCCCATGCCGTCAAATTCGAAAGTGTTGATATCGAAACCGCGGGAGGTGAATTCGGTACGGTCGGATTCGGTCTGCTCGACAGTGACCGATGGCGCTGCGCGCAAAGCGTCCTTGATGCCGTTGATCTTGAAATCGTCCAACTGCTGGCGGGTGATGGTGGTCACCGCCTGGGGCGTCTGCTTGTCGGTCAGGCCCAACTTGGTGGTGGTGGACGAGGCCTTGCCTTCATATCCCTGGCTGACGCCATCGACGCTTTCGTTGGTGCTGACGATCTCGGTGGCGGGCAGTGTCAGGTCATCGGCGGCATGGGCGAGGGGCAGGGCGCTGCAGGCGCCGACTAGCAGCAGGCTGGCAGGGATGTGACGTTTCAAGGAGAAATTCCTAGGGAAATGGTAACGGAATGTGTTTGGAAATCTGAATGAGAATCTAACTCAGATACGCATCACATTTCGACAATTTTTTCACATTTCGTCACATCTGCTCCTGGGACCTCCAGCGCTCGATCATGAGTTTTCTTGAAGCTTTTAAATATTAAGACTAATACTTAAACGCTGCCGAAGAGGGATGATCATGCAGACACGCTTCGTGGTGGTGCCCGCCGTACCCTTGGAGAAAGAGCTGTTTCCCCGACGCATCGGCTTCCCCAGTGGACCGGGTGCGGGTTATGACCTCTACGATACGCGCGACAAGGTCCGCGTGAACCTCAACGTCGCGACTCGCGCCGAAGCGGAGTGCGAATGCACCCTGCGCAATGCCCAGCAGGGCGTGAGTGGGTCGAGCCGCATGGGGCATGGCTGAGGTTTGCCAGAGCCTCGGCGCTTGGCAGTCATCCGTCGTTCACGTGCGTTCGCGGCGCTTTGGGCCATTAGGCCTGGCGGTCGAGGGTGTGGCCTTGCCGCTGATGTGCGTTGCTCTGCGGTTGAGACACCTGTCCCGCTGACACCGGCGCTGTGGTTGGCGAGTGCTCTTGATCGTTCATGGCTTTGCGAAAGCTCTTGATCGACTCACCCAGGTCGCCGCCGAGGTTCTTCAGCTTCTTGGTGCCGAAGAGCAGGACCACGACGACCAAAACGACGATCCAGTGTTTCCAATCAAAAATTCCCATGATGTTCTCCACCGTCGATGTATCGGATTCGTCGAACGGCAAATGAGGGCAGGCTGGCGCGCGGGCGCCAGCCTGCAGGGGTCAGGCTTCGAGCCCGGCTTTCGCCTGGCCGGTGCGCAGGGTGAAGTTCACCCCCATCGACAGCATCGGTTGTGGCGGATTCCAGTTGGGCTTCGGCGCAGACAGCAGGAACTCGGTCAGGGGCTCCATCTTGCCTGCCAGCATGTTGGCCAGCAGGGTGCCGGTGGCGGTACCGCGCACGGTACCCAGGCCGTTGCACGCCAGCGCGCCGTAGACGTTAGGACGCAGTTCACCGAAGAAGCCGGCGCCGTTGCGGGTCATCCCCAGGCCACCGCCCCAGGTGTGTTCGAACTGTACATCGGTGAGGGTCGGGAAGCGGCGCTCGAACGACTGGCGGTGAGCGACGCGGACCTTGTCGGTGTAGCCATCCTTGGAGCGGCCGTCAGGGTTGAAGCTGAAGCTGTTGCGTACCAGGATGCGGTTGTCGTGGGTGCGGCGCAGGGTGCTGCCGAACGGGTCGGCCGGGATCACGCCCCAGAACTCGTGACCACCGATGCTGGCTTGCTCGGCCGGGGTCAGCGGGCGGGTCAGGCTGCCGTAGGTGAAGATCGGCAACATGCGGTTTTCCAGGAAGCCGAAATGTTGACCGAAGTGGTTGTTGCCGAGAATCAACTTGTCGGCGGTGATACGCCCGGTCGGGTGATGCAGCACGATTTTCTGGCCGTAGTCGACAGCGGTGATCGGGGTGTCTTCGTATAGCACGACGTTTTCCGGCAGGCTGTCGGCCAGGCCTTTTACCAGCGCCGAAGGCTGGACCAGCATGGTGCCAGGGGTGTACAGCGCCTTGCGGTAGAACGAGGTGCCGATGTGGTCTTTCAGCTCGTTGCCTTCGATCAGCTCGACCTTCTCGCCCAGGGCTTCCAGGCCGCCACGGTAGGCATTGAGCACGGCGATGCCCTTGTCCTCGATGGCTGCCTGGTACTTGCCGGAATGGCGCAGGTGGGCATCGACGATGTTGTGCTCGGCGACCAGGTCGCGAAGGATACCCTGGCCACGCTGGTTCAGGTGCAGGATGTTCTTGGCATTGGTCTTGTCGCCGATGTAGTCCGGCGCACCGATGTCGTGGGGGACATCGATCAGGAAGCCGGCGTTACGGCCGGAGGTGCCGAAGCCGACCTGCTGCGCTTCGACCAGGATCACGCGATCCTGCGGGAAGTTCAGGGCCAGTTGGCGGGCAGCGGCCAAGCCGGTGAAGCCGCCACCGATCACCACCCAGGGCGCCTGGTCATCGCCGACCAGAGGGGCTTTCGGTTGGCGTACGCGACTGGTGTGGAACCAGCCTGGGGACGAATCGTCACGCGGCAACGCGTCGACGCGTACCAGCGAGGACGGGTCGGCCGGGATACCGTCATTGAGCAGCGCGGTTGCGCCACCCGCCGCGACGACACCGGCACCAACCCCGGCTCCAATAAGAACATTCCTGCGTGTAACTGCCATTTGCATCCATCTCAGTCAAAGGTGT
Organism: Pseudomonas sp. S31; assembly: GCF_016648105.1. Classification (GTDB taxonomy): domain Bacteria; phylum Pseudomonadota; class Gammaproteobacteria; order Pseudomonadales; family Pseudomonadaceae; genus Aquipseudomonas. Next base: position 302,935 of record NZ_JACVVE010000001.1, on the reverse strand, counting down.
TTGGTAGCGCTGGCGACTGTGAAGTCGTGCCTCCAGGGTCGACCGACGGCAGGGCCGCGCCCGGCCGATCGATGCACTGCATTGCTTTTCATAAAGAATACAGTGTGTATACAGATTGTATGATCGGTTTTTGGGGTGCGTCAATCTGCCTCTGTGCACTGGCAAGAAAGCACGAATGACGCAATGGCCTAGATCGAGGATGCAGGGGAGCCGCCCTTGAGCAATGAGGGTGCACGGGAGATTCGCGGAGTGGGGAAGGTTGTAGCAGGTGACGGTGGGGCGGGGAGGAGGGGTAGGTGTCAAGGCCCTGAGTGCTCAGGGCCTCTGGATTTACTCTGTAACCTGTTCCAGTGGGGCGTCGGTGACGTTTGCCGGTGCAGCCGCCGAGGTTTTCTTGGCGCGCTGTTTACGGTCTGGGCGACGCTGCCGTGCCGCCTGCTGCTTGGCATGCAAGGCCTGAGCCGCGGTAACCGTGCCGGCAGCTTGGCCGTTCAGGTCCAGGCGCGGCGCATTCTCCACCATGCTTGCCCAGTACCGGGTACCGCGGCACCAGGTAGAAATGCCCAGCTTGAGCTGTTCTCGGGTGATGCCAAGCAGCTCCAGGTGTTGCTCGGCATCCTTGAAAATGCCCTCCTTGAGTGGAACCTTGGGCGCCGGGTTGACAGGGAAGGCCAATGGAAAATGCTTCTGCAATGGCCAGATCGCTTCCACCGCCGGGTCGCGTTCCCGCGGCTTCGCCTGCTGAGCGGGCTTGCGCTTGGCTGGGGGCGCGCTATCGGTCTTTGCCTGTTGTTTTTCAGCCCGCAGGCGGTCACGTAGCTCGGCTAGTTGTTCAAAACCCATCGTTCAATTCACTGCTTTGAGGTTGATTGCGTGACGCAAGGATATCGCTTGAGGCGGATGCAGTCATCAACGAGCCTGCCCGGGATCGACTCAGTGGTTGTCGCCAGGCTCCCATCGGTCGCTGGAATCCTGCATTCTAGCAGGCGCGACCCCTCCTTATTTCAGGACACAACGATGATCAAAGCTGGCGATCAACTGCCCGATGTCACGCTGTACGAATACAACAACGACGAAGGCGTCTGCGCGATCGGCCCGAGCGCCTTCTCCATTCGCGAGCGCTGCAAGCAGAAGAAAGTGGTGATATTCGGCTTGCCGGGTGCGTTCACGCCCACTTGCTCCGAGCAGCACGTCCCTGGCTACGTGGCTTCGGCACAAGCGTTGGCTGAGGCTGGCGTCGACGAAGTCCTCTGCATTTCGGTCAATGATGCTTTCGTCATGAACGCCTGGGGCAACAGCCTGCAGGTGGGCGACACGGTCAGGATGATCGGCGATGGCAATGGCGAGTTCAGTGAAGCCCTGGGTCTGATTCAGGATCTTTCGGGGCGTGGGCTGGGGCGTCGTTCACGGCGTTACGCCATGGTGGTGGACGACTTGATCGTCACCCATGTGGCAGTCGAAGCACCCGGTAAGTTCGAGCTCAGCGATGCGGCGAGCCTATTGGCGGTGGTGCGTTAGGCGGAGCCTGCTAAAGACCGGGGCCCTACCTTGAGCGGGTAGGGTGCAATCCGGCCACCCAGGTCAGGACTGGAGACTGGCACCTGTATTCTTTTTCCAGCCCCTGAGGTTCATCAGGCATGGAACCACCTGCAGGACGATCAGCCCCAGTCAAACTACGTCTTGAAGTACTTACTCACGCCGCCAGATATGAAAGATGGAGTGGTCGGTCGGATGCAGGGTTCATAGGGTCGATAATCGGCAGGTGAAATAGACGGAATTTAGTGTTGGCACGGAAATCTCATGTTGAGCGATGATCGCGTCCTTGCGTCACCATTCACCCCATGCTCCGGTGAAAAAGAACAAGAAGGGGGTTACATGAGTTGTCTGATTTGCGCAGGCCAGGCTGAATCCGTCGAGTGCATCCATGGCTGGGAAGAGCGGCAGTGCTCGCAGTGCGGGCATTATCGAATGTCCCAGGCGCTGATCCTGGTGATGATGGAGGAAGGGCAGATATTCGATACCGGCCAGATGCGGCAATGGCTAACAGCCCGACGCGACCAGGAAGCCGTTCCCGCCATCGACCAGCGCCAGGCCATCTGGGTACGGTGATCGGTCGGGACGTGACCATCAGCCTCGCAAAGACTCGGGCAGCGATCGCTGAAGCAGTGGGGAGGCTCGCCGCCTGGCGAGCCTCCTCGGATCACAGAATGGGTTTGCCACCGGTCACCGCATAACGTGACCCACTGATGTAGCTGGCCTCGTCGGAACCCAACAGCACGTAGATCGGCGCGACTTCCACCGGTTGCCCAGGACGGCCCATGGGGTAGCTGGAACCGAAGTTCTTGACTGCCTCATCGGGCATGGTCGATGGAATCAGGGGCGTCCAGATGGGGCCAGGTGCCACGCTGTTGACCCGAATGCCTTTCTTGCCCAGCAACTGGGCCAAGCCTGCGGTGAAGTTGGCGATGGCACCCTTGGTGGCAGCGTAGGCCAACAAGCTGGGAGATGGATCGTCGGAGTTCACCGAGCTGGTATTGATGATCGAACTGCCCTTCGGCATGGAAGGCAATGCCGCCTGGCAGATGCGGAAAATCGCGGTGATATTGGTATCGAAGGTTTTCACCCATTCGTCGTCGTCGATCTCTTCCAGGGTTTCATGGGCCATCTGGAACGCCGCGTTGTTGACCAGGATGTCGATACGACCGAAGTGCTCGACGGTCTTGTCGACGATGTCGTAGCAATGCTGTTTCTGCGCAAGGTCTCCAGGTAGCAGCAGGCACTGCCGGCCAGCGGCTTCGACCCAACGCGCGGTTTCTTGTGCGTCTTCATGTTCGTCGAGGTAGGCGATAGCCACATCGGCACCCTCGCGTGCGTAGGCGATGGCGACAGCCCGGCCAATACCGCTGTCGGCACCGGTGATCAGCGCGATCTTGCCCGCGAGGCGATCGTGGCCGGTGTACGACTGCTCACCGCAATCCGGATAGGGGTCCATCTTGCGTTGTGAACCGGGAACATCTTGAGGCTGTGAAGGGAATGGGGGAGTAGGGAAGTCTCGCACGGTAGAAGCTCCTTCAGTTGAGAACGCTCATACCTGTTTGAAGGGGGCCGTCGCTGTGGGTTGGTTTCGATGCGCTGTCGTCACGACGAGCGGTGTGCGGCGAAAACGGATTGAATTTTGCCCTGCATCACCCGTTCTACCGCACTGAGCTCCTCGCTTTCATCTTGCCCGGAGCCTGACTGCAGGAGGAACAGGTGCCACGAATCATCACCCCAGCGACGCCGGAGCATGAAATCAGTGAACACAATGCCAAGATGTTCGGCTCTCCCAAGGAACGGCTGGATTTCTACCGGCGTGAAATCCAGTACGAAACCAGCATCCTGGCCAATCGCACCGACGCCTATCTGGCTGCTCAGTCGTTCCTGGTCATCGCCTTCGTCTCGTCCATGGGCAACCTCAATCAAGGGTGGGGCGAGATGTTCACCTTGATCGTGCCGGCGTTTCTGACCCTGCTGGGGGTGCTGAGCTCACTCAATGCCTGGCCTGGCATCCGGGCGGCCTACAAGATCATCGATCACTGGCAACTCAAGCAAAGCCATCTGCTGCGCAGCGAGCCGATGATGGGGTTGGCCTATGACGAGTCGCCGCTGTTCTGCGAAGCAGAAACTTCCCGGGCAGGTCATCGAAAATCTCTGCTGTTCTCGCTACGGACGCCGTGGATCTTCCTGGTGTTCTGGGTACTCTTGGGTAGCTATTCGGTGTTCATCCAACTGGCCTGACAGTTGCGGCCCCCGGTGGGCATACACATAGGTGCCGGGGGCCAGGCTCCGCTGTGAAGGTCAGCCAGCCAGCGCCTTGATCAGCTGCTCGTTGAAGGCCGGGATATCGTCCGGTTGACGGCTGCTGATCAGGTTGCCATCCACCACCACTTCTTCGTCCACCCAGTTGCCCCCTGCGTTGCGGATATCGTCCTGCAAGGTCTTGTAGCTGGTCATCCGCTTGCCTTGGGCCAAGCCGGTCGAGACCAGCAACCAGGCGCCGTGGCAAATCACCGCCAGCGGCCTGCCGGCAGAGTCATGACTTTTCACCAGCTTCTGGGCGCCGGGTATCAGCCGAATGGTGTCGGAGTTCTGTACGCCGCCAGGGAGCACGATGGCGTCGTAGAGATCGAGTTGGGCACTGTCGAACGTTGCGTCCACGGTAAATTCGTCGGCAGGCTTGTCGTGATTCCAGCCGCGCACAGTCCCTTCCTTGTCGGCCAGGATGTCGACCACGGCGCCGTTCTTTTCCAAGGCGTCACGCGGGCCGGTCAACTCGACTTGTTCAAAGCCATCGGTGACCAGAAACGCCACGCGCTTGCCGTTCAGTTTCGCATTCATCGGTTAGTCTCCGTTCTCTGTAGATCTGACAGGGTGGGCTTCCATCCATTTCTCATTTCTTACCCGGCAGCACCGAGCCAAGCACCTGCTTGGCAGTTTGTGCGAGGATCCCGGCTTGATTCGGGTCGCCCTTGAGCAAGGTGCTGGCAAATTTCCTGGCCTGCTCGAGTTTGATGTGCGGTGGCAAAGGCGGCGTATCAGGGTCGGTCTTGAATTCGATCAACACCGGCCGATCGGCCGACAACGCACGTTCCCAGGCGCCGGCGACATCTTCCTCGCGCTCGACGTAGATGCCTTGCAGGCCGATGGAAATGGCGAACAGGTGATAGGGCACGTCGGGGATCGACTGCGAGGCCTCGAACTTCGGATCGCCCTCCATCACCCGTTGCTCCCAGGTGACCTGGTTGAGGTCCTCATTGTTGAACACCGCACAGATCCACTGGGGGTTGTCCCACTGGCGCCAGTACTTGGCTACGGTGATCAACTCGGCCAGGTTATTCATCTGCATCGCTCCGTCACCCACCAGGGCCACCACCGCACGCTGCGGATGGGCGAACTTCGCCGCGATGGCATAGGGCACGGCGGCGCCCATGCTGGCCAGCCCACCGGACAACGAGCATTGCATGCCCTGGCGGATCTGCAGGTCGCGAGCGAACCAGTTGGCGCACGACCCCGAGTCACTGGTGACGATGGCTTGGTCGGGCAGGCGAGGGGAGAGCTCGTGTACCACGCGCTGTGGGTTGATCGGATCGGCCGAGGCCAGCGCGCGTTTCTCCAGGGTCTTGTCCCAATCTGTCCGCCAGCGTTCGATCTTGTCGCGCCAGCGCCGCTCGGGCTTGTGCTCGAGTAACGGCAACAGGGCTTGCAGGGTTTCCCTGGCGTCGCCGACCAGGTTGACTTCCATCGGGTAGCGCAGGCTGAGCATGTCTGGTTGCAGGTCGATCTGCACACCGCGGGCCTGACCTTCCTTGGGCAGGAATTCGGCATAGGGGAAGCCGGAGCCGATCATCAACAAGGTGTCGCACTCGCTCATCAGCTGGTAGCTGGGTTCGGTGCCGAGCAGGCCGATCGAGCCGGTGACCCAGGGCAGATCGTCCGGCAGTACGGCCTTGCCCAACAGCGCCTTGGCGACGCCCGCGCCGAGTTTTTCGGCAACCGCGATGACCTGCTCGGTCGCCCCCAGGGCCCCGGCCCCGACCAGTATCGCCACCTTGCGTCCGGCGTTCAGCACCTCGGCGGCGCGCTGCAGATCGGTGTCGAAGGGCACCACCCTGGGCTTGCTGTAGCCGACGCCGGAATGCAGCGTGCCGTGAGCCCTGGGTGGCTCGTCGTACGGCAGGTCCTGAAGGTCGTTGGGCAGGATGATGGCGGTGACCCGGCGCTCGCCGACGGCGGTGCGCACTGCACGATCGAGCAGATGGCGCACCTGCTCTGGCGTCGACGCCTGCTGGACGAACGCGCCTGCGACGTCCTTGAACATCGACAGCAGGTCCAACTCCTGCTGGTAGTGCCCGCCGAGCGCTGCGCGCGCTTGCTGTCCGACAATGGCCAGGACGGGCTGGTGGTCCATGCGTGCATCGTACAGGCCGGTCAGCAGGTGCGAAGCACCCGGGCCGGAAGTGGCGATGCACACGCCGAGTTCGCCGGTGAACTTGGCGTGGGCACTGGCCATGAAGGCGGCCATCTCCTCGTGGCGGGCCTGGATGAACTCGATCTTGCCCTCGGCCCGGCTCAGTGCACCGAATACACCGTTGATCCCGTCGCCTGGGTAGCCAAAGATGCGCCGTACCCCCCATTGATACAAGCGCTCCACCAGAAAGTCGCCTACCGTGCTGGTCATTGCTTTCTCCCGTCCTGTGATCGATAGGCGTCTTGACTGGGCCCGGGACGGGAAAGTTTCAAACGTGTGGAGGCAGGTCCTCCCATTGGAGCCTGGGGGCCGGCAGCGGCTGCACAAGAAAATTGCCTAAGCTACAGCTGCCCCTGAGAGCCTAGAGAACCAAGCTCGAGACTGCATTCACGCCTTGCAGGGTGGTAAAGGAGATGTCTTTCGCCGTGAGCAGGAAATCGCTCATATACGGCATTTCCAGCATGTCGCTGCGCACCGCTGCGTACAGGGTGGCCTGCAGCCCTTGCTCACCCAGGCGCTTGGCGATCACGTAGCCTCGGGAGGTGTACTCGTGCACGGCCCAGTTCGGCAGGCAGCAGACGCCACGGCCGCTGGCAACCAGTTGCATCATCATCACCGTCATCTCCGCCGTTCGCACCTGGGCCGGCTCGATGTCGGCCGGGTCGAGGAAGCCACGGAAGATATCCAGGCGGTTGCGCTCGATGGGGTAGGTGATGAGGGTCTGGCTGGCGAGGTCGGCCGGGTCTAGGTACGGTTTTTCGCGCAGTGCGTGATGCTTGTCGATGGCCAGCAGTGCCTCATAGCCGAACAGCGGTACATAGGTAATGCCCGGCAGGTCCACCGGGTCGGACGTCACCACCAGATCGAGGTCGCCGCGCTCCAGAGCGGGCAGCGGGGCGAAAGACAATCCCGAGGCCAGGTCCAGCTCCACGTCGGGCCAAGCGCTGCGAAACTCGTCCAGCGAGGGCATCAACCACTGGTAACAGCTGTGGCACTCGATCGCGATGTGCAGGCGTTCGGCCGAGCCGCCTGCCAGCTTGCTCAGGTTGCGCTCGGTCGTGCGAATCAAGGGCAGCACCTGGTCGGCCAGTTGCAGCAGCTTGAGCCCGGCGGTGGTGAACTGCACGGGTTTGGACTTGCGGACGAATACCGGCATGCCCAGGCGATTTTCCAACTCGCGGAACTGGTGCGACAGCGCCGACTGGGTCAGGTGCAGGAATTGCGCGGCCTCAGGCAGGCTGTCCGTTTCACGCAAGGCATGGAGGGTGCGCAGGTGTCTCAAGTCGATCATAGGTAGAAGGCAGGCACTCAAGCCGCGCCGAGCGCGGCAAGGTTGTATTGTCCTTGTGAGATTGGGTTCCTGACGGCGAGGCGCCTTCAACGGGCCAAGAGTTCTCGGCGAACGATTTCTGCACCGGCGCTCAAGGCATTCAGCTTGCCTCTGGCCACCTGACGCGGCAGGGGAGCCATGCCGCAGTTGGTGCACGGATAGAGCTTGTCGGCATCGACGAACTGCAGCGCTTTGCGCAGGGTGCTGGCCACTTCCTCGGGGGTTTCGATGGCATGGTTGGCGACATCGATGGCGCCGACCATCACTTTCTTGCCACGGATAAGCTCGATCAGGTTCATTGGCACGTGCGAGTTGTGGCATTCCAGCGAGACGATATCGATGCTGGACTTCTGCAATTTGGGGAAGGCTTCCTCGTATTGGCGCCACTCGGACCCGAGGGTCTTCTTCCAGTCGGTGTTGGCCTTGATGCCGTAGCCATAACAGATGTGCACGGCGGTTTCACACTTGAGGCCTTCGATGGCACGTTCCAGGGTGGCGACGCCCCAGTCATTCACTTCGTCGAAGAACACATTGAAGGCGGGCTCATCGAACTGGATGATGTCGACGCCGGCCGCTTCCAGCTCACGGGCCTCCTGGTTGAGGATCTTGGCAAATTCCCAGGCCAGTTTCTCGCGGCTTTTGTAATGGCTGTCGTAGAGCGTGTCGATCATGGTCATCGGGCCCGGCAAGGCCCATTTGATCGGCTGCTGGGTCTGCTGGCGCAGGAACCTGGCGTCCTCGACGAACACGGGTTTCTGACGGGCGACGGCACCGACCACCGTCGGCACGCTCGCGTCGTAGCGATCACGGATGCGTACGGTTTCACGCTTCTCGAAATCGACGCCGCTGAGATGTTCGATGAAGGTGGTGACGAAGTGCTGGCGGGTTTGTTCGCCATCACTGACGATATCGATGCCCGCGTGTTGCTGCTCTTGCAACGCCAGGCGCAGGGCATCCTGCTTGCCTTCGAGCAATGCTTCGTCCTGCAACTTCCAGGGGGACCAGAGTGTTTCAGGTTGGGCCAGCCAGGAGGGTTTGGGCAGGCTGCCGGCGGTGGAGGTAGGAAGCAGTTTATTCATGAGGGATAACCTTGTATTTCTGGGCAGTCAGGCAGCGTACTGGGCGGACCATTGTTCAAGCACAGCGTGATAGGGCTTGATGAAGTGCTCTTCGACAAACTTTCCCTGTTCGATCGCCAAGCGGCTTCGTTCCTCGCGATCGTAAACAATGCGCGTCAATGAATAGTCCGCGTGTTGCAGGCTTGGCTGGTAGCACTGCCCGGCTGCTGAATTGGCGTTGTAGATCTCGGGGCGATAGATTTTCTGGAAAGTATCCATGGTGCTGATGGTGCTGATCAGCTCGAGAGGGGTGTAGTCCGTCAACAAGTCGCCGGAGAAATAGAATGCCAACGGCGCGACACTGTTCGGCGGCATGAAATAACGAACTTCAAGGCCCATCTTCGCGAAATATTCATCGGTCAGCGAATATTCGTCCTGCTGGTATTCGACGCCAAGGATCGGGTGCTGGTTTTCCGTTCGATGGTAGGTCTTGCTGCTCGACACGCTCAGGCAGATTACCGGGGCTTTGTCGAAGTGCGCCTTGTAGGTCTCTGAATTGACGAAGCATTTGAACAACTTTCCATGCAGCTCACCAAAGTGTTCGGGCGTGCTGAAGACTGCTTTGTCCTTGTTGTGCCCCAGCAGCAATACGCTGAAGTCGTAATCCCGAACGTAGGAGGAAAAGTTATTCCCGACCATGCCCGCGGTGCGTTCGCCCGACTTTCGATCAACGATATTCGTCTTTAGTATTTCGATCAGCGGCAGACTGCTATCGCGGCGCCCGGCATCAATACTCATCCCGACCGAGACGATCTCGAGTTCGACGTGATAACGGTCCCCGTTGGGATTGTCCCAATGCGCCAGCGCATTGAAGCGGTTGTCAATCATGCGGAGTGTGTTGCGCAGGTTTTCCTGGCGACTTTCGCCCCTGGCCAGATTCGCGAAGTTGGTGGTGATCCGGGTGTTTTCCGAGGGGCGGTAGTTTTCGTCGAAGCGGATGCGCTCGATGGAAAATTCGACATCTCTAGTTGTCATGATCAGGTCGCTCACTCGAATATTCATAGTCTCTACAATTGAGACGTATCTTAGGGAGCGAGCTGTTTGAGTGGAACTGAATTGATTTCACAGCGCCTTTAGTCATGTTCATGACGTAACAGCGATGAGGTGATGGGCGAGTCTCAGGGTTCGATGACACACCAATACCCGGCTCCCGGTCTCACCGGGCGCTGGGCGTCAGCGTGTTCGCAGCTCAATGCAGCACCTGACTCAAGAACAACCGACTCCGTTCATTCTGCGGGTTATCAAAGAACGCCGCCGGCGTGGCCTGCTCGACGATTTCTCCCTGGTCCATGAAAACCACCCGGTGCGCCACCGTACGAGCGAAGCCCATTTCATGCGTCACGCACAGCATGGTCATGCCGTCTTCGGCAAGGCTGACCATGGTGTCGAGCACTTCCTTGACCATTTCCGGATCCAGCGCCGAGGTCGGTTCATCGAACAGCATGATCTTGGGCTTCATGCACAGCGCCCGGGCGATCGCGACGCGCTGTTGCTGGCCACCAGACAGTTGACCGGGGAATTTGTGCGCCTGCTCCGGAATGCGCACGCGCTCCAGATAATGCATCGCCACTTCTTCAGCCTGGCGACGTGACATCTTGCGTGCCCAGATCGGGGCGAGCGTGCAGTTCTGCAAAATGGTCAGGTGCGGGAACAGGTTGAAATGCTGGAACACCATGCCGATTTCGCGGCGGATGCTCTCGATCTGGCGGACGTCACTGGTCAACTCTGTGCCTTCGACCAGGATCCGGCCTTGCTGGTGCTCTTCAAGGCGATTCAGGCAGCGAATGGTCGTCGATTTGCCCGAACCCGACGGGCCGCATAACACGATGCGTTCGCCTTGATGCACGGTCAGGTTGATGTGCTTGAGTACCTGGAAAGTGCCGTACCATTTGTTGACGTTTTCCATCTGCACCATGGTCTGTGTGCCGAGTGAGTCCAGGGGCTTGCGGATCGCTTCAGTCATTTGAAACTCCTTGCCGGAGCACAGGCGCGCCGTGCCGATGACGGCGGGCACGCCAGGTGTGGGAAAAAGATGTGAACGTGCAGTCGGATCAGTGCAGGACGCTTTCCAGGAACTGCCGGGTGCGCGCTTGCTCAGGTGCGGTGAACACTTCGGACGGCGGGCCCATTTCGATGATCTTGCCGCCGTCGAAGAACACCACGCGGTCGGCGACCTCCCGGGCGAAACCCATTTCGTGTGTCACGACGATCATGGTCATGCCCTCGGCAGCCAAGCCCTTCATCACGTTCAGCACATCGCCGACGGTTTCTGGGTCCAGCGCGGAGGTGGGCTCGTCGAACAGCAGCAATCTGGGCTTCATCGCCAATGCGCGAACGATCGCCACCCGCTGTTGCTGGCCGCCGGACAACTCTGCCGGATAATGCTCGGCCTTGTGGCGCAGGCCAACCCGATCCAGCAACGCCAGGGCATGGGCCTGTGCTTCTGGTTTGGTCGAGCGCTTGAGCTTCACCGGGGCGAGCATCATGTTCGCCAACACCGTCATGTGCGGAAACAGCGTGTAGTCCTGGAACACCATCCCCACGTCTTCCCGCAGCTTCGCCAGGGCCTTGTGGTCGCCTGCGTTGACCGAGTCGCCGTTGCCGATCACCACTGTGCCCAATGACGGTTCCTCCAAGCTGTTCAGGCAGCGAATGAAGGTGGACTTGCCGGAGCCGCTGGGGCCGATGATGACCACCACTTCACCCTGGCGAACATCCATGTCCACGCCCTTTACCACCTCGTGCTGCCCGAAGCTTTTATGCAGGCCGCGCACTGTTAGGATCGTGCTCATAGGCCCGCCTGTGCCCGGGTCAGGGCTTGCAGGTTGAGGTGAGCCGCGCTCAGACGCTCGCGGCGCGCTTGGCTGGCGGCACGTTCGACCGTCAGCCGCGCGCTGGCCCGCGCCAGGCTTGGCTTGAGTGAGCTTAGCGACGGGCCGCCAGCGGAGGTGCGCCCTTGCACGTTGCTGACCGGGTCCAGGCATTCGCGGACTTTCTGTTCGGGCAGGTTCAGCGCGTGGCCCAGTTGCTCGATCGCGCAGGCATCGATCATCTGCGCGGTGATCTGGTTCGCCAGCAGGCCTTGATCCATCGCCAGGCGTACAACGCCGCCGACCACGTGGTGAGCTTCGCGGAACGACAGGTCCACTTCGCGCACCATCAAGTCAGCCAGGCCCGTGGCCGTCGAGAAGTCTTGCGCGGCACGGCGTACCGCCAGGTCGATGTTCGGCGTCGCGGTCTGCAGCACCAGGTCCAGCAGTTTCAGGCAGCGCAGGCTTTCTTCGGCGGCCTCCCAGAAACCACGGGTGCCTTCGCGGTTGCCATCGCCGGTGTGCGAGAAGTTGGTGCCTTTGATGGTGACGCTCGCACCCATCATCAGGCCGACGATGTGCCCGCTACGGCCCTTGAGATATTCCAGCACGGTCGGGTTCTTCTTCTGCGGCATGATGCTGGACGTGGCAGCGACACTGTCAGGGAAGTCGATGAGGTTGAACTCATGGGTGCTCCACACGAAGTAGTCTTGCGCGACGCGGCTCCAGAACACCGCCAGGTTGCTCAGGTGCGACAGGCTTTCGAGCAGGAAGTCCCGTGAGCCGATGGCATCCAGCGCGTTGTCCAGGTAGCCGTCGAAGCCGAGCAGTTCGGCGGTGCGCGAGCGGTCGATATCGAAGGGCGTACCGGCGAAGGCGGCTGCGCCGAGTGGGCACTGGTTCATCGAATCCAGGGTCTGGATCAGGCGCTTGGTGTCCCGTTCCAGCGCCTGTTCCACCGCGCTCAGGTAGTAGCCGTAGGTGATCGGTTGCGCGGGTTGCAGGTGCGTGTAACCGGGCATCACCACTTCGGCGTACATTTCGGCGCAGCGGATGGCCGTTGCCCGTACATTCATCAACTCGTCGATCAGGTCCATCAACAGATCGCGGCAACGCAGGCGATCCAGCGTGGCAAGAATGTCGTTACGGCTGCGACCGGTGTGCAGGCGGCCGCCGATGTCGGCACCAATCTGCTCGATCAGATGCGCTTCGTAGTTGAAATAGGCATCTTCGCGGGATGGGTCCAGTTCCACTGCGTCCGGGCCGGCCTGCTCCATGTCCAGTACGCCTTTGGCCAGTACACTGGCGTGCTCGCCTCGAATCAGGCCCTGTTCGGCGAGCATCAGGATGTGCGCCTTGTTGACGTCGCCAAGGTTGCCGAAACCACTGGCGAAGCCTTCCAGGCGCGGGCGATAGATGTACTCATTGACTTGCGGTGCGGTGCTTTCTTTCAGGCGCCGACTGACTTTGGATTCTTGCATTCGGGAATCTCTCCAATAGAAGTACGTACCGCCGGGCGACCCAGACGACGTTCGAGGTAGCGACTCAGCCAGGTCAGCGCCGAGCAGATGACGAAGTACACCAGCAACACCACGCCGTAGACCGTGAATGCCGGGCTGACACCGGTCATGACGGTTTCGCGTTCGATGATGATCTGGCCGACCTTGAGGAACTCGCCCACACCTACCAGCGCTCCCAACGAAGTGGCTTGCACCAGGATCGTCAGCAACCCGGTATAGGCCGGCAGAATGGCTTTCATCGACTGCGGCACGATGACGTGCAGGTAGATCTGCCAAGGGCGCAGACCCAAGGCCCAGGCGCTTTTCCACTGATGGCGGGAGACCGACTCCAGGCCGCCGCGCACGATCTCGATACCGTTGGCGCTGCCCCACAGGGTCAAGCCGACGGTGACTGCGGCGAACGGGCTCAGATCGACACCGAACATCGGCGCCCCGAAGAAGATGAAGAACACGTTGACGATCAGCGGGATGGAGCGGAACAGCTCCACGTAGGCATGGATCGTCCACCACAGCGCGCGGTTCTTGACGGTGGCGAGCACACCGAGCACTGCCGAGATCAACGTGGTGAACAGCAGCACCACCAGCGCCAGGCGCAGGGTCATCAACAACCCTTTGGAAACGAAGCTCCAGTTTTCGAGAATGAAGTTCATGGTCGCCTCACTGCAGGAAAGGTCGTTGCAAGCGGGCCGAAAGGCGGGCTGTCAACAGCGCGAGCACACCCACCAGCACCAGGTACATGACGCAGATGGCGGTGAACATCTCGATGGCGCGGAAATCCGTGGCAATGCGGTCCACGGCCACGAAGGTCAACTCCGCCAGGCCGATGGCCTGCAAGTACGACGAGTTCTTCAGCAGCGAGATCGCGGTATTGAGCATCGCTGGCAGGCTGGTGCGAAAGGCGATCGGCAGGGCCACCAGGGCGAAGTACTGCACCGGCTTGAGGCTGAGCGCCAGGCTGGCCTCACGCATGCCGCGCTCCACGGTGGCCAGGCCACCACGGATGTTCTCGATCTGGTAAGCCCCGGCCCACAGCGACAGGCACAACACCCCGGACCAGAACAGCGACAGCCCCAGCCCCACGGCTGGGAGGCCGTAGAAGATGAAGAACAACTGCACCAGGATCGGTGTGTTGCGGATCAACTCCACATACAACGCCACGACCTGCGACAGCACCGGCACCTTCATGACCCGCACCGCACCGCCCAGCACACCGATCAACAATGAGAGCAGGATGGCCAGCGCCGTTATCCGCAGCGTCATCAGCACGCCGTCGAGCAAGGCTGGCCATTGCGCCATCAAGTAATGGATATCGAAACTCATGACGGCGGCCGATCAGAGCGTTTCGGCAGGTTTGGCCTGCTCGAAGACGCTGATGTAGTAGCTTTGGATGTTTGCGGGTACGAATTGCTCGACCCAGCCGCGGAACAGATGCTCTTCGCGCATGCGCAGCACTGCGGCAGTCAGGTAGTCGCGCCACTGTTCGTCGTTCTTGCGCACGCCAATGGCGGCATCGGAGATCTGGAACGGTTCGCCGATTCGGCGGGCGTCCTTGTCATTGTCGGCGACCACCACCAGCGTGGCGGCGTCGTGGGTGTAGGCGTCGGCACGGCCCTGGCGGAAAGCCTGCAACGCGTCGGCCGCGCTGTTCATGCGCAGCGTCTTCACATCGGGCATGTGGTCCTCGAACCACTTGGCCTGCACCGAGCCCTTGAGCGTGGCGAGCGTCTTGCCCTTGAGGTCGGAGATCTTCTGCACCGGGCTGTCTTTCTTGACCACCACATCACTCGCGCCCCAGCGGTAGGGCGTGGTGAAGTCGATCACGCGTTGACGTTCCGGTGTGACACCAAGGGTGGCGATCAGAAAGTCCACCTTGCGGCCGAGCAGTTGCGGCACGCGGTTTTCGGCGGTCACGCAGGTGAAGCTGACCTTGTCCTTGGAGCCCAGGGCCCACAACGAGACTTGTTTTGCCATTTCGACTTCGACGCCGGCGAAATCGCCCTTTTCGTCTTGGTAGCCGTAGGGTGGCTGATCGCAACGCACGCCGGCACGTAGGTGGTCCGCCTCTTTGATAGCTGCCGGAACGCCAGGCAAGTCGCCAGCTTGAGCGGTGCATACCGCAGCCAACGACATGCATGACAGGGCCAGTGCAGCGCTTAGTTTTTTATACGAGAACGACATGATGCCTCCTGATTACCTGGCTGCGTCGCCGCACTGGCGTGCGACGAAACGATGAGTACAAGGGCAGAACTGAAATGGGGCTGGAGCACCGGTTTTGTTTTGATTTTGCCGGTATACGCTCGGTTGGCATCGGGTTGCGCAGGGGCAGACGTCGATGTGGGTCTAGTTATAAAATCTCTGCGTCATGCAATCAAATGACAATACATCATTCACTCATGCAGAAATGATATGGCCATGAACTTCAAGCAGATCGAGACCTTTCGCGCGGTGATGCTCAGCGGCTCCATGACCGCTGCCGCCCAGGCGTTGCACACCTCGCAACCGAACGTCAGTCGGCTGATCGGGCAGCTCGAACGGAGCAATGGTTTCAAGCTGTTCGAGCGCGTGGGCGGGCGATTGGTGCCTACCGATGAAGGCGCACAGTTCTTCACCGATGTGGAGCGTGCGTTCATTGGCCTGCAGAGCCTGGAAACCTCCGCCCAGAACCTCAAGCGCGGTGGCACCGGGCGGTTGCGCATAGGCGCCGTGCCCTCGCTGACACATGGCTTGCTGCCGGCCATCATCCAGCGCTTTCGCCAGCAGAACCCGCACGTGCATATCTCTATCCACACCAATGACTCGCCGAACGTTGCCCACTGGGCGGCCACGCGTTTCTGCGACGTGTGCCTGGTGTCCTATGTGGCCGAAGACATGGCCGGTGTGCAGTCCGAGATCATCTGCGACGTGCCCGGAGTGTGCATCTTCCCCAAGGGCCATCGCCTCGGCAGCTTGGAGGCGGTGACGCCGGCTGACCTCAAGGGCGAGGAATTCATTTCGCTTTCCCACACCGATGGCTCGCGTACGCGGCTCGATCGGCTGTTCGCCGAAGAAGACCCGCGCGTGCTCAACCTGGATGCCACCCACGCCGCCACCGTCTGCTCACTGGTCGGCCTGGGCCTGGGCGTCAGCGTCGTCAGCCCGCTGGTGGCTACCGAGTATCTGCATACCGGCATCGATATCCGCCCGTTCAAGCCGGAACTGCGCTTTTATACCTACCTGCTGCTTTCAGCCGACCGTCCTGAAAACTTGCTGACCCAGCGGTTTCGGTTGCTGGCGGGGGAGATGTTGAGAGAGGCGGCGCAGAGGTAGCCGTTAGTCTGAACGCCAGGCCTGGAGCGCCCAGACAAATCCATCTATCCATATGCGATTTCAGTATTTCCATGCTGGTTCTTATGCCCTCTATGATCTGGTCACAACTTGTTATGACAAGTCAGCGAAGAGAATCATGGCCCAATTGCTACCCCTGTCCCCGATACCGCTCTACACCCAGCTCAAGGAACTGTTGCGCGAGCGCATCCTCGACGGCACGTACCCACCGCATAGACGCATGCCCTCGGAAAGCGAGCTGGGTAGGGCTTTCGATGTCAGCCGCATCACAGTACGCCAGGCGTTGGGCGACCTGCAGAAGGAAGGGCTGATCTTCAAGATCCATGGCAAAGGCACCTTCGTCGCCAAGCCCAAGGCGTTCCAGAACGTCAGCACTTTGCAGGGCCTGGGCGAGTCGATGACACAGATGGGTTATGAGGTGATCAACCGCCTGCGCAGTTTTCGCCATGTGCCGGCCAACGCCCTGGTGGCGACGCGGCTGCAGGTCGAAGAGGGCAGCCTGGTCACCGAGATCCGCCGGGTACGGCTGATCAACCGCGAGCCGGTGTCCTTGGAGCTGACCTGGCTGCCCAAGGTCGTCGGCGAAAAGCTGGAAAAGGCCGACCTGGTTACCCGCGACATCTTTCTGCTGCTGGAAAATGACTGCGGTATAGCCCTGGGGCGCGCTGACCTGGCCATCGACGCGGTGCTGGCCGACAGCGATCTGACCCAGGCGCTGGACGTGGAGGAGGGCGCGCCGATCATGCGCATCGAACGCCTGACCCACGCCGCCGACGGCACGCCGCTGGACTTCGAACACTTGTACTACCGCGGCGATGCCTTCCAGTACCGCCTGCGCATCGACCGCCAGAAGGGGAGCAAGGCATGAGCATCGAGACCCAGGACTACGACATCATCGTCATCGGCGGCGGCACTGCCGGGCCGATGGCGGCGATCAAGGCCAAGGAGCACGACAAGCATCTGCGCGTGCTGCTGCTGGACAAGGCCAACGTCAAGCGCAGTGGCGCCATCAGCATGGGCATGGACGGTCTGAACAATGCCATCATCCCCGGCCATGCTACGCCCGGGCAGTACACCAAGGAAATCACCGTAGCCAATGACGGCATCGTCAACCAGGCCACTGTGCATGCCTACGCCACCCACAGCTTCGAGACCATCGAGCAACTCGACCGCTGGGGCGTGAAGTTCGAAAAGGACGAGACCGGCGATTATGCGGTGAAGAAGGTCCATCACATGGGCGCCTATGTGTTGCCCATGCCGGAAGGCCATGACATCAAGAAGGTGCTGTATCGTCAGCTCAAGCGTGCCAGGGTCGAGATCAGCAACCGCATGGTCTGCACCCGTGTGCTGCTGGACGGCGAAGGCGCCGCGGCTGGCGTGCTTGGTTTCGACTGCCGGAGTGGCGAATTTCGGGTGGTACGGGCCAAGGCGGTGATCCTCGCCTGTGGTGCCGCTGGGCGTCTGGGGCTGCCGTCGTCGGGCTACTTGATGGGTACCTACGAGAACCCGACCAACGCCGGTGACGGCTATGCCATGGCCTACCACGCCGGGGCCGAGCTGGCCAACCTGGAGTGCTTCCAGATCAACCCGCTGATCAAGGACTACAACGGCCCGGCCTGCGCCTACGTGACTGGCCCGTTGGGCGGCTACACCGCCAACAGCAAGGGCGAGCGCTTCATCGAGTGCGACTACTGGAGTGGGCAGATGATGTGGGAATTCCATCAGGAGCTCGAAGGTGGCAACGGTCCGGTGTTCCTCAAGCTCGACCACCTGGCCGAGGAAACCATCCAGAACATCGAAGAGATCCTGCACAGCAACGAGCGCCCCAGCCGTGGCCAGTTCCATGCCGGGCGTGGCACCGACTATCGCCAGCACATGGTCGAGATGCACATCTCCGAGATCGGCTTCTGCTCGGGGCATTCAGCCTCGGGGGTGTGGGTCAACGAGAAGGCCGAGACGAGTGTCAAAGGCCTGTATGCCGCTGGTGACATGGCCGCGGTACCGCACAACTACATGCTCGGGGCCTTCACCTATGGCTGGTTCGCCGGCGTCAACGCGGCGCAGTACGTGGTCGGGCGCGAATTTGCCGAGGTTGACCGTACTCAGGTCGAGCGTGAGCGCGAACGGGTGTTCGCCCCGTTGCAGCGTGAGCATGGGCTGCCACCGGCGCAGGTGGAGTACAAGCTGCGGCGCATGGTGAACGATTACCTGCAGCCGCCGAAGGTGACCAAGAAGATGGAAATCGGCCTGTCGCGCTTTGCCGAGATCGCACGTGATCTCGACCAGATGAAAGCCAGCAACCCGCATGAGCTGATGCGTGCCATGGAGGTGTCGGTGATACGCGACTGCGCCGAGATGGCGGCGCGCGCCTCGTTGTTCCGCGAGGAGAGCCGTTGGGGCCTATACCACCACCGAGTGGACTTTCCCGAGCGCAACGATGGCGAATGGTTCTGCCATTGCCATCTGAAAAAAGGCGAAAACGGTGAAATGACCAGTTTCAAGAAAGCGGTCGAGCCCTATCTGATCGAACTGGATGCCGAAGAGCAGACTGCCTACGATCGGTTGCGGGTAAACGCCAGTGCCGCCTGAGCGAAACATCACCCGCCGGGCAAGCCCCACAGGGCAATGTGTCAACCACTAGAACAGGGTGCCCAAGAAGGCCCCCAAGGACCCCGTGAAATGGCCCACCAACCGCAGGAAATCTTCTTTCGCAGCAGCGCACCGGTAACCATCGATGAAGACAAGTGCATTGCCGAAAAAGGCTGCACTGTGTGCGTCGAGGTCTGCCCGATGGACCTGCTGGCGATCAACCCGGCCACGCAAAAGGCCTACATGGCGTTCGACGAGTGCTGGTACTGCATGCCCTGCGAGAAAGACTGCCCCACTGGCGCCGTCAAGGTCGACATCCCGTACCTGCTGCGCTGATTCATCCCTGCCATCCGGCGAGCCACCGGACGCACCTTCCTGCACTGCCCCTCGTTTCCCACCACCCAAGCCGGGCGGCGGAGACGATTCCAGAACTCAAAACGATTCGAGGGGAAACACCCATGCGCCTTGTAGCAACCGTGGCCAGCCTTGCGCTGGCGCTCACTGGCCTGAATGCCAGCGCCGAAACCATACGCATTGCAATCGGCACCCAGGACACCACGATCAACTGCGCCACTGGCGGGCTGTTGATCCGTGAACTGGGTCTGCTCGACAAATACCTGCCGCACGACGGCAAGTACAAGGATGCCCACTACCAGGTCGAGTGGAAGAACTTCACCAGCGGTGCGCCGCTGACCAACGAGATGGTCGCCGGCAAGCTCGACTTCGGCGCCATGGCCGACTTCCCCGGTTCGTTCAACGGCGTTGCGCACCTGGATGCCGGCAAGCGTAGCGTGTTCATCAGCGTGCTGTCTGGCAGTGTCCATGGCAGCGGCAACGGCATCGTCGTACCGGCAGCCTCGAAAGTGCAATCGCTGGCCGAACTCAAGGGCAAGACGATCTCCGTACCGTTCGCCTCCACTGCCCACGGCATGCTGCTACGCGCCATGGCAGCCCAGGGCTGGGATCCGCAGAAGGATGTGCGGATCATCGCCCAGGCCCCGGAAATCGCGGGCTCCGCCTTGCGCAGCAACCGTATCGAAGCCCACGCCGACTTCGTGCCGTTCGCCGAGCTGTTCCCCAATCGTGGCTTTGCTCGCAAGATCTACGACGGTGCCCAGGCCAACGCGCCGACGTTCCATGGCGCCCTGGTCGATGCCGATTATGCGAAGAAGTACCCCGAAGTGGTCACCGCCTACCTGCGCGCCAGTCTTGAAGCCGACCGCCTGATCGCTACCGAACCGGAGAAGTACAGCGAGCTGATCGAGAAAGTCACTGGCATCGAGGCCGAGGTCAATTACCTGTTCCACGGCCCGCTCGGCCTGCAGACCCGCGACCTGACCTGGAAGCCTGAATATCGCCAGGCGGTGGCCACATCCATTGCGACGTTGAAGTTGCTGAAGAAGACCGACCGTGTCCTCGACACCGACCAGTTCATCGACGACCAGTTCATCCGCGCGGCCTTCGAGCAGGCCGGCCTGGACTACGACACGGCGCTGAAGAACTACGACCCACTGCCACTCAAGGCCAACGACGCGCTCACTGGCAAGCCGATCACCGACTTCAGCCGCCTGGCGCAGATCTGGGTGCGCGGTGAAGACAAGGTACGCCATTACGCTTCCCCGGAAGCCGCACTGGGCGCACTGGCCCAGTTGGAGCAGGAAGGCAAGGACATCCGTGCGATCTATGCCCAGGCTGCCGACAGCGGCATCAAGCTGCTCGCCAACCAGGCCTGGTTCGTGCGCAACGCCAAGGGCGAGCTGGCTGCATTCCTGCTCAAGGACCAGGCCGAGCAGTACGCCAAGGCCCATGGCGGTGAAGCGCTGGACTTCGTCAGTGCCAACCAGAAACTGGTCGCCCAGCGCTGATCCGGAGGCACCGACATGACCCGCGACTTCAAGCGTTGGCCCGTGCGCCTGGTTTCGCTGCTGGCTTGCCTGCTGTTTTGGCAGGTGGCGGCCAGCGGCAAGCTGGACCTCGGCTTGCTGACCTTCACCTATGTTCCCACACCGCAAGCGGTGCTGGACGCAGCCTGGCAGTTGCTGACCGCCAGCACCCTGCTGGCGCACCTGGGCAGCAGCCTGTCGCGTGTGTTTGCAGGTTATGCGGCGGCGGCATTGCTTGGCGTGGCCTTGGGGCTGCTGATCGGCCGCTCGAAATGGGCCGAGGATATTCTGCTGCCGCCACTCGAAGTGCTGCGCCCGATTCCGGCGGTAGCGTGGATCCCGCTGGCGATACTGATGTTTCCGTCGTCTGAACTGTCGATGGTGTTCATCACCTTCACCGGTGCGTTGTTTCCGATCCTGCTCAACACCGTGCATGGCGCGGAGGCCGTCGACCCGCGGCTGGTGGCCTCGGCGCGCAGCCTCGGTGCCGGGCGCTGGGCGATCCTGCGCGAAGTGATACTGCCCGGGGCGTTGCCGAGCATCGTCACCGGCCTGGCTATCGGCATGGGCACCTCGTGGTTCTGCCTGGTCACGGCCGAGATGATCGCCGGGCAGTTCGGCATCGGTTACTACACCTGGGAGTCGTACACCTTGCAGAACTACCCGGACATCATCGTCGGCATGTTGTTGATCGGCGTGTTGGGCATGGGCAGCAGTGCGCTGGTCAAACGCCTCGGAGCACTGGCTACGCCCTGGTATCGTGTGCGGAGGGCCGGTTGATGAAGCGTAATCAGCAGGTGCCTGGGCGAATCGATGGGCATGGCCTGTCGATTCGGTTGGGGCACGGCCATGAGGCGTTCGAGGCAGTGCAACGCCTGAGTTTCAAGGTGGAACCGGGGGAGTTCGTCTGCATCCTGGGGCCGTCCGGCTGTGGCAAATCGACCTTGCTCGGTGCCCTGGCCGGGCATCTGGTGCCCAGCAGTGGCGAGCTGAGCGTGGATGGCCAGGCCATTGCCGGGCCGTCGCCGCAGCGCGGCATGGTGTTCCAGCACCATACCTTGCTGCCCTGGCGCAGTATCCTCGACAACGTCGCCTTCGGCTTGAAGATGCAGGGGCTGGGCAAGGCCGAGCGCCGCCAGCAGGCACGCGAGATGTTGCAGCTGGTGGGTTTGGCCGATTTCACCGAGCGCTGGCCCAGCCAGTTGTCCGGGGGCATGCAGCAGCGTGCCGAGATCGCCCGCGTGCTGATCAATCGCCCGCGCCTGCTGCTAATGGACGAACCTTTCGGCGCCCTGGATGCGCAAACCCGTTCGCGCATGCAGGAGCTGTTGCTGGATATCTGGTCACGCATCCGCACCACCGTGGTATTCGTCACCCACGATATCGACGAAGCCCTGTTCCTGGCCGACCGCATCCTGGTGATGAGCCCACGCCCCGGTCGTTTCATCGAGGACCTGCGCCTGGACTTTGCGCGCCCGCGTCGTTCCGGCTTGCTGACCAGCCCTGAGTTCACCCATCTGAAACGCCATTGCCTGGCCTTGCTGAGCCATGAAGAAGGCCGCGAACTACCGCGTCTGACACCGCTAGGCCTGCCAGCCTCCGACTATCCACCGTTAAGGATCGCGCTATGACCGAACGAAGCACCGACAATCCGGAAATCACCCAACTGCTGCCACGCCTCGAAGCCGGCGACGCGGGTGTGCGGCGCATCGCCTTGATCGAGCTGGCCGACCTGGAAGACCCCGACGCCTTGCCGTGGTTGACCGATGCCCTGTTGGTCGATGGCGCCGAGGAAGTGCGTGCCGAGGCCGCGCGCCTGCTGGAAGCCTGGGAGGAACCTGAGGTGGTACAGGCCTTGTGCGCCGCGCTGGTCGATAGTGCCGACGCGGTGCGCCTGGCTGCTGCGCAAAGCCTCAGCGAACTCAAGAGCCTGAAAGCCGGTGAGTTGATCCTACCGTGGGCCGGCCATGCCGATGCTTTCGTCCGTGCCAGTGCCTTGCGTGCGTTGCGTGAGCTGCGCATGGAGGATGCAGCGAGACCTGCCTTGCTGGCGCTGGAGGACCAGGACCCTGCGGTTCGACGCGAGGCCGTTGGTATTCTCGGCTGGCTCAAGCATGAGCCTGCGCTGCCCGCTCTGGCGAAGCTCGCTGAGCACGAACCCGACACCGAGGTGCGCCGTGCAGCAATTGGCGCTTTGGGCCTGGCGCGCGACCTCACCGTTCTGCCGGCATTGGTTGGCGCATTGCATGACCCCGCCTGGCAGGTGCGCGAGGAAGCCGCTACGACGTTGGGCAAGGTGGGTCATGAGAACGCCGGCACGGCCTTGGTCGAAGCACTGGGCGACGACTTCTGGCAGGTGCGCTTGCGCGCCGCCCGCTCCCTGGGCCGCCTACGCCATGCCGCTGCGTTGGGCCCGTTGGCCGAATTGCTCCAGCATGGCATCGCTAATCTGCGCAAGGAGGCCGCTCTGGCGCTTGGCGAGTTGGGCCAGGGCGGTGCCTTGTTGGCGCTGCAGGCGGCCGAGGCCGACAGCGACCCGGAAGTGCGCAAGGCGGTGCGCATCGCCTTGGCGCAATTGCGTGGGGCGGCCTGATGAAGGCCCCCAGCAAGATCCGCAACCACCGCAGTACTGGGCAATTGGCCTTGCAGTGGGCGGATGTCGAGGGGGTCATCAGCCATGCGCGGTTGCGTGGCGCCTGCCCCTGCTCGCAGTGCCGAGCGGCACGCTTGCAGGGGAGGGTGTCGCTGGTGATGGAGGACGTTCGCGTCGAGTGTGTGGTGGCGCAGGGTTACGGTGTGCAGCTGGTGTTCAGCGATGGGCATGAGCGGGGTATCTACCCCTGGGGCTACCTGCGCGATCTCTTCAAAGAAGCTTGAAACCCTTCTCTACAACCATCTCGTGCAACGCCTTGCGGCCACCCAGGTATTGCATGCTGGTCATGGAGTTGTGCAGGGCTCCCTTCCAGGTTTTCGCTGCCATGTTCTGCTGGGTGCGGAACTCACTGACCGCCTGTTCGTAATCTTCCACGTAGTCGCAGTAGCCTTCCTGATTGTAACGATTGTAGTGCAGAACCACTGGCTGAGCGGGGCGCGGGCGAATAGCGCTGGTACGCTCAGCGTCAGGACGGCCCAAGGCCATGCCGAAGCTTACGAAGGCGTGGTCAGGCAGGTTGATCATCGTTGCCAGCTCTTTTGCGATATTTCGCATCACGCCCAGGAAGACGATACCCAGCCCCATCGACTCGGCTGCCAGCGCTGCATTTTGCGCAGCAAGCGAAGCGTCGACAGATGCCATCAGGAACGAGTCCAGGTAGTCCAGTACCAACGGCTCGTCACCAAGATCACGGGTAATGCCTGCCGAGCGGGACGCGTCCGCGACCCACAGGAGCAGCGCCGGGGCTTCGAGGATCCAGGGGATGCGATCAACCTTCACTTCCCGAGCAACGGTGTCATGGATTTCGTTCTTCAGGGCCACATCCGTTACCGCTACCAGGCTCCATTGGTTCAGCGCTGAGGATGTCGATGCCGACTGCGCGGCCGCGACCAACGTTTCGATAGCACCTTCAGGCAGTGCGTCCGGCAGGAAAGTCCGCACGGACTTGTGACGCAGCATGGCTTCGACTACCGGGGTCATGATGATTTTCTCAGGTTTCAGCTGGTTGCCGTAGCGTTGCTGAAGTAGATCGGCGTGAGTGTGAGTAAGCTCGGTCATCTGGGAACTCCGAATAAGATTGACCACAGGTTATCGCGCCTGGCGAGCAAGATAAGCCACCGAAATCCGACTACATAATTCACAGCTGTGGACAATAGCTGTGCAGCCAATACAATCCCCCCATGGATCATCTGACTGCAATTCGCGCTTTCCAACGAATCGTCGAGACGCGTTCGTTCACCAAGGCGGCCGCGCACTTGGGCATGCCCCGCTCGTCTGTGAGCAAAGCCCTGCAGGAGCTCGAGCAGCATCTGGGAACCAAGCTCTTGCAGAGGACCACTCGCGCCGTCACGTTGACGATGGAGGGTGCCGAGTACTACCGGAAGGTCAGCCAACTGGTGGCTCGGCTGGACGAGGCAGAGATGCACCTGCGTGACATGGGCGCCGCATCACGAGGGCGGCTTCGTGTCGATTTGCACTCGTCGCTGGCTCAGTTCATTTTGCTCCCGGTACTGAGCGAGTTCAGGGATCGCCACCCGCATATCCAGCTGGCACTGGGCATCAGCGACCGTCCGGTCAACCTGATCGAGGAGGGCGTCGACTGCGTGATCCGCGCCGGGCAGTTGGCCGATTCATCGCTGGTCGCCAAGACGCTGTTCAAGGACCAACTGGTGACGTGTGCAAGCCCTGGATACCTAGAGCATTACGGTACACCGTGCTCTCCCGCTGATCTGGACGATCATCGGCTGGTAGGCTATTTCAGTGCCGCAAACGGCGAGGTATGGCCTTTGCGTTTCCGAAAGCGAGGTGCAGAGCAGCTCATCTCCCGCTACGACGTTGCAGCGAACGACAGTGCGAGCCACATCAGCATGCTCGTCAACGGGCTCGGTATAGGGCAGACCCATGCCGCTGTAGTTGCTCGGCTGCTTGAAGCCGGGACGCTAGTCCCAATCCTTGCAGACCATACCAACACCACAATTCCAATCTCTGTCATCTACCCGCCAAACAAGCAATTGAATGCTCGTGTGCGATTGTTCATTGACTGGATCGTGGAGCGCCTTTCCGACCATCCGTGATCTGTTCGTCTTTTTCAAAAGCCAAGCCTGGCGCGCGGTGTGCCAGGCTTCGCTGATACCCTGGCTCAACCTTTGACGGCAGTCAGGATCGAGCGCTGAGGTCTTGGCGTCTCTTCGTTCACGCGAGACTGTGCATTCACGTCGATGACGATGCGTCCGGATAGTTTCCCGGCCAGCATCGCTTCTGCCGAGGTTTTCAGATTCACCAGGGGCAGCACTTTTGCGCTGATCATCTCGAGCAGATGGGTTGGCATCGAATCGATTGCATCAGACCAGGCTTTCAAACGGGCCTCGTAGTCGATCGAGACCGAATCCACCCCGATCAGCCGAACGCCCCGCAAGATGAACGGCATCACCGAGGTGGGCAAGTCCGAGCCGCCCGCCAGCCCGCACGCCGCTACCACTCCGCCATAATTCATCTGCGACAGGACCCGAGCGAGCACGCCGGATCCTACGGCATCGATGGCGCCTGCCCAGCACTGCGACTCCAGCGCTTTGCGCTGATCCGCCCAGGCCGCATCATCGATCACTTGCGTGGCCCCGAGTGCCCGAACATAGTCCGCTTTCTCGGGGTGATTGATCAGCGCTGTCACCGAATAGCCGAGGTGCGAGAGTATCGCTATCGCGACGCTGCCCACTCCGCCAGCGGCGCCGGTCACCAGAATCGGCCCGGCCTCTGGTCGGACGCCGGCATCACGTAGTGCGTTGACGCACAACATCCCGGTGAGGCCGGCGGTGCCAAACATCATGGCCTGCTTGGTACTGAGGTTCGCAGGCAGCGGAACGAGCCAGTCGCCCTTGACCCTCTGGTACTGGCTGTGGCCGCCCCAATGCTTCTCACCCACCCCCCAGCCGGTCAGTACAACCTTCTGCCCAGGCTTGAGTCGCGGGTGGGAGGTCTCCACCACGGTGCCGGCGAAATCGATGCCGGAAACCAGGGGCCAACTTTTCACGATGGGGCCTGAGCCCGTAATCGCCAGCGCGTCCTTGTAGTTCAGCGTTGAGTATTCAAGCTGCACCAGGGTGTCTTCTTCGGGCAGGTCGGCAAACGTCAGCTGCTCGAGGTTGGAGGTGAATCCGTCCGCGCCTTTGCGCAGGACCATCGCCTGAAATGTGTCGTTAGCCGAGCCCAGAGAGTCAGGCAGCGAGTCGCTCGGCAGCAGGGATGCGCGTGGCCCTCGAAATCGCTGGTTTCGCCAGGCCAGGGCCGCCTTGAGTCCACCTTCGCGGGCGATGTCCATGAACGCTCGCTTATCCGGAGAACCTTTCGATTCGATGGCATGGTCGATGTCCAGCGCCTGCTGGAGCGCCCCTTTGAGACCCATCGCCTCGACGCTCAAGTTGATGGCCTTCTTGGTCGCCTTCATCAGGGCCGGATCGATGACTGCAATGGTATGTGCGACCTTGATGGCTTCTTCCAGATGCTTGCCGTTCGGCACGACCCTGTTGACGATACCCAGGCGCCTGGCTTCGTCTGCAGGGATATCATCCACCCCGCACAAGATGATCTCCTTGGCCTGCTTGGGTCCGATCATCCAAGGCAGCAACATCGTCACGATACCCGCGCCGAATTTCAGCTCTGGTTCGCCGAACGTGGCGTCCTCGCAAGCGATGGTGATGTCACAGGCCAGCGCGATTTCAAACGCTCCTGCAAGGCATGCGCCATGAACAGCGGCAATGGTGGGTTTCGGACAATCCCAGAAACGCATGGTCGTGGAAAAGTCCCTTGCGAGAATCTGACGCCAGGCTGCTGCACCTTCCGGGCGGGCTTGCATTTGCTCTTTCAGATCGAATCCTGAAGAGAAAGCCTTGCCATTGCCGCTGATGATGATGGCCTTGACTGCCGAGTCCTCTTCGGCCAGGTCCATGGCGACATTGATCTCGTCCAGTGCCGCTTTTCCCAGGGCATTCAGCCTTTCCGGGCGGTCGAGCATCACATGTGCGATGCCGCCCTCTACCTCATAGCGCAGGGTTTCAAAGTTACTCATGCCAGGGTTCTCCCGCTTTGCTTGACCGAGGCCGGAACCAGCAGCCCGGTGGTGATCATGACTTTCAGTTCGCGCCTGTCAGCCTTGCCAGTGCGCCCCACGGGTACGCACTCGGCGGTATAGAACGCGTCCGGGATCTTGTATTTCTCCAGCCTCCCGGCGAGAAACGCCTGCAGGCGCTCGAAGTCCAGCGAAGCGGTGGAGGAGGGCACGATCAATACGTGGATCTTTTCCCCTAGAAGGGCGTCTTCGACGCCAGTCGCCATTGCCGAGGTAATGCCAGGGAACATCACCACGGCTTGCTCGATCTCCATCGGCGTGACCTTGTTTCCTCCTCGAACGATGATTTCTTTCTGGCGTCCGCGAAACTGGATGTCCCCGTCCGTATTGATGAAGGCGAGGTCGCCCGTTCTGAAGTAGCCGTCGCTGTGTGCCGAGGCGGTGAGGTCTGGGTCGTCGAGGTAGCCGACCATCAGGTATGGGCTTCGAATCTGTAGCTCGCCCTGTTGACCTGGCGCTATCGGTGCGCCCAGTTCGTCGACAATGCGATAGCTGACGCCGCTTGCGGGAAGGCCCAAGGCGTAAGGCTTCACTCGCCTGAAGCTGGAGTGCTGGAAGAAATCGCAGCTCAGTGTCTCGGTCAGGCCGTAGATGTTGATCAGGTCGGCATTCGGGAAAACGCCTTCGACCTGTTCGGCCAGGCTCTCGCTGAGCTGTTCTCCGCCCGTGAAGATTTGTCGCAGGCACGCGCAAGGCTTCATGTCATGGCCTTGTGTGATCAGCGCCAAGATCCCCCGCAGCATCGTCGGTACCACTCCGACTCGGTCAATCGGGTGATGATGAAGCCGATCTACCAGTTCTGCCGAACCCAGCTTCTTGGTGATCACCAGCGTTCCGCCACTGATCAGCGTCAGCAATGACATCCAGATGCCAAATACGAAGGTGATGTTCAACACCAGAAGTGTCCGTTCACCGGCTTTGAAATGCGTCATCGAATCGATTGCCATGAGCTTCATGGCAAACGCGTGGTGACCGATGATCACGCCCTTGGGGCTGCCAGTGGAGCCTGAGGTGAATAGCACGAATGCCGCACCCTCCAACTGCAAGCGAGGCTCTGGCGCTTCGATACGCAGGCGGGTCAGGATCGCCGACGAGTCGATTGAGCACTCGCCGGCATCCAGCTGAAACCGGGCCTTGGTTTTAGCCTGGATCGCTTCGCAAGCTGACAGTGGCGTGGTGCGGTGGATGGGCACTGCCACACAGCCGGCAAGCCAAACCCCGAGTACCGCCGCGAAGTCGCTCGGCAGGTTGGAAACACGAACGTGGATCGGTTCGTTCTCGCATGCCCCGGCGGCTTGCAGCCTGGACGCCACCGATCGCGCCTGAATCAGCAGGCCTGTGCGATCTACCGCAGCATCGTCCGTTTCGATGGCAACAGCGCGGGGTGCACGGCTGCACGCATTGGAAATCAGTTCGCCCAAGTTCAGTGATGAGCTCATATTCTTATTGTCTCCGGCTACGATTCAGAGGCTTAGAACCAGCATCGAAGTTCCCATCACGGCGAACATCGCGAAGAAGATGATGACGGTGAAACCCATCACGCGTCCCATCCCCACCCTGGCTATCGCCAGCAGCGGGATTACCCACATCGGCTGGATCATGTTGGCCGCGCCTTCCCCCAGGGCTACGGCAATGGCGACAGCCGACTGGTGAACGCCAAGGTGTTCGGCGGCGGGGACTACGAACGGTGCCTGGACGATCCAGTGGCCACCGGCGCTAGGTACGAACAGGCTGATCAGCACCGAAGAGGCATATGACCAGAAGGGTAGCGTCTCGGTGGTCGAGAACGTGATGAACCATTTCGACACGACGTCGGCCAAGCCTGTCGCGGACATGATCCCCATGATTCCGCCGTACAGAGGAAACTGCAGCAGGATCGGGCCTGCGATACGCGCCGCGTTCTCCACGGCGCGAAGATACGCTTTAGGGGTCCGATGAAGCGCCATGCCGGACAGCAGGAACACCAGGACAAGCATGTTCAAGTCCATCTTCAGCGTGCCCTCGAACAGCTTCAGCCCAATGTAACCGACGCCGGCCACGAGCAGGATCATGCTGATCCAGACGCTGTGATCCATACGGCCAGCCAGGGTGTCCGGTGCCGTTTCGGTTTCGACGGTGTCTTCTTCGATCAGCTTTTCCGGGTCTGCAGCCACTACCTGGTCAGCAGGCGGCATCATCACCCGCAGAATCATCGGAAGCAGGATCGCGAGCAAGATCAGGGGCACGAAGTTGAGCGGAGAACCGAGGAACTCACTCATGGGCAAAACCTTGCCTGTGACCGATTCGATGATGTTCATCGGCGAGCCAGACGTAGCACTTACAAGCGCGATCGAACTGGACATGCCGCACACATAGAACGACCAGCCGGCGTACGACGCAGCGACCAGCCAGGCGAAATCGACGTGAACGCGCTTCGCCACTTCTCGGGCAAAAAGGCCAGCGACCACCAGCCCCACGGCCCAGTTCAACAGCCCGGCCACCATGGACACGAAGAACGTCAGCGTCATCGCACCCGCGGCAGTTCTGGGTAGCGAAGCGAAATGCTTCAGCAGCCTCGAGATGGGGCGGGAGGTCGACAGCGCATGGCCCGTGACCAGCGTCAGGGCGACCAGGAAAGCGAAGCTGGCGATCTTGAACACCCCGTCGTACCAGCTCGTCACGACTTGCCCGACCGAGGCGGCAGGGGCGAACACGAATGCCAGTACGGCAGTCAGCAGGGTAAGCAGGATGGCGATAACGAATGGATCAGGAACGGCTTTCTCGACGATTAGGACACACATCCGTGTGAACCGCTTGACTCCGATGGAGAACAGCGCGGTTGGCCTTGCATTGATTGCGCTCAGATTTGACTTGGGCATAGCAGCCTCCATCGACCCAGGGCCGATTATTTATTGTTGTTCTGGCGTCACTGATCAGTCCGGCGATCAAGGTATAGCTAGTAGTTGACTGGTTGTCTAGTGCTGGGTCGACAAATAGTTGACCGGTTGACTACAAGTTTTTTTCGGCTATGGTGACAAGACGCGAGACCGCCTTCGAGGTCGGTCTCGGCACCCTCGACCACAACAAGAATCAAGCGGGGCCTGTATTGGAAACGCATACGCTCGAAGCTCCAGAGGCTTCCTCTTTCAAGGCGAGCAGGGCCATCCTCACGATTGCCATGGCTCAGCTCTTTGGTACGTCCCTGTGGTTCAGTGCCAATGGTGCGATGCATGAGTTGCAGCGGGCCTGGAACCTTGGCGCCTTCGATATCGGCATTCTCACCAACGCAGTCCAGATCGGCTTCATCCTGGGTACGTTGATTTCCGCGCTGACCGGGATGGCCGACAAATACAGCGCCGCAAGACTGTTCTGCTACTGCGCTGTCGCTGGGGCCGTGTTCAACGGGCTGTTCGCGGTATTCAGCGATGGGGTGGTCTCTGCGGTGATTCTTCGGCTGGGCGTGGGTATCGCCCTGGCAGGGATCTATCCGCTGGGTATGAAGCTGCTGGTGACGTGGGCGCCTGATCGTGCCGCTCAGAGCTTGGCGTTGTTGGTGGCCATGCTGACCCTCGGCACGTCGTCGACGCATGCCCTCAGGGCCTACCTGCCTGATTTGGATTACCAGCTGCTGGTTTTGGCATCCTCGGTCCTGGCCCTGTTGGCGTCAGTGATGGTCGGGTTGCTGGGTGAGGGCCCTCATGCACGACGCAAGGCTTCAGCAATCATTGAGCTCGGTGCCGTGCTGGGCGTTTTCAGGATCCGCAGATTCCGGGCTGCCGCATTGGGCTACTTCGGTCACATGTGGGAACTCTATGCGTTCTGGACGCTGACGCCGTTGTTGGTACTGCATGCACTCCAGGGCGCCGGCGATGCGCCGGGGCGAATTGCCCTGTGGTCATTCGTCGTCATCGCCGTAGGCGCGATTGGTTGCGTTGTGGGAGGTCGCCTCTCACGTTACGTCGGGAGTGGCTATGTCGCGTTCATCGCACTGGCTGTCTCAGGGGCCATGTGCCTTGTCTACCCATTCGTTGCGCAGCTGGGCACTGAAATCCAGCTCATGGTGCTGCTGATCTGGGGGATGGCAGTCGTCGCTGATTCCCCGCAGTTCTCGGCCTTGTCGGTCCAGGCTTGCCCAGCCGATCAGGTTGGCGGTGCGCTGACCATTCAAAACAGCCTGGGCTTCTTCATCTCAGCCTGTGCGATCTTCGCTACGACTGGCCTGTACGAACTCATGGCCAGCAACGTTTCTTGGCTCTTGCTGCCTGGCCCTGTACTGGGCCTGCTTGCAATGCGCCCACTACTGTCACGAAAGCCAGGATAGGAACTACCGTCGATGACTCAACCAGACCGGGCTTCAACCGACGCCGCTGCATCTGAACAGCAGGCCCAACGCAACAATGGCAAGCGTGCGGAGCTGATCCGCATTGGTGTGGCGATCCTTACCGAGAAGGGTTTCTACAACACGCCGCTGGACGAGATCGTCAAGGCTGCCGGTGTACCGAAAGGGTCGTTCTACTACTACTTCAAAAGCAAGGACATCTACACCCTCGAGGTGATCCAGACCTACTCGGACTACTTCATCAGGAAGCTCGAAAAGTATCTGCTGAACCAGGAGCAGACGCCGCTGGATCGTATCCGCAGTTGGACGGACGCTGCCGGAGAGAGCCTTGCGAAATACGACTTCAAGCGCGGCTGCCTGGTCGGCAACCTCGGCCAGGAGCTCGCAGCCCTGGATGAGAATTATCGAATCGTTCTTCGTGACGTGCTCGATAGCTGGTGCAGGAAAATCCAGGACTGCCTGGACGAAGCCAAAAGCATCGGCGAAATCAGCCCGGACGCTGATACCGCCGCATTGAGTAAATTCTTCTGGAATGCCTGGGAAGGCGCGGTGCTCTACGCCAAGCTCGATAAGTCCCGAGCGGCGCTGGACTTGGCTCGCGATGCATTCCTCTCCCTGGCCCAAGCTCGCCCCTAAGGAGGCTGTGATGTTCAAGGCATTGGTCATCGACAAAGATGATGCTGGCTACGCGACAACGCTGCAGGAACTCGATGACAGCGCGTTGCCGGCCGGAGATGTGACCGTCAAGGTTCAATACAGCACCTTGAATTACAAGGACGCTTTGGCCATCACGGGCAAGGGGCCGGTGGTACGCAAGTTCCCGATGGTGCCTGGGATTGATTTCGCCGGCATCGTGGAGCACAGCGACAACCCCAGCTTTGCCCCAGGTGACCGAGTGTTGCTCAATGGCTGGGGTGTCGGTGAAACCCACTGGGGTGGCTTGGCTTCCCGGGCACGTGTGAACGGCGACTGGCTGATTCCGATTCCTGGCGGTTTTACCGCCGAGCAGGCGATGGCAATCGGCACGGCCGGCTACACGGCGATGCTGTGCATTGCGGCACTGGAGCGCAATCGGATCGTGCCCAAGGATGGCCCGATTCTCGTTACCGGCGCCAACGGTGGCGTAGGCAGTTTCGCCATCCTGCTGTTGAACCGGCTTGGTTATGAGGTTGTGGCGAGTACCGGGCGCACTCAGGAGGCGGAATACCTCAGGTCGCTCGGGGCTTCGGAAATCATCGATCGGGCGGAGCTGAGCAGTCCTGGCAAGCCTCTGGCCAAAGAGCGCTGGGCAGGCGTTATCGACTCGGTCGGCAGCCACACGCTGGTCAACGCCTGCGCCTCCACCCAATATGGCGGCGTGGTGGCTGCCTGTGGTCTTGCCCAAGGCATGGATTTCCCGGCCACTGTGGCGCCGTTCATCCTGCGTGGGGTGACGCTTGTAGGCATCGACAGTGTCATGCGTCCGCGCGAGCACCGGTTGAAGGCATGGGAGCGGCTGGCGCAACTCGTCGATCCTGCGCAACTCAACCAGATCACCCGCAAGATCGGCCTGGATGAGGTCGGGCAACTGGCCCATGAATTGCTCGCCGGTGGGGTGAGAGGGCGGGTTGTTGTGGAGCTCTGAAGGGTTCAGCGGTTCGGCCTGGTCTGCGAGGTCATTCACCCTGCCGGTGAATGGCCTCGCGGCTTTTGGCATTAATTTTTTTTATGTCGGCCTTGTTTTTTATTCGATACCGCTGCTTCACAACCTTGGATAGATTCCATGCGACAAACCGTCGCGTGAGCCTGCTCACCCGTGACTGTTCAGTAATGCTCAGGTTGAGCGTGGTGGAGATTATCAATTGAAGGTTGAGTTTGATTATGTAATCGCAGGTGCCGGTTCTGCAGGTTGCGTGCTGGCTCGTCGGCTGTCGGATGCCGGGTTCGAAGTGTTGCTCCTCGAAGTCGGCCCCTCCGACAAATCCTGGATCATCCGCATGCCCGCCGGGCTGCGCTCGGCTTTCAAGCCGACCTCGAAGTACAACTGGTGGTACTACACCGAGGAGCAGAAGCACCTCAACAACCGTCAGATCCAGCAGCCCCGTGGCCGCGTGCTCGGCGGCTCGTCCTCGATCAACGGCATGACCTGGCTGCGCGGCCACCCCATGGACTACGACGCCTGGCAGGATGCCGGCGCCACCGGCTGGAGCTGGGCCGACTGCGCGCCGTACTTCAAAAAGATCGAAAGCAGCAAGATCGGGGGTGTGCACCGTGGTCACGACGGGCCGATTCGCGCGCAGCGCCAGGAGCAGCTCAGCCCGCTCAACGCCGCCTTCCTCGAAGCCGGGCAGCAGGCGGGTTTCCCCCTTACCGAAGACGTCAATGGCTACCGCCAGGAAGGCGTCTCGCGCTTCGAGATGAGCGTGCGCGACGGCATCCGCAACAGTACCGCCTACGGCTATATCCACAGCATGGGCGAGCACCCCAAATTGACCATCTGGCTGGGTTGCGAGGTGCAGAAGATCAACTTCGAAGGCAAGCAGGCCACCGGTTTTAGGGTGATGTACAAGGGACGCCTGGTCGAGGTCCGCTCCCGCCGCGAAACCATCGTTAGCTGCGGCGTGTTTGGTTCGGCGCAGATGCTGATGCTGTCGGGCATCGGCCCGGCCGATCACCTGCGCGAGCACGGCATCGCCACCAAGGTAAACCTGCCTGGGGTGGGCGAGAACCTGCAGGACCACCTGGAATGCCACATCCAGATCGAGACCAAAGAGCCGGTGTCGCTGAACAAGGAGCTGCAACCGCACCGCATGTTGTGGGCGGGCATGCAGTGGTTCGGCTTCAAGAAGGGCGTGGCCTCGGTCAACCAATGTCACGTCGGTGCATTCCTCAACAGTGCACCGACCACGCCGCATCCGGACATCCAGTTCCACTTTTTCCCGGTGTTCTTCGACAAGAACTGGATCCCGGTGAGCACCACCTACGGCTACCGCATCGGCGTGGGCCCGATGCGCCCGACCAGCCGCGGCAATGTGCGCCTGCGCAGCAACAAGGTGTCCGACCCGCTGCGCATCGACCCCAACTACATGGCCACCGAAGAAGACTGGCGCGTGATGCGCGAGTCGATGCGCCTGGGCATCGAGTTTTCCGAACAGGCGGCGTTCAAGCGCTACAACTACCACGAAGACACGCCGGGCAAGCACATCCGCTCGGGCAAGGCGCTGGATGAGTTCATCCGTGAAGATGCAGCGAGCGCCTACCACC
Organism: Pseudomonas sp. S31; assembly: GCF_016648105.1. Lineage (GTDB taxonomy): Bacteria > Pseudomonadota > Gammaproteobacteria > Pseudomonadales > Pseudomonadaceae > Aquipseudomonas. The sequence goes on along the minus strand of NZ_JACVVE010000001.1, from coordinate 268,017 downwards.
CCTGCGGTACCTGCAAGATGGGTAGTGACAACGACTCGATGGCCGTGGTCGACAGCCAGTTGCGCGTGCGCGGTGTGGAAAACCTGCGGGTGATCGATGCTTCGGTATTCCCGACGGTACCGAGCGCCAACATCAACGCGGCAACGATCATGCTGGCTGAAAAAGCCAGCGACCTGCTGTTGGGCAAGCCTGCGCTGCAACCAGAAGCGCTGCCTTATTACAGCCAGGTTCAAGTGGCCAAACAGAAAGCCATCGCCTGACTCGGCGTCCAGAGATAATCGGGAATATTGAAATGACCACTATTACCAAGCGTCAGGCAACATCGGACGAGTTGGCAAGCTGCCAGAACTGGGAACTTTGGGAAAGCGGTAACACCGATCGTTTTGTCTATCAATACGATCAGGATGTGCAGTTCATCGTGCAAAGCGGTGAAGCCGTGATCCACAGCCCGACCAACCCACCGGTGGCGATCGCCCCGGGGACCCATGTGACCATCCGTAAAGGCGTTGACGGTGACTGGGCCATCGCTTCTGCGATCGTCAATCGCTACCAGTATCTGTAACACCCAAGCCAGAGGGGTTGCCGTTCATTCAGCCTGGTGGATTGGGGGAGCGGCGCTGCGTGCGCGAGAGCTGCAAGTTACTGACGGCTTGTTTCTAACTTCCATATAAAAAGTCCATGAGCGCTGCTCCTTCGCAGCCGCTCATCTCGACGTTTCTATGACTGCCCCACGTAGTGAAGGGCGGTGTCGGCGGCCGTCTATTCGATCGCCCGCAGCGCGCTGCCCAAGGAAAAACAGATGAACAACAATACTGTTTCGATCGAAGATGTATCACTGAGCCGCTTTCACCAGCTACTGACGCTCCGGGCCTGGTCAGGCTCACTGGTGGCAGGTTATGTGCTGAGTATCGTCGGCGTGGTAATGTTGCAGATGTCATCGACACTGCAACTGGATGCGTTCTGGGAGGGGATGATTGCCGCCTCTGCCCTGATAGGTATTTTCCTGGGTGGTTTCATCGGTGGTTGGCTGACAGACCTGCTGGGCCGGCGCTGCATGTTCCTGGTAGCGCCGGCGCTGTTCGTGGTGGCTTCGCTGGGGCATATGTGGACGGACTCCGCTGCTCTGACCTTCGTGTTGCGGCTGCTGATCGGTATCGCAGTCGGCTTCGAATATCCGGTGGCATCCTCGCTACTGGTCGAGTTGTTGCCCAGGCAATTGCGTGGCCCGCGCCTGGCGGCCCTGGCGTTGCTCTGGTTCATTGGCGCCGCCCTGGCCTACGTGGTGGGCGAGGTGATCCTGCGCAGCGGCCACCCCGAGGGCTGGAAGTACACCCTGGCCAGCAGCGCGGTGCTGGGCGCCATGCTCTTCGTGATGCGCCTGGGCACCCACGAATCGCCGGGCTGGTTGCTGAGCAAAGGCCGCACCGCGCAAGCCGATGCGGTCATCAAGCATATCTACGGGCCCGATTTCTCCACGGCCAACCTGCCGAAACAGGATGCGCGCGAGAAACTGCCATTGAGCAGCCTATTGCGTTCGGGCTATGGCAAACGGATGTTCTTCGTGGTCATGTTCTGGACCTGCGGGATCATTCCGGTGTTCGCCGTGTACGCATTCGCCCCCAAGGTGCTTGCTGCGCTCAACCTTACCGGGGACTACAGCTCCATCGGCTCCATCGCCATTACCCTGTTCTTCGTGGCCGGGTGTTACCTGGCGATGCGCCTGATCAATGTGCTGGGCCGCAGGAGCCTGCTGCTGTTCAGTTTCACGTTTTCCGGCCTGGCGTTGCTGGGCTTGGGCGCATTTAGCTCCAGCAGCGGCAACCTGATCCTGATGTTCTTCTCGTTGTATGCCTTGTTCATCGGCGGTGCCCAGGTGCTGACCCTGGTTTACCCCAACGAAATCTTCCCCATTGAGATGCGCTCGGTCGCTGTCGGGATCGGTACCTCGTTTTCCCGCGTGGGGGCTGCTGCCGGCACCTACCTGGTACCGATGTCACTGAACAGCATCGGCGTCGCCAACACCATGTATGCGGCTGCGTTCATCACCTTGATCGGTTTGCTGGTGACGTGGATGTATGCCCCTGAAACAAAGTCGCTGAGCCTGGAAGAGGCTGCTGCGCTGTGATCGGCCGGCCCCACACAGCGTTGGGGGCCACTTCGCAGATCGTTGTCAAAACCGCTAGGAGACATTCATGCAAGCACTAGGTACACAGAAACTCTACATCGACGGTGGGTATGTGGACGCCAGCACTGGGGCCACTTTCGAAGCCATCAATCCGGCAACGGGGGAGGTGATTGCCCGGGTACAACGCGCGGGCGTAGCGGACGTCGAACGTGCGGTCGAAAGTGCTCGACGTGGGCAGAAGGTCTGGGCGGCGATGACTGCCATGCAGCGCTCCCGCGTGCTGCGCCGCGCGGTCGAGATCCTGCGCGAGCGCAATGACGAACTGGCCATGCTGGAGACCCTCGACACCGGCAAAGCGTATTCTGAGACGCGGCATGTCGATATCGTCACCGGCGCCGACGTGCTCGAATATTACGCCGGCCTTGCCGTGGCCATCGAGGGTGAGCAGATCCCGCTGCGCGATACCTCGTTCGTCTACACCCGACGCGAGCCGTTGGGCGTCACAGCAGGTATCGGTGCTTGGAACTACCCGATCCAGATCGCCCTGTGGAAATCCGCCCCAGCGCTGGCGGCCGGCAACGCGATGATTTTCAAGCCGAGCGAGGTCACCTCGCTGACCACCTTGAAACTGGCGGAAATCTTCACCGAGGCAGGGCTGCCGGCCGGAGTGTTCAACGTGCTTACCGGCAGCGGACGAGAAATCGGCACCGCCCTTACCGAGCACCCGGCTATCGAGAAAATCTCCTTCACCGGCGGTACCAGCACAGGCAAGCAAGTCATGGCCAGTGCATCGGCATCCACCCTCAAGGAAGTGACCATGGAACTGGGCGGCAAGTCGCCGCTGCTCATCTTCAGCGATGCCGACCTCGACAAGGCGGCTGACATCGCGATGATGGCCAACTTCTACAGTTCGGGTCAGGTCTGCACCAACGGTACCCGGGTCTTCGTGCCTGCGGCGCTGCAGGCTGCATTCGAGGCGAAGATCGTCGAGCGCGTCGCGCGTATCCGAGTTGGCGATCCGGTCGATGAAAACACCAACTTCGGCCCGCTGGTGAGCTTCCAGCACATGGAAAGCGTGCTGGCTCATATCGAGCAAGGCAAGGCCGAGGGCGCACGCTTGCTCTGCGGTGGCAGCCGCCTGGAGGAGGGTGCATTTGCCAAGGGCGCATACGTAGCGCCTACCGTGTTCACCGATTGCCATGACGACATGGTCATTGTGCGTGAGGAAATATTCGGCCCAGTCATGAGCATCCTCACCTACGACACCGAAGAAGAAGTGATCCGCCGTGCCAACGATACCGAGTACGGCCTCGCCGCTGGTGTGGTCAGCGAAAACCTGGCGAGGGCGCACCGGGTGATTCACCAGCTCGAGGCGGGTATCTGCTGGATCAATGCATGGGGCGAGTCGCCCGCACAGATGCCGGTTGGGGGCTATAAACAGTCGGGGGTCGGTCGAGAAAATGGCATCGCTTCGCTGGCTCAGTACACGCGCATCAAGTCCATCCAGGTCGAGCTGGGCGACTATAGCTCGGTATTCTGAGATCCTCGAAGCCACGGCCTGGGTGTCCTCGTCAGGCTCGGCAGGCCGTGGCCACGGGTGAGTCGCTACGCCGGCACATGCCTGCGGAGTTCGTCGGCGAAAAACGCCACTGCAGGATTGCATTCGCCAGGGTGCTGACGCAGTTCGATGGTCACATTCCCCAGCGCAGGCAGCCCATTGGCCGGGCCATCCAGAATCTGCCAGGTCGGTTTGGTCAGAGGGGCTGAAGTGGCCGCAATTGCCAGGCCACTGTCCACTGCTAGCTGCACGCCCGCTACCCCCGTGCATTCAAACGCAATATCGTAGTCGAGCTGGCAGCCACTGAGCGCAGAAAGGATTTGCCGTCGATAGCCGCAGCCGTGGGGATAGAGTGCCAGTGGGATCGGTACGTTGGTGTCCACCTTGAACCCGGCTGCGCTGACCCATTGCAGGTGGTCACAGCGCAATATCTCGCCATGACCATCGGCAACGCGTTGGGTGACCAATGCCAGGTCGAGTTCGCCTTCCTCTAGTGCAGTGAACAGGTTGTGGCTGATGTCGTTGCGAATCTTGAGGTTGACCTTCGGATACCGTTGCGTGAACTCCTTGAGCACCGGAGGCAGGAAGGCGCCAGCGTAGTCATCGGGAATGCCGAACCTGATGCTGCCGCAGACTTCCCCCTTTATGAAAAAATCCAGCGCCTCGTCGCTGAGGGCGAGCATCTTGCGTGCGTACTGCAGCATGTTTTCGCCGTGACGGGTCAACACGGCAACCTGGTGCCCGCGCTCGATCAGCCGTTGGCCTACCAGCTCCTCGAGTTTTTTCAGCTGGATGCTGACTGCCCCTTGGGTCTTGTTCAGGCGCTGCGAGGCAACCGAAATGTTCTTGCACTCGGCGATTATCTTGAAGCTGTAGAGCAACGCAAGGTCCAGATGGCGCACGACACTTTCCTCTTGGCAGAGATGACCGAAATACCGCATTTCGGTAGCCCTTGGGCGCATTAGGCGAGCTTGCCTGGACCTTGTCAAATGCCATGCCGCCGTTGGCATAGCGATTCGCGACCCAGGTGTGTGGCTTAAATTTTTTTAATGACAGGCTTATTTTTTATTCGATACCCAGCCCCCCTGACCTTGGATAAATTCAGTTGCCGCCTCATCAAGCGATCACCGCCTCAATCGCCATGAGCAGCCGGTCTGGAAGCCTTTACCACCCTCAGGAGCACCTTCTGCTTCACCCTATGCACCGGCTGGGTCGAAACCTACAAAGCCAATAAGCCAGCCTTTGCTTAATCATCAAATCTGCCAGAAATAAGACTACAAGAATGGAGATGTCCGATGATCACGATCAAACAGGGTCTCAATAGAGCCCGCCTGTTGCTGGCCGGCCTGGCCTTGGCCGTCACCAGTACCGTTAGCCACGCAGAAGGAACCAGACCTATCGTGGTTGGCTGGGTCAACTGGGCCGATGCTGAAATCACCACGAAACTTGCCAAACTTGCACTGGAAGATCAGCTGAAACAACCCGTGAAACTGGTGATGGCTGATATCGGTATTCAGTTCCAAGCGCTCTCGGCCGGCAAGGTCGACATTATTCCCATGGCGTGGCTGACCTACAGCCACAAGCCATTCTGGGAGAAGTACAAGAATAAACTCGAAGACCTCGGCGTGCTCTACGAAGGGCGGCTGGGGCTGGCGGTGCCGACCAGCATTCCCGTCAGTGAAGTCGCCAGCATCGAAGACTTGAACAAACCCGAGGTCAAGGAAAAACTGGCGGGCAAGATTCTCACCTCCGAAGTGGGTAATGGCCAATACAAGACCGCCACCCGGGCAATCGAAGCCTACAAGCTGGAAGGTTACAAGCTTGTCGCTTCCTCTGAGACCGGCATGCTCAACGAGTTCGAGCGCAATCTCAAGCGTGACCAGTGGACGCTGTTGAACGCCTGGAGCCCTCACTGGATGTTCTCCACCTGGTCGTTGCGCTACCTGGATGACCCCAAGGAAGTGTTCGGCAAAGCTGAGCAGATCCATGCGGTCGGCCGTAAGGGCTTCAGCCGGGACTTCCCTGAGGTGGCCAACTTCTTCGCGCACTTCACCCTGCCAGTGAAAGACCTGGAAACGATGATGAAACAGGCGCGGGCAACCTCGGCCGATGAAGTCGTCGCGCAGTACTACGCCGCGCACAAAGACACCATCGCCGACATGTTCAAGGAAGACGCTGCGCGCACGGCCCAGCAGCCCTGAACCTCGGGTTACCTCCAGCAAGGGCCGTGGTGCGCTGATCGGCCCTTTTCGATCGTTTAATCGCCGCTGCCCATCGGGCGGACGGCGGGTGTGCTAGATCAGAGCCACTCTTGATCGTGACCGAGGCGCGATTTGATCGACTATCAGAAGGCTAGCGCGCGGTTTGCCAGCACGCTCAGTAGAATTGACCAGCGTTTTGCTTGATTCTCGAATTGGCTTGCCATTACCACTCCTATCGATTGGTTCGCGCAAGGGAGGCACGTCGTACCTCCCTGCCACAGCCTCATTCATTCAGCTCGCAACGGAGCCATCAGCAGTTGCCTGCCTGGCCAGGTTCGATGGCATCGAGCCGTGCTGACGCCGGATACTCGCCAGGGGTACAGCTACCAGTAGCAGGGTTAGCACCACAGTGACCGCGATGCCCCAGGCTGCCAGGGTGAAACCACCCACCGCAATCAACCCGCCGGAAATGGCTGGGCCCACCGCCAACCCGAGGCTGAGGAAGCTGCCGGCGGCAGCCACCACGCGGCCCTCGCGGTCCAGCGCTGCAGCCAGCCCGGTGAGGTAGCTGAGGGCGTAGAAGTAGGTGATGCAGATGGTCATCACCCCGGCGGTGTAGAGGGTCTTGGAGTGCTCGCCCAGCACGTAGCTGAGGCTGGTTGCGCCGGTCAGCAGAATCGCCAGGATCACTGGCGTGCTCATGCCGAAACGCTTGCCGACCATGGCTGCGATCAGTGGCCCGATCAGGCCGACGAACGACTGGAACGACAACAGCGCCCCCAGTTCATCGCCGCTGTAGCCGACCATGGTGCCGATCCGCTCGACGAAAGCCCAGCCCATGGTGTCGCGGGCCTGGAACACCAACATCGCCAGCATCATGCAGATCGCTGGCAGGCTCAGCAGGATATTGCCTGCCCCTGGTTGGCCGGCTGGCGCCTGGGGGGAAGGTTCGGCAACCGGTGCGCGCTGCACCATCGCCGGTATGGCCAGCAGCATCACCGCCATGGTCGCCGCCATCGCGTAGTACAGGCCGTGCAGGCCTTGAGCGGCCATGACCTTGGCGTAACCCAGCATCACCACGATCATCAGCACCACCGACAGCACGTTCATATGCCCAGCGACCCGGTCCGGGTGCTTGGCGCTGGACACGGCGGCGTTGCCGCAGGCCAGCGCCAGGCCGGCGCCAATACCCGCAATACAGCGTACTGCTGCAAGTGCATAGAGGCTGTCGACATTGGCGCTGATCAGGTTGGCGGCAATCGCCAGGAGGGTACCGGCCAGCGCCAAGGTACGCCGAGGTGCGCGGCCCATGAACGGGGCGACCAGCAGGGAGGCGAGCATGGTGAAGCCGAACTCGGCCGACATCAGCAGCCCGGCCTGGGCTTCGTTGAGTTGCAAATCGTACGGGTTACTGCTGGCTTTCGTCGACCGGGGTGCCGTCGTCGTACTGCGACAGCCAGCTGACCATGGCATCGCGGTAGCGGGTGAAGCCCTTGTAGTCGACCAGTTCCTGGTCCAGGTCGCGGATTACCCGGTGCATGCGCTTGGCCCACTGCGGTGCGAATTCGGCCAGCTCTTGCAGGCTGATCAGATAGGTGCGCACCGGGAACAGCACGGCGTTGCTGCGCGGCAGGCGATGCAGCGGTTGCAGTTCGATGCGCAGGTTGACCAGCTCGCCGGCGTTTTCGGCGGTCACGGTGGTGCGTTCCGGGGCCCAGTCAGGCAGGGTCTCGGCGGAGGTTTCCAGGCGCGGGTTGACGGTGATCGACCAGTTGGTGCGGCGCACCGGGTGGCCTGGGCGCAGGCGCAGGAGGAACTTCAGCGCCCGTTGCAGGATGCCCATTTCATGCAGTTTGGGCACCGGGCCGTGAAACTCCATGAAGCTCATGCCGAGGTTGAAACGCAGCGAATAGTCGGCGCGCTGGGTGGCCATGCCGGCGCCCATCACCAGGGTGTCGTCACGCTCTTCGAGCAGAATGAACTCGCCCTGGGCCTGGCGGGTGATGTATTCCATCGGCTCCATTGGCAGGGTGCTGGCGTCGCCGAAGGTGAAGGTCTGGTCGATCTGCAGCGGGCGGTTGATCCAGTGCCATTGGCTGCCTTGTTTCTCCAGGGTGAAGTGCTCGGGGTAGTCGCGCGAGTACGATTCCATCAGCAGCTCCAGCAGGTCCCACTGGGCTTCCATCATGTGCGGCAGGGCGGCGTAGTGCACGCCCGGCTGGCTGTCGAGGGTGTGCGCACGGTGGTGGCATTCGGAGATGTAGTGCTCGTCGATGTCGAACTGCCCGCGCAGCGCGCCTGTGCCGAACGGCACGTGGGGCTCGACGTTCATCGAGTACATGTACTGGTCTTCCGGATACGGGAAGGGCAGGCGCAGCACAGCTTCGCGGCTGTTCTTGTAGGTGTGGCCCTGGCCTGCGTCGGCGTAGGTCTCGATCGGCTTGAATACGGTCATGTGCTGTTTCCTGTTTCAGAGGTCTACGACCAGGCGGCTGCAGTTGGCGCGGGACACGCAGGGCATGAATTTGCGCTTGCTCAGCTTGTCTTCCTCGCTGAGCCAGTCATCGCGATGGGGGTTTACGCCCTGATCGTGGTGGCGCTCGGCTGGTTGTTCCCCAAGATCCCGACGGCATTTTTGCCCGGTGAGGATCAGGGCACGATGTTCGTTCAGGTCCAGATGCCGACCAACACCAGCGCGGCACGCACGCAAGTGGTGCTTAACGAGGTCCGTGACTACCTGCTTCAGGAAGAAAGCGGGCTGATCGACTCCGCGTACACGGTGAACGGCTTCAACTTTGCCGGCCGGGGCCAAAGTTCGGGAATGCTGTTCATCGGGCTCAAGCCGTGGGAGGAACGCGTGGGCGCCGATGACACCACCATCTTCGCCCTGGCCCAGCGCCTGCAGGCGCGAGCCTCGCGGATCAAGGATGGCACCGTGATCGCCATTGTCCCGCCAGCGATCCTGGAACTGGGCAATGCCATGGGCTTCGATTTCTATCTGCAGGACCGCGTGGGCCTGGGGCATGAGAAGTTGATCGCTGCACGCGACCAGTTCCTGCAGCTCGCTGCAGCCGACCCGGTGCTGGCCAACGTTCGTCCCAATGGCATGAACGATGAGCCGCAGTATCAGATCGTCATCGATAAAGAAAAGGCCCGTGCGCTGCAGGTGAGCATCAGCGACATCAACAACACGATGAGCAGCGCATGGGGGGCGTCGTATATCAACGACTTCATCCTGGTCGCCAGGAAGGCGGGGAGCGGCTTGCCTAAACCCACCCGGTTTCAGGTCAGCACAGATGAACGAAAACAAGATCCATGATGTAGCCATCGTCGGTTACGGCCCTGTCGGGCAGACCCTCGCCATCCTCCTGGGGCGCATGGGTTATGACGTTGCCGTGTACGAACGCTGGCAATCCCTTTATCCACTGCCGCGCGCGGTGTTCCACGACCACGAGATCCGTCGTGTCTTTCGCATGATGGGGCTGGAAGACGAACTGCAGAAGATCTCCCAGCCATCGGCTTGCTATCAGTGGTTCAATGCCGACTGGAAGGTGCTGGTGGAAATCGACTGGTCCGCCGAGTCGATCAGCGACGGCCCCTTCGGTTACCTGTTCAATCAACCAGGTCTGGAGGCCATTCTCGACCGTACCGCCAAGAGCATTGGCAACGTCGAGGTGCACCAAGGCTGGGAAGTACTGACGCTGGACCAGGACAGCCACGGTTGCGAGCTGCGTATGCAGCGAACCCAGCGCGATGGCCAGGCGCAACCCAGCGAGGAACGCCAGGTCAAGGCACGCTATGTGATCGGTGCCGATGGCGCCAACAGCCTGATCCGCCGCCAATGCGGCATCGAGTGGCAGGATCTGGGCTTCCAGGAAGACTGGCTGGTAGTCGACCTGCAACCCAAGCCAGGCGTGCAACTGGATGTGCCGGACATTGGCCAGTGGTGCAACCCGGCGCGGCCGACCACCATGGTGCCTGGCGGGCCAGGCTATCGCCGTTGGGAGTTCATGCGCCTGCCGCACGAAACCCTGGACGACCTGCAAAGCGAAGACAAAGTCTGGGCGTTGCTCGCGCCCTGGGTCAGCCCGGATACCGCCACCCTGGTGCGTCATGCCGTCTATCAGTTCCGCTCGCGCATCGCCCAGACCTGGCGCCATGGCCGAGTGCTGCTGGCCGGCGACGCCGCGCACCTGATGCCGCCTTTCATGGGGCAGGGGATGTGCTCGGGGATTCGCGACGCCTGGAACCTTTCCTGGCGCCTCGACCTCATCTTCAAGGGCTTGTGCACCGACAGCTTGCTGGACAGCTACACCCTGGAGCGCAAGCCGCAGATCCGGGCTGTGATCGATGCCTCGGTGGAGATGGGCAAGGTGGTCTGCGTGGCCGACCCGCAAAAGGCGACCGAGCGCGATGCTGCGTTTCTTGCCGGAGAGGTGCCACCATTGCCGCCGTTCCCCGGCCTGAGCGGTGGTGCAGTGTTCAAGGAGCTGCCCAGCGGTAGCCCGGCCGGATCTGCCGGCTGCCTGGGTGTACATGGTGAGATCGAGCACGATGGCAGTAACCAGCGCTACGACGATGTGTTCGGTCGCGGCTTCCACTTGCTGAGCATCGGCAGCGATCCATTGACTGGCTTGAGCCCGTCACACAAAGCTTTGCTCGAACACCTGCAGGTGAAGAACGTGCGGCTGAGCCGTGACGGTGCGCCGGGCACCTGCCGTGACCTGTCCGGCAAGTATCATCGCTTCTTCGATGAGGCCGGATTGCAGGCCGTGCTGGTACGTCCGGACTTCTACCTCTACGGCGGGGTCAGCGACCTGGGCGAGCTGCCGCAGCTGCTGGATGCGCTGGGTCGCGACCTTTGCATTCCACAGGCCAGGGGCGGAGTACCACAGCAGAAGCAACCACTGGCTGCACAGGTATAGGCCGCCGACGCCGCAGGGGCCCATCTCCTGCGGCAGCGTTGATAATGAAGGCAAGTCGCTGATCGGCGCCTTGGTGGGTGTAACGGCTATCCAGATTCCACGCGAGCTGCTTGGCGTGGTGGAGATGGCCCAGCACGAGCGCACTATGTTCCAGCGCCTCTCCACTGGCCAGAAGCGCCGCCTATTGCTGGCCCGCGCGCTGGTCCACCAGCCCCAGGCGCTGATCCTCGACGAGCCGGCCAACGGCCTGGACATGGGCGCGAGCCTGGGCATGCTCAAGCTGCTACGCACGTTCTGTGGCCCAGAACACTCGATGATCATCACCACCCATCATATTGATGAGATCATTCCGGAGATTGAGCGTGTGGTCCTGCTCGACCGGGGCGCTATCGTCGCCGACGGGCCCAAGCGCGAAGTGCTCGACAGCGCGTCTTTATCCCGTCTTTACCAGACCGAGCTGCGCATCAGTGAGCAGGATGGCTGGTACCGTTGCTGGCATGCGTGAAGCACGCCAGCCTCAATGATCCATGGAGTGAGTTTTATGAAAGCAGCCATCGTACATGCCTTCGACCAGCCCCCGCGCTACGGTGAGATCGATACCCCGCAGCCCAGGCCGGGCGAGGTGCTGGTGCGGGTTCGTGCCGCTGCGCTCAGCCAGTTGGTGCGCGCACAGGCAAGTGGCAAGCACTACAGTAGCGGCAAGACATTGCCGTTGGTACCAGGCGCGGACGGCGTCGGCCTGCTCGAGGACGGCACCCGCGTGTACTTCGCTTTTCCGCGCGCCCCCATCGGTGCCATGGCAGAGTTCGTTGCAGTGGACGCACGCCACTGTGTCGCTGTACCCGATGACATCGATGACATCACCGCAGCTGCGATCGCTAACCCGGGGATGTCGTCCTGGGCCGCTTTGCAGGCGCGTGCCGGTTTCAAGCCAGGCGAGCGTGTATTGATCAACGGCGCCGCGGGTGCGTCTGGGCGTTTGGCTATTCAGGTCGCCAAGCACTTGGGCGCTTCGCGGATCGTGGCCACTGCACGCAATCCGGCGGTGGAGGAAGAATTGCGTGCGCTGGGGGCGAATACGTTCATTGGCCTCGATCAGCCGGCTGAGCAATTGACAGCCTTGCTGCGCGAGGAAATCCAGGGGGCAGGCATCGACATCGTTCTGGACTACCTCTGGGGCGAGCCGGCGGCCTGCATCTTGAATGCACTGGCGGGGTATGGCAGTGGCGCGGCCGCGCCCCGTCTGCGCTTCGTCAATATTGGCGCGATCGCTGGCGCGAGCTTGCCCATGAACCCCGGGGTTTTCCGCAGTTCTGGTCTGGAGATGCTTGGCAGTGGGTTGGGAAGTGTCTCGACCGAGGATTTGGTGAAGGTCGTGGGGCATTTATTGGAGGCTATAAAGCCAGGCAACATGAAAGTGGATGCGGTTGCCGTCCCGTTGAACGAAGTCGAGAAAAGCAGGGAGGGCGAGTCTACCCGTCGGGTCGTATTTGTCGTGTAGTGTTGCCGGCGATTGCATATACGGATCGGCCTCATCTCTTCTCCGGCGTCAACGACACCGGTGGTGGTGCTGGTGGGTGAGGCGCGCAGTCAAGACCGTGACCTGCCGCTGACAAGACCGTCAACGACGGGGTCAATACCACCATTACCCTGAAATAGTGGCAATGAGGCTGCCGGGGCTCGCCCGGCAGCTTCAGGGGCCGAAGACGTCCTCGACCCATTCCCCGGGCGTGGCCAACAACCGGCGTGCCAGCTCCAGCCAGGCTTTGGCGGCGAAAGAAAGCTGGCCGTCACGGCGCCATGCCAGTGATACCTTCCAGATCAATGCGGGCGACTGGATCCGGGCGATGGTGAAGCTGTCGGCATCCAGGGTGTCGCAGAAGACCTTGGGCAGCAGCGTCACGCCGACGCCCAGATTCACCAGTGACGCCATGAAGTCCCACTGGCCGCTGCGCCCGCTCACACGGGGGGTGAAGCCGGCCTCGTTGCAAGCATTGGTGACCAGGTCGTTTAGAGCGAAGGAATCGCCATAGAGAATGAACTCGCTTTCCGACAGCTCGTTGAGCGCCACCTGGGTGCGTCCTTGCCAGGGTGAGTCCTTGGGGGCCAACAGGCACAACGGGGAGATGAACAGCGGCAGCGAGTCGAACTCCTGCCACAGGTCGTCGGCACCGGAGAAGTCCAGCAGGGTGCCCAGCTCCAACGCACCGTCGCGCAAGTAACTCAGGGTGGCATTGCTGCCGATCTCGAAAAGCTTGAGCTCGATGTTCGGGTAGAGCGTGTGGTAGGCGGCAAGCACGGGCGCCAGTATCGAGTGGGTGGAGGGCGACAGGCCCATCCGCAGCACGCCGCGCTCGATCTTCTGCAGGTCGCTGACCTCGAGCACCATCCGGTCCTGCAGGGCCAGGATCTCCCGGGCGCGCTGATAGACGATCTGCCCGGCATCGGTGACGGTGAAGCGCTTGCCTTCCCGCGCCAGCAGGGTGACGCCGAAACCTTGCTCCAGCAGTTGCACCATCTTGCTCACGGTCGGCTGGGTCAGGTGAAGGTGCGCCGCCGCCTTGGTGAAACTCTTCTGGTTCACCACCTCCACGTAGTAGCGCAGGGCTCGGATATCCATGTGCATTCCATTATTGAATGATTTTGATAATTTTAATTCATTTTTTCTTTTAAAGTGCACTGGATAGTATGGACTTAAACCATTCAGCCTAACTCAGGAACTCCCCCCCACGATGTCCTCTTCATCTCCTTTGCCCGGCCTTGCCCGCCGCGGGCAGTGGCTCAGGTCAGGCAGCCAGGTACTGTTGTTGATACTGCTTTGGTACGTGGCCGACCGAGCGGCGTCGATGCTCGACCTGCCGGTCTCCGGCGGGATCCTGGGCCTGGCCATGTTGGTGGTGCTGCTGTTGACCGGGCTGGTCAAGCCCCGCTGGATCGAAGGCGGCGCGGAACTGATCCTGGCCAACATGCTGCTCTACTTCATCCCGTTGGTGGTGTCAGTGGTGCAGTACAAGGACCTGTTCGAAACCGTGGGCATCAAATTGTTCGTCGCCATCGGCACGGGCTTCCTGGCGGTGATGCTGGTCACCGCGCTGGTCGTCGAGGGGGTTTGCCAACTGATCCGCAAGCAGCATTTCAGGAAAGTGCTGCAAGTACGCAAGGAGCGGGCGCTGCTCGGCGGCGATCGATAACCATGAAAGATTCCATCGCTTCGCTGTTCTTCCTGTTCGCGACCATCGCCGTGTTCTACGGTAATCAAGCGGTCTACAAGCGGCATCAGCGCCCCTGGCTGACCCCGGCGATCCCCACCTCGATCCTGTTGATTGCCTTGGTACAAGGCACATCGACCAGTTACCCGATGTACTTCAAGGATACCCAGTGGCTGGTCTGGCTGCTTGGCCCCGCGACCGTCGCTTTCGCGCTGCCGATCTACCAGAACCGCAGGATCATCCGCCAGTACTGGATGGCGCTGGTCGCCGGCAGTGTCGTGAGCATCGTCGTCTCGGTGTGGGCCACGCTGCTCGTGGCCAGGGCACTGAGCCTCGATGAGCAGATCACCCGCAGCCTGCTGTCGCGCTCGGTGTCCACGCCTTTCGCCCTGGAGTCCACCGCCCACCTCGGGGGCACGGCTCAGCTGACCGGCGTGTTCGTGGTCATCACCGGCCTGTTCGGCATCGTCCTCGGGGAAGTGGTGCTCACCCTGATCCCGTTACGCACCCGGTTTGCCAAAGGGGCGCCGTTGGGCAGTGCCGCCCACGGGTTCGGGCTGAGCGTCGCGCGGGGGTTGGGGCGTGAGGAGGGGGCCGTTGCCAGCCTGACGATGATCTTCAGCGGGGTGCTCATGGTGTTGTGTTCACCCTTGATTGCCAGGCTCGTTGCCTGATCGATCTCAGCCCGGCATCTATCGAGATTTGTGCCCTGTGTGCAGATCAGTAGTGCAAGAAACATGGCTTGTTGCATGTAGTGCAAGGTGCGACCTTTGGTGCAGTGCAATCATAGAAGTGCATCTAGATATCTCTTGTCGGTGCTTGATGGCATGATGATGCCCATCACTTCCATCGTTCATGCGTTGAATGATGATTGTCGCAATAGCTGAGCAGGAAATGCCCGCTTGATGCAGCCTCTTTCTCAACCCCAAGGCCTGATTTTCGATCTTGAGGTGTTGCCGCCCAAGAACAATGAACCTGCCCGAATCATGATAGTCGGTGCCCTTCGGCCTGACTCGGGGGCGCAGCTGGAGATGAAGGTTTCTGGAAACCCGTCCCTGGCCTTGCAGTTGTTGGATGCACTGTCTGAAGGGGCTAGCTTCGTACTCGGCCACAATGTTATCGACCACGATCTGCCTATCCTGCGCGAACATGTGCCCGGCATGGCTTTGCATGCTCTGCCGGTCATCGACACGTTGCGTCTGTCGCCACTGGCGTTCCCACAAAACCCGTATCACCGGCTGATCTAGGATTACAAGCTTATCCGTGACAGCCTGAACTCGCCGTTGTCCGACTGCCGCTCGACGTTGGTTCTTTTTCAGGATCAACGCCAGGCCTTCACGCAGTTGAACGAGACCAACCAGATGGAGCTTCTCTGCTATCAGGCGTTGCTAGCGCCGAGTATGAAGGGAGACCTGGGAGTCTTCTTCGCATCCTTGACTGGGCAGTCTCCGGTATCTGTACCCGAGCTCAAAATGCTGGTTCCGCAATTGCTGCAAGAGACGCATCCTTTTTGGCTTCCCGGATTTTCGTTACGAGCGGCCAGGGGAGAGTCTTCAGCACGACATTGTGCTGGCCGGTATGCGTGGCCAGCACGTATTGGCCATCCTGGCGCGCAGATCGGCTGTTTTACCGCGACGGCCAAGCCCGATGTGCTTGCGGACATCCAGAGCCACTTCAGGGAAAGCCTGGGCATTGAATTCAAGGTGTTCCCTGGAGGGAACGAGCGAACCAAACAGGGCGGTTGGCAGGATCTGAAAGGGTGGTCATTCCTTGGCGAAGATCGTTGGCTTTGGTGACGTGCGGCGCGTATTGGCGAGCAAGTTCCTGGAACTGTTGGTCGGTAAGCTACCGGCAGGATTGCGTGGCGCGGATCTGCTGGTCGAAACGAGTTTTGGCGAATTGCTCCGGGTGATCGAAAGTGACCTCGAACTGCCGCATCTGATCCCGCCTAACAGGCGCCGCAAGGTGATTGAGCATGTCCTGCTCTATTTGCATCGGCAGGACATTTTGACCCTCAACCACGGCATGACGGTCATGCGCTGGGCTATGACCATCGAGGTCAAGAAGGAAGACAAGCGCAAGACCTTCCTCAAGGAGGACTACTTGCGACTCGACGAGCACTACCGCGAGAAGCTCATTCAGGTTCATGTGATGCGTGAATATGCGGAAGTGGCGCTAAAGGAGATGGCTGAGGCGTTGCGCCTGGTGCTGAATTACTTCACCGACTCCAAGCAGGCGTTCATCAAGCGGCATTTTAATGGGCGGGAGGACGTGCTCAAGCTGGCGACCAGCGAGGAGTCATGGAAATCGATCATCGAGTCGCTGAGCACCACTCAGAACGTGGGGTATGACGCGAGTCGAACAGACCCTGACGTTGTGCGAGTTCGCTGACGGTAATCCATTCAGTCGCAGCCTGATGAGGGATGTTCAGCAGCATGCTTTTCAGGGACGACCTCTTCCTGAGTTGGAGGTACGCTTTCAGCAACTCACGTTGAAGGAGATCGATATTGGTTTTGCAGGTCGTCAATCACCGCATGCCCGAATACACAAGGCGGTTGAGGCTCTTCGCGAAGGCTGATCACTTGCCGACTGTCGTGCTGCTCCATCTCGGCCAGGAAGCGCTCACGACGGGTCTGTTTGCGTTTCAGATACCGTGGCCGCTGCGGCCCAGCGTTGCAACCTCAAGGTTTCATTTGGGAATGTCATTTTGGAATGGCCCTTCCCAGCCGCTGCGCTTGGGCCTGCAACACCTGCATCAGGTGCAGGGCTGCATGCGATGGCGGCTCGAAGCGCGAGTAGACGAAGCTGACGTCGAAGTGGATCTCGTCCGCCAGGGGCACCACCGCCAGGCCGCTGTCCTGCGCCACGAATTCGTCGATCAAGCTGATGCCCATGCCTTGCTTGACCAGGGCCACGGCCTCGTTGGCATTGGTGAACGACAACAGCGACACCAGTTGCAGGCCGCGGCGCTCGATGTGTCCGGCCAGTAGCTTGCCGAACGGCATGTCGGGCCGGAACAGCAGCAAGGGATAGCCTTCCAGTTGCCGTAAGGTCAGCGGGGCATGCCCGGCGAGGCGGTGATCGGGTGGCATGATCACCACCATGCGCCCACGCATGAACGCCTGCGAATGCAGGTGGTCGTGCACCACCGGCAGGGCGGCGATCGACAGGTCGACTTTCTTCGACAGAATCTGGTTGGGCATCTCGCCCATCAGTGAAGTCTGCCATTCGATGTTCAGCGAGGGCGACTCACGCTTGAGCTGAGCCAGGGCGATCGGGATGACCACCGTCGATAGCGACGCACTGCAGGAGATGCGCAGTTTGCGGTGCTCGCCGCCACCCAGCGACAGGGCGCATTCGTTGACCTCCAGCGCCGCCTGGTACACCCGTTCGACTTCACGGAACAGCACCTGGGCCTCGGCCGTCGGCACCAGACGGTTGTTGATGCGCTCGAACAGGCGGTAGGCCAGGCGCCCTTCGATGTACTGGATCAGTTTGCTCACGGCCGGCTGCGACACATACAGCAGCTTGGCCGCCGCGCTGATCGATCCGGTCAGCATGACCGCACGGAACACTTCCATGTGCCGCAGTTTGAACACCATCGGGCTGGTGTCCGCGCCTTCGTTAGCAGGCAACATATCTATTACCTTCGGTTATGGTCTGCGCTATCTGGGTATGAGCGTCAACATCGGCCAGGCAGTATCTTGAACCCAGCTCGATCGCCCTTGCGGCGAACAATAACAAGATCTGCAGGCAAGCGCAGTGGCGCTTGACAGGAGTGCTGCGTGAACATCTTTGATGAACCGAAGATCGATTGCCATAACCATCTGTTTGATCCCGCACGTTTCCCCTACCACCCCAACGCGCCTTACGCGCCTTGCGGCCAGGAAGTCGCCACGCAGCAGCAGTTCACGCGGGTGATGGAGGCTTACGGCGTGCAGCATGCCGTGCTGGTGGGGCCCAATAGCGGCTACCACACCGACAACCGTTGCCTGCTGCACGCCCTGGCGACCGGGCAGGGGCGCTTCAAGGGCGTGGCAGTGGTCGAGCCGGATATCGGCCTTGACGCGCTGTCAGCGCTGCAGGCCCAAGGGGTGGTCGGTATCGCCTTCAACCCGGCGTTGTACGGGGTGGCCAGCCTCAGACAGGCCGATGGGCTGTTCGGCAAGCTCGCCGAACTCGACCTGTTCGCCCAGATCCAGGTGTGCGAAGACCAGTTGTTGGAGCTGCGCGGGCTGCTGCAAGGCTCGCGCGCGCGCTTGCTGATCGACCATTGCGGTCGCCCGGATGTGGCGGCCGGGGTGCAGCAGCCCGGTTTCCAGGCATTGCTGCGCCTGGCCGACAGTGGCCGTGCCAGCGTGAAGTTGTCGGGCATGCAGAAGTTCGCTGCGCAAGATGCGCTGCTGGAGCAGAGCAGTGTCTACGTTCATGCCCTGCTCGAAGCTTTTGGCCCGCAGGCCTGTGTCTGGGGGTCGGACTGGCCGTTCATTCGCCAGCGCTCACGAGTGGATTACGGCCCGCTGCTGAAACTGGCCGAACGCCTGATGCCGGATGCCCAGTTGCGGCGTTCGGTGATGTGGGACACGCCACGCCGACTGTTCGGGTTCGCCTGACCCCGTTTTTGCCATTCCAATAACAAGAGAGCACCCGTCATGAATACTGACCAGAATGCCAGCCTCGGGAGGTTCGATACCCCGGCGCGCGTGCAGCAACGTACCCGTACCCGCTTCATGATCCTGGCGCTGATTTCCGGTGGCACCATGATCAACTACCTCGACCGCAGTGTGATGGGCATTGCTGCGCCCAGCATCAGTGCCGACCTGGGCTTGAACGCGGCGATGATGGGGGTGATCTTCTCCGCCTTCTCGTGGACCTACGCCGCCGCGCAGATACCGGGCGGCATCCTGATCGACCGGCTGGGTACCAAGCTCACCTATTGGCTGGCGCTGACCTTGTGGTCGTTGTTCACTGGCCTGCAGGGGCTGGCGCAGGGCTTTCTGTCGTTGCTGGGGATGCGTTTTCTGGTGGGGGCGACCGAAGCTCCGTGCTTCCCCACCAACAGCCGGGTGGTAGCCACCTGGTTCCCGCAGAGCGAGCGGGCCAGGGCGACGGGTATCTATACCTTCGCCGAGTACACTGGGTTGGCATTTCTGACGCCACTGCTGTTCTGGGTGCTGCATGCCTATGGCTGGCGATTCCTGCTGCTGGCCGTTGGTTTGCTGGGCATCGTCTATGGCCTGCTGTGGTGGCGCAAGTACCATGAGCCACACCAGTCGACCACGGCCAACCAGGCCGAACTCGACTACATCGCCGCCGGTGGTGGGGTGGTTGACGGTGGACAGAAAGCCACGGTGTTCCGCTGGTCGCAGATCCCGGCATTGCTCAAGCACCGTAACATGCTGGGCATTTGCCTGGGCCAGTTCGCCTGTAACTCCACCAACGTGTTCTTCCTGACCTGGTTCCCCACCTACCTCGTGACCGAGCGGCACATGCCTTGGCTCAAGGTCGGCTGGGTGGCGGTGTTGCCTTTCATTGCCGCCTCGCTGGGTACGCTGGTCGGTGGCTGGCTGTCCGACGCCTTGCTGCGCCGTGGTTATTCGCTGAACGTGGCGCGCAAGCTGCCGGTGATCGCCGGACTGCTCACCGCTTCGGTGATCGTGCTGGCCAACTATGTCGAGTCCGACACACTGGTCATCGCCATCCTGTGCGTCGCTTACTTCGCCCAGGGCATGTCGGCGCTGGCCTGGATGATCGTTTCCGATATCGCACCCAAAGGTTTGCTGGGCCTCAGTGGTGGCCTGTTCAACCTGTTCGCCAACGCGGCGGGCATCGTCACCCCGTTGACCATCGGCGTCATCGTTTCGCTGACCGGCTCGTTCGTCTGGGCCCTGGCGTTCGTGTCGTCGATCACCGTGCTCGGTGCGCTGTGCTACCTGTTCATGGTCAGCGACCTG
The DNA here is from genome assembly GCF_016648105.1 of Pseudomonas sp. S31. Lineage (GTDB taxonomy): Bacteria > Pseudomonadota > Gammaproteobacteria > Pseudomonadales > Pseudomonadaceae > Aquipseudomonas. The sequence continues at coordinate 248,045 of NZ_JACVVE010000001.1, read as the reverse complement.
CGTCGTTTGCCGGATATCCCTTCTGTCGAAAATGGAGCTAAACAATGAGCCAGTACTTGCAAGGCCAGACCGCGATCGTGACCGGTGGCATGCGTGGCATCGGCCTGGCGATCGCCCAGCGGCTGCATGCCGCTGGCGCCCAGGTAGTGATCTGGGACCTCGCCGTCGACGACTGGGACGCCGCCGAGAATGGCTTCGAACCAGTGCTACGCCAGGCGGTCGATGTGTCGTCGCTGGCCTCGGTGGAAGCGGCATTCGCCCAAGCGCTGGCGCGCCTGGGGCAAGTACAGATCCTGGTCAACAACGCCGGTATCAATGGCCCGGTAGTGGCATCGTGGGAGTACCCGCCGGAGGCTTGGGACAAAGTCATCGCCATCGACCTGAACGGTGTGTTCTATTGCTGCCGTACCGCTATACCGCACATGCGCGAACGTGGCTATGGGCGCATCGTCAATATCGCCTCCATGGCCGGCAAGGATGGGGTGCAATACATTTGCGCCTATTCGGCGGCCAAGGCCGGGGTCATCGCCTTCACCAAGGCGGCGGCCAAGGAGCTGGCGCAGGACGGTGTGCTGCTGAACTGCGTGGCACCGGCCATGGTCGAGACACCGCTGATGGCCGAGATGACCGCCGAGCATATTGCCGCGAGCAAGGCCAAGATTCCTATGGGGCGCTTCCTCAAGGCCGAGGAGATCGCCAACATGGTCAGCTGGATCGCCGGGCCCGAGTGCAGCTTCACTACGGGCTTCGTGTTCGACCTCAGCGGGGGGAGGGCCACCTATTGAATGGCCCGGGCGTGGCGCACCTGACGGCGCTGGATCTGGCGCCGGTGAAGTTGGTACGCGAGGCGGGCCGCGCCGGCTTCAGCGCGGTGGGATTACGCCTGCACCCGGTGCTGCCAGGGGCGCTGGCCTATCCGCTCGCGGCCGGTAGCCAGGGGCTGCGGGAACTGCGGACTGTGCTGACGGGAGAAGGGGTGCGTGTCGCGGACATCGAGTTCGTTTCGTTGACGGCGCAGACACGAGTCGATGACTACGAAGCGCTGTTGGCCGCTGGTGCCGAGCTGGGGGCCGTGAGTCTGACCGTGTCTGGCGATGACGAGGATGTCGCGCGGTTGACCGGCAATTTCGCGGCATTGTGTGAACTGGCGCGCTGCCATGGCTTGCGGGTGGATCTGGAATTCATGCGTTGGCGGCCGGTGGCGAACCTGCAGCAGGCCGTCGCAGTGGTGACTGCGGCGGGGCAGGGCAATGGCGCCGTGCTGGTCGACGCCTTGCATCTGTTCCGCTCGGGTGGACACGTGGCTGATATCGCCCAGCTGGATCCACGTCTTTTGCGAGCCGCGCAGTTATGTGATGCACCGCTGCAGGCGCCGGCAGACGAGTTGATCATCCAGGAAGCGCGCGAGGGCCGCTTGCTGCCAGGTGAAGGGCACCTGCCGTTGGCGCAGTTGCTCGCGGCCTTGCCCGCAGACCTATGCTTGAGCGTCGAAGTGCCATCAGCCCGGCTGCCCGCAGAACAGCGGCTGCAAGCGGCGGCACGGGTAACCCGGGCCTGGTTGAACGGCCGTCGAGCGTATTTTTAGCCTGGGTAGGGGTTGTTCGAGGGGCGACCCACACGAAAGTGTGCGGTTATCGAGCGTGCAAAGTACGCTGGCGTGGATGCGCAGTGCCTTGTGCACCACGCTCGAAGCCCCTTTTCATTAACCCGTTTTCCATTCGATAACCATCCGCCTTAGGTCTAATTCTGATGCGTTCGTGCCGCTCTAGACGGCGCGTTTCAGTGCTTAAAAAATTAACTACATATTTAGTAACATATGCTACGGTGGCGCCGCTCAGCAGGAGGGGCATGTGCCGATTCCGCTTGGGCAGCTTTTCATTCATAGGAACTTCCCATGCTCAGTAGACGAGATTTCTTTGTCTCCAGCGGCGCCGGCGCAATGTTGCTGGCACTGGGTGCGCCCACACTTTTGCCCAAGGCCCTGGCGGCTGGCGGCGCACTCGATATCCCTGCTGCTCCGGTCCCTTTCGTATCCCTGGCTGATCAACTTTCCGGCCAGATCGGCGTCGATCGCGAACTGGTCAACCTCGTGCACCAGAAACTTCAGCTGACACTTCCAGGCCTCGACCAGTTGGCCGAGAAGTTGCTGGCAGCGTTACCCGAACTGTCCGCCTTGGATACTCCCGCCGAGCGGCTGCAATTGCTGACCAGCAAAAGCCCGGACCTCAAGAGCCTGTTCCTGCGCCTGAACACTGCGCTGTACCTGGGCACCGTCGACGACGCAGAAGGGACGCGTGAGTGCGTCGCTTTCGAGAGCGTGGTGGCCTACCAGGCGGTGTCCGATTTCGTCGAGCCCCCGAGCTACTGCACCGGAAGTCCGAACTTCTGGGTCGATCCTCCTGCCTACGCACTGCAAAAAGATACTGAACGCCATGCCTGATTCGAATTCCTCCCCAATGTCGGCCGATGTGGTCATCATCGGTGCCGGTGCCGCTGGTGGCGCCGCTGCCGTCAAGCTGTTGCGCAAGGGCCTGTCGGTGCTGATGCTCGAAGCCGGCGCACCGTTGGATCAGGGCATGCTGGTGTCCAACTACCGCAATGGCGCCTACAAGAACAACCACATGGCGCCATACCCGATGATGCCATGGGCACCCCATCCGAACTTCGTTCCCCACGACAACGGCTACCTGATCCAGAAGGGCCCGGCCCCCTACACCGCGCAATACATCCGCGGCGTGGGCGGTACCACCTGGCACTGGGCGGGCCAGGCCTGGCGCCTGATCCCCAACGATTTCCGCATGCAGTCCCTGTACGGCCAGTCGGTCGACTGGCCGATCGGCTACGACGACCTCGAGCCCTACTACTGCGAAGCGGAGATCGAGATGGGGGTTTCTGGTGGCGGTGCGTTGGCCGGTGACTACGGCTCGCCGCGCTCGATGCCGTACCCCATGGACGTCCTGCCTCTGCCCTACGCCTTCGAGCGCCTGCGCCAGCGCTACGAGTCGGTCGGCCTGGAACTGCTGCCTGGCCCACAGGCGCGCAACAGCACCACCTACGACGATCGCCCGGCCTGCTGCGGTAACAACAACTGCATGCCGATCTGCCCGATCGGTGCCCAGTACAACGGCAGCATGTCGGTGCGCCGCGCCCAAGGTCTGGGGCTGAACCTGATCAGCAACGCGGTGGTGTTCAAGCTCGAGACCGGGGAGGGCAACCGCATCGTCGCCGCCCACTTCATCGACCAGAACAAAGAAGTCCACCGGGTTACCGGCAAGCACTTCCTGCTCACTGCCAATGCCATGGAAAGCGTCAAGGTCCTATTGATGTCCAAGGATGAGCGCAACCCCAACGGCGTGGCCAACGCCACCGACCAGGTCGGTCGCCGCCTGATGGACCACCCGGCCAGCGCCGTGGAATACCTGGCGGACGAGCCACTGTACGTCGGTCGTGGCCCGATGTGCCCGGGCAGCATCAACAACACCCGCGATGGTGCTTTCCGCAGCGAGCGTTCGGCCTTGCGCATCGACGTGCATAACGACAACCCGACCCGTTACCTGACCGAGAAGTACCTGGCCCAGGGTTACTACGGCAAGGAGCTGAACGAGAAGATCAAGCGCGACGGCGAACGCTTCGTGCTACTCAAATCGATGTTCGAGATGCTGCCAGACCCGGAGAACCGTATCGTCCTGAGCGATCAGAAGGACGCCTGGGGCATCCCCAGGATGGAGATCCACTACCGCTTCCCCGAGTACGTGCACCGTGGCTATGACGTCTGTCGCGAGCACTTCGCCGACTGCGTGAAGGCCTCCGGCGGCACCGAGGTGAAGTTCTCCGAGCGTGGCCAGTACACCAACAGCCAGCACATCACCGGCACCTTGAGCATGGGCAGCGACCCGCACACTTCGGTGTGCAACAAGCTGGCCCAGGCCCACGACCACGAGAACCTGTACTTCGGCGGCACCGGCGTGATGCCGACCGCTGCGCTGGTCAACTCGACGCTGACCGGGGTGGCGCTGTCGCTGCTGGCCGCCGACAGCATCATCAAGGCTTCGGTGTGAGGACCTACGCAAGATGACCAAGACAGGATCGACAAAAGCCCGCGCTCGCTGGCGCGCGCTGGTCTGGACCGGCCTTGCCGTGGCGGTCGCCGTGGGTGTCGGCGCCGGCAGCGTGATCTGGAAACAATCGCAGATCGACATGCCGATAGCCAAGCCCGGGCAGGACAACGCGGCGTTGGTCGAACGCGGCCGCGCCGTGGCTCTGGCCTCGGACTGCGTGGCCTGCCACACCTCCGAGGCGAGCAAACCTTTCGCCGGCGGCATGGCCTTCGATACGCCGTTCGGCAAGCTGTACTCGACCAACATCACCCAGGACCCGGTCAACGGCATCGGCACCTTCACCGACGCCGAGATCGTCGGCTCCGTGCGCAACGGGATCTCCCAGCACGGCCGGCGCCTGTACCCTGCCATGCCGTACACCTCGTACACCGGCATGTCCGACGACGACGCGCTGGCACTGGTCGCCTACCTGCGCACGATCGAGCCGATCGATAGCAAGCCGCCGGAAAACACCATGGCGTTTCCATTCAACCAGCGTTGGGCCATGGCCTTTTGGAACGTCATGAACTTCCAGGCTGGCCGCCAGTTGCCGGTGGCCGGCAAGAGCGATGAATGGAACCGCGGCGCCTATCTGGTACAGAGCCTGGAGCACTGTGGCGAATGCCACACCCCGCGTAACTTCATCCAGGGCCTGAGCCATCCGAACCTCGGTGGTGGCGACCTGGGGACGTGGAAGGCCTACGATATCAGCAGCGGCCAGAGTGGTATCGGCAGTTGGAGCGCTGAGGAGCTGTTCACCTACCTCAAGACCGGTGCGGTGCACGGCAAGGCCAACGCTGCTGGCCCCATGGCCGAAGCGGTGGAAAATAGCCTGAACCACCTGCCCGACGCCGACCTGCATGCCATGGTCACCTACCTGCGGGACCTGCCCGTCAGTGGCACCCCGAGCAGCGCGCCGGCCCGCACCGGCCAGGGCCAGGCCTACACCGGCACCACCACGCTGCGCGCCAGACATCCGCAATACGACCCGGACAGCGACGCGTTGGGCGGCGAGGTAATGTTCAACGCCAACTGCGCCACCTGCCATGCGGTCACCGGCAAGGGCGTGGGCGAATACCCACGGCTGTTCGGCAATAGCGTGCTGGGCGCAGCCGAACCGACCAACCTGGTGTCGGTATTGCTGCGCGGCGTGCACCGCAAGGTCGATGACCAGGAAGTGTTCATGCCTGGCTTCGCCAACCTGAGCGATGCCCAGTTGGCGACCTTGAGCACCTTCTTGTTCAAGCAGTTCGGTAACTCCCAGGTGCAGGTCACCGCCGCGCAAGTGGCCAAGTTGCGCTGAAGCCCTTCAGTCACGTGCCCGGCATGCCGGGCGCTTTCGCTACATCATCAGGAGAACCTCATGTCCGTAAGATTCCTGCTGTCCGCCGTGCTCGTCCTGGGCGTCGCCGGTGCCGCCGAGGCCGCCGACAAGGTTGCGCTGCCTTCGACCAGGCAACTGGACCTGGCCGCCGCCGAGCGCATCGCCCAGGCCGCCGACCAGTATGCCAAGCAACAGGGCTGGGTAGGTTCGATCGCCGTGGTCGACAACGCCGGCTATCCCATCGTGGTCCGTCGCATGGATGGCGCCACCGCCATCAGTGCGGACCTTGCCATGCGCAAGGCCAAGGCGTCGGCCCTGTTTGGCGCCCCCAGCGTGAACTTTGAAAATCGTGTCAACGACGGTCATCCGTCGCTGCTGGCACTGGACATCACCACCCTGGCCGGCGGCCAGCCGATCCTGGTAGAGGGCAAGGTGATCGGTGCGGTGGGCGTGAGCACCCCGGTCGGTGCCCACGATGACCCGATCGCGGTGGCGGGCGCACATGCGCTGGCCGGCGAACACTAACGCTGTCGATTGGGCGTCGCGGGTCATTACCTGTGTCGCAACCCTTGCGGTCGAGCCGTTACGATTGACTGGTAGCGGCTCGCTAGCGATGGTCTGAAATAGCCAGGCATCCCTTGCTAAAAATGTACCCGCAGGCGCGTAGGAAATGACTGGAGTGCGACGGAGGGTCTTGGACTTGAATCCAGAATAAATACTGATTTTATTGGGGTTTATGGATCTCGGTGAAATTCAGTCACAAGCTATCGGGATCCCCAAAGAACATCTGTATCCGCGACCGCAACCACCGCTCCGCCGGATCATTATCCTGCGCCCCCCGCCATGCCATGTGCAACTCGAAGCTACGCACTTCCATCGGCAAGTCCTCAGCCCGCAACCCGCCGGCAGCCGTCAGCACGTCCGCCGTATAGTCCGGCACGGTGGCGACGATGTCGGTCCCCGCGAGCAAACTCCCCAACCCATTGAACTGCGGCACCGCCAGCACCACATGGCGCTTGCGGCCGATCTCTTCGAGCGCCTCGTCGATGAACCCGGACAGATCCCCGGCAAACGAGACCAGCGCATGTGGCCGGGCACAGAAGTCGTCCAGGCTGATGCTCCCCGGCATGCTGTCGGCGCGCAGCAGCTTGGGCTTGCTCCGGCGCAGTACCTTGCGCTTGGCGTTGGCTGGCAGTTCACTGGTATAGCTGACGCCCACCGAGATCTCACCCGAGGCCAGCAGCGTCGGCATCAACAGGTAGTTGACCCGTCGCACCACCAGCACGATGCCCGGCGCTTCGGCGCGGATGCGCTTGAGCAGTTGCGGCAGCAGGGCGAACTCGGCGTCGTCCGACAGGCCGATACGAAATACCGCGTTGCTGGTCGCCGGGTCGAACTCGGCGGCGCGGCTGACCGCAGTGGAAATCGAATCCAGCGCCGGTGACAGCAGGGCGAAGATTTCATGGGCACGGGCCGAGGGTTCCATGCTGCGGCCTGTGCGCACGAACAGCGGGTCGTCGAACAGGTTGCGCAGGCGCGACAAGGCTGCGCTGATCGCCGGCTGGCCGAGGAAGAGTTTTTCGGCAGCACGGGTCACGCTGCGCTCATGCATCAGGGTTTCGAACACGATCAGCAGGTTGAGGTCTACGCGACGCAGGTCGTTTCGATTCATCGGTGCACTTCGCCTAAAGTGGGGCAGGGGTGAATCTTAAGGCCAAAGGCTGGTACCCTGCACCGGTTTCCGGGCAACGATGTGCTCGGGGCCTATCGATCATAAGCATGTCGACTATTAATGGCTGCTGATGGTCTAACGGGCAAAGCCCGGATAAAGTTCGTGGTAATACCAGATTCACACAGGCGAGGTATGCGATGTCCCGCATCATCCGGTTCCACAAGTTCGGCGCGGCCGACGTGCTCCGTCTAGAGGAGCAGGCCGAACCGACGCCCGCTGCCGGCGAGCTGCAGATCCGCGTCGAAGCCATCGGCGTCAGCTGGTACGACGTGCTCTGGCGGCAGAATCTGGCGCCGTCCCAGGCCCGCCTGCCGGCCGGGATCGGCCATGAGATGGCCGGGGTGGTCATGGCGGTTGGCGAGGGCGTCGAGGATATCGCGGTGGGCGACCGGGTCGCCAGCTTCCCGGCCACCAGCCCCAACGAACACCCGGTGTATGGCGATGTCATCGTGCTGCCGCGCACGGCCATCACCCGTTATCCCGACCTGCTGACGCCGATCGAGGCCAGCGTGCACTACACGCCGCTGCTGATCGCCTATTTCGCCTACGTCGACCTGGCGCGGGCCAAGTCCGGGCAGACCGCGCTGGTGACCGATGCCAGCCACTGCGCCGGGCCGGCCTTCGTGCAATTGGGCAAGGCCCTGGGCCTGACCGTGTTCGCCGCCACCAAGGAGCCCGAGCAGCGCGAGTACCTGCTGGGCCTGGGCGCCGACAAGGTGATCGTGACCGAGGAGCAGGACCTGCTGCTGCAGATCGGCAAGTACACCGGCGGCCGTGGCGTCGACATGGTTCTCGATGGCATGGGCGGGCCGCAGATGTCGTTGCTCGGCGATGTCCTGGCGCCACGGGGCAGCCTGGTGCTGTATGGCTTGCAGGGCGGCAACCAGACGCCGTTCCCGGCCTGTGCGGCATTCCAGAAGAACATCCAGTTCCATGTGCACTGTGTCAGCAATTTCACCGGCAAGCCGGAGCTGGGCATCAGCCAGGATCAGGTGGCGTTGCACCGGGCTCTGCGTGACATCAACCAGTTCACCGCGGACCAGTTGCTGACGCCGCAGATCATCAAGGTCTACCCGTTCAGCCAGGTGGTCGAGGCGCACCGCTACATGGATGAGTGCCCTTGCGGCGGACGGATCGTGTTGGATCTCGCCAAGCCGTAGCCAGCGATAGCAGGATGGTTTTCGACAAGCCCGGGCTTATGGCCTGGGCTTTTTTGTGGTTGGTGGATTGTCCGGCGGAGTTCGCCGGTAGTGATGGGGTGCCTATGAGACCGCGCGCCTGCCGGGCGGCGCATCGCGATCTACGCGACCCTACAACTCACCCGCCAATCCATAAAGATGTCTCCAATTCCTACAGGTTGAAAGTGCAATTTCCTACAATTCTTATTGATCGATAGTTGATCTGAGTCATCTGTTGGAACACTTTTTCGCTTGATCAGAACTTGATATTGAACGCAAGGTGGCTTTCCTTGTTGGGTGCATGGCTTTTTTACTTTTATCTGTATCTTTTATTCTTTCGATAACGCTCGATAATGGCCCGATGATATTCGGTCAAGCCTTTGCGCCTGGCATGCCGGCGCCGTGTTTCTGCGGTGCCTGGCCGACCAGCGATGGGGGACTTATCAATCTGATGACGATGTTTTATCTCTTACAGGTTCCTTAAATATTTGTAGGAAGTTTCTTTGCTTGGATGCTCTGTGTCGGTGTTGTTGGCAAGGGCCGAGGTGAACGAACGAAAGTTGGCGAGGTGGCCCAATGACAATAACGCACGAACAGTCCATGAACTTCATCTACGAGCAAGTGCTCGACCGCTTGATGGGGCACATGTCCCCGGCGCAGCGGGCCTCGATGCAATTGCTCGTGCAGCGTTTGCTGGTGTCGGCAGGGGGCCCCGATCACATCGGCACGTTCCGCCTGCTGGTGGTGCACGGCAACGACAGGCGCAGTGCCAGGCTGCTGGCAGTGCTGCGTGCAGCCCAGTTGTGCATTGCCCTGCGTGCGCCGCACACCTTTCAGTTGCGGGTGCTGGTGGCCTGTCTGCCAGGGGCCGGTACCGCCGTGATGCAGCAGCACGAGCGCTGTTTCAATGCCCTGTTCATGGCCGATGACCCCCGTGTGCAGTTGCAGATCATCGAAGGTGCCGAAGCGGTGCCGTTCGATTGCCGCACGCCGTTTCACGCCGATGACTGGGTTGTGCACCGTCGGTCGCTGTTGCTGTTCGGCCACCTGCGTGACAACCACTGCCAGGCCTTGCTGGGTAGCCGCCTGCATCTGGAGCTGGCGGCCGCCGTATACCGGGTCGTCGAGGACACCGACGCGCCTGTCGATGCAGTGGTCACGGCCTTGCCTGAACACCTGCGCCGGCGTTACCTGGCTTGGGCGCGCAGGCTGCTGCGCCAGGCGGACGCCCACGGTGCGCAGGCCGTGCAGAAGTGCGTGGCTGCTCTGATGGGCGGCCTGAGCCAGTTGAGCGCGATCGCCGAGGCGCCGCTGGATCCACCTCATCCGCCAGTCAAGGTGAGCGCCGACAAACAGATGCCGTTGTGCAGCCTCAACCTCGACGATCTGCTGAACCATCTGCGTGACGAGAGCCTGCTCGACGTCATGCTCGAGTGTTCGGGCGAGACGGCGCTGGACTGCTCGCCAATGGCCGCCTTCCTCGATCCCATGGGGTTGAGCCGAATGGACGACCTGCAACACCGCTGTGCTCTGTCGGTCGACCCACTGCAACCACTGAGTCTCGCCGGACTCGCTGAGCCTCTGCAGGCTGCACGGGCACTGCTGGCGCGTTATCCCAACGCCTATGGGCTGGAGCCTGCCCATGTCGGTTGCCTGCTGTTCCGGCCATTCGTCAACCGCGGGCGAATGCTCGAGGCGTTTCTCGAATGCCGACATCCCGACATGCTGGTGGCCCTCCCTTATCTGTTTCGGGCCCTGCAAGGGCAACCCTGTCCGGAGGCGGTGAAGGACTGGCTGGTCAACGTCAGTGGCTTGCCGCTCATGGAGTTGCGGGCGATCTTCGACGGTCGCGTGCCACTCGGGGTGCGCAAGCTGATGGAAATCCTGTCGCGACGCGACTCCAGCTTGGTGCTGCGGCCGAGCGCCGAGGCCAAGCGTTGATGGGCCGCTCGACGCCGGGAAAATTCGCCTATCAGGTCGTCTATCGCTATCTGCACGATCTGATCGAAGGTGCACCGCGCAGTGGCCAGTTGCGCTTGCCCTCGCTGCGGGTGCTGGCCCGGAGCCTGCGCGTGTCACTGGCCACGGTACAGAGCGCCTATGGCCTGCTGGAGCATGAAGGTCGGGTGGTCTCGGTGCCCAAACGTGGCTATTTCGTACGCGCCGGTGATGACGCGGAAGGGCGGCGGGGGGCGGCCTTGCCGGTTTTGCTGGGGCAGGGAGCGAGCATGCCCGAGGACTCGTGTCTCGAGCATGCGCTGCACCGCCATGAGCGGCGTTTGACACGCCTGAGCGCACAGTACTCGGGCTCGGCCGCGAATGTGGGGGCGGAGCGGCTGCGCGCAGTGGTGGCCAAGCGCTATATCCGTTCGTCCCGGCACACCTGGCGTGCCGAGGATGTCCACCTCGGGCCAGATGTGCAGGCGGTTCTGGCAACGTTGCTGGCCGCCATCGGTCTTACTGGCCGCACGGCGTTGGTTACATCGCCGTGTTGCTGGCGGCTGTTGACTGTATTGCACGACATGGGCGTGCGGGTGCTCGAGGTCCCCTGCGCGGCGTCTGGGCAGGTGGACCTGGCGGCGATGGCCCGGTTGCTCCTCAGCGAGCCGGTGCACGCCGTGGTGTTGCCCTCTTGCCTGGGTATGCCGCAGGGGCGCGTGCTGGCCGAGGACGAGCAGCGAGCGATTGCCGGGCTGCTCGCCGAGCACCCCGTGTGGGTGCTGGAGAACGACCTGGACAGCGAGCGTTGCTTCAACACCCCGCCTATGGTGCGCCTGCGCGACCTGGTCAACCCGAGCTGGCTGCTGGTGCTGGGCTCCTTGGCAGCCACGGTGGGGGCCGAGGCACCCTATGCCTATGTGTTGAGTCGCCATGCCGAGGTCGCCCGTGCGTTCGATCGGCGCTGCTTCGAGCTTGCGCCAGTGCGCCAGCATGCGCTGGCCTGTCTGTTGGCCAAGGGCGAGGCCGATGCCCACCTGCGCCGTTGGCGTGGGGAGATGCAAGGGGCCACGGGCTTGCTGTGCCAACAGCTCAGGGCGCACTGCGGGCAGCATATGGCGTTCGTGGAACCCGAGGGTGGGGGCGCGGTATGGATCCGCCTGGCTGACGCCACCGCCGTTCGCCAGGCGGTGGCGGCACTGGTGGGCTCGACGCTGCAGGCCATCCCCGGTGCCAGGTTCAGCGCCCAGGGGCACCATGCTCAGTGGCTGGCCGTGGTCTGGCTCGATCGGCAACCAGCCTCGTTGCAGGCCGCCCTGCAGCGCTTGGCATCGGTGCTCGAACCGGGTGGGGAGCGCTAGCGCTCGACCGTTGATCCATCCCGCTTGCCAGCACCTGGGTCTGTATGTATAACCAGTGGCAAATCTCGCAAGCTGACCTCGCCGTGATCGCTCACTCTGTCGATGACCCGTTCTATTACCTGCACAATTTCCGCCAGGTACTGGCGTGGGTCGAACACCGTTATGCCGACCTGCTCGACGTGCAGGAACTGGCCTTCCTGCAGCAATTCGCCCAGCTCGAGCAGCCCGCCCAGGCCCTGATGGTGCGCATGGTCATGCGCAAGGGCGAGCTGTTTCGCCTCGATCGCCTGGCGTATGCCGAGATCGGTGCCCCCGAACAGGTCTTGCAGCCCTTGTTGGCGCTGGGCTGGGTGGCCGAGCCCGAGCAACTGAGCCTGGCCCAGTTGTTCCACCTGCTGCGCAAGGACGAATTGGCCGGCTGCTTTGCCGACTACCTGGCCAAGCCGCGGGCCAGCAAGCGCGAGATGCTGGCCCAGCTCGAGCCCTTGGCGCTCGACGCCAGGCCCCTGGCGCAATGGTTTCCGGCGGCGCCCGTGGCCATCGTGCAGTGGCACCGGCAGGCTCTATGCGACCGCATGCGCCTGTTGTTCTTCGGCAATCTGTATCAGGACTGGTCGGAGTTCGTGCTCACCGACCTGGGCCTGCTGCGCTTTGAACAAGTGACGTTCAGCGACGACTCGCGGGCCTTGCGCCACCGCCAGGAAGTCGACCTGGCCATGGCCCTGCACCAGTGTGCCGAGGGCCTCGAGCAAGGTGAGGCGCCGAGGCAGATCCTCGCCACCTTGCACGGGCTGCGCAGCGACAACCCCTGGCTCGCCCGCCGCCATGCGCGTCTGCTGTTTGCCCTCGGCCAGCAGTGCGAGCGCCAGGGCGAGTGGGACCAGGCCTTGGCGTTGTACGCCGACTGCAGCCATGCCCAGGCGCGCATCCGCCAGGTGCGGGTATTGGAGCGCTGCGAGCGCTGGCCGCAAGCCCATGCCTTGGCCTTGCAACTGGCCGCCGCGCCGGCCAACGCCCTCGAAGTCCAGGCGCTGGAACGTATGCTGCCACGCCTGGCGCGCAAGCTTGGTGGGCCAGCGCAACGCCGTCGGCGCAGCCCGCCGCTGGAACTGATCGAGCTGGAGTTGCCCCGTGAGCACGCCGCACTGGGTGTCGAGGAGGCCGTGCGCCTTCACCTGGCCGAGGCCGGTGGTGAGGCGCATTACGTGGAGAACACGCTGTTCAACAGCCTGTTCGGCCTGTTGTGCTGGGAAGCCATCTTCGCCCCGGTGCCGGGGGCGTTCTTCCATCCCTTCCAGGCCGCTCCCCAAGACTTGCACGACAGTGACTTCCAGTTGCGCCGCGCCGCGTTGTTCGACGCCTGCTTCGCGCGCCTGGACGATGGCAGCTACCGCCAGGCCATGCGCGACTGCTATGCGGCCAAGCACGGTCTGCAATCGCCGTTCGTGTTCTGGCCGTCGCTCAGCGAAGACTTGCTCGAGCAGGCGCTGGCCTGCCTGCCGGCGGCACAACTGAAACAGTGCTTCCTGCGCCTGCTGCAAGACATCCGCAGCAACCGCGCCGGCATGCCCGACCTCATCCAGTTCTGGCCGGAGCACGGCACCTACCGCATGGTCGAGGTCAAGGGGCCGGGTGACCGTCTGCAGGACAACCAGCTGCGCTGGCTGGATTTCTGCCGTGAGCAGGGCCTGGCGGTTGCGGTCTGTCATGTACGCTGGAGCGAGGCGGCATGAGTTACCGCGTGGCCGTGCGCGCCCTGTGCGAGTTCAGCGCCAAGGTCGGTGACCTCGACTTGCGTTTCACCCCGTCGCCCACCGCCCAGGAGGGCATGGAGGGCCATCGCCGGGTGGTGGCCAGGAGAGGCGCGCAGTACCAGGCGGAAATCGCTCTGGAGGGTGAGTACCAGGGCTTGAAGGTCCGTGGTCGTGCCGATGGCTACGATCCGGTCGCCAATCGCCTGGAGGAAATCAAGACCTACCGCGGCGACCTCGCCCGTCAGCCGCCCAACCACCGGCAGTTGCACTGGGCCCAGGCCAAGGTCTACGCCTGGCTGATGTGCCAGGCCCGGGGCTTGCCGAGCATCGAGGTGGCGCTGGTTTACCTGGATGTCGACAACGATGCCCAGACGCTGATCAGCCAAGCGTACGGCGCCGGCGAACTGGAGGTGTTCTTCCACGCCCAGTGCCAGCGCTTTCTCGGCTGGGCGCAGGCCCAGGAGCAACGCCTTGCTGCACGCAACGGCGCGCTGCAGGCCTTGGGCTTCCCCTATCCGCAGTTTCGCCAGGGCCAGCGGCAACTGGCCGAGACCCTGTACAAGGCGGTGAGCACCGGCCGTTGCCTGATGGCCCAGGCCAGTACCGGTATCGGCAAGACCCTGGGGACGCTGTTCCCGCTGCTCAAGGCCATGGTCCCGCAGGGGCTCGACAAGGTGTTCTTCCTCACCGCCAAGACCCCGGGCCGGGCACTGGCCCTCGATGCCCTGCGCCAGATCACCGATGCTACGCCGCAACCTGCGCTGCGTACGCTGGAACTGATCGCCCGCGACAAGGCCTGCGAGCATCCCGACAAGGCCTGCCACGGTGAGTCATGCCCGCTGGCCCAAGGCTTCTACGACCGCTTGCCCGCCGCGCGCGAGGCGGCCGCGCAACAGCCCATGCTCGACCGCGCAGGCCTGCGCGAGGTCGCGCTGGCACACCAGGTCTGCCCCTACTACCTGGGGCAGGAGATGGCCCGCTGGGTCGATGTGCTGGTGGCTGACTACAACTACTACTTCGACGCCCATGCCTTGCTGTTCGGCCTGGCCCAGGCCAACCAATGGCGGGTAGCGGTGCTGGTGGACGAGGCGCACAACCTGGTCGAGCGCGGGCGTGGCATGTACAGCGCCAGCCTCGACCAGGGCCAGTTGCTCGCTTTGCGGCAAAGCAAGCCGCAGGGGCTGGTCAGTGCCCTGGATCGGCTCAACCGCCAGTGGAACGCGCTGTACAAGGAGCAGCGCGGCCCGTACCAGGCCAGCGAACACGTGCCGGAGGCCTTCCTGCGGGCCTTGCAGCAGTGCATCGGCCTGATCCAGGCGCGGCTCAACGAAACACCCGCCGAGGTGGATGGGCAGGTCTTGCAGTTCTTCTACCAGGCATTGCAGTTCAGCCGGGTAGCGGAGCTGTTCGACGAGCATTTCCTGTTCGATATCAGCCAGCGCGAGGGAGGTCGCAAGCGGCGTCTGGCCACCTTGTGCCTGCGCAACGTCAACCCGGCGCGGCTGTTGGCGCCGCGCATGCAGGCGGCGCGCAGCGTGACGCTGTTCTCCGCGACCCTGAGCCCGCGGCGCTTCTATGCCGACCTGCTGGGCATGCCTGCCGACACGGCATGGCTGGAAGTGGCGGCACCGTTTCGCGCCGAGCAGCTGGAGGTGCGCATCGCCAGCCAGGTATCGACCCGTTACCGCGAGCGCCAGGCTTCACTGGCACCGATCGTCGAGTTGATCGCCGCGCAGTACCTGCGCCAGGCGGGCAACTACCTGGCGTTCTTCAGCAGCTTCGAGTACTTGCAGCAGGTGGCGGCGCTGCTGGCCGAGCGGCATCCGGGCATTCCCACGTGGGCCCAGGCGCCAGGCATGGACGAAGCGGCGCGTCAGGCCTTTCTCGCGCGCTTCGTGGCCGACGGCGAGGGTGTCGGCTTCGCCGTGCTGGGCGGAGCCTTCGGCGAGGGTGTGGACCTGCCGGGCACGCGCCTGATCGGCGCCTTCGTGGCCACGCTGGGGCTGCCCCAGGTCAATCCGGTCAATGAGCAGTTCAAGCAACGCCTGGGCCGGCAGTTCGGCGCCGGCTTCGACTACGCCTACCTGTACCCTGGTGTGCGCAAGGTGATCCAGGCCGCGGGGAGAGTGATCCGCGGTGACCAGGATCGCGGAGTGCTGGTGCTGATCGACGAGCGGTTCGCCGACGCGCGGGTGCAACAGATGTTCCCGGCCTGGTGGCAGGTTCAGTAAGCTGCGCCTTGCATTGGCAAAATGCCAGGCGCGGCCCATCGCACGCCGCTGCAACTCCCAGTACACTGCGTGTTCCAACACCTACATTCGTTGAACTCGAGGTTTTTGCATGACGCTCAGTCCTTTGGCAGGCAAGCCGGCTCCGGCCAGCGTGCTGGTCGATATTCCCCGCCTGCTCACCGCTTACTACACCGGCCGGCCAGACGCCGCCGTGGCGGCCCAGCGCGTGGCCTTCGGCACCTCGGGGCACCGGGGCACATCGCTGGAGCTGAGCTTCAACGAATATCATGTGCTGGCCATCACCCAGGCCATTTGCCTGTACCGCCGGGAGAAGGGCATCGACGGCCCGATCTTCATCGGCACCGACACCCATGCGTTGTCTGCGCCAGCCGCCGCCAGCGCGCTGCAGGTGCTGGCCGCCAACGGCGTGCGGGTGATGCTGTCCAAGGACGACGAGTACACGCCGACCCCGGCGGTGTCCCACGCCATCCTCTGCTACAACCGCGACCGTGACCAGGGCCTGGCCGACGGTATCGTCATCACCCCGTCGCACAACCCGCCACAAAGCGGTGGTTTCAAGTACAACCCGCCCAATGGCGGCCCAGCCGACAGCGATGTGACCAAGTGGATCGAAGCCAAGGCCAACGAGCTGCTGGCCGCCAACCTGGACGGCGTCCAGCGCATGGACCACGCCCAGGCCCTTAAGGCGCCCACCACCGAGCGTCACGACTACATCGGTCATTACGTCGACGACCTGCAGAATGTCATCGACTTCGAAGTGATCCGCGCCGCCAACCTGCGCCTGGGCGTCGACCCATTGGGCGGTGCGGGCGTGCGCTACTGGTCGGCGATCGCCGAGCGCTACCAGCTGAACCTGGAAGTGGTGAACACCGAGGTCGATCCGACCTTCCGTTTCATGTGCGTCGACTGGGACGGGCAGATCCGTATGGACCCATCCTCACCCTACGCCATGCAGGGCCTGATCGGCCTGCGCGAGCGCTTCGATGTGGCGTTCGCCTGCGACCCGGACCACGACCGCCACGGCATCGTCACCGCCGACGGCCTGCTGCAACCCAACAACTACCTGGCCGTGGCCATCGACTACCTGTTCCGCCATCGTCCGCAATGGCGCAGCGACGCCGCAGTGGGCAAGACCGTGGTGTCCAGTGGCCTGATCGACCGCGTCACGGCACGCCTGGGCCGTGACCTGTACGAAGTGCCGGTGGGCTTCAAGTTCTTCGCTCAGGGGCTGTTCGACGGCGCGCTGGGCTTTGGGGGTGAGGAGAGCGCCGGGGCGTCGTTCCTGCGCATGGACGGCTCGGTATGGGCCACCGACAAGGATGGCCTGATCCCGGCGCTGCTGGCTGCGGAAATGACAGCGCGCACCGGGCGCAACCCGAGCCAGGCCTATGCCGACCTGACCGACGTACTGGGCAAGCCCCACGCAACGCGTGTCGAGGCCAAGGCCGATGCGCGGCAGAAGGCGCTGTTGAGCAAGCTGTCGCCCGAGCAGGTCCAGTCGACGCAACTGGCTGGCGAGCCGATCGAGCAGATCCTCAGCCACGCGCCAGGCAACGGCCAGGCGATTGGCGGGCTGAAGGTGATGACCGCCAATGGCTGGTTCGCCGCACGACCTTCGGGCACCGAGGACATCTACAAGATCTATGCCGAGAGCTTCGTCGACGAGGCGCACCTGCAGCGCCTGGTGGAAGAGGCGCAGGTACTGGTCGACGCCGCGATCGCTTGATCGACCGTTGGGGCCGCTTTGCGGCCCGATCGCGGCACAAGGCCGCTCCTACACGTAGCGCGGTCCTGATGCCGTGTAGGAGCGGCCTTGTGCCGCGATCGGGCTGCGCAGCAGCTCCTTGACCGATGCCTCAAGCCACGTCGACCAACACGATCTCGCTGTCCTCGAGCGCCGTCACCCGCAACACCGCTTCCTGCTCGATCGCCACGCCATCGCGGGCTTTGGCCTGCAGGCCGTTCACCTCGACAAGCCCCTTGGCGGGCACCAGATAACCTCGGCGTCCGGCATCGAAGCGGTATTCGGCGCTTTCGCCAGCGCGCAGGGTAGCGGCGACCAGGCGCGCATCGGTCCGAATACGCAGGCTCTGTTCATCGCCGGTGCGGCCGCTGGCCAGGGTCACGAAGCCTTCGCCACGTTCGCCTTTGGGGAAGGGGCGGGTACCCCAGCTCGGCGCATCGCCCACTCGCTCAGGTACGATCCAGATCTGGAAGATCCGTGTATCGACCTTCTCCAGGTTGTACTCGCTGTGCACGATGCCGGTCCCGGCACTCATCACCTGCACGTCGCCGGCCTCGGTACGGCCCTTGTTGCCCAGGCTGTCCTCGTGGGTAATGGCGCCTTCGCGCACATAGGTGATGATTTCCATGTCACGGTGCGGGTGCGGCGGGAAGCCACTGCCAGCGGCGATCAGGTCATCGTTCCACACGCGCAGGTTGCCCCAGTGCATGCGTGCCGGGTCGTAGTACTCGGCGAACGAGAAATGGTGGTGGGCATCGAGCCAGCCGTGATTGGCATGGCCGAGTTTTTCGAACGGTCGCAGTTGCAGCATGATCGTGCTCCTCAATCAGTGGAATGAGGCCATGATACGCCAAGGAAAGATCGAAAATAAGCGTAAATTTCGGCTTAAATAGATCGAGCTAATAGATTAATTAATCTCGCCATATGCTTTCGTTTCGTCACCTAATGCACTGATATGCAAGCATTAGCTGGTGATTTTCTGCCGATGGGGCGAACATGCCCGCTGTCTTGATATTCACCGGAGTGACCGTGGCTCACGAGCATCCCCAATCCCCTGCAGAATTGACCCCGCCTGCCCAGTTGCCTTGGTTGCGCCGCTTTGCCGCGCGCCAGCTGGGCCGAGGCCTGACCCACTTGCAGGCGCAGCATCGCGACTCCTGGTTCCTCGGCCATGTCAGTGGCCAGCGCAGCGGCCACGCCGACGGCCTGCGCGAGGGGCTGGAGCAAGGGCGGGTCGAGGGCTATGAAGCCGGGCGCCAGGTGTTGGTGATCCGTGATACGCGCCCGGAGGCTGCCGCCGTGCCGGGTTGCGACGACAATCTGTTCGACGATTGGCGCCTGCCGCTGTCAGCGGAGCTGAAAAAACGCTTCAAGGCCGATGTGGCCCAGCGCCTGCCTGCTGAAGCCCAGCCCAGTGCAGCGCAATGGAAGCTGATTTTCAGCGATACGCCGTCCACCTGCGTGGTGGCCGGGGCGGGCGCGGGCAAGTCGACCTCGCTGGTGCTGCGCATCCTCCTGCTGCGTCACTACCTGGGCTATGAGCTCGATGCGATGACCGTGGTGACCTTCACCCGCGAGTCGCGCAAGGACTTCATCAAACGCCTGGTGCAGGTCTTCGCCCTGTGGCAGCTCAACCTGCCACCGCCCCAGGCCCGTGAGCTGGTGCGAACCTTTCACTCGCGCATCCTGCCGCTGGTACGCAGCCTGCCGGGCTTCGGCCAGGTGCGGGCCTTCGAGACCCTGGGCAACGAGCTGCCTGCCGGGCGCGAAGCGGAGGGCGAGAGCAACCCGTTCGACCTGCGCCTGAACGATGCCCAGCGCCAGCAGCTCAACCTCTGCTACCGTGACCTGCTGCAGGCAAACCCGCGTTTCGCCGAGATCATCACCACCTTGCGCCGCGAGGCCCTGCAGCTCAAACCGCTGGACCCGGACCACCCCGATGTGCAGAAGCGTGTACAGGTGACCCAGTTGGCGGCCCAGCGCGATGAAGAGCTATGCGACGTGATCGAAGACCTGTGGTTCGCCGCAGGCGCCTGGCCGATCAAAGGCATCGAGCCTTGCCGCGAGACGGTCGAGATCCGGGGCAGCCGCTTCCACGTCCATGGTCGCCTGGAAGGCACCGACGCTTGGGTGGTGCTGGGCTTCGATCCAGCGCAAGGCGCGCAGTACCAGCGCCCTGGCGCCAAGCTTGCCGTGCGTGCCGAGTGGGCGGTCAAACGTACCCTGTTGCAGGCATTCTGCGACAAACCGTTGATCTGGCTCGACAACTACGCCATGGCTCGGCGCCTGGCCGCTTCCCTGGCGGGCGATGCGGTGGCCGGGCCCGGCTTCGAGTACAAGGTCAAGGGCGAGCTGGCTCCAGCGCCGTTGCTCGATGCCTTCGTCGCGGCGGCCAATTTCATCGAGAACCTCGGCCTGGACGTGAATACCGGCGTCGCTGGCATGAGCTTCCCCTCCGGCGACAGCGATGCACTGTTCTTCGAGGCCCTGGCGTTGTTCTGGAAGGCGCTGGAGGCACACCTGCTGGGGCTGTCGCCGCCGGTGATGAGCTACAACCGCATGTTCGCCCTGTTCGGCGAGAACAACCCGGAGAACCTGCAGCTATTGCCCGACCCGCTGTTGCGACCGCTGGCGCACCTGATGATCGACGAGTTCCAGGACGTTTCACCGCAGATCGTCAGCTGGCTGCGTGCCAGCCTCGTGGAAATCCGCCGCCGAGGCCCGACCCTGCACGTCGGGCGTAACGCGCAGCATTCCTCGCTGATGTGCGTGGGTGACGACTGGCAGTCGATCTACGGTTGGCGCGGTAGTTCGCCCAAGTACTTCATGGAGTTCGCCAAGGCCTTCCCGTCGCCGGCCAATACCCGGGTGATGCTGGTCGACAACTACCGCTGCCAGCAGCAGGTGATCGACGCCGCCGAATACCTGGTCAAGGGCACGCCGTCGATCGCCGGCAAGAAGGCCAGGGCCAGCGGGCCGGCTGCGCGGTTGCCAGGGGTGCCGGTGCGGGTGTTCGAACGAGACGAGGCCGCACTCGGCCAGACGCTGGTCGAGCACTACCAGCGCGGCGAGTCGGTGATGATGCTGTACCGCAAGGGCAGTGACAAAGCGCTGATGAATGATCATCTGCAAAGCGTGCTGCAGGCCGAGGCTTTGCTGCCGGCCGACCAGCGCCGTCTGCGTCAGCTGACTTACCACAGCGCCAAGGGCCTGCAGGCCGACGCGGTGTTCATGCTCGGCGATTGCCAGTACTTGACCAGCTCGCCCTACAAGAACCAGGTCTATCGCCTTGCCGGCCTGGGCCGGGCCGGCGATGCCCAGCCGTTCGACACGGCGCAGAAGGAAGAGGTGCAGCGCCTGGCCTACGTCGCGGTGACCCGCGCGGTCAGCCATTGCTACTGGCATGTGGAGGCGGCCAACAGCGAGGCGCAGGGCGCGCCTCGCGCATCGAGCCAGGTGGATGGCCGCCAAGCCTTTTTCGAGGACTTGCGCGGCCAGTAGCCGGGTCAGCGGTTGGGGTCCTGCTCGCCGGTCAGTTGCAGATAGAGATCATCGAGGGCGGTCTGGCGATCGCGGGCGATGGCACGGGACAACTCGTCGTAGCGACTGGAGTTCAGCTCCACGCGCTGGGGCCGACCACTGCCATCCGTTGGCGCGCGATTCAGCAATCGCTGCAACTGCGCGGCGATCCTTGGAGTAAGGCGGGTGGGGGGCTCGTTGCTCCGGTCCGCGCAGTGATCCAGGTACTCCTGGGCATCGCTCCACTCAGCCTTGACGGCCTCGAAACGTGTCGCGAAGCGCTGTTCGAGAAAACGCATCCAGCTGGGTTGGTGGGCAATCCAGCGACGGCGCGCCTTGGCGTTGTCGTCGATCAGGCGAACCGCTTCTGCCACGTTGTCTTCGACCACCCGTGAGACTTGTGCGGTTTGCCGGTAGAGCATGTCCTGGCTCGGCTCGGGAAACTCCAGAGCGCTGGCCAAGGCCTGGCGCAAGGCCAGGCGAATTTCGATTTCGTCCACCATGCCGTGCTCAAGCTCTTCCAACGTCAGGTCATCCAGGACATCCAGCGGGGGCAGCTCGGGCATCGCGCTGCCCAGCTCGCTGGGCTGGTCCAGCCAGCGCTGGTAGGCCGCCTGACGGGCAGCGCGGGCGTCGTGGATGCGGCTGGCCATCACATTGACCTGCTCGCGGCGGAACAGGCGTTGATAGACGTTGAACAGGTACGGCCCATACACCTCGTCAGTGGTGCTTTCCTTGTAGGCCAGCGCTTCCATCTCCAAGGTGCTGAAACCGTCGGCCCCGGCATCGCCGCAGGTGGCCGGAAACTCACCGGCGACGTCGTTCAGGCGAGTACGCAGCCGGGTGTCCTCGCTGGCCTGGGTCAGCAGCCGCCAGACCTGGTTCGCCAGCCTCTGTGGGTTGCCTCGTGCTTGTGCCGAACGGCCCAGACGCTCGATCACCTCGCGCAAGGCGGTGTTGGCTTCGTCGTCGAACAAGTCACGCCAAGTCTGTGCTTGCGTGTCCGTTGCGTAGTCGCGCCAGTCGACCGCAGCGTCGTCGGCCAGAAAATGCTCGGCTTGTTCAACGCCGACGCCGATGGCCCTGAGCCGTTGCCTGGTGCGTGCCTGCAGCGGATTGAAGTTGAATTCGAAGTTCCAGGGCTGGGCACGTCCGGTCTCTCCCTGCGTGTTGAAGTAAGGTGAAGCCAGCAGGCTATCGAGTTCAGCGATATCGGTAATGTGGTTGTCGCTCAGCTCGATGATCCGCAGTTGCGCCTCGGGATTGGTCATCAGCTCGCCGAGGCTTGTCGGCCACTGGGTCAACCCACACTCGTTGAGATTGATCGACAGCAGCTGCAGCAGGCCGGACATTTGCGGCGGCTCACCGAGTTCGGGGTTGAACGACAGGTCCAGGCTGTGCAGCCGGGTCATCTGGCCCAGGCGCGCCGCCATGGCCGGGTCCAGCACGATCTGATTGCTGCCCAGGTGCAGGTGTTCCAGCGGCAGGCTGGCCAGCAGTTCCACATCAGCGAGTGTCAGGCGCAGAGCGTTGCGGCTGAGGTCGAGACGGCGGAGCTGGCGCAACTGCGCCAGCGCCTGGCGCGCGTCGGCGGAAAGTTCGGTCAGGAGGTTTCTGCGCAGGCTGAGTTCGCGCAGCTGTGGGGTGTCGCGCAGAGCGTGGAACAAGGCATCTGGCTCGAACTCCTCGCTGACGAAACTCATCCGCAGCCGGGTCAGTGACGGAAAGCTCTGGAGAAACCCGCTCGGGAAGACTCTCAGCTCACGCCCGTGCACCGACAGCGAGGTGACGTGATCGAAGCGGGCTGGCAGTTGCTCGGGCAAGCGGTACAGGTTGTCCAGGCGCAGTTCGACGGCGCTGTTGCTGGCTTGGCCATCACCCTCCATGCGCCAGGCCCGATTCAGTTGCTCGCGCAAGGCACGACGCTGGGCGCGTTGTGGTTCGTCGGCGGCCTGTTCCCAGGCCAGCAGGCTGGCATCGAGGGTCTGCTGCTCGCGCTCCAGGGCGGTCAACTGCTCGCCGATGTCGCCACGCTCGCGCAGGCGGTCGAGCAGTGCCGTGCGTTGTGAAGGCGTGAGGCTTGGGTACAGCGCTTGGGCGCGCTCGTCGGGTACGTTGCGCACGCTGTTGCGCAGCCGCTCGAACCAGCGTGGGCGTCCACTCAGCGGGTAGCCCACGCGCCCGTCACTCAGACGCATCGGTGAGCGGAAGCCAGGCCTGGGAGATTGCTGCCCGATCGAAGTGGCGCTGCGTTGACGGTCGCCCACGGCGGCCTGGAGCAGCGTCTCGGGCGTTGCCCCAGGCTGGTCGACAAGCAGGGCTTGGCGCAGTTGGGCCGTATCGGCGTTGGCCAGCCGCGGTCGATAGAGCCCGACCAAGGCACGATCAAGGCGTGCCCGCGCTTGCATCAGGCGGGCCTCCTCGCCGATGTGCAGCGGAACCCGACCTGCGTCCAGACGCAGGCGTTCGGCGGCGGTTGCGTTGGCGTGAAGTTCGACTGCCGCCTGGGCTGGCAGGCCTGGGTATAGGCGAACGAGCAAGGCCTGGTCGGCGCCAAGCGGCGGCTGGCGTTGCTGGTACAAGCTGGCGAACAGGTCGTCGCGCCGGGCTTGTAGATGCTCGGCGAGCATTGCGTCCAGGTCGCGGGCATTGAACTCGTTGGCGTCGCCGCGTAACCGAGCGAGTGATGGCTGGTCAAGCTGTTCGAGGACCACTTTGCTCAAGTTACCGCTCTCCACATCGCTCAGTGTGACCACCACCTGCGCATGGGCGCGTGAGCCAGGAACCCCGTACTGGGCCGAGCGGCCCCATGGCTCGGGGCCTTCGAACACCTTGAGCACGTAGTCTTCGGGCCAGCCGGGCAGCTGTGGCAACTGCGCCAGGGCATAGTGCTTGTAGGCTGCCAAGGGTGTGCCATGGCGCACGGCGTCGATGATCGCGCCTGCCTCGCGGTCGCAGCCCAGGCGTATCAGCACATCGGCCAAAAGCGCCGGAGGTGGCTGGTCGTTGATGTGGGCGTAGCGCAGGATGTCGGCGTCGGTGGCGGTGCAGCGCAGGGCAAAGTCCAGGTCGGCTTCGTCGAGCGGTTCGCTGATCGGCCCGAAACGCCGCAGCAATTGATGATCGCTCCAGTCCAGCGGGGTTTCCTCGCTGAGGCGCCAGGCGCCCTGGCCATTGCTGCGCAGGCGGGGGGCATAGGCTGAACCTGAGGCCTGGAGTCGCCATTGCCCATCCGGGGCTTCTTGCACTTCGAAGACCTCGCCTTCGATCCGTAGCAGGCGTCGATCGCCAGGGCCATAAAGGCCCTGGGCATCGGGCAGGGCGCTGCCGGCGAGCGTGCGGCCACTACGATAGGCCTTCAAACTGGCGGACCACAGCCGCTCCTTGCCGGCGTCCCAGACGCTGCTCATCGCATCGACGAAGCCTGACTGCTTGAGGACGACACCGGAGCCCGCCAGTGCCGCGACAGTCGCCAGGTTGAGCAGGATCGATTCGACCTGGGCCAGCGCCTGGGCGTTGTCGTCGTCCTCCCAGGCCTCGATGCCATGGAACACGCTGCCCATGAGCTGCGCAGCGCCGATGGCTAGCATCAATGGGTTCAGTGCCGGGACGAACATCGCAGCGACATTGAGCACCGTCAGGCCGATATCCAGCCAGTGCTCCAGGCGCTCCATACGCACTTTGGCATCGACATCGGCGGTGGGCACGGCAATGGTCCTGGCATCGCCCTTGAGTCGCTGCACATGCAGGGTGTGCAGTTGCTGCCAGGGCTGCGGGGGCAGGTCGGTGGCGGAGAACTCGATATGGGCCTTGGCCCTCAACCCCTCGGCAGTGCTGGGCTTGTCGAACAGCCTGTTGCGCAGGGCTCGCTCCAGGGTGGCCTGTAATGGCTGTGGCGCCAGGGCGGTGACTTGTCGGCGGAAAGTAGCATTGGCAAGCTGTTGGCGCAGCGTGCGAGCCGCCTCTGCACGCGAAGCATACTCACGCAAGCTGCCGTCCTCGCCGCCGGGTAGGTAGATGATGACGGGGCTCGCACTGTTGCCGTCTTCGGGCCCTATCAGCAGCAACTCGTGCAGTGGGATCGATTCCAGGCTCAGGCGCCAGCAGCGAAGCGCGTGCTGGCCATAGCGGGGCGCGGAGTGGCCTGCGCAGAGCTGGTCGATTGCCGCCAGGCCGACCTCGCTGAGGTGGTCGCGCAGGCTGGCGATATGCGCCTGCACACGCAGCTCGGCCCCTTGGGCGTTGGCCCACAGGGCTTCGAGGCCAGACTGCGGCTGGTCGAACACGCTTTCCAGGTGGTTTTGGTAGGCCTGGCCAAGGTCGAGCTGGCGGCAGTGCCCGACGAACGCAGGCAAGCTCAGACCCGGTGGTGGTTGGATGTCCGTCGCGCTGCGCTGCAGTCGGTCGAAGGGGCGAATGTCGTTTTCACCGCTGAAGTTGTGCAGAGCCGCTTCCAGCAGCGTGCGCACTCGCGCCTGACCCGTGGGCACCAGCGGTTGCCGCTCGCGTGGTGGCTGCGACCCCAGCGGCGTCAGGTTATCGATGGGTTTCTTCACCTCGTAGGGCTGCTGGACGAGGCAGGCCTGGTTGACCTCGATGGCCTTGCCCAGGCGCGCTTGTAGCAACGGCTCGCAATACTCGACGATGCCTTTGAGCGGGGTGAGCGCGGCCTGCAAGGCCTGGCGTCGATCGTTGCGTTGGCCGATGACGCTGCGCAATGCCGCTTGCTGCGCGGCGCTGGCCTGGCTGAACCAGGCACGGGGTTGGCCTTGGGCATCGAGGTATTCCGCACGCAGGCTGCCAAGCAGCATGGGAACGTGCTTGGGATTCAGCGCTTTACTCCAGGCGGGTAGGGTGCGCACGATCTGTGCGTGGTGCAATGGCAGGGGCATAGGACACTCCTTGGTCAATGGAGCGCCTATTTGAGCGCGACCCGCTCGGGGCAGGGTGGTAGCCAGGTAGTTGCAGTTGCCGGGGTCGGTGACGCGCATGTGACGGTCGGTGTCGGGCCAGCGTAGCCCGGCTGGCCGCGCCACTGTAGGTTGCCAGCCTGACGCGCGGGCGCCAGGCGCACGCCAGGGAGAAAGCGTATGCACTCGCGGCTCGGTCCCAGGGACCATCTGCTGGATTTGAATGGTATCGAGGTGGCCGTACGCACCTGGGGCCCGGAAGACGGTATTCCGCTATTGGCCTTGCATGGCTGGCTGGACAACGCCGCCTCGTTCGAGCGCCTGGCGCCGATGCTCGATGGCTGTTTCGTTGTGGCCCCCGACCTGGTCGGTCATGGGCGCTCCGATCACCGACGCCACGACAGTGGCTACTACCTTTGGGAACATGCCGAAGACATGCTGGCCGTTACCGACAGCCTGGGCCTGACGCAATTCCATGTATTGGCCCATGGCATGGGTACCGGTATCGCGTCGTTGCTGGCGGCGATGACCAGCGGTATCGCCAGCATGACTTTCCTCGATGGCATGGGGGCGCCGTTCACCGTGGCCGACGACGACCGTGTGCAGCATCTGGCGCGGGCCTATCGGCTCAAGCGCATGGTTCAACGCAGCCAGGCGCACGGCTTCAGCGACGCCCACGGCAGCCGATTCGATGACCTTGAGGCTGCCCTCGGGCAGCGGCGCACGCGCCTGGACCACGCGTTGTCGGACGATGCCGCGCGGCTGCTGGTCCTGCGCGACCTGTTACAACTGGGCGATGGCTATTGCTGGCGCCACGATCCGCGCCTGGTGCTGCCTGAGCCTATGCCACTGACCGAGCGCGAGGCCTGCGACTTGCTGCGCCAGATCCGCTGCCCGCTGTACCTGATGCTGGGGCGCCAGGGTGCGTTCGCCGAGGCGGGTTTCGCCCGACGCCAAGGCGCCTTGCCAAGCCAGGCCAAGGTGTCCTGGCATCCGGGCGGGCACCATTTCCACCTGGAGGCGCCGGAGCGCGCCCTGGTCGACCAGCTCCTGCGTATCCTCGCCCGGCACGAAGGCAGCGGGCTGTTGCGTCGAGTCAACGAATGAAGGGCGTTCAGGCGTTTTGCTTGCTGGGTTGATCGGTTTTACGGCCTTCGCGGGTGAACCACGGTCCTGCAGTGAAGGCGCCGTTCGTGTCAGCGCGCGTACTGGCCAGTGGATATCCCGGCAAAGCCGATTATGCTTCAGATACCTTGTCTCGATCCGAGGCAAGCCCTGAGGCCCGGGTACGACGGTTGAATGGGTATGAGGTGCTCCGGCCTGCGATAACGACACGACGGAGGCATCCCATGGCGGTTCTCGACAGCGCATCCACGGGCAGTAGCGCGCCCCAACGCGGTATCACCAAGGAGGAGCGCAAGGTCATTTTTGCTTCGTCCCTGGGCACGGTGTTCGAATGGTACGACTTCTACCTGTACGGCTCGCTGGCGGCGATCATCGCCAAGCACTTCTTCGCCGGGGTCAATGAAACCACCTCGTTCATCTTCGCCTTGCTGGCGTTCGCCGCAGGCTTTGCCGTACGACCGTTCGGTGCCATCGTGTTCGGCCGGCTGGGGGACATGATCGGGCGCAAGTACACCTTTCTGATCACCATTGTCATCATGGGCCTGTCCACTGCAGTGGTGGGGCTGCTGCCCAGCTACGCGGCCATCGGCGTGGCTGCGCCAGTGATCCTCATCACTCTGCGTCTGCTCCAGGGGCTGGCGCTGGGCGGCGAGTACGGCGGCGCGGCCACCTACGTGGCGGAGCATGCGCCCAAAGGGCGGCGAGGGTTCTTCACTGCCTGGATCCAGACCACCGCGACACTCGGCCTGTTTCTCTCCCTGCTGGTGATCCTCGCCTGCCGCACGGCGATGGGCACCGAGGCCTTCGAGGCCTGGGGCTGGCGCATTCCGTTTCTGCTGTCGATCCTGCTGCTGGCGATCTCGGTGTACATCCGCATGCAGCTCAACGAGTCGCCGGTGTTCCTGAAGATGAAGGCCGAGGGCAAGGCGTCCAAAGCGCCGCTGACCGAGTCCTTCGCCCGCTGGGAGAACCTCAAGGTGGTGATCATGTCGCTGCTGGGCGGCACCGCCGGTCAGGCGGTGGTGTGGTACACCGGGCAGTTCTATGCGCTGTTCTTCCTGTTGCAGACGCTCAAGATCGACCCGCAGACCGCCAACCTGCTGATTGCCGGATCGTTGCTGATCGGCACTCCGTTCTTCATCTTCTTCGGCAGCCTGTCGGACCGTATCGGCCGCAAGAAGATCATCATGGCCGGCTGCATCATCGCCGCGCTCACTTACTTTCCGATCTTCAAGGCGCTGACCGAGTACGGCAACCCCAACGTGTTCGTGGCTCAGGAACAGAACCCGGTGGTAGTGGTGGCAGACCCTGGCCAATGCGCCTTCCAGTTCGATCCGGTGGGCAAGGCCAAATTCACCAGCTCTTGCGACATCGCCAAGAGCCTGTTGGCCAAACGGGCGATTCCTTACACCAACGAAGCAGCCGAACCCGGTAGCCTGACGCAGATTCGCATTGGTGAGCGGGTGCTGCCGAGCTTCGATGGCAGCCGCCTGGCGGCGGCCGACTTCAAGGTGCAGAACGATGCCTTCACCGCCACCCTGGGCGGCGCACTCAAGGAAGCAGGGTATCCAGAGAAGGCCGACCCGGCGAAGATCCACTACCCGATGGTGCTGTTGCTGCTGACCGTGTTGGTGATCTACGTGACCATGGTCTATGGCCCGATCGCCGCCTGGCTGGTGGAGTTGTTCCCGGCACGTATCCGCTATACCTCCATGTCGCTGCCGTATCACATCGGTAACGGTTGGTTCGGTGGCTTCCTGCCGACGGTGGCATTTGCCATGGTGGCGGCGACTGGTGATATCTACTACGGGTTGTGGTATCCGATCGTGATTGCGGTGATGACGGCCGTGTTGGGGATTTTCTTCCTGCCGGAGACCAAGGATCGGGATATCAACCACGCGTGAGGGTGAGGTAGCCGGTAGTGGCCTCTTCGCGGCGGGTGGGGGCGGAGAGGGCCGGTCGGGCCCGAATAAAAAGAAATACCCGCGCAGGCTGAACGCGTAGCCGGTATCCACATCTGCCTCACCCCGGCTCCAACGTTTGTTCAGCACGAACTCGAACGCCGGCTCGTACAAGCCGTCACGCACCACTGCGCCCGCGAGCACCTCCACATCGTACCAGCCGTTGTCCAGCTCGATGATCGGCCTTCCCGGCACTTGGTAGCGCGCCAACAGATCGCCCAGGGTCTTGTTGGTGAAGTGCTGAAGGATGCGCCAGGTGTACAGCATCACGGCGCGGTTCTCGATACGTAGTACGTACCCTGTACGATGGTGTTTCAGGCGGCTGCCGGGTTCGCCCAGGGCGGGGGGGTGGCCGTCGAGGGTGAAGATGATGTGATAGGGCAGGTTGTCGATCCCGGCCAAGGGCACCACCACACCCTCGCGCACCGCGCGGTCACCACTGTCGGTATGGGTGAACTCGGTGGCCAGGTCGTCGGGGAGGTGATGTTCGTGCTTGAAGTGGTCGAGCAACTGAATGTCGCCAAGCAGGAAATAGTCGACCAGGTCGTTGAGGACTTCGCTGAATTCGTGGCGCATTTGTTTTCCTTGTCGTGGCGCACGGGTAACAGCTGCAAATGTAGCGAACCGAACCGCGGCCTGCCACAGGCCGATGTTCAGTGCTTCTGGGCGATCTGGATCAGGTTGCCGCAGGTGTCGTCGAACACTGCGATCGTCACCGGGCCAAGGGCGGTGGGCTCCTTTGTGAACCTCACGCCCGCCTTGCACAGCCGCGTGTACTCCGCCTGAATGTCGCGCACGCCAAACGAGGCGGCTGGTATGCCGTCGTGCTTCAAGGCTGCCTTGTAGGTCCTTGCCGCAGGGTGCGCATCGGGCTCGAGCAGCAGTTCGACGCCGTCAGGGTCCTTGGGTGAGGTGAGGGTCAGCCAGCGATGCTGGCCCATGGCGATATCATGCTTTGGCTCGAAACCGAGCACGTAGTGGTAGAAAGCCAGGGCCTTGGCCTGGTCGTCGACGAGGATACTGGTGACTACGATCTTCATAGGCGCACACCTTCCTGGAGACCTTACTCAACAAGTAAAGACGTTCTGGCCCATTTCACCAGCGAGACGGGTTGCCTCCGGGGCGCCTGAGCGGCGCGCGTCAGTCAGATCCCGATCGCGCCGCTGACCAGGCCATACAGCGCGATCAGGGCGCCCAGCAGCACCACGCCGAACACCACCCGCTCGAAGCCATTGAACACCTGGCGCTGCCGTTCGCGGCGCGCCTTGATATACAGCAGCGTGCCTGGCCCGTAGATCAGTGCCGACAGCAGCAGGTACTTCAGCCCGCCGGCCCAGACCATCAGTGCCGCGTAGGCTGTGGCCAGCAAGGCGATCAGCAGGTCCTTGCTGCGCTCGCCGGGTGCGTTTTCGTAGGTTTCGCGGTTTGCAGCCAACTTCAGCCCATAGGCCGCAACCAGCAGGTAGGGGATCAGCGTCAGCGAGCTGGTGAGCTCCAGGGCAAGGGTGAAGGCGTACTCGGTGAACCAGGTGAGCAGCAGGAACAGCTGGACGAACAAGGTGGTCAGCCATAGCGCCGAGGACGGCACCCGATGGTCGTTCTCCTGGGTGAGGAAGGTCGGCATGGCCTGGTCGTGGGCCGCAGAGTAAAGCACTTCGGCCGCCAGCAGGGTCCACGACAGATAGGCGCCGAGTACCGAGATGATCAGCCCGATGCTGATGAAGATCGCGCCCCAGCGGCCGACAATGGCTTCCAGCACGCCCGCCATCGATGGCTGGCGCAGGCCGGCGAGTTCCGGGCGCAGCATCACGCCATAGCTGAGCAGGGTGATCAGCACCAGCAGGCACAGTACACCGATGAAGCCCAGCACCGTAGCGATGCCCACGTCGCGGCGATTGCGCGCATAACGCGAATAGACGCTGGCGCCTTCGATACCGAGAAATACGAAGACCGTGACCAGCATGGTGCTGCGCACCTGGTCGAACAGTGATTCGCTCGGTGCAACCATGTCCACGGCGGCATGGCCGACCCGGCCGTAGTCGTCCAGATGCGCAAGGTCGGCCGCCGGGCCGGCGGCCGCGCTGCCCCAGAAGTTCTGGCTGAACAGGTCGCTGTCGAAGGCGGCGATGATGACCACGATGAACACCAGGATCGGGATCATCTTGGCCACCGTCGCGATGGTATTGATCACCGCCGCCCCCTGCACGCCGCGCAGCACCAGGAAGTGAAAGCCCCACAGCAGCACCGACGACACGGCAATGGCCACCACGGTGTTGCCATCACCGAACACCGGGAAGAACGCCCCGAGGGTCGATTTGATCAGAATGAAATAGGACACGTTGCCGATGCAGGTGCCCGCCCAGAAGCCGAATGCCGAGGCGAAGCCCAGATAGCTGCCGAAGCCGGCATTGGCGTAGGCGTAGATGCCGGAGTCCAGGTCGGGCCTGCGACGCGCCAGGGTCTGGAAGACGAATGCCAGCATGAGCATGCCGGCGCCAGCGATGCACCAGGCGATGATCGCGCCGAGCCCGCCGGTGGCGCGGCCGAAAGTGGCCGGCAAGGAGAAGATCCCGGCACCGACCATCGAGCCCACCACCAGAGCGGTGAGCGACCAGACATTGAGTTTGCTTTCCGTTGCGCTGCTCATCGGTCGTGTTTCCCCAGATTAGAAGGGTTCAGTAAAGACCGAGGGCGGGGCAGCTGCCAGTTTGCGTTTTGGTGGTACCGGCCCCTGCAGGAACCGGTTGCCCGCGATAGGGCCGCACCGCGGCCCTGCGGATGTCAGAAGGTGGCCTTGACTTGCAGGCCGACCACCAGGGCATTGTCGATGTCCTGGCCGGAGAAGGCTCCCGGCTCGATGATGTATTGCACATCAGGGCGCAGGTTCAGCCACGGTGTGGCCTGGTAGCCATAGCTCAGTTCGATCAGCTGCTCGGCGCTGTCGATGTTGGGGAACTGCTCGCCGGCATTGAGCGCGGCGTCTTCCAGCAGGTCACGGCTGCGTGGATTTGGCACGGCGCGGCCATAGCCCAGGGCCAGGGTATCGCGCGGGCGACCTTCGAATGGTTTGTACAGGACCACGCCAGCGCCGTACCACTTGGTGAACGGCGAGGCCGCCTCGCTCGATGCCGAGTACTGGCCAAAGGCATGCAGGCTGCGACCTGGCGAGGCATCGTCGCTCCACACCGCCTGGTCGACCAACAGGTAGTGGCCACTGCGGCCGGACACTTGCTTGTCGCTGCCGATGCGCTTCACGTCGGAGCTGTCGTAGTAGTAGCCCAGCTTGTACTCGCCCGGCAGCTCGCCCTGCAGCTTGTACACCAGCTCCACAGGTACCACGGTACCGGTGGTGTGCTTGGGCCCCAGGTGCCACGCGCGGCTGGAGTTGCCGTTGCTCTCGGGGTCGACGTTGAACGCTGCCACGCGCAGTTGCCAGGACGGCGAAAGATCGTACTTCACGCGCACGCCCAAGTGGGCGTTGGGGTAGTTGGTCCAGCCACTGCCGCCGGACATGTTCAGCGGGTGACCGCAGAACCCGGCGTTCATGAAGTTGCACAGGATGCCGCTGTCGAGGCCGCCGAGGTCGTTGCCCATGGCCATGTAGCCAAGCTTGACGTTGAGCGCCGGGGTGAACAGGGTGCGCTCGTAGCTCAGTTCGGTCAGGCGGGTGTAGAGGCCACCGTAGTTTTCCTGGATCGGCAGGCGGTTGCCGACCAGGTCTTCGGAGGCGCTGTTGCCGCGCCGGTCGTTGATGGTCAGCTGGACCTTGCCGCCGTTCTCCAGGCCATACAGTTTCGACAGGTCGAACTGCACGCCAAGCTTGAGGTTCTGTGAATAGCGCGCCGAGCGGTGCAAGCCGCCGTGGGCGTTGTAGGCGGTTTCACCGCTGTAGTCGCCAGTGAACTTGACGCCGTCTTCTTCGAGCTGATGGCGCAGGCCGCCCCAGTCACCGGTCATGGTGCTGCGGTTCATGAGGTCGCCGTCGGCCAGGGCAGAAGTGCTGGCAAGGGCCAGCAGCAGGGTAGGGGTGATGCGGATAGCGGATGGCATTGCTATGTCTCGTGTTGTTCTTGGGGGCTGTTCGCGGGTGAACCCGCCCCCACAGGAACTGCGCCATCAGCATGGGCAGTGTAGATCCTGTGGGAGCGGGTTCACCCGCCAACGGAGCGACGCGGTATTACGGCAGAGCGTAAGAAATCACGTAGTCGCCACGATCAGTCGACTGGCGCGCACCGCCGGCGGTGATCACTACATACTGTTTGCCGGTCTTCGGCGAAACGTAGGTCATCGGGCCACCCTGGCTACCGACGGGCAGGCGGGCTTTCCAGATTTCGTTACCGTTGCTGCTGTCGTAGGCGCGCAGGTAGAAGTCCTGGGTGCCGGCGATGAATACCAGGCCGCCTTGGGTGGACAGGGTGCCGCCGAGGGTCGGCAGGCCGATCTTGATCGGCAGGTGCATGCGGATGCCCAGTGGACCGGTGTCTTCGACGGTACCGACCGGCACCTGCCAGGCGATCTGGCGGGTCTTCATGTCGACGGCGGTCAGGGTACCGAATGGCGGTGCCTGGCAAGGAATACCGGCGACCGACAGGAAGCGGTTCTTGTTCACGGCATAAGGCGTGCCCTTGAGCGGCACGGCGCCCATGCCGGTATTCAGCGCCTCGCCACCGGAGGCGGCGTCACCCTTGTTCTGCGACGGGATCATCTGGATCCACAGGCCCAGGCGCATGTCATTGACGAAAATGAAGCCGTGTACCGGGTCAGTGGAGATGCTGCCCCAGTTCATGCCGCCCAGCGAACCCGGGAAGCTCAACGACAGGTCCGAGCCCGGCGCTGTGTACAGGCCGTCGTAGCGCATCTTCTTGAAGTCGATGCGGCACAGCAACTGATCGTACGGGGTGGCGCCCCACATGTCCGACTCGGTCAGGGTTTGCGCCCCGATCTGCGGCATGCCCACCGATTTCGGCTGGGTCGGGGAGTAAGGCTCGTTGGGGATATTGCTTGGCTTGACCGGAACCTCGTCGACCTGGGTCAGTGGCTTGCCGGTGGCGCGGTCGAGCACGTAGATCTGCCCGGCCTTGGTGCCGATCACTACCGCAGGCACGGTCTTGCCGTCGTCCTTGGTGAAGTCGATCAGGCTCGGCTGCATGGGCAGGTCGAAGTCCCAGAGATCGTTGTGCACGGTCTGGAACACCCACTTCTGGTTGCCGGTGGTAGCGTCCAGGGCCAGTACCGAGGCACCGTAGGTGTGGTCGAGCTGGCTGCGTTCGACACCATAGATGTCGGTGGACGATGAGCCCATCGGCAGGAATACGGTGTTCATGTCCGGATCGTAGGACATCGGCGCCCAGCTATTGGGGGTGCTGCGCACATAGGTGCTGCCGTCGGTTGGCGCTTTGCGGTCTTCCGGGTTGCCCGGGTCGAAGGCCCATTTCATGGCCCCCGTGATCACATCGAAACCACGAATCACACCGCCTGGCATGTCGGTCTGGACGTTGTCGGCGACACGGCCGCCGACCACCACGGTGGTGCCGGCCATCAATGGCGCGGAAGACAGCTGGTAGTAGGAGTCGGGTACGTCACCCAGGCCCGCCTTGAGGTCGACTTGGCCATTGTTGCCAAAGCCCTGGCAGAACTCGCCGTTGTCCGCGTCGACGGCGATCAGGCGGCCGTCGATGGTGTTGGTCAGCAGGCGACGCTGGCAGTTGGCACCGGCCGCCACGCTACCGCCGGTGATCGGCGAGCTGTTCGGCTGGGTCGGCTGGGCAATGGCGGTGGTGGCGTCGAAGTAGGCCATGCCGCGGCAACGCTGCCAGACCTTGGACTGGGCGTTGATCTCGTTCTTCCACAGCTCCTTGCCGGTGTCGGCATCGAGGGCGATGAGGTTGTTGTGCGGGGTGCAGATGAACACCTTGCTGCCGATCTGCAGGGGGGTCAGCTGGTCTTCGGCACCGTTGCCGTCACTGATGGCGACATCACCGGTGTGGTAGGTCCAGGCCACCTTGAGCTTGTCGACGTTGTCGCGGTTGATCTGATCGAGCGCGGCGAAGCGGCTGCCACCTTCGGTGTTGCCGTAGTGGGCCCAGTCCTTTTGCTGCTTGCCGGCTTCGACCGGGGTCATGCCTGGGCCCTTGCCGTTGGGCGCGACGCTCGGGTGTGCGACGAACATGTTGCCGGCGGCGATCACCAGCGCCACGGCCAGCACACCGGCCAGACCATAGGCGCCACGGCCGGCACTGCCACCGCTGGCACGCGCCAGCATTGGGTAGACCAGGGCCACGACCATGCCGATGGCGGCGAACATGAACAGGCGCGAGAACAGCGGCCAGAACACCAGACCTGCGTCGATCAGTGCCCAGATGACGGTGCCGAGCAGGAACACGCCATACAGCCACGCCCCGGCACGCTTGCGTCGGGCAATCAGCACGCCGGCAATGGCCATGGCCAGGCCGCCGATCAGGAAGTACCAGGAACCGCCCAGGCCAGCGAGCTTGATGCCGCCGGCGGCGAGGAGAAGGCCAAGCAGGGCGATGATCACGCCCAGGCCGGCCAGGATGAAAGTGGTGGCGCCAGAGGCGCGCTGTGTTTCGTTCATGCCAGGAATCTCAGCAGGTGGAATCGGCGCAGTTTAAGCTCTTAGCAAGCTAATTAACAAGTTGGTACATAATCTTGTGAGGCTGATTGTCGCAGAGTTGAACTTACCAAGAGGCACTGAAAACTCTAGATCAAGCGGCTAAAAATGCACGTTTGTTCATGAACGGATTCAATTGCGTATGTGGGACGACTTAGACTTTTGTCTATCACAGGGCTCGCTGTCTGCTGGCAAGCGACATGCAGGCCCGGCGTGGTCAGAATCTGTAGCCGGCAGTGACCATGGACCGCGCGGCCATCGCCGTACTCGATGGCCGAGGACCGTGTGGTTGAAGGCGTTTCAGGCGTCGGGGGCTTCGCCGCCATAGAACACTGCCAGCCACACGGTCGGGGTATCCTGGGCAGTCCACTCGACGCGATGACGGCAGTGGGCAGGGATGTCGAGGCAATCACCGGCGACCAACAGGCAGGTGTGTTCGGCCCCGTCGAAACGCAGGCCAGCGCTGCCGCTGAGCAGGAGGATCCATTCGCCTTCGGGCTGGTCGTACCAGAGTCCGGGCGGACTGGCCTGGCCATGAGAGATGATGCGCTCGATGCGCAGGCCGGGGCGTTGCAGCAGGGTGTCGATCCATTCGGCGGCTGCGGGATCGCGGGTGGGGTGGGGAGTCAGCAAGTTGGTGGGTGTCATTGGGAAGCTCACTAGGAAGGTGGTATTCCACTATGGACGCGTTGCCCCTCGGCCGCGCTCCTTGACCGTCCACGCTGATTGTAGGACCGTTCTCTGATTTGGATACTGGGCATAGGTGCGGCGGCGATCATGCTCGGGATCATCCTGCTGCTGGCGCTGACCCTGCCTCGGCGGATGCCTGAGCACAAGGCCAGCATCTTCCCGCAGGCTCAGCGCCCCAGCGGCAGCGCCACCCCGATCAGCGCGAAAAGACTGCCGCAGCAGCGGTTGAAGCGCTTGCCACCTCGGGCCAGCCAGGGCCGGATACGGAAGGCCATGCGTGCCAGCAGGTACTCGACCAGGCATTCCACGCCGGCGAAGGTCGCCGCCATTACCACGAACTGCACCAGCAGGCCGCGTTGCGGGTCGATGAACTGTGGCAGGAACGCACCGTAGAACAGCAGGACCTTGGGGTTGGCCATGGCCGACAGCAGGCCCTGGCGTAGCAGCCCGGCATTGCTCAACTGGGCCGCCTGCGCGGTGCTTTCCAGGTGCAGGGCGGGGCTGCGCCACAGCTGGATACCGAGCCACACCAGGTAGGCGCCGCCCACCCACTTGAGGACGGTCAGCACCGAGGCGCTGGTTTGCAGCAGGGCGGTCAGGCCGAACATGGCCAGGGCGATCAGGGCACTGAAGCCGATCATCCCGCCCGCGATGGTGAACAGCGTGCGCCGCGCCCCGTAGATCGCGCCGTGGGTCAGGGCCAGCAAGCTGTTGGGGCCTGGGGTGAGGGACAAGCCAATGCTGGCGAGCAGGTAGATGAGCCAGGTGTCGAGTGCCATGTGCGGTCAGCCCTTTGCGGTCATGTACGGCCAATGAAGACCGGGCGAGTGCCCGGCGTGGTCATTGTGGCGTACCGAACAGGCCGGTCCAATAGATACCTGCGTCGCTTTTCGGGTCGGTTGCGTAGGCAGCGCCCATTTCCCGGTAATCAGGATTCATCAGGGTGGCGCAGTGGCCTGGGCTGGCCAGCCAGCCATCGACCACCTTGCGCGCGGTGTCGCGGCCGGCGGCGATGTTCTCGCCGATCTGCTGGTACAGGTAGCCGGCCAGCTCGGCGCGATCACCCGGCGTGCGGTTGTCGTGGTCGATATGGTCGAAGAAGTTCTGGTTCGCCATGGCCCGGGTGTGGTTGGCCGCCACGCCGGCCAGGGTGGTGTTCCAGGTCAGGGCCGGGGCGGCGGCGAACGGCTGGCCACCGCATTGGCGTGGGACCTTGCGTGCGGCGTTGACCTCTTGCAGCACTTTCTGCCCCTCGGCCTGCCAGTCGCCCAGGCGCCCGCTGAGCAGCGGGCGGGCCAGCACGATGCGCCAGTCGCGGCCTTCCTGGCTGACGCCGATATCGACGAATTGCGGGTCGAGCACCACCTGGCAGAAGCTTTCCTCGATGGCATGCATGGCCGCGCGGGCGTCGCGAGGGCCGGACAGGCTGATGGCCTGGACGTTGACCATCGGGTACGCGGCGCGGGTCATGGCCTGCTGCAGGTCACGGGTGCCCTCTGGCGACAGGGCCAGTCGGGTGTCACTGTTGAGCGGGGGCAGTTCCAGCGACGCTTCGCCGCCGCAGGGCTGGGCCTGGCTGCGGTAGACGTTGATCGAATCGATCAGTTGCGCCTCTTCGCCGGTAATGGCCAGGGCCGCGGTCGAGACGACCAGCCCTGCCGACAAGGCGGCAACGGATGACAGGACGCGCATGTGGATCTCCCTATGACTGGCAGCGTCGTGGTGTGCGCTGCTCATCCTACACAAGCCCGTGGCTTTTGGCCCCGGTCATGTGCAAAGCAAAAGAAAGGCCGGCAAAGGGTGTTGGCGGCAAAAGCATGAGTAGACCACCCAGGGTAGGAAAAGTGCGACATTTTTTGAATCATTCTTGTTGCTATCTGGCGCACTGCCTTGTTTCATCGACCATGCCTGGGGTTGGCTGTTCCGTTGGCGTTGCGGATCAGCGGGCGAGGGCCTGGTTCGGCTTGTAGAAAATGAAGTGGCGGGTCTCGGCGGTCTTGCGGTAGGCCCTGGTCCAGTCCGGGTGGACCTGACGGTCGTGGAAGTAGAGGGCGCCCCCGGTGGGGTCCTTGAGTTGCTGGTTGAGCGCTTTGCGCGCGATCTCCTTGGCGATGTCGTACCGCTGAGGTTCCTCGACCTGATCGGGGCGACCGTCGCACCACCAGGAAAATTGGCACGCGCGGGTCTCGACGCCTTGTTTGACCACACCACAGACCGTGTCGGGGAAACCGTCGTGCCCCAGCCGATTGAGCACCACGCTGGCCACCGCGCCCATGTCCTTGTCGTCGGCGCCCTTGGCTTCCCAGTAGATGGTCCGGGCCAGGCAGGTGATGCTGTCATCCAGCGGCGACTGGCCAGCCGGGTCCACGGCGTGCACCTCGCCCGTGGTCAGTTTTTCCCGCGGCTTGGGTGGCGCGGCGTCTTCCACCACCTTTTCCTCGAGGGCCTCGGCCTTGTCTTCGGCGACAGCCGCCTTGGCCGTCTCGGCGGCGGCCAGGGGGGTAGCCAGCAAGGCTGCGGTCAAGCCGATCACCATCCCCGTCAGGCGCATGGTCGAGCTCTCGAACTGTGGGCTGAATCACAGTCTAGCCAAACGCAATCGACTTGGCCTGCCCGGGCATGATTGACGACTCAGTGCCGCGTGCGGCCATAGGCCTGGCTGATGCGGTCGATGACCATGGCCAGCGCGACGATCGCCAGCCCAGCCTCCACGCCCTGGCCGACGTTGAGCGTCTGGATGCCGGCCAGCACATCTTCGCCCAGGCCGCGGGCGCCAATCATCGATGCCACCACCACCATCGACAGCGCCATCATCACCGACTGGTTGAGCCCAGCCATGATACTTGGCAACGCCAGGGGCAAGGCTACCCGGCGCAGGCGCTGCCAGCGATTGGCGCCAAGGCCGTGGGCGGCCTTGAGCAGTGATGGGTCGATTTGCCCAAGGCCCAGTTCGGTCAGCCGTACCAGTGGCGGCAGGGCGTAGATGAGCGTGGCGAAAACCGCCGGCACCTTGCCCAGGCCAAACAGCATCAGCACCGGGATCAGGTAGACGAACGCCGGCAAGGTCTGCATGACGTCCAGCACCGGCAGCACCAGGCGCCGGGCCAGCGGGCGGGTGGCCAGGAGAATGCCCAGTGGCACGCCCACCAGCACGCACAAACCCGTGCTCACCAGTACCAGGGCCAAGGTCTGCAACAGCTTGTCCCACAGCCCGAGCGTGCCGATGAATCCCAGCAAGGCGACCAGCCCGATGCTGCGCAAGAGGCTGCGGCTGGCATGCCAGGCCAGCAGCCCGACCAGCAGCAACAGCAGCCACCAGGGCAGCAGGCGCAGCAGGTTTTCCAGGCCTACCAGCAGTGCCAGCAACCGATCGGAGACACTGCGCAGCTGGTCGCCATAGTGCACGACCAGCCAGTCGACCCAGCCATTGATGGTGTCGGCAAACGACAACGTGAAGGCTTCGGGGAAGCCGCCACTCATAGGCCGGCCTCCACCTTGGCCGCGTGCTCGGCCGGCAGCCAGGGCTTCCACACGTCCGGGTTGGCACGCAGGAAGGCCTTCGCGGCTTCTCGCGGTGGTTGGCGGGTTTCGTTCATCTGTGCCAACGCCTTGTTCAGGCGATCGATGGGCAGGTCGACGTTCTCGAACACGGCCACCAGGTCTGGGTAGCCCTCGCGAAACGCCTTGGACACGCCGATCGACAGTTTTGCCGGCAGCGATTGGCTGCCCTGCGGGTTCGGGTTTCTGGCATCCATCAGGGTGGCCCAGGCTTTGGCATCATAGGCAGGCTCTGCCAGGCGCATCAGGTCGTAGCGGCCGATCAACGGTGAAGGGCTCCAGTAGTAGAACAGCACCGGCTGGCCGCGGCGGATGGAGGAGGCGATCTCGGCATCCAGCGCGGCGCCGGAACCGCTGCGAAAGTTGTTGTACAGGCCGTCGAGCCCGTAGGCCTTGAGTTTCTGGCTGTTGACCGTTTCCGAGGTCCAGCCGCTCGGGCTGTTGAGAAAGCGGCCCCTGTCAGGCGATTCGGGGTCACGGAACACCTGTGGGTAGCGCTTGAGGTCATCGACGCTGCGCAGCTCGGGCGCAAGCGGCTTGAGGCCACGGGCGGGGTCGCCCTTGATCACATAGGTAGGCACCCACCAGCCTTCCTCGGCGTTTTTCACCGTGTCGCCCAGGGCGAACACCTGGCCGGCCTGCTCGGCCTTGACCCAGGCGGGGCTGCGTCCGGCCCATTCCTCGGCAATGACTTGCAGATCGTTGCGCGCGAGGGCGACTTCCATGCTCACGGTGCTGCCGGGGAGAGTGTCGGTTGCATAGCCGTAGCCGTGCTCGGCGATCAAGCGCAGGATTTCAGTGGTGAAGGCGCCGCTTTCCCAGCCGATGGCGCCGAAGTGGATGGGGGCAGCTGGGTCTTTCGAGGCGGCGGTGTCGGTGCTGGCCAGGCCGACGCCCAGCAGCAGGCCGGCCAGCAGGGTGGGAATCGTTTTCATGAGCCCTCGTCGCTTGCGGATCCTTGCGGTCCGAAAAAGTGTAGACGACGAGGGTTGCGGGGCCGCGCGGGCCCCGCGGGACGCATCAGACGCGGAACTGGTCCATCAGCGCCTGCTGTTGGTTGGCCAGGCTGTTCAGCGACTGGCTGACGCGTGCCGACTCGTTGGCCTGGCCCGACAGCGACTCGGTGACATCGCGGATGGTTGCGACATTGTTGTTGATCTCCTCGGCCACCGCGCTCTGCTCCTCGGCGGCCGAAGCGATCTGCAGGTTCATGTCGGTGATCACCGTCACGGCCTGGCCGATGCGCTGCAATGCGCTAACCGCCTGGCCGACCTGCTCGACGCCGCCTTGGGCCTGGCGGTGGCTGTTGTCCATCGCGTCGACCACTTCGCGGGTACCGCTCTGCAGGGTCTCGATGACCTGGCGGGTTTCCTCCACCGATTCCTGGGTGCGGCGTGCCAGGTTGCGCACCTCGTCGGCGACCACGGCGAAGCCGCGCCCGGCTTCACCGGCACGGGCCGCCTCGATGGCGGCGTTGAGGGCCAGCAGGTTGGTCTGCTCGGCGATCGAGCGGATCACCTCGAGCACCGAGCCGATGCGCTCGCTGTTGTGCGCCAGGCCCTCCACCTCGGCCATGGCATTGGCCATTTCCGCAGCCAGGCTGTCGATGCTGCGGGTGGTGCGTTCTATCACCGCCAGGCCTTCGCGGGTCGCCTGGTCGGCTTCACGGGCTGCCTGGGCGGCTTGAGCGGCACTGCGGGCGACGTCCTGGGCGGTGGCGCTCATCTCGTTGGACGCCGTGGCCACCTGGTCGACCTGACGGTACTGCTGCTCCATGCCGGCGCTGGTCTCGGTGGCGATGGCCGATGAGCGGTCGGCGGTGCCACGGGCATCCTGTACCGAACGCTTGACCTCGGCGATGGTCGGTTGCAGCTTGTCGAGGAAGCGGTTGAACCAGCTGGCCAGCTCGCCCAGTTCGTCCTGCTTGGTGTAGTCGAGGCGGCGGGTCAGGTCGCCTTCGCCGCTGGCGATGTCCTTGAGCATGGCGGCCACACCGAGGATCGGC
This sequence comes from Pseudomonas sp. S31, assembly GCF_016648105.1. Classification (GTDB taxonomy): domain Bacteria; phylum Pseudomonadota; class Gammaproteobacteria; order Pseudomonadales; family Pseudomonadaceae; genus Aquipseudomonas. The sequence continues at coordinate 206,266 of NZ_JACVVE010000001.1, read as the reverse complement.
CGGGTCACGCCGCGGGCCATCAGCCAGATCATCAGCAGGCCGAGCACCGCCGCAGCCAGGCCCAGGCCCAGTTCGAGCAGGGTGCCGCTGGTGTTCAGCTCATCGAGTTCGTGCTTGAGGGCGTCGGCCGGGCCGGTGAGGGCATCCTCCGGAACATCCAGCAACACCCCCCAAGGCTTGCTGCCCGGGATCGGCGAGAAGGCGCCCAGCACTTTCATCCGCTGCTGATCGTGAGTGATGCTCAGCTTGCCCTCGGCCAGTTTGCGCACCAGCTCGGCCCCCTGCCGCGGGTCGACCTGTTCCAAGCGTTGGGCCAGCTTGCTGGCATCGGCACTGTAGCCGGCAAGCAGGCCCGCCGGGCTGAGAATGCTCACCGTGGTGCGGCCTTCGTACAACCCGCGGCTGGCTTCCTGGCTCAAGGCCTGCAGACTATTGAGATTGATGTCGACCGAGAGCACGGCGATGACCTTGCCCTCGGCTACCAGCGGGAACGCGATGCTGGTCATCAGTACGCGTTGGCCCTCGATGTCGTAGAAATACGGCTCTGTGACGCACACCTTGGCGGTCTCGCGTGGGCAGGCCCACCAGGCGTTGGCAGGTTGATCGCCCGCGCCGATCTCGGTGTTGGCCATGTCGCGCTCGGGCAGCGCCATGGCGGTCAGCTTGCCGGCGTGAGGCTGCGACCAATACAGGGCGAAGCGACCGGTCTCGTTGCTGCCAAGCGCTTCCTGGTTGGCGAACAGGCTGTCTTTGTTGTCCAGGGCATTGCGCTCGAAGGTCAGCGACAGGCCAAGCAGCTCCGGGTTGGCTTGCAGGGCGGCGTGCACCTGGCGAGTCATGTCCTCGCGCAGGTCGAAGGCATCGATGAAGCGTTTCTCCGCCTGTTCGCGCAGGAACAGCACCTGCCGGGCGAAACCAGCCCCGTACTGGTAGGCATCCATGAACTGGCGACGGATGTTCAGCGCCTGCACCTGGCCTTGCGACTCGATCCGTGACTGGGCTGCTTCGGAAAGCATCTGCGAACTGCTCGCCTTGACCAAGTCGGAGCTGTGGTCCATGCGGTACAGCGAAAGGCCGACGAGCAGGGTGACGATACCGGCCAGGCAGAGGCCGGCGAGCAGCGTGATCTTCCATTGGATGGAAAGTTGGCGCAGAGGCATGGGGTGGACCCTTGGAATTGGAAGGTGGCTTGCCTGTGTATCGGCGGCGGCGGTGGCTACTTTATTGGTACGTACGTATTAATTTTGCTGCCTCGCTGGCCCCTTCGCGGGTAAACCCGCTCCTACAGGATTTCCTGAGTTTCCGAGTTCGGCGGTGTACCTGTAGGAGCGGGTTTACCCGCGAAGAGGCCCTCAAATCCGCCTCGTTCTGAAAGACAGTTCCTTATGATTTGTAGGACTACTCCTAATTGCTGTTCGCCGCACTAAATACCCCACTGCAACTGCTAGGTTCCCGGCATCCATCCATGCAAAGGGAACATGCCAATGCGCGTCAACATAGACGGTCTGGGTCAGGCAGTAGACGGTGACCACACCACCACAGGGGCCGTCTGCATCGCCACAGGAGAGGGATACATCTGTGAGGGGCGTCTGGTACTGAGGCAGGGAGACCTGACCACCCCTTGTCCGTTATGCGGGCTGGAAGGCAGGGTCGCGGAAGGGGTATGGCATTTCATTTCCGATGGCCAGCCAGTGGCCGTTGATGGCGCCCTGGTGAATTGCGGCTGCCCAGAGGGCACCAATCGGGTCGTCGCGCCACTGGGTGAAATGCCTCCAGCCAGGCAGCCGATTGTCGCCCGCTCTAACCAGCTGGCGGCAGGCAGCGGCAGCCTGAGCCCCGAGCTCCCGTTGGCGCGAATGGAATCGGCACGCGGTATTGTGCAACCAGGTTTCTACATAGTGCCTCGGAGCATGTCGTTCCAGCACGTATTGCTGGAGCTCGCAGAATACGACTCCACCCTGCCGATTTCGTATCTGCGGCGTCTGAACCCCACATTCGAACATGGCTTCAAGGCTGGGGAGATCTTCGTCATCGGTGACCCGGACTACGGAGATGCCTGCACCCGCGAGGAGGGTGAACTGATGGCGGCTGCCGAGCACGCACGGCGTGCCCTGGCTGCCCTCGATTTTGCCGAATCCGATTTCATGATGCGGCACCAGGCGGAGATTGCCGGGTTGCTCAGTGATGCCAGTCAGTCAATGGGTGTGGGGAAGGATGGGCTGGAACAGGGGCTTAAACAGGTCCAAGAGACGTTGAAGAAGATAGAGCAACTGCATCAGCGGGAGTTTCGGCAGCATGGTCATCTGAATAGTGCTGGGTTCTTCGCTCAGCGACGTGAATTGTTAGCGACGCTGGACAAACAGCTGAGATCGGCATTCCTCAACAAGCGATTGAATCTCGGAAGCTACGAGCGACTCAGAAAGAGTTTGAATATTTCTACCAAAAGCCTTGTTCACCATTGGAGCAAAGCCGGTGCGCCGGGGCAGATTCCTGGCTACGCCACACACTTGGAGAGAGTTGCTAAGCTCGGTAAGTATATCAAGTATGGAGGTTACGCTGCTGTTGGCCTGGGTGGCGCGTCGTCTTATTTGAAGGTGCAGGAAGTTTGCCGTTATGGTGAGACTGAAGAATGCAAGAAAATACGCTTGACCGAAGCGGGAAATTTTACAGGCGGAGTTGCAGGGGCGAGTGCCGGTGCAGCGCTCACATCACTTGTATCGGGTACTTTGTGTAGCGTGTTGACGATCGGCACAAGGGGGTTGGCGGCGCCGATGTGCGGAATTGTTTTGGTGGGGGGAGCTGGCTTCGCAGGTAGTAACGCTGGTGCTGCAGTCGGGGAGTGGACAGGCGAAACGCTCTACGAGGCCACCAATGATTGATATTTCGCAATGGTCAGTGACTGCTAAACTATTTGTCCTCATCACACCGTTCATCTTGACCACTTCCGCGTTTATGATGACTGCCTATACGACGCTTACAAAGGACTACGATGTTGCGTGTTCGGCTATTACCAGTAATGTTTATTTGGAATCTATCAAAAGCGCTTGGGGCGATGGAGGTTTTAAGTGGCGTTGGTTGGTTGTCTGCACGATAAGTGGTTACGTGGGGTTTCCTTGGTTGATTTCATGCACGGGAACAATCGATACGGCTGAATTGGAAGCGTTCCCCGCAAACTTAAAACGAAGACTATCGGTTGCGTTCTGGCTGAATCTGATAGGCTTCACCTGGCTGGTGTTTGGCTGGGCTTTTTTTAACTTTAAGTAATCACAAGGGGCGCCGCCGCTTCACGGCCACGCTCAGCTACTTTGACATCCACCCCCCACTCCTGCAGAGTGCGCGCTTTTTTTCTGTCGCAACAAGGAAAGCCAAACCATGAATGCAGTGATCGCCGCCGTCGGCATCATGCTGGTCCTCAGCCTCTCACGCGTGCATGTGGTCATCGCTTTGATCATCGGCGCCCTGGTCGGTGGGCTGGTGGGCGGATTGGGGATCGAGGGCACGCTCAAGGCCTTCAATGGCGGTCTCGGCGGCGGCGCTACGGTGGCGCTATCCTACGCCTTGCTCGGCGCCTTCGCCGTGGCCATCGCCAAATCCGGCCTGGCCCATGCGCTGGCCGACCGCGCCCTGGAGATGATCGATCGCCAGGGCCATGCCGAGGGAGGCAGGGTCAAATGGTTGCTGATCGGCCTGCTGCTGGTGGTGGCCGTTGCATCACAGAACGTCCTGCCCATCCATATCGCCTTCATCCCGCTGCTGGTGCCGCCGCTGCTGTATGTGCTGACGCGCCTGCGCATCGACCGGCGGCTGGTGGCCTGCGTGATCACCTTCGGCCTGATCACCCCGTACATGTTCCTGCCGGTGGGCTTCGGTAACATCTTCCTCAACCAGATCCTGCTGGCCAACGTCGCCCGTGCCGGAGTCGACATCAGTGGGGTCAATGTCACCCACGCCATGGCCATCCCGGCGGCCGGCATGCTCGCCGGCCTGTTGCTGGCAGTATTCGTCAGCTACCGCCGCAAGCGTGACTACGACCTGGCCCGCATCGAGCAGGTCGAGCAGGTGAGCGTGGCATACAACCCACTGACCCTCCTGGTGGCCGGCCTGGCCATTGCCCTGGCGTTCATCATCCAGCTGTGGCTGGGCTCGATGATCGTCGGCGCCATGGTTGGGTTTCTGGTGTTCTCGCTGTCGGGCATCGTGCGCTGGAAGGACACCGACGACCTGTTCACCGAAGGCATGAAGATGATGGCCATGATCGGCTTCATCATGATCGCCGCCTCCGGCTTCGCCGATGTGATGAAAGCCACCGGCGAGGTCAACAGCCTGGTCGAGGCTGCAGCGCGGTGGATCGGCCACAGCCAGGCCGTCGGTGCCTTGTTGATGCTGCTGGTGGGGCTACTGGTTACCATGGGCATCGGCTCTTCGTTCTCGACGGTACCGATCCTCGCCGCCATCTTCGTGCCATTGTGCGTGCAACTGGGCTTCGACCCGCTGGCCACGGTGTGCATCGTCGGCACCGCCGGTGCCTTGGGGGACGCCGGCTCACCGGCTTCGGACTCGACCTTGGGGCCAACCTCGGGGCTCAATGTCGATGGGCAGCATCATCACATCTGGGACACCGTGGTGCCGACCTTCATCCATTACAACCTGCCGCTGCTGGCGTTCGGCTGGCTGGCGGCGATGGTGTTGTAGGGCAGCGGTTCAACCCTTGCCAGGCGGCGGGGAAATGCGGTTGAGCACGGTACTGCCGTCGTTGCTGCGGGTCAGGTAGACCGGTAGCACCTTGGGCAGGTTGTCCACCAGCCGGCCCACTTCCCGGGTGTTGTAGACACCGCTGATGCGAATGCGCCCGGTGGCCTCGTCGGCCAGCAACAGCGGTGCATCGAGGTAGCGGTTGATCACTGGCAGGGCCTGGTCGAGGCTGAGATTGTCGAGGATCAGCTTGCCGCTGCGCCAGGCCAGGCTATTGCCGTCGTCGTCGCTCTGGGCCAGTTGCGGGTCGAAGTCGCCGGCATGGTAGCTGGCCTGCATGCCCGGGCTCAGGCGATAGCCGCCGGCACTGCCGGTGCTGCTGACCAGCACCGAGCCTTCCACCAGCGTCACCTTGACCTGATCCTGGTATTTCCAGACGTTGAACTGGGTACCGGTCACCCGCGTCTGGCCGGTGCCGGCGTGAACGATGAACGGGTGCGTGCTGTCGTGCGTGACCTTGAAGAAGGCCTCGCCGTGGTCGAGGGTGACCTTGCGCTGATCCTTGTAGTTGAGGAAGCTCAACGCGGTGTTGAGGTTCAGCTCGACGATACTGCCGTCGCTCAGCTGCACGGTCTGCGGCTGGCCGCCAGCCTCGAAATGCTGGTAACGGTTTGGCAGCCAGCCTTGTTCCCAACCCATCCAGCCAGCCAGGGGCAAGACCGCCAGGGCGATGGCCGCCGCCGAGGCGAGAGGGCGCCAGTTTCGCGCGCGGGCGACCGCACGCGGCGGGTTGAACTCGACCACCGTGGCCGTACGCGGCAACAGGTCGGCGGTGTCCCAGATCTCCAGCATCGCCTCGTACTCGACGCGGTGCCTGGCATCGGCTGCGAGCCAATGCGCGAACGCCTCGCGCTCGGCGGCCGTGCAGTCATCCGCGTGCAGGCGCATGCACCACTGCGCGGCGGCATCGGTGACGGCATCGTCGGGGTTGTTGTTGAGGCGGTCGTGGTTCATTGCGGCTCCGGGTTTTGCGCATTCTAACCTCGCAAGGGTGTATCGATAAACGTCGTAATGGCGAATGACTATCAGTTGGCTGTTTTTTCGTCGGAAATGGGAGTGATTCCAATCCGTGCGGCGGCCGCCAGCGAGGTATTTGCGTAGCTTGCTAATCAAGGCTTTGACATTCACTGCCTAGGCAGTAATATTTGCACACAATTGTCCGAGTCGTTGCCGATGCCTCACTTCACCCCGGAAAACTTCGAAACCTGTGCCATTGGCGTGCTGCTGGGGCGTGCTGCGTTGCTCAAGGACCGTGTTCTCGACTCGCACCTGGAGTCCGAGGGCATCACCGCCGCGCAGTTCAAGGTGCTGATCATCGTCACCCAGTACCAGGTGGATACGCCGGCCGAGCTGTGCCGCTACCTGGGCCTGGACAGCGGTTCGATGACACGCATGCTCGACCGCCTGGTGCAGAAGGGCCTGGTTCTGCGTGATCGCTGCGCCGAAGACCGCCGCCAGGTCCGCCTGGCGCTGACCGAGGAAGGGCGGCGGGTGGCCAATCGCCTGCCGGAGATCGGTGCGGCGGCAATGAACGAGCTGGTCGGCGTACTGCAACCCGAGGAGCTCGCCACCCTCGAAAGCCTGTTGACCAAGTTGCTGGTGAACGCCGGCGACCCGCTGATGATCCGCCGCTTCGGCGATCGTTGATCCCTGTTACGTACTAGCCAAGGTATTATCATGGCCACTCCCGCTGACACCCCGAATCCTTCCGAACAGGGCTCGCCACGCAAGCGCAAGGCCTGGCTGCTCGGCCTGCTGTTGCTGCTGGTCGTTGCCGGTGCCTGTACCTGGGCCTGGTACACCCTGGTCGGGCGCTGGCAGGTGAGTACCGACGATGCCTATGTCAACGGCAACGTGGTGGAAATCACCCCGCTGGTGGCGGGCACCGTGACCAGCATCGGTGCCGATGACGGCGACCTGGTGCACGCCGGCCAGGTGCTGCTGCGGTTCGACCCGGCCGACAGCGAAGTGGCCTTGCAGGCCGCCGAGGCCAAGCTGGCGCGGACCGTGCGCCAGGTTCGCGGGCTGTACAGCAATGTCGACTCGCTGAAGGCGCAATTGCAGACCCGCCAGGCCGAACTGCAGAAGGCGCAGCAGAACTACAACCGGCGCAAGGTGCTGGCCGAGAGCGGTGCGATCTCCGGCGAGGAAATCTCCCACGCTCGTGACGACCTCACCGTCGCCCAGGCGGCGGTGAACAGCGCCCGTCAGGAGCTCAACACCAGCACTGCGTTGGTCGACGATACCGAGATTTCCTCGCACCCTGAGGTCATGGCCGCCGCCGCCGACCTGCGCCAGGCCTATCTCGACCACGCCCGTACCACCCTGGTGGCACCGGTCACCGGATATGTGGCCAAGCGCACCGTGCAGCTAGGACAGCGCCTGCAGCCGGGCACCGCGACCATGGCAGTGATCCCGCTGGACCAGGTGTGGATCGACGCCAACTTCAAGGAAACCCAGCTGCGCGACATGCGTATCGGCCAGCCGGTGGAGATCACCGCCGACCTCTATGGCGGCGAGGTCAAGTACAGCGGCACGGTCGATAGCCTGGGCGCCGGTACCGGTAGCGCCTTCGCCCTGTTGCCTGCGCAGAACGCCACCGGCAACTGGATCAAGATCGTCCAGCGCGTGCCCGTGCGTATCCACATCAACCCCGATCAGCTCAAGGACCACCCGCTGCGCATCGGCCTGTCGACCATCACCGAGGTCGACCTGCATGACCAGAGTGGCCCGACCCTGGCACAGCAGCCGCCGCAGCAGGCCAGCTTCACCACCCAGGTGTACGACCACCAATTGGTCGAGGCCGATGAACTGATTGCGCGGCTGATCCACATGAACAGCGCCGCTGGCAAGACGGCCCAGCGATGAGCAAGGAAGCGCCTGCCCAGTTCACCCCGCCGAGCCTGTTGCTGACCACCATCGGGTTGTCCCTGGCAACGTTCATGCAGGTGCTGGACACGACCATCGCCAACGTGGCCTTGCCGACCATTTCCGGCAACCTGGGCGTGAGCTACGAGCAGGGCACCTGGGTGATCACCTCGTTCGCGGTGAGCAACGCCATCGCCTTGCCGCTTACCGGTTGGCTGAGCCGAAGGTTCGGCGAGGTCAAGCTGTTCATCTGGGCGACCTTGCTGTTCGTGCTGGCGTCGTTTCTTTGCGGTATCGCCCAGTCGATGCCGGAACTGGTCGGCTTCCGGGTGTTGCAGGGCGTGGTGGCGGGGCCGCTGTACCCGATGACCCAGACCTTGCTGATCGCGGTGTACCCGCCGGCCAAGCGCGGCATGGCCCTGGCGTTGCTGGCCATGGTCACGGTGGTGGCGCCGATTGCCGGGCCGATATTGGGGGGCTGGATCACCGACAGCTACAGCTGGCCGTGGATCTTCTTCATCAACGTGCCGATCGGCCTGTTCGCCGCTGCGGTGGTGCGCCAGCAGATGCGCACGCGTCCAGTGGTCACCAGCCGCCAACCGATGGACTACATCGGGCTGCTGACTCTGATCGTCGGGGTCGGGGCGTTGCAGGTGGTGCTCGACAAGGGCAACGACCTGGACTGGTTCGAATCGTCGTTCATCATCATCGGCAGTTTGATCTCGGTGGTATTCCTGGCCATCTTCATCATCTGGGAGCTGACCGACCGCCATCCGGTGGTCAACCTGCGGTTGTTCGTGCATCGCAATTTCCGAATCGGCACGATGGTGTTGGTGGGCGGTTACGCGGGCTTTTTCGGGATCAACCTGATCCTGCCGCAATGGTTGCAGACGCAAATGGGCTATACCGCCACCTGGGCAGGCCTGGCAGTGGCGCCGATCGGCCTGTTGCCAGTGCTCATGTCGCCATTCGTGGGCAAGTACGCACACCGTTTCGACCTGCGGGTCCTGGCGGGGCTGGCGTTCCTTGCCATCGGCGGCAGTTGCTTCATGCGCGCCGGGTTCACCAGCGAGGTGGATTTCCAGCACATCGCCCTGGTGCAGTTGTTCATGGGGATCGGCGTGGCGCTGTTCTTCATGCCGACCTTGAGCATCCTGCTCTCCGACCTGCCGCCTCACCAGATCGCCGATGGCTCTGGGCTGGCGACTTTCCTGCGGACCCTGGGCGGCAGCTTCGCAGCCTCCCTGACGACCTGGATCTGGATCCGCCGGGCCGAGCAGCACCACGCCTACCTGAGCGAACACATCAGCACGTTCGACCCGGCTACCCGGCATTCCCTCGAGCAACTGGGCGGGGCCGGGCCCGAGGGGTATGCGAAGCTCGAGCAGATCCTCAACGGGCAGGCGTACATGATGTCCACGGTCGACTACTTCACCCTGATGACCTGGGTGTTCGCCGGCCTGATCCTCCTGGTCTGGTTCGCCAAACCGCCGTTCACCGCCAAGGCGGCAGCCGGGTCGGGCGGGCACTGAGGCCGTTCGTACGTGGGGTGAGCTGGCCTGCAAGCTGGGCGCGACGCGCAGGCCGGCAAAAGCCACATTCCCATGGGCCGGCTTTTCACCTATTGTCGAAGGTCCGTTACCAGCGATGGGTAGGTCCATGGAGAAAGTCATCGTCATCACCGGTGCCAGCCGCGGCATCGGCGCGGCCACGGCGCTGCTGGCGGCCCGCCAGGGTTACCGAATCTGCATCAACTACCACGCCGACGACCAGGCCGCCGAGAGCATCTTGGCCCAGGTGCGCGCACTGGGCGCCGAGGCCATCGCGGTGCGTGCCGATGCCAGCGTCGAGGACGAAGTGATCCAGTTGTTCCAGCGCGTCGATCAGGAGCTCGGCCCGGTCACCGCACTGGTCAACAACGCCGGCACCATCGGCCAGCAGAGCAGGGTCGAGGGCATGTCCGAGTTCCGCTTGCTGAAAATCATGAAGACCAATGTCGTTGGCCCGATGCTCTGTGCCAAGCACGCCTTGCTGCGCATGTCGCGCCGCCATGGTGGGCAGGGTGGTGCCATCGTCAACGTTTCCTCGGTGGCCGCGCGGCTGGGCTCGCCCAACGAATACGTCGACTACGCGGCATCCAAGGGCGCGCTGGACACCTTCACCCTTGGCCTGGCCAAGGAAGTGGCGGGCGAGGGCGTGCGGGTCAATGGCGTGCGGCCCGGCTACATCCATACCGGCTTCCATGCACTGTCCGGCGATGCCGATCGCGTGGCCAAGCTCGAGCCGGGGCTGCCGATGGGCCGGGGTGGCCAGCCCCAGGAGGTGGCAGAGGCGATTCTCTGGCTGGTGTCGGAAAAGGCTTCGTATTCCACCGGCAGTTTCATCGACCTCGGCGGCGGGCGCTGAGTCGGTACGTGTCTCAGGGGAGTATTGGCTCCGCGCCATTCCTCTGGCCCAGAGGCTTGGTGGTTTGAGCCCGGTATGCGGCATTCTAGGCAGTGTCAGAACGAGCGGATGATCCGCCCCAAGGTCTGCATGGCATTCTCGGCGTTGTCGTTCCATGGGCCGCCGTAATTCAGGCGGATGCAGTTGCCAAAGCGTTGGGTCGCCGAAAAGATCGGCCCCGGGGCGATGCTGATGCCCTGGGCCAGGGCCAGCTGGAACAATTTCAGCGCGTCCAGTTGTTCAGGCAGCTCCAGCCACAGAAAATAACCGCCGGAAGGTTGGCTGACCCGCGTCTGTGTCGGGAAATAGCGGGTGATGGCCGCGAGCATGTTGGCCTGCTGGCCTTCCAGGGCATAGCGCAGCTTGCGCAGGTGGCGGTCGTAGCCACCGTGTTGCAGGTAGTCCGCGATCGCGGCCTGGGCCGGCATTGACGCACACAGCGAGGTCATCAGCTTGAGCCGTTCGATCTTGCGCGCGAAGCGCCCGGCGGCCACCCAGCCGATCCGATAGCCGGGCGCCAGGCTCTTGGCGAACGACCCGCAATGCATCACCAGGCCCTGGGTATCGAAGGCCTTGGCCGGTTTCGGTGCCTGCTGGGCGTAATAGAGCTCGGCATACACGTCGTCTTCGATCAGCGGCACCTGGTGGCGTGTGATCATTTCCACCAAGGCCTGCTTCTTCGCCTCGGGCATGCTGGCGCCTACCGGGTTCTGGAAGTTGGTCATGCACCAGACCGCCTTGACCGGGTGCTTCTCCAGGGTTTGCGCCAGAACGCCCAGGTCCATCCCTTCGCGAGGGTGCACCGGAATCTCGACGGCCTTGAGCTTGAGGCGCTCCAGTACTTGCAGGCAGGCGTAGAACGCGGGGGCTTCGATCGCCACCAGGTCGCCGGGTTCGGTGACCGCTTGCAGGCACAAGTTCAAGGCTTCGAGCGCGCCATTGGTGATCAGCAACTCCTCCATCGGCAGCATCAGCCCGCCAACCATGTAACGCAGGGCGATCTGCCGGCGCAGTTGTGGGTTGCCCGGCGACAGGTCGGTGACCACCATGCGCGGGTCCATGGCGCGGCTGGCGCTGGCCAGCGAACGTGACAGGCGCTGCAGGGGGAACAGTTCCGGGCTGGGGAAGGCCGAGCCGAACGGCACTGTGCTCGGGTCCTTGATCGACTCGAGGATCGAGAACACCAGGCCGCTGACATCCACGTCGGTCGATTCGCTGAGCGGCTGCTCGGCCTGAGGCTCGCGGAACGGCCGTGGTGCATGGGCGTTGACGAAGTACCCCGAACGCGGCCGCGCGCGAATCAGGCCACGACGCTCGAGCAGGTAGTAGGCCTGGAATACCGTGGAGGGGCTGACCCGATGCGTCTGGCTGGCGTAACGCACCGACGGCAACCGCTGGCCGGGGCCGAGCACCCCGGAGCGGATCAGTTCGGCAATGTCGTCGGCAAATTGTTCGTAGCGTTTCATACGGGCTCGGCAGACCAGGGTGTGGGCCCAGTATGGCGCCTGAACTGTTTGCGATACAGGTGCAGGTTGGGTGATTTGGACCGTATCAGATGACCGAGCCGGGTGTGCTGGCCTTCAGGTGCTTACGGCTATCCTTGGCCCCGGCGACCGTCAATGCATCGGCTTCGGCTTCGGTGATCGGAATGCGTTCACCTGCCAGCACCGCCACCGACATGCGCAGTTGTTCGTCGGTGAAGATTTCGATCTCCGGGCCGGTGCCTTCGATGCGCAGGTGGTCGCCGATGAGGGTGCAGGTGGTTCCGGTGATTTCGATGGGCATGATCGTGGCCTCCTGGGGCGGTTACAGCTTCAGACCGCGGCAGCAGGCAGGTTGCTGCATCGGCTGTTCTGGCCTATTCGCGCCGAACCGCCGCGAATAGGCCGGAACAGACAGTGAAGAATAACGGTCAACCGCTTACCCAACGCAGCAGGAGACCTCCGATGGACCCATGGTGGGAGTCGATCTGGCAAGCCATCGAGGCCGAGTTCGCCGATATCGCCGATATACGCGAAGTCACGCAGATCCTCGTGCGCCTGCTGATGGCCGCGTTACTTGGCGCAGTACTGGGCTTCGAGCGTGAGCACAAGGGCAAGTCGGCAGGCGTGCGCACCCACATGCTGGTGTCGCTGGGTGCGGCATTGTTCGTGCTGGCGCCGAGCATGGCCGGGGCCGACGCCCAGGCGCTGAGCCGGGTGATCCAGGGCATCGTCGCCGGTATCGGCTTTCTCGGCGCAGGCACCATCCTCAAGGGCAACGGCCAGGACACCAGTCACGTCAAGGGCCTGACCACGGCGGCGGGCTTGTGGATGACGGCGGCGATCGGCACGGCAGCAGGCATGGGGCGTGAAGCCACGGCGCTGATCAGCACGGTGCTGGCGCTGTTGGTGCTGGGGACGATGCCGTTGCTGGTGGAGAAGATCGAGGCGCAGGACGCGCAGGAGCAAGCAGAGAAGCAAGAGGAGGAGGAGGGCAGGAAGCACTGAGGGGAGCCGAAGCTCCCCTCAAAGCGTTGTTGCCTGCTCTTTTCTTATTATTGGAGACGGGCCTTTTGTTGTTTTTGTCAGCCTGCCTCGGTGTCGCGAGCGACCCCCATGCGGGGTCAAGAGCAAACGTATTTTTTTGAGCGCTGACCTGTTTTCATCCAATGATCCGTCCTGACTGTCGCTACCTGAAGGTAGTTTTATTGTTCTGTGTCAGTCCGCGGGGCGAGCCCCTGGAAAACCTGTCGACTCCAAAAAAATCTGCTTGCTACGCCTCTGCCGTGTTGTTCTTGTTATGTCAGAGCCGCTACCTGTTGTTTTTATTGGGTATCGCATTTTTGTTGTTCTTGTACCAAAGATATAGCAGGTGCCGTGCCAACTTTTGAAAACCCTTTAAAATCAATGACTTGATGATTCGTGGAAAAATCCAGGTCGGGAAATTCTGTCGATTTGTTTCCCTGTTACCCGATTTTTTGTGGCGATGGGCGGGGGCGGTAACACTCCCACCCACACCTGTGTGACAGCCGTGTGAATCAGTGCGCGCTGCGCGCCCGCGCCACACGCGAGCCATTGGCGCGCCCCAGCACGTCGCTGATGCGCTGGCCGGCAGCTATCAGCCGGTCCAGGTCGATCCCGGTCTCGATACCCAGCCCTTGCAGCAGGTACACCACATCCTCGCTGGCGATGTTGCCGGTGGCGCCCTTGGCATAGGGGCAGCCCCCCAGGCCCGCCACCGAACTGTCGAACACGGCGATGCCTTCGAGCAGGCTGGCATACACGTTGGCCAGGGCCTGGCCATAGGTGTCGTGGAAGTGCCCGGCCAACTGCTCTCGCGGTACCCGGGCCGACACCACTTCGAACAGGCGACGGGTATCGCCGGCGGTACCGGTGCCGATGGTGTCACCCAGCGATACCTCGTAACAGCCCATGTCGTGCAGGGCCTGCGCCACCGGCGCTACCTGCTCGGCGCTGATCTTGCCTTCGTAAGGGCAGCCAAGTACGCAGGAAACATAACCGCGCACGCGTACGTCGTGGTTGTGGGCCATGTCCATGATCGGTTCGAACCGCTTGAGGCTTTCGCTGATCGAGCAATTGATGTTGCGCTGGGAAAACGCCTCGGACGCTGCAGCGAACACCGCCACTTCCTTCACGCCGGCTGCCAGCGCATCCTCGAAGCCACGCAGGTTGGGCGCCAGTGCCGCGTAGGTGACGCCGGGGTGCTGCTCGATGGCGGCGAACACCTCGGCGGACCCGGCCATCTGCGGTACCCACTTGGGCGAGACGAAGCTGCCCACTTCTATATAGCCCAGCCCCGCCGCACTCAGGTCGTCGACCAGGCGTACCTTGTCGGCGACGCTGATGGGTTGGGCTTCGTTCTGTAGGCCATCGCGTGGCCCCACTTCGACCAGGCGGACTTTGTTCGGCAACGGCATGGCAAGGCTCCAGGGACGGGTCAGGCTGTGTGGTTGTTGTTCAAGGTGGCGGCCAGGGCCTGTTCGCAGCGCTCCTGGGCGGTGTCGAGTTCGAGCTGCATCTGGTGGATGTCGAGCATCTGCTGCTCGAGCTGGCTGCGACGTTCGGCGATTTTCCCCAGCATGCTGTTGAGCTGCTTGAGGTTGCCACTGCTGGGGTCGTACAGCTCGATCAGTTCGCGGCACTCGGCCAGCGAGAACCCGATGCGCTTGCCGCGCAGGATCAGCTTCAGACTGACCTTGTCCCGCGCCGAGTAGACACGTTCCAGGCCGCGCCGCTCAGGGCTGAGCAGGCCCTGTTCCTCATAGAAACGGATCGCCCGGGTGGTGATGTCCAGCTCGCGGGACAGGTCGGAAATGCTGTAGGTCTGGCTGCTCATGGGTGGCGCTCGACGGAAGGTATGCGACTATCCTGAATGCAGGTTGACGTTTACGTCAAGTGGAGGCCGAGCCTGCCGCTTTCAGCGGCCTGTGGTTCAGTCCGGCTGCTGCGCCCGACGGTAGTGGTTGGGCGTCTGGCCACTGAGGCGCTTGAAGAACCGGGCGAAGTAGGTGGGGTCGCTGAAACCCAGGTTGTCGGACAGCTGGCCGATGCTCATCTGGGTGTAAGTCAGGTTACGCCGGGCCTCCAGCAGCAGACGTTGGTGGATCACCTGCAACGCGGTCTGGCCGCTCAGCGCCCGGCACAGCTGGTTGAGCTGCAGGCTGGTGATGTTCAGGCGCGCGGCAAAGGCCTCCACGCTCAGGTGCTCGCGATAGTGCGCCTCGACCAGGCGCAGGTATTGGCCCAGCAGCTGGCGGTCGCGTTCGTCGCGGTTGCGCGGGGCCTGGCCCAATTGCTGGCGGCGGCTGATCCACACCATCAGTGCCGTTACCAGGGCTTCGAGCATCGCCGCGCGTGCCGGGGCCGTGCCCTGGTATTCCTGCTGCAGGGTCTCGATCAGGCTGCGCAGCGAGCGTCGGTCCTTGCCCAACGCATAGCAGCCGGGCGTCGTCAGCACCTGCAGTGGCGTGCCGAGGCGCTGTTCCAGGTCGGCGACCAGGGCCGGGCCGAACGTGAGCACATAGCCTTCGATATCGGCGCTGAAGCGAAACCCGTGCACGGCCAGGGGCGGCACCACCTGGATGGCAGCTTCGCGAAGGATCGTATTCACGCCTTCTATCTGCACCTGCGCCTCGCCGCGCTGCACGTACAGCAACTGGCACAAGTCGGCATGCTGGTGCGGCTTGATTTCCCAATGGTGCAGGCGGCTACGCGCCGGGATCGACTCGCAGTGCAGCAGGTCGGTGCTCGGCCAGGCCTGATTCTCGCCATACAGCTGGAACAGCGGCACGCCGGGTAAGCTGGATTTCATGGTGTCTTGTCTGTCCGTTAATCGAACGTTTTTTGTAAAAGTGCAGTTTTTGCATCGGATATCACACTTTATTGGCCGGGGTTGCCAGTAAAAATGCAAGGGCAAACCCTATCAGCAGATGCCCGCCACTGCCAGAGGTTGGGCGGCATCGCCAAAACAACGAGACAACAACAATGAAAACTCAGGTTGCAATCATCGGTGCAGGTCCGTCCGGCCTGCTGCTTGGCCAGCTGCTGCACAAGGCGGGGATCGAAACGGTGATCCTCGAGCGCCAGAGCGCCGAATACGTGCTTGGCCGCATCCGCGCCGGCGTGCTCGAGCAGGGCACCGTCGACCTGCTGCGCGAGGCTGGCGTATCGGCCCGCATGGACCAGGAAGGGCTGGTCCATGAAGGTGTCGAACTGTTGGTGGCCGGGCGCCGTCAGCGTCTGGACCTGAAAGGCCTGACCGGCGGCAAGACGGTCATGGTCTACGGCCAGACCGAAGTCACCCGTGACCTGATGCAGGCGCGGGAGGCCAGCGGTGCACCGATCTTCTACTCGGCCAGCAACGTGCAACCCCACGAGCTTAAAGGCGAGAAGCCCTATATCACCTTCGACAAGGACGGCGAGACCTATCGCCTGGATTGCGACTATATCGCCGGGTGCGATGGCTTCCACGGCGTATCGCGCCAGAGCATTCCCGAAGGTGTGCTCAAGCAGTACGAGCGTATCTACCCGTTCGGCTGGCTGGGCCTGCTGTCGGACACGCCGCCGGTCAATCACGAGCTGATCTACGCGCACCATGAGCGTGGCTTCGTGCTGTGCAGCCAGCGCTCCAACACCCGCAGTCGCTATTACTTGCAGGTGCCACTGGACGACCGCGTCGAGGCCTGGCCCGACGAGCGTTTCTGGGACGAACTCAAGGCGCGCTTGCCGGAGGACGTGGGCGAGCGGCTGGTCACCGGGCCGTCGCTGGAAAAAAGCATCGCGCCGCTGCGCAGCCTGGTGGTCGAGCCGATGCAGTACGGCAATCTGTTCCTGGTCGGCGATGCGGCGCATATCGTTCCGCCTACTGGCGCCAAGGGCCTGAACCTGGCGGCCTCCGACGTCAACTACCTGTACCGGATCCTGGTCAAGGTGTATCGCGAGGGCCGTCTCGACCTGCTCGAGCAATATTCGCCGTTGGCCTTGCGTCGCGTGTGGAAGGGCGAGCGTTTCAGCTGGTTCATGACCCAACTGCTGCATGATTTCGGCGATCACAAGGATGGTTGGGACCAGAAGATGCAGGAGGCGGATCGGGAGTACTTCCTGTCGTCGCAGGCGGGTTTGACCAACATTGCCGAGAACTATGTCGGGTTGCCCTACGAGGAAGTGGCGTAAGCCCTGCTCTGGCTTGCAGGTGTCGGCGGATTTGGCTGTGGAGAAGCGGTAAAGCGTGTTAAAAACGCTGAATCGTCATTCATAAGCCAAATACCAAGATGTCCAATAGCGTTAAATCGAATAGAGCCCTGTTCGACCTGGACCTGCTGCGTGCAATCGTGGTGGTGGCCGATTGCGGTAGCTTCACCACCGCCGCTGCACGCTTGCACTCCACCCAATCGACCATCAGCCAGAAGATACGCCGTCTGGAAGACATGGTGGGCCACCGTTTGCTGGTACGCGGTAACCGCGACGTGCTGCCGACCGACGCCGGGCAGACCCTGCTCGGCTATGCCCGGCACATGCTCGCCCTCAACGACCAGATGCTCGAAGCGCTCGCCGGGGCCATGGTGGGCGTCACCGTGCGCCTGGGCGTGCCCGAAGATTTCGTCGGCGGGCGCACCACCAATGCCTTGTCAGCCTTCAGCCGCCTGCATCCACAGGTCAAGCTGGAGGTCACCAGCGGGCTGTGTCGCGATCTCAGCCAAGCCTACGACAATGGCGAACTCGACCTGATCCTGCTCAAGCAGAAGCGCAACAGCCGCGAAGGCGTGGCCTGCTGGCCAGAACGCCTGCAATGGATCGACAGCGCCAGCAGCCCGACTTTCGAGCTCGATCCCGTACCCATCGTGACCTTCCCCCCACGCGGTTTGTATCGCGATGACATCATCAGCGCCATCGAAGGCATGGGCCGACGCTGGCGCATCAGCTTCACCAGCTCCAGCCTCAGTGGCATCCAGGCTGCAGTGGCAGATGGCATGGGGGTCAGCCTGTTACCCCCACGCGCAGCCACCCGCGAACATCGGGTACTGGGCGTAGAGCACGGGCTGCCGGAGGTGGACAGTTACGAAATCGTCATCGTCCATCGGCCCACCGCCGACACCATGGTCAAGGCCTTGGCCGAGGTGCTGCAGCAACTACTGGCCGCTGGTGGCATCTGATCTGCCGGGGCCCGTCCATAGGGAAATGTTTCAGTCTGTGGCGCGAGGGAATCGCTGGCATGCTGTGTGGTCCCAGCTGTTATGTGGGTACGACACCCGCCAACCCCAAGCCATGGAGATACGACATGAAAGCAGTGGTGTTCACCGCATTGCTGGCCAGCGCCGGCCTCGCTCAGGCCGCGCAGACCGTGGAGCTGAAGATGGCCGGGCCCGACGGCCCCGGCAAGGCCATCGGGACGATCAGCATCGAGCAGAACAAGTACGGCACCTTGCTCACTCCCGACCTGAAGGACCTGCCACCTGGCGTGCATGGCTTCCACCTGCACCAGAAAGCCTCATGCGACCCGGCCCAGGAGAACGGCAAGGCCGTACCGGCGGGTGCGGCAGGCGGGCACTGGGACCCGGACTCGACCAACTCGCACAAGGGCCCCTATGATGACAGCGGCCATCGCGGGGACCTGCCCGCGCTGTATGTCGGCAGCGATGGCAAAGCGACCTACCCGGTACTGGCGCCACGCCTGAAGGCCGAGGACTTCAAGGGGCATGCGCTGATGGTCCATGCCGGTGGCGACAACCACAGCGATCACCCCGAGAAACTCGGTGGCGGCGGCGCCCGCGTGGCCTGTGGGGTCGTGCAGTAACCCGCAGGGCGGCCCGCTGGCCGGGCCGTCATTGGTTTCCCTCGCTGCGTGAACCTAATCGCGCAGCCACTCCACCAGGCCGCGCACGGTCGGGGTTATGTCGCGCCCATGGGGCACCACCAGGTAATAGGCTTCGCGCGGTTTTAGCGTGAGTTCGGTCAGGCGTATCAGCTCGCCTGACGCCAACAGGTGATCGAGCATCCGCCCCCAACCCAGCGCTACCCCATGCCCGTGCAACGCTGCCTGGATGGTGTCCGTATACAAGTGGCAGCGCAGGCCATAGCGGAGTTTCGGCGGCTGCTCGCCCAGTTCACGGAACCAGGTCGGCCAGGTGATCCAGCCTTCGGTGGTGGCATCGGCATCGAGCAGGTCGGCGCCGTACAGGGCTTCCAGCGAAGCGGGAACGCCGTTGCGAGCCAGCCAGGCCGGTGAACACACCGGGAAGATCTCCTCGTCGAACAGGTGCAGCGCCTCGCCGTCCTTCCAGCGGCCGTTACCATAGCGCACCAGCAGGTCGACATCGTGGTGGCGCAGGTCGCCGGTGAACATCTGCGTGGCCAGGCGCAGGCGCACATGGGGCATGCTGGCGCGCAGGTTGCTCAGGCGTGGCATCACGCGCAGTTGCGAGAAGGTCGCAGTGGTGCTCAGCACCAGTTCCTGTTCGCCGCTGCCTTCGCTGATGCGGTCGAACACCGCCGCCACGTTCTGCAGCGACTCGGACATCACCGCGAACAGCGCCTGGCCCTCGCCGGTCAGGCGGATGCCGCGATGCAGGCGCTGGAACAACTGGGCGCCGAGGTTTTCCTCGAGCAGCTTGACCTGCTTGCTCACCGCCGCCTGGGTCACCCCCAGCTCGCGGGCGGCCAGGGTGAAGCTGCTGAGACGGGCAACCGCCTCGAACTCGAGTAGCGCGGTCATCGACGGGATGATGCGTCGATAGCCATTGTGAGTGTGGCCTTTTTCTTGTGTTTTCATACGACTTCCTGGCAAGGCGCAACGCGCTGGTCCGCGCTGCGCGCAGACAGTGGCAGAAAAATCGTCATGACGGAAGGGTGAGCGCGGGGCTCGTCACGGTTGCCGCTCGGCCACCGCGCGCAGGGTTCGCAAGGTCACCACCGGGGCGTCGACGACGAAGCGATTGGCCAGCCAGCCGGGGACGTTCCCGGCCGGGTCGGCCTTGAGCTGATAGGTGACTTCGGTTTTCCGCTCGCCCAGTGGCTTCATGATCCATGTCCCGCTCAGGTGCTGCACGCGGATCAGCCCCGGCTGCTCGGGCAACTTGGCCGGCTCGGCCTGCAGGTGCCTGATCAGGGTGCCGTCATCCAGCCGCTCGGTGCTGACCTTGAGAATCATGTCCCGGGGGAGTGTGGGCCACGGCAGGTCGGTGGTCAGGTACACCCAGGTGCTGTCGCCATCGACTTCCACCAAGCGCATCTGCGCGCAGGCATACAGCCATTTGCAGGCCACCCGCAGGTTTTCCTGGAGGTCGACCAGGGTGCGCACACTGGCCTTGATCGTACTGACGCCACGAAACTGCTGGTAGGGCGAATCGTCCACGCCGCTCAGATACACACGGATGCCTTCGCGGTCGTAGGCGAGGTTCCAGTCGTCGGCGTAGGCAAGCGAAGAGAGCAGAAAGGCAGAGAGCAGCAAGCAGCGGTTCATGGCGAATACCGCAGTGATGGCACTTTTCGAGTATGCGCGAGAAACGTCAGCAGTGCCATGGACAGCGATGGGTAGCAAGCGCGCTACCTGCAGGCCGTGAACTGACCGAGTTCCTACTCACGAAGGAGCTGTTTCAGAACTCTTGTGCAAGGTTCGCCTAACCCGCCAGCGCTGGGGCGCAGCGTACATTCAGATTGCCTGCAGTCGCTTGGGAAACCTCAAGCCCCTTGCAGGCGTCCCCATCACTGAAAGGAACGACGCATGAAATCTGTTGGATGGATAACATTGTTGGTAATGGTAGCGCTGACCCCACTGGCGCACGCACAGTTGCCGCCTTGCCCGGAAGGCTACTGGGAAACGCTCAAGGGATACTGCTTGCCTGATGACGAGTGGGATTGAACGACCGAACTCTCGACCGGCCCACGCATCAGAAAGCTCTAGTCCACCGCCGGTCTTGTTTAGCCAGCCAATATGCGGCTTCGAATGATTGACCTGGCTTGAAGTTACCCAAGCGGCAAGCCGCTTGGGTACCCTCGCAAAGCCGATCAGCGCTGCGGATTGAGCGTCAGGTGCACGTGGCGGTTGACGTCCTTGTACAGCAGGTAGCTGAACTTGCCTGGGCCGCCGGCGTAGCAGGCTTGCGGGCAGAAGGCGCGCAACCACATGAAGTCGCCGGCTTCCACTTCCACCCAGTCCTGGTTCAGGCGATACACCGCCTTGCCTTCGAGCACGTAGAGGCCGTGTTCCATCACGTGGGTTTCGGCGAACGGAATCACGCCGCCCGGCTGGAAGGTGACGATGTTGACGTGCATGTCATGGCGCATATCGGCCATGTCGACGAAGCGGGTGGTGACCCAACGGCCTTCGGTGCCCGGCATCTCGATGACGGTAGCGTTGTCGCGGTGGGTGACGAAGGACTCCGGTGCAGCCAGGCCCTCGACCTTCTGGTAGTGCTTGCGCAGCCAGTGGAAGGTGACGTTGGACTTGCTGTTGTTGCGCAGGCTCCACTCGGCGCCCGGCGCCAGGAAGGCATAGCCGCCCGGTACCAGGGTGTGGTGCTTGCCTTCGACGGTGATGTCCAGTTCGCCTTCGACGATGAACACCACGGCTTCGGCGTTCGGGTCCAGCTCGGGGCGCTCGCTGCCGCCTTCCGGGGCGACTTCGACGATGTACTGGGAGAAGGTCTCGGCGAAGCCGGTCAGCGGGCGGGCGATGACCCACATGCGCATCTTGTCCCAGAACGGCAGGTGGCTGGTGACGATGTCACGCATCACTCCTTTGGGGATGACGGCATAGGCTTCGGTGAACATGGCACGGTCAGTCAGCAGCTCGGTTTGAGCCGGGTGCCCACCGTGGGGGGCGAAGTACGAATGGTTCGACATGGACGATCTCGACTTGTTGTTCTCTCCCCATGCCTGGTACCACACCGGCCGGTGCGGGCAGGGGATGTACGGACAGCATAAGAGCCTGCCCGTGGCATCCACAAATTAAATGTTGAAATACCGAGTATTTGATTACTGAATGCTGACTTGCTGCCCTGCATGCATCTCCGGCAGCCGGTCTCCCTGGCCGAACAGCTTGTGGCGCAAGGTGCCGTCGCGGTACTCGGTGGGATAGCGGCCACGCCGTTGCAACTCGGGCACCAGCAGGTCGACGACCTGCGTCAGGTCGTCCGGTTGCACGGCGTAGGTCAGGTTGAAACCGTCGATGCCCGTCTGCTCGATCCATTGCTCCAACTCATCGGCGATGTCGCTCGGCGAGCCCACCAGCACCGGGCCACGGCCACCCAGGCCGATGAACTCAGCGGCCTCGCGCACCGTCCAGCGGCGGTTCGGATCCGCTGCGGTGAAGGCCGCGAGGGCGGCGCGGCCAGCGTCGTTTTCCACATAGTCGATGGGGGCGTCCGGGTCCAGGCCGGCGAAGTCGATGCCGGTCCAGCCCGAGAGCAGCGCCAGGGCGGCGTCAAGGTCGACGTAGCGGCGGTATTCGGCGAAACGCGCTTCGGCTTCTTGGCGCGTCGGGGCGACGATCAGCAGCGCCTGGGCATAGATCAGTATCTCCTGGTCGCCACGTCCGGCCGCCTCGCTGGCCTGGCGGATGCCTTGGGCGTAGCGGCGCAATACCGTGGGGGTCGGCCCGCTGATGAACACGCATTCGGCGTGGCGGGCGGCGAACTGCTGGCCGCGGGCCGAGGCGCCGGCCTGGAACAGTACCGGCGTGCGTTGCGGTGAAGGTTGGCACAGGTGCATGCCGGGTACCTGAAAGTGTTCGCCAACATGGCCGATCGGGTGTACCCGCGAGGGGTCGATGTAGCGGCCTGTCTCTTGCTCGAGCAGCACTGCGTCGTCCTCCCAGCTTTTTTCCCAGAGCTTGTACAGCACCTCCAGGTACTCCTCGGCCAGGTCGTAGCGTTGGTCGTGGCCCAGCTGGCGGGGCAGGCCGAGGTTGCGGGCGGCGCTGTCCAGGTAGCCGGTGACGATGTTCCAGCCCACCCGGCCATTGCTCAGGTGGTCGAGCGTGGACATGCGCCGGGCGAAGGGGTACGGATGTTCGTAGGTCAGCGAGAAGGTGATGCCGAAGCCCAGGTGTTCGGTCACCCCGGCCATCGCCGGCACCAGCAGCAGCGGATCATTGACCGGCACCTGCACGCCGCCGCGCAGGGCTGCCTCGGGCCCGCCCTGATAGACGTCGTAGATGCCCAGCACGTCGGCGATGAACAGGGCATCGAAGCGCCCACGCTCGAGCAGGCGGGCCAGAGCGGTCCAGTAGTCCAGGCGGTTGAATTCCACGCTGGTGTTGCGCGGGTGGCGCCACAGGCCAGGTGACTGGTGGCTGGCGGCGTTCATGCTGAAAGCGTTGAAGCGGATCGGGCGGGGCATTGCCGGCAAACTCCTGTCAGGGCAGAACGGAGGCTGGGTAGACCGCATCGGCCACTTGCAGCTTGTGCGGGATCAGGCCCAAGCCCTGGAAGGTGTCGGCAAGCTTCTGTTGCTCGGCGACGATCTGCGGGGTGATGGCCACGGCGTTGTAGTTGCGCCGCTCGCTGGCGACTTCCAGCACATCGGCGTTGATCCCCAGTTGCGGGGCCAGCAGGGTAGCGACCTCGGCGGGCTTGGCGTTGGCCCACTGGCTGACCTTGGACAGTTCGCCGAAGAAGGTCTTGAGCAGGTCGCGGTTGTGGTCGGCGAAGGCGGCGGTGGACAGGTAGAAGGTGCGGTTGTTCGACAACCCGCTGCCATCGCGCAGGTTCTTCAGCCCAGACTGGCTTTCGGCGGCGGCGAGGAACGGGTCCCACAGGGTCACGGCCTGGACGCTGCCCGATTGCAAGGCGGCCACCGCGTCGGCAGCGTTATTGACATAGGCCGGGGTGATGTCCTGGTAGCTCAGGCTCGCCTGCTCCAGGGCCACGGCCAGCAGGTACTGGGCATTCCAGCCACGGCCGGTGGCCACGCGCTTGCCTTTGAGGTCCTGCACGCCGGTGAGGTGGTCTTGCTCGCGCACTACCAGGCCTATGCCGCGCGGGTAGGGCTGCTCGGCGGCCAGGTAGACGACCGGTTTTCCCGCCGCCTGGGCGAACACCGAGGGGGCGTCGGCGGCATGGCCCAGGTCGATGGCACCGGTGCTCAGAGCTTCGAGCAACTGTGGCCCGGCGGCGAACTCATGCCAGCTGACTTTCACGCCCTGTGGCGCCAAGGCCTTTTCCAGGGCGCCACTGCCCTTGAGGATGTTGATGCTATTGAATTTCTGGTAGCCGATGCGCAGGGTCTTGGCCTCGTCGGCAACGGCGCTGGACCAGGGCAGCAGAGCGCTGGCGACACTGGCCAACAGGCCGCCGACGAGCAGGCGGCGCAGGGGAGAAAAGGCGCGGGAGGGCATGGACGAAGTTCCTTGGGGGCGAGAAAAAGAGAGCCTCAGCCTAAGGAGATGGCGCTTGGCTTTCAATTTTTTAATTCCATTTGGTTAGAATGTTTTGTTCTCTTTATATCATTTTGTGTTTTATCACAGGACTGTACTGTGAGCGCGCTAGCAACTTCCAGGCGTGGAGGCCGTTCACGACATTTTTTTCACATCAGCTTGCTAGGATCCCTGCGCCAACCAAGGAGCCCCTACATGCCCATCCTGCGCCGGCGCGGCGTCCGCGTCGCCCTGACCACCACCGCTGGCTTGCTCGCCGCCACCCTGGGCTTCTTCGCCTGGCAGACGTTCTACCCAGTCCAGGCCACCGCTGGCTGGGAGGTCGAGGTGCTGCACAGCAAGGTGGACAAGGCCGCGTCCTTGTTGCCCCAACCCGACGGCAGCCTGATCGTCAGCCGCGAGCTCGACGATGGTCGCGGCAGCATCCTCAAGATCACCGCACAGGGCGATCGCGTAGTGCTGGTGAGCAACCTGTCCAAGCCCGACGGCATGGTGGCGGTGCCAGGTGGATGGGTGTTCAGTCAGGAAGGCGGCCATGCGCCGGTGAGCCTGTCCCGTGGTGGCCAGGTCACCCGCCTGTTCGATGGCGATAGCGTGCAAGGGTTGTGGAACGAAGCCGATCACCTGTTCGCCATCGAGGACCGCAAGGGCAACGGCCGCCTGCTGCGCTATGACTGGCAAAGCGGCCAGCTCGACGTGCTGCGTTCGGGGCTGAGCGAAACCGAAGGCCTCACCCGCTGCGGCGATGGCCGGCTGCTGTACACCGAAAAAGCCAGCGGCGTGGTGCGTGCGCTTTCCGGCGACGGCAAGGACCCCGTGGTGGTCAGTGGCCTGCGCAACCCCACCTTCCTGCTCTGCGACCAGCGTGGCCTGTGGATCAGCGAAGACAATACCCATCGCGCCCGCCTGGTACGGGTCGATGCCGATGGCAGCCAGCACACGGTGTTGTCGTTCCTCAAGGCGCCGCAGGCTATCGTGCCCGATGGCAGGGGCGGCTACCTGCTGGCCGAAGGCGGTCGCAACCGAGTACTGCACCTGAGCCCGCCATCGGAAAAGGTCACCGCCCAGCGTTGACGTTCAACCGGCGATCATCAGCAGCGACTGCGGTACCGCGCTCTGCGGGTGCTGCGGTTCCTGCAGGCCCAGCAAGCGAAACCCCGCCATGTCCAGGGCGCTGAGCCAGCTGGCCAGGGTGCGGAAGTACCACGGCATCGGCTGCCAGTCGCCGGGAAAGCCGGCAAACGATTCCTGACGCCAGCCATCCTGGTAATCCCCATCCGCCACGCTCCAAGGGTGCAGGGTCTGGATCAGCATCGCCCCGCTGGGCAGCAGTCGTGCTTTCATCGCGGCCAGCAGGGGAATGATGTCCTGGTGCAGCAGGGCGAAATTGGCGCAGACCAGGTCGTAGCCGCTGCCGATGTCCAGCTCGCCTTCGGCCAGCTGCGCGTAGCTGGCTTGAAGCGCCTGGCGCGAACCTGCCGCCTGGGCCGCAGCGACCAGCGCGGCATCACCGTCCACCCCGCTCGCCTCGATGCCGCGCTCGGCCAATGCCCGCAGCAACCAACCCTCGCCACAGCCGAGATCGAGCACCCGCTCGGGCTGGCGGCCGAGAATCGCCAGCAACATGGCCTGGTCGGTGACTTGCCGGCGGCTCTCGATGGCGCCGCCGCGCACTGCGGCGATCCACGCCTGGGCATTGTGTCGCCAGCTTTGCAGCAAGGCGTTTTCAGGGTCGTGCATCGTCGGCTCCAAGGCAGTGGCTGCTTTTCAGCATAGGGCCTTCCTGATCAACCTGGCAGGCTAGCGTGCAGATACAACGCTTGCGGCGGCATGGCGATCAGGCGGAAACGGTGGCCCATGACGATCCGATTGAATCTTTCCCGGTCGGCACGGCTCCATTAGGCGAGTGCTGACTGAGGAGTCACTGATGGCTGGAACCAACCTGTACGTAATTGAATACGAGCTTCATGGGGAGTATCGGACATTCATCCTGCGCTCCGAGCGCATGGACAACACCGATGCGTGGCACTGGGCTAGCTGCGATGCTGGCGTGGGCATCATCCCACGCTTCGGGCAACACAAGATCAAGAAGGTCAGCCGGCCCATGGCCGAGCGCTACGGGGTGGCCAACGTGCGCTGGCATCCTTCGGGGCAGGGCCCCGAGTTCGTGCCATTGCCGGTGGACCCGAAGCGGTTCTCGGAGTCACAGTAACCCACGATCTGCAGCATTGGTGGTTGGCATCAGCCTTGCCAGCCACCTCCCAGGGTCTTGTACAAGGTCACCCGGTTCACCTGCTCGGCCAATTCCAGGCTGATCAGCGACTGCTGCGCCGAGTACAGCGAACGCTGTGCATCCAGCACTTCCAGGAAGCTTTCCGAGCCTTGCTTGTACAGCGCCGACGACAGCGCGTAGGCCTTGTCCGTCGCTTCGGTCAGGTTGCGCTGGGCGTCGAGCCGTTCGTTGATATGCGCCCTTACTGACAAGGCATCGGCGACTTCGCTGAACGCGGTCTGCAAGGTCTTTTCGTAGGTTGCCACTTCGATCTCGCGCGTGACCTTGGCTGCATCGAGGCTGGCGCGGTTGCTGCCGGCGTTGAAGATCGGCAGGTTGATCGAGGGCGCGAAGCTCCAGGCCTTGCTGCCGCTCTTGAACAAGCCGGACAGCTCACCGCTGGCGCTGCCCCCGGTAGCGGTCAGGGTCACGCTGGGGAAGAACGCCGCGCGTGCCGCGCCGATGTCGGCATTCGCCGCCTTCAGCGTATGCTCGGCGGCCAGCACGTCCGGCCGCCGCTGCAGCAGCGACGACGGCAGGCCCGCCGGCACGCCCACCAGCACGGTAGTGTCGAGCTTGGCAGTGTCGGGCAGCAGCTTGTCTGCCAGGCGCTGACCAACCAGCAACTCCAGGGCGTTGCGGTCCTGCTCGACCTGGCTGGCGTAGTTGGCCGCATCGGCCCGCGCCGATTCCACCGTGCTGCGCGCCTGGGCCAGGCTCAGCCCGGACTCGCCGCCCAGGGCGTGGCTTTGCTGCACCAGCGCGTAGGTTTTCTGCTGGCTGGCGTAGGTGTCGTTGGCCAGGGCCAGCAGTTGCTGGTCGGCGGCCAGGGTCATCCACGCGGTGGCCACCTCGGCCACCAGGCTCAGCTGGGTGCTGCGCCGGGTCTGTTCCAGCGCCAGGTAATCTTCCAGGGCAGCGTCCTTGAGGTTGCCCAGGCGGCCGAACAGGTCCAGCTCATAGCTGCTCACACCGAGACCCACGCTGTACTGGCTGCTGACCCCGGAACTGCTGCTCGACACCGAGCGCTGGCGGCTGCCGTCAGCCGTGGCCGATACCGCCGGGAACAGCTCGGCCCGCTGGATGCGGTACTGCGCCCGCTGGTACTCGACGTTCAATGCCGCCACCCGCAGGTCGCGGTTGTTGGCCAGGGCCAGGGCCACCGTCTCGCGCAGGCGGGTATCGACGAACAGCGACTGCCAGGCGATATCGGCGCTCTGCTGGCCACTGCTGGCGTAGGTCGGCCACTGCTCGGCGACCGGGGCCGCCGGTTGCTGGTAGTCCGGTGCCAGGTTGACACAACCGGTCAGCGCCAGCGCACACAGTAAGTAAAGGGGTGACAGGCGCATCAGGCTTCTCCGCTAGCGGGGGTCGGTGCTTCGAGGTTGCCGCGGCGTGCCGCCAGGCGTTGCACCAGGACATAGAACAAGGGAATGAAGAACAGACCGAGCAGCGTCGCGGCCAGCATGCCGCCCAATACCCCGGTGCCGATCGCCTGACGCCCGCCGGCACCGGCGCCGCTGCTCAGGGCCAGCGGCAGCACGCCGAGGATGAACGCCAGCGAGGTCATCAGCACCGGCCGCAGGCGGATGCGCACGGCCTCCAGGGTCGCCGCCAGCAGGCTCTGGCCACGTTCGTAGCCTTCCTTGGCGAATTCGACGATGAGGATCGCGTTCTTCGCTGCCAGGCCCACGGTGGTCAAAAGTCCGACCTGGAAGTACACGTCGTTGGACAGCCCGCGCAGGCCGGTCAGCAGCAGGGCGCCGAGTATGCCCACCGGCACCACCAGCATCACCGCGAACGGCACTGACCAGCTTTCGTAAAGTGCTGCCAGGCAGAGGAATACGAACAGCATCGAAATGGCGTACAGCAGCGGTGCCTGGTTACCGGCCAGGCGCTCCTGGTACGACTGCCCGGTCCAGGCGTAGCCGATCCCTTCGGGCAATTGCGCCATGATTTCTTCGACCGCCGTCATGGCATCGCCCGAGCTCACACCCGACGCCGGCTCGCCGACCAGCTCGTAGGAACCGAAGCCGTTGAAACGCTCGAGCAGTGGCGAGGCAGTGGTCCAGTGGCTGCTGGTGAACACCGACAGCGGCACCATGGCATCGCTGTCGTTGCGCACGTACCAGTCGCCGATGTCCTCGGCCTGCATGCGCTTGCTGGCGGCGCCTTGCAGGTAGACCTTCTTCACCCGCCCGGCATCGAGGAAATCGTTGACGTAGCTGCCGCCCATGACGGTGCTCAGGGTGTCGTTGATATCGCTGGCGGCCACGCCCATGGCGCCGGCCTTGCGGTCGTCGATGTCGACGTTGAGCTGCGGGGTGTCTTCCAAACCCTGGGCGCGGACATTGGCCAGGCGCGGGTCCTTGGCGGCCAGCGCGAGGAACTGGTCGCGGGCCTTGAGCAATTGTGCGTGGCCCAGGCCGCCGAGGTCCTGCAACTGGACGTCGAAGCCCGAACTCTGGCCCAGGCCCTGGATGGCGGGTGGGGCGATCACGAAGACGTTGGCGTCGAGGATCTTCGACAACGCCTGGTTGGCCCGGCGGGCCACGGCGGCGGCGCTGTGTTGCTCGCCCTGGCGCTCGCTCCAGTCCTTGAGCTTGACGAAGCCACGCCCGGCGTTCTGCGCGTTACCGCCATTGCCCAGGCCGCGTACGCTCAGCAGCGAGGCGACCTCCGGCTGTTGCAGCATGTATTCCTGCACCTCGCGGGTCACCGCCTGCAGGCGCTCGTCGGTGCTGCCCACTGGCAAGGTCATCTGCATCATCAGCATGCCCTGGTCCTCTTCGGGGAGAAACGCAGTCGGCAATTTGTGGAACATCAGCGCCACGCCACCGAGTACCAGCGCGTACACCAGCAAGCTGCGCAGGGGCTTGGCCAGTACCGCGCCGACTGCGCCCTGGTAGCGTTGCGCGGTGCGTTCGAAGTGGCGGTTGAACCAGCCGAAGAAGCCGCCACGTGGCTCGCCGTGGGCGGCGCCGGGCTTGAGCAGGGTGGCGCACAGCGCCGGGGTGAGGGTCATGGCCACCAGCACCGACAGGGTCATGGCCGCCACCAGAGTGACCGAGAACTGGCGATAGATGACCCCGGTGGAGCCGCCAAAGAAGGCCATTGGCACGAACACCGCCGACAGCACCACGGCGATGCCGACCAGGGCGCCGCTGATCTCGCCCATCGACTGGCGCGTGGCCTCGCGTGGCGGCAGGCCTTTCTCGGCGATGATGCGCTCGACGTTTTCCACCACCACGATGGCATCGTCCACCAGCAGGCCGATGGCCAGCACCATGCCGAACATGGTCAAGGTGTTGATCGAATAGCCCAGCAGCGCCAATACCCCGAAGGTGCCCAGCAACACCACTGGCACGGCGATCGCCGGGATCAACGTGGCGCGCAGGTTCTGCATGAACAGGTACATGATCAGCACCACCAGGGCGATGGCCTCGAACAGCGTCTTGACCACTTCCTCGATGGAGATCTTCACGAATGGCGCGGTGTTGTACGCCACCTCGGTGCGCAATTGCAGATTGCTGGGGAAGAAACGCTGCAGCTCGGCCAGTTTGGCCTGCACCGCTTCCGACACGTCCAGGGCGTTGGCGCCGGTAGCCAGGCTCACCGCCATGCCACCGGAAGGCCGGCCGTTGTGCTCGGCGATCACATCGTAGCTTTCGCTGCCCAGTTCGACCTGGGCCACGTCGGCCAGGGTCACCACCGCGCCGGAGCTGGCATGCTTGAGCACCACGTCGCGAAACTGCGCGGTGGTCTGCAGCTTGCTGCGCGCGCTGATGGTGGCGTTGAGCTGCTGGCCGGTGTGGGCGGGCAGGGCGCCGAGCTGGCCGGCGGAGGTGTCGACGTTCTGCGCTTCGAGCGCGCTGGTGACGTCGGAGGGCATCAGCGAGTACTGCTTGAGCTTGTCCGGGTCGAGCCAGATGCGCATGGCGTAGCTAGAGCCCAGGGTGGTCACTTGACCCACACCGGTGACCCGGCTGATCTGGTCGTACAGGGTACTTGAGATGAAGTCGCTGATGTCGGTGGCGCCGACGTTGGGGTTGTCCGACACCAGCGAGACGATGATCAGGAAGTCGCTGGCCGAGTTGCGGATCTTGATGCCTTGCTGCTGCACGGTATCCGGCAGCCGTGCCTTGGCCTGTTCGAGCTTGGTCTGCACCAGCATCTGCGCAGTATTGATGTCGGTGCCGGCCTCGAAGGTCAGGGTGATGGTGGCGCTGCCGGCCGAACTGCTGCTCGACGACATATAGGTCAGGCCGTCCAGGCCGGTCATCTGCTGCTCGATGACCTGGGTGACCGAGTCTTCCATGGTCTTGGCCGAGGCACCAGTGTAGGTGGCGTTGAGGGTGATCTGCGGCGGCGCGATGTTGGGATACTGCGCCAGCGGCAACTTGAAGATCGCCAGGGCGCCGCCGAGCATCACCAGGATCGCGATGACCCAGGCGAAGATCGGCCGGTCGATGAAGAAACGTGCCATCGGAGCGCCCTCAGTGGCTGTCGTTGTGTGCGGCCAGGCTGGCGTCGCGCACCTGGACCTGTTGGCCGACCTGCACCTTCTGCAGGCCCTGGACGATCAACTGGTCGCCTGCGGCCAGGCCCTTGCTGACCCACCAGCGGTTGCCCACGGCGCGGTCGAGAGTCAGTTCGCGTTGCTGGACCTTGCCATCGACCACCACCAGAGCGGTGGCGCCGCCACGCTCATCGCGGCTCACGGCCTGCTGCGGCACCAGGATCGCGCCTTGCTGCACGCCCTCCTGCAGGTTTGCCTTGAGGTACATGCCCGGCAGCAGCAGACCATCCGGGTTCGGCACCAGGGCGCGCAAGGTGACGCTGCCGGTGCTTTCGTCCACGCTGACGCCGTTGAAGGTCAACGTGCCCTCGTGCTCATAGGCGCTGCCGTCTTCCAGCTGCAGGGTGATGCGCGTGGCATCCTTCTGTGCCGCCGGTGCCAGCTTGCCTTCGGCGAGTTCGCGCTTGAGGCGCAGCAAGGTGGCGCTGGGCTGGGTGAAGTCGACGTAGATCGGGTCGAGCTGCTGAACCGTGGTCAGCGCCGTGGTCTGCTCGGCCGTGACCAGGGCGCCTGGGGTGACCGAGGACGTGGCGGTGCGGCCAGCGATTGGGGCGTTGATGCGGGTGTAGTCGAGGTTGATCTTCGCCGTGCGCTGGCTGGCCTGGGCCGATTGCAGGCTGGCGCGCGCTTCGAGGAGGGCGGCCTGGGCGCTTTCGTTGTCTTCGGCGCTGATCGCGTCGAGCTTGACCAGCTGGGCGTCGCGCCTGGCCTTGAGTTCGGCTGCCTTGAGCGTGGCGCGGGCCGAATTGACCGAGGCGTCGGCCTGGGCCAGGGTGGCCTCGTACGGCTTCGGATCGATCTGGTACAGCGCCTGGCCGGCCTTGACCGTGTCACCTTCGGTGAACAAGCGCTTCTGGATGATGCCGCCTACCTGCGGGCGGATCTCAGCGATCAGGTGGGCAGTGGCGCGGCCGGGCAGGGTGGTGCTCAGGGCCAGTGGTTCGCTGCCCACCGTGAGCACCGCCACCTCCTGCACAGGGGCGGACGGTGGCTGGGTGTCTTCGCGGCAACCGGCCATGGCCAGCAGGCCGACGCCCAGCAGCAAGCCGCGCGCCAACGGCGAGCGGGTAAGGAACAGGGTCTGGAATAAAAGGGGCATTCGAGGG
Source organism: Pseudomonas sp. S31 (assembly GCF_016648105.1). GTDB lineage: Bacteria > Pseudomonadota > Gammaproteobacteria > Pseudomonadales > Pseudomonadaceae > Aquipseudomonas. The sequence continues at coordinate 174,369 of NZ_JACVVE010000001.1, read as the reverse complement.
CTCCAAGCCATGAGAACGACTGTGGCCAGGGTGCTCGGCAATTGTGCAGGCAATGTGCAGAAAGCGTGGAGATTGCCCGCTGCGCCTTGCGAGCCGGGGAGTGGCGCGCTTCAATGTCGGCAATTTCGCAGCGCCGGCGCCGCCATGAGAATCAACCTTTCCAGCAAGTTCTTCCTCGCCATGCTCGCGGTGTGCACCTTCGCCGTGCTGGGCATGGTGTTCGCCGCCTACCTGAGCTTGAAATATGGCTTTCTCGGCTACCTCAACCAGCAGGCCGAAGAGCGCATGGAACGCATCGTCCCGCGGGTGGAGCAGGCCTATGCCCAGCATGGCAACTGGGACTTCATTCGCCAGGACAAGGACCAGTGGTTCGAGCTGCTGCGCCCTGACGATGCCACGCCGGACAAGACCTTCGACCCGCGCCTGCTGACGGTTTCCGACCTTACCGGTGCCTTCGTGCGCTTTGCCCTGCTCGACGCCGAGCGCCGGCCGATCATCGGCTACCAGGCCCCCGAAGCAGAGATGACGCTGCGCCCGATCCACCACCAGGGGCAGGTGGTGGGCTGGATGGCCCTGGCCCCGTTGCAATCGGTGGCCAGCGTCGGCGACCGGCGTTTCCAGCTCAACCAGCTGCGTTCGAGCCTGCTGATCGGCCTGGCCTGCCTGCTGGCCACGGCGGTGATCGCCTGGTGGCTCAGCCGTGCGCTGTTGCGGCCGATCCGCGAGGTGGCCCGTGCCACCCACCGGCTGGCCGCCGGCGACTATGCCATCCACCTGCCGGTACGCTCGGCAGACGAGGCGGGGCAGCTGGCCGGCGACTTCAACCGCATGGCCGCGACCCTGGCCAGCAACGAGCGCATGCGCCGCGACTTCATGGCCGATATTTCCCATGAACTGCGCACGCCGCTGGCGGTGATGCGCGCCGAGCTGGAAGCCATGGAAGACGGCATCCGCCCGCTCGATGGCCAGGCCCTGCGCTCGTTGCAGGGCGAGGTGGGGTCGTTGAGCAAGCTGGTCGACGACCTGTTCGACCTGTCGCTGGCGGAAGTCGGCGGGCCTACCTACCGGCGCGATCGCATCGACCTGTGCGTGCTGCTGCCGGTGGTGGCCGAGGCGTTCGCCGCCAGCTTCGCCGAACGCGGCCTGCAACTGCACCTGGAGTTGCCTGGGCAGCCTTTGTGGGTGTTGGGTGACGAATCGCGGCTCAACCAGCTGCTGCACAATCTGTTGGAAAACAGCCGGCGCTACACTGACCGGGGTGGGCAGACGATCTTGCGGGCGTTGCAGGTCGGCGACGAAATCCTGGTGCAGTGCGAAGACAGCGCCCCGGGTGTCGATGCCGAGTCGCTGGCGCGGCTGTTCGAGCGTTTCTACCGCGCCGAACGCTCGCGCAACCGCGCCAGCGGCGGCACCGGCCTGGGTCTGGCGATCTGCCGCGGTATCGCCGAGGTGCATGGCGGCAAGCTCACCGCGCAATCTTCAGCCATGGGCGGCCTGCTGCTGGCCCTGGCGCTTCCCGTCGCAGGAGACGATCAATGACCCAGCCGCGAATTCTGCTGGTGGAAGACGAACCCAAGCTGGCGGCGCTGGTGGGCGATTACCTGCGTATTGGCGGCTACCAGGCCGAGCACCTGGCCGATGGCCTGGACGTGATCCCGGCGATCCGCCAGCAGCACTACGACCTGTTGTTGCTCGACCTGATGCTGCCGGGCCGCGATGGCCTGGACATCTGCCGCGAGCTGCGCGGTTTCAGCCACATGCCGGTGATCATGATGACCGCCAGGGTCGACGAGATCGACCGCTTGCTCGGCCTGGAGCTGGGCGCCGACGACTATATCTGCAAACCCTTTTCGCCCCGCGAGCTGGTCGCCCGGGTCAAGGCGGTGCTGCGCCGCAGCGGCGCGCAGGCGCCCACGTTAGGCCTTGAACTGGATGCCCGCACCTTTCACGCACGCTACCAGGGCGTAGCCCTGGACCTCACTCCCGTGGAGTTCCGCATGCTCGCCGCCCTGGCGGCCCGCCCTGGGCAGGTACTGTCACGCGACCAGCTGATGAACCATATCTACCAGGACCACCGGGTGGTGGCGGACCGTACAGTGGACAGCCACGTGAAGAACCTGCGACGCAAGCTCACGGCGATCGCACCGGGGCAGGATCCATTGCGGTCGGTTTATGGGGTGGGGTATAGCCTGGAGTTCGAGTGATACCGCCTTTACCTACGTAGCCACAGGCCAGCGCATTCCCCTGTAGGAGCGGGTTCACCCGCGAACACGGGCGAAGCCCGTGCCAGCCAACGAGGTAGCTGTTTCGCGGGTAAACCCGCTCCTACAGGGGCAACTGCCGGCCAGTTTGGCCCTGCCGCCAATGTAAAAACAGGGAACCGCCACCGCTTCCGACTTGCCAACCGCCATACAGACCCTAACTCACTGGCAAGCAAGGAGAGGCCTATGTCCCAGGTTCCCGGAAAATCCGTGCAAACCCTGCACTTCGGTGACGACGGCGCCACCCCCAACAGCGCATTGCCGGTCCTGTTGTACCCGGCGTGGCTTGGCGCGGCGCAAGACAAGGCGGGGGAATTCGAGGCCCTGTGTTCGCAACATGGTTGGAGCCCGTTATGGCGCGGGGGCATCTTCGACTATCACCATTTCCACCCCAATGCCCACGAAGCCCTCGGCGTTGCCAGGGGGCAGGCCCGGGTCACGCTCGGCGGCCAGGCGGGCCAGACCCTGACGATCAAGGCGGGCGATGTGCTGGTGCTGCCCGCGGGCACCGGCCACCGCTGCGTCGCGCACAGCGATGATTTCCTGGTGGTCGGCGCCTACCCCCATGGCCAGGAGGACTACGAGATCCTGCGTCCTGGCTCAGGCTCCCACGCCCGCACCCTGATGCGCATCGCCCAGGTGCCACTGCCCGAACAAGATCCCGTGGCAGGCGAACGAGGCCCTCTGCCGGCAGCCTGGAGCAAGCGACGTCCGGTCCGCTAGCCGCTACCCTCTGCCACCTTTGCCAATAAAGATGGAACCCTCCTACGGCTGCGCTTGCCCACTCCATTGTGAGTTTTGCAATTGTCCACGAACGAGGAGGCGTCAATGCCCAACGCACAAGGCAAGGTACGGTATGCAGTGGTCGGCGGCGGGTCGATTTCCCAGGGGGCGTTCATGCCCGGTGTCGGCCAGACCGACAATTCGGTGATGACTGCGCTGGTCACCGGTGATCCGGAAAAGGCCCGTGTGCTGGCCGGCCATTATGGTCTGAAGGCCTACGACTACGACGAATACCCGGCATTGCTGGCCTCGGGTGACATCGATGCGGTCTATGTCGCGACCCCTAACTTCCGCCATCGCGAGTTCGTGGTGCCGGCCCTGGAGGCCGGGATCCATGTGCTGCTGGAAAAGCCCATGGCCACCACCGAGGCCGATTGCCTGGCGATGATCGAAGCCGCCAAGCGTAGCGGTGCCAAGTTGATGATCGCCTACCGGCTGCACAGCGAACCGGGCACGCTGGACATGATCGGGCGGGTCCAGGCCGGCAACTTCGGCGACCCTCGGCTGTTCACCTCGACCTTCACCCAGACGGTCAAGGCCAGCAATCATCGCACCCAGAATGGCTTTGCCGCCGGCCCGGTGCCGGACATGGGGCCTTACCCGCTGAACATGGTGCGCCAGCTATTCAATGCCGAGCCCATCGAAGTGTCCGCCGTCGGCGTGCGCAGCCCCGGCAGCCCGTTGGACAGCTGGGACACGGTGACGGTGAGCCTGCGCTTTCCGGACGAGCGCTTGGCGCAGTTCACCCTGAGCTACAGCCTGCCGGATACCGAGCGCTTTCAGCTATTGGGCACATTGGGCGAGATCGAAGCCTCGCCGTGCTTCGGCTATGGCGAAGGCGTGTCGATCAGCTACCGCGCCACCCTCGATGGCGAGACGCGGGTGCATGTGAACCCGGTGGTGGATCAGTTCGCCGGAGAGACGGCGTACTTCTCCGACTGCATCCTCAGCGACCGAGCCCCCGAACCGGACGGCGAGGAGGGCTGGCGCGATGTGAGGGTGGTACTGGCCATCGAAAAAGCGCTCGAAAGCGGCCAGCCACAGCGCCTGGAGCCATTACCGCAACGTAGCCTGCCCAAGCGTGAGCAGCGCCGCACCTTCCCTCTGGCCGATGTGCCCGATTATGTCAACACCGAGTCGCCGACCGAGTGATCCGCTACCTGCGCGCCGCATCCCGGCGCGCAGGTTTGCTTCAGCGGGAGGGCCCCCGACCGGCGATGGCCAGGGCTGCACGCAGCGCCGCGAGATGCGACAGACCCTGGGGCAGGTTGCCCAGGTACTGGCCGTTGCCAGGGTCGATCATTTCCGAGTAGATACCGACGCCGTGGGCCAGCCCGGCGACTGCCTCCATCAGAGCCTTTTCTGCTCGTTCACGCTGGCCGAACAACGCCCAGGCTTCGATAAGCCAGAAGGTGCAGGCCAGGAAGCAGCCTTCCTCCTCGGCGGCCTGGCTGTAGCGGTAATGGAACGCACCAGCGCCAAGCTCGCGCTGCACGGCGTCCAAGGTGCTGCGCAGGCGCTCCCGTGAGGGGTAGCCGAAGCGCACGGCGAGGGCGATGGAGGCATCCACGCGACCGCTGCCAGGGTAGAACAGGTAGGCCTGGTGTGCCTCGCTCCAGCAATGCTGTTCGATCCAGTCGCGAACCCGTTGACGCTCACGCTCCCAGCGCTCGCGACAGGTGGTTGGCAGGTGCCCATCGTCGGCCAGCTCGATGGCGCGGCTCAGGGCCTGCCAGCAGCTGATCTTGGATGTGGTGTAGTGCTGCGTCTGTGGCAGCTCCCAAATGCCGGCATCGGCCTGGCGCCAGCAATCGGCGCATTGGTCGGCCAGCTTCGCCAGCAGCGCGGCGCTGTGTGCATCGAGGATGTTGCCGCTGTCGATGAAGCAGCGCGCAGTTTCGAAGATGTCGCCGAACACCCCATGCTGCAGCTGGTCCCTGGCATCGTTGCCGACCACTGGCGGGGAGTTCTTGTAGCCTGGCAGGTCGATGGGCCGCGTGCAGTCCCCCACGGCACCGTCCAGGGTATAGAACACATGCGCGCCATGCTCGCCCAGGCGTCGCAGCAACCAGGTGAAGGCGGCCTTGGCTTCGGGCTGCGCACCGATGGCGAGGAAGGCCTCGATGGTATAGCCGGCATCGCGCACCCAGGCGAAGCGGTAGTCGTAGTTCTTCTGGCCGCCGATGCGCTCTGGCAGCGAAGTGGTGGCCGCTGCCATGATCGAGCCGCTGGGCGACGACAGCAGCAACTTCAGGGCCAGGGCATTGCGCACCACGAAGGTCTTGTACGGCCCGTCGTAGACCAGGCTTTGCGACCACTGCCGCCATTCCCGGTCGGAGCCGTCGATACGTTGGTCGACCAGCTCCAGGGGCGGCACCACCAGCGGTTCGTTGCGCCCGGCGATCATCGCCATCACGCTGCGCTCGCCTTGTGCCAGCCTCAGGGCGGCCCTGACGCCCATGTCATCCTTGCGTTCGAGCTGCAGGCGGTCGTCGTGCAGGAACATTCCCAGGATGTCGCCGGCGTGGAATACGCAGCCATTGCCGTTGGCTGCCAGGTAGGGGCTGACGGTGTCGGCCTGGGTGCCGAAATCGATGGCGATGTCCAGGTCCACATGCCCCTCCAGGCACTCGATGCGCCGCGCCAGCTCCGCCCAGGGCAAACGTCCGGCTGGGCCACTGTTGAGCGACTCGGTCAGGCGGACCCGGCCGCTCTCGGTGATCAGCAGGGTTTCGAGAACATTGCTGTCGGGCCGATAGCGGCGCTCGGCGGTAAAGGGCTCGCGCGGGGTGATGGCGAAGAAGCCGCCGCTGCGTGGTGCCAGTATCCGGTCGAACAGGGGTGGGGAATCCATGTGCGGCACGCACCACCAATCGATCGAACCGTCCAGGCCGATCAACGCCACCGAGCGCCCGTCGCCTAGCGCTGCATAGGCCTCCAGGGCAAGCCAGCCGCCTGCGTCACGATGAGGTTCGCCGTGTTGTATTGCATCCATCGAAGTGTCGTCCACGGGTTGCCTCCTAGCCATAGTGTCCAGTTCCGACCGGTTCGCGGGCGCCAGAGTTCGAGTGCGAATGCAGGCTCAGTCCTGCGGGATGATGGAAATCTTGCCGTTGCGCTCGACGATGGCGAACTTGATCTGCTCGACCCGCTCGATGCCTTGGCTATCGCGCGCCGATTCGAGGATGTCGTCTTCGGTCAGGCGCGCACGGTGCATGCGCTGGTGCAGAAAGCGCCCCTGTTCGACCACCAGGGTGGCATGGCCGTCGAGCAGCCGGGCCAAGCGCTTGGAGTTGAGCTTGGCCAGCGACAGGCCGACATCCAGCACGATCAGCGTGGCGATCACCAGCATGGCGTTGGTGAACGAAAAGTCATCGCCCAGCAGCGCCTGTTGGGTGGCCTCACCGATGATCAGCAACAACACGAAGTCGAAGGTGGTCAGGTCGGCCAGCGACCGCCGGCCAGCCACGCGAAACAGCACCATCAGGGCCAGGTACATGCCTGCGGCGCGCAGGATCGAGTCCATGGAGGGCTCCTAGGGGTAGAGGAAGATGGTGAAGCGCACGGCGCTGGATGGGCCGATCCTTGCCACGCCCTCCAGGCTGCCGACGTGCTCGCTGCGCAAGGTCAGGTACAGCGTGGCGATGCCATCGCCGCTGGTGCCCAGCTCCAGCAACAGCGACTTGCCGTGTGACAGCGACGCCTGTGGTTCGGGTTGCAGGGTCTCGATGCTGGCCTCGCGCAGCAGCGAGCCGCCCAGCAGCAACTGCAATGGTTCCCCCGGTGTGCCATGGACGGTGATGCGCAGGCTCTCGGTGGTGCCTGCGCGGCTCAGGCGTGGGTAGTCCACCCGCAGCCGGCCGTCGGCACTGACGGCCGTGGCTTCGCTCAGCGGCCCGTTGCCGAACGCCCCGGCCAGCGCCAGCAACACGATCAGCAGCAGCACGTACCAACCGATGCGCTCGAAGCGCCAGACCCGACGCTGCATCGGCATGTCTTCCTCGACCGGGTACTGCCGGGACTCATCGTCATGCATGGCTGCCTCCTAGGCGCGCTCGCCACGCAGCCAGCGCTGGTGATAGTGGGCCAGGCGCGACAGACCATAGAGCGCGCCCTGGCGCATGACCTCGTCGCGTTCGCCGAAAAACCGCTGGGTGCGGGTGAATACAGCCAGTGGCTCACCCGCGAAGGCCCAGGCAAAACACAGCGTGCCGGGGGCGATGCCGGCTTGCGGGGCAGGGCCCGCTACGCCGGTGGTGGCGATGGCCACCGTCGCAGCGCTGTCCTTGAGGGCGCCGCGGGCCATTTCCCAAGCCACCGCTTCGCTGGTCAGGCCGTAGCGCTCGATGGTCGCCTCGCTGACCCCGAGCAGCCGTTGCTTGGCGCTGGGCGAATACACCACGTATCCGCTTTCAAGCACTTCCCCAGTGCCGGGCTCGGCCGCCAGCAAGGCAACCATGAAACCAGCCGTACAGGACTCGGCCGTGGTCAGCAGTAGTTGGTTGGCCTTGAGATAGCCGAGGGTGGCGGCAACCTGGTCATGCGCCATGAAGGGGTCTCGCTTGCTATTTAGCGATGGACGCGCGGGCCTGGTGATTGGTTCAGCGAATCTTCATCGCCATCCCACCCGGTCGCCACTGCATGAACATTAGCGGATGCAGAACGTTCTTTCTTGCGCGAGCGACTCTTGCGTGGCCCGAAGTCAGCGCCAGCGCAGTTCTACGCTGGATGAAACCAAATGATAAGTATTATCATAAGCACCTTCCTGTGCCCGGTTCCGGAGACCTTGCGATGACCCCAGCCAACCGACATGCCGTCGGCGATCTCTACCTGCAGCATCACAGTTGGGTGGTGACCATGCTGCGGCGCCAGCTGGGCAACCGCGAGCAGGCGCTGGACATTGCCCAGGACACCTTCGTGCGGCTGCTGCGCAGCGAGTTGCCGGCGCCGCTGCATGAGCCCCGCGCCTACCTGCGAACGATCGCCAGCCGCTTGTGCCTGCAGCATTTTCGCCGCCAGGCCCTGGAGCGCGCCTACCTGGAAAGCCTGGCCGCCGTCGAGCCGCATCATCAGCCTTGCGAGGAAACCCGTCTGCTCGTGCTCGAGGCACTGGATGCCATCGGCCGGGTGCTCGACGGGCTCGGGAGCCGGGTGCGCGAGGTGTTCCTGCTGTCGCAGCTCGATGGCCTGACCTATGCGCAGATCGCCGAGCGCCAGGGGCTGACGGTAAACGTGGTGCAGAAGGCCATGCTCAAGGCCTACAGGCATTGCTACGCGGAGGTCTACGGCGAATGAGGCAGGCCGCGCTGGAAGAACCGCGCCTGGACCCGGAAGTGGTGGAGCAGGCGATGCTGTGGATGGTGCGCCTGCAATCGGGCGCCAGCAGTGACGGCGAGCAGCTGGCTTGTCTGCAATGGCGCCAGGAAAACCCCGCCAACGAGCGCGCCTGGCAGCGCCTGGCCGGGCTTGGCCAAGGTCTGCGTGACGCCACCTGCAGCCTGCCGGCGCCACGGGCGCGGCGCTTGTTGCAGGCGCGCACCCAAGTCTCCCGGCGAGCCGTGCTGGGTGGCCTGACCGGTGCCGGGGTACTGATGCTCGCCGGTTTCGGCGCCAGCCAGCGCAGCTTCATGCCCACCCTGTTCAGCGACTTTGCCACTGCCACTGGGCAACGCCTCACCTGGCGCCTGGATGGCGGGGTGGCATTGCAACTCGACACCCACAGCGCTCTGGACAACGATCGGCTAGCCGGCCTCCAGGTGTTGACCCTCAATCGCGGCCGTGTGCTGCTCGAAGTCGGGCAGGGCGCACGATTCAGCCTGCGTACGGCGCAGGTGTCGATCAGTCCGGCGCGGGCTTCGCGCCTGATCGTCGCGCAACAGCCCACCGCGACGCTGGTACAGGTGCTGGATGGCCAGGTCCTGGTCGACTACGGCCAAGGTGCACGCGCAGAACTCGATGCGGGTTGGCAGCAACGTTTCGATGGTGCTGGCGCTGGTGCGCTGGCGGCCCTGCCGAGCAGCGCTTCGGCCTGGACCCAGGGCCTGCTGGTGGCCGAGCGCCTGCCGCTGGGGCAGTTGCTGCAGGAGCTGGACCGCTACCGGCCGGGCCTGTTGCGCTGCGATCCGCGCGTCGCTGGGCTTCTGGTCAGCGGTTCGTTCTCGGTCGACCAGCCCGATGCCAGCCTGGACTTGCTGACCCAGGTGCTGCCGATCCGCGTGCAACGCGTGCTCGGTTACTGGGCGACGGTGTTGCCGGCCTGAAATTTTTTTCAGGGCAGGTGGCAGGTTTTTCTTCGTCACGCATCAAGACAGGAGAAAGCGCTGAATCAGCAGCGTATTGCCTCCCACTGTTCGCCAAGGACTGTCCCGATGCACTGTCGCCTCACCCCGCTTGCCACCGCTGTACGTTCCCTGATGCTGGGCCTGGCCGTCGCCACCTTGCACATGCCGCTACAGGCCCAGGCCGCCAGTGCCGAACAGGCCGGTGTGCGCCACTACGCCATCGCTGCGGGTAGCCTCGATAGCGTATTGGGCCAGTTCGGCCAGCAGGCCGGCGTGATGGTGGCGGTGGACTCCCAGGTTTCCCACGGCCTGCGAAGCCCCGGCCTGCAAGGGCAATACTCGGTTGAGCAGGGATTGGCCAGCGTGTTGGCCGGCACCGGGCTGCAACCGGTACTGGTCGGTAGCGGCCAGTACCGGCTGATACCGCGCACCAGCGAAAGCGGCGCACTGGAACTGGGGGCCACCAGCGTCAATGCCGCCGGCCTGGGGGCGACCACCGAAGGCACCGGCTCCTACACCACCGGGGTGACCAGCACCGCCACCAAGATGAACCTGTCGATCCGCGAAACCCCGCAAAGCATCAGCGTAATCACCCGCCAGTTCATGGATGACCAGCAGCTCACCAGCATGTCCGACGTGCTCAAGCAGACGCCGGGCATCACCATGTCCCAGGACGGCGGCGAGCGCTTCAACATCTATTCGCGTGGCAGCGCGCTGAACACCTATCAGTTCGACGGCGTGACCACCTACCAGGAAAACCAGACCCGCACCATGCCCAGCACCCTGCTGGACATGGCGATCTACGACCGCGTCGAGGTGGTGCGCGGCGCCACCGGCTTGATGACCGGCGCCGGTGACCCCAGTGGCGTGGTCAACGTGGTGCGCAAACGCCCGACCCATACCCCGCAAGCCTACGTGCAAGGCGGCCTCGGCTCGTGGAATTACCAGCGCCTGGAGGCGGACGTGTCCGGCCCGTTGAACAGTGCCGATACCCTGCGCGGGCGCCTGGTGGCGGCCAAGCAGACCAACCACTCGTTCATGGACTGGTACCAGCAGGACCGCGACATCGCCTATGGCGCGCTCGAAGCCGACCTCACCGACACCACCCTGGTGCGCGTGAGCATCGAGCACCAGCGCTACCGGCCCACGGGCGCCCAGGGCGTGCCGTTGATCTACAACAATGGCCAGCAGACCGATTTCTCCCGCTCCAAGAGCGCCGGCGCGCGCTGGAACGAAGATCGCTTCGAAACCACCAACTACAACCTGGGCCTGGAGCAGCAACTGGCCGGCGACTGGCAGTTGAAAGTCGGCACCACCTACATGGATGTCGACCGCGACACCCGTACCGGGGCGTACTCCGCGCCGTCGAACAACTCGGCGATCTCCCCGGAAGGCATCGCCTCCATCGGCCGCAGCTACTCCTGGGCCACCCAGCGGCAGAAAGCCGTCGATGCCACCCTGCAGGGGCCGTTCGAGCTGTTCGGCCGCGAACATGAGTTGATCCTGGGGGGCAACTACCTCGACTACGTCAACCATCACCACGCGGTCACCGGCGGTGCGGTGCAGGTCGACTACAACAACTGGGACTACGAACTGCCCAAGCCGGACAAGGACACCTACACGCCGAATCTGGACTACGACGTCGACACCCAGCAGAGCGGCTACTTCGTGGCCGGGCGCTTCAACCTCAGCGACAGCCTGCACCTGATCCTCGGTGCGCGTGGCAGCAACTACCGCTACCACTACTACCTGCGCAGCCTGCCCAACGGCGATCCGACCGACTACCGCATGACCGAGCGCGGCGTGGTCACGCCCTACGCTGGCCTGGTCTACGACTTCACTCCCGAGCAATCGGTCTACGTCAGCTACACCGATATCTTCAAGCCGCAGTCGGCCCGCGACCGCAGTGGCAAGATCCTCGAGCCGGTGGTTGGCACGAACTACGAGATGGGCTGGAAGGGTGAGTTCTACGAGGGCCGGCTCAATGCCAGCGTCGCCGCCTACCTGATCAAGCGAGACAACGTTGCCGAAGCCGACGGTATCGTCGAGAACAACGGCGGCGAGGAAGAGACTGCCTACCGTGCCGTCAGCGGTGCCAAGACCAAGGGCATCGACATGGAGCTGGCCGGCGAGATCACCCCAGGCTGGAACCTGCAGGGTGGCTACAGTCATTCACGCACCGAGGACGCCGAGGGCACCCGGCTGACCACCCAGCTGCCGCTGGACACCTTCCGCCTGTGGACCACCTACCAGCTGCCGGGCGACTGGCAAAACGTGACGCTGGGCGGCGGGGTCAACTGGAACTCCAGCAACTCGCTGTACTTCAGCCGCTACGGCACCTGGGTCGGCCAGGACGACTACACCGTGGTCAACCTGATGGCGCGCTACCGCTTCAACGAACACCTGTCGACCACGCTCAACCTGAACAACGTGTTCGACGAGAAGTACTACGCAGGGTTTTCTGGGAGCTTCGCGCACTATGGCGCGCCACGTAACGTGATGATGAACCTGCGTTACGACTTCTGAGCCTGCAGCTGGCGCGCACTGGCCTTCAGTGTCTCGGGGCAATCCAGGTCGCTGATCCAGGCGACCAGGCGCGTCGGGTCATCACCGCCCATGCGCTTGAAGGTCTCCGATTCGAGCATGGCCTTGGTGCGCCAGCCCAGGGCCAGCAGATACTCGACCGTGCCTGGGCCGATCGGGCCGTTGTCTTCCAGCGACAGCCCGCTGCGGCCGTGCTGGATCGCCAGATGGTACTGGTTGGCGGTTAGCCCGTCGCCGCTGCCGGCCAGCACCACGGTGTAGCCGCTGCCCAGCAGATTCGCGAGGCGCTGCTGCACCAGGTCGAGCAACGAGAAGGGCACCTCGTCGTGCACCGCGGTGGCCAGAACGTTGGGGGCGAATGGAGGCATGATGGGTCTCTGCTATGGCGTTTGCGTATGGCTACAAGATTAGGCGAGCCAACGGTCAAGGAGGGTTAAGCGCGGGTAAAAACCGGTAATACCCTGTGCGGCTCGCGCTACCCTTGTAGGAGCGGGTTCATCGGGGCGCCGAACCGCCGCGAACACCGGCATGGCCGGTGCCATCCAACGCGGTGTCTTCTTCGCGGGTAAATTCGCGCCCACACAGGGCCGGGCTGCTTAGAATGTCTGCCCCAAGGAGAACTGGAACACCTGGGTCTCTGCGTTTTCCGGCTTTTTGATCGGCATCGCCAGGCTGAAGCTCAGCGGGCCCATCGGGCTGTACCAGGTCACCCCGAAGCCCAGCGACACTGCCAGCTGAGTGAAGTCCACCGAGCCGCAGCCCTGGGTAGTGGACAGGTAGCAGGTGTCGGCATAGACGTTGCCCGCGTCGACGAACACCGAACTGCGCAGTTGGCTCTGGTCCTTGATGAACGGCATCGGGAAGATGTACTCCGCGCCGCCGGTGATCAGGATGTTGCCGCCCAGCACATCGGTGTCGCGGTCGGAGTAGTAGGCCTGCCCGGCGCTGGAGTAGGTACCGGTGGCCGGCGTGCTGCGTGGGCCGAGGGTGCCGTCCTTGAAGCCGCGTACCGAGCCCTGGCCGCCGGCGGTGTAGCTCTCGTAGAACGGCAGGCCGTCGGTCGAGCCGTAGCCGTTGCCGTAGCCCAGGCTGGTGTGCAGGCGCAGGCTGGTGTCGTTGCTCACGGGCAGGTAGGTCTGGCCGTTGTAGTCGATCTTGTAGAACGACAGGTCGCTGCCGGGCGTGGTCGCCATCAGCGTCAGGCTCTGGGAGTGGCCGCGGGTGGCTAGCACGCCCTTGTTCAAGGTCGATTCCGACCAGCCGATCGACGCCTTGAGGTTGTTGAAGCTCTCGCCCTCGCGCTCGATGAAGTCGTAGATCTCGTCGGCGCTGTAGGTGCCCGGCGAGATGTCGTCGTGTTGCAAGGTCAGGCCGAAGCTGAGGCGCGAGGTTTCGTTGATCGGGTAGCCGAAGCTTACGCCGGCGCCGTAACTGTTGATGGCGTAGTACGACACGCCGTCGTCGTAGTAATCGCTGTAGTCGGTGCTGCTGTAAAAGGCGTTGTAGCCCAGGCTCACGCCATCGGCGGTGAAGTAGGGGTCGGTGAAGCCGAAGTTGTACTTGGTCTGGTATTCCGAGCGGGTCAGGCCGATGGAGACCTTGTTGCCCGTGCCGAGGAAGTTGTTCTGGCTGATCGAGCCGCCGAGGATCAGGCCGGCGCTCTGGGCGAAGCCGACGCTGGCGGTGATCGAGCCGGAGGCCTGTTCCTCGACGCTGTAGTTGACGTCGACCTGGTCGTCGACACCGGCGACTTGCGGCGTTTCGACGTTGACCGTCTTGAAGAAGCCCAGGCGCTCGAGGCGGGTCTTGGACTGGTCGATCAGGTAGGTCGAGGCCCAGCCGCCTTCCATCTGGCGCATCTCGCGACGCAGCACTTCGTCTTCGGTCTTGGTGTTGCCGCGGTAGTTGATGCGGTTGACGTAGGCTCGCTTGCCTGGGTCGACGACGAACATGATGTCGACGGTATGATCCTGTTCATTGGCCTGCGGCACGCCGTTGACGTTGGCGAAGGTGTAGCCCTCGTTACCCAGGCGGCGGGTGATCAGGTCGGAGGTGTTGGTCATCACCTTGCGCGAGAACACCTGGCCCGGCTGCACCAGCAGCAACGCACGGACCTGGTCTTCCGGCACCTTGAGGTCGCCGGACAGCTTCACGTCGCGGACGGTGTACTTCTCGCCCTCGTTGATGTTCACGGTGATGAACACATGCTTCTTGTCCGGGCTGATCGAGACCTGGGTCGAGGTGATGTCCATGTTGATGTAGCCGCGGTCCAGATAGTAGGAACGCAGGCGCTCCAGATCACCGGAGAGTTTTTCCCGGGCGTACTTGTCGTCGTTCTTGAAGAACGACAGCCAATTGGTGGTGTGCAGTTCGAACAGCTGGCCCAGGGTATCGTCGTCGAACACGTTGTTGCCGACGATGTTGATGTGCTGGATGGCGGCGACGGTGCCTTCGTTGATCTTGATCTTCAACGCGACGCGGTTGCGTGGCTGCGGCACCACCTGGGCGTCGACCTCGGCCGAGTAACGGCCCTGGGCCACGTATTGGCGCTGCAATTCATTGCGCACGCCTTCGAGGGTGGCGCGCTGGAAGATCTCGCCTTCGGCCAGGCCCGATTGCTTCAGGCCTTTCATCAGGTCTTCGGTGCTGATCGCCTTGTTGCCTTCGATCTCGATGCCCGACACTGAAGGGCGCTCGACCACGTTGATGATCAGCACGTCGCCGTCACGGTCGAGCTGGATGTCCTGGAAGAAGCCGGTCTTGAACAGCGAGCGGGTGGACTCCACCAGGCGCTTGTCGTCGGCCTGGTCGCCCACGTTCAGGGGCAAGGCGCCGAACACGCTGCCGGCGGACACCCGCTGCAGGCCGTTCACGCGGATGTCGGCGATCCTGAACGACTCGGCCTGGGCCAGGGAGGCTTTAAGCAGCAGGATGGAGAGCAACAGTCGCGGGTAGTTCATGGGGGGTTCCAGACGAGCGGGTGGGGGAGGTGACAGGCGTCACCGAAGGCGCACGGCGGCTGCCAGCAAGCGGGCGATGAGAATAAGGGCGGGCCGTGTACGGCGCCGTTAACCCTGGGTAAAGATGTGTAAAGTTGCGGTCGACGGCGGTGACAGCCCCGCATCTGGGGGCGATCATTGGCCTTTCGAAAAACTGGCAACCAATCCACCATGACCCCCGTGCTGTTGGTCGATGACGACCGCGAACTCACCGAAATGCTCGCCCTTTACCTGGCCCGCGAGGGTTTTGCGGCTACCGCCGTCGGTACCGGCGAGGAAGGCGAAATGCAGGCCCTGAGCGGTGCCTACTCACTGGTGGTGCTGGACGTGATGCTGCCGGACATCTCCGGTATCGAGGTGCTGCGGCGTATTCGTGCGCGCAGCCTGGTGCCGGTGCTCCTGCTGACCGCGCGTGGCGACAACATCGACCGCATCGCCGGGCTGGAACTGGGCGCCGACGACTACGTGCCCAAGCCCAGCTCGCCGGGCGAGCTGGTGGCGCGGCTGCGGGCGATCCTGCGCCGGGTGCAGCCGCAGGTGGTGCTGGAAAGCCTGGTGCCCGAGCGGATCAGCAGCGGCCAGCTGACACTCTGGCCAGGCCGCCGCCAGGCCCAATGGGGCACGACCGGGCTGGAACTGACCGGAACCGAGTTCAGCTTGCTGGAGGCACTGGCGCGCAATGCCGGGCAACTGGTGAGCAAGCAGGACCTGTCGCTCAACGCCCTGGGCCGGCCCCTGACCCGCTATGACCGGCGCATCGATGTGCACGTCAGCAGCATCCGTCAGAAACTAGGCCCACGCGCCGATGGCAGCAGCTGGATCCAGAGCGTGCGGGGCATGGGCTACATGCTGATCGTCGAATGATCCGTCGGCGCCTGTTCTGGAAGCTGTTCCTGGCCTTCTGGCTGGCCAACTGCCTGACCTTCCTGGTGGGGGCCGGGGCGTTCATGCTTGACGAGCTGCGTGGCGACACCCCGGCGCTGCGCTCGCTGCTCGCCACCGAGTTGCACATGCTGCAGCGCTATGGCGAGCAAGCCGGGCGGCAGTTGCTCAACGTGTCGCCGCAGGCCCCGGATGTACAGGTCGGTTTGTATGACGAGCAGGGGCGCTTGCTGGCGGGACGTGCCGTGCGCCATGCGCGTTTCGAACAGGCCGTCTTCGATGCCCAGGGTCAACCGCTGATCCTGCGTGCTTCGGCGGCCACCAGCGTCGACCAGGCACCCCGACCACGTGGCATGGGGCCACTGGTGACCGGCACGCTGATGAGTGCGCTGTTCGCCTTGCTCTGCAGCCTGTACCTGACTCGCCCGCTGGCCTGGTTGCGTGCGGCCATGGCCCAGGTCGCCCAAGGGCGTTTCGAAGTACGCGTCAGGCCACGCCTGGGCCGTCGCCGCGACGAGATCGTCGACCTGGCCGAAGACTGCGACCGCATGGCTGGCCAGCTCAAGGCGCTGGTCCAGGCGCAGCAGAACCTGCTGCACGATATCTCCCACGAACTGCGCTCGCCGTTGACTCGTCTGCACGCCGCCATCGGCTTGTTGCGCCAGCAGCCGGAGCGGCCTGAGATGCTCGAGCGTATCGAGCGCGAGTCGCGGCGCATGGACGACCTGATCGAGCAGTTGCTGACCCTGGCGCGTGTTCAGGCGCAGCAGGGTGAAGGGGCGTGCGTGGCGCTGGATGTGGTCGAGCTGCTGGCGCAGATCGTCGAGGATGCGCGGTTCGAGGCGGGGATCAAGCAGTGCCGGGTGCTGCTGCAGGCGCAGGGGCCATTCCTCACCCACGGCCATGAGGAGCTGTTGTACCGGGCCTTCGAGAACGTCATTCGCAACGCCGTGCGCTATACCGCGCCTGGGACCGAGGTGCGGGTCGAGGCGACGTTGCAGGCCGGTGAGCGTTTGCAGGTGTGTATCAGTGACTGTGGTCCGGGTGTGGATCCGGCCCGCTTGCAGGCCATTTTCGAGCCTTTCGACCGCGGTAGCGACACCGGCGCCGACGGCTTCGGCCTCGGCCTGGCCATTGCCCAGCGGGCGATTGCCCTGCACCAGGGCGAGATTTTTGCCCAGCCGGGTGCTGAGGGTGGGCTGCGGGTAGTGATCGGGCTGCCACGGCTGTAAGTATGGGCTTGGCTTGAGAGTTGTAGTGTTGCGTGGAGCGCGCCGCCCGCGCGGCGCGCGATCTCATAGGCGCCCCATCACCAACGATTGACCCCACCCGGCAGCACTTTGCGCTAGCCTGAATGCCGACGACCCCACTCGAAGAGGCACGACATGTCCGTTGGCACCGCGATCTACCTTGACGATTTGCACGTAGGCCAGACCTTCACCAGCGGCGAGTTCGCCCTCGATGCCCAGCAGATCATCGATTTTGCCCGCCAGTTCGACCCGCAGCCCTTCCACTTGGACGACGCGGCCGCGCAAAATACCTTCTTCAAGGGCTTGGCCGCCAGCGGTTGGCATACCGCCGCCATCACCATGCGCCTGCTGACCAGTTGCGTGCCCATTGGCAGCGGCGTGATCGGCGCCGGTGGCGACATCCAGTGGCCTCGCCCGACCCGACCCAACGACAGCTTGCACGTGGTCTGCAAAATATTGGATATACAGCCTTCCAGCTCCAAGCCGGACCGCGGCATGGTGACCACTGAGTGCCTGACCCTCAACCAACATGGAGAGGTCTGCCAGCGCATGGTCAGCAAGCTGATGGTCATGCGCCGGCCGCAATGAGCCTGCCGACGCGTACAGCTGGATCCTGCCGCCTCGGCCCCGGCATAATCGCCTGCATCGACCTGCCGGGAACCTGAGCACATGTCCATCGCCGACAACCTGATCGCCTTCACCCTCGCTGCCACCGTACTGACGCTCACCCCCGGCCTGGACACCGCGCTGATCCTGCGCACTGCCGCGGTGGAGACTCGCCAGCAGGCCATGCGCGCGGCCCTGGGCATCAATGCGGGCTGCCTGCTCTGGGGTGCGGCGGTGGCGTTTGGCCTGGGGGCGCTGATCGCGGTCTCGGAGTTGGCCTACAACGTGCTGAAGTACTGCGGCGCCGGTTACCTGGCCTATCTCGGCGTCAACATGCTGCTGCGCCCGCGCCAGTCGTTGGCACCGGCGGTCGCCGCAGGCGGGGCGGGGAGCAACTGGTTCGTCAAGGGCATGCTGGGCAACCTGCTCAATCCCAAGGTGGGGATCTTCTACGTGTCGTTCCTGCCGCAGTTCATTCCCCAGGGCCAGCCGCTGGTGGCCTGGACCTTCGGCTTGGTCGGCATCCACGTGTCGCTCGGGCTGCTCTGGGCCATTGCCCTGATCGCCGCGACCCAGCCCCTGGCTGGTGTGCTGCGGCGCCCGCGCGTTATCCAGTGGATGGACCGCACCACCGGCCTGATCTTCGTTCTGTTCGCTGCCCGGCTGGCCTTGAGCAAGCGCTGAGGGTCAAATCACCCGGGCGCTGTGCAGTGCCTCGAGCGCCTCGGCGCGCAAGCGCCCGAGCCGCTCGTCACGCCGATCGCGCGGGCTCGGCAGGCCCACCCGCAGCTCGCGGCAGACAGTGCCCGGGCGGTTACCGATCACCAGCACGCGGTCGCTGAGGTACAGCGCCTCGTCGACGTCGTGGGTCACCACCAGCAGTGCCGTGCGGTGTCGCCGGGCGAGTTCCAGCAACAGGTCCTGGAGCTTGAAGCGGGTGAACGCATCCACCGCGCTGAAGGGTTCGTCGAGCAGCAGCAACTGCGGCTGGCCATACAGCCCACGGGCGATGGCCACACGTTGCGCCATGCCGCCCGACAGCGCTTTGGGCAGGGCGTCGGCAAATCCCGTCAGGCCCACCTCGTCGATCAGCCGGGCCACGCGGTCAGGGTCGTAGCCCTGGTCCTGGCTGAAGCCGATGTTGTCGGCCACGTTCAGCCACGGCATCAACCGAGGCTCCTGGAACACGAAGCCGACCTGCTCCGGGCGACGTCGCAGGGTGCCGGTGAATTCGCGGTCGAGCTGGGCCACCAGGCGCAGCAGCGTGCTTTTGCCGCAACCACTGGGGCCTAGCAGGCTGACGATTTCCCCCGGTTGCAGTCGTAGGTCGATCTGGCCGAGTACCGGGGTCTCACCGAAGGCCTTGCGCTCGACCTGCAGCTCGAGCAGGGGCGCCGCTTGCGGGGTGACGCGCAGGGGTTGGTTCATGCTCAGGCTCCTTGGTCCGTGCCATCGAAGGTGTCGCGCCAGGCCAGCCAGCGCCGTTCCAGCCCGGCCAGCAGGCCATCGCTGAGTTTGCCCAGCAGCGCCAGGACGATGATCGCCGCCAGTACCAGGTCGGGCCGGGAGGTCTCGCGTCCATCGCTGAGCAGGTAGCCCAGGCCACGGGTGGCGGCGATGAGCTCGGCCGCCACGAGGAACATCCAGCTCAGGCTCAAGGCGCTGCGCAAACCGGTGAACACGCCGGGAATGGCCGCTGGCAGCAGGATCCGGCGGGCCAGGCGCAGCGGCCCGAAGCCGTACATGCGGCCGACTTCGACCAGCTTGCGGTCGATGTTGCGGATCGCCGCCACGCCGTTGAGGTACACCGGAAAGAACGCGCCAATGGCGATCAAGGTGACCTTGGAGGTCTCGCCGATGCCCAGCCACAGCAGCAACAGCGGCACCCAGGCCAGGCTCGGGATCGCCCGCAGGCTGGCGAAGGTGGGTTCGAGCCAGGCCTCTGCTTCGCGGCTCAGCCCCACCCAGGCGGCGAACAACAGGCCAAGCAGGGCGCCAATGGCGAACCCGGCCAGCACCCGTGACAGGCTCGCGCCGATGTGTTTCCACAAGGCACCATCGGCCAGTTGCACCAAGGTCTGCGCCACTTCGCTGGGCGCGGGCATCTGGTAGGAGGCGATCCAACCCAGGCGCACCACGGCTTCTAGCAGCAAAATCAACGCCAGTGGCAGCGCCAGGCCTTTGAGGCGGCGCGGCCACTGGCTCGTTTTGGCCGTTGCCGGCGGGGCGCCGGCAACGAGGGTCTTGCTGGAAGTGCTCATCACTCGATACTGGCCTGGCCAAAGGTGGGGTCGATCAGTTGGTCGATCACCTGGTTGACGTCGACCCCGCGCTTGACCAGCTCCTCGGATACCAGGATCGGCGCTGCAGCCTTGGATGCGGTCACATCCTTGGCGGTCAATGCGGGCGCGGACAGGTCGGTGCGCGACAGTTGCAGCTTGGCCACGTCCAATGGCAGCTTGGATTCGTCGGCCAGCAGCTTGGCGAACTCGTCGGGGTGAGCGACGGCCCAGTGGCGGGCCTTCTCGTAGGCTTTGATCACCGTGGCGATGGTCTGTGGGTGTTGCTTGGCGAAGCTTTCGGTGACGCTGACCACGCCGTAGCTGTTGAAGTCCTTGTTACGGTACAGCAGGCGCGAACCGGCCTGCAGTTCGCTGGCGGCCATGTGCGGGTCGAGGCCGGCCCAGGCATCGACGTCGCCTTTTTCCAGCGCGGTACGCCCGTCCGGGTGCTGCAGGTGCAGCAGTTCCACGTCGTCTTTCTTCAGGCCGGCCTTTTCCAGGGCGCGCAGGGTGAACAGGTAGGGGTCGGTGCCCTTGGTGGCGGCGATCTTCTTGCCCTTGAGGTCTTCGACGGTTTTCAGCGGCGAGTCCTTGGCCACCACCAGGGCGGTCCATTCGGCACGGCTGTACACGTACACCGACTTGATCGGGCTGCCGTTGGCGCGGGCCAGCACGGCCGAGAGGCTGGCCGATGAGCCGAAGTCGGCGCCGCCGCTGTTGAGGTATTCCAACGACCGGTTGCTGCCCTGGCTGAACACCCAGCTGACCTTGGAGTCGGGCAGAGCTTGTTCCAGCCAACCGAAGTGCTTGAGCACCAGGCTCACGGGCGAATAGTAGGCGTAGTCCAGGCGCACTTCCTTGGGCGCGGTTTCGGCGTGGGCGATGGAGGAAAAGGTAAGGGCCAGCAGGCCGGCGGCACTCAGGGCCTTGAAAGCGCGGGGGAGGGTGTTCAGACGCATTGCTAAGTCCAGTCCAATGAAGGTGTGGCAATGCGGTTGCAGGGGGCATGCCATGTGGCCATCTGCCAAGTGGCGGGGGCTTGGAGCGTTGTCGGGCGTTCGCGGATGTTGAGCCAGGGGCAATGTGTTGGGTGGGTGTTGCCAGGGACACAGTGAGAGCTTGAGGGTTGCAGCGGCCCGCGAGTCGTGTGGCGCCGGTTCTGGTCGTACTGGTTAGCGGGAGGCTAACCAGTACGACACGTCAATCGCTATTTGGGGTTTCACCTAAATATCTTGCCCGTCTTCCTGGCATTGTCCTCCAAACCAGCGGATACCACGGCGCCCGCGATGTTGAATGCTGCCCCCACCAGACGATCACTACGCGACGAAGTACTATCACCTACCCAGCCGCCTGAAGATGCAAAGAATGCAGTGGTATTACTGATTCTCCCTGAGTCTACGTCCCGGGTCAGTTGTGTGTACTGTTCGAGTTTTGCGGCGGAGATGTCGGCAGCCGCGTTGGAGGCCAAGTTTGAGTTGACGACTTCGACTGCCTGGCTGAAGGGTTGCGAGCTATTGGCGGCGCCAAGCCTTGAACTCAGTTCAGTGCGATTTGGCAACTGGTCTGTATGCAGATTGTGCGGTCCTCGTATCAGAGAGTTCCACGCTGTTTCTAACGTGCCAGATAGAAAAGATGAATTGCCCTTGGCCCCGTTGCCTGGCATTTGATTAACGGTATTTGATTGGCTTGTGCTCGGGAGGGCCGACGCTTTATCGTTTCCCGCATAGTAGCCAATCCTGCCATTCACCCTTTGTGGGGTGCGCATGCCCAGCTTCTGCATCGTTAATTTGCCCAATCGTTGGTTGAAGCTCGGGCGTTGTGTGTTGCCTGGGGCGTACATCCAACTACGAGAGCGGTTCATGTGATCGCGGAAGTGGAAAGATTTGAGTGACCCGCGCAGCGAACGTAGCGCTTGTCCAACTCTGCTGAACAGGCGCTGGACGCTGCGTAGACTCGAGACCATTGAAACGAGCGATACAGCCAGTGAGGCCCATCCCAATTTTTGGGCGAGCTCGGGATTATCTTTCTGCACCGCGACTCTCGCGATTTCAAGGCCTGCATAAGCCAGCGTCGCGCCGTAGAGCACATATTTGGCAACTGTCGCCATCTGGCTGCCAATCGCCGGCGCACTGGCCACTGCCATCATCACCTGCCCGATCGGCTCCAGCGTTGCCGATAGTTCAGGGTCTTTCTGTCTCAGTGCCATGCCCGCGGCCGTGACTGCGGCCCCCGCTCCGAAAACGGCCAAGAGCACGCCTGCCACAACTGGGCCAAGCGTGCCCGCCGAAGCGATGATCGCGATGGCACCGATGATCACGATGGCGCCAAAAATCAACCAGTCTTTGAGGCCGGCTGCCTCGGGTGGCGCTTGTTCCGTGTTGGGTGTGAGCGCTGTGATGACGTCATCGAGCCTTGCCAGCGCGTGGGCTTGTGCTTGCCGGTTGAGCATGATGTGGCCGCTGGGGTCGTGCCAGTTGACCGGGTCGCCACTGGCGCAATACGCGCGGTCATTCAGGCCGCCAGCGCCCAGCGGGCTCCAATCGTCGGGTTGGTAGAACACTTTGTGTACGGGGTCATAGAGCCGGTAGCCGGCCCCCAGGTGATAACCGCCGGTTACCGGGTCGACCCGCTGGCCGTTGTAGCCCACTCCCACCCCCTGGGCCTTCAGGCTGGCTAGGTGGGTTTCGCCCCACGGAGTAAAGGCGACGGACTGGTACTCCCAGTTGCCGTCCTTGAATAAGTATTCGTCGCCGCCACCGTTTTGTGGGTCGCCGAGTACAAAACGCCATTGACCATTCAGTGCCACGGCGAGGCTCGCTTCATCGTCCAATAACTGGCGCTTGAGCACTTTACCCGTACTGTTCAGCCAGGTTTCGCCGTTCAGTCGGTCGCCACTGTAGCTGAGAATGCGCCGCTGATTACTGGCGGCGTCCCATTGGGCGATCAGCCGGTCATATTCGTCATATTCGTAGTAGGTCAGCGGCGTTATCGCACCTTTGGCTGTCACCGATCTGAGCCGGCCGCTGTTGGTATAGGCCAGGGTTTGTTCCAGCTCATTGGTCAGCAGATTGCCGTTCAGATCATAGGTCAGCCTGATCGTCTTGTTAGCGCAGGTGACTTTGGTGCGCCGCGTCGGGTGCTGTTCGTCGCCATAGGTGTAGGTGCGGACCACGTCTTCCACCGTTCCATCTTTCTTGCGTTTGGACGTGCATTTGGTCAGGCTGCCAAGCACGTCGTACTCGTAGCTCTGCTCCTCGATGGCATACCCTTCGTCGTCCTTGACCTCTTCACCGGTTTCAGCCACTACCGTCCACTTCTGCAACTCGTCACTGGTGCCCGTCACGCTGGTGTTGTAAACGAAGGTTTCGCTCCGTACCTGGCTGCCATCACGGAACAGGGTCTTGCTCAGCAATTGGCTGCCGGCCGACCACGTCTGTATGTAGCGCACCTTGGTCTGCCCGTTCAATTGATAGCTGCGCTCGGTCTCCCGACCGAACGCGTCGTAGCTGTAGTCCACCTGCAGACGTTGGCCGCTGCGCATGTCATCAACCGAAACCATGGCCAGCTGGCCCAACGCGGTGTACTGGTAGCGGTACTCAAGCGTCCCTCTGCGCAAGCGGCTGCGATAGCCTTGGGCATTCTCCCAGGCCTGCATGGCCAAGCCGTCGCTGCTCCAGGCACCTGAGAGCTTGCCACGCAGAGAGGCCACTCCTTCCTCACGCTGCTTTCGACCGTGTACAGTGCGGTTGTAGTGCCAGGAGCCGAGCAGCAGGGGCTTCAAGGTTTCACTGGTGACCAGACTCTGCTGGTCACCCTGCTTGGGTCGCTCTGCAAGCAGGGCTTGCGATACTGCGGAGAGCTTGAACGTCATCAGCGGTGTCGTGGTACCCGCGTCGCTTGTGGCATACCAGGACACGCTACCGTCAGCGTTTGGCTCCCGGTAGACGGCTGTGCCGTCCGGTTTCACCCAACCGCCTTGTCGCGCCTTGAATGTCTGGGTCGTGTCGCTACCCCTGATTACCGTGGCGACGGCGCCGCCGTCAAGCGTCCGGCTGGCCAGAACCTTTGCCTTTGCAGTCGACGATGGCTTCACGCTGACGCTGGTTGGCACGTTGTTCAAGCCTTGATAGGCCCATGAAACGATCGACTTGTCTGGCCGGGTGACGCTGACCTGGCGGCCGAGGTCGTCGTAGCCGATATCCCACTGCCGCTCTTTCGCGGCATAACCCGGAATCTGCTCGACCAACCGCTCGCGTTGGCCTTTCTTGTTGATGGTTTCCGTAGTCTTGATAGCAGGACCCGATGCTGGCTGCTCCACACCTTCCCAAGCTTCGTGGGCCAGCGTTACAGAACCATCGGCGTTGTTGTTTTGCGTGGACTGATGCGTGGTGAGCGCGCCTTTCGAGAAAAGGCCATGCGTCGAGCGGGAGGTGAGCGATTCGTTCTGCTCAGCGTCCGTGACCGGCGTGTCGTGCCCATGCGTTTGCCAGAACCAGCCCTCGCTTCGTTGTGGCAGTGTCTTGATGTCGTCGATGCGCAATCCACCCGGCAGGTAGTCGAAAGCCACATGCATGGCAATCTGGCCGTCGGTGCCCCAGTGGGTCTGCTCGGTCACGCAGTAATTGGCGGCACTGTGGTCGTTGCCCGGCAGGCGCTGCAGTTCACGGCGCACGATGCGCTGCAAGCCATCGTAATAGCATTGCTGGTGACGGCCCTGGGCATCGCAATCCCGTACCCGGTTGCCGTGGCCATACTCGGCGTAACCGATGGTTCGCGTGTGGTCGGGTTCGAGCCCCGATACGTCGCCAGAAGTGAAGGCCGCTTCGCTGAAGCGGTATGTCGTGCTAAGCACGCCGCGGCCAAGGCTGTCGTACTCATGGCAGATGAACGCCACCGGCTTGCCGTCACCGTCCTGCTGGGTCTCGCGCAGCAGTCGACCGGTGCGGGCTGACAGCACTTGGCGTTGCAAGGTGGCCGTGCCGGTCGAATAGGGCGATGTGCGCAGCAGTTCGTGGGTGGCGGTCTGTTTGCCTGCGGCCACGACCTCCGTCACGGTCTGCGTGTTGCGGGCGTTGTCGTCCTGGTACCACTGTGTGGCGATGCGCTCGCTGCTGCGGATTGCATTGGCCTGATGCTGGTGGTTGACCTGCACCAGAGCGACTGATAGCCCCGCAAGCTTTTTCAGCTTCACGTCGTTCAACGCCAGTGTGTCGCTGTCTTCGAACGCCTCGAGGCCCTCGAAGGTCAGGACGGTGTTGGGCACCAACGTGCCTTGGTCGTCGCGCTGTGAAAGGGCGTAGCCGAACAGCGTCAGTGTCGGGGCTTGACGGGTGCCGTCGGGGAGCAACAGGTATTGGTATTGCGCGCACAGTGGCAGCAGGCCTTTGCCGGCTGCAGGGCGCTCAGTGCAGGTGAGTTGGGCGGCATCGGCCAGCGTCTTGCCGCACGCACCGGTAGTGGCGTTGGTGCCGCTGGGAGCCTTTTGCAAGGTGAGACCTTCGACCAGTGGGTCGATATCCAGTGGGTGCTTGTCGGTTTCGTAGTACCAGAGCCGGGTATGCAAGCCGTCAGCGGTGACGAGCAGTACGGGTTCCAGGCCACCGGCACGGTAGGAGATGCGCGTGGTTTCGGTGAAGGCAGTTTCAGGCGCGCTGGCTTTGTTCGTGGTAGAGGTCATGGCTGCTGTTCCTCGGCGGGTTTGCTGGCACGCAGGTCTTCCAACGTGACGATCTGTTTGGTCTGCTGGGCGCGGCGCAGGTGTGAGGGCACGCTGCTGTCGGTTTGATAGACATGGCGCGTGGTGCGCCGCTGTTCGCCGGGGATTTCGTCGATCTGTTGGTGGAGTTGCAGGTGGCCCTTGTCGTTGCTCGACCACTCCCACCGCGTGAACGGGACGTATTGCAGGTCGCTGCCGACGGGGGCGTGCTGGTAGCGGATGGCAGCAGTGATAGATTGGCCGCCTTCCCACTTCCAGGCGTGGTGCACATTAGGTTGATGGCCACCGGGCACGATCGTGTGCAATGCGACGCGGGGCGATGATTTATATAACTCGAAGCGGGGCTCCTTATCCTTACGAGCTGTTAGTTGACCGTGTTCGTAATCGACAACCTCGAGTGAACCATCATCTTCGGCGACGCCGATCAACACATAGTCCAAGATGGGGGATAGGCCGTAATTGAAGTGAACACGCTTGTCGAAAGTGTTCGCTTGGGGCCTGCTGGAGTAGGTCAGCGTCCTGAGCAGGCAGTTGGTGATATCCAGCTTCACGACGAAACACTCCGGCGTGTCCGGCCACACAGTGATCGTACTGTCGATAGACCCTTCTAGTACGGGGTCAGCACTGTGCCTGACTTGCACCAGCACCCTGTTTCCATCTTTTATGTCTTTAAGCCGCACATGGCCCTTAAGGCCTTGCCAAGACAGCTTCAGCGTGCCGCCCTGAGGGGACTCGATATTCTCGGTTACCAGTGTCAGCGCTTCGCGATCGATGTCTTTGATACGCAGTTCAAGTCTACGTTTCAGCTCAGTTAGCTTTTTGCCTTCCTCTTTGACTTGCGCTAGGTTTTCCAGGTCTTTCTTCATGAGCTCGACGCCAGCTACCGTCGAGCTCATGAGTGTCGCAACGGATCGGAGGAGTACGCCGGAGTCGCTATCCGCTTTGAGTTGTTCTTTCACGATGTCTGGAATCGCCAATGGCATGAATAAAGCTTGGAAAATGCTCGCGAAAGGGTCTAGAGCTCTGGGCGGACCGGCTAACCCTTCCAGGGCCTTATCAGCCGCTTTGATGGCCGCATTCAACTTGTCGGTGATCTTCTTCTTGTAAGCGACGCCACTTTCAAGCCCGTCGCGATCTTGGGGGAGTGTCAGGGTCTCTTGGCGGCCATTCAGTTATTCGATGGTGAGTCCAGTGAGTGCGTATACCTCCTGTTCGAGGCTGCCAGCCTTGTGTGTCGTGGAGTTGCCTGCGGCGTTCTTGATGGTATAGCCCCCACGTGTCAGGCAACCCTGGGCGGGGTCGAGCAGGACCTTGATATCGTTAGCGGTCAGTTCATCCACTGTTCCATTGCTCAGCGCCAGCACCTGGCTGCGATTGTCATAGGAAGAAAAGGTGAATGCCCAGCCATCACCCAGCCCACTTTCATTGGCCCGCAGTGGCGAATAGTTGAGGCCGAGGTCGATAGACGGGCCTTTCCCAGAAAGGCCGCAGAGCGTGGCAATAGGGTAGTGGGCGTGGAACAGTCCCGTTTGCGCAGAGACACCGCTCAGTTGTGAAGGCGTCGTGGCGAACAACGCTGAGCCTTGGGTATTCGCCATGTCGGCGCAGAGCGTATCGTTGCTGATCGGAGTGGTTGGAATGTATTGATGTGCTGTACAGGCTTGGATTTTCTCCCACAGCGAGGTTGAAGACGTGATCCCGACCCTGATGCCTGCCGTCGTGCCGTCCTGTTCCGCTTCGAAAGAAGCATGTAAGCCCAGTGATAGACCATCTTCGGCAGGACGACACGAGATAAATCCAAAGCCTTGGCTAGCCGCGGTTGCGTCGAGCAAGATAGACAGCGCCTTAGGTACTGGCTCTGTTGTGGGTATGCCAATTGAGGCGGACGTGAAGTTCACATGTGCGTGTGGGGGAAGGTACTTTCTTATTTCCATTCGGTTAGTGGCTTGCACCTGTCGTGCGGCTGAAATCTCAGTGTCATGTCTAATAAAACGTATATCGTACGGGTCTGTGAGGTGCGCCTTTAGTCTAATGCTTATTTGGGTGTTTTGTTGGGCGAGAGAGAGGCGCTGGTCTTCAGGAATGTGCTTTGACGATTTTTGTGATGTGAATTCTTTAAGGATTTCTAGTCTCTCCGCTATATCTGAGAGATCGAGACATTTGGGTCCGTGCCAAAATAACAGGTGCCAGGATTTGCGAAAAACTGCTCTAGCTTCCTCGAGTGTGACGAGGCCGGTTGTGTTCCAAGTTCTTGGGAATGATTCGGTAAAAAAATCTCTTACAGCTTTAAAAAAGCTTTCAGTGCCTATTGAAGGTGTGTATGTAAAAAGTCCTAGGCGGAATATTGCATCTTTAAGTTGAGTATTGATGTGTTCGGAGACTAAGTGCTTAGGAGCGATAATTTCAAGCTTTTCAAGCTCGGAAGTCTTCGTTGAGTCTGCCGTTAGTGCTGTCACCAGCTGTGCCAATGGCACCCCTGCGCCGCATCCTCCCTGAGGCAGCCCGCTACCTTGCCCGCTGCCAATCGACGATGCCCCCCCAAAAATGCCATTGGCCTTCAAGTGCTCCGCAACACAGCGCTTCAATTCGACCAATTTTTTTTCCTCGGATGGGTCCGAAGAGAGCGCAGTTCGAGCGATGGTCGAGTGGTGACAAAGTAAACCTGTCCGGGCGTCGTGGCTTTCAATGACCAGTTCGACATCTTTACTTTCAATCATCCGGCGTAACACTTCGTCGACATCATGGCCCCAGTCGTCCCACTCGTCAGGTGCGCCAAACGGCGCATTCATCCAGATCCGCAGGGGCACGCCTGCGCGCCACCAGGTCCATTGTCCGGCACTGGTCTTCTCGAATTTCAGGTACTCGGCCAGCTCACTGGTCGCCAATTGCTCAGCCAGTGCCGGGGGCCAATTTTCCAGAGACTGAGACTCAGTTGAGGGGGTGAACTTAAACGGTGAACCTGGCAGCGGTGCGCCAGTCACGTCATCGTGCACGGCGATCACCACCTCTGTGGTCAGCTCCGTGCTCGGGGTGAAAATCTCATGCTTGAGCCAACCGATTGACTCCACATGAACGGACAATTCGGATAACTGAGGGATCCACAGCGTGTTGTCGTTTTTGCCTGGGGAAATGGTAATGCCATCGGCCGCTAGCTGACCGGCTCGCAGCATTGAACTGTGGGTGTTCAGGAATTCGCACAGCGGCTCGCTCCATGTAGCCTGGTCAGCTTTCGGATGCGGAGTAAAGACGTGGCTTTCGTACAGCCACTGGCTGGTTCGATGCCTGATTTGAACACAGACCCGATCGCCAGCAGCTGGCGCCGCTTGCGGCAGTCGCACGGCAGCTACCTGATTGGCCTTGAAGGGAGCGTTACTGAACACTCGGCAGTGAGAATCGAACGCCCATAGGCGGTCCACCGTGGCTTTTTTGACAACGTCGAAAGCTGCGAACTGGGTAGAGGATGTGGACTGGGCAGCAACTGCAAGTTCCGCATCCGGCGATACATGGCCTGCTTGGAGCAGAACTGAATGTGCAACCCAAGTCTTATCGGCCTGAATCGCACGCACTAACGCCGCTGGCCAGGCCGCGCGGGCTCGGTTTTCCTCCGTACCCGTCACCGTCACGCTTTTCAGGAGGCGACCATCGATTGGGTCGACAGCCCATGCAAGAATTTTCTCGCCCACCAGCAGGTCGCGGTCCGCCAGCACATAGGTGCGGCTTGCCCAGAGACAGTCATCGGCCCCCAGGGTGTCATCCTCGAAGCCCGTCATGTCGGGCAGATCTTCGTAGAGAGGGGCTGTGGCGACGGTGCCGGCTGGATGCAGAGTCAGTTCCAGTTGCAGGTCTGCTGGCAACTGCAGGGTCCAACTTGCCTTGTCGTTCTTGGATGTCAGCGCCTTGCCAAAGTCGTGCACGACGTGCCGGACGTGGATATTGGCTTCGATACTGCTGGAGAGGGTGCCGATGCGAGCGAGCGGATCGTCTGAGGCCTCATAGGCCAATTCGCAAGTCCACTGTCGAATGATGCCCTGGGTAGTCTGGTCCCGCAGAGTACATTGCACGGTGCATTTGCCACTTCCGCCCGTAGGCGGCCGGATTGATGCCTCCATGGCTTGCGCCAGCGTCATGTCGGCGCCACTGGCGTCGCGCAAGGCACATGACCAGCGTGCGGCCCTTTCGGTTTCCTCAAAGCCGCCAATGAACACGCGCAATGGTTGATCGATCTGCCAGAAGTCGACCGTGCCTTCCTGTTGGATGTCCCCGTCGACCGCTGATTCAGTGCCCAGGCGCAGATAGGCATCCAGACCGCTGGCCTTGAGTTTTGCCTGAACCATCGCAGGCCACTTGTCCTTGGTATCCTGGTCGCCAAAGATGAACGAGAGGGGCGATCCCGGTAGCGGTAGGCCGGTGAGGCCGTCATGCACATCGAAAGTCCGTACCATTTTGCTCCACTTGTCATTCAGGGGGATGCCCGAATGACAAGCTGTCCATAATGACGGTGCGTTAGCCAGCGTCAACTCCAGGCCCAAGGCCGTCGGCAATCGAAGTGTCCAGGTTTCCATGTTGCCCCTGGCCTTCAATGCTTTGCCGTGGTCATGAACCGCATGCCTGACCTGGATATTGGCTTCGATGCTGCTGGCGAGGGTGTCGATGCGAGCGAGCAGATTGTCTGCAGCGTCGTAGGCCAACTCGCAATTCCACTGCCGAATGATGCGCCGGGTGGCCTGGTCCCGCAGAGTACATTGCACGGTGCATTTGCCACTTCCGCCCGTAGGCGGCTGGATCGATGCCTCCAAGGCTTGCGCCAGCGTCATGTCGGCGCCACTGGCGTCGCGCAAGGCACATGACCAGCGTGCGGCCCTTTCGGTTTCCTCAAAGCCGCCAATGAACACGCGCAATGGTTGATCGATCTGCCAGAAGTCGACCGTGCCTTCCTGTTGGATGTCCCCGTCGACCGCTGATTCAGTGCCCAGGCGCAGGTAGGCATCCAGGCCGCTGGCCTTGAGTTTTGCCTGAACCAACGCAGGCCACTTGTCCTTGGTATCCTGGTCGCCAAAGATGAACGAGAGGGGCGATCCCGGTAGCGGTAGGCCGGTGATGCCGTCATGCACATCGAAAGTCCGTACCATTTTGCTCCACTTGTCATTCAGTGGAACGCCCGCGTGACAACGATGCCAGGTGGGTGTGTCGCTGGTGACAGCATTTGCAGATGTGCTGATGGGCATGGCTCGACTCCGTCAAGGTGAGGGACGCACCATTGATAAGGGCAGGGCACAGTTAGAACAACTGGCAAAAATGTCAGGTGCCTGGCACTGCCAGCAGGCTGTTGGAATACAAAGCAATGGAGGAAGACCGTTTTCGATAGCGTGCAACTGGCAATTTTACCAGTTGCCGACAGCCGTCAGGCCGGCTGAGGATCTTGCGCAGTTGACATTCTCAACCAATGGTGGAGAAAGATGATGAGCCTCAGTGATGGGTGGGTAACTCTGGCAACGGGTCAAATAAAGAGCAACGGCGCGATCTGGGCGCACGATGCAGAAGTTGTGTTCAGAAGATTGGTTGTCGAAGAATCCATTCGGGAAACTTCAGCCACCCTGCAGAAATGGGCCGATAGCTGCGTAGGAGGACAGTTTGCAGATATCGATTACCCGCCATCGGAAGCGAAAGAAAATACAGCGCCATTGTATGAGCACCTTGAGCGGGTGCGAAAGTTGGCCAGTGCGGGCTTGGAAGAGAAAGAGATGCACCGCAGCGCTTATCTTGCCACTGCCTGCGCTGCGTTGGCCTTTTATACGAGCAACGATTATACGACCTCCAATTGGTGGCACCGTGAACTCGGGCTGGGGTTGAGCACCGGACGGTGCTTGATTCTTCTTGCAGCTGCGGGGCAATCCTCCGCGATCATGCAGAGTCTCACCTATATTGAGAGTATCGCGAATGTCGATTTGGGCCACAGTGGTGCCAATCAGACGGACTTCGCCTATATCCAGTTGTTATGGAGCCTGGCGGGGTGGAAGGGGCCTGAGGCAAGCCACTATCTGGCTCACGCCTATGCAGCATCGCGAGCGGTGGCCCAGTGTACGGAGTTCTCGGCACGCTCCGGCCCCGCCGAGGGTGAGGGCATCAGGGTAGACTTTTCTTATAGCCAGCATAATCCAAGGATGGGTGAGCACGTTTGCTCTCAGTTGTATCCCGGGACGTACGGTAAGGTATTGCTCGCAAAATTCTTCAAGATGCATCGCTTGCTCACAGGCGTACTCGCATTGACGCCAGAAAGCCTGAGGCAAGTCGAGGGTCATCTTACCGAGGGGCTTGGGTGGTTCGCTTACGCGGGCAAGTATGATTTTCATACTCTTGGAAGGGCTATCGCGCGGCAGGATGAAGGGGGGATTTCTGGATGGTCAACGTGGTGTGATGGCCTGCTCCAGAACGCCAGCAAGCCTCATGTGCTCGAAGAGTTGAAAGCGTTGGCCGCAGGCAAGGTCTTGACCTCGCCCAGCTTCCGAGGAACGCGTGCTTTCTGGACCAACGATTATCTTTCGCATATCAATGAGGGATTTGCTGTGTTCTGTAAAACCGTGTCTACTCGGACGGTAGGTACAGAAACCGGCAACGGCGAGAATCTCATGGGCTATTACATGGGATGTGGCACTTATTTCGTGCACACCCATGGCAAGGAATATGAGAATCTCCAACCTGTTTGGCATTGGCAGTATTTGCCGGGTAGCACCGTGGAGAAAATTCCAAAGTTTAACTATCCACTCGTGGAGTGGGGCCAAGGCGCCTGGGGAAGTCATGATTTTTCTGGGGTGATCAGCGAGGGTTCCCACGGTGTCGCAACGATGATCCTGACCCGGCAAAACATCAAGGAATCTTACAAGACGATCATCACGTTACCCAATGAAATGTATTGCCTGGGCATGGCGGGTGATCTAACGGGCACGACGTACAGCGTACACACTACCGTTAATCAGTGCTGGCAAGATGGGTATGCGGTGGGTATGAATCAGAGCGGATCGAATAGCATAAATTCGGGTACGTTGACGCAGTCGGATTTCACTAGAGTTTTACACGGTGGCCTGGCGTATGAGTTTTTGCTGCCAGCGAGTGTGACGATGGAAATGACTACCTCCCGCGGGTCTTGGGGAGGAATCAATAAATCGCTTTCCGCTGACGAGGTGAGCGCCCCTACCTTCTCACTATGGATCAACCATCCCAAGTCCGGAGGCAATGCCTATGCTTATTCGATACATAAGAGAGAGGCTGATGTCGTCAAACCGACTTTCGTGTGCACTAAGCAGGCCCAGTACATCTGCAAAAAGGATGTTGCTGCAGGTGCGATCTTCAAAGCAGGAGAGGTGGTCGATCTCGGGGTTGTAAAACTGATTTTTGACGCGCCCTTGGCATTCATTGCGCGCTTCGGCGCCTCTTCGCTCACCTTGACCATCGGCGACCCTACCCAAAAACTCGATAAGATTGACGTGAAGCTGGAGTGGGAAAAAAAGACCTACAACCACGTGTGCGAGCTTCCCACCGACGGCGATTACCGCGGCCAGAGCGTGACCTTCACCTTTACTGAAGCGGGCGTGGAGAGGGCCAGCAGGGTTGGAGTATTGTTGGCTGGCGAACAGTAGTGCTGCTCCGGCCACCCAGATCCGACTGCCTCACGCTATGGGAGCAACTACCGCGAACACGGGCGTAGCCCGTGCCAGGCAGCGCGGTGTCTTTTCGCGGGCAAGCCCGTTCCCACAGGGCTTTAGCCAAATCAATAGGTTAGCGTTTGTTCTGTGAGGAGCGGGTTCACCCGCGAAGCAGACACTGCCGCTCGCTTACCAAAGCCCCCAGGTGTAGCTGACGATCAAGCGCGTTTCGTCCAGGTCATTGCCAAAGTTCGAGCGCACCGTGGCGTTGCGCACTTTCACCCCGAGGTTCTTCAAGGCACCGCTCTGCACCGTGTAACCGATATCGGTATTGCGCTCCCATTCCTTGCCTGCGTGCCCGCCGTTGACCTGCACATTGTCGCCGCTCACGTACCGCGTCATGAATGTCAGCCCAGGCAATCCGATAGCCGCGAAGTTGTAGTCATAGCGTAACTGCCACGAACGCTCGTCGATGTTGGCGAAGTCGTTGATCTGCACGAAGTTGACCAGGAACGGATCGCTGTTGGCGATGTAGGGGAACGGATCGTCGCCGCTCATGCGCTGGTAGGCCGCGGTGAAGGTATGGCTGCCCAGGGTGTAGGCCACCTGGCCGTTGGCCGAGCGGTTGTCCAGGTCGCGGAAGCTGCCGTCCTCCTGGCTTTTCGCGTAGCGCAGGTCGAACTTCAGCGA
The DNA here is from genome assembly GCF_016648105.1 of Pseudomonas sp. S31. Lineage (GTDB taxonomy): Bacteria > Pseudomonadota > Gammaproteobacteria > Pseudomonadales > Pseudomonadaceae > Aquipseudomonas. The sequence continues at coordinate 140,435 of NZ_JACVVE010000001.1, read as the reverse complement.
CTGCCCCTTGGCCAGTGGCACTTCATAGACCACACCGGCGAACACCTGGCGGTACACATCCTCCAGGTTGCCGTAGAACAGGCTGGTGCTCAGCCCCTTGCTGAAGCTGTAGGTGCCTCCGGCAAAGCGAAAGTCATCGCTTTGGCCACCAATGCGGTTGCCGGTGAAGTCCTGGTAGTTCGACGAACTGTTGAATTTGATCTGCCGCAGCTTGCCTGCTTGCAGTGCCAGGTTGTCGATGTCGCTGGACGTCACCATCGCACCTTCGAAGGTGGACGGCAGCAGGCGGGTGTCGTTGCTCTGCGCCACCGGGTTGCGGAAGGCCAGCGAGCCGATCTTCAGGATCGTCTGGGACACCTTCGCCTTGGCGGTCAGCTCCAGCTTGGCGTACTCATCCTGCGAACCCTGGCCATTGTTGGAACTCAGATCGGCCGGCAGCAGGCCGGTGCCGCCCGAGCCATCGCCACCGTCGAGCTTGAATCCGTACATGCCCAAGGCATCGAGGCCGAAGCCGACAGTGCCTTCGGTATAGCCGGAGGTGAAGCGCAGCAGCGCGCCCTGGGCCCATTCGGCGGCCGAGTGGCGCTGCGCGGTGGGTGGGCCGTTACGAAAGTCGCGGTTGAAGTAGAAGTTGCGCAATTCCAGGTTGGCGGTGCTGTCGGCGAGAAAGTCCGCCGAAGCCACCACGGGGAACAGCAATGCGCACGAACTGAATGTTGCAAGGGTCTTTTTTGACGACATGCCTGGCATGCTCCGGTACTGGCAGGAGGGTCGATAGAACGTTCTTGTTTTGGTCGCAACGGTGCCGGCGGCTGAATGCCGGCAGCACGCGGCCCCTCGGGCGCGAAGGCCCGAGTGCGCGTGTGACTTCAAGGTAAAGCGGGGTGGATCAGTCGATGCGGCCGATACGGGCGCGGGCGTCGTGATAGTTGCCCGGCTGCTCGGCGATCTGCAGGGTGCCGGCGCGAGGTGCCAGGATCGAGGTTTCCATCTTCATCGCTTCCATCACGGCGATGACCTGGCCGGCTTCGACGCTGGCGCCATCTTCCACCACCCAGGCGTGCAGGTTGCCAGCCACGGGGGTGAACACGGCATGCTCGTCTAAGGTTTCAGCGGCGGCTGGGGTGTCTGCCACTGGCGCAGCGGCGCCGAGGTTGATGCCTGCCAGCAGGCCGGTCGGCAGGCCCAGCTCATGACGCTTGCCATCGATCTCGACGAAGGTGCGCAGCACGCCCGCATCCGCGAGGGTGGCGCTGCGCGGGGCAATGCTCACGTGTTCGGCGAAATCCGTCTCGATCCAGCGGGTGTGCACCGCGAAGGTATCGTCAGCCGTGAAGTCCGGGTGATCCATCACCGCCCGGTGGAATGGAAGCACGGTGGCCACGCCGTCGACGCGGAATTCGGCCAGGGCACGACGGGCGCGGCGAATGGCCTGCTCGCGGGTGGCGCCGGTGACGATCAGCTTGGCGATCATCGAGTCGAAGTTGGGCGATACCCGCGAACCTTCGACCACGCCGGTGTCCAGGCGCACACCCGGGCCGCTCGGCGGCTGGAACGCCTCGATGGCACCCGGCGTGGGCAGGAAGCCGTTGCCAGCGTCCTCGGCATTGATCCGAAACTCGAAGCTGTGGCCACGCGGGGCAGGGCTGCCCTGGAACGACAGCGGCAGGCCATCGGCGACGCGCAACTGCTCGATGACCAGGTCGATGCCGCTGGTTTCCTCGGTCACCGGGTGCTCCACCTGCAGGCGCGTGTTGACCTCCAGGAACGACAGGGTGCCATCGCTGCTCAGCAGGAACTCGACGGTACCGGCGCCGACATAACCGGCTTCGGCGCAGATGTTACGGGCCGAGTCATGAATACGTTGGCGCAGGGCGTCGTCCAGGTACGGCGCCGGGGCTTCCTCGATGAGTTTCTGGTTGCGCCGCTGCAGCGAGCAGTCGCGCGTCCCGACCACCTCCACGCGGCCATGACGGTCGGCGATGATCTGCGCCTCGATGTGCCGCGGGCGGTCGAGGAAGCGTTCGACGAAACACTCGCCACGGCCAAACGCGGTGACCGCTTCGCGCACCGCAGAGGCGTACAGGTCGCTGACTTCATCGAGCTTCCAGGCCACCTTGAGGCCGCGACCACCGCCACCGAAGGCCGCCTTGATGGCGATCGGCAGGCCGTGCTGCTCGGCGAAGGCCAGCACTTCGCTGGCGTCCTCGACCGGGTCTTCGGTGCCGGCCACCAGCGGCGCGCCGACCTTGAGGGCGATACGTCGGGCCTGCACCTTGTCGCCCAGGGCGTCGATGGTGTCGGGGTTCGGGCCGATCCAGGTCAGGCCGGCAGCCAGCACGGCACGGGCGAAATCGGCACGTTCGGAAAGGAAGCCGTAGCCTGGGTGCACGGCATCGGCGCCGGCGCGGGCCGCCACGGCCAGCAGCTTGTCGATGTTCAGGTAGCTGTCGGCCGGACGCTGGCCATTCAGTGCATAGGCTTCATCGGCCTGGCGCACGTGCAGGGCATCGATGTCGGCGTCGGCGTACACCGCCACGCTGGCGACGCCATAGTCACGGCAGGCGCGGGCGATACGCACGGCGATTTCGCCACGGTTGGCAATCAGGACCTTTTTCATCGGGCTTGGATCTCGTCGGAATGGGCAGGCCGCACGGGCTCGAAGGCGCCCAGCGGGTTGAAGCGGATATGCGCGTTGACCGGGATCTGCCCGGCCAGGTCCAGGTGATACGGAGCGACCACGCCAATCACCGGATAGCCACCGGTCAGCGGGTGGTCGGCCAGGAACAGCACCGGCTGGCCGCTGGGTGGTACCTGGATGGCGCCGACGCTGGTGCCTTCGCTGGGCAGTTCACCGTCGATGGCGCGTTGCAGCGGTTGCTCGCCGGCCAGGCGAATACCGATGCGGTTGGATTGCGGCGTCACCTGCCATGGCTGTTCGGCCAGCACGGTGTGCGCCTCGGGCGTGAACCAGTCGCTGCGCGGCCCCATCACCACGTCGAGGGTGACGACCTGGCCGGCGCGCGGCATGGCGAAGGCCGGCTGTTCGTCCAGCGATACGGCGGTGCCACCGACGCGCGCGTTGAAACCCAGGCGGTCACCTGCGGCCAGGGGCTTGGGGCCGACCTGGGCGAGGGTATCGGTGGCCAGGCTGCCGAGTACCGGGGCAGCGCTGAAGCCACCGCGAATGGCCAGGTAGTTGCGCAACCCGGCGCTGGGCGCCTGGACGCAGACCTGGTCACCGTCGTGCAAGGTGAACGGCGCATACAGGGCCGGGCGCAGCACCTGGCCACTGGGGGTACGCACCTCGACCACGCTGGTGGCACCGGTCACGGCTGCCACGGCGTGGCCCCGGCAGACGAAGCTCAGGCCACCCATGAGCACTTCCAGGCAGGCACTGGCCGGGTCGTTGCCCACGGCGCGGTTGGCGGCACGCAGCGCACCGCGGTCGAGCGCGCCGGAGGCCGATACCCCTTGCCCAGCGCGGCCCGGGCGGCCGAGGTCCTGGAACAGGGTCTGCAGGCCCGGCGAGACGATCTCCAGGTGATTGTCAGCGGCCGGTTCGACCGGCAGGGCCGGAGCCGGCACTTGGACCTGCACCGCGGCCTGCGGCCCGGCATCGACGAAGCGCACACGGTAGCCCGGTTGCAACAGGGCGGGCTCGTCGCGGTCGAGGTCCCACATACGGGTCGCGGTCACGCCAATGATCTGCCAGCCACCGGGGCTGGCTTGCGGGTAGATGCCGCTGAAGCCGCCGGCCAACGCCACCGCGCCAGCCGGAATGCGGGTGCGCGGTGTGCTGCGCCGCGGGACCACGAAGCCGGCGCCGCCGCTGAGGTAGGCAAAGCCGGGGGCGAAGCCGCAAAAGGCCACGCTGTAGTCGCTGCCGGTGTGGCGGCGGATCACTTCGTCGCGGCCGATGCCCAGTTCGCGCGCCACGTCGTCGAGGTCTTCGCCGTCGTAGTGCACCGGGATCTCGATGAGCTTGCCAGCCTGGCGTGCCGTGGCGCCGACATCACGCCCGGCAATCTGCGCGGCGAGCGCCTCGCGGCTGAGCGCACTGGGGCGAAAGTACACCAGCAGCGTGCGGGCGGCGGGCACGATATCTTCTACGCCAGCGATGGGCGCCTGCTGCAGGGCATCGAACAGGGCGAGGGTCTCGTCCAGGTTCGCCAGCTCGACCAACAGTGCATCCAGGCTGACCGGATAGAAACGCATGATCCACTCCTACACGTGGTAATGGCTGTCGGGAACGTCGGTGATGAACATGTGGCCAGGCGCATGGGAAATCGCGAACGGTACCTTCGATGCCATCACCACCGCCTGCGGGGTCACGCCACAGGCCCAGAACACCGGGATCTCGCCCGGCTTGAGGGTCACCGCATCGCCGAAGTCGGGGCGGGCGATATCGGCAATGCCGAGCAGGCCGGGCTCGCCGACGTGCACCGGGGCGCCGTGCACGCCCGGGTAGCGCCCGGTGATCTTGGCGGCGTCGGCCACGCGGTCGGCCGGGATCGGGCGCATCGACACCACCATGTTGCCTTGCAGGCGGCCGGCAGGCCGGCAGGCGCGGTTGGTGCGGTACATCGGCACGTTGCAGCCTTCGCTGATGTGACGCACGTCGATACCGGCTTCGAGCAGGTCGTTCTCGAAGGTGAAGCTGCAGCCGATCAGGAAGCTGACCAGGTCATCGTGCTCGGCCCACAGCTGGCGGGCATCGCTGACTTCCTCGGCCAGTTGGCCGTCACGCCACACGCGGTAGAGCGGCAGGTCGGTGCGCAGGTCGGCGTCGGCGGCGAGGAACGTCGAGTGATCGCCGGGCTCGGTCACGTCCAGCACCGGGCAGGCTTGCGGGTTGCGCTGGGCGAACAGCAAAAAGTCGTAGGCCCACTCGCGCGGCAGGCAAATCATGTTGCACTGGGTCAGGCCTGGGGCGTGGCCGGCCGTGGGGGAGACCAGGCCGTCACGGTAACGGGCGCGGGCGGCAGCGGCGGCTTCGCGGGCTTGCTGGAATGGATTCATGGTCGGCCTCAGGAGAATGCGCGAAGGGTGGTGCCGGCTTCGAGCAGGCGGTTTCTGACGGTACGGGCGATGCCGACCGCATCGGGGCTATCGCCGTGCACGCAGATCGAGTCGGCCTGCAGGCGGATGACCTGGCCGTCCTCGGCCTCGATCTCGCCATCGCGCACCAGGCGCAGCATGCGTTCGGCGATCAACTCGACGTCGTGCAGCACGGCGCCGGGCCGGCCACGCGACACCAGGGTGCCCTGGGCGGTATAGGCGCGGTCGGCAAAGGCCTCCGCGACACACGCAAGGCCTGCTTCGGTGGCCCAGCCGATCAGCGGCGAGTTGGCCAGGCAGACCAGCTTGAGCTGCGGATCGATGCGTAGCACGCCCTGGATCACCGCAGCGGCCTGGACCGGGTCGGCGGCGATGGTGTTGTACAGCGCGCCGTGGGGTTTGACGTAGCTCACCTGGGTCCCGACGCTGCGCGCCAGGCCTTGCAGGGCACCGATCTGGTAGATCACGTCGGCGCTGAGCTGTTCGGCGGGCACGCTCATGTTACGGCGGCCGAAGCCGACCAGGTCGGGGTAGGACACGTGGGCACCCACGGCCACGCCACGGGCGGCTGCGGCCTCCAGGGTACGCAGGATACCGGCGGGGTCGCCGGCATGGAAACCACAGGCGACGTTGGCGCTGGTGACGATCTCGAGCATCGCCGAATCGTCGCCCATGCTCCAGGCACCGAAGCTTTCGCCGAGGTCGCTGTTGAGGTCGATGGCAGTCATGAAAAGGGTCTCCGTGGCAGTCTCAGGCTGCGTTGATGAAGGCGAAGATGGCACCGGCCGACTTGAATGCCATGTACCACGACAACAGGCAGGTCAGCACGCCCAGTACCAGCAGCCAGCGCGGGTAGTGGTAGCCGCCCATCAGGTCGGAGCGGCGCCAGCCGACGTACATGAAGATGCTCAGGCCCAGCGGCAGGATCAGGCCGTTGAAGCCGCCGGCGAACACCAGCAGGGCTGCCGGCGGCTTGCCTGCTGTCAGGTATACGGCCAGTGCGACCAGAATGAAACCGACGGTCGCCAGGTGGCGGGTGCGCTCGGTGATGCGTTTGGAAAACACGGTGATGAACGACATCGAGGTGTACGAGGCGCCGATCACGCTGCTGATCCCGGCGGCCCACAGTACCAGGCCGAAGGCCATCAGCCCGGCCTGGCCGGCGGCGGCGCCGAATGCCTGGGCGGCCGGGTTGGCAGCCTGGCCGGAGACGTCGATGACCACGCCGCTGGCGACCACGCCGAGGATGGCCAGGAACAGCACATAGCGCGCGATGCCGGTAACCAGGATGCCGGTCAGGGCCGCCTTGGACACCACGTCGATGTTTTCCACGCCAACGGTGCCTTTGTCCAGCAGGCGGTGGGCGCCGGCATAGGTGATATAGCCGCCCACGGTGCCGCCGACGATGGTGGTGATCGCCGCGAAGTCGACGAAATCAGGCCATACCGCCTGGCGCAAGGCCTCGCCCAGGGGCGGGTGGGTCGAACAGGCCGCGAACACGATCAGGCTGATCTTCAGGGTGCCGAGGACGATCATGATGCGGTCCATGGCCACGCCGGCGCGGTGCGACGAGAAGATGCCGATGGCCACCAGGGCGCTCAGCGCACCCCCCCATTTCGGGTCCAGGCCGATCAGCGCATTGAGGCCAAGACCGGCGCCGGCGATGTTGCCCAGGCTGAACACCAGGCCGCCGAAGATCACCAGCACCGCCAGCACGTAACCACTGCCGGGAATCGCCGCGTTGGCCAGGTCTGAGGCGCGCATGCGGGTGAGGGTGACGATACGCCAGACGTTCAACTGCACGACGAAGTCGATGAGGATCGAGGCAAGGATGCCGAAGGCGAACGCAGCGCCCAGGGTCGCGGTGAAGGTAGCGGTCTGGGTCAGGAAACCCGGGCCGATGGCGGAGGTGGCCATCATGAAGATCGCGGCGATCAGGGACGATCGCCGGGCCTTGCTGAACTCTAGAGCGGTCTGTGTCACAGCAGCATTCCTACAATGAGAGATGACTTCGCTGAGCAAGTGCCATGCCATGTAGCAAGAATAGGCTTCAATTCGATGAATCATGCGGCCTAGATTGTTCAACAATCTATTTTGTATTGGTGAGCATAATGCACCGGATTGTTACACTTCCACTCATTCGTGCTACCTGATGAAGCACGCCGCGGCTTTGTGCCTTGCCAGGTAACGAGGTCTCGGGGAATATCCTTGCGTCCTCCTTCTTCTGGATTACCCATGACCGACGTTTCTGCCACGCTTCCCCGCACGCTGGGCGAATCCATTACCCAGGAAATCCGCCGAATGCTGGTCGAAGGCGAGTTGGTGCCAGGGCAGCGCCTGTCCGAGGCGGCGCTGGCCGAGACCCTGCAGATTTCCCGTAACACCTTGCGCGAGGCGTTCCGCGTACTGACCCGCGAGGGCCTGCTCAAGCACGAACCCAACCGCGGCGTGACCGTGGCCGAACCGGACATGGCGTCGATCATCGACATCTACCGCGTACGCCGCTTCATCGAGTGCAAGGCCATCGCTCAGGGCTTTCCACTGCATCCGGGCACATTGAACATGCGCGAGGCGGTCGACGCCGGCATGCAGGCGCGTGAGGCGAAGGACTGGGTGGGTGTGGGGACGGCCAACATGCTGTTTCACCGGGCCATCGTCGAGTTGGCCGATAGCCCGCGGTTGCTGGTGTTCTATTCGCAGATATCGGCCGAGCTGCGGTTGGCGTTCGGGGTACTCAACGACCCGGAGTTCCTGCACCTGCCGTACCTGGACATGAACGCGGCGATCCTGCGCTGTGTAGAAGAGGGGCGATCGGAGGAGGCCACGCGCATGCTGGAGAACTACCTGGTGCAGTCCGAGCGCATCGTGCTGGCGGCGTATGAACGGCGGGTGAAACGCTGAGCGACCTCGCTCACCCTTGGGCGAACGCCAGCAGCTTGTCGCCATCGAGCCGGTAGCGCACCCACTCATCCTGCGCCTCGGCACCCAGCGACTGATAGAAGCCGATGGCCGGTTCGTTCCAGTCCAGCACGCTCCATTCCAGGCGGCCGCAGCGGTTCTCCACCGCCTCGCGGGCGATGTGGCGCAACAGGTCGCGCCCAGCACCGCCGCCCCGTTGTTCGGGGGTGATGTACAGGTCTTCCAGGTAGATGCCATTGCGCCCCAGCCAGGTCGAATAGCTGTAGAAGTACACGGCAAAGCCGATCGCCCGGCCATCGCGTTCGCAGATCAGGCTGTGCACGGTGCTGCCTTCGTCGAACAGGCTGTGCTCGATGTCCTCGATGCTGGCCACCACCTCATGACGGGCGCGCTCGTAGTCGGCCAGTTCGGTGATGAAGGCGAGGATCTGCGTGGCATCGCTGCGTACGGCTGGGCGGATGGTCAGGCTCATGGTGGGCTTCCTTGGATGGGAACGGCGAATCCGGCCGGCTAATCTACCGCAATTGTCAGGGCTGATCCGCCCTTTCGTGTCACCTGATGCTGGCCAATGTCCTGATGGCCCTGAATCAGTGATTCCGCTGGACCCGCTGCTGTTTGTAGAATTGGGGCTTTCCTGAACTGTCGAGTACAACTGCCGATGGAGTTGATCCCCTGGTCCCACGAATGCTCTGAAGGTTTCACCTTGCGCGGCTGGCGTTCGCCGGCCAGCGGCAAGCCGCTGCTGCATTTCTTGCACGGCAACGGCTTTTGCTGCCTGGCCTACCAACCGCTGTTGGCGCGCCTGGCCGAGCATTTCGACCTGTGGTTGAGCGATGTCCAGGGCCATGGCGACAGCGACCACGGCGGACCGTTTCGTGGCTGGAATCGCACCGCAGCGTTGGCGGTGGAGGCGTTCGAGGCCGGGCGCGGCGAGTATGGCGAGGTTCACCGGTACGCCCTGGGCCACAGTTTTGGCGGCGTACTCACCAGCCTGATCGTCGCCAGCGAGCCGCAGCTGTTCCGCCGCGCGGTATTGCTCGACCCGGTGCTGTTCAGCAGGCGCATGCTCGGGGTGATGGGCGCGGCCCGTTTGCTCGGCCTGCATCGGCGCCATGGCCTGGCGCGTGGGGCCGCAAGGCGGCGCAGCCATTGGCCGGACCGCCAGGCCGCCTTGGCTTCGCTGCAAGGGCGGGGCATCTTCAAGGGGTGGGCAGAAACCGCCCTGCATGCCTACATCGAACATGCGATCGGTGATTGCGGCGAGCGGGTAGTGCTCAAGTGTCGGCCGAGTCGCGAGGTGGAGGTGTTCAGCTCGTTCCCGGCGCGGCTATGGGCCTCGCTGAAAAGCATCAGCACACCGACGCGCATTCTCTATGGCGAGCAGACCTACCCGTTCGTGCCGCAATCGGTGAAGCATCTGGCGCAGCTCAATGGTGCCGTGAGCACGCTGGAGATGCCCGGCGGGCATTGCTTCATGCAGGAACAACCCGGCCCGGCGGCGGAGCAGGTCCTGGCTTTTCTGCATCCCGAAGCCTCTTGTTGTTCTACTGATGGAACGATCCATGCCATTTGAGCCGTCTACCGGCTGATTGCCCGCATTGGTAAGGTGGTACCCAGCCAAGAGAGGAGACTTCTCATGAAAAAGATCCTGGGTATCCACCGCAGCCCCCACGCCCATTGGGTCGGGGATGGCTTTCCGGTGCGCAGCCTGTTCACCTACGACGACCTGGCCAGCCAGCTCAGCCCGTTCCTGTTGCTCGACTACGCTGGCCCTCACGACTTCAGCCCCACCCACCAGCGCCGGGGCGTGGGCGAGCACCCGCACCGTGGATTCGAGACGGTGACCATCGTCTACCAGGGTGAGCTCGAACACCGCGACTCTACGGGCGCGGGCGGCCTGATCGGGCCCGGTGACGTGCAGTGGATGACCGCCGCCAATGGCATCATCCACGAGGAATTCCATGCACCGTCCTTTGCCCGCACGGGGGGCACGCTGGAAATGGTGCAGCTCTGGGTCAACCTGCCGGCGCAAGACAAACGTGCCGCGGCTGGCTACCAGACCCTGCTCTCGGCGGACATTCCACAGGTGCCGCTGGCACAGGGGGCCGGCACCCTGCGGGTGATCGCCGGTGCCTACGAGGGCCACCAGGGCCCGGCTCGGACCTTCACCGCCATGGATGTCTGGGACCTGCGCCTGAACGCGGGCGCGAAACTGCAGCTGCCAGTTGCGGCTGGGCGCAACGCAGCCCTGGTGGTGCTGTGCGGTAGCGTGCGGGTCAATGCCGAGCGCGATGCCGGCCCGGCCAGCCTGGTATTGCTGGAGCGCGACGGCGCCGATGTCGAGCTGGAAGGGGTGCAGGACTCCAGCCTGTTGCTGCTCAGCGGCGAACCCATCGACGAGCCCATCGTCGGCTACGGTCCGTTCGTGATGAACAGCCAGGCGGAGATCCTCGAGTCGTTCGAGGCTTTCCAGGCCGGCCGCTTTGGTCAGATGGCAGCGACGGAGCACTGACCGCCCGTCGCCAAGTCCCGGGACCCGACCGAACGCCCGCCGGGCGCAGTCCTCTTCCACTAAGGTGCTAGGGGATTCTTCGCACGATCATCGCTCAAGCGCATGGACGGCCGCTTGGGCATGGGCATTATCAATTGGCACTCCGCCGAACAAAGGCGTAACCACTCACAATAGGCCATCCAGTACAGAGAGGGTCATACCATGTCGTTGATAGGAGTTTCGATGCTGGAAATGCGGCAGATGATCGAACAGGCCTGCCTGCCTGATCGTTGTGAAGTCAGCTGCCTGGACGGCGCCACCCTGACCATCCGCCTGGGTCAGGGCAACAACCTCGACGAGGGCGTGACCCTCGCCGGTGTACCGCTGCACAGCCTCAACAGCTGCCGCGACCTGGTCAACCTGGTCGGGCAACTGCATGCCATGCAGGCCAGCCAGTCAGCGCCACTCAAGGCCATCGCCTGACGTCGCCGCTGCCCGGTCAGCCGAGGCTGGCCGGGCGTACGTATTCAGGTATCAGGACGTTGAACCACGACAGGATCATCGACTCATCGCAATTCGAGCAGCAAGTTGAGCCCGCCATCGCCGCATTTCCCCCGATCACGTACCACACCATGGTAACTGCAGCCTTCGAAGATGAAAGCGACGCTATGGGCGCGGTCGACCTTGTCTGGCAAAGGCGGACAGATGTGCAAACGCAGCGCGGGACGGCCTTGCAGGTTCACCGGGGCAAGCTGGCACTGGCATTCCACGCTCAGGGCCACGGGGCCGAACAGGGTGTCGCGGACGTAATCGAGTTTCACGTTGGCGTTAGGTGCACGGCAAGGCATTTTCATGCGCTGGGCTCCAGGGCTGGTACGCAGGGGGGAGGGCTGTGGGGTCAAGGCAGGCTCCGTGCGAGGGGCGACGTGGATCAAGCTTTGAAGCTTGCCACGCGTGGACGTTCAAAATATTTCATTGACGTTCATCGGCGTGGCTGCAGGCGCTGATCTACAGGCCGGGACACTCCCAAGCCCGGCCACTGGCAATGACAATCCTCCCCCCTGTTCGGGGAATCCCATTGGGGAATCCTCCCCAGTTCGTTTTGTTTTGGTCTGTAACTATCTGATTTTATGAGTGTTTAGTAACTGGCACACACCTTGCTGACCTCCTCGCATATTCCCTGCGTCCCGGAGGTGCAGCATGTCGACCCCGAACAAAGGCCCCGTCCTGACGTCACTCATGTTCGCCCTGCTGGGCTGGCAGGCTACCAGCGAGGCGGCTGTGCAGTGCCAGCGCACCCTGGTGGCCGATGTAGTGGCGCTGGACCAGCCTCTGATGTTCAACCGCCTTGGCGCGCAGAACGCCAACGGCATGATGTTCGCCCTCCGCGAGGATGTGGTGGACGACAAGCAGGTACCGTTGAGCATTGGCGGCGCCGCGATGCCGGGCAAGGTCACCTTGCGTCCGGACAAGCGGCCGCGGCCGATCGTGCTGCGGGTGGCCGCCGGTGACTGCCTTACGGTCAACCTGACCAACCTGCTGGCCTACCAGGCCAACCCCAACAAGCACGGCCTGGATCACGAAGAGAACGAAACCGAGGAAGAGGAGGGGTTGGAAACCGAGGTCGAGAACGAGGGCGGTGAGCACTTCGTCGCTGACGAACAAGTGACCGATCGCCATGTCGGCTTTCAGGTCAATGGCCTGCAAGCGGTCAACAGCATCGGCGACATCGCCGCCAACACCGGCCGCAATGGCAACTTCCTGGTAGCGCCAGGCAATACCCGCAGCTACACCTTGTATGCCGAGCGCGAAGGGGCTTTCGCTGCTACCAGCCAGGGCGCGACCTTCGGTGGCCAGGGGGGGGCCGGCAACGTCGCCAACGGTTTGTTCGGCCAGGTGGTCGTGGTGCCCAAGGGTGGCCGCACCTACCGCAACACCCTCACCGAAGAAGAAATGCGCCTGGCTACCACCGGTCGTACCGCCACCGGCCAGCCAGTGATCGACTACCAGGCGCGTTACCCCCAGGCCGCGCCGTGGATCGCCGAGGGCAAGGCGGGCAAGCCGATCATCGCCATGGTCGATGGCAACCAGATCCTCAATAGTGAAACCGATGCCGTCGTCATGGGCCCCAACCCTGATGGCAGCTTCCCGCGCTCGACCTATCCGCTGGAAAGCATCAACAAGCGCAACCCGGCATTGCCCAATCGGCTCGAGGCGTTTCGCGACTTCGCCTCGCAGTTCGCCGATGAAGTTGCCGCCACCCAGGCATTTCCCGGCTACTGGGCCGACCCTGTGATGGGGCACGTGCTCGAGCCGACTCGCGACTCGTTCATGATCAACTACGGCTCCGGCGGGATGGGCGCGGAGGTGGTGGCCAACCGCCTTGGCGTCGGCCCCATGCATGATTGCCTGTCGTGCGCCTACGAAGAGTTCTTCCTGAGCGCCCATACCGTAGGCGATATCGGTACTTTGGTCGACGTTCCCGCCAACGTCGGCCTCGAACACATTCGCCCGGGCGAGGTGCCCCCAGCCTCCGCCACCGGGGTGAAGGCGAACATGGCGCTCTACCCGGCCGAACCTGCCAACGTGCACCACAGCTACATCGGTGACTTCACCAAGTTCCGCAACACCCACAACGGCCACGAACAACATATCTTCCACCTGCACGGCCACCAGTGGTTGTTCAACCCGAACGACGACAACTCCGACTACATCGACGCCCAGGGTATCGGCCCCGGTATCGGCTACACCTACGAAATCGCCAACGGTGGTGCGGGCAACCGCAACCGTGTCGCCGGCGATGCCATCTATCACTGCCATTTCTACCCGCATTTCGCCCAAGGCATGTGGGCCATGTGGCGCGTGCACGATGTCTTCGAGGAGGGGACCCGGCTGGAGGTCAGCGGGCAGGGCGAGAACGGCTTCCATGGCCAACCCTTCGCCCTGCGCAGTGGCAAGCCGGCGGCCGGCGCGCGGGCACTGCCCGATGGTGAGATCGTGGCCGGTACGCCGATTCCGGCCATCGTGCCGCTGCCAGGCAAGGCCATGGCGCCGATGCCCGGCAAGGTCGTGGTAGTGCCCAAGCTCGATCAACGCGTAGTCGCGCAGCAGGACGATGACGACCCAGAGGAAGCGGACGACGATCACCCAGGCGAATCCACCGCACCCAAGGCAGTTGGCTCACTGGCGCTGGTCGACCGCAGCGAAAGCAACCGCAACGCCGACGGCTCCTTGAAGAACCCAGGCTATCCGTTCTGGATCGGTGGCATGGAAAGCAGTGTCGGCAACCGTCCGCCGACCCCGCCGCTGGACATGCTCGATCCGGCCTTGGCCCGGCAGCTCAAGGACAGTGGCAAGGCCCTGTGGGCCAACCTCGACCCGAACCAGGTCGATGGCTGGGACGGCGGCCTGGGTCGCCACGCGCTGGACGGTGTGTCCGCTGGCGGCGAGGCCGAAACCACCACCACCAAGCTCGATTTCTCCAAGGTGGTGCACAAGGCCAAGCCCATCTACCTGCCCGAAGAGGGGACCGACGTCGAACAAGCGGCCATGCAGTTCCACGCCCAGGCCGAGCACCCCAGCTATGCCTTGGTCCCCGGCAGCCAACCGGTGCCCATGGCGTTTCGCACCAATGGTGCGTTGCCCACTGCCGGTGCCCCGTATTACGAACCGTGCATGGATGATCGCGGCAAACGCCTGACTCAAGGCTCGGGTGCGGGCGAATTCTTCAGTGGTGAAAGCCTCACTGGCATCAACTTCCGCGGTTCCTCCACCTTCACTGCCGATCGACCACGGATCTACAAGGGCGCGAACATCCAGTTCGACGCGGTGTACAACAAGGTCGGCTACCACTTTCCGCAAGCCCGCATCATCGCGCTCTGGGAAGACGCCTGGCCGGTGATCAGCAAACAGCGTCCGCCAGAGCCACTGGTGATGCGCATGAACACCTTCGATTGCACCATGTACACCCACACCAACCTGATCCCGTCGTTCTATGAAATGGACGACTACCAGGTGCGGACCCCAACCGACGTGATCGGCCAGCATATCCACCTGCCCAAGTGGGACCTGACCGCCGCCGACGGTTCGGCCAACGGCTGGAACTACGAAGACGGTATCCTCTCGCCCGGCAGCGTGGTCGAACGCGTGCATGCCATTCGTGCCTTCAATGGCTGCAGCGAAGGCGACAGCCGCGAGGGTACGGCGGCCTGTCCAAAGGCCAGGCAGCACCCGTACTTCGGGCGCTTCGGCCGCGCCGACTGGTTGGGTGCGCGTACCGCCATGCAACGTTGGTTCGCCGACCCGCTGGTCAACGTGCACAACGTCGACCGGGGGCTGGGCACCATCTTCACCCATGACCACCTTGGCCCATCCACTCACCAGCAACTGGGCCTGTACGCCACCGTGCTGGCCGAACCCGCTGGCTCCACCTGGTACCACGCCGAGACCGGCGAACAGCTGTACAACCCGGCACTGCGTGCCGACGGCGGGCCTACCTCCTGGCAAGCGGTGATCAAGACCGGCGACCATGATGGCGATGGCAAGAATGACAGCTACCGTGAGTTCTTCCTGGAGTACAGCGACTTCCAGCATGCATACGAAGCGGGGGTCTACGTGGGCGCCGGCCCCGATGGCGTGCCCAACGGCCAGGCTTACCCGGCGACCGCCGACAGCTTCCGCTACGCCATCAACCCCCCCGTGCGCCAGAAAGCCTCGAACCTGCTCGAGTCGGTGGTCGAGTCGCGCGGCGGGCTCAGCCCAGGTTGCCCAACCCGGCCATGCCCGCAGGCGATTTCGGTGGATGACCCCGGCATGTTCGTCGTCAACTACCGCAACGAACCGCTGGCCTTGCGCGTGTTCGACCCGAACAAGGTCGGCCCGGACGGCAAGCGCGGCATGCAGGCCGACGGCTTGGGCGGGGACCTGGGCTATGCGATGCAAAGCCGTACCGACCGTGCTATCCCGGCGATGAACCTGGCACCCTCGGCGATCACCTCGGCGGTCGGCCCGACTGGCGGCACCACGCTGTTCCCGCCCCACATCAACAAGGCCGGCAGCGAACCCGGCGACCCCTTCACGCCGATGCTGCGAACCTACTCGGGGGACAACGTGCGCCTGCGCCTGCACGCCGGCGGCCACGAAGAGGAGCACAACGTTACCTTGCATGGCGTCAAGTGGCTGCAGAATGGCTCTGGCTTCGGCAACAGCTCCAACTCGGGCTGGAAGGCGTCGCAGATGATCGGTATCTCCGAACAGATGGGCTTCATGGCGCCGGTGTCGATGATTTCCAGTTCGGCAGCCACCAACGGCGACTACCTGTACTCCATGGACGCCGCCCTGGAAGGCTACTGGAACGGGATCTGGGGCGTGATGCGCAACTATACCGCGCAGCGCGCCGACCTGTTCCCGCTGCCGAACAACCCGCAGCCGGTGGCCATGCGCAACACCGTGAATTTCGACGGCATATGCCCGAAAACCACGGCCAACCCCAACGGCATCGGCACCCGTGCCACGGTCAAGCGCAGCTACGAAATCGTCGCCGCGCTGGCCAACGACATCCTCGAGAACCGCAACGGCGTCAGCATTGGCGACCCGGCCGGGGTCGGCCAGCACGTGGGTGGGCCCTTGAAGGCAAGCGGTGGCACGTTGGTGTTCAACAACCGCGCGACCAGCATCCCGCAGGTAACGGTGGTCGACGAGGAGGACGGCACCACCTTCACCGTCGGCGGCCACAGCGCGCCACTGCATGACCCGACGGCCGTGCTGTACGTGCGCAAGGCAGACCTCGACCCGATCAGCGGCAAGCTCAAGCCAGGCGTGCCGGTCGAGCCCTTGGTACTGCGCGCCAATGCCGGTGATTGCGTCAGCATCACCCTGGAAAACCGCCTGCCAATGGTCATGCCGGACCTGCCCAGCACTGCGGTCATGCAGAACGTGGTCAAGCGCGATCGCTTCGATGGCGAAGGCTCCACCGCCTTCAACAACAACCTGATGCGCCCGTCCAGCCATGTGGGCCTGCATGCGCAGTTGCTGGCCTACGACATCACCAAGTCCGACGGCGTCAACGTCGGTGCCAACCCCGTGCAGACCGTGCCACCGCGCGCGGGTAACAGTGGTGCCTACCCGAGCCGGGTGTACCAGTACTACGCCGGGCACTTGGAGCGTGAAGGCAAGCCGGTGCTGCAACTGGGCCGCACGGTGGACAACATCAACACCACGGCGATCGAGTTCGGTGGCCTCAACCTGACGCCTGCCGATGTCATCAAGCAACCGCAGAAAGGCCTGGTCGGCGCCATGAGCATCCTGCCGCAAACCGCGACCTGGACCGAGGACACCGCCAGCCGTGCCCAGGCCACGGTCAAGGTCAGCGGCCAAGCCGACTACCGCGACCTGGTGACGGTCTGGCAGCGCTCGATGAACATGCGTTGGGCCGATGGCCGTCCGGTGGAAGGGATCGCCACCGAGGGCAATGGTGTGCCCGGCGATCCCAAGGACAACGGCAACATGGCCCTCAACTACAAGACCGAGCCGCTGTGGCTGCGCTTCGGGCTAGCCCCCGATGCACCCTTTGGCCATGCCGATGGCTTCGGCCTTGCCGATGTGCCCAATGCCCATATGGCCTACAGCAACGCGCTGGTGGGCGGCGATCCACAAACTCCGGTGCTGTACGCCAAGCCTGGCCAGCCGGTGCGCAGCCATGTGCTGATGCCAAGTGGTGGCAGCCGCGGCATCACCTACCAGCTCGACGGGCACCTGTGGCCGCTGCACAACTACCAGGCCGAGAAGAACGACATCGATGGCTACCCCATGGGCCTGCCTGGCATCGGCTCGGTGCGCTTCGGCTACAACCCGATGGCCATGTACATCGGCGCCCAGGAAAGCGTGCTGCCGGCGGCGCACTTCAGCTTCATGCTGCCGAGTGCCGGGGGTGCCAACGCGGTACCGGGGGACTACCTGTTCCGCGACTATGCCGCCTACGGCAACCTCTCGGGGCTGTGGGGAATTCTGCGGGTGACCAATGACGCACCGCCGGCAACCGCCGCGGCGCAGTAACGGAAGAGGGAACGCGAGCATGAACGAGAAGACTCGCCCGGCGTACCTGGGGATGTTGTTGGGGGTAGCGCTGATCGGCCTGGGGGTGGCCTACGAGAAGCTCTGGTGCGACCCGCGCGAGCTGTTGCAGGAGCCTGAAGATCCTCAGGCCCTGCACCGGCTCAGCCGGGACGGACTGACCGTGGAGTTCGAGGCCCGGCCCTTGACCGGTGAGGTGTTGCGCGAGGGGGACTTCGCCAACATCCGCTTCAAGGTCAGCGACCAGGCCAGCGGCCAGCCGCTGTCGGGCATGGCGCCTGGGGCCTGGATCGACCCGGCACAGTCGGCGCCGCAGGGCAGCACCCGCGACCAGAGCTGCAAGGCTCGCGTGGCGCTGTTCCTCAAGAGCAGCATCGGCGCTCGGCCGATGCTGGACCTCAATGGCTACTTCCTGTTGGTACTGAACAAGGACGCCAGTCTGACGGTGATCGACCCCACGGTCTCGGTGGGGGGTATCACCAGCACCCTGGCGCGCATCGACCTGCCCGGCCAGCCGATGGACTGGGTGGCGACCAGCGATGACAAGCAGGTGTTCGTGTCGATTCCCGAGCGCGGCAAGGTGGCGGTGATCGATACCGAGACCTTCACCCGCGTGGCCGACCTGGACGCCGGTGCGCAACCGCTGCGCGTCGCCTTGCAGCCGGACCAGCACCGACTGTGGGTCGGCAACAACAGCGACGATCCGGCCAAGAGCGGCGTGACGGTGATCGATGTGCCGGGGCGCACCCTGCTCAAGAGCTTCGCCACTGGCAGCGGGCACCATGAGATCGCCTTCAGCGCCGACTCGCGCTATGCCTTCGTCAGCAACCGCGACAGCGGCACCTTGAGCATCATCGACATTCCCGACATGCGTCTGGTGAAGTCGGTGCCGGTGGGGCCACACCCGTTGTCGGTGGCCTATTCGGCGCTGTCCCAGGCGGTATACGTGGCCGATGGCCGGGAGGGCACGGTGCGGGTGCTCGACGCCCGCAGCCATCAGCTGCGCCATATCGTCAAGGCCGAGCAGGGCCTGGGGCCGATGCGCTTCAGCAGCGATGGGCGCTACGGCATCGTGCTCAATACCCTGGAAAACCAGGCATTGGTCATCGATGCCAGTACCGACCGGGTGATCCATCGTATTCCGGTGGCGGCCGAGCCCTACCAACTGACCTTCACCAAGGGCTATGCCTACGTGCGTGGCCTGGCATCACCCAAGGTCAGCATGATCAACCTGGGCAGCCTGGGCGAAGGGCGCCAACCGATCGTCCAGGGCTTCGAGGCCGGCCCGGCCGCCCCGCGCCAGGCCGGCGATCTGCCGCTGGCCCAGGGGCTTTCGGTCTCGCGTGACGACAACTCGGTGTTCGTGGTCAACCCGGTGGACAACACCACCTATTTCTACGCCGAAGGCATGAACGCGCCGATGTCCGGCTACAACAACCGCGGCCATCAGGCACGCGCGGCGCTCGTGGTCGACCGCAGCCTGCGCGAGCTGGCGCCTGGGGTGTACGGCTCGACAGTGAAGATGCCGGCGGCCGGGACCTTCGACGTGGCCTTTCTGCTCAACCAGCCGCAGATCATCCACTGCTTCAGCACCGACGTGGCGGTGGCCCCGGATGCGGCCAGCCGGCGTAACGCGCACGCCGAGTTCATTGGCATCGACCAACCCCAGGCACAGCACAGCGCCTTCACCGCACGGGTACGCATCGTCGGCGACGATGGCCGGCCGCGCGCGGGCCTGCGCGACCTGCACCTGCGCTACTTCCTGGCGCCGTCGTCGATGCCGCGCGACCTGCCACTGGTGGAAGTGGAAGCCGGCCTCTACCAGGCGCAGTTGAGCTTGCCCGACCCTGGCGCCTGGTACCTGCATGTGCAATCGCCCTCGCTCGGGCGCAAGTTCGCCGAAGAGAACTACACCAGCCTGCGTGTCCTGCCGGCCGCTGCCAGCACCGCCCAGGGCACTGCCCCCAGTGAAATCAGGAGTCTGCGATGAACATCAAGCCTGCCTGCAAGCGACTGTCCCTGAGCCTGACCTTGCCCTTGCTGCTGTCCGCCCAGCTGGCGCTGGCCCACGCCGGACACGACCACGGTGGCGCCGCGTCGCAGCCGCCGGCGCTGCACCAGGAAGAGGCCAGCGTGCGCTTCGCCGATGTCTCGCTGCTCGACCAGGACGGCATGCCGGTGCGCCTGGAAAAAGACCTGGTGGGCGACCGGCTGGTGGTGATGGGCTTCATCTATACCAGCTGCACCACGGTCTGCCCGGTGGTCTCGTCGATCATGGGCAAGGTCCAGCAACGACTGGGTGGCCGTGTGGGGGGCGAGGTCCAGTTGGTGTCCATCAGCGTCGACCCGCAACGCGACGACGCCAAGCGCTTGCAGGCCTATGCCAAGGCCTTCCAGCATGGGACCGGCTGGAGCTGGCTGACCGGCTCGCCCTATGCCATCACCGAGACGCTCAAGGGGCTCGGCAGCTTCACCGCAGACCTCACCCAGCATCCGCCGCTGATTCTCGTCGGAGACGGGCGTAGCGGCCACTGGACCCGCTACTACGGCTTCACCGACCCGAAGGTGCTGGTCGATGAAATCAACCGTCTCAGCGCCCGCCGAGTGCACGCCAAGAGTACCGCCATCGTCGAACACCAGCAGGAGGTGCAGCCATGAACAGCGTGACCCGCCGTACCACGATGCGCAGCAGCGACTGGCTGGCCCTGGTGGCCTGCCTGTGGATCCTGAGTTCGGTGGCCTTCGCTCATGACGGGCACAGCTCCGAAGCCGCGCCGAGCCCACAGCCGGCACCGCCCGCCATCACCAGTGGCGGCGGCACCCACGATGCCCAGGCCTGGTTCACCGATACCCTGCTCAAGGACCAGAACGGCCGTGAGTTGCGCTTCTACAGCGATGTGCTCAAGGACAAGGTGGTCATGCTCAACGTGATTTTCACCCACTGCACCGACGCCTGCCCGCTGATCACGCGCAAGTTGCGCGAGGTCCGCGAGGCGATGGGCCCGGCACTGGCCGGCCAGGTGACGTTCGTGTCGATCAGCAGCGACCCGCTCAACGACACCCCGTCGGTGCTCAAGGCGTTTGCCGAGCAGCAGGGCGTCGATGGCCCCAACTGGTTGTTCCTCACCGGTGACAAGGCCAACGTCGACCTGGTGCTGGGCCGCATCGGCCAGTTCCTGCCGAGCCCCGAACAGCACTCGACCCAGCTGATCGCCGGGGACGTTGCGGGCAAGCGCTGGAGCAAGATCCGCCCGGATGCACCGCCCGTGGCCATCGCCCAGCGTATGCAGTTGCTGACCCAACCCCTGGCGGGGCGGTAGTCGCCATGGCTATTCTGGGCACCCATTTCAGGTTGGCGGCAGCCTTCCTTTGCTTGGCGATCCACGGCTCGGTCTTTGCCCTGGACCTGACCGCCAACGAACAGGCCGGCAAGCGCCTGTACCGCGAAGGCGTGTCCAGCAGCGACGTGCAACTGCAAGCCCGGGTGGGCGCCAGCGACATGAGCGTGCCGGCCACGGTGCTGCCCTGCGCCAGCTGCCATGGCAGCGACGGCCGCGGCCGCGCCGAAGGGGGCGTGCGTCCCCCGAGCCTCGACTGGCAACGCCTGGCGCAGGGGCAGGGCGAGCGGCAGGTCAATGGCCGCCGTTATCCCGCCTACACCGACAGCACCCTGGCCCGCGCCATCCAGCAAGGGCTCGACCCCTCCGGCAAGCGCCTGGACCCGGCCATGCCACGGTTCGATCTGACCCTGGCCGACCAGCGCAACCTTACCGCCTACCTCAAGCGCCTGGCTGACGAGCGCGACCCGGGCGTGGAGGAGGGCGTGTTGCGTCTGGGCACGTTGCTGCCTAGCCAAGGCCCGTTGGCCGGCGCCGGGCAGGTGGTGCGCGCAGTGCTCGAAGACGGCCTGGCCCAACTCAACCAGCAAGGCGGTATCCATGGGCGCCGGCTGCAACTGGTGGTGCTCGACCCCGGCGACACCCCGGCCAGCGCCGAACAGGCCTTGCACCGCCTGATTCAGGAGCAGCAGGCCTTCGCGTTGGTGGCACCGGTGGCGCCGATGCTCGATACGCGACTGGCAGCGATGCTGGAACGCACCGACGTGCCCTTGGTCGGCAGCGCGCCGCAGGGCGCCGTCAGCAAGCAGATCTTCGACCCCATGCCTGCACTATCGACCCAGCTGCTGAGCCTGGCGGCCTACGCCCGCACTGGCCTTGGCCTGTCACCCCAGGGGCTGCGTGTGGTCTACGCCGGCGCCGAGCAGGCCGCACTCGCCGAACAGGTGCGCCAGGGCTTGCAAGTGCAGGGCTGGTCGGTGGCTGCGGTCGAAGCTTTCAACGGCCAGGCCATCGACAGCCCGGGTATCGTCTTCCTCGGGCATGCCCAGGCCTTCGTCGAACTGGCCGCGACGCTGCAGGCAGCCGGCCGCGAGCCCTACTTGTTGGCAGCCTCCAGCCAAGTGGCCGGGGCCCTGGGAGGGCTGGCGGAGCAATGGTCGCAGCGAATCCTGCTGGCGTACCCCTACGTGCCCGGCGACTGGACCGAGCAGGGGCTGGCCAACCTGGCTGCCGTGCAGCAGCGCCAGGGGCTGGACCGGCGCCAGGCGGCGTTGCAGGTCAACACCCTGTGCGCCCTGCGCGTGCTGACCGAGGCGCTCAAGCAGATCGGCCGTGATGCCAGCCGTGAACGCCTGGTGGCCGCGCTCGAAGGCCTGCACGACATCGACACTGGCCTTACCCCGGCCTTGGGTTTCGGCCCTGGTCGCCGCCAGGGGCTGGCCGGGGCCCACGTGGTGAGCGTGTCGCTGCCTGGGCCAGGTTTCACATCCGTCACCCCGTACCGGCCGTTGCCGGACGCGCCCTGAATGGAGCTAGCCATGCGTATCTTGATGCTGTGCCTGTTGCTGTTGGTGGCCAACGTCGGTTGCGCCAATGAAGTGGCTGCAGCGCGGGTCAATGGCGTGGAAATCGGCGTGCTGCGCCTGGAGCGCTATTTCAGCGAATACCTCGACGCCCAGGGGCGGGCACCGGCCAGCATCCGCAACCCGACGCTGTATAAACGCCTGCGCGACCAGGCCCTGGACGAGCTGATCGACAAGGAACTGCTCTGGCAGGAGGCCCAGCGCCGCGGCATTGCCATCAGCGACGACCAGGTCTCGGCCCAGGTCGGCCAGTTGGAAGCCGCGTTCGGCAGCCCGGCGATTTTCGAGCGAAGACTGGCGCAAGCGGGTTTCACTCGGGCAGAGTACGCTGACTACACTCGCCACGAGCTGGCTGCCCAGCAGGTCTATGCGCAGCTCAGCGAGGTGGTCGAGCCCACGCAGGCGGACGTGGCGGCCTTCTATCAGGCCAATCGGGAAATGTTGCAAGGAATGCAGAACCAAAGTGATAGCGCTTCTGTCATACCAGAACAGGGCCTGGATGTGGCCAGGGCCGCGCTCATCGGCCAATTGCAAGGGCAAGCCCGCAAGGCCGTGCGTCAACGTTTGCGTGAATCCGCTACAGTGGAAATCGCCAACTGAGCCCTGTGACGCGGTTTCCCCACTACTGGGGAATAACGAATTGGCAATGTGCCATCATCTCCCCGGAAGTGGGGGAAGCGAGCGCTCGCCGTTTTTGGGGGATTTCCTTTCTACTTGAGTAAGTGCAAGCGAATCAACACGTTACAAGTGGTGCAAGATGACTATTCATGCCTGGCACGAAGCCTGCTCAAGCCTGTACAAGGCAGCACTTCGCAGACCGGGTAACCGGGAAGTACTAGGGAGTGGGCCTTGGTGAACAGAGTATTGGTAGTCGATGACGAACAGACCCTTGCGCAGAACCTGCAAGCGTACCTGCAGGCGCAAGGCCTGGATGTTCATGTCGCCCACGATGGTGCCAGTGGAATCAGCCAGGCTGAAAACCTGACACCGGATGTAATTGTGCTGGATTATCGCTTGCCCGACATGGAGGGCTTTCAGGTCCTCGAGACCGTGCGCAGGAACAGGCAGTGCCACTTCGTGCTGATAACCGCCCACCCGACCGCCGAGGTCCGTGAGCGGGCCGCGGAACTGGGTGTGAGCCATGTCCTGTTCAAGCCGTTCCCCTTGGCGGAACTGGCCCGCGCAGTCTTCGACCTGATGGGCATCGAGCGCCAGCGCAGGGCCACGGACACCCCGGCCGAAGGGTACGTCGAACGACGCCAGAACAGGAACGAATCGTTCCCCTTGCAGTTGTTCGATGGTAGCTGGGTCCTGGCCGACCGCCGCCGTAATGGCGCCAGCCCCCCTGGACCCGACGACGACCAACTGCTCACTGGGGAATAGCGGCGCCCGCAGCCCTGACTGAGCCAGCCTGCGACGCGCCCCTGAGCGGAGTCGCAGGCCATGTCCGAAGTATTCGCAAGCAATGTGGCGGCCCAGCAGCTCCCGGCCTACCCGCGTGAACTGCTGGCCCAGGCCCGCCTGCAAGCCACCGACGAACGCCTGCTCAACTGCCTCGAACGCCTGGCAGCCGATACCCCCGACACCTTCACCCGCCGCCTGGGCGCCAGCCTGCATTACCCGGTGCTGGACAGCCAGGCACTGCTGGGCAGCAGCCCATGCTTCGACAGGGTCAGCCTGGCCCAGTGCCTGAAGCGCGAATTCATCCTGGTCGAGCAGGGCGGGCAGGTGCTCGGCGTGTTCGCCGACCCCTTCGACCACGCCCGCCTGGCCTGGATCGACGATGTGCTGCAGGGCGCGCCGTTGTACCTGGCCCACGCCGCCGACATCGCCACCTTCCTGGCCCGCCACGAAGAAACCTTCCATGCCGTCGACGCCCTCGACCACGAGGCCGAGGCCGGCAACGAGAGCGACCCTCTGCAACGCCTGTCGCTGACCAGCATCAGCGAAGACCAGAGCCGCGTGGTCAAGCTGGTGAACTCGACCCTCTACGACGCCCTCAAGCAGCACGCCAGTGACATCCACCTGGGCATGACCGGCCAGGGCCTGACCATCAAGTACCGCATCGACGGCGTGCTCAACGGTGCCGGCAAGGCCAGTGGCAGCGCCTTCGCCGACCAGGTGATCTCGCGCATCAAGGTCATGGCCGAACTCGACATCGGCGAAAAGCGCGTGCCCCAGGACGGCCGCTTCAAGGTTGCCGTGGGGGACCGCCAGATCGACTTCCGCGTGTCGATCATGCCCAGCATCTTCGGCGAGGACGCGGTGCTGCGGGTACTCGACAAGCAGGATCTGTCCGACCGTGTCAGCGGCGTCCAGCTGCAGGCCCTGGGCTTTGCCGAGGAAACCCTCAAGGCCCTGCGCCGGCTGGCCGCCGAACCCTACGGCATGATCCTGGTGACCGGCCCCACCGGCAGCGGCAAGACCACCACCCTGTACGCCATGATCAGCGAGATCAACCACGGCGTGGACAAGATCATCACCATCGAGGACCCGGTCGAGTACCAGTTGCCCGGCGTGCTGCAGATCCCGGTCAACGAGAAGAAGGGCCTGACCTTCGCCCGTGGCCTGCGCTCGATCCTGCGCCATGACCCGGACAAGATCCTGGTCGGCGAGATCCGCGACCCGGACACCGCGCAGATCGCCGTGCAATCGGCCCTGACCGGTCACCTGGTGTTCACCACGATCCACGCCAACAACGTGTTCGATGTGATCGGCCGCTTCAGCCAGATGCAGGTCGACCCCTACAGCTTCGTTTCGGCGCTCAACGCCGTGCTGGCCCAGCGCCTGATTCGCCTGGCCTGTGCGCACTGCTGCACGCCCTGCGAGGTCGATGACGACACCCTGGCCGCCTCGGGCCTGAGCCGTGAAGCGGTGGCCGGCTGGACCTTCGTTCGCGCCCAGGGCTGTGGCCAATGCCGCGGCAGTGGCTATCGCGGGCGCAGCGCCATCGCCGAACTGCTGCACCTGGACGACGACCTGCGGCAGATGATCGTCGAACGCCGCCCCCTGTCGCAGATCAAGTCGCTGGCCTGCCAGCGCGGCCTGCGCCTGCTGCGTGCCTCGGCCCTGGACCTGGTCCGTGACGGCCGCACCACTCTTGAGGAGATCAACCGTGTCACATTTATCGCTTGATCGTGGCGCTTACAAGTACAGCGCCGTACTGGGTGCCGAGGGCGTCGGCCTGGGGCTCTGGCACAACCATCGACACCACTGGCTAGGCAGTCGTGGGTTCGCAGGCGACACCGCGCAACCGGCCTGGGAGGCCGCCTTGCAGGCGCTCGCCGAGCTGCTGGCCGAACATGCCGTGCGCAGCGGTCAACTGCGGGTCCTGCTGTCGGCCCGCTACAGCCGCTTCTGCCTGGTGCCGTGGAGTGACGCCATCGGCCACCCGCGCGAGCTGGACGCCTATGCCCGGGGCTGCTTCGAGAACCTTTACGGCCAGCCGCTGGACGACTGGCGCATCGTGCTCTCGCCCGAGGCCGCCGGTGCCGCGCGCATCGCCACGGCGCTGCCCGAGGCGCTGCTGCATGGCCTGCAGGCCCTGGGCCGGCAAAGCCACTTGCGCCTGCGTTCGGTGCAGCCCTACTTGATGGCCGCCTACAACCGCTGCTCGGGGCAACTGGAGCAGGGCGACTTCCTCTTCGTGCTCGCCGAACCGCGCCGCAGCGTGCTGCTGCTGGCGGCAGGCGGCGCCTGGCAGCAGGTCCTGGCCCAGGGTTGCGCAGACACCGACCAGGCCTTGCAAGCGCTGATCGAGCGCACTTGCGAGCTCTACGGCGAGCGCCTGCCGCGGGTCTACCTGCATGCCCCAGGCCGCGCTGATGTGGCGCAACTGGCGGCGGTGCAGCTGTGCCAACCGGCTGCCGACAGCGACCCGCTGTGCGCCATGTGGCGGGCGGTGGCCTGACATGCGCCGCCTCGACCTGGAATTCCAGCCCCGTCGCAGCGGCCCGTTGGCCTGGTCGCTGCTGGCCCTGAGCGGCGCCGTGCTGGTGGCGCTGATCGTGCTGCAACAGCAGCTCCAGGCCGAGCAGGTCGCCCTCGAAGACCGCGTCCACGGCCTCGAACTGAAACTCGGCCGCCGGCCGGCCACCGCCGCGCCGCAAAGCACCGCCGCCAGCCGCGAGCAGGCCGAGCGCCTGGCGCAGATGCGCAGCGTCTCGCAGCAGTTGCAACGGCCCTGGCAGCAATTGTTCGCCATGCTCGAAGCACAGCCACAGGAAGACGTGGCGCTGCTCAGCCTGACCCCGGATGCACGCAAGGGCCAGGTCCGCATCGCTGCCGAGGCGCGCAACCTGGAAGCGATGCTGGCCTACCACCAGCGGCTGGAGCGCAGCGCCGAGCTCAGCGACGTGTCGCTGCTCAACCACGAGGTGATGGCGAGCCAGCCCGAGCATCCCGTGCGCTTCACCCTCACTGCCACCTGGGAGACCGGCCATGCGCGTCCCTGAAGCGTTGAACAGCCTGGTTGTGCTCGAGCAATTGCGCCGGGTCGGCCGGGTCGGCCTGGGCGCCGCTGCCGTTGCCGTGCTGGCCCTGGGAGTAGCGGTGGCCGGTGTGCTGCCGCAGTGGCAAGCGGTGCGTGAGCTGCGCGCCAGCGAGGCCGATGCCAGTGTCCAGCTGGAGCGGGTCAGGCGCGGTGAGCTGAAGATTGCCGTGAAGCCCGAGCAACAGGCACTGGACAGCCTGCGCCAGCAACTGCCTGGGCAACCCGAGGCCAGCGAGCTGATCGAGCGCCTGTACCACCTGGCCGGCGCCGAGCACATCAGCCTGGCCCGTGGCGAGTACGCCTTGGGCGTGGATCCCAAGACGCAACTGGCGCGCTACCAGATCGTACTGCCGGTGCGTGGCAGCTACCCGCAGATCCGCGGCCTCCTGCGCGGCCTGATCGGGCAACTGCCGACCCTGGTCCTGGAAGACCTCGAACTGCAACGCAAACGCATCGGGGACCGTGAACTCAACGGCCGCCTGCGCATGACTCTCTACCTGTCGAGGTCGTGATGAACACTCAACGCACTTTGATGTGGGTCGGGTTTCTCGGGGTCAGCGCCGTGCTGGCTTGGGCGCCGGGGCATTGGTTCTGGCAGGAGGACGAGGTGGCCCCCTTCGCGGCTAAAGCCGCTCCTACAGGTGCGGCGCCGGCTGTAGGAGCGGCTTTAGCCGCGAAGGGGCCCGAACAGGCCTCCCGCGACCTGTTCCCCGCCCAGCAATGGACCGCCCCGCAAGCCCTGGCCACGGTCACCGAACAACCGGTCGACACCGCGCCGGTGATGGTCGCCGCACCCACCGCGCCGCTGCTGCCGTTCCAGTTCGTCGGCCGCATGGGCGACCGTGACGACCTGCAGATCTTCCTGCAGAGCGGCGAGAAGCTCTACGTCGTGCGCCAGGGCGACGTGATCGACGACACCTATCGCCTCGACAGAGTCTCGGCCAACGAGCTGGACCTGGTTTACCTGCCCTTGCATCAGTCACAGACCTTGTCTGTAGGGAGCGCACCATGAAGTCATCGAAGTCGTGCAGGACTGCTCCATTCATGCTCCTGGCGCTGTGCGCGGCAATCGCCGGCTGCGGTTCCAGCGCGGTGCGCCAAGACAGCGCCGAGCTGATGAAAGAGGGGCAGTACGAGGCCGGCATCGCCCGCCTGGAAGAGGCCCTGCGGGAAGACCCCCGCGATACCGAGCTCAACATCGCCTTGGCGCATGGCCGTCAGGCTGCGGTGGAGGCGCTGCTGAGCCAGGCGGACAGCGATCGCCTGCGTCACGACTTCGGTGGCGCGCGCACAGGCTACGGCCGGGTGCTGACCATCGAGCCGAACAACCGCCGCGCCCAGGAAGGCATCCGCCAGCTGGAACTGATCCGTACCCTCGACGAACGCGTGGCCCTGGGCCAGGCGGCGCTGCGCCAGGGCGACCTGTTCGGTGCCGAGCGCTACATGCGCGAAGTGCTGCGCCTGGACCCGCAGAACCAGAAGGGCATCATGCTGCGCAGCGATATCGAGAACGTCCAGGCCCGCACCGCGCAGCCGTTCCCGCAATTGCGCAGCAAGCTCGAACGCCCGGTCACCCTGGAGTTTCGCGAGGCCGGCCTGAAGACCATCTTCGAAGTGCTGTCGCAGGTCGCCGGGATCAACTTCATCTTCGACAAAGACCTGCGCCCGGACATGAAAGCCACCATCTTCGTCCGCGATGTGCGCATCGAGGATGCCGTGGCGCTGCTGGTGGAACAGAACCAGTTGCGCCAGAAGATCGTCAATGACAACACCTTGCTGATCTACCCCGACTCGCCGCAAAAGACCAAGGACTACCAGGAACTGGTCATGCGCACCTTCTACCTCACCAGCATCGATGCCAACACCGCGTTGAACATGGTCAAGACCATGCTCAAAACCCGTGACGTGTTCGTCGACGAGCGCCTCAACACCCTGACCATGCGCGACACGCCCGATGCCGTGCGCATGGCCGAGAAGCTGCTGCAGTCGCAGGACCAGTCCAACCCCGAGGTGGTGCTGGAGGTGGAGGTGATGGAAGTGGCTACCCAGCGCATCCTCGACCTCGGCCTGCAGTGGCCCAACACCTTCGGCGTGCTCGATTCCGCCGGTAAGTCGGTCAGCGTGCTCGACCAACTGCGCGGTATCGACTCCAGCCGCATCAGCATCTCGCCGGCCCCGCAGGCCAAGATCAACGCCTCGGACAAGGACATCAACACCCTGGCCAGCCCGGTGATCCGCGTCAGCAACCGCGAGCAGGCACGCATCCACATCGGCCAGCGGGTCCCGATCATCAGCGCCACCTCGGTGCCCTCCACCCAAGGCCCGGTAATCACCGAAAGCGTCACCTACCTGGACGTCGGCCTCAAGCTCGAAGTGCAGCCCACCGTGCACCTGAACAACGAAGTGGCGATCAAGGTGGCGCTGGAAGTGAGCAACGCAACGCCCCTGGAGGCCACCCGCCAGGGCACCATTCCGGTCCAGGTCGATACCCGCAACGCCCAGACCAGCCTGCGCCTGCACGACGGCGAGACCCAGGTGCTGGCCGGTTTGGTGCGCAACGACAAGAACGCCAGCGGCAACAAGATCCCGGGCCTGGGCGACATTCCGGGCCTGGGCCGGCTGTTCGGCAGCAACCGCGACGACATGAGCAAGTCCGAACTGGTGCTGGCGATCACCCCGCGCATCGTGCGCAACCTGCCGTACCAGAGCCCGTCGGACATGGAGTTCGCCACCGGTACCGAATCGAGCTTGCAGGTGCGCCAGGTGGCGCCGCTGCCGGTGCGTGACGTGCCCAGCGACGAAGGCGACAGCGCCCCGGTGGTCGAGAGCCAGATGGCTGCGGTACCCGTGCCTGTGGGCCCACGGCCATGAAACGCGCCCAGCGCGGCTTCAGCCTGATCGAGGTGGTGCTGACCCTGGCACTGCTCGGGCTGCTCGCCAGCATGGCCGCGCCGCTGACCGAAACGGTGGTGCGCCGTGGCAAGGAACAGCAACTACGTGAGGCGCTGTACCAGATCCGCGACGCCATCGATGCCTACAAACGCGCCTTCGATGCCGGTTTCATCGAAAAGCGCCTCAATGCCAGTGGGTATCCACCGAGCCTGCAGGTGCTGGTGGAAGGCGTGCGCGATGTGCGCAGTGCCAAGGGGGCGAAATTCTATTTCCTGCGGCGCATTCCCCACGACCCGCTCCTCGCCAGCAAGGACGAGGACCAGGGCGGCTGGGGCCTGCGCGCCTACGACAGCGAGCCGGACAGCCCACGCGAAGGCGAGGATGTGTTCGACGTGTACTCCAAGGCCCGTGGCAAAGGCCTCAACAATATCCCCTACGGGCAATGGTGACGGCCATGAAACGCAGCCGAGGCTTCACCCTGATCGAACTGCTGGTGGTCATGGCGATCATCGCGACCCTGATGACCATCGCCATGCCGCGTTACTTCAACAGCCTGGAAAGCTCCCGTGAGGCCACCCTGCGCCAGAGCCTCGCGGTGCTGCGCGAGGCGCTGGACCACTACTACGGCGACACCGGGCAGTACCCCGAGTCGCTGGAGCAATTGGTCGAACAGCGCTACCTGCGCAACACCCCGGTCGATCCGATCACCGAGCGCAGCGACGCCTGGCAGATGGTTCCACCGCCAGAAGGCGTGGCCGGTGGCGTGGCCGATATCAAGAGCGGTGCAACGGGGAGGGCGCGTGATGGCAGCCTCTATGCAGAATGGTAAGGCCTGCGCTGGCTTCACCTACCTGGGCGTACTGCTGCTGATCGCGGTCAGCAGCGTGGCCCTGGCCGCCAGCGGCACCCTGTGGAGCAGCGTCGCCCAGCGTGAGCACGAGCGCCAGTTGCTGTGGGTCGGGGGCCAGTATGCCCAGGCCCTGCGCAGCTACTACCGAGCCTCTCCCGGGCTGGCCCAGTATCCGCAGGAGCTTGCCGACCTGCTGCAGGACAACCGCTTCCCCGAGGCCCGCCGGCACATTCGCAGGCTCTACCCCGACCCGATCACCGGTCGTGACGAGTGGGGCGTGGTGCGCGCCATCGACGGTCGCATCACCGGCGTGTACAGCCGCTCGGACGCCACGCCATTCAAGCGCGCCGGCTTCGACACCCAATGGTCGAGCTTCGAGGGGCTCGAGCACTACAGCGACTGGCAGTTCGTCGCCGAACAACCCTTCGCCGAGAGCGCTGGCGACGTACGCACCCACAGCGGCGCCGGAGCGTTGCCATGAACCGCCTGGCAGGCCTGGCCCTGGCCCTGCTGTTGCTGGCGCCCCTGCCAGGGGCGGCGCAGGACAACGGCGAGAGCGAGATGATGGGCTTCATCGTCGACAACACCATCTCGCACATCGGCCACGACTTTTACTACTACTTCGCCGACCGCCTGCGGGCCACCAGCCGCCTGGACTTCAACTTGGTGGTGCGCGAACGCCCGGATGCCCGCTGGGGCAGCCTGGTGACCGTGGAGTTCGAGCGTGATGT
Source organism: Pseudomonas sp. S31 (assembly GCF_016648105.1). Classification (GTDB taxonomy): domain Bacteria; phylum Pseudomonadota; class Gammaproteobacteria; order Pseudomonadales; family Pseudomonadaceae; genus Aquipseudomonas. Next base: position 109,007 of record NZ_JACVVE010000001.1, on the reverse strand, counting down.
GCTGTACCGGCGCTTCCTGCCGCCGAACACCACCGAACTCAAGGACGAGGCCGTCGAGGCCGCCGACCTGGTCAAGCAACAGATCATCCAACGCAAGCTGCAACGCCTGCTGCAAGACACCACCGATCTGGAGAGGGACGAGCTATGAACACCTGCATTTCCCGTTGCATCGCCGCCTGCCTGCTGGCCAGCGCCTGCGCGACCCAGGCTACCGAGCTGGTGTACACCCCGGTCAATCCGGCCTTCGGTGGCAACCCGCTCAACGGCACCTGGCTGCTCAACAACGCCCAGGCGCAGAACGACTACGACGACCCCGATCTCAAGGACCGTGCCTCGGCCTTCACCGGCACCACCGCCCTGGAACGCTTCAGCAACCAGCTGGAGTCGCGGATGTTGTCGCAACTGCTGGACAACATCAGCAATGGCAACACCGGCAGCATGTCCACCGATGCCTTCCTGATCGACGTGATCGACGACTCAGGAGCCCTGAGCATCAAGGTCACCGACAGGGCGACCGGGGAAATCTCGATCATCGAGGTCAGCGGCCTGAACCCCTGAGAGGGACTGGCTGAATTTTTTGGGGAGAGAAACCATGAAACGTCTGCTGAGCACCCTGCTGATCCTCGCCACCCTGCAAGGCTGCGGCCTGCGTGAGCCGATGCCGGCCGAGCAGGATTCCGCGACCCCGACCCTGACACCACGGGCCTCGACCTATTACGACCTGCTCAACATGCCCCGGCCGAAGGGCCGCTTGATGGCAGTGGTGTACGGCTTCCGCGACCAGACCGGGCAGTACAAACCGACCCCGGCCAGCTCGTTCTCCACCAGCGTCACCCAGGGCGCGGCGAGCATGTTGATGGATGCCTTGAATGCCAGCGGCTGGTTCGTGGTGCTGGAGCGCGAAGGGCTGCAGAACCTGCTGACCGAGCGCAAGATCATCCGCGCCTCGCAGAAAAAGCCCGACGTGGCGCAGAACATCGCTGCCGAGCTGCCGCCCCTGCAGGCCGCCAACCTGATGCTCGAAGGCGGCATCATCGCCTACGACACCAATGTGCGCAGTGGTGGGGAGGGCGCACGCTACCTGGGCATCGACATCTCTCGCGAGTACCGGGTCGACCAGGTGACGGTCAACCTGCGCGCGGTGGATGTGCGCACTGGCCAGGTGCTGGCCAACGTGATGACCAGCAAGACCATCTACTCGGTGGGACGTAGCGCCGGAGTGTTCAAGTTCATCGAGTTCAAGAAGCTGCTCGAAGCCGAGGTGGGGTACACCACCAACGAACCGGCGCAGTTGTGCGTGCTCTCGGCGATCGAGGCGGCAGTGGGGCACTTGCTGGCCCAAGGCATCGAGCGTCGGCTGTGGCAGGTGGCGGGAGAGACCGCCGAGGGCAAGGCCGAGGTGGACAAGTTCCTGAGCCAGAATCAGCAGCAGTGATAGCCTTTTCAGGCCTCTTCGCGGGTGAACCCGCTCCTACACGTTTCCAAGGGCGGTGGGGCACCTGTAGGAGCGGGTTCACCCGCGAAGGGGCCCGCACTGCCAGCCCATTCACCCCGCCTTGCGCAGGGTCAGGTTGATCCGCCGCTCGCCCATCCGCGGGTGCACTCCCGGCTTGATCGGCATCACCCCGTGAAACCGCAAGCGATCCTCGCCTCCCCACACCAGCACGTCGCCATGGCTCAGCGGTATGCGCTCGGTACGATCCGAACGCTGCAACCCGCCGAACAGGAACACCGCCGGCAACCCCAGTGAAATCGACACGATCGGCTGGCCGAAATCGCGCTCGTCCTGGTCCTGGTGCAGGCTCAGGCGCGTGCCCGGCAGGTAGTGGTTGACCAGGCAGGCATCCGGCACGAAACCCTCGAACCCGGCTGCCGCCGCAGCGCGCCCGGCCAGGTCGAGCAATACCTGGGGTAGTGCGGGCCAGGGCTTGCCGCTGGCCGGGTCGGTGGGGCTGTAGCGGTAGCCGCGCTTATCACTGACCCAGCCCAGTTCGCCACAGTTGGTCAGGGCAACCGCCATGTGCAGGCCGCCGGGTGTGCGCATGTGCCGCAACGGTGCGGCGCGCAAGACCGGGCGCAGGGCATCGAGCAGCGGTTCGATCTCGGCCAGGGCGAAGCCGGGCAGCAGTACGGTGTGGCTGGCCAGGCGTTGTGGCTGGTTGCCGAACAGGTCGAGGTCGGACTGGATCATGGTGTCGAGGGGTCAGGTGTGTGCCCGTTATTGTAGGACCTTGCACGGCCCTTGTGGGAGCCTTGCATGGCTGGATGGGAAACAGGCTGGAAAGGAAAAAGGGACCGCGGCGCCAGGGAGAGAATGCGCCGCGGTCCAAGGGGGGAGAGGATTATTGCTGGGTGACAGTGGCCATGTTGCCGGTGCCCTGCTGGGTAATGGTGGCGTTCTGGTTGTAGCCACTCTGGTCGACAGTGGCGGTGTTGTAATGACCACCTTGGGTGACGGTGGCCAGGTTGACGCCGTCGGTCTGGGTGATGTGAGCCTCGTTACCCCCACCGTAAAGCTGGTAGGTGTAGCTCTGGTTGGCATAGCCGGACTGATCCACGTTGACCACGTTGCCAGTGCCCTGGGTGGTGCCATAGGCGTACTGGTCGGTGCCACGCTGGGCGGCGATGAGGGTGTTGTCGCTCCCGTTCTGCTCGAAGTACAGCTCGTTGTTGCTGTCGACCTGGTTGGTCTGGGTGGAGTTGTTGGTGCCTTTCTGTTTCAACTGCGCGGTCTGCAAAGCGCCGTCCTGGGTCAGGTTGGCCTTGTTGCCGGTACCGGTCTGGTTGATCACCGCCGTCTGGCTGTCACCGAACTGACCACCCGGCTTGTCACCCTTCCAGTTGCTGGCCATCACCTGGTTGCCGTTGCCCTGGCTGGTCACGGTCAGGCTGTGGTTGTCGCCTTCCTGGTAGGTGAAGCTCAGGTTGTTGCTGCCGCCCTGGGAGATGGTCACGGTGGCGTTGCCGGTCTCGTACTGGTCCGACCAGCTGGCGTTGGCATTGCCGTGCTGGTACAGGCTGGCGACGTTGCTCTGACCGAAACTCTGGTCGATGTAGCCTTCGTTGTTGTTGACGTTCTGGTCGACGCTGACGGTGCTGCCGATCTGGTTGTCCTGCCACACTTCGGCCGAGTTGCCCGAGCCGTACTGGTCGATGCCGATGGTGCCGCCAGTACCGTCACGCTGGTCACCATAGGCCCAGTTTTCCTTGCCCTCCTGGTAGATCTGCACGTTGCCGTCGGTGTAGGCCAGGTGCTCGGCGGCAGCGTAGTTGTCGGCGCCACCCTGGGTGATCGAACTCTGGTTGTTGGTGCCGCCGAACTGCTGCTCGACGAACGCTTCGTTGCGATCACCATACTGAGCGGTGGTGCCCTGGCTGCCCATCTCACCGTCCTGCCAGATGGTCGAATGGTTGCCGCTGCCTTGCTGGGTTTGCGTGGCCTGGTTCTCCACACCGTAGGATTGGCTGGTGAACGCATCGTTGAACTCGCCACCGGCCTGCTGAGTGATGATGCTGCCGGTTTCCGACCACTGCCCGGCGTAGCCTGCGTTGTACGAACCCGTCGCGCTCTGCTGGATCACGCTGCTGCTGTCGTTCTGCTCGGCCATGTGGTTATGGTCATGGCCGGCCTGGGTCTGCGTGGCCGAGGCATATGGCGAAAGGACCTGCTTGACCTCGGCGATGTTGTCGTTACCGGTCTGGGACTGGGTCGATGTGCTGTCGTCTGCCATGACCTGGCCGGCCAAGGCCAGGACGATAGCGGCACTGAGGGGGGCGAGCTTGAACATGGTGGTGCCTCCAGGTCTATCGGTATTGGGAGATCTGAACGTGTTGGCCATTGCCGGCTTGGGTCACAGCGCTGGTTAGCCCCGTGCCGGCCTGCTCGATGCTGGCGCTGTTGTGGTTGCCGATCTGCTCGATCGAGGCGCTGTTGCCACTGCCGCTCTGGCGGATCGACGCGCTGTTGCCGTATCCCTGCTGGCTGATGCTGGCCATCAGGTCCGAACCTTCCTGCAAGATGAACGCCTCCTGCGCGCCCCCGGCCTGGACGATGCGGCCCAGCAGGGCCTGGCCGTTCTGGTCGAGGGCAGCGCGGTTGCCGCTGCCCTGTTGCTCGATCACCGCCACCTGGCCGGAACCGGCTGGCAGCAGGCGGATGATCACCGGTTCGCCGAGGTCGCTGCCGACCGCAAGGTCGGCGTTGTCCATCAGGTCGTCGGCCCAGCCCTGGCCGCAGGCGGCCAGGCAGAGCAACAGGGGCAGCAAGCGTTTCATGGCGTTCTCCTGGTGTTACTGCACGACTACGGCGACGGTACGGCTGCTGCCTTGGCTACTGGTCACGGTGGCTGTCGGGCTGGCCGTCGGGATCACCGTGGTGCTGTTGCTCACCGCCAGGCGCCAGCGACCGGTCACCGGCACCGTGGTGGTACCCAGGGTCACCAGCCCGCTCGGGGTGGTCACCTTGATGGTGATGGTGTTGCCGGTGGTCACCGACGAGGTGCCGCTGATATCCCAGTTGTAACGGTTGTTGGAACGCGCCGTGACCGTGGCCGCGGTGACCGCGAAGGTTTCCGTCGCTGCCGGGCGTGGCGAGACATTGACGGTGACCGTGCCCGGTGCCGACAGCACACCCAGCGAATCACGCGCGACGTAGGTGAAGGTCGTGGTGAACGCCGCGGTGATGGTTGCCGGTGGGGTGTAGGTGACCGAGGTGCCGTCGGGGTCGATGCTGACGGTGCCGCGGCCGCCGGTCGGAGGTGTGACGCTGGCCACTGTCAGCGGCAGGTTGCCTTCTGGATCGGTGTCGTTCTGCAGCACGTTGATCGGCAGCGCTACGCCCAGGGTGGCGACGGTTTCCGGGTTGGCGGTCGGTGCCTGGTTGGCGGCGACGTTGATGGTCACCGTGGCCACCTCGGACTTCATGCCCTTGGCATCCATAGCGCGGTAGGTGAAGGTGGCGACCACGGGCACGTTCTCGGTCGGTGGGGTGTAGGTGACCGAGGTCGTGCCATTGAGCACCACGCTGCCCTGGCCGGCGCCGGGCTGGGTCAGGTCGGTGATGGTCAGCGGCACGTTGTTGTCCGGGTCGCTGTCGTTTTGCAGCAGGTTGAGGGTCAGCGGCACGCCGATGCTGGTCGCGCCGTTGTCGGCCTGGGCCAGCGGTGGCTGGTTGGCAGCCTCGACCGGCGCTGTACCGTTGACGATCACCGGCTCCACGTCGCTGCCGCCGTGGCTCGATTTCACCGTGACGGTGGCCGGTGGTTGGGACACGTCATTGACCGTGAGGGTCTGCAAGGTACCGGACTTGGACAGGCGACCATAGCCCTGGGCGACCATGTCTGGAATCACCACCTCATCGCTGGAGCGGGCTTCGATGACCAGGCGCTTGTTGGTCCAGTCGTAGCGTGCGGTGCTGACCTTGACCACGTCGGACAGCTTGCTCGAGATGGCCGTTGGCTGGGTATTGAGGTCGCTGCTGCTGGCGGTCACCACCACCACCGAAGGTGGCGCTGCCTGGCTCAGTTGCTGGGTGAAGAACCGCCCGTTGTTATCGGTTGCGAGGGTGAACTGGCAAGGCGAGGCGGGCGTGCCGACCAGGGCGAGGCCGTTGCGCATGCACACGCTGGCGTTGCCCGGCGCCTTGGCGAACACCTCGATGCGGGTGCCGTTGGCGTTGCGCGAGTAGGTCGCCCGTTGCATCGACGCCGGCAGTTGCGGGCGCTGGTCGAGGACCTTGCCAGACACGGTGAACTGGTCGGTCTGGATGGTCCCGGCCGGGCCTTCGATGCGGATGAAGTTGGTGCCGAATGGGCTGCCCAGCACACGCTCGGTACGGTTGGGATCGCCGATGAAGGTGTCGGTGATGCCGGTGTCGGGGTTCACCGCCAGGTAGGGACCACCCTCGCCACGCAGGAACGGGCCGAGGGCGCCGTTCAGTGCGCCGCTGAACACACCCGGCGCGCCGATGCCGATGTCGCGGGTGATGTTGATCGCCCGGCGCCCAGGGTTATTGACGGTCACCCGCTCCACACCATAGGGGTGGGTGATGGTGTAGACCCCAGCGGTAGGGACCGAGATGCGCATCCGGATGCGCGCGAAGCTCTGCTGGTCGCCGTCCACCGGGTTTTCCGCGGCGAACGCGGCTTCCAGGCCGGCCACATAGACATCCAGCTCGTAACCGCTGTTGCCAACTGCCGGAATGGAGGCCTCGGCCAGGAACCAGAACATCTCCGGTGGCCAGTTGTCGGGGAACACCAGCGGCAGCGTATCGTCGTAGACGCCCGGCTCCGGGAGCAGGGTGCAGAGGTACGCCGGTGCCCCTGGAGCGCCAGCCACCAGGGTGCTCACGGCACGCGAACGGCACAGCTCGAGCGACAGCCCATCGGCATCCTTGTACCACAGCGGGTAGCCGCCGGTGGCGAAGGTGTAGGGGCCAGGGTCGACGTCGGACAGCGCAGCCCAGGCGGCGCTGCTGACAGTGAGGGAGAAACCGGCGGCCAACAGCGCGCGGCGCGACCAAGTGTTCATGCTGCCTCCTTGAAGGCGGAGCCTTTGTCTGTTCATGGCACCAGCACCACGTCTTCGGTGTCGCTACCGCCGTGGGTGCTGGTGACCTGCACCTTGGCTGGCGGCAGCGGCGTGATCGAACGGTTCAGGGTTTTCACCGGCCCTTGGCCGATGAACTCACCAATGACCACACCGTCGCCGGTGACTGCGTTCAACACTGGCGGCTCGGTCTCGTCGCTGCTGCTGGCCACCACGCTGAGCATGCCGCTGGCCATGCTGTATTCGGCGCGGGTGATGGTGACCAGGTCGGTCAGTGGCAGGCCGGCTTCGGTGGCGGTGCTGCTGGGGATGGCCACGCTGTTGTCGGCGTTGACCAGCAACACGCTGGGCAGCGCCGGGTTGAGCGCCGACTGGGCGTACCAGGTGCCGGTACCGTTGGCCTCGGTCAGGGCCAGGGTCGGGCTCTGGCTGGTCAGGGTGACGGTGGCCGGTGGCGGCGGGGCGAGGACGAACACGTCCTGCTGGGCGCGCAGGTCGCCGTTGTCGTTGCGTCGCGAGTAGGTGCTGCGCAACGGGATCAGCGGCGTCGGCCGGACTACGTCGGACAGCTTGCCGGAGATGGAGAACAGGTCGGTGCGCAAGTCCAGGCCATTGGGGCCTTCGATGCGTACGAAGTTGGTGTTGAACGGGCTGCCGGTGACGCGTTCGTTCAGGTTCGGGTCGCCGATGAAGCGCTGGCCGGCCTCGGTGTAGGGGCCGTTGACGCTGCGCAGGAACGGGCCGACGTCGCCCTTGAGTGCGCCGGTGAAGTCGCCAGCGCCACCGATACCGATGTCGCGGGTCATGTTGATCGCTCGGCGGCCGGCGGCTGGCACGTCGAACACTTCGACGCCGTAGGGGTGAGTGATCACGTAGGTGCCGGCAGTCGGTACATCGACGCGGATACGAACGCGTGCGAAGCTGACCTGGTCGCCCTCCACCGGCTCCTCGGCGGCGAACGCTGCTTCGATGGCGGTGCCAAAGCGCAGGTCGATGCCACGCGCAGCATCGACGATAGTTGCGTCGGCGGTGAACCAGAAGGCTTCGTCGGGGAAGTTGGTAGGGAAGACGATAGCCTGGGTGTCGTCGAACACGCCGGGTGTCGGCAGCAGGGTGCACATGTACGACGGTGCGCCTGGTGTGCCGGCGACCCGAGAACTCACGGCCTTGCTCAGGCACAGGTCGAGCGTGCGCCCGTGGCTATCCTGGTACCAGGCTGGGAAATTGCCATTGGCGATGTTGTAGTCACCCGGTTCGACTGCATACAGCGCAGCCTGTGCCGGAACCTGGAGCAGGCCGGCGAAGATCGCCAGTGCCAGCGGGTGGAGTTTCGGTCGGTGCATGAGTCTATTCCTCCTGCAAACGGGCCCATGGACTTGGGGCGTTTGGCAGGAGATCGGCAACAGCCGTGCCAGGTTTGTGAAAAAGCTCTGCAGGGCTTGTGGTGCAAGGGCTTTGAGGTGGCGGGAGGTGTTTGGGAAAGGTTTTTCGGTGGGCGGTGTTCCCCAGGTTTGGGGTGGGTGGTGGGGCTGACAAGTGTCTGGTTTGGGGGCGGCGCTCGATCTCAGCCCCAGCACAACCCCCAAGGCGAACACCTCGACGCCCAGAAAAATCTCCCGCACACTGCGGAAAAAATACCAAGCACGTTGCCCTCGACCTGATAGGGCATAGCTGGAGCGATAAATGGCGCGACAACTTCCCATAACAAACGCCCAAGACACGCTGCACCAGTCCCGCCAGGCCCGTTTGCGCCTGGCCAGCGAAGGCGAACTGCCGATCGGTGTACTGCGCGAAGAAATCGACGCCTCCTGGCGGCGCAGCCTCGGCCACGGCCTGGATTGCCTGCAGGGCGAGCAACTCGGCACCACCCTGGCCCAGCGCCACGACCTGCGCCAGTTGCTCGAACACAACCGCCTGCTGGTCGACGCGGTCACCCCTGAACTCGACTACCTGGCGGCACGCCAAGGCAAGGCGGGCATCGTCATCCTCGGCGATGCCCAGGCCAACCTGCTGGCCATCGAAGGCCAGACCCACGTGCTCGAACGCGAAGGCCTGCGCGACCTGCACCCCGGCAGCTGCTGGAGCGAGTCGCTGCGCGGTACCAATGCCATCGGCACCGCCGTGGTGGAAGGCCGGCCGACCCTGATCGACTGCGGCGAGCACTACCTCGACCGGCTCAGCCCGTTCTCCTGCACCTCGGTGCCGCTGCGCGATCCGTGTGGCCAGGTGATCGGCGTGCTCGACATCACCCGCGAAGGCGCCCTGGCGCAGCCCCAGGACAGCCTGTCGATGCTGATGCTGGCGGCTGGCAACATCGAAAGCCGAATGTTCGGCCTGTGCTACCCAGAGCATCTGGTGCTGGCCTTCCACAGCCGGCCGCAGTACCTCAACAGTGCCTGGCACGGCCTGCTGGCGCTGAGCCTGGATGGCGAAGTGCTGGCGGCCAACGACAATGCCTGCCAGCTGCTGCAGATAGCCCGCCCGGACCTGCTGGGGCGGCGCAGCAGCGACCTGCTCGGTGAACGCTCACCGGCTTTCATCGCCCGCCTGTGGCAAGGCGGGGTGAGCAGCGTGCACACGGCCAAGGGGGAATTCTTCTTCCGCGCCTTGCAGTTGCCACGCCATAGCCAGATTCCAGGCGCCGCCGTAGCCAAGCCGGCGCAGCCGAACAAGTCGCCGGCGCTGGAAGCACTGGCCGGTGGCGATGCCCGGTTGGCGCGCAACCTGCGCATGGCCCGGCAGGGGCTGGGCAGCGGCCTGCCGGTGCTGCTGCTGGGCGAAACCGGTACGGGCAAGGAGGTGGTCGCGCGCGCCTTGCACCAGGCCAGCCCGCGTGCCGACAAACCCTTCGTCGCGGTCAACTGCGCGGCCATTCCCGAGGGGCTGATCGAGTCCGAACTGTTCGGCTACCGCGACGGCGCGTTCACTGGCTCGCGCCGTGGCGGCATGGTCGGGCGGCTGATGCAGGCCCATGGCGGCACCCTGTTCCTCGACGAAATCGGCGACATGCCGCTGGCCCTGCAAGCCCGCCTGCTGCGCGTGCTGCAGGAGCGCCGGGTGGCCCCGCTGGGCGCCGGCGAGGAGCAGGACATCGACGTGGCGTTGATCTGCGCCACCCACCGTGACCTCAAGCGCCTGGTCAGCGAGGAACACTTCCGCGAAGACCTCTACTACCGCGTCAACGGTGTCTCGCTGCGCCTGCCGGCGCTGCGTGAACGTGAGGACCTGGCGACCATCGTGCAGGGTGTGCTGGACCGCTTCGGCGCCCGCAATGTGACCCTCGACCCGTCGTTGGCCGCCTTGCTCGAGGGCTTCGACTGGCCCGGCAACATCCGCCAGCTGGAAATGGTGGTGCGCACCGCCCTGGCCATGCGCGAGGACGATGAGCAGGTGTTGACCCTCGATCACCTCACCGACTGCCTGCTCGACGAGTTGGTCAGTGGCGGCGCGCCCTCCGGCAGCCTCAAGGACAACGAGCTGGAACTGATCCGTGGCGCTCTTGCGCGTCACCAGGGCAACGTCTCGGCCGCCGCCGAGGCCCTTGGCATCAGCCGGGCAACCTTGTACCGCAAGCTCAAGCAGTTGCGCGGTTGACATGGGCGGACTATTCGCAAGGCTGGTGGACTCCAGCGACCCTGTGCTGATGCGCCAGGCCCTGGCCTGGCTGTACAGCTTCGTGCGCCCGCAGCGCGCCGCCATCGCCGTGCTGCTGTTGCTGTCACTGGGCGCCACGCTGCTGGCGCTGGTGCAACCCTGGCTGGTCAAGACGCTGATCGACGAGGGCCTGTTGGCCAAGGACTACCAGACCCTCTGGCACATGGCCATGGTGATGATCGTCGCTGGTGTGCTCGGCACGGTGCTGTCGGGGGTCAACCGTTACCTGCACACGCGCTTGTCCGGGCGCATCCTGTTCGCCCTGCGCGACGACCTGTACCGGCACCTGCAGCAGCTGTCGCCGGCGTTCTACGGGCGGCGGCGCACGGGCGACATCCTCTCGCGCCTGGACGGCGACGTCGCCGAGATCCAGCGCTTTGCCGTCGATTCGTTGTTCTCGGCAGTGTCGGCGATCATCGGCCTGGTGGGCTCGGTGGTGCTGATGCTGACCCTGTCGTGGCAACTGTCGCTGCTGCTGGCGCTGCTGGTACCGATCGAGGTGCTATGGCTGCGCTGGATGCGGCGCAAGGTCGAGCGCGAAGTGCGCAGCCTGCGCGAGCGTTCGGCGGATGTGTCGTCGTTCCTGGTGGAAACCCTGCCAGCGATGAAATTCATCCAGGCCACCGGCCAGCAAGGCCGTGAGGCCAGCCGCCTGGACCAGCTGGGGCAGGGCTACATGCGCCAGCTGCTCAAGGTCCAGGTCACTGAGTTCTTCACCCAGGCGGTGCCCGGCACCTTGACCTCCTGGTGCCGCGCCTGCGCCTTCCTGGTCGGCGGCTGGTGGGTGATCCAGGGCACCTGGCAACTCGGTGCGCTGATCGCGTTCTCCACCTACATGGGCATGGCGGTCGGCCCGGTGCAGAGCCTGCTGGGCCTGTACGTGGCGGTGCAGCGCATGGCGGTGAGCCTGGGCCGGGTGATGGAACTCAAGCGCGAGACCGTGGCGGTACGCGAAGCCGAGTCACCCCGGCCGATGCCCGACGGGCCCGGCGAATTGCGCCTCGAAGGCGTGCACTTCGCCCATGATGGGCGCCAGGGGGCCGTGCTGGCCGACGCCGATGTCGGCATTCCCGGTGGCCTCAAGGTCGCCATCAGCGGCGCCTCCGGTGTCGGCAAGTCGACCCTGATCGACCTGTTGCAACGCTTCTACGACCCCGATGCCGGGCGCATCCTGCTCGATGGCGTCGACCTGCGCGAACTCGACCTGGCCGCCTTGCGCCAGCGCATTGCCGTGGTCAGCCAGGATATCGTGCTGTTTCGCGGCACCCTGGCGCAAAACCTCGCCTACGGCGCACCACAGGCCAGCCGCGACGCGCTCGAACAGGTCGTGCGCCTGGCGCATCTGGAAAGTTTGGTCGAGAGCCTGCCGCTGGGCCTCGATGGCCTGCTCGGCGAGCGCGGCCAGCAGCTCTCGGGCGGGCAGAAACAGCGCATCGCCATTGCCCGTGCGGTGCTCCAGGCGCCGTCGATCCTGGTGTTGGACGAGGCTACCTCAGCGGTGGACGAAGCCACCGAGCGCGAGGTGATCGCCGCCATCGACCAGTTGTTCGCCGGGCGCACGCGGATTCTCATCAGTCACCGGCCCTCGACCTTGGCCGATGCCGACCTGCACCTGCACTTGCAGGGCGGGGTATTGCGCGTATTGCCCGAGGAGGTGGCCAGGCATGCGCCATGACCTGCGCATCGGGGTGATCGACAGCGGCTGCGCGCCAGCCCAGGCCGGAGCGGTGCTGGCAGGACGGCGCTTCTGGCTGGAGGACGGCACGCTGCACCACGGGCCACTGCAGCCCGATCGGCTCGGCCACGGCAGCGCCGTGCTGGCCAGCCTGCAAGCCGAGGCTGGCCAGGCGCCGCTGTTGCTGGCCCAGGTGTTCAACGGGCAGGGCGCCACCAGTGCCTTGCAGGTGGCGGCGGCGCTGCTGTGGCTGGCGGAGCAGGGCGCGACACTGGTCAACCTCAGCCTCGGGCTGCAGCAGGATCGTCCGGTGTTGCGTCGGGCCTGTGCCGAAGCGCAGGCGGCCGGCGTGCTGCTGTGCGCCTCCAGCCCGGCCCGCGGCGGCCCGGTGTATCCGGCCAGTTACCCGGACGTCATCCGGGTGACCGGCGATGCCCGTTGCGCACCGGGGCAATGGTCATGGCTGGGTAGCGCCCAGGCCGACTTCGGTGGCTACGTCGGTGAGCGTGGCATGGCCGGGGCCAGCTTGGGCTGCGCGGCGCTCAGCGGGCGGATTGCTGCCTTGCTGCAGCAGCAGCCGGGCCTGGACCGCGCGCAGTTGGTGGCCTGGCTGCAGGCCAATGCAGCTTTCATCGGCCCCGAGCGGCGAGGGGCGGCGGATGCCTGAGCCGCATATTCTGGTGCTCGGCGCCGGGCCCGCGGGGGCGGCTACCGCGATCGGCCTGCGGCGCCTGGGCTACCCGGTGACCGTGGTGTCCGACTGGCGCCGTTTCGCTGCCGTCGAAGGGGTCTCGCCACGGGTGCTGGACGGCTTGCGCCATGCCGGCTTGGGCGAGGCGCTGGCCGAAGCGGCAGTGCCGGCGACGCGCCAGGTCCGCTGGAGCGGCCAGCATTCGCACCTGAACCAGGAATTTCTGCTCGACCGCCAACGCTTCGACCGCGCCTTGCGCGATGACCTGGCGCGGGCGGGCGTGACGCTGGTGCAAGGGCGTGTACGTGAGGTGGCGCACGTTGGCGGGCATGAGGTGCGGCTGGAGGATGGCCAGTTGCTGCGCGGGCGCTTCCTGGTCGAGGCGCGAGGCCGCCAGGCGCCGCTGGCGGCGGATCGCTTGCGCGGGCCAGAGACGGTCAGCCTGCTCAACCTCTGGCACGGCGAGCCGGGCGATCCGGCCTCGGCGGTCGAAAGCCTGGACGATGGCTGGGCGTGGATGGCCAGGCTGGCCGATGGCCGCTGCTATTGGCAGGTGACCCTGGATGCCGAACGCTTGCCAGGCAAGGCGGCACTGCCGGGGTACTGTGCCGAGCGCCGAAGCACTTCGGCATTGGTCGCCGAATTGTTCGATCAGCGTGCCCTCGAAGCTGCCCAGGTACATGCGCGCAGCAGCACGGCGATCCTCGCCGGCGAGTGCGTGGGCGATGATTGGTTGCGGGTGGGGGATGCCGCCATGGCCGTTGACCCATTGTCGGGGAATGGCATCTTCCAGTCGCTGTCGTCAGCGCTACAGGCCCCCGTGGTCATCAACACCTTACTGCGCCGGCCTGAGCGGGCCGGCTTGGCCAAGCAGTTCCACCAGCAGCGGATCGAGCAGCTGTTCCTGCGTTTTGCCCGCCTGGGGCGGGATTTCTACATCCAGGAGCTGACGCGGGTCGGGCAGCCATTCTGGGCGCGTCGCCAGGGCTGGCCAGATAACCAGCCGATGCACCAGGCGGCGGCGTGGCAAACGGTGCAGGTGGCGCGGCGGCCGGTGCTGCGCGATGGGCTGGTGGATGAGGCGGAGGTGGTGGTGACGGCTGACCAGCCGTTGGGGATATGGCACCTGCAGGGTGTGGAACTGGCGCCGGTGGTGCGCGGGCTGTTGGGAGGCGGGTCGATTGACGCGGTCTTGCATGAGCGTCCCAGGGAGCAGCAGTTCATGCTGCGGCGGTGGCTGGCGGAGCAGGGGTATCGGTGAGATGCCTGGGGCTGCAACGCAGCCCCAGGCGTCCTGAAATCAGAAAAACGTACCAACCACCAACTGCACGTAGGTGCCCGTATCACGCCCACCCAGCTGGGTCCCGCCATCCGCCGCACTGCGCTCAGGCTTGTAGAAACCCACCAGCGGGCTGATCAGCCAGTGCTCGTTGATCATCCATTCGGCATACAGGTCCAGCTCGCGCCCGCCCAGGTTGCCCTGGTCGGTGTCCAGCGTGTCGAAATCGAAGTACAGCGCACCCAGTGTCAGGTTATCCCGTGGCTTGGCCTTGAACGCCACGTGGTGCACCTGGGTATTGCTGTTGAACGGCCCAGCATAGTTGGCTGCCACCTCGCCCTGGAACCAGGTGCCATAGCCGCGGCTCAGGCCATAGAACAACGGGTCGAAGTCTTTCGAGAAACGGCTGAAGCGGTAGGTGGCGGTGGGCGTCCAGGGCAATTCGGAAAAGGTCCAGTTGCCCTCCAGGTACCAGGCATTCTCGCGCCCGCCGCTGCGGTCCTGGGTCACGTACTCACCGGCCAGCTCCAGGTCCTTGACGCCCAGGCTGCCACGCCCGCGCAGGCTGACCGTGTCCATGCCGTCGCGGTCCTCCAGGCCCAGGAGGCTGGCATAGCGCTGGTCGACATCCAGGCCGTGGATCCAGCTCAAGCCCACGGTGCCGGCATCGCCGACATGTTCGAGGTTGCCCACCGCCAGCGACGTATCGGCCTGGAAGTGGTTGTCCGACTTGAGCCACATCAGGTCGCCACGCCAGCCCTGGGAACCGCCCAGGCGCAGTACGGCAGTGCGGTCGAAGGCCTTGCGCGCGGCCAGGTAATAGGCGCCGCCGCGGTCGAAGTTGGCGCCCAGGTCGGCCTCGCCGACATTGACCGAGTCGCCCTGGATCAGAAAACCATCGCCCAGGGTCACCACCTGGCGGCCGCCGGAGATGTCGACGCCATCTTCGCCCAGCGCCGGGAACAGCGTGCCCGAGCGCCACCCCAGGTAGAGTTCCTCGATGCCCGTGCGACGCTCGTCGCCCAAGGTCAGGCCGGCGGCATCGCCATCGCCCCAGGTGGCCGAGCTGACCAGGTTGAAGGCGCCATAGAGGGTTCCGCTGCCTTGCAGGGCCTGGCTGCCACTGAGGCCGTACTTGATGTAGCCTTCGCGCCAGGCGCTGCTGCCTGGGCTGCGGTTACCGGCGATGTTGTAGCTTTCGTCGCTGTGGAAGGCGCCGAACAGGGCTTCGAGGTCGGCGTTGAGGATGGTGCCGTCGTGGTTGTAGAGTTCGTGGGCGTGGGTGAGGGGGGCTGCGATCAGCAGGGCCAAGGTGCAGGCGAGGGTGTGCCGCATGGGGGGCTCCAAGGGTTTTTGTTGTTATTGTTGTTGTCCGGTCGCCTGTGCCGGCCTCTTCGCGGGTAAACCCGCTCCTACAGGCCCGTGCCACCGCGATGGCGGCGGTGCTCTTGTAGGAGCGGGTTTACCCGCGAAGAGGCCGGTACAGGCGGAAGATCAGAGCTTGATCAACACCGACTTGAGCTCGGTGTAATGCTCGATGGCAGCGGCGCCCATTTCACGACCGACCCCCGACATCTTGTAGCCACCGAACGGCAGCGCCGGATCTAGTGCACTGTGGCAGTTGACCCACACCGAACCCGACTTGATTCGCGGGATCATCCGGTGCACCGCCCCCAGGTCGTTGGACCAGATGCTCGCGCCCAGGCCGTAGGGATTGTCGTTAGCCATGGCGATCACCTCGTCGACATCGTCGAACGGCATCGCCACCAGCACCGGGCCGAAGATTTCCTCTTGCACCAGGCGATGACGCTGGTCGACATCGACGATCACGGTCGGCTTGACGAAGTAACCGGGACCAAAGCCCTCGCCGCCGCAGGCGATGGTGGCACCCAGCTCGCGACCCAGCTCGATGTAGCCGGTGACCCGGTCCTGCTGCTTGGCCGAGATCAACGGCCCCATCTGTACCGCAGGGTCCAGGCCGCTGCCCAGCTTCATGCCGTTGGCGATGTCGGCGATATCGGCGATTACATTGTCGAAGTGCTTGCGGTGCACGTACAGCCGGGAGCCGGCGCAGCACACCTGGCCCTGGTTGAAGAAGATCGCGGTGGCGGCGCCCGCGGCGGCGTCCTGCAGGTTGGCGTCGGGCATGACGATGGTCGGCGACTTGCCGCCCAGTTCGAGGGTTACGCGGGTCATGTTGTCCATGGCCGCCTTGCCGATCAGCTTGCCGACCTCGGTGGAACCGGTGAAGGTCAGCTTGTCGACGCCGGGATGACGGCTCAGCGCGGCGCCAGCGTTGAGGCCGGTGCCGGTGATGACGTTGAATACGCCAGCAGGATAGCCAGCTTCGTCCACCAGTTCGGCGAGCTTGAGCGCGGTCAGCGGGGTTTCGTCGGCGGGCTTGAGCACCACGCTGCAACCGGTGGCCAGGGCCGGGCCGAGTTTCCAGCAGGCCAGCAGCAGCGGGAAGTTCCAGGCGACGATGGCGCCGACCACGCCGATGGCTTCGCGGCGCACGAACCCGTGGAACTGGTCGTTGGGCATCAACGGCATGGACGCTTCGACGGTGCTACCCTCGATCTTGGTGGCCCAGCCGGCCATGTAGCGCAGGAAGTCGATGGCCAGCTGCACATCCATGACCTTGGCCACCACGGCGCTCTTGCCGTTGTTCAGGCACTCCAGCTCGGCCAGCTGCTGCGCGTCGCGCTCCATCAGGTCGGCCAGGCGCCACAGCAGGTTCTGCCGTTCGCGTGGGCGCATGCGGCTCCAGGGTGAATCGTCGAAGGCCTGGCGGGCGGCACGCACGGCGCGGTCAACGTCTTCCTGCTCGGCGGCGGGCACCTCGCCGAGTACCTCACCGGTCGCTGGGTTGCGGAACGCCAGGGTGCGACCGCTGGCAGCGTCCTGCCAGTCGGCGCCAATGCGCATCTTCAGCTTGCGTTCGAGAAAGGCGCGGGTGGCGGGCAGGATGGGCAGGTCGGAAAGCATGGGGCTGTGCCTCTTGTCATTGGATGTGCCCGGGCATGGCGCAATGGTCGTGCCAAGCTGGCCTGATGAGTGCAAGGCATTGAGTGGGTTGGGTTTTGTCATCGTGCAATGGGGTGATTGCAAGGCTGCGCTGTTGCACATTGAGACGGTGTGAGACGGTGATGAAACATCTCGCAGCACACAGGCGCGGCTGTAGGAGCGGGTTTACCCGCGAACACGGGCTAGCCCGTGCCAGGCACCGCGCCGCCTGGTTCGCGGGTGAACCCGCTCCTACAGGACGAGTGTCGCCCTGAGGCCCTGTCTCAAGATGAAACACCCAGTCGCGAAATGGCACGCTCGCACTCACCAGTCAACGCCTGAACGGGCCTGAGAAAAACCAATAAGCGCCTGAAATACAACACTTTTGCAGCACCTGGCACAGTTTCTGTATCACAACGTGTCACATGCACACCTGCTGTACCAAAGCGTGCAAGAACGATAATAACAACCGTGGAGGTCTGACCTTGAAGACGACTCGACTCCGGCGGCATGCGGGCAAACTGGCGCTCATCGCCGCCGCACTGCTGGGCACCCAGGCCATGGCGGCCGAGCAGGGCCCGAGCCTGTTGCAGAACAAGTGCATGGGGTGCCACATCCCCGAAGGCAACGATACCTACAGCCGAATCAGCCACCAGCGCAAGACCCCCGAAGGCTGGCTGATGAGTATCGCCCGCATGCAGGTCATGCACGGCCTGCAGATCAGCGATGACGACCGCCGCACACTGGTCAAGTACCTGGCCGACAAGCAGGGCCTGGCGCCGAGCGAAACCGATGGCGTGCGCTACGCCATGGAACGCCGGCTCAATACCGTGGAGCATTTCGACACCCAACTCAGCGAAACCTGCGGCCGTTGCCACTCCGGTGCCCGCGTGGCCCTGCAGCGCCGTCCGGCGCAGGAATGGGAGCACCTGGTCAACTTCCACCTCGGCCAGTGGCCGTCCCTCGAATACCAGGCCCAGGCGCGTGACCGCGACTGGCTGGAAATCGCCCTCAAGCAGGTGGTGCCCGAACTCGCCAAGCGCTTCCCGCTGGAAAGCCCGGCCTGGGCTGCCTGGGAGAAGGCCAAGCCCAAGGCCAACACGTTGCCGGGGCAGTGGGCCTTCAGCGGCCACATGCTCGCCAAGGGCGACGTGCGCGGGGTGATGAGCGTCAGCGCAGACCAGGGCGATACCTTCAAGGTCGAGGTCAAGGGTACCTACGCCGACGGTACGCCGTTCAACGGCAGTGGCTCGGCGATCCTCTACAACGGCTATGAATGGCGCGGCAACGTCAAGGTCGGCGACAGCAACCTGCGCCAGGTCTTCGCTGCGCTGGATGGCGAGATGAAAGGCCGCATGTTCGAGGCCGAGCACGACGAGCGCGGCCTGGACTTCACCGCGGTTAAGGACGGCAAGGCGCGCCTGCTGGCGGTACAACCGGCGTTCATCAAGGCCGGTGGCGAAAGCGAAATCACCCTGGTCGGCACGGGCCTGTCGGGCAAGCCCGAACTGGGTACCGGCGTCGAGGTGACCGAGGTGCTGGAGCAGACCCCGACCCTGGTGCGGGTCAAGGCACGCGCTGCGGCAGATGCCAAGCCTGGCCAGCGCGAGGTCGCGATCGGTGAGCTCAAGGGCGGCAGCCTGGCGGTGTACGAGAAGGTCGACGAGGTCAAGGTGGTGCCCGCGTTCTCCATCGCCCGCATCGGTGAAAACGGCGCGTCGGTGCCGAAGGTCCAGGGCCGCTTCGAGGCCGAGGCCTGGGGCAAGGACGCCAGCGGCCAGCCGCTGCGCATCGGCTACCTGCCGGCGACCTGGAAGGTCGAGCCGTTCAACGAGCGCGCGGTCGAGGACGAGGACGTCAAGTTCGCCGGCCAGATGCAGGCCGACGGCGTGTTCGTGCCAGGCGGCGCCGGGCCCAATCCTGCGCGCAAGATGATGACCAACAACGCGGGCAACCTGAAGGTCATCGCCACGCTGGCCGACGGCGGCCAGACCGGCGAAGGCCACATGATCGTCACCGTGCAACGCTGGAACAATCCGCCGCTGCCATAAGGGCAGGGCACAACGGGTTTTCCATCGGATCGTTTATCGGGAGGTCGCCATGGGCGCACTACTGAACCTGGTCGAACGCAACCTGCACGAAGTGCAGGTCGATGCCGACCGCATGCTTTTCCACATCCCCAGCAGTTCGCTGTTCACCGCCGACGCGGTGACTGGCGGCATCATCGACACCCTGCGCCAGCAAGGCTGCTCCGCCGAGGAGCTGGTGCAGCGCCTTGGCCAGCGCTTCGCCGGCCAGGACATCCAGGAGACGCTGCGCGAGCTGATCGCCCTGGAGCTGGTCAGCGACGGCTCGCCGCTGACCCCGGAGATCGCCTTGCGCCAGGTCGAGCGCACCGCGCTCAACACCGTGGTGCTCAACGTCAACACCGGCTGCAACCTCAGCTGCACCTACTGCTACAAGGAAGACCTGGACAAACCGTCCGCTGGCAAGAAAATGAGCGCCGCCACCGCCGAGGCCTCGGTGGAGATGTTGCTCAAGGAATCACCCGACGAGCAGCGCTACAGCGTGGTGTTCTTCGGCGGCGAGCCGTTGTCCAACCGGCCGTTGATCGAGCACATGGTGGCCTACTGCGAGCGGCGCTTCGCCGAGGCCGGCAAGCAGGTGGAGTTCATCATGACCACCAATGCCACCCTGCTCACCGAAGAGATCATCGACTGGCTCAATGCCCACCGCTTCGGGCTGTCGATCAGCATCGACGGGCCCAAGACCGTGCACGACCGCAACCGCATCACCGTGGGCGGGCAGGGCACCTATGACGTGGTGCGGCGCAAGGCCGACCTGCTGTTGTCGCGCTACACCAGCCGCCCGGTGGGCGCCCGGGTGACCCTGACCCGGGGCATCACCGATGTCGAGACCATCTGGAACCACCTGTTCAACGAAATGGGCTTCGCCGAGGTCGGTTTCGCCCCGGTCACCTCCGGCGACATGGCCGACTTCAACCTCACGGGCGAAGAGCTGGTAGAGGTCTTCGCCAACATGAAGGCCCTCGGCCGGCGCTACCTGGAAGCGGCGCTGGAACACCGCAACATCGGCTTCTCCAATCTGCACCAGCTGATCACCGACATCCACGAGGGCCACAAGAAGGCCCTGCCGTGCGGGGCCGGGCTGAAGATGCTGGCGGTGGACCATGAGGGCGAACTGAACCTGTGCCACCGTTTCACCGGTTCCAGCCTGCCGACTTTCGGCAACGTGCATCAGGGCGTCAAGCAGGCGCAGTTGAACGACTTCCTGTCCCAGCGCCTCGACCGCAGCAATACCGGCTGCGACAGCTGCCGCATCCGCAACCTGTGCTCCGGCGGTTGCTACCACGAGAGCTACGCCCGTTACGGCGACCCACAGCACCCGACCTACCACTACTGCGAACTGATGCGCGACTGGGTCGACTTCGGCATCGAGGTCTACAGCCGCATCATGGCCGCCAACCCGGCCTTCATCGATCGCTACATCACTCCGCGGAAGGCGCACTGACATGAAGCACTTGAAGCCCCTGAACAACAAGGCGCACATCCTCGAGCAAGCCGCCGCCGAAGACCGTGTCGAGGAAGTGGTGGCCATGAGTGCGGTGGCCGGCTGTACCGCCACCACCGACCCGGGCTGGGAAGTGGACGCCTTTGGCGGCGTCAGCTCGTTGTGCCAGCCGATGGAAGCCGACCTGTACGGCTGCTCCGACCCGTGCTGGTGGCCAGCCCAGGTGCCGGACATGATGAGTACCTACCAGGATTGGAACGCCCAGGCGAGCAACTCCCAGGAAGACTGGCGCAACCTGGGCACTGTGTTCCCGAAAGACAAGTGACCGGCCTGACAAGAATGACAAGGGGAAACCGCATGAATGCTGGACGTTGCGCGCAACTCGCGCTGACCATCGCCGCCACGGCCTGCGCCTGGGCGGCACAGGCCGACGATACCGGGCCTGCCCTCAAGGCCGGCCAGGAATACCTGATCACCACCAACTACCCGAACAACCTGCACGTCATCGACGTGGCCAGCGACACGCTGTACAAGAGCTGCCAGATGCCCGACAGGTTCGGCCCCGGCACCGCGATGATGGCGCCGGACAACCGCACCGCCTACGTGCTCAACAACCACTATGCCGACATCTACGGCATCGACCTGGACACCTGCAAGACCACCTTCCACGCCAACCTGTCCAGCGTACCCGGCGAAGTCGGCAAGTCGATGTACTCGTTCGCCCTGAGCCCCGATGGCAAGGAAGTCTACGCCACGGTCAACCCGACCCAACGCCTCAACGACCACTATGTGGTCAAGCCGCCACGCCTGGAGGTGTACAAGACCGCCGATGGCCTGGACGCCAAGCCGGTGCGCACCTTCCCGATGCCGCGCCAGGTCTACCTGATGCGCGCTGCCGATGACGGCAGCCTGTTCGTCGCCGGGCCCGACCTCTACAAGATGGACGTCAACACCGGCAAGTACAGCGTCGCCTTGCCGCTGCGCAACTGGAACCGCAAGGGCTACAGCGCCCCGGACGTGCTGTATTTCTGGCCGCACCAGAGCCCGCGCCACGAGTTCTCGATGCTCTACACCATCGCCAAGTTCAAGGATGCCAAGCAGGATCCGAACGAAGCTGAACTGCTGTACGGCTACCTGAGCGTCGACCTCAAGACCGGCAAGACCCACACCCAGGAGTTCGCCGACCTCACCGAGCTGTATTTCACCGGCCTGCGCTCGCCGAAGGACCCGAACCAGATGTACGGCGTGCTCAACCGCCTGGCCAAGTACGACATCAAGCAGCGCAAGCTGATCAAGGCGGCCAACCTCGAACACACCTATTATTGTGTGACCTTCGACAAGAAGGGCGACAAGCTGTACCTGGGCGGGACCTTCAACGACCTGGCGGTGTTCGACCCGGTGACCCTGGAAAAAGTGAAGAACATCAAGCTGCCGGGCGGTGACATGTCGACCACCACGCCGCAGGTGTTCGTTCGCTAGATCGGCGTTGCTTCCTTCGCGGGTAAACCCGCTCCTACAGGGAGTGCATCACCTGTAGGAGCGGGTTTACCCGCGAAGAGGCCAGGTCAAACAACACAAGAACAACAAGAGACCCCCCATGCCCCAGCCAAGCCATTCCCAGGGCAGCCAGGACAAACCGCTGCTCGACCAATGCATCGGTGATGCCTTCGACACCACCGTCGCCCGCTACCCCGACCGCGACGCCCTGGTGGTGCGCCACCAGGCCCTGCGCTACACCTGGCGGCAACTGGCCGACGCCGTCGACCAGCATGCTCGCGCCTTGATGGCCCTGGGCGTGCAAGCCGGCGACCGCCTGGGCATCTGGGCACCCAACTGCGCCGAATGGTGCATCACCCAGTTCGCCAGTGCCAAGATCGGCGCGATCCTGGTCAACATCAACCCGGCCTATCGCTCCAGCGAACTGGACTATGCCCTGGGCCAGTCCGGATGCCGCTGGGTGATCTGCGCCGATGCCTTCAAGACCTCCGACTACCACGCCATGCTGCAGGGCCTGGTGCCTGGCCTGGCCAGCACGCAAGCCGGCCAGGCGCTGGCCTGCGAACGCTTCCCAGAACTGCGCGGGGTGGTCAGCCTGGCCATTGCGCCGCCCCCGGGCTTCCTGCCCTGGCACCAGTTGCAGGCCCACGCCGAGGCGGTCAGCGCCCGGACCCTGGCCGAGCGACAGGCCGGCTTGCATTGGAACGACCCGATCAACATCCAGTACACCTCGGGCACCACGGGCTTCCCCAAGGGAGCCACGCTCAGCCACCACAACATCCTCAACAACGGCTACCTGGTCGGTGAGAGCCTGGGCCTCACCGAGCAGGACCGCCTGGTGGTGCCGGTGCCGTTGTATCACTGCTTCGGCATGGTCATGGCCAACCTCGGCTGCATGACCCATGGCAGTACCCTGATCTACCCCGGTGACGCCTTCGATCCATTGGCTACCTTGCGTGCCGTGGCCGAGGAAAGGGCCACCGCGCTGTATGGCGTGCCGACCATGTTCATTGCCGAACTGGACCATCCCCAGCGTGGCGAATTCGACCTGTCGAGCCTGCGCACCGGCATCATGGCCGGCGCTACCTGCCCGATCGAAGTGATGCGCCGAGTCATCGACGAAATGCACATGGCCCAGGTGCAGATCGCCTATGGCATGACCGAAACCAGCCCGGTGTCGTTGCAGACCGGTGCCGACGACGACTTGGAACGCCGGGTGACCAGCGTCGGCCGGACCCAGCCACGGCTGCAGAGCAAAGTGATCGACAGCGACGGCGAGACCGTGCCGCGTGGCGAGGTCGGCGAGTTGTGCACGCGTGGCTACAGCGTGATGCTGGGCTACTGGAACAACCCCAAGGCCACGGCGGAAAGCATCGACGACGATGGCTGGATGCACACCGGTGACCTGGCAGTGATGGACGAGCAGGGTTACGTGAGCATTGTCGGGCGCAGCAAGGACATGATCATTCGTGGCGGCGAGAACATCTACCCGCGCGAGCTGGAGGAGTTCTTCTTCACCCACCCGGCGGTGGCCGACGTGCAGGTGATCGGTGTGCCGTGCGGTAAGTATGGCGAAGAGATCGTCGCCTGGGTGCGTCTGCATCCGGGGCATGTCGCCAGCGAGGACGAGTTGCGCGAGTGGGCCAAGGCGCGGATCGCGCATTTCAAGGTGCCGCGGTATTTCCGCTTCGTCGACGAATTCCCGATGACGGTGACCGGCAAGGTGCAGAAATTCAGGATGCGCGAGATCAGTGTCGAGGAGTTGGCTGGGCGGTGAGGTGCTTCTGCGCCGGCCTCTTCGCGGCGGTTCGCCGCTGCGATAAACCCGCTCCAACAAAGTCCGCGCAGACCCTGTAGGAGCGGGTTTACCCGCGAAGGCGCCATCAGCTACGCAGCAAATCTGGGCTGTTGAAGTTACTTAGCCGCAAGTCACCCTCGGCACACTCCAGCGCTGATACCGCCTCGCGCAACAACGCCTTCTGCAAACTGCGCTCACCCGCCGCCCAGGCCTGCTCGAGCACTGGTAGCACGCGCCGGGGCAACACACTGAACAGCGGTTGCCAATAACCGCTCTGGCGGACCATCGCCACACAGTCGCCGGCCACCGCCAAGCGCAGCAGGTCGTCGATCAGCGCCTGGTCCACCATCGGCGCATCGCAGGCAAGCAATACCACCCAGTCATGCCGTGCCACGGCAAGCCCGGCGATCACGCCAGCCAAGGGGCCGGGGTAGTCGGCCTCGGCATCCCCGACCAACTGGTCGGCATAGGCGGCATACGCCTCCTGGTTGCGGTTGCAGGAAATCACCAGGTCGTCGCAGAGCGGTCGCACCGTGCGCTGGATGTGAGCGATCAACGGCTCGCCACGCCACTCCAGTAGACCTTTGTCGCGCCCGCCCATACGTTGGCCGCGGCCACCGGCGAGGATGAGAATCGAGGGCACGGGTATAGGGATTGCCCGATAGCCCGTATACAGTCTGCGCACGTCAGGATCATCCAGGCTTTCGTACCGGATGTTCTCCTTGTCCAGGCCATCCAGCCCTTTGATCGAGCCGATGACTTCCGGCCACGCCTGTCTGTCTGAAACCTTGAGCAAGAAGGGCTTCAGGTAACGGTCGAGGTGCCCCTGGGCGGGTTGGTTGATCTCTGCGCTTAACGCGGCCAGGTAATCCTGCTTCGATGTACCGGCCCAATCGATGGCAAATCCGGCACGGTGGCAAAGTTCCATGAACACCAACAGGATCGTTCGGCCATTGCCATCCAGAAAAGGATGGGCATCGGCGAGCAAGCCAAGCACCTCCCCAGGCCGTTGTGTGAACCGAGCGTGATCCTGGCCAAGTTGCAAGGCGTGCGAAGCCCAATGCCTTATTTGATCAGGAGGGCAGAATGCAGTGTGGCGTGGATCGGTGTCGGTACCTTTGAAAACCGCGAGCCTGGGGGCCACCTGAGCACGGTCCTTGCCTGCCCAGGGGTAGAAATCAGCGAACAGCAGTTGATGCAGTTCAAGCAGTGTTTCGTAGGTAATGCGCGTTGGCGCGGCGAGTAGAGCAATCGCTTCTTCCAGGCTAGCCTCGAAAGCCAGGTGCTCCATCCTCTTGATTTGTTCGGGGTCTTTCAACTTGAAGGCATTGCGCAGATAACCCGCGGACTCATAGTCATCGAATGGGTCGAAAATCATGCGCCGAGGGTCCGCCCGTTCGCAGTATTCGATTGCTCGAGCAGATAGGCGGCTTCCATTTGAAGAATCTGCTGTTTGGTCAGTACCCCCTTTTTCTTGAGCGACACGAGCATTCTCTCTACGGGGTCGAGGGCAACGGAATCGCCAGACAGTCGGGTAATCGTCGTTGCCAAGTCGCTGAAACGATTCTTGCCGCCAGTGACCGCATGCAGCCTGGCAAGCTCCTGGACTTGGCTTTTGATGCTGGCATCGCACATTTCTTTCATTGCAGATCCTCCATCGATGCCAGCAATCTTAACATACCGACTCGTGCACGCGAGGGCGCCTTCGTTACGCCGTGCGCTCGTGCGCGTGGGTTCCACGGCTCGCTTGACGCCCCCCAGCCAAACGCATCACCACCACGAAGAACACTGGCACGAACACGATCGCCAGGGTCGCGCTGAGCATGCCGCCGATCACGCCGGTACCGATCGCCTGCTGGCTCGCCGAACTGGCGCCGCTGGCGATGGCCAGCGGTACGACGCCGAGGATGAAGGCCAGCGAGGTCATCACGATCGGCCGCAAGCGCAGGCGGGCGGCCTGCAGGGCGGCGTCGGCGGCGTCCACGCCCTGGTCGACCAGGTGCTTGGCGAACTCGATGATCAGGATGGCGTTCTTCGCCGACAGGCCGATCAGGGTGATCAGGCCGACCTTGAAGAACACGTCGTTGGGCATGCCGCGCAGGGTCACCGCCAGCACTGCACCCAGCACCCCGAGCGGTACCACCAGCAGGACGGCGGTAGGGATCGACCAGCTTTCGTACAACGCCGCCAGGCACAGGAACACCACCAGCAGCGACAAGGCCATCAGCAGGGGCGCCTGGCTGCCGGACAAGCGCTCCTGCAACGACAGGCCGGTCCATTCCAGGCCGGTATCGGCTGGCAGTTGCGCCACCAGGCGCTCGATCTCGGCCATGGCCTCGCCGGAGCTGTAGCCCGCCGCCGGTTCACCGGAAATCGACACCGCCGGGTAGCCGTTGTAGCGGGTCAACTGCACCGGGCCGCTGACCCAGCGAGCCTGCACGAAGGCGCCCAACGGCACCATCTTGCCGCTGCTGTTGCGCACATGGATCTTCAGCAGGTCTTCGACCTGGCTGCGCTGGTCGCCCTCGGCCTGCACCACCACCCGCTGCATACGGCCCTGGTTGGGGAAGTCGTTGACGTAGCTGGAGCCTACGGCTACGTCCAGCACCGTACCGATGTCGGCGAACGATACGCCCAGGGCATTGGCCTGGCGGCGGTCGATTTCCAGTTGTACCTGCGGGCTTTCGGCCAGCGAGGCTTCGCGCACGTTGGTCAGGACCTTGCTCTTGCGGGCATTGCCCAGCAGTTCGTCGCGGGCCGCCATCAGCGCCGCGTGCCCCATGCCGCCGCGGTCCTGCAGGCGGAACTCGAACCCGGTCGACTCGCCCAGGCCATCGATGGGGGGCGGCAGCACGGAGTAGGCGATGGCATCCTTGAGTTGGCTGAAGGCCAGGGTCGCGCGGTCGGCGATCGACTGGGCGCTGTCCTTGGCACCGCGCTCGGACCAGTCCTTGAGCGTGGTGAAAGTCAGGGCCGCGTTCTGCCCGCTGCCCGAGAAGCTGAAGCCGAGAATCACCGTGGTATTGCCAACGCCGGGCTCCTCGGCATTGTGCGCCTCGATCTGCGCGGCCACCTGCTCGGTGCGCAGGCGGCTGGCCCCCGGCGGCAGCTGGATGTCGGTCACGGTGTAGCCTTGGTCCTCGGTCGGCAGGAACGCCGTGGGCAGTTGGCTGAAACCGTAGCCGAGCACCGCCAACAGCGCGCCGTACAGCAACAGGTAGCGGCCGCTGCGCTTGAGCGCTTGCGCCACCCAGCGCTGGTAGCCGTCGCTCAAGCCCTCGAAGCGGCGGTTGAACCCGCCGAAAAAGCCTGTGCGCCCATGCAGCTCGCCCTTGGCCACTGGCTTGAGCAGGGTGGCGCACAAGGCCGGGGTCAGGCTCAGGGCGAGGAACGCCGAGAACAGGATGGACACCGCCATCGACACCGAGAACTGCTGGTAGATGACCCCCACCGAGCCCTTCATGAACGCCATGGGCAGGAACACCGCCACCAGCACCAGGGTGATGCCGATGATCGCACCGCTGATCTGGCCCATGGCCTTGCGCGTGGCCTGCTTGGGTGGCAGGCCTTCCTCGGCCATGATCCGCTCGACGTTCTCCACCACCACGATGGCGTCGTCGACCAGGATGCCGATGGCCAGCACCATGCCGAACAGGGTCAGCACGTTGATCGAGAAGCCCAGCGCCAGCATCACGGCGAAGGTGCCCATCAGGGCCACCGGCACCACCAGGGTCGGGATCAGCGTGCAGCGCAGGTTCTGCAGGAACAGGAACATCACCGCGAATACCAGCAACATCGCCTCGAACAGGGTGCTGATGACCTGCTGGATCGACACCTTGACGAACGGCGAGGTGTCGTAGGGAATGTCGTACTTCACCCCTTCGGGGAAATAGCGCGCAAGCTCCTGCAGCTTGGCTCGCACCAGGGTGGCGGTTTCCATGGCGTTGGCACCGGGTGCCAACTGCACGCTGAAGGCGGTCGCCGGCTTGCCGTTCAGGCGCGTGCCGTACTGGTATTCCTGGGCGCCGATCTCGACCCGGGCAACGTCGCCGATGGTCACGCTGGAGCCGTCCGGGTTGGCGCGCAGGACGATGGCAGCGAATTCCTCGGGCGTGCTCAGCTGACCCTTGACCACCACGTTGGCGGTGATTTCCTGGGTGTCGCGGGCTGGCAGGTCGCCGATGCTGCCGGGGGCGACCTGGGCGTTCTGCGCGGCGATGGCCTCGGCCACATCGTTGGGCGTGAGGTTGAAGCCGATCAGCTTGCGCGGGTCGATCCAGATCCGCATGGCCCGCTCGGAACCATACAGCTGGGCCTTGCCGACCCCCTTGAGGCGGCGGATCTCGTTCATCACGTTGCGCGCGAGAATGTCGGACAGCGCGGTTTCGTCGAGGCTGCCGTCATCGGAGGTCAGGGTGCCGAGCAGCAGGAAGCCGGTGGACACTTTTTCCACTTGCAGGCCCTGCTGGGTCACCGGGCGCGGCAGGCGCGACTCGACCACCTTGAGGCGGTTCTGCACGTCGACCTGGGCCAGGTCGGGAAGGGTGCCAGGCTCGAAGGTGGCGGTGATGGTGGCGCTACCCAGGCTGCTCTGCGACTCGAAGTACAACAGATTGTCGGCGCCGTTGAGCTCCTGCTCGATCAGGCTGACCACGCTTTCGTCCATGGTCGCCGCCGAGGCGCCTGGGTACACGGCATAGATCTCCACCTGCGGCGGTGCCACGTTGGGATACTGCGCCACCGGTAGTTGCGGGATGGCCAGGGCGCCGGCCAGGAGGATGAACAAGGCGACCACCCAGGCGAAGATCGGCCGGTCGATGAAGAACTGTGGCATGGTCAGGTCCTCACGGGGCGTTGCGCTGGGCGACGGGCTGCGCGGCCGTCGCCGCATCGACCTGCACCTGGTCACCGGCCTTGACGTGCTGCAGGCCTTCGATCACCACGCGCTCGCCTGCGGCCAGGCCCTCGGTCACCCGCCAGCGGTCACCCTGGGCGCTGCCCAGCACCACCTGACGTTCGCTGACGCGGGCCTGGTCATCGACCACCAGCACCTTCGGCACACCCGCGCTGTCGCGCAGGATCGCCCGTTGCGGCACGCTGATGCCCTTGGGCTGCACTGCCTGCTCGAGGCGCACGCGCACGTAGCTGCCGGGCAGCAGGTCGAGGTCGGGGTTGGGAAACTCGCTGCGCAGGGTGATCTGGTTGGTGCTGGGGTCGACGCTGATGTCGGAGAACAACAGCTTGCCCGGTAGCGGGTAGGCGCTGCCGTCGTCCTGGACCAGGGTCGCCCGGGCCTGGCCGTCGCCCACCTGGTCGAGCTCGCCGGCGCGCAGCGCGCGGCGCAGAGCTGTGAGTTCGCGGGTCGACTGGGTGACGTCGGCGTGGATCGGGTCGAGCTGCTGGATGGTCGCCAGCGGTGTGCTTTCGTTCTGCCCGACCAGAGCCCCCTCGGTGACCTGGGCACGGCCAATGCGCCCGGAGATTGGCGCCGTGACCGTGGCGTAGCCCAGGTTCAGCCGGGCACGTTCGAGCGCCGCCTTGGCTGCAGCCACTTCGGCCTCGGCCTGAAGGAAGGTGGCACGGGCGTTGTCGTACTCCTGGCGGCTGACGGCCTTGTCGTCGACCAGCTGGCGGTAGCGTTGCTCCTGCAGCCGCGCCTGGTAGCGGTTGGCCTCGGCCTTGGCCAGGGTGGCGCGGGCGCTGTCGTGATCGGCCTTGAACGGCGCCGGGTCGATGAGAAACAGCACGTCGCCTTGCTTGACGTCGCTGCCTTCACGGTACACGCGCTTGAGCACCACCCCGGCCACGCGCGCGCGGACCTCGGCGGTACGCGGCGCGAGCAGGCGGCCGCTGAGCTCGGTGCTGATGGCCAGCGGCTGCAACTGCAGGGTTTCGACCCTGACCTGGGGCGTGGGTTGTCGTTCCTCCTCGCCAGCGTCGTCGCAACCGGCGAGGGGCAGGGTGAAGAGCGCCATGAGCGCCAGGTGGCGCAGGCGGGCGGGGCGAATGATAGGCATGCGGATCTTCCGATGATGACCGCAGCTATGCTAAGGCAAGCCTGCCCCGGGTGGCTGTTACCACCTGTAGGATGTGTGTGAAAAAGTGTGAAGAATGGTCCTGTGGCGTCGCAGGGTTCTATATTCTGCGGTGTCTGTGCCCGCCTGATCGCCGGGCGATTTCTCCCCAATGCCAGCCATGCCACCATGCCCAATATCCTCCTGGTCGAAGACGACAGCGCGCTCTGCGAGCTGATCGCCAGCTACCTGCAACGCAATGATTTCCATGTCCGGGTGATCGCCCGTGGCGACCACGTGCTGGACGCGTTCCGCCAGGACAAGCCCGACCTGGTGATTCTCGACCTGATGCTTCCGGGCATGGACGGCCTGCAGGTCTGCCGCCTGCTGCGCCAGGCCTCGCACAGCGTGCCGATTCTGATGCTGACCGCCCGTGACGACAGCCATGACCAGGTGCTGGGCCTGGAGATGGGCGCCGACGACTACGTCACCAAGCCCTGCGAACCGCGAGTATTGCTGGCCCGCGTCCGCACTCTGCTGCGCCGCAGCAGTGTCAACGAGCCGCGCCTGGATAGCGAGCAGATCCTCATCGGCGGGCTGCGCATCGACCTGGCCGAGCGCCTGGTGCGCTGGCGTGGCGAGGAGGTGGAACTGTCCAGCGGCGAGTACAACCTGCTGGTGGTGCTGGCGCGCAATGCCGGCGAGGTGCTCAGCCGCGACCGCATCCTCCAGCAACTGCGCGGCATCGAGTTCAATGGCACCGACCGCTCGGTGGACGTGGCGATCTCCAAGCTGCGGCGCAAGTTCGACGACCATGCCGGCGAAGCGCGCAAGATCAAGACCGTATGGGGCAAGGGCTACCTGTTCAGCCGCGTCGAGTGGGAGTGCTGAGGGGCCATGCTGAAACTTCTGGTGCGCCTGTACCTGGTGATCATCGTCGCCTATGCCGGCGCCATCCTGCTCATTCCCCAGGCCATCGTCGGGCTCTTCCACGAGCGCTACACCGCCTACAACCTGGACCAGGCCAAGGGCGTGCAGGCGCTGATCGTGCGCCAGTTCCAGCAGACCCCGCACGAGCGTTGGCCGGCGGTGGAGCAGGAGCTGGCGCAAACCTTCGCGCCGCTCGAAGTCAAGCTGCTGCGCATCGACCAGGCCGGGCTGAGCGCCCAGGAAAAAGCACGCCTGGAGCAGGGCCTGCACGCTGTGCGCATCGCCGAGTGGGGTTACTACGAAACCGTGCTGGCGCCGCTGGGCGACGGCTGGATGGTGCGCTTGCATGCGCCCCCCGACCCGCTGGACATCAACCTGTTGTCGTGGGGGGTGACCGTGCTGATCGGCGCTGCCATGCTCGGTTGCCTGCTGCTTTGGCTGTGGCCACACTGGCGCGACCTGGAGCGGCTGAAAGAGACCGCGCGGCGCCTGGGCCAGGGGCAGATGGCCGAGCGCACGCAGATTTCCCCGCATTCCAACATCGGCGAGTTGGCCGGCGTGTTCGACACCATGGCTGGCGACCTGGAGCGCCACGTCAACCAGCAGCGCGAGCTGCTCGACGCGGTCTCCCACGAGCTGCGCACGCCACTCACGCGCCTGGATTTCGGCTTGGTGCTACTGTTCGACGAAGTGCCGCCGTCCAGCCGCAAGCGCCTGCTGGAGCTGGTCGGCCATGTGCGCGAGCTGGACGAACTGGTCCTGGAGCTGTTGTCTTACAGCCGCCTGTACAACGCCGACCAGGCCCGTGAGCGGGTCGAGGTGTCGCTGCTCGAGCTGGTCGACAGCGTGCTCGGCGGCTTCGCCGAGGAGCTCGACAGCCGTAGCATTCATTGGGAAGTGCGCGCTGAAAGCGAGCTGCCGCGCTTCGTGCTCGACCCCAGGCTGACCGCCCGTGCGGTGCAGAACCTGGTGCGTAACGCCATGCGCTACTGCGACCAGAGCCTGCTGCTGCGCCTGAGCCTGGACCCGGACGGCGCCTGCCTGCTGACGGTGGAGGACGATGGCATCGGCATTCCGGCCCAGGAGCGCGAACGTATCTTCCAGCCGTTCTACCGCCTGGACCGCAGCCGTGATAGAAGCACCGGTGGTTTTGGCCTGGGCCTGGCGATCAGCCGTCGTGCCATCGAGGGGCAGGGCGGCGCGCTGACGGTGGCCCAGTCGGCGCTCGGTGGCGCGCGGTTCACGATCCGCTTGCCGGCAGCCTAGGGCGCCACCCACAACACGAAGCGGTCCTTGCCACTGTGCTTGGCGCTGTAGAGCGCCTGGTCCGCGCGCGTCAACGCCGCGCTGAGGCTGTCGCCCTGGATCACCCTGGCCAGGCCGATGCTGATGGTCACCGGGGGTTCGCCGAGGTCTTCGCGTAC
The DNA here is from genome assembly GCF_016648105.1 of Pseudomonas sp. S31. GTDB lineage: Bacteria > Pseudomonadota > Gammaproteobacteria > Pseudomonadales > Pseudomonadaceae > Aquipseudomonas. Next base: position 76,962 of record NZ_JACVVE010000001.1, on the reverse strand, counting down.
CCGCTTGCACAGGGCTTGCACTTCACGTTCTGCGGCAGATTCGGCCATGCCCTCGAAGAAGATGGCGAACTCCTCGCCGCCCAGGCGGGCAAATTCGTGGTGTTCCATCGCCGCCTTGATATGCATGGCCACGCGCTTGAGCACGACATCGCCGACATCGTGGCCGAAACGGTCGTTGACCTGCTTGAAGTTGTCGATATCGATCATCGCCAGGTATTGCCCCGGATCGAAGCTGCGCATCTGCCGTTCGGCCTTGGCCATGAAGGCGCGGCGGTTGGGGATCTCGGTGAGCGCGTCGATGTAGGCCTGGTCGAGCAGCACCTTGGACAGGTAGAAGTTGTGCAGCTTGGCCCGGCGCATCTGCAAGTAGCTGTAGATCACCAGGCCGCTGAGGAACACCGCGTAGGCCAGCAGCATCGTGCCTTCGAGGTCATCGATGTCGATCCGCGTGTGGTAGAACGGGTTGAGCAGCGACCAGCTGATCGCCAGTGCGCTGAAGAACGACCAGCGCCGCACCGGCAGTACCGACACCGCATAGAGTACGATCGATACCCCCAGTACCAGCCACACCGGGCGCAGCTGGATCGGGATGCCCTCGATGACCAGGCGCATGCCCAAGGTGATGACGGCCACGAACAGCAGGTTGAGCACGTCGAAGTGATGGCTGCGGCGGGTGAAGCGCAGCACGACGGTGAGGCAGCCGAGCAAGCTCAGGAACAGCCACGAGCGCCAGGTGAATTCCTGACCGCCGAGGAAGCTGACGATCAGGTCGAACACCAGCCAGATCCCGATGCTGACGCAGAAGATCAGCAGGCAGAACGGGCGCAACGCCTCGAACTCATGCTGGCGGAATTCCGCGCGCAGGGCTGCCGGGGCGACCTGCCTGCGCACATGGGCTTCGATGGTCTTGAACATGGGGAACTCCGGCTGGTCAATCGCGCCGCAGAATGCCCTGCGTCCATGAACGATAGCGCAAGGCGAACACCGCCTCGGCGTGACAGCCGCCAGTGAGCTGCGGTTGCGCAGGTTCGGCACGGAACGGCTGGCCCGGCGCGCTGACCTGGCGGAACGCCTCGCGCACTACGCCCACCTGGCACGGCAAGGCCTGCTCGTAGCCCTGGCGGACCAACGGTGGCAGGCGTCCGGTACCGGCACCGTCCTGCCACCAGACCTTCAGCCCCAGGCCGGCCAACTGCTCGAGCCACTGGGCATTGACCCGAGGAGCCAGCTTGCCGGCGCTGAAGGCACTGATGTGCAGCGGCTTGTCCAGCTGTCGGTTGAAGGCCTGCAACTGGCGCTGCAGGGCCTCGCGCCGCGAGGGTTGGCGAAAGTGCCAATCGTCGAGTTCCAGGGGCAGGTACCAGCCGCTCACCGCCAGGTCCCAGTCCTTGCGCACCGTCTGGTATTGCGCGAACGAGCGCCCCAACTGGGCCTTCCAATAGTTGCTCAGGCCATCGTCGTCGAGCTCCTCGATGCGTTGGTAATAGGCCGGGTCCATGTACAGCCCGAGTACCAGCTCCAGGCCCTCGGCACGCGCGGCGCGCAGGCTGTCGGCGAGCCAGCCGTGGGCGCCGCCGAAGTCACTGTCACCGTACGCGCTCCACTGCACGATCAGGGTCTTGCCCCCCTGGGCTGCGGTGGCGCGCCATAGCTGTTGCCATTGCGCCGGGGTGACTGCGGCGTCGCTGTTCAGCGGTTGATAGAACAGCCGCTGGTCGGCCACGGCGGGGAGGCCGAAGGCGAGCAGGAGGATTGCCAGGATCGTACGCATCAGAAGGTCAGCTCCGCACCCACCAGCACGCCGTTGGCGCGCTCATAGAGATTGCCACCCAGCGACTGCTGGTATTCGGCGCGCACTTTCAGCGAGCCGCGGTAGGCGTTGTAGCGATCGTCGTCGAACCACCATTGCCAGCGCACGCCAACCCCGGCCCGGGCGTCCTCGCGCCAGTCGTTGCTCGGGTCCTGGGCGGAAAACTCGAGGAAGCCGTAGGGCATGATGGTCTGTGGCGAGTTGCCGGGGAGCTTCCAGGCATGGCCCTGCTGGTAGCGCGACAACCAGGCATGGTCGCCAGCGCGGGTCCACCAGGCGGCGTCCAGGTAGAGGAAGCGCTCGTTCCAGTCATCTTCGTCGATGCGCCAGTCATTGCGCCAATCACCCTGGTCGAGGAACGAGGCGGTGGCGCGCAGCAACAGGTCGTTGCTCGATTCGGCATGGCTGCGCAGGTCGCCCCAGTTGTCGCCGACCTTGCTCGGGCTGAGCAACTCGCCCAGGCTCAAGCCGTTGTCGTGCTCGCTGTCGATCTGCCGCTGGTGGTAGAGCTCGGCGTAGAGGTTGAGGTTGGCCTGGCCGAAGGGCTTGTAGCGCAGGCCGATGCCGGTGCCCATGCTCTGCGCGTAGTCGGTGCGGCTCTGGCCGCCGAACAGCACCCGACCGTAGACCGAGAGGGTACGGCCGTTGCGGCTGGGCTCTTCGCCGAGGGCGTGGTCCCACATGGCCAGCTGCACGTTCTGTGACTGGGCCCGGCGGTCACTGCCGCTGCGCACGCCATTGTCGAGGAAGCGGTCGTTGGTCGAGGTGCCGGCCGGAGACCAGGTGCTGGCCAGGGTGATGGTGTCGCGTCGCGACAGGGCTTCGTGGGCGCGCCGCTGACGGTACTTGCGGGCTTCCAGGCTGCCGTACTCGTCATCGCCGTCGACCAGATCCTGCTCGACGTCGATCACCCGGCGCAGTTCGCGGCGCGCCGCGGCGCTGTCCTCGACTTCGTCATAGCGCAGGGCCAGGGTTTCGCCCAGCCGATAGTCCTCGGGAAAGTCGTGGGTGGCGCGCTCAAGGTAGGGGATCGACTGGCGTCGCTGGGCGGGTTCGGCCGAACCCGCCAGGCGCATGCCGTAGTCGGCGCGGTAACGCGGCTGGTCGGGTGCCAGGCGCACCGCCTCGGCCATCCAGGCGGTGCTCTGGGCGGTGTCGCCGGCCATTTGCGCTGTGTTGGCCGCTGCGTAGTAGTGGTCGGCGCGTGGGTTGTGGGCCAGGGCCTGGCGCTGCATGTCCAGGGCGGCTGGCAGGTCGCCCTGGCGTTGGGCGATGGCGGCGCCCAGGGCCCAATCGTCGGCACTGTGGTGGGCCGCGGCGTCCCAGTAGCGGCGCGCAGCGTCGGCGTCACCGGCGTTGAGCGCGCCGCTGGCGGCAGTCAGGCGGGCGTTGTCGGTCCAGGCGTCAGGCGGCAGGCTGCGCCAGATCGGCAGCGCTGCTTCGGAGTCGCCGGCCGCTTCCAGTGAGTAGGCCAGAGGCAAGCGGCTGGCGCCTGGATCCAGGCGCTCGGCGGCCTGGTAGTAGACCACGGCTTCACCGGGCTGGTCAGGCATGGCACAGCGGCCCAGGGCACGGTATTGGCCGGCCTCGCTGGGGTTGGCCGGTACTGCGTGGCGCACCGCCTGGCATTGCCCGGTTTCGGCCAGGCGGCCGAGCAGTTGCCCGCGAGTAGGGGCATCGACCCGGGGGATCAGGCTGAGCATGCGCGGAGTGGACAGTGGGCCATCGTCGCGCGCGTAGAGGTTGCCCAGACGCTGCAGCAGGGAAGGGCTCAGGCGACCTTGGCGGCGGTCGTAGGCCTGCTCCAGCAGCTGCAGGGCATGACCTTCCTGGCCGTTTCGCAACAGCAGGTAGCTGGCCTGTTCGAGGGCTGCAAGATCGCCGGTCTGGCGATAGCGCGCCTCCCACTCGCCAGCGGTGCGCGGTTGGGGGGGCTGCGGCGGGTCGCCATACAGGCGTTGCTTGAGCACGGCGTAGGTCCGGGCATCGGCGCTGGGCGCGCAATCCTTGAATTGAGTCCGGGCCAGGTCCGGGTCGTGTTGCGACAGCCAGTCGACGGTCTCCAGGCACGGGCGTTGCAGGTCGTTGCTCAATTGCCGTACCAGCGGCGCGTCGCCGCTCTGCCGGGCCAGTTCCCACAATTGCTGGCGTTGCTGAGGCTGGTCGAGTTGCTCCTTCGGTAGGGACTGCAGCCAGCGCTTGGCCTGCTGGTCATGGTCGACGGCGATGGCGCGGTTGGCCATGGCCAGGCGCGCCTGGTTGGCCGCCTCGGGCGAGGGCGCGCTGGGCAGCAGCGTGTTCAGGCCTTCTTCATTGACCTGCTGCACGTAGGCATTGGCCAGGCGCTGCCAGTCTTCGGCCGGCAGCTGGCCCTTGGCAGCCAGTGGCTCGAGTTGCTCGACGGTTTCGTTCCAGTCGCGCAACTGCTCGGCAAAATTGCCGCGCGCCAGCCGCAGCACCCGGCCATCGCCCTGGGGCGGCAGCTGGTTTAGCCAGTCCAGGGCCTTGGCGGCACCGTCGGACTTGGCCAGGCTGATGCTGTAGGCCTGCCACAGGCGCACCCGCTGGTTGCCGCCGCTGGCTGCCAGCCATTGGTCCACCTGGCCCTGTGCGGGCGGACCCTGCTCGATCCAGGCCAGGCGCAGCTCGAGCAGGGCATCGGCGTGTTCGGGGCTGGCTTGCAGCTGCGCGGCCTGGGCCTCGGCCTCCTGGTAACGACGCTGACCGGCCAGGGCCTCGACCAGCAACGCGCGGGCCTCATCGTTGTTGGGCACTCGCCCGAGCACGTGACGGGTCAGGCGTTCGACCTCGGCCCAGTTCTGCTTCTTGGCTTCGCGAAAACCCCGTTCCATGAACGGGTAGCTGGTAAAGCGCTGGAAGTCGGTCATCGGCGCTGCCCAGGTGGGCAGCGCGGTGGAGCACAACAGCAGGCCGGTGAACGTCAGGGTAATGCGCCGCGTCATGCCACCTCCCGGGTCAGGTCGTAGGCGGCCTGCTGCTCGCTGGCCTGTTCTTCGAGTGCGTGTTGCAGTACCTGCTCGGTGATGATGCCGCGTGCGACCAGGTGTTCGCCGAGGGTCTGCGACTCGGGGTCGAAGTCCATCAGCGCCTGGTTGAACAAAGCCACGGGCACCATGCCGCGCACTTGCAGCAGGGTGCCGAGCATCACCAGGTGCGCGCAGACGCGCTCGATCAACTCGGGATCGTCCTGGTTGCGTTGCAGTACGTCGAGCATTGCCCGGGTTTCCGGCTTCTGCCAGGGGCTCGGGTAGTGCTGCAGCAGGCCGAGCGTGACCCGGCCCTGGGGCGCCAGGCGGGCGCGCACCGGGCGTTTGAGCTGGCGACTGATCACCCCAAGGGACACCTGGCTGACCGGGCTCTCGCTGGCGAGGATCAACGTCTCGCCTTCTTCATCCACCGGTAGCACGCCATAGTGCGAGGCCAGGCGCCGCGGCAGCTTGGCGATCAGCTGCGCGTCGAGCTTGAACGGGTTCAGCGGCGCCCATGGCAGGTCGAACTGCTCGGCCAGGGCCTTGACCAGTTGCTCGCTGTTCAGCCAGCCGCGCAGCAACAGCTCACGCCCCAGGCGCCGGCGTACCGGGCTGGTGATGGCCTCCTGCAGTTGGTCTTCATCGAGCAGCCCCTGAGCCACCAGGCGCTGGCCCAGGGGCTGGCGGGCCGGTTCGGCGAGGGCGGGGAACTCATGGGTGGTCTTGTCCCAGGCCACGCGGCGCGAGTCGCCCATCTCCATGACCTGGCGCAGGGCGCGCAGGTTGGCGAAGAAGTTGACGAAGTTGCTCCACATCATCCGTGGCGCCGACAGCAGGCCCTCGCCGATGCCGTAGTAGCGGGTCACGAACCAGCCACGCTGGAACAGGCGGTTGAGCAGCATCAGGCCGTTGAGCCAGAGCAGGGTGGAAAGTATCCAGCTGTCGCCGAGGATCGACATGAAGTGCCAGGCATCCGGTGCGATCGCGGTGACCAGCCACATCGCCAGCAGCACCAACAGCAGCAGGTTGACGAGAAAGCTCAGCAGGTAGGCGAACAGCCCGCGGCGGTCACGCCAGAGGAAGTAGTTGAGCGCGCCCTTGCGGCTCCAGCCCAGGTTGCTGGTGCCCTGGAACACGATGCCGACGATCCACCGCGACTTCTGCCGGATGGCGTGCTGCCAGTCCCGTGGGAAGTGCTCGCGCACGCAGATCACCTGGGAAAACGAGCGGCTCATGCCCAAGCGCCATTCTTGCTTGAGCGCCAGTGCCGGGTCGGTGATCGAGAAGCGGGCGAAGATGCATTTCATGCCTTTCTGCTTCAGGCGAAAACCGATGTCGTAGTCTTCGGTGAGACTCTGCACGTCGAAAGCGATGCCATCGCCGTCCTCGAGCAGGGCGGCGATGGCGCGGCGGCTGAAGCAGGTCCCGACCCCGGCGCTGGGCACCTGGCCGGTCAGCGCTTCGCGCACGATCACGTCCTTGCCGTGGTTTTCGGCGAACTCGTCCACATAGTGCCCGGCGGTGAAGCCTTTCCATTCCGGGGCGTACGGGTACACCGGGATCTGGATCATGTCCTTGGCCGGCAGCAGGTAGTTGAACAACCGCAGTTCCATGGGCGAGATGACGTCCTCGGCGTCATGCAGGATGAACCCGGCGAACTGGATACGGGCATCCTCCTGGAAACGCAGGATGGCATCGATGATGTTGTTCAGGCAGTCGGCCTTGCTGGTGGGGCCGGGGCGGGCGCACACCACCTTGTGCACGTTGGGGTAGTGCAGGCACACGGCGTCGACGTCGGCCTGGGTCTGCGGGTCGTTGGGATAGGTACCGACGAAGATCTGGTAGTTCTCGTAATCGATGGTCGAAGCGGCCAGGCGCGCCATCTCGCCGACCACGCCGACCTCGTTCCAGGCCGGGACCATGATCGCCAGGGGCTTCTCAGCGATTTCATAGAGGCGTTTCTCGTCGGCGCGCTCGTACTTGTCGTAGATGCGAAACCGTCGGATCAGCTTGCGGCCCCAGTAGCAGAGGTCGATGAACAGGTCGTCCAGGCCGAGCAGGAACATCAGCGTGGCGAGGATGATCGCCAGGATTTTCAGGCCGAACAGGACATAGGTGAGGAAATCGATGAAGACCAGGCTCATGCGTCGTCTCGCTGGGCAGCGGTTTCCTCGAACCAGCGGCTCAGCCGCTCGGCGATCTTTTCACTGGCCGTGCCATCGCCGAACGGCGTGTAGACCCGCGCCATGCGTTCATAGGCGACAGGGTCGTCGAGCAGGCGGCTGGTTTCGTTGACGATCTGCTCGGTCAGGGTGCCCACCAGCTTGACCGTGCCGCCTTTGAGCACGGCCGGCCGCTCGGTGACCTTGCGCAGCACCAGCACAGGCTTGCCGAGGGCTGGCGCTTCCTCCTGGACGCCACCGGAGTCGGTGAGGATGACGTGGGCACGGGCCATCAACCAGACGAAATGCGGGTAGTCCTGAGGAGCGATCAGGTGAATGTTGTCGCGATTCGACAGCACGCCGTACACCGCTTTCTGCACCTGCGGGTTGAGGTGCACGGGGTAGACGAACTGCACGTCGGGGTAGCGTTCGGCCAGTTGCGCGAGGGCTTGGCAGATGCGCTCGAAGCCGGGGCCGAAGTTCTCCCGGCGGTGGCCGGTGATCAGGACCATGCGCTGGTCCTCGCGCAGCGCGCTCAACGGCGAGTCGGCGTCAGGCCGCCACTGGCGCTCGGCGAGGTGGTCGCGCATCCACAGCAAGGCGTCGATCACGGTGTTGCCAGTGACCTCGATGTGCTCGGGGGGCACGCCTTCGCGGATGAGGTTGGCGTCCGAGTCGCGGGTGGGGGTGAAGTGCAGGTCCGCCAGCACCCCGGTCAGGCGCCGGTTGGCCTCTTCGGGCCAGGGCTGCTGCAGGTTGCCGGTGCGCAGGCCGGCCTCGACGTGGCCGATCGGGATGTGCCGGTGGAAGGCGGCGAGGGCGGCGACGAAGCTGGTGGTGGTGTCGCCGTGGACCAGCACGATTTCCGGCTGGACCTGCTCGTAGGCACTGTCGATCTTGTCCAGCAGGTCGCGGGCCAGGCCATTGAGGGTCTGGTTCTGGGTCATGACCTTGAGGTCCTGGTCCACGCTCAGGCCGAACGCCGTAAGGACCTGCTCGAGCATTTCGCGGTGTTGGCCGGTGGAGCAGATGTGCAGGTCGATGTCAGGCCACTGACGCAGTACCCGGGCCAAGGGAGCCATCTTGATCGCTTCGGGGCGGGTGCCAAAGACCATCATCACGGTATGGGGCATGCTGTACTCCTCGTCCTGGTCCCTGTCCGAGATCTACATTGCTAGCGTAGGGGTTAGATACAAGCAGTGGACTGGCGGATTGTCCAATCCGTTCAGATTGTTGACGTCGGCTTTCCGACGCCAGAGGCCGAAGGTTGCTCAGGCCTTCGGACAGGCGTACCGTTTGCGCTCCTCATGCACAGGAGCCCCTCATGCAAGGCAAGGCCCGCAAGATCGTCCAGGCCATTCTCTACGAAGCCATCGCCGTGGCCTGCGTCGCCCCGGCGCTGTCGTTGATGTTCGACGCCGGCATGGCTCACTCCACGGTGCTGTCGGTATTGATGTCGGGCGTGGCCATGAGCTGGAACATGGGCTTCAACTGGGCGTTCGAGCGTTGGGAGGCTCGCCAGCGCGTGCGCGAGCGCACGTTCCTGCGCCGGTTGTTGCACGCGCTGGGCTTCGAAGGCGGGCTGGTGGTGCTGTTGTTGCCGCTGGTGGCGTACTGGCTGGACATCAGCCTGTGGGCGGCGTTGCTCACCAACCTGGCGTTGTTCGCGTTCTTCTTCGTCTATGCCTTCGTGTTCCAGTGGGGCTTCGACAAGGTCTTCGACGTGCCGCTCTCGGCCCAGCAAGCCAAGTGTTGACTTGGGCCCTGGCGGCAGGATAACTTCCCGTTCCATGAATCCATTCCCGCACGTCCACGCCATTATTATTACCGCCATTATCAGTTTGGCGGGTTAGCGCGTACGTGCACCGAACCCGCCCTGGAGGCGGGTTTCTTCTCTCTGACTCCTGGGCAAACACGAAAACAGCCAGGAGTCATCGATGACCAACCTCAGTGTCAGCCCACGTACCGCCTCGACCCCCCAGCAACTGCTGTCGGAGCAGGTGCGGCGCATTCTCGCAGCGCCGGTGTACGACCTGGCCATCGAGACCCCATTGCAGCTGGCACCTGCGCTGTCGGCCGGCCTCGGCAATCAGGTACTGCTCAAGCGCGAGGACCTGCAGCCGACGTTCTCCTTCAAGATCCGCGGCGCTTATACCCGCTTGTCACGCTTGAGCCAGGCCCAGCGCGAGCGCGGCGTGGTCACCGCGTCGGCCGGCAACCACGCCCAGGGCGTGGCCATGGCCGCGTCGCACCTGGGTATCAAGGCCACCATCGTCATGCCCACTACCACGCCCTCGCTCAAGGTCGAGGGCGTACGTTCGCGCGGTGGCCATGTGGTCCTGCAGGGCGAAAGCTTCCCGCATGCCCTGGCCCATGCCTTGAAACTCGCCGACAGCGAGGGCGCCACCTTCGTCCCGCCGTATGACGACCCGGACGTGATCGCCGGGCAGGGCACGGTGGCCATGGAGGTGCTGCGCCAGCACCCAGGGCGGCTGGACGCGATTTTCGTGCCGGTCGGCGGTGGCGGTCTGATCGCCGGGATCGCCGCCTACGTCAAGTACCTGCGCCCAGAGGTCAAGGTGATCGGCGTCGAGCCGGAAGACTCCAACTGCCTGCAGGCAGCGATGGCTGCGGGTGAGCGGGTGATCCTGCCGCAGGTCGGGACGTTCGCCGACGGCGTCGCCGTGGCGCAGATCGGTGCCCACTGCTTCGAGCTGTGCCGGCACTTCGTCGATGAGGTGATCACGGTCAGCAGCGACGAGCTGTGCGCGGCGATCAAGCACATCTATGACGATACCCGCTCGATCACCGAGCCTTCCGGCGCGCTGGCGGTGGCTGGCATCAAGCGCTACGTGGCCCGCGAAGGCGCGCAGGGCGAGACCCTGGTGGCCATCGATTCCGGTGCCAACATCAACTTCGATCGCTTGCGCCATGTCGCCGAGCGTGCCGAGCTGGGCGAGCAGCGCGAGGCGATCATCGCCGTGACCATCCCCGAGCAGCCGGGGAGCTTTCGCAGCTTTTGCCAGGCCCTGGGCAAGCGCCAGATCACCGAGTTCAACTACCGCTATTACCCCGGCAAGGAAGCGCGCCTGTTCGTCGGCGTGCAGACCCACCCCGTGCAGGACCCGCGCCAGCAGTTGCTGGCCAGCCTCGAGGGGCAGGGCTACAGCGTGCTCGACCTGACCGACAACGAACTGGCCAAGCTGCACGTACGGCATACGGTGGGCGGTCATGCGGCGCCAGGGGCCAATGAGCGGGTCCTGCGCTTCGAGTTCCCCGAGCGGCCGGGGGCCTTGCTCGGCTTCCTGGAGCGGTTGGGCAAGCGCTGGAACATCAGCCTGTTCCATTACCGCAACCATGGCGCGGCGGTGGCGCGGGTGTTCGCGGCGCTGGAAGTGCCTGACGACGAGCTGGCCAGCTTGCCGCAGGCGCTGGATGAGATGGGGTACGACTATTGGGATGAGACGGAGAATCCGGCGTATCGGTTGTTCCTGGGCTGATCGGAGGGGCTTTCGCGGGTAAACCCGCTCCTACAGGAGTGACGCAGTTCCTCTGTAGGAGCGGGTTTACCCGCGAAAGCCTGCGCTGCCGAGTCTGCCTTCAAGGCCGCTTTCTGAGCGCGTGAACGTGGCCGGCCGTCAGCGCTCGCGCATGAAGAAGCCAGCCACGTACTTGCGGAAGGTCTCCAGGCTCTTGAAGTCGGCAAAGCGCTTGAAATTCTCGGCATCGGGCTCCGGTCCGATCGGCTGTTCCAGCAGCGATACCGAGAGGACTCGGTCCTGGTCCGAGGTCAACACCAGTTCATCCATCACCTGGCCGCCGATCACCGGTCGGCGCATCTGCACCTTCACCCCTTTACCCGCCATCCAGTCGATCAACGACACCAGCGCCTTCAGCGGTTCGCGCTCCTCGTCGCGGTACACCGGGAACAGATGCGCCCGCGACAGCACCGGGACGCTGGCCACGTGGATCAATTCATAGAAATGGCTGCCGGCGCTGGTCGGGGAATACAGCGCCAACGCCAGTAGCGGCCCTGAAGCCCGGCTGCCGCCCCAGTACAGATGGTGGCCCTGGAAATCGAAGCCGTCGGCGCTGCGGTTGTTCAGCAGCTTGCGGCCCTTGACCTGGTCGATACAGTCGAGCAGCAGGCCATGCCGGCGATGGTTGCCGAACGCCGTAGTCTCGCGCAGGCGGGCCTTGAGCATCATCATGTGCTTCATGTCCAGGCGCGTTTCCAGGTAATTGCCGGCCGGCACGCGTTCGACCAGCGGGTAGCGACTGGCGACGCTGCGCAGTTCGGCGAACTGCCCGGTGAGGTCCTTTTTCAGGTGCGTGGCGTACAGGTTGAGGCCGCTGATCTCGATCCAGGTCAGCAGCAGCGACAGCAAGCGTTGCTGTTCGCGGCGCTCACCAGCCTCGGCGGTACCCTCGCTGGCCTTGCGAAAATCCCCGATCAGGCGCAGCGGCGTGTCCGGTGGCAACCAGGCTGCGGGGGGCGTCGGTTGCGCTTCGCGTTCCTCGGCCTCGCGCTCGTCCTTGGTGAACGGGCAGCCGGGTGCATGTTCGGCGGTCCCGGGGTTGTTCTTGAGAAACAGCGTGCCGGTGCTGCCGTTGAGGGTCACGTTGAGCACTGGCAAGGCATCCTTGCGGCAGTCGCAGGCCAACCACTGGTTGGCGCTGCGCACCTTCATCAGCAACTGGTTGGCTTGCAACAGGCGCGGGCCGTTGAGGCTGCCGGTGGCAAACTCGACCAGCAGTGCTTCTTCTGCCGGTGTCAGGCTGCGCACCTGCGCGGCGGTCTTGTCGATGATTCGCATGTAAAGGCAGCTCCAAGCTACGAGCCTCAAGCTTCAAGCAAAGTGACGCGGCTTTCAACTCGAAGCACGTGGCCCGGTCACTGTGGCACGGTAGCGGTGCGATTCACTGGCCGCCGAACAGCTTGGCGGCGCGGGCGCGGATTTCGTCCGGGCTGAGGTCTTCCTTGTGGGTGGAGACGAACCACAGGTTGCCGAACGGATCCTTCAAGGTACCGCTGCGATCGCCATAGAACTGGTCGGTGACCGGGCGCAGCTGGGTGGCGCCGGCGGCGAGCGCCTGGGCGTAGACCTGGTCGCAGTCCTCGACGTACAGATGCAGGCCGACGGCGGCGCCGGCGAGTTTCTGGCTGGCGGTCAGGCCGCCTTCCATGTTGTCGCAAGGGTCGGCCAGCATCAGCGACGAGTCGCCGATCCGCAGTTCCGCGTGGCCGACCCGGCCGTCCGGGCCTTCGAGGCGGAACATTTCACTGGCACCGAAGGCCTGCTTGTAGAACTCGATGGCCTTGGCAGCGTCTTGGATGGCCAGGTACGGGGTGATGCTGCGCTGGCCTTCGGGGATGGCTTTGACTGGCATGTTCGACTCTCCTTTGCGGTGGATACGACGGGGCGCCCGCTGGTGCAGGCAAGCAGGGCGCCCTGTTGCTTAGAGTCGTCTGCCTGGCGGGAAAATCGACAGGCTGGCTAGAACGAATTCCTATAACGCGTGGGTCCTCAGAAGATGTAGTCGGTGGTCAGGAAGCTCGACTGGCGATTGCGGATGATCTCGCTGATCAGCGTCTTGTTGGCCTCCTGGAAGCGGGTGGCGACCAGGGTACGGATGGAGAACACGCGCAGCGCATCGTGCACCGAGAGCGTGCCTTCGGCGCTGTTCTTGCGCCCGTTGAACGGGTAGGTGTCCGGCCCACGCTGGCATTGGGCATTGATGTTGATACGGCCGACCTGGTTGGCGAACGTGTCGACCAGCGCGCCGATGGTCGCCGGGTCGTTGCCGAACAGGCTCAGCTGCTGGCCGTAGTCGGAGTCGAGCACGTACTCGACCACGGTTTCCAGGTCGCGGTATGGCACCACCGGCACCACCGGGCCGAACTGCTCCTCGTGGTACACGCGCATGTCGCGGGTCACCGGATAGAGCAGGGCGGGGTAGAAGAACGAACCGCGGCTCTGCCCACCGCCAGGGTTGAGCACCCGCGCCCCCTTGGCGGTGGCGTCGGCCACCAAGCCATCGAGGTAGTCGATCTTGCCGGCCTCGGGCAACGGCGTCAGCGCCACGCCAGGCTCCCAGGGCATGCCGGGCTTGAGCGCGGCCAGCTTGCGCTGGAACTTGTCGAGGAACGCCTCGACCACCTGTTCATGGACGAACAGGATCTTCAACGCAGTGCAGCGCTGGCCATTGAACGACAGGGCGCCGGTGACCGCTTCCTCGACCGCGTTGTCGAGGTCGACCTGGGGCAGCACGATGCCTGGATTCTTGGCATCCAGGCCGAGCGCGGCGCGCAGCCGGTGGGGGCGTGGGTGAAGCTTCTTGAGGTCGCTGGCGGCCTTGTGGGTGCCGATGAAGGCGAACACATCGACCTTGCCGCTGGCCATCAGTGCGCTCACGGTTTCGCGACCACGACCATAGATGACGTTGATCACTCCCGGCGGGAAGCTGTCGCGGAACGCTTCGAGCAGCGGGCGGATCAGCAGCACGCCGAACTTGGCGGGCTTGAACACCACCGTGTTGCCCATGATCAACGCGGGGATCAAGGTGGTGAAGGTCTCGTTCAGCGGGTAGTTGTAGGGCCCCATGCACAGCGCCACGCCCAGCGGCGCGCGACGGATCTGGCCGAGGGTGCCCTGCTCGAGCTCGAAGCGGCTGGAGCGTCGGTCGAGGTCCTTGAGTGCATTGATGGTGTCGACGATGTAGTCGCAGGTGCGGTCGAATTCCTTTTCCGAGTCCTTGAGGTTCTTGCCGATCTCCCACATCAGTAGCTTCACCACGGCCTGGCGCTGTTCGCGCATGCGCGCCAGGAACGCCTCGACGTGCTGGATGCGTTCGGCCACGCGCAGCGTTGGCCAGGCACCGCGGCCTTTGTCGTAGGCCTGCACGGCGGCGTCCAGGGCGGTCAGGGCGGTGTCGGCGTCCAGCAGCGGGGCGCTGCCGAGGATGACCTGGCGCTCGCCGTCGGCCTGCTTGAGCCACACCGGGCTGCGTACCGTGGCCAGCGGGCCGTCCCAGCGCCGCAAGGTGCCGTCGACCAGATAATCGCGTTGCTCCATGGGCGCATCCAGGCGCCAGGGCTCAGGAATGGCATCGGCGTTGGGAAACAGCGAATCGAGCATTGGATCCATGGCGACTGCACCTCATAGGAGTGGGCTGATGAAGCGATTCAGCTTCGAGCATGCGCTCAGCCGCAGAAAAACACCAGTCTGGCTCAATATTGCTGGCCTTGCGCCGATACAGGAGCAATCGCAAGTACCTGCAGGCCTATGACCAGCCCCCATTCCCCCTATTCAGACCCTCAGCCAGCGGCGTCCGGCTGCCTGAGGCGTTCGTTCCAGCGCCTGCTGCCGGTCACGTTCGCCTTGGCCGGCATCGGCTTGTCGCTGGCCCTCGGGCACCTGGACACGCAACGCCGGTACAGCGAACAGCTGGCCCAGGTCGATGCACGTCTGGCGGGTGTGCGTGGCGCCCTGGAGGCGCAGCTGCGCGCCGCCTTCGGCGAGGCGGAGGGGATCGCCCAGTTGATCACCGTCGATGGTGCGATCAGTGTCGAGCATTTTCGCAACATGGCCGAGGATGCACTGAGCTCGGTGTCGTACATGCGCACCATCGCCTTGGCCCCGGACGATGTGGTGCGCGATATCTTTCCCCTGCAAGGCAACGAAGGCCTGATCGGCCTGGACTATCGCCGACTGCCGGAACAGTCGCCGGCCGGTGTTCGTTAGCGGCAAGCGAAACGTGCTGTTCTATTGGGGAAACATATCGATTGTCGCTGATGTAGACCGCTTGTTGCTTGAAACGGGCCTTCGTCCCGACACCGATTTCGAGTTGGCCGTGCGGGGCCTCGACGGCCAGGGCGCGCAAGGCGGCATGATCTGGGGCGACCCCCGTCTGTTCGAATCGCCCCACGCCACGGTCAGCGTCGATGTGCCCGGCGGTGTCTGGCAGATGGTGGCGCAGCCGCGCGGCGGCTGGCCGGTATTGAGCCTGTTCGGTTCGTCGCTGTTCTGGCTTGCCCTGGGCTGCACTGGGCTGTTCAGCCTGTTCGTCGCCCAGCTCAACCGCAAGCAGCGCCAATTGCAGCAGGGCAACCGCGAGCTGCGCCGCTCGCAGGCCCGCTTCGAGCGCCTGGCCCATTACGACACCATCACCGGCCTGCCGAACCGGGTACTGTTCCAGCAACAGCTGACCCAGGCCATCGCCCACGGCCATGGCCTGGCCGTGCTGATGCTCGATATCGACGGCTTCAAGCAGGTCAACGACAGCCTTGGCCATGCCATGGGCGACCTGTTGCTGCAGCAGGCCACGGCGCGCTTCCTGCAGGAACTCGACAGCTCGGACCGGGTGTGTCGGCTGGGGGGTGATGAATTCGTGTTCATGCTCCAGGGCACCCATGGTCAGATCAACCACCAGGTGCGCCATCTGCTGAGCTGCTTGCGACGGCCGTTCGACCTCAACGGCAACGCCGCGCTGGTAACCGGCAGTATCGGCCTGGCCTGGTGCCCACAGCACGGCGAAGACGTCGTCAACCTCCTGCGTCACGCCGACACCGCCATGTACGTGGCCAAGGAAAGCGGGCGCAACGCCTGGCGCCCGTACCACCCGGACATGACCCAGCGCCTGCAGCAGCGCCTGGAGCTGGAACGCAACCTGCGCCGGGCGCTGCAGCACAATGAATTCGAACTGTGGTACCAACCCAAGCTCGACCTGTTCAGTGGCCGCGTGGAGGGTGTCGAGGCGCTGCTGCGCTGGCGCGACCCGGACCATGGCCTGGTGTCGCCTGGTGAGTTCATCCCGCTGGCCGAGCGTACCGGTCTGATCATCCCTTTGGGGGAGCGGGTGCTGGAACTGGCCTGCGCGCAATTGGCCGCCTGGCGCGCCAAGGATTGCCTGCCGGGCCCGCTGGCGATCAACGTGGCGCCCTTGCAGATCGAGCGCAGCGACTATGTCTCGAGCCTGGCCGTGGCCCTCGAACGCCATGGCCTGAGCCCCAGCCTGCTGGAAGTGGAAATCACCGAGAGCCTGCTGATGGAAAGCCAGCAGCAGGCCTGTGCCGCCCTGGCGCAACTGCGTGCGATGGGTGTGGCGACGGCGGTCGACGACTTCGGCACCGGGTATTCATCGCTGGCCTACCTGCGCGCCTTGCCGATCGACCACTTGAAGATCGACCGGGCGTTCATCAAGGACCTGCCGGGCGATGACGACGCGGTGGCCATCGCCCGGGCGATCATCGACCTTGGCCATGCCCTGGGCTACCACATCACCGCCGAAGGCATCGAAACCCAGGAACAATACGATTTTCTGCGCAATGCCGGTTGTGACCAGGGCCAGGGCTTCCTGCTCGGTCGGCCAATGCCTGCCGAGGCCTTGCAAGCCTGGCTGGACAACCACCGGCAGCGTCACTCTGGCAGTCGTTGAAGCACCTGCATAACGGTCCTGAAGCCGTTTGGCTACTGACATTTTTACCAGTTGCGATCTGCACGCCCAGCCTCTGAAATGCAGGCTGCGTCGGCATTCGCGCTGAATGCCGGGCTTTTGCATCCAGCTCACAGGACAGCCCAATGAACAAAAAAGACCTGGTCGAAAACGTCGCGAAGAAAGCCAATATCCAGAAGAAGATCGCCCGGGAAGCGCTTGACAGCTTCCTCGACTGTATTTCCCAGGCCTTGGCCAAGGGCCAGACGGTCACGCTGGTCAACTTCGGTACGTTCTCGCCCACGCCGCGGGCTCCGCGCAAGGGGCGCAACCCGAGGACCGGTGACATCGTGGAGATCCCCGGCGTGCGCGCTGCCAAGTTCAAGGCGGGGAAGGGGCTCAAAGGTTCCATCAACCCCTGAGCCCGACATCAGGCCTGGGATCAGACCACGTCTGGCATCGCCGCGTAGCTGATCCGCTCCACCGCTTGCAAGCGCTGCTCGATCAGCGCCTGCAGGGACTCACCGGAATCCAGGTAGGCATCGCCGAAGTCGCGGCCACCCAGGGCACTGGGGTGGGCGACGACTTCCAGCACACCGGTTGCAGGGGCCAGCCCAGCCTTGAGGTCGGCAGGGGTGCAGACGTAATCTGCGGTAGCGCCGCTGAGCTGGCGCAGACGCAGGTTGAGCAAGGTCTTGAAGGCGCGCTTGAGCGGGCCGATGTTGTGCCCCAGGTTGCGTGCCAGGCGCACCGGCACGCTTTGCTCGCGGGCGAAGCGGGCCACCAGGTCGCCGATCGGCCAGATATTGTGCACATGCTGGTGTGAGTCTAGGTGACTGGGCAGCACTCCGTGGTCCAGGCAATGCTGCCATTGGGCGCGCAGCTCCTCTTGCACTGCGCCGCGCTCGCGCGGGCTCAGGCGCAGGGCGCGGCGCTTGAGGCGCAGGTCGAACTCGCCATGGGGTGTGCAGAAACGTGGTTCGGCCAGGATCGCCTGGCTCAGCGGACGGCCGTAGGTCAGGTTGAAATGCAGACCGATGCGCCCCCGCAGCGCCGGTTGGTGGGCCAGCACACAGGCAGGGGCAAAGGCCGGCATGTTGGCCATGATGGTCGCCGAGCTGATCAGCCCGGCCTGGAAGGCACGCAGGATCACCGCGTTGGTATGGGCGCTGAGGCCGAAATCGTCAGCGTTGACTATGACCTGGGATGGCATTCGGGCTCTCCTGTTGCGGGATGGGGGCAGTGCTGTCGGCGGGCTTGGCCGGCGTGCCCTTGCGAAGGTGCGGCTTGAGCCGCTGCCAGGTGCGCAGGGCCAGGCCCAGCAGCAAGCCGTCGAGACGCCAGCTGTAGCAACTCAGGCGCCACTGTTCGATGGCGTCGGTCATGCGTTCGTGGAGCTGGTGGCTGGAATTGCTCAGGCTCACGCGCGAAGCGTCGACCCAGCTCCAGCCTTCGTCCAGGCCCCAATGGATGAATTCTTCGAGCAGCACCCGGCCACTGCCCAGGTCGCGGTACTCGGGGGTGAAGGCGAGGTTGTAGTCGTACACCCGGCCGCGTTCGAGCAGGCCCAGGCGATAACTGATGCAGCGCCCGTCGAGTTCGAGCAGCACCAGGCACACCAAGCCCTCGGCGGCCAGCGCGGTGAACGCCTGGTACATCCATTGGCGATGCTGTTCAGCGGAAAAGATGCCGACCTCGTCGTCGCCTTTCCAGCTGGCCGCCTCGACCGCGCTGACCGCGTCGAGCAGTGCGCGGATGTTGTCGGGGTTGGCTATCACCCGCCGTACCTGGGCGCCACAGGCCTTGATCCGCTTGCGCGCGCGGCGCAGCTTGTAGCGCGGGTCGCCGCTGATTTCCTGGCGGTCGGCGTCACTGATGCGGTGCACCGGCACCTTGCAGGTCAGGCGCCGCTCGAACATCGAACTCTGCGCCGCCCATTGGCGCAGCCAGCCATCGGCCTCACCCGGCACCTCGCTCAGTTGCAGCAGGGCGTGCGGCAACTGCTGGCGGATCGTGGCCAGCACCCGGCTGGCGTAGGCGACGGGCAGGTCGATGAGCAACGCGATGCGGTCGGCCAGTGGGTAGCCGAGGTGGCGCACCACCGGCACATGCAGCGGGCCGAAAGGCTCGCGGGCGCGGACCAGGGGTAGGCACAGGCACAGTCGTTCGCCCTGGTGGCCGAGCAGTACCTGCAGTTGCTGGCCTGGGCCCAGGGCCGCCTCGGCAGCCTGCAGCCAGGCCAGGTGGTTGAACGGGGTGCTGCCGGGCAGGCGCTGGCGCAGCGCCTCATAGTCGGCAGCGGGGAAGTCGGGGGTGCGCAGCGAGGCGCACCAGCTCAAGCGCAAGGCCATGGTTCAGGAGGCCGCGGCCGGGGCGGTTTCCGCCGTGGGCTTGCGCAACGGTTCCAGGCGTGAGTCGCTGTAGCGAGACTCGCGGAAGAATTTCCAGCGGCCGAACAGGCAGTACACGTTCATGATGCGTCCCTGCTCCTGGTAGCCCATGCGCAGGTGCAGCTTGAGCGCCGGGATATTGTGCTGCTCGCACACGTCCACCACCTTGGTGCAGCCCTGGGCCGCCATGGCTTTCCACAGCGCCAGCTGCAGGTCGACGGACAGCTCGGTGCCCCAGTACTTGCGGGTCAGCTCGCCGCCAAACTCGAAGAACTCGCCAGGCCCCACCGGGAACCAGCAGCCATAGAAGTGGCGGTCGTGGTAGTGCCGGGCGCTGCCCCAGATGAACGCCACCACGTCGCCTGCGTCGTCGAGGAACATCAGCCCGGTGTGGCCCTCGGCGGCCAGCTCGCGCATGGTCTCGACGCGGTCGCCGAAATGCCGGGCGAAGGCTTTGACATTGTTCACCGTGATCGCCTCGACACGCAGCGGCGGGTAGGGTTTGAGCCGGTGGGGCGGGACCGGGCTGACCAGATCGCGCTCCATCCACACGAGCTCCCAGTGATAGAAGACGAAACGCTTGAACGCGGCGTTGAAGGTATTGCGCAGTCCTTTGCGCTTGATACGGTCGTTGATCTTGCTCAATACGCGCATGGTGCCTCCTGTTTACGGCAGGTCGCGGTGCGTCTCATGACGCGGTCCATGTCAGGGCAACGTCGTGCGCCCTGGCGGGGGTTGAGTAAGCGGTAGGCCTTGCGCGCGTGCGCCGGGGCCGGTGAAGGTATGCTCATGCTGGCCTGCGCTGCAGCATCTGGCGCAACGGCGTGAAGTCGCTGGGCAGCATGATCAGGGTCTGGCCCAGCGGCACGCCGCTGAGCCGGCAATACAGCACCAGCATCGCCACGGTCACCACCAGGTAGGCGATGGACGAGGCCAGTGCCGCGCCGACGATGCCCCAGGCGGGGATCATCAGTACGTTGAGCAGCAGGTTCAGGGCAGCGCCGGCCCCCATCATCAGCGACACCGTGCCGGGGCGGTTCTTGCCCAGCAGGTCGAGGCGCAGGATGCTCGCGTAGCACAGCCCGAGCAGGCCGGGCAGCAGCGCCAGCAGCGCTGGGTAGGCCGGTTGGTAGGCCGCGCCGAACAGGGTCACGATCAGCCACTCGCCGATCAGTGCCATGCCCAGGCAGGCGCCGAGCATCACCGTGGCGGTCAGGCGCAACGCCAGCGGGGTGAGCCTGTCCATGCCTTCGTCCTGTTGCAGCAGGCGCTTCATCAGGGGCGTGGTGACGGCTTCGGGGACGATCAACAGGAGTTCGGCGGCAGCGCTGGCCATGGCGTAATGACCCAGTGCGGTGCTGCCGAGCATGGCGCCGATGAACAGGTAGTCCGAGCGCAGGATCAGTTGCTGGAACAACAGGTCCGGGTGGCTCTTGGCGCTGTAGCTGAGCAGTTCGCGCTGGCCGCTGCGGTCCCATTTCAAGCCCAGGCCGTGCTGGCGACGCAACCACCAGAGACCGAGCAGCAGGACCAGGCCGATGCCCGCCAGCCAGCTGATCAGGGCGGCTTCCAGGGCATGTTCGTGCCACATCCAGAACAGCCCGACGAACAACAGCAACGGCGCCAGCGACTCGCTCAGGCGCAGGGCGTTGAAGGCACCGACGCCGCCGCTGGCGTTGTGCAAGGTCAGCAGGCCACTCTTGAGCACGGTCATCGGCACTGCCAGCAGCAACAGCCAGGCCAGCAGGCCAAGTTGCACGGTCACTTCCAGGTCGGCGCCGAACTGGCGCACCAGCCACACGCACGCCAAGGTCAGCACGGCGGCCAGCAGGCAGCCATAGACCAGCACCTGGGTCAGCAGCAGGCCCATGTCGCGCTGCTTGGCCGCCTGGTAGCCGACCGCACTGTTCAGGCCGCCGCTGGTGGCGGCGCTGATCAGGTCGGGCAGGGTGCTGAGCAGCGCGAACAGGCCGCGTTCGCTGGGGCCGAGGATGCGCGCCAGGAGCACGTTGCGCAGCAGGCGCAGGGCGATCATCGCCAGTTTGGTGCCCATGCTCAGCAGCAAATGGCGCAGGTAGCTGTCGCGGCTCATGCGCGGCCTCCTCGGCTCATGCGCCAGGCCAGCAGCATGGGACGGCTGGCGTTGCGCTGGCTGACACCGATGCGCGGCAGTGCCAGCGGGTCGTCATAACCGCGGCAGATGCCAGGCCGGGTGCTCAGGGCGAACGGGTAACGATGCGCCGCGACGCGGGCGCGCACCCGCTCGTCGTGATCGCCGTTGGGGTAGCAGTACACTGGCAGCGGATCGCGGCAACCTGCCTGCAAAGCAGCTTGGCTGCGTTGCAGTTCCTCGTCCAGACGATGGTCGTCAAGCTGTGGCAGCAGGGCATGGCTGGCACCATGAGGGCCGAAGCGGACCAGGCCGGAGCTCTCCAGTTCCTGCACGTGCTGCCAGTCCATGGCCTGGGGCATGGATTCGGCCGGGCAAGCATCGGTGAGCAATTGCAGGGCCGGCTGGCTGAGGCTCTTGAGGCTTTGCAGGTAATGCGCCAGTGCCTGGCTGCGGGCCTGCGGGCGTTCGGTCATGAAGTAGGCGGCCGGCAGCGGCCTGCCGAGCTTGCGCAGCTGTTCGGTCAGGTGCTTGCGCGGTGCTTCGCCATGGCTGCCCCACAAGGTTTCGCCGACGCTTTCCCACCAGAAGCGTTGGCGGCTGCCGATGAAGTCGGTGGACAGGAAGATGCTCGCGGGCACCTGGTGCTTGTGCAGCAGCGGAAAGGCGTTGAGCGCGTTGTCGCGCCAGCCATCGTCGAAGGTCAGGGCCACCTTGGGTCGGCCTTCACGGCGGGGGCTGGCGTGGTCATCGAGCAGGTCCATCAGGCTGACGCAGTCGAAGTGCCTGGGCAGCCAGCGCAGCAAGCCCTCGAAGGCCTTGGGGCCGACACACAGCTCGTTGCGGTGGGGCAACGCGGCGCTGGCGTCGTCGGCCAGCACCCGGTGCAGCATGAGGATCACCCCGGCGCCACGCAGTTCGGCACGGCCCTTGGGCGACTTGAAGTAAAGCCAACCGCTGGCCTGCTTGATTCGGGTCTTTATCGGCATGGGTGGCTGCTCATCGATTCTGGTCCGGGTTCCATTGGCTGTAGCCCTGCCCGCGCAGGAACTGCCACAGCCCTACGCACATGCCAGCCAGGGTCACCAGGACGAAGGCCGCCAGGCGAAACGGCTTGGGCAGGCGGTGGCGCACGTCGAGCAGGCCGGCGATGGCGAAGGCGTAGCCCAGCAGCTGGGCGGCCAGGGTCACGCGATACAGGCCGGGCTCGGCGGCCAGCCACAGATTGGCCAGCAACAGCGGCAGCAACAGCACCGGCGCCAGCCGGCGGATCAGCTTGTGGCTGATCAGGGCGATGGCGTACAGGCCGTGGCGCAGCGGGTTGAGGAGTTTGCTGCGGGCAGCCAGGCTCTGCAGGCCGCCGACCGTGACGCGTTGGCGGCGGCGAAACTGCTTGCCGGCCTCGTCGACGCCCTGGTCGATGACCACCGCCTCGGGCACATAGACGATGCGTTTGCCAGCGGCCGGCGCGCAGGTGCTGATGAAGAAGTCGTCGTTGACCTGGGGCGGAATCGCCTGGTACAGCTCATGGCGCACGGCCAGCAGAGCACCGTCGGCAGAAACCATGCAACCGGTGCGGTTCTCGACCTTGCGCAGCCAGGCCTCATAGTGCCGGTACAGGCTGTCGCCCAGGCTCAGGCCCTTGCCCGGATTGGGGATGATCATGTGCCCGGCGCTGCCACCGACCTCGGGGTCGGCGAACGGCGCCAACAACAGGCCGAGGGTGTCGCCGGCCCATTGATTGTCGGCGTCGGTGAACACCAGGATATCGCCGCGGCAGGTACTGACGGCGGTATTGAGCACGGCGGTCTTGCCCAGGCGTGGCAGGTCCAGCACCTGCACGCGCGGGTCACGCACGCCACGGGCCAGCTCCACCGTGCGGTCGCTGGAGCCGTCACTGGCGACGATCACCTGCAGCTCGGCAGCCAGGTAGTCCTGGCCGAGCACGCTGCGCAGCTTGTGCTCGATATGGCGCTCTTCGTTGTGCGCGGCGATCACCACGCTCACGCGCTGGGGCGGTAGTGGCGCAAGGCGGCGCCGGGGGAACAACGGTGCCGCCAGGCTCAGCAGCAGCGGGTAGCCGACCCAGGCGTACAGGGGTAGAAGCAGGCACAGCCAGAAAATGACTTCAGCCACGGGCGGGCCTCCTTGCGTTGCGGTTGAACAGGCTGAGCACGAAGGCCGCTCCGGCCAGGTGCAGGCGTAACCAGTGCAGGCCCCACAGTTGCAGGCTCAGCAGCGGGTCGCGGTGTTTCAGGCTCTGGCGCAGCGCCAGGCCCAAGGCGGGCAGGGCGCCAAGCAGCAGGAACGCCAAGGCCAGGTGGGCGAAGCCGTCGAGCAACGCCGACAGGGCCAGCAGGTCCAGCCCCCAGACGGCCAGCGACAGCAGCGGGAAACGCAGCAGGCGCAGGCTCAGGCCATGGCTGCGCAGCAACTGCAGATGGCTGCCCTGGCGCCACATTTCCTTGCCCAGCCATTCGCCCCAGCTGCCTTCGAAGCCCCAGTGCAGCACCACCGGCTGGCGCAGCACGCGCAGGCGTGCACCAGCCTCGCTCAGGCGCAGGGTGAAGTCCTTGTCTTCGCCGGTACGCAGGCGCTCGTCGAAGCCGCCCACCTGCTCGAACCAGCGGCGGCGCATCAGCAGGTTGGGGGTGGGCAGCCAGTTGCAGTCCTGCACGGTCTGCCCGGCGCGTAGCGTACGGCGTTGCCAGGCATAGGCGAACCAGGGCGCCTGGCGCGGCGTGTCGCAGTCGAGGGCGAACACATCGCCTTCGCCGCGTCGCTGCAGGTCGAGCAGCAGGCTCAGCCAGTTGCCGGGGACCTCGATATCGGCATCGAGAAACGCCAGCCAATCGCCCGTACAGGCCTGGGCGCCGTGGTTGCGCAGGGCACCGATGGCCACCCGGGGCCGGTTCAGCAGCTTGGCGCCGTGCTGCACGGCGATCTGCGGGCCACTGTCGCTGGAACCGTTGTCGACCACCACCAGTTCGCAGTCCACCCCGGCGTAGCGGGCAGCGCGGCGCGCCGCGTCGAGGGTGCGGCCGATGTGGCGGGCCTCGTTGAACATCGGGATGACGATGCTGACCAGGGTCATCGCGCGGCCTCCCGTTTCATTGGCTCACTGGCCTGGCGCACCACCACGCTCGACAACGCGAGCATCAGCCACAGGTACTTGTGCGCCGGAACGCTGAGGAACATCAGGAACAAGCCGATGGCCAGCATGCTCATGGTCAAGTGGGTCATCAGGTCGGCGGTGTCGCGGTCGCCGCTGGCACGCCAGGCGGCGCGGGCGTGCCAGAAGTTGCGCACGGCCAGGGCGATCATCCCGACGAACAGCAGCCCGGCCGGCAGGCCCAGTTCGGTGAACACTTCCAGGTAGGTGTTGTGGGCGCGCCGGTAGAGGTCGGTGGTCTTGGCGCTGAAGCCAGCGAAGGCTTTGGAAAAGCCGGTTTGCGCGTAATGCAGGGGGAAGGTGCCGGGGCCGGTGCCGAGCACCGGGCTGTGGCTGATCATCTCCTTGCCGACCACCAGGTAGGAGGAACGCCGGCCCAGGGATTCGTCCTTGTGCGCGTTGACCCCGCTCTTGAGTTGCACCAGGGTCTGGATGCGCTCGATGTAGCCTGCCGGCATCACCGCCGCTCCCAGCGGCAGGAGGATGGCCAGGCCGAGCATGGCGAAGCCCAGGTGGCGTGGGCGAATGTGCGCCAGCTGCTCGCGGTAGTTGTACAGCACGATGCCCAGGCTGATCATCAGCACCACCAGGCCCGAGCGTGACTCGGTCTTGGTCATGCCGACGAGCAACAGCAGGCAGCAGGCCACCCAGAACAGCCGCAGGGGTAGTGGACGGGTCTTGATCGCCAGCCACAGGGCCATGGGCAGGGCGATGGTCACCAACAGGGCGAAGGCATTGGGGTCGAGCATTGCCGAGGCGCGGCCCTGCTCCTGGTACTGGGTGGAAAACAGTGCGAAGAGGCAGATCACGCAGACGCTGAGGGTGACCAGCCGCGCCAGCATGGGCAGATTCAGGTCGCGTCCGGCCAACAGGGTGATGACGAACACCACCAGGCCCACCAGCAGTTCGCGCAGGTGGCCGACCGACAATTGCAGGTTGTCGCTGGTCCACAGGCTCAGCAGGTACAGGACCATGAACGGGATCAGCAGCCGCCAATGGCTGCTGCGCAAACGCTCACTGGGCAACTGGCGGATGGCCAGCTGCAAGCTGAGGATCAGCACCAGGCCGATGCCCACCAGCTTGGCCGCGGACAACAGGTTGTCCTTGAGCAGGCCTTCCAGGGGGACCAGGGTGGCGATCGCCAGCAGGCCCCAGGCTGGCTTGCGATACAACACCAGGACCCCGGCCAGGCCGAGTACCCCGGCGGGTGCCAGGTACGGATAGGGGCTGGCCAGCAGCCCCAGGCACAGCAGGCCGACCAGGCCCACCAGCGACAGCGGGATGATCATGCGACAACCTCCTTTGGCGAGCCCCGGTAGACCCGGGCCCAGCGCTGTGCCAGGGTCGGCAGGTGGTAGCGTTCGCGTTGCGTCTGGCGGGCGCTGGCCACCAGTTCCTCGGCCTGGGCCGGGTCTTCGAGCAGGGCGCGCAGGTGCCCGCCGAGTTCGTCCACCGCCAGTGGCGTGGCCAGCAAGCCGCTGCGCCCATGCTCGATCACGTCGGGAATACCGCCGACGCCGAACGCTACCACCGGCACGCCATCCTGCATGGCTTCGAGCAGGATCATCGGCGTGCCTTCGGTACGTGAGCTGATCACCAGGGCGTCCAGGCGCGCCATCCACGGGTGCATGTCGCGCTGGAAACCGGGCAGGGTGATACGACCCGCGAGCCCTGCGGCATCGATGCGCGCCTGCAGCAGCTCACGTTCCGGGCCTTCGCCGAGCATCACCGCGTGGGCCTGGGGAAAGCGTTGGCACAACGGGATCAGCGCATCGAGGAACAGGTCGGGGCCTTTCTCGTGGCTCAGGCGGCCGACGTAGGCTGCCAGCCAGGGGTCGCCCCGCTGGCCCCAGTTGCGCTTGCCGGCAGCTTGGGCCGAGGCGGGCAGGCCATTGGGGATGACCTCCAGCTTGCGCGCCGGCACCCGGGCGTCGCGGTGGATGCGGGCGATGCTTTCCGCCACGCAGACCACCTGGCCAATGGTTGGCGTGCGGCACAACTGCAGGCTCAACCAGGTATAGAAACGTTGCTTGCGGCTGCGTGGGGTGAAGCCGTGCTGGGTGGCGACCATCGGCAGGCGCAGCAGGCTCGCCGCCAACCAGCCGAACAGCAGCCCCTTGAAGTTGTGGCTGTTGATCAGCACGCCCTCGGCGCGCAGCCGGCGCAGGTGCGCCAGCAGCTCGCCAAGGCCCGCGCAGGTGTGGCTGTCCACACCTGCTTGGCGAAACCGCGTGACCAGCTCGGCCGGAGCATCGAGAAACAGCACCCGATGCCGGCCGGGCGTCGCCAGGCAGTGGTCCAGCAACATGCGCTCGGCGCCGTAGAACCCGCCGCTGCTCAGCAGGTGCAGGATAGGCCGGGCGCAGCCCTGCACGGCGGCGTTCAATTGCGCACCCAGTGCACCAGGCGCGGCACGGTCCAGGTCTTGTGCGGGTTGGGCAGGGCCGGGGTCTGGTCGTTGATCACCAGCAGCACTGGCAGGTCGAGCTGATGAGTGAGCTGCGCCGGGTGCTTGAAGCGGTGGTCGAAGAACTCACGCACGTAGACGATGGCGATCGCCAGCAGCAGGCCGGTCAACAAACCGAACGGAATGATCAGGCCAGGTTTGGGAAACGCTGCGGCGGTCGGTTCGTACGGTGCGCTGAGGATTCGCGCGTTGGACTGGCTGCCATCGAGCAGGCCCTGGCCACGGCTTTCTTCGTAACGCTGGGCGTAAGTGGAGAAGGCCTTGTGCAACGCCTCGATCTCGGTATCCAGCTGGCGGGTCTTGCTCTGGGTCTCGCGCAGTTGGTGGATGCGGTCCTTGTACTCGGCGATGCGTTGGGTCTTCTGCTCGATCACCTGCTGGGTCACGGCCAGGTCCTGCTGGCGTTCACGGATGCGGTTGTCGACGATCTTGAGGAACTGGCCGCGCAGCTTGGCGATCTGCTCGCGGGCCAGCAGCATTTGCTCGGAGCCTGGCTGGAACACGGTCAGGTCGGCGTTGTAGCGGGCCGTCTGGGTGGTCAGTTGCTCACCGAGCTGCTTGATCTCGCGGTCTTCGAACGCCACGTTGTCGACGGTGGTGGTGAAGGTGTACGGGAAGGCGTAGTCCAACATCCTGGCCTTGCTGGCGGTGGCCATGTTGGCCCGCAGGTAATCGAGCCACTGGCTGTTCTGCAGCTGGCGATCACGTTGCAGGTTGAGCGCTTGCTCCTCGGTGTTGATGGCATTGAGGCGGAAGGTGATCTCTTCCTTCGGGTCGGACGAGCCGATCGCCGTCAGCAGGTTGAGGCGCTGGGTCTCGAGGTCGCCAAGGCGGGCCTGGTAATGCAGTTTCTTCTGCTCGTAGAACGCCTCGGGCAGTTCGTTGGACTGCAGGTCCTGGCGGTTTTTCAGGAAGTTGTCCAGCAGCCGGGCGACGAACAGGGTGCCGAGCTTGGCATCCTCGGCGCTGTACACCACCGAGATGACGTTCGAGCCGGGCAGGGTCTCGACCGTCAGGCCCTTGATCGCCTGCTCGGTGAGCGCGTCCAGTTCGGTGTCGCGGGCGTCCTCCGGCTTGCTGCCGAACAGGCGCCCGACCGGCGCTACCACGGCGTCGTGCAGCGGCGTGAACAGGGTGCGCTGGAGCAGGCCCGGTTCGGTCTGGTAGTGGCCTTCCTTGCGCAGCTGGTTGATGGTTTCACGGATCAACGTGGGCGAACGCAGGATGTTGCTCTCGGTTTCCATGTCGGCCAGCGACGGCGGGATGAACTGGTCGGCCTCCTGGGCCAGGGCCGAGCTGGTGTCGCTCTGCGAGAGTTTCTTGGACTGCACGATGACCTCGGCGGTGATGTCGTAGCTCTGTTTGAGCAGCAACGGCAACAGCACCGCGATCACCGCGAAGACCAGGAACACCCGCTTCACCAATTGGCGGTTGGCGAAGAAGATGCGGAAGAACTCATGCACGTAGTTTTCTTTCGGTTGCGTGATCATGCCGGGCTCCCCCTGTCAGTTGTCGCTGTCTTTGTCGTCGACGCGGTAGCTGAAGCTGAAGCCCCAGCCTTGGAACAACACCACGTCAGCCAGTTGCCGGGACAGCTCGGCGGCGCTGGCGAGCTTGGTCTTGGGCACGTACAGCATGTCTTCGGGCTGCAGGTAGGCGAGGTTCTGGCTACCGCCTGCCAAGGCCTTGTCGACGTTGTAGTTCACTGCGTGGACGGTGTTGCCCTCGCGGCGCATGATCACCACCGAGCCGAGCTTGGCCTTGAGGGTCGGGCCACGGGCCAGGGTCAGCGCCTCGAGCACCGAGACCGGGCGACGGATCGGGAAGGCGCCGGGTTGGCCCACTTCGCCGAGCACGTAGATCTCGTTGCCGGCGGTGGACTTGAGCAGCACGTCGACGGTCATGTGCCCAGGCAGGCTGGCGTAGCGTTCGTTGAGGTAGTCGCGCAGCTGGTTGACGGTCATCCCTTGCAGCGGCACCGAGCCGATTTCCGGGAAGGTCGCGCGGCCATCGCTACCTACGGTGATGTCGCGGCTCATGCCGGTGCCGGGGTGGGTCAGGGTGTTCTTCAACTGGACTTCGCTGGTCATCGGGCTGAGCACCCGCACGGTGACCTGGTCACGGTTGTTCTGGAACACCCGCTTGTTGCGGTAGGCATCACGGATGGCGGCCTCTGCATCGGCGGTGGTCAGGCCCTCGACGCGTACCGGGGCGTTGGTGCTGGGCAAGGTGATGGTGCCGTCGGGCTGCACCAGCTGGCTGCCGTTGAGGCCGCTGGCGGCCATGAAGTTGAGGTCGACGGTGTCGCCGGACTGGATGCGGTACACCCCCGAAGAGCTGTTGGGGATGTGGAAAATAACTTCCAGCACGTCCTGCGGGCGCAGCACCTGTTCGCGCTTGGCCACTTCGGTGGCCTGGCTCTCGGCCGACGGCGCGGTGAGGATCTGCACCGGCATCTCGCGGCTGCCCTGGCTGGCGCAGCCGCCCAGGGCGAGCAGGCACAGGGCGATCGATGGGTATTTCATGGTCTTCTCCTGTACCGGCCTAGAGGTTGTCGTACAGCCACTTGGGCATGTAGTACTTGCGCTTGTTGAACACGCTGCCGATCAACCGCGCACCCGCCTGGGTCAGGCGTTGGGCCGCAGCCTGGGCGACTTCCCAGCGGGTTTCCTCGGCGCACACCACCAGGATCACGCCGTCGACCAGGGTGCCGATCACCAGGCTGTCGGCGCTGGCGTATACGGCCTCGCCGTCGATCACCACGAAGCGGTAGTGGTCGCTCAGTTGTTGCAGCAGGATGCGCAGGCGCTCCGGGTCCAGGCGCTCGCGGCCACGGCGGAAGGTGCCGCCGGGGAGGATGTCGAACGGCTGGTCGGCCAGGCGCACGATGCAGTCCTGGGCCAGTGGCGGGGTATCCTGGTCGAACAACAGGTCGGTGAACCCGCGCAACTTGCCCAGCCCCAACTGCTGGCTGAGGTTGTTGCCGGTGTTGCTGCTGTCGATCAGCAACACGCTGCCGGCGCTCATCATCGCCAACTGGTTGGCGAATACCAGGCTGCTGGTGCTGGTGCCGCTGCCGGTATTGGCCGCGGTCAGCAGCAGGGTGCGCTGGTCGAGGTCCAGGACAGTGGCGGTGAGGTTGGTCTCGCTCGGTGTGGCGACACTCAGGCTTCTCGAAGTAGAACCGTCCATCTCAACTTGCTCCGTGGCCAGTGAAGACTTTGAACGGAGTCTTGAGCAGGATCTTCATATCCAGCACGGGGCTCTGTTCGTTGATGTAGCTGAGGTCGAGTTCGACGCGCTGGTCGAAGTCGATGTTGCTGCGCCCGGAGATCTGCCAGAGGCCGGTCATGCCGGGGTAGATCGACAACCGCGCGAGGTGGTTGTCCTTGTAGCGATAGGCGTTGAACGAGGTGGGGCGTGGGCCGACCAGGCGCATGTCGCCGGTGACCACGTTGATCAGGTTGGGCAGCTCGTCGAGGCTGCTGCGGCGCAGCCAACTGCCCACCGAGGTGATGCGCGGGTCCTTGTCGATCTTGAAGTCGATGGCGTCGGCACCGTGCTTGTTCAGGTGGCGCACCGACTCCTTCAGCGCCTCGGCGTTGGCGACCATGGTGCGGAACTTGAACATGCCGAACACCCGGCCGCGGTAGCCGGTGCGCTGCTGCACGAAGAACACCGGGCCCGCGCTGGAGCCCTTGATCAGCAGGGCGAGCACCAGGAACACCGGCGACAGCAACAGCAGCAGGCCGAGCGCCGCCAGGCACGACAGCGCGCGGTTGGTGCGCGACAAGGTCCAGGGCCGGCCACCGATACGGCCGGTGAACCAGCCGCGGCCTTGCATGTGGATGGCGGCATCGATGCGTTGTCGATGGGCCGGGTCCATCCGTTTGTCCTGGTATAGCGCCTGCAGTTGCGCGCTTCTGGGTTGTCCTGTCATACCGCCCTCCGTTGATCGGTCTGCTCGCCTGAGCGGTTGGCCTGGGGGCCATTGGGCGAGTAGTAGCCTTGAAACCAGGCGACGAATCGCCTGAGCCCTTCATCCAGTGAAATGCGTGGGGTAAAGCCAGTGACTTGATCCAATGCGGTGGCATCGGCGCAGGTCGCCAGCACATCGCCTGGCTGCAGCGGCAGCAGCTCGATCTTGGCGTCGCGCTGCAGGTGCTTTTCCAGCAGCGCCAGGTAGTCGAGCAGTTCCACCGGGCGTTGCCCGCCGATGTTGAACAGGCGCCACGGCGCGTGGCTGGTTGCCGCGTCCGGTTGCAGTGCATCCCAGTGGCCGTCTGCGCTTGGCGGATGCGGGACGAGCCGCACCAGGCTCTCGACGATGTCGTCGATGTAGGTGAAATCGCGCTGGTGGCGGCCATGGTTGAATAGCTGGATCGCACGGCCCTGGGTGATCGCCGTGGCGAACTGCATGGGCGACATGTCGGGGCGCCCCCACGGGCCGTACACGGTGAAGAAACGCAGGCCGCTACAGGGCACGCCGAACAGGTGGCTGTAGCTGTGGGCCATGGCCTCGTTGGCCTTCTTGGTGGCGGCATACAGCGACAGCGGGTGGTCGACCGCGTCCTGGACCCGGTACGGGGTGCGCTGGTTGGCGCCGTACACCGAGCTGGACGAGGCGTACAGCAGGTGCTGTACCGGGTGGCGCCGGCAGCCTTCGAGGATGTTGAGAAAGCCCGCGAGGTTGCTGTCGACGTAGGCCTGCGGGTTCTGCAACGAATAGCGCACGCCAGCCTGGGCGGCCAGGTGCACCACCACGTCGGGGCGCTCGAGGGCGAACAGCCGGGCCACGCCGTCGCGATCGCCCAGGTCCAGGTGATGGACCGCCAGGTCACCGGCCTGTTCACGCACCCAGCGCACCCGGTCATGCTTGAGGCTGGGGTCGTAGTAGTCGTTGAAGTTGTCCAACCCCAGGACCTGGTGGCCATCACGCAACAGCCGCAGGCAGGTGTGGGCACCGATGAAACCGGCCGCACCGGTCACCAGCACCTTCATGGCGCGCCTACCGGGGGCGTGACCTGACGCAGGCCAATGCCGCTGTAGAGCAGGCCATGGGCGGCGACATGCTCGGGGTTGTAGAGGTTGCGCCCGTCGATGATCACCCGTTCGCGCAGTTTGCTGGCCAGCAGGGTGAAGTCGACCACGCGGAAGTTCTTCCACTCGGTGCAGATCACCAGGGCGTCGGCGTCCTGCAGGGTGTCGTCGCGGGTGGCGCACAGTTGCAGATCGTCACGGTAGCCGTACAGTCGCCGGCATTCGTCCATCGCCTCGGGGTCGTAGGCGCGCACCGTGGCGCCTTCGGCCCAGAGCGCTTCCATCAGGTAGCGGCTGGGCGCTTCGCGCATGTCGTCGGTGTTGGGCTTGAAGGCCAGGCCCCAGAGGGCGATGGACTTGCCGGCCAGTTGTCCACCCAGACGCTGCTTGAGCTTGGCGAAGGGCACCTGGCGCTGCTGGTCATTGACGTCGTTGACGCTCTGCAGCAAGCGCAGCGGCATGCCGCTGTGCTCGGCGGTGTGCAGCAGGGCCTTGATGTCCTTGGGGAAGCACGAGCCACCGAAGCCGCAGCCGGGGTAGATGAAGTGGTAGCCGATGCGCGGGTCGGAACCGATGCCCTTGCGCACCGCCTCGATGTCGGCGCCCAGCCGCTCGCTGAGGTTGGCCAGTTCGTTCATGAAGCTGATGCGCGTGGCGAGCATGGCGTTGGCGGCGTACTTGGTCAGCTCGGCGCTGCGGTTGTCCATGAACATGAGTTTTTCGTGGTTGCGGCAGAACGGCGCGTAGAGCTCGGCGAGCTGGTCGTGGGCCACCGCATCGCGGGTGCCGACGATGATGCGGTCGGGGCGCATGCAATCGGCCAGGGCGCTGCCTTCCTTGAGAAATTCCGGGTTGGACACCACCCGTACCTGCAACTGGGCCTTGCCCAGGCGCTGCAACTCATCACGTGCCAGCACCAGCACCTGGTCGGCGGTGCCCACCGGCACGGTGGACTTGACGATCAGGGTGCGGTCGCCCTCCATCAGCTCGGTGATCTGCCGGGTGACGTCCAGCACGTGGGACAGATCGGCCGAGCCGTCCTCGTCCGGCGGGGTACCCACGGCGATGAAGATCAGCTCAGCGTGGCTCACCGCATCGCTGGCCTGGGTGCTGAATGACAGCCGGCCTTCGCGGATGTTGTCTTCCAGCAGTTCCGACAGACCGGGTTCACTGATCGGCGGTACGCCCTGGCGCAACTGGTTGATCTTGTGGGTATCCACGTCCACGCAGAGCACGCGGTGCCCGACATCCGCCAGGGCTGCCGCTTGTACCAGACCGACATAACCGGTGCCAAAAACGCTCACGTCCATGCGCATCGCCTCGATGGATGAGTAAGGGGGATGAAACAGATGTGAATTCGGTATAGCTCAGCGATTTGGATTTGCGTCAAAGCAATGGCATGTTTCGTCGCATTTACAAGCGCTGAGCAATGCGGCCAACTGCCAGCAACCCTTTGCCAATCCGGGGTTTAGCGTTGAAAGCTAGTGGCAAATGGCCGATCGGATAACCGATGAACGGTCGTAGGCCGCATCATGCTTGGTCTGTGAGTAATAGAGAGTGCCAAGGATGAGACACTTTGAGCGCCAAATTCTGGCGTTATGATATCGCCGGAAAATTGACTTTTAAGGGCTTGTGAATTGTTTCAGGGATGCTACGGTTGGAGTGAAAAGCGATGACTTCGAGGAGCCGAGCATGCGTGGGTGTATCAAAATCGTACTATTGCTCGGCTATCTAGCGAGTTTTCACGGGCTTTATGCCGAGCGCATCACGGCATTGGGTGTGGGCTTGCCGTTGTTCTTGTATGTCGGCGTGTTCGGAGTGCTGGCGGTAGCATTGTTGCTGGGCGCCTGGATCCGTCCGAGTCCATTGCGCTGGATGCTGGCCCTGTTGTTTGCGCTGAGCTCGGTGTTCATCGATGCCTACACCCGCATCACTGATTCGTACATGACCTACAGCGCATTCGTGTCCATGGTCTATGCCGGGGGCTTCGTCCAGGAGGCGCTGCAGCAGTACCACCATGCGATTGCCCTGGCCATGGCCAAGGCCGGGCTGCTGTTGCTTGGCGTTGGTTTGCGGCCCGGGCCTGCGCCGCGCTTGCCGGGGTGGCTGTCGATCGCTTCGCCGGTGCTGGCGCTGGCCCTGCTGGTGGCGATCCTGTTCATTCGCGCGGGCGAGGGCGCCCGTGGCCTGCCGGTGATGTACACGCCCTTGGCGTACCTGAGCCTGATGGGCTATGAAGCCGTGCACGACAGTGTCGGCCCCCGCCAGCCAGTGAGCCTGGCACGCCCGACGGCGCCGCTGGCTCGCGACATCGTGCTGGTGATCGACGAAAGCATCGCCGGCAACTACCTGGACATCAACACCCCGGCCGGCGTCGACAGTCACCTGAACCGCGCCCAGCCGGGCGTGGACATCATCAATTTCGGCTATGCAGCCTCGGTCGCCAATTGCAGCGCCGACACCAACGTGACCCTGCGCTACGGCGGTACGCGCGAAGATTACCTGCGCATCAATTCGACCCAGCCATCGATCTGGCAATACGCCAAGGCGGCGGGGCTGGGTACGGTCTACATCGACGGCCAGCGCACCGGCGGGCACCTGCAGAACCTGATGACCGAGACGGAAAAGCGTGACATCGACCAGTTCATCCAGTTCGACGACACCCCGGTGGTGCAGCGCGACATGGCCGCAGTGGCGCGCCTGGTGACGCTGCTCGCCGACGGCAAGCCGCAACTGATCGTGATCAACAAGGTCGGCGCGCATTTTCCCGTGCACGACAAATACCCCGACGACTTCATGACGTACCGGCCGGCGTTGCCTCGCGGGCGCTTCACCGACGTGACCGACATCGGCACCCGCGATGGCTTCGACGGGCGGCCCCAGGATTGGCTGTTGTACCGCAACAGTTACCGCAACAGCCTGCAATGGAACGTTGGCGAGTTCTTCCGGCGCCTGTTCGCCGAAGGCGACCTGAGCCAGGCAGTGGTGATCTATACCTCCGACCATGGCCAGGACCTGCATGAGCGCGGCAACCCTGGGTTGAACACCCACTGCGACAGCGACCCAGTGGCAGAGGAGGGGCTGGTGCCGTTGCTGGTGATCCAGGGGCAGGGGCTCAAGACCCTGGACTGGCAGACGCACCTGGCGCATAACCGCAATGCTTCCAGTCACTACAACATCTTCCCGACCTTGCTCGGCTTGATGGGCTATGACCGGGCTGGAGTGGCGACGGTGTATGGCAAGGCGCTGGACCAGGTGACGGACGATCCGTTCACCTTCAACGTGCGGTTCAATGCGCGGCTGGGCGCCAAGCCGGATTTCCGCCACATCGACCTGGGGCAGGTGGTGACGCCTGGGCCGGACCAGGGGGTGACGGCGGTGCGCTGAGTGTATGTCTTGGGTTGGCCGGCGCGGCTGATATCGAGCGCCGCGCGGGCGGCGCTCGATATCAGCTCCACCACAAATCTCAAGTGCACACCTCGCCAAGCACCCACTCACCCCCCATGCAGCGCCCTGAAACTGCCGGCTTCCTCGACCAGCCAGTCGTGCACCGCCCGTGCGCCGGGCTGGGCGAGCCCGCCCGGCGAGTAGTGCAGCATGTAGCGCTTGTGGTTGGGAATGGGCACCCCGAACGGCACGATCAGCGCCCCGCGCTCCAGTTCGTCGTTGAGCAGCGTGCGCCGGGCAATGGCCACGCCGATCCCGGCAATGGCCGCTTCGATCGTCAGGTGGTTGCGATTGAAGGTGTG
The DNA here is from genome assembly GCF_016648105.1 of Pseudomonas sp. S31. GTDB lineage: Bacteria > Pseudomonadota > Gammaproteobacteria > Pseudomonadales > Pseudomonadaceae > Aquipseudomonas. The sequence goes on along the minus strand of NZ_JACVVE010000001.1, from coordinate 41,637 downwards.
TCCGCGTCGCACATCGAGCCCAGAAGCACCGATACCCTCCAGATAGAACTCCCATTCGGCGTACTCGGAACTGCCGCGCCAGGCGGTCATGTCGTGCAACAGCGGGTAATGCACCAGGTCCGCCGGGCCATGCAGGGGCGGGCGGCCGCGCAGCAGCGCCGGTGAGCAGACCGGGAAGATCTGTTCGTCCAGCAATGGCGTGGACAGCATACCGGGGTAGCTGCCGTCGTTGAGGTCGATGGCCAGGTCGAAATCCTCGGGGTCCAGTGCCTGGGCGCTGTCCTCGGCCACCAGGCGCAGCTCGATGTCCGGGTAGCGTTGCTGGAAGCGCGGCAGCCGGGGTGTGAGCCACTTGGCAAGGAACGACGGGATCGAGCGCAGGCGCAGGGTGCCACGGATTTCGCCGGCATCCAGGCGCAGCAGTTCGGCCTCTATGTTGCCGTAGGCTTCGGCCACCGTCTGCGCAAGGCGCTGGCCTTCGGCGCTCAACTCCACGCCGCGCGGCCGGCGCAGGAACAGGCGGTAGCCCAGGCGGTCCTCGAGCTGGCGCATCTGCTGGCTGACCGCGCCAGGCGTGATATGCAGCTCCTCGGCGCAGCGGGTGAAGGACAGGTGCCGGGCAGCACAGGAAAACACATGCAGCCAGACGAACATCTGGCCATTGAGTTGGCGTCGCATCGTTTAGCTCTACTAATGGCTTGCTTAGGAAGTTTCGTTGGTCATTGTAGGGTGTGGGGGGCAGTATGGCGCCAATTGGCGTTCCGCCTCAAATTTTCCCACGGAATCGTGGTGGTAAAAAATTGCCGTCACGGTCAGGCATTAGCATGGCTATCAGTGTTTTCGACCTCTTCAAAATTGGCATCGGCCCTTCCAGTTCGCACACGGTGGGCCCTATGCGGGCTGCCGCGACCTTTGCCCAGGCCTTGCGCGAACAGGGGCTGCTGGCCCGGGTCGGCCGCGTCGAAGTGCGCCTCTACGGCTCGCTGTCGGCCACCGGTGTCGGCCATGCGACCGACCGCGCCTGCCTGCTCGGGTTGATGGGCCAATGGCCTGACCGGATCGATCCGGCCAGTATCGAGCCGCGCATTGCCCAGTTGCGCCAGGAACAATGCCTGATCCTCGATGGCAGCCAGCCGCTGGTCTTCATTTACGAACGGGACATGCGCCTGCTTGACGAAGACCTGCCGTACCACCCCAATGCCATGAGCCTGCACGCCTTCCAGGGCGACGTTTGCCTGTTCACCCAGACCTACTACTCGGTTGGCGGCGGATTCATCGTCGAGCAGGCTGAAATCGACGCCCCGGCGAGCGAGGTGGGAGCGGTGGACCTGCCTTATGAGTTTTCCAGCGGTGCCGAACTGTTGGCGTTATGCAAGACCCATGGCCTTAGCGTCGGCCAGTTGATGATGGCCAACGAGTGCGCCTGGCGCTGCGAAGCCGAGGTCCGCGAGGGGCTGCTGCGCATCTGGGCGGCGATGAAGGACTGCGTGGTCAACGGCCTGCGCAACGAAGGCATCCTCCCGGGTGGCTTGCACGTCAAGCGGCGTGCCGCGCGGCTGCACCGCAGCCTGCAAGAGCTGGGCAAGCCCAATGTGATCGGCTCGACCCTGAGTGCGATGGAATGGGTCAATCTGTATGCCCTGGCGGTCAACGAAGAAAACGCCGCCGGTGGGCGCATGGTCACCGCACCCACCAACGGTGCCGCCGGGATCATTCCTGCAGTGCTGCACTACTACATGAAGTTCAACCCGCAGGCCTGCGACGATGATGTGGTGTCCTTCCTGCTGGCGGCGGCTGCGGTAGGCATCCTGTGCAAGAAGAACGCTTCGATTTCCGGCGCGGAAGTGGGCTGCCAGGGCGAGGTAGGCTCGGCCTGCTCGATGGCGGCGGCGGGCCTTGCCGAAGTGCTGGGGGCGACGCCCGCGCAGTTGGAAAATGCCGCGGAAATTGCCCTGGAGCATAATCTGGGGCTGACCTGCGACCCTGTCGGCGGCCTGGTTCAGGTGCCGTGCATCGAGCGCAATGCGATTGCTGCGGTGAAAGCGATCAATGCCGTGCAGATGGCCCTGCGCGGTGACGGCGAGCACTTCATCTCGCTCGATCGGGTGATCCGGACGATGCGCGACACCGGTGCCGACATGCATGCCAACTACAAGGAAACCTCACGCGGTGGGCTGGCGGTGGCGTTCGTCGAGTGCTGAGGTAAAAGGGGGGCGTGTTTGGGGCCGCGTAGCGGCCCCAATCGCAAGCGTCACTCAGCGTGCCTTGCTCTTCAGCGCCACGAAACTGTTACGCATGTCGCGCGCCCAGCCGTCGAGCACTGGCTTGACGTCGTCGAGGGTCAGTTTCTGGGTGTCGTTCTCCAGCGCCTTGCCGCTGCCCTTGCGTACCACCTGGGCCAGCACCTTCTGCGTGGCGCCATCGAGGAACGCCGCCTCTACCGCGACATCGGTTTCCTGGTCGCGTCCGCCGGCGGCGGTGTTGACCGCTGCCGCTACCAGGGCGATCGGGATCACCTCATACGGCTTTAGGCCTTCGGTACGGGTGGACACGGCGGTAATTGCCGGGCGCACCACGATGGTGTTCGGCCCAGGCGTTTTCACCAGGGTCAACACGCTGCCCAGCTCACGGCGCATGGCCTCGTTGAAGTAGCGGGTGATTTCCTGCAGCGTCTGCGCCGAAATCACCTCGGTCGGCTGTGGCTTGGGGTAGAACTGGCTCGGCTCGATGAATACCTCGGTGTATTGACCGGCCTTGACGCTGGGGTCGATCCAGCGCATCACCGGCGCGCCCGATGCGCTCTTCGCGGGCTCGAGCCGGCTGTAGTCCTTGAGGAAACCGGAATAGTCCTTGGGGTCGACCTGGTTGCTGGAGCAGGCCGCCAGGGCGAGCAGGGCGGCGCACAGTAGCGTGGCGCGAGGCAGTGAGTTCTTCATCTGGGAGGGTCCGTGAAGGGGTGGCCTCAACAACGCTAGCAGGCGCCAGACACTTGGCCAGTGGCAAGGTTCAAAGTCAATTCGATGACGCTCGTTTGCATACGTTGATGTGCCTTGGTGTCCGGTCGTCGAATTTTTGACTTGGGGGTTTGGCGCTATTGTCTCAGGGGCGCTACACCTAGAGGATGGCACTTTGCCCCATCCGGCCCCCGACGAAGGACTCGCCCCATGCGCCAGGACAGTTATCGTTCCGACAGCGATGGCCTGCGGGCCATCGCTGTGCTTGCGGTGTTCCTGCACCACCTGAGCCCCGGCTGGTTGCCTGGTGGCTTTATCGGCGTGGACATATTCTTCGTCATCTCCGGCTACCTGATCACCTCGCAGGTGTTCCAGGAGCTTCGCGATGGGCGCTTTTCTTTGAAAGGCTTCTACCAGCGCCGTATCAATCGCATCGTGCCGGCGCTGGTCACGGTACTGCTGGCCTGCGTGCTGGTGGGGAGCGTGCTGCTGTCGCCGGTGGATCTGCTGCGGCTGTACAACAACGCCTTGTTCGCCTTGCTCGGGGTTTCCAACCTGTTCATCTGGCTCAAGTACGGCAACTACTTCGCCGCCGATGCCAGTGAAGCACCTTTGTTGCACACCTGGTCGCTGGGCGTGGAGGAGCAGTTCTACCTGGTGTGGCCGCTGATGGTGCTGCTGGTGTATCGCTTCGCTCCGCGTTACCTGCTGGGGTTGCTGGGCATCGGCGTGATACTGGCGGTGGGGTTTTCCGAGTATGCCACCGGCATCTTCGCCACCGCCGCCTACTATCTGTTGCCGACCCGGTTCTTCGAGCTGATGCTGGGCGGCTGGCTGGCTATCTGGCATGTGCAGCGTCGGCCGCAGGTGGGGGCAGGGCAGTCGATCGCGTGCACGGCGCTGGGCTATCTGCTGATTGCCGTGCCGTTGTGGGTGTTGAATGAAGAGTCGACCTTCCCGGGTTTCAACGCCATGTGGCCGTGCCTGGGCACGCTGTTGCTGATCCAGGCCGGCAGTGGCGGTGGCCGCTCACCGCTGCTGGCCAGTCGGCCAATGGTGTTCATCGGCCTGGTGTCGTATTCGCTGTACCTGTGGCATTGGCCGCTGATCGCTTACCTCAACTATCTGGAAGTGCCAATGAGCGCGGGCCTTGCCGTGCTGGTGATGGCTTCAGCGCTGCTGCTGGCCTGGTTGTCCTGGCGATATGTCGAAAAACCTTTCCGGCGCTCGGGTACGCAGCTCTCGTTCGCCCAGGTGTTCTCCCGCCGTTTCGCCGTACCTGTGGTGGCGTTGGCGGTGCTGGCGGGAGCTGGCCAGATGCTCGACGGCTTCCCCAGTCGCTTCAGTTCGCAGGTGCTGGCCCTGGAGGCGATGACCCTGAACAAGCCGGCGCAGAACCGCCGCGGCTGCCACGTGCCAAATGCTCTGTACCGCACCGAACCGGACGCCGATTGCCGCCTGGGCGCACAGAAGCCAGAACTCGATGGCATCATGGTCGGCGACAGCTTCGCCAATCACTTCACCGGCATGGTCGATCTGCTGGCCAGGCCCGACAACATCAGCCTGATGGACTACACGCTGGACTCCTGCCCGCCGATCCTCGGCTACCGCGACCGCATGCCGGCGGTGTACGCCGACCACTGCGCGGTGCGCAACCAGCGGGTATTCGAGCTGATCGAGCAAAACCACTACCCCTATGTGGTACTGGCCGGCAATTGGCCACCGGACGAAGCGTCGCAGGGGCTGGTAGAGGCCAGCCTGGAGAAGGCGGTGACGGCCAGCGGCGAGGTTATCGTCATCCTCGACAACCCGATGATCGAGAAGGGCGCGACCTGCCCGATCCGTCAGCTGATGTTCGGCCTTGGCCACGACTGCGCGGTCGCCGAGCGCAGTCGTCCGCACTACTGGGCGCATGTGCATGCACGCTTCCCGCAGATCCGCTTCATCGACCCCGACCAGGTGATCTGCCACGCCGGCAGCTGCTCGCCGATGATCGACGGCACGCTGCTGTACCTCGACCGGGCTCACCTCAATGGGGTTGGGTCGCGGTTTATCGGAGAGGCGTTGCTGGCACGCGGGTATTCGTTGTTGCGCGATCCGCAGCACGAGGTGGTGAGCGCTGATTCCCACAAGAGAATTTGAATCGGCTGATTTACCCATTTGGCTGCTGTTGGAAAACTATGCCCGTTACGGGTATGGTTAAGGTATGCCAACATGGACGTGTACAAACGCAAGGATTTCGCGCGATGGCAAGTTGCCGAGCGTCTGTCGGACAAGGTGCTATGCGCTGCGGTTGAAGAGATGCGCCGCGGTCTTGTCGATGCCTGCCTAGGGCGCGAGCTTTTCAAAAAGCGGGTGCGCTGTAACGGTGGCGGTAAGCAAGGCGGCTATCGGACCTTGCTTTCGGCGAGGGCAGGCACTCGATATGTGTTCCTGCATGGCTTCGCTAAAAGCGATAAATCCGACGTTTCCCCGGATGAGCGCAAAGCCTTGCAGTTCGCCGGCAAGGTATTTCTCGACTTACCCCCCCAGTGCGCTCGCGCAAGCGCTGAATGCTGGAATTCTGATGGAGATCTGCTGTGAGCAGCAAACTGATTGAATCCCTACGTGAGGATATCCACGCACTGCATCAAGCTGGCGCTGTCAGCAAAGTCACGCTGCGCAACTTCGAAGCGATCTGCCCGGCGCCAGTGGAGGATTTCAGTGCCTTGGAGATCCGGCGCTTGCGCGAGGGGCTGAATTTCAGTCAGCCGGTCTTTGCACTGCATCTGCATACGTCGGCATCCACGGTACGTAAATGGGAGCAGGGCGAGACGCGTCCGGCCGGACCGGCTTTGAAGCTGCTAAATGTCATTAGAAACAACGGTTTAGAATCAATACTTTAAGTCATTTATGCTTCTGTTCGTTTTCTAGATTTAGCTATAACAAATTTAGAAAAACCAAATTATATCAATCATATATTTGAATTATGCGATCTGAAGTCTTAGGGTTAGCCAAGCGCTTCCCTCAATCGATACCACAGCATCCCCAACGCCAGCAGCGGTGAACGAAGTGCCCGCCCACCGGGGAACGTGAGGTGGGGTACTGCGCTGAACACGTCCAGCCCCTGGCTCTGGCCGACGGCGATGGCTTCGGCCAGCAGCTTGGCGGTCCAGTGGGTCACATTCAATCCGTGCCCTGAATAGCCCTGGGCGTAATACACGTTGGGGTGTTGGCGCAACTGCCCGACCTGCGGGAAACGGTTGGCGGTGATGCCGATCATTCCGCCCCATTGGTAGTCCAGGCGCACCTCGGCCAGTTGCGGGAACACCTTGAGCACCTTGGGCCGCATGTAGGCGCCAATGTCCTTGGGGTCACGGCCCGAATAGTGACAAGCGCCACCGAACAGCAGGCGGCGGTCGGCGGTCAGGCGGTAGTAGTCCAGCCCGACCTTCTGGTCGCACAGCGCCATGTTGCGGGGGATCAGCGTACTGGCAAGCGCCTCGGGTAGTGGTTCGGTGGCTACCACATAGCTGCCGGCCGGCAGCACCTTGCCGCTCAGGCGCGGTTCCAGTTCGTCGAGGTGGGCGTTGCAGCCCAGCACCAGGCTTTGTGCGCGTACCTTGCCGCGGGCGGTATGCAGCGTGACGCTGGGGCCATGCTCGATGCGCAGCACCGGGCTCTGTTCAAAGATGCGCACGCCCAGGCCTTGGGCCACCCGCGCTTCACCCTGAACCAGGTCCAGCGGGTGCAGGTGGCCCGAGCCCATGTCCACCAGGCCGCCGGCGTACAGGTCGCTGGCCACCACTTCGTGCAGGCGCTCGGCCGCGACCAGTTGGGTTTCAGGGCGGTAGCCGAGGCCGGCGAGTTCCTCCTGTTCATCGCGCAGCGCGGCGAACTGCGTCGGGGTATTGGCCAGTTCGCAGAAGCCCCAGCGCAGGTCGCAGGCGATGTCGTACTGGGCGATACGCCGGGCGACCAGGGCCACCGACTCGATGCCGGCCTGCTTCAGGTAGGCCACGCCTTCCTGCCCCACGTACCGGCCGAAGCCACTGACATCGTGGCCGATGCCACGGATCAGCTGGCCGCCGTTGCGCCCGCTGGCCCCCCAGCCGATGCGCCGGCCTTCGAGCAGGATCACCGAAAGCCCGCGCTCGGCCAGCTCCAGCGCGGTATTGACCCCAGTCAGGCCGCCACCGACCACGCACACGTCGGCACTCAGCTCGCTGTCCAGGCTGGGATAAGGGGTGGCGTCGCGCGCGCTGGCGGCGTAGTAGGACGGGGTGTGTTGGGTAGCGTGGGGCATGGTGGCTCACTCGGCTCAGCGGTTGGATTTGATCTTGCTCCAGGAGCGGGTCATCAGGCGCATGATCTTGGGGCTCTGGGTGGTGGAGATGTACAGCTTGTCGAGCACCTCCTGGGGCGGGTAGACCTCCGGATTCTCCACCAACGAGGCGTCCATGAAGGCCTTGGCGTCGGGGTTGGCGTTGGCGTAGCCCACGGTGGCGCTGACCTTGGCGATCACCTGGGGATCGAGCAGGTAGTTGATGAAGGCCAGGGCCTGCTCGGGGTTCTGCGAGTCCTTGGGGATGGCCAGCAGGTCGAACCACAGGTTGCTGCCTTCCTTGGGAATGCTGTACGCGATCTTGATGCCGTTCTTGGCGTCCACCGCGCGGGCAGCGGCCTGGAAGACGTCGCCGGAGTAGCCGAAGGCCACGCAGACGTTACCGTTGGCGAGGTCCGAGACGTACTTGGATGAATGGAAGTAGGTGATGTAGGGGCGCAGCTCCAGCAGTTTTGCCTCGGCCTTGGCGTAGTCGGCGGGATTTTCGCTGCGCGGGTCCAGGCCCAGGTAGTTGAGCACGGCCGGGAACAGCTCGTCCGGCGAGTCCATGAAGGCCACCCCGCACTGCTTGAGCTTCTTCAGGTTCTGCGGTTCGAACAGCGCCGCCCAGGAGTCGATGCGCTCGATACCCAGGGCCGCCTTGACCTTGTCGACGTTGTAGCCGATGCCGTTGGTGCCCCACAGGTAGGGCACGGCGTAGCGGTTGCCAGGGTCGTTCTGTTCAAGCTGCTTGAGCAGCTTGGGGTCCAGATGCTTCCAGTTCGGCAGCTTGCTGCGATCCAGTGGCATGAAGGCGCCGGCCTGGGCCTGGCGGCCGAGGAAGTGATTGGAGGGCACCACCACGTCATAGCCGGTGCGCCCGGCCAGCAACTTGCCCTCCAGGGTTTCGTTGGAGTCGAACACGTCGTACACCACCTTGATACCGCTGCTGGCCTGGAAGTCCGCCAGCGTCGTGTCGCCGATGTAGTCGGTCCAGTTGTATACGCTGACGGTCGGCTCGGCCTGGGCGCCGGCAGCGAACAGCAGAGTCAGTACGGCGGGAATCAGGGGTTGCAATTGACGCATGTCGACACCTCGTTTGGTCTTGTTCTGGCTGTGGGGTAGCGATGGGCTGCGATCAGACGCTGAGCAGGAGGAACTCGCGCTCCCACGAACTGATCACTCGCTTGAAGTTCTCGTGTTCGGCGCGCTTGACCGCCACGTAGCCCTCGACGAACTGGTGGCCCAGGTACTGGCGCACCACCTCGCAGTCTTCCATGTGCTGCAAGGCGTCCTCGATGGTGATCGGCAGGCGCAGGTTGCGCCGCTCGTAGGCGCGGCCCTGCACCGGGGCACTGGGCTGCTGTTTCTCGACCATGCCCAGGTAGCCGCACAACAAGCTCGCGGCGATCGCCAGGTAGGGGTTGGCGTCGGCGCCGGGCAGGCGGTTCTCCACCCGCATCGAGTCGGCGCTGGAAGTCGGCACGCGCAGTCCGGCGGTGCGGTTTTCCTCGCCCCACTCGACGTTGACCGGCGCCGAGGTGTCGGGCAGGAAACGGCGGAACGAGTTGACGTTGGGCGCGAACATCGGCAGCAGTTTGGGGATGTACTTCTGCAGGCCACCGATGTGGTGCAGGAACAGCTCGCTCATGCTGCCATCGGCGTTGGCGAAGATCGGCTGGCCGGTGGCGATGTCGATCACGCTCTGGTGCAGGTGCATGGCGCTGCCCGGCTCGTCGGTGATCGGCTTGGCCATGAAGGTGGCGGTGACGTTGTGCTTGAGCGCCGCCTCGCGCATGGTGCGCTTGAACACGGTGATCTGGTCGGCCAGGTCCAGCGCGTCGCCGTGGCGGAAATTGATCTCCATCTGCGCCGGGCCGTCTTCGTGGATCAGCGTGTCGAGGTCCAGGCCCTGCAGTTCGCACCAGTCGTAGACATCCTCGAACAGCGGATCGAATTCGTTGGCGGCATCGATCGAGAACGACTGCCGGCCACTTTCGGCACGGCCCGAGCGGCCCAGCGGCACTTGCAGTGGCAGGTCCGGGTCTTCGCAACGCTGGGTCAGGTAGAACTCCATCTCGGGGGCGACGATGGGTTGCCAGCCTTTGTCGGCATAGAGTTTGAGTACCTTCTTGAGCACGTTGCGTGGCGACAGCTCGATCGGCTTGCCCTGCTTGTCGAAGGTGTCGTGGATGACGATCGCGGTCGGCTCGATGGCCCACGGAATCTGGTACACCGCAGCCGGGTCGGGGCGGCAGACCATGTCGATGTCGGCGGCGTCGAGCAGCCCGTAGTAGATGTCGTCGTCGACGTAGTCACCGGTGACGGTCTGCAACAGCACGCTTTCCGGCAGGCGCATGCCACGCTCATGCAGAAACTTGGCGGTCGGGGCGATCTTGCCGCGGGCGATGCCGGTCAGGTCGCTGATCACGCATTCGACTTCGGTGATGCGGTGTTCTTTCAGCCAGGCGGACAGCTGATCGAAGGGGGCGTTCATACAAACCTCTTGGGGTGGGTTCAGGGACGCGGTGGGGGCGGTGGCTTCCCAGGGGACGCGCTGGAGACTATCTTGGGCGTAGCTCGCCGAGGCGATCTATCCACTTTCTCCGGATCATCAATGCACCAAAAGAGTGCAAATAGGACAGCGCGTGACAACGCCACAGGCTTTGCAGGTCCAGGCTTTCCATACCACCGACGTGACCGAACAGGTGCGCGCCACCCCCGGTTGGCAGCAGCATTACCGGCAGATGTCGCCGGGCCATTTCAGCGGCCAGTTGCGTTGCCTCGGGCTCGACGGCGTGGAGGTCTACGAAGAGCGCCTGAATACCCGGGTAGAGCAGTTCTTCCGAGCCCCGAGCGGCGCTCTGGCGTTCTGTTTCGACCGGATCGACAACAGCCTCTACTTGCTCAACGAGCAGAGTCGCAATATCTGGATCACGCCGGAGAACTACCAGGAAGTGGCGGTGGTGTTCGACCAGGCCTTCCTGGCCCGCCATGGCCTGGACCCTCAGCGGCTCGAGGGTCTGTTCATGGTGCCGCTTGGCAGCGGGCAGAATGCCTTGTTCGGCAGTTGGCTCAGCGCCACCCTGACGCGCCTGGCTCAGGCCGATTGCCCGCTGCAGGGGCAAGCGCTGGCGGAGCAGTTGCTGGAAGACTGCCTGTTCATCCTCGACAACGCCTGCCAGCGGCTGCCGGCGGGTGCACTGGGCCGGCGCGGGGAGGAGCGGGCGATCATGCAGCGGGTCAGCGAGTGGGCGGCGGACTGCCCCGAGGAAACCCTCAACCTGGTGGAACTGGCGCAGGTGGCCGGGGTGTCCCTGCGCCAGCTGCAGCAGGCGTTCAAGGGCTTCACCGGGATGCCGCCGGCGCATTGGCTGCGCTTGCGCAGGCTCAACGGCGCGCGGCGTGACCTGCTGCGGGGCGGGGCGACCGTGGCAGAGGTGGCCATGCGCTGGTCGTTCTGGCATTTGGGAAGGTTTTCAGATAGCTACCGACAGTTGTTCAAGGAGTTTCCGAGCGAGACGTTGAAGCGCTGCAGGGTTTGAGCGCCCGCAGTGCCTCTTCGCGGTACAGGTCATCACCACCCCTGTAGAAGCGGGTTTACCCGCGAATAGGCCTGGCCTGCCGACACCAGGCAGCATTCCCCCCGGAAAATTGCTAACCTGCGCGGCAGTTTCTACCCGAGGTCCCGATGTTCTACCTGCCTTTGCCCAGCGACCAGGCCGACCGCCTGGCCAGCGAGCCCCTCGACAGCGAATTCCTTACCACAGCCAGCCTGCTGCAGGCGGCGGCGCTGCTGTTCGTGCAGAACCTGCCACGCCAGCCGGCCAGCGTGTCCGCCGATACCCAAGAGCGGCGCTTCGCCGAGATCGTGCGTATCGCCCAGGAAGTCGAAAGTGCCGCGCCCGGACGCTTCCAGGCTCAGGTGGCGCAACGGTTCGACCGCGAGGCGTTTGCCATGGGCCTGGGCATGCTCGGCGAAAACGGCATTGGCCTGCTCTCGGCCGAGGTCGAGTACGCAGCCGATGAACTGCTCGACGACGAGGGCCAGTGGAATTACCTATTCGCCGACACCTACCACCAACGCGTGACACCCTTGCATGCGGCCTACGTGCCGGCGTTGGCCAGCGACCTGCTACTCAGCGACCAGCAGAACCGGCTGCTGCGCGAGTTCCTTTCGGGCATCGACGAGTCGGTAGCTGTTCAGGGCTTCGCCGGCACCGGCAAGACCTTCCTGATCCACCAGTTCGCTCGCCTGCTCGACCCCCAGCGCACCCTATTGCTGGCCCTGACCGAAGGCCAGTTGCGGGCGCTGCAGGCACGGGTCAAGGATGCGGCGGCCTATACTGCCCTGACATTCGGCCAGTTGGCCGATGAAATCCTCAACCGTGACCTCACCAGCAACGGTTGGCGCCTGCGCGACCCGTACCGCACCAAGCTGTCCTGGCGCCCGCAGGATGCCCAGGTGGTGAAGTGGCTCGGTATTCCCGACGTCGGCCCGCTGGCGGCGCGGGATGTGGTGGGTTTGTGCATCAAGGCTGTGCGCAGCTTCTGCCGCAGCGGCGACAGTCAGGTGCAGTTGCACCATCTGCCCTGGGCCGGCCCTGGCACCACGCCCCTGGACCAGGAAGTGCTGCTGGAAAAGGCACGCCTGTACTGGCAGGAGCTGATTCGGCCGTCGGCCCGCGAGATCCAGTTGCCGGTGCGCGATTACCACCGGGTCAAGCTGTTGTCGTTGACCTTGGAAGTGATCGACAGCCGTTATACCCACGTCATCGTCGACGAAGCCCACGAGCTGTCGGCGCCGATGCTGGCCGTACTCGACCGTAGTCCGCAGGCGGTGATCGCCCTGGGTGACGAGTTGCAGAACCTCAACGGCCTGAGTCCGCACCATGGCGGTTTCATCCGCCAACGCTACATCGACCATTCGCTGCGTGCCGGGCCAGCCATGGATGGCGTGCTCAACCCGTTGATCCAGGCGCACCCGGCGTCGATCCAGGCGGCATTCAGCGGCAACGCCGAGCATTACACGCGGGTCAGTTTCTTCGACACGGTGGCGGTGCCCGAACAGCCCACGGCGCTTATCGTCGATGACGAATGGGGGCTGTTCGGCTGGTTCCAGCGCCTGACCCACCAGGGTGTGCCGTTCGTGCTGCTGAAAAGCGCGCGCAAGGACTTCGAACTGTTCGTCGAGGATTGCATCGAGCTGTACCGCTACGGCACGCGGCCACGTCACCCGATGTTGTTCCGCTATGCCAGCTGGCAGGCGTTGGAGCAGGACAAAGGGGATGACAAGGCCTTCGTCGCCGTGGCCAACATGCTGCGCAAGGGCTATACCCCGGAGCACTTTGCCAAGGCCAAGAGCCGCTACCGCTGGGACAAGGCACCCAAGCTGTTCCTGGGGCGCGTGCGCGACGTGAAGAACATGGAGTTCGCCCGGGTGATGGTGTCGCCGGAGCTGATGGTGGCGCCGGTGACGGCAGGTAATCGCAACGAGCGGGCGAGGATGCTGGCGGGGTTGTATACCGCGTGTTCGCGGGCGCGGCATGAGTTGATCGTGCCGGGGGGGATGTTGGACTGGGTCAAGGACCAGGTTCGGGATTGAGATATTGGGGCCGCTTTGCGGCCCTTCGCGGGCAAGCCCGCTCCCACAGGGTAGAGCGTAACCGTGGGAGCGGGCTTGCCCGCGAAGGGCTGCAGAGCAGCCCCAATGAATGGTCAGTTGCGATCCAGCCACACCGTCTGGGCATTGGTGAACTCCCGCACGCCAAAGTGCGACAGTTCACGCCCGAAACCGCTCTTCTTCACGCCGCCGAACGCCACGCGGGGGTCGGAAGCGCAGTAACCGTTGATGAACACGCCGCCGGTGTCCAGTGCCGCAGTCATGCGTTCGGCCAGGGCGTAGTCCGCGGTGTAGATGGTCGAGGCCAGGCCGAAATCGCTGTCGTTGGCCAGTTCCACCGCATGGTCGGCATCACGAGCGCTGATGATCGCCGCCACCGGGCCGAACAGCTCCTGCTTGAACGCGGTCATGTCCGGGGTCACGTTGGCGAACACGGTCGGTGCGTAGAAGTTGCCCACGCCTTCGAGCTTGTTGCCGCCCAGCAGCAGGGTAGCGCCTTCGGCCAGGGTCGCCTGGACCTGCCCATCGAGCTCGTCGCGCAGGTCGTAGCGGGCCATCGGGCCGATGTAGGTGTCATCTTCCAGGGGGTTGCCGACCTTGAGCTGGCGGGTCGCCTCGACGAACTTTTGGGTGAATGCCTCGACGATGCTTTCCTCGACGATCAGACGCTTGGCCGCCGCGCAGACCTGGCCGGTGTTCTGGTAACGGCCGACGACAGCAGCTTGCACTGCAGCGTCCAGGTCGGCGTCGGCCAGCACGATGAACGGGTCGGAGCCGCCCAGTTCGAGCACGCACTTCTTCAGCGCGGCGCCGGCCTGGGCACCGATGGCCATGCCTGCTCTCACGCTGCCGGTCAGGGTCACGGCGGCAATGCGCGGGTCGTTGATGGCGCGGGTGACGCCTTCCGGGGTCACGTTCAGCACTTCGAACACGCCCTGCGGCAGGCCGGCATCCTTGAACAGCTCGCCCAGCAGGTAGGCGCTGCCCATGACGTTGGGCGCATGCTTGAGCACGTAGGTGTTGCCGGCCAGGATCGCCGGCACGGCGCCGCGCAGTACCTGCCAGATCGGGAAGTTCCACGGCATCACCGCCAGGATCGGGCCTAATGGGCGGTATTCGATCCGTGCCTTTTCAACCTGGGTCGGTTCCGCGGCCAGCATCGCCGGGCCATGTTCGGCATACCAGCGGCACAGGCCGACGCATTTGGCGACTTCGCCACGGGCTTGGGTGATGGGCTTGCCGATTTCCCGGCTGATCATCTGGGCGAAGGCTTCGGCCTTGGTTTCCAGGGTGCTGGCCAGGGCGAGCAGGGCTTCGCTGCGCTGCCCCAGCGACACCTGGCGCCACTGACCATAGCCGGCCTTGGCGCGTTGCAGCGCCGCTTCCAGTGCGGCGTCGGTATCGAAGGGGTAGCTGCCGATCTGCTCGCCGCTATGCGGGTCGACGGAGATGGCGTGGGTCAGGCTGCTGATCTCGCTCATGGCTGGGCACTCATTGTTGTTGATCCGTGACGCCAGACTAGTGGGCTATGGCTTTATTGAAAACTGAATAATAATGAGCGAAACATTCACGTTTGGAGAATGATCGTGGACCTCGTGCAGTTGGAGATCTTCAAGGCCGTGGCCGAACAAGGCAGCATCAGCGCCGCCGCCCAGCACATCCACCGGGTGCCGTCGAACCTGACCACCCGCATCAAGCAACTCGAAGAAGACCTTGGCGTGCAGCTGTTCATCCGCGAGAAAAGCCGCCTCCGGCTGTCGCCGGCGGGGTGGAACTTCCTCGAGTACACCCGGCGCATCCTCGACCTGGTGCATGAGGCGCGGCTGACCGTGGCCGGCGAGGACCCCCAGGGCACCTTCGCCCTGGGTTCGCTGGAAAGTACCGCGGCAGTGCGTATTCCCGCGCTGCTGGCGGCCTACAACCAACGCTACCCCAAGGTCGACCTCGACCTGTCCACCGGCCCGTCGGGGACCATGCTCGAGGGCGTGCTGTCCGGGCGCCTGGTGGCGGCCTTCGTCGACGGCCCGGTGCTGCACCCGACGCTCGAAGGCATGCCGGTGTTCGAAGAGGAAATGGTGGTGATCTCGCCGCTCAACCACCCGCCGGTGACCCGCGCCCAAGACGTCAACGGCGCGAACATCTATGCGTTCCGGGCCAACTGCTCGTACCGCCACCATTTCGAGAGTTGGTTCGTCCAGGACCAGGCGGTGCCTGGCAAGATCCACGAGATGGAGTCTTACCATGGCATGCTTGCCTGCGTCAGCGCCGGTGCCGGCCTGGCCATGCTGCCGCGCAGCATGCTCGACAACATGCCCGGTTGCAGCACGGTCAGCGCCTGGCCGATGTCGGAGGACTTTCGCTACCTCAAGACCTGGCTGGTATGGCGCCGCGGCACCGTTTCGCGCAGCCTGAGCATGTTCGTCAAGCTGCTCGAGGAGCGACGCGCGGCGTAGGCACCCGACCATGTGTCCGGGCGAACACCGGTCACGACAGCGCATCAGATAATAGGTAAGCCATCCCCTGGGAGGGGGCGAACACCATCCTCTGGGGTACATTTGTACTCCAGGGCTTCGAGGAGCGTATCGCGATGAGTCTGGACATGCAGCTGCAAGCGCTGGAAGACCAGGGTTATGTGGTGCTGCCTGGTGTGTTGGAGCCTTTGCGCATCGCCTTGCTGCGCTGCGCCATCGATGACCTGCAACCGGTCCACTGGGACTACCAGGGGCTGCTGGAACACTACAAGTGCGTATTCAACCGCAACCCGCTGTGGTTGCCGTTTCTCGACCTGCCGCCATTGATCGAACTGGCGGAAGCGACGCTGGGCCGGGACTGCCATGTGATCGGCCAGACCGCCTGGCGTAGCCACCCGGGTTATACCGGCACTGGCCTGCACCTGGACCATCTGCCCATGGAGTTGCCGGCGTGGCTGAGCGAGCGGGGCGATTTCAGCCCACCGGCGCAGATTCTCACGGCGCAGGTGTACCTCAGTGACATCGACCATGGCATCGGGCCGACCTGGGTTGTGCCGGGCAGCCACCGTGCGGGGCGTGCTCCCCAGCCTGGCGAAGACAGCTGGCGGGGGTTGGAAGCGCGCGCGGTGCTGTGCCAGGCCGGAGACGCATTGGTGTTTCGCAGCGATATCTGGCACAGCGGTGGCGCCAATTGCAGCGCGGCCCGTCAGCGCGACATGCTGCAGGTGCATTACGGACGGCGCATGGTGGCACAGAAATTTTCGCCGTACCTCGACTGGCGCTTCAATCCGCAGGTGCTGGAAGAGGCCACACCGCGGCAACGGCGGTTGCTGGGCGACCACGAGGAGGCAGAATACGACTAAAGGACGAGGAGGCTGGTGGGCACGGTAGCAATAAGATGGCAAAACGTTTTAACTTTCTGATTATCTGGACAATAATCAGAAAAGTATTACAAGGTGGTCGATTATGCATCGGCTGCCGAGAAGACGAGGGGCACGAGCCCCCATTTGCTTGCAGGCTTAGCCGCCCTATGGCGACCTGCCCGTGACCATCAGGAGAAGTCATCGATGAAAACCCGTCTTGCCGCTTCGCTGGCCGTAGCCATGTTGGCCTTGGCTGGAGCAGGCCTGGCCCAGGCTGCACAGGTGTCCGGCGCCATCGGCGTCACTGGCCAGGGGGATATGACCTACCGTCTCGGCATGTCATTCGACTGGGACAAGAAGTGGCTGCAAAGCGATACCGGCTACGTCACCGGCTACTGGGACGCAGGCTACACCTACTGGGAAGGCGGTGAGGCCAGCGGCGCCCACTCGCTGTCGTTCAGCCCGGTGTTCACCTATGAATTCAGCGGCTTCACCTATACCCCCTACATCGAAGCGGGCATCGGCCTGGCCGCCTTTTCCAAGACCGACGTCGGTGACCAGCGCCTGGGCTCGGCAGTCAACTTCGAAGACCGCATCGGTTTCGGCTTGAAGCTGCCGGGGGATCAGAAAATCGGCCTGCGGGCGATGCACTACTCCAATGCCGGGATCAAGCAGCCCAACGACGGGATCGAGTCGTACTCGCTGTTCTACAGCAGAGGTTTCTGAGAGCGGCTTAGCAGAGGCTCAGCGCACTGCCTTGATCGCCAGCACATTGCACAGCGGATGCTCCACCACATGCGCGGTGGTCCCACCCAGGAACGTGTGCAAGGCATCGTGCCGATGGCTACCCATCACGATCACATCGACACGCTCATGGCTGACGTACTGAGCGATCGCCCGGGTCGCCGGGCCTTCGAGAAAGTGCCGGCGCTCCAGCGGCACCTGGTGGCGGTCACCCAGGTGGTTGAACGCCGTGCGCTGGGCCGAGCGCACACTGCCATCGAAACCCGGCATGGTCACCGTGCCGGCACCGAAATCGGCAATATGGGTCTTCGCCGCATCGCACACATGCAGCAGGTGCAGCTCGGCATTGCACTGCAGGGCCAGGGCATGGGCGCTGGCGATGACCTGATCATCCAGGTGCTCGCCGTCACCGACAGAGTGCAGGTCGACCGCCGCCGCGATCTGCCGGGGCAGCGGCAGGCGGATATCGCTGACCAGGTGCACGGCAACCGGGCTTTCCTTGAGCAGTTGCCAGTCCAGCGGGGTCACTAGCAAGCGCTTGAGTATCGGCTCATGTTGCACGTCCTTGACCAGCAGGTCGCAGCCCAGGCGTTCGACCTGCTCCAGCACACTGGCCAGCGGGTCGCGGGTCAGGCGCATCTCGGTGGACACGTCGAGACCGTCGTTGCGCAGTTGCTCGACTTCGTCGGCCAGCCACTGGCGGTTGTGTTCGAGCAGCCGCTCGCGCTCGCGGCCATCGTTCATCAGGCCAAAGGTGTCGACCTCGTCGACGAACACATTCAGGTCGAGCAGCGCACCGCTGGTCTGCGCCAACGCGACGCCGCGCTGCAGGGCAGGCGTATGGCGCATCTGCGGGCCGAGCATGACGAACAAACGCTTGAACTGGCTCATCTCACACCTCCACGTGCGGCAGCCCCCCGGTTCTTGCCATGTGTTCTGGTTTGTTCAGTTTAGACCCGGCTGCGCCCGATGCGCGCAGGCTCAATTGTGGAGTTTCAGCACCCGCTCCAGAAAATACCCTTCAGTGGGGAACAACGTCAGGATGCGAATACCATCCTGATTCAGGAACAACTTGTTTGCCGTACGAAATTCGCTTCCTCCCTCGAACAGGCCTCCGTTGCCAAACTCGGGGTCCAGGAGGCCAGCCCTGGTGAGGCGGAAAACGTTGAGTTCCCCGACGTTAACCGCCGTCAAATGAGCGCCACCCAGCACGATCCGATCGTGCTCGTCTATGACCAGTTGGCCCAGCGCCAAGCCCTTGTCGTCCCTGGAAAGCGTGACGGGTTGGCCATTGTTGAATGCCGGGTCGTTGTCACCGTCATCGGTGAAGGCATACACGGTGGTCGGTTCGGTGAGTTGCATTTCCATGGCCCTGGAGACCACGATTCGCCCGTTTCGATAGCCCATACCCAGCCTCATGCTGCCTTGGTAGGGGAACAGATCCCTTTGACCTTGATCGCCGAACTCTTCGATGGGCATGCCGTGTGCGTTGTAGCGCTGAAGTATCACGTGGTCATCGCCTCGATGCGCGATCACGACGAAACCGCCATCCTCGAAGAAGTGCGCCCGCAGCACCTTCAACGGCATTGCGCCACGGTCGCTCAAGGGCAATGTGGAGCGATTGCGCTGCTCGCCCAGTGCCTCCACCAGCTCGCCCGTGTTTGGGTGCAAGGTGGCCAGCCAGCTGTGCGTCACTTCATCGTCTTCATCGCCGACGGTGCAAGGGAAGATCGTGCGTAGCAGGCCGGCGGACATTGCCAAGGGGTTCTCCGCGCTATAGAACGCCGCGTTTGGTCGATTGACCGTTCTTCGGCTCATTTCCCAGGGCTGCCCTGGTTCTGGCAAGGCATGGCCATCCTCGCCGAAGGTTTTTACCGGTTGGAAGTCCTGGTCGAATCGACTGATGCCCAGATAATTGAGGAATCGACCTTGTTCATAGTCGAAGTAGGTCGGAGACCCTGCTGCATAGTAGGTCGGTCGCCCGTCGACGGTGATCGCGAGAAGAGACCTGAACCGTAGGCTTTCGTCCGGTAGGTGCAGGCTGCCTGCCACCGCTATCGGCACATGGCCAGTCGCGCTGTCCCATTGGCCATTGACCAGAATTCGGGTAAACAAGCCACAATCCGAGTCCCCAGGGTTATAGCCGAAGAAGACCAGATTGCCGTTGCCATCGCTGATTGAGGGCTCGACCTGCAGTGAAACGTTGGCTGGATCATGGGGACGCTCGGCGGGAATGTCCGCGCTACCGTTAGCTCCATAGGACGTGTCGATTGTGCCAGCTTGTCTGCGCGCCATTGCCTTGCCCCCAATCGTCGAGAAGCAATCAATCTATAGCGATCAGCAAACTGGCAATACTGGCAAAAATGCCAGGCCAGGCGGTTCAAGCGCTTGTCAGGCGATCCTGCCGTGGATTCTCGGTTATGATGCGGGCCCGTCATTTCCAAGAGTCTTGCCCCATGCCCCTGAGCGCTGACCAGATCGGCGAATTCCGCGCCTTCGCCGAGCAACTGGCCGATGCCGCCGCCTTGGCCATCGAGCCGTACTTCCGTGCCAGCCTGGATGTCGAGGACAAGGGCGGGCGCTTGTACGACCCGGTGACCGTGGCCGACAAGGCGGCCGAGGACGCCATGCGCGCATTGATCCAGGCACGTTACCCGGAGCACGGCATCCTCGGCGAGGAAGCCGGCGTGGCGGTGGGCAGTAGCCCGTTGACCTGGGTGCTTGACCCCATCGATGGCACTCGTGCGTTCATTACCGGGCTGCCGCTGTGGGGCACGTTGATCGCTCTGAACGACGGCGAGCGGCCGGTGGTCGGGGTGATGAACCAGCCCTTTACCGGTGAGCGTTTCGTCGGCACGCCGGAGGGCGCCTGGCGAGGCAGTACGGCGCTGAAGACCCGCGCCTGCGCCGAGCTGTCGGCGGCGACGCTGATGTGCACCACGCCGGACATGTTCGACACCCCGACGCGCAAGTCGGCATTCGAGGCGGTGGCCAAGCAGGCACGGTTGATGCGCTATGGGGGGGATTGCTATGCCTATTGCATGCTGGCTTCGGGGTTTGTCGATGTGATCGTCGAAGCGAGCCTGCAGCCATATGACGTACAGGCACTGATGCCGATCATCGAGGGAGCGGGTGGGGTTATCACCGCTTGGGACGGCAGTTCGGCGCAAAATGGTGGGTGCGTGGTGGCCTGCGGCGACCCCGTGTTGCATGCGCAAGTGGTGGAGATGCTGCGTCACGGCATGTAACCGTACTGACCTCTTCGGGGGCAAGTCGCAGCGGCGAACCGCCGCTCCCACAGGTACCGCAGAGGCCCTGGATGCAGTGAAATCCTGTGGGAGCGGGGTTGCCCGCGAAAGGGCCGCTACGATCGAACACCCACGGCCATCGCACTTTTTCGAATTTCCGGGCTCTATGAATGGCCAGGCCGCGCCGACCCCCAGCGTGGCCGCCGATTTCGACCCGGATCAATGGTTGCAAGCACGTCATCCTTTCCACGCCGCCTGATCCTGGTGGCCACCTTTCTCTGCCTCGGGGCCTGCACCCAGGAGCAGGGCCGCGACATCGTCAACCAGTTCGGCAACGGCAAGCCCAGCGAACTGTTCCAGACCAGTGTCGATCGCATGGCCACCCTGGCCATGCGTGACAATCTGCAGAGCCTGTATCTGTTGATGAACAAGCTCTACCTGCGCAATCCCAACCAATGGAAACTCTCCGGCTACCTCGATGCCACCACCGCCGAGCGCCAGATCCGCCTGGCCATCGAGCAGCGCCAACCATTGCCGCAGCTGGGCGACCGGCGTGACCTGGCCGCCCTGAGTTATGCCTTGAGCCCGGAGTTTCGCGGTGACCGCGTCGGTGCGTTCATCTATGCCATCGGCAGCATGCTGATCACTGCCCACGGCGGGCGCACCGAGTTCTACATGACCGACACCATCGACCCACTGTTCATCAGCAACGCCGCGCGCAATATCGAGAAGGCCACCTGGATGCTCAGTCAGCGCCAGGACGCCAACGGCGTGTTGCTGCTGTTTTCCAACGAAATTTCAGAGGAGGGCAGCAACCTCAGTTTCGCGGTGGAGTTCGGCAAGATCGTCGCACGCCTGGACTTGTTGGCCGAGTTGCTGGACGAGCGGTATCGGCGGATCGGGCTGAACTATGCCCAGAGCCTGCTGCTGATGAACTTCCTGCCGGTGCAGTGACGGGGGCTGGCGTCTGCCTGGCTCTGACTGCTCAGTGGTTACTGAGCGGGCGCCTGCGATGATTGCAAACTGTGTCTCAACTCCGCCAGCAACGGTGCGAATTGCTCCAGCAGCCACTCGCGCAACCGCCGGCAACTCGAGTCGTGCTCCTTGTCGTCGTTGAAAGCGAGGAAGTGGAAGGTGTCCTTGAGCACCAGTTGCTCCGCCACCGGGCGCACCAGCAAACCCTGGGCGACCAGGGGCTGGACCAAGTGGTGCCAGCCCAGCGCCACCCCGCGGTGGTTCAGGGCGAACTGCACCAGCAGGTTGTAGTCGTTGGCGTTGAAGAAATGCGCCGCACCATTGGCCCGGCTGTTCAGGTCGATGTCATGGAAGGCCAGCCAGACGTTCCAGTCGACGTGCTCGGCCACCTGCGAGCGGCCATAGGGGCTGAGGTTGAGCAGGGATGCGTCGCGCAGGCCTTCCAGGGTACGCAACTGCGGGTGCTGGGCCAGGTACTGTGGGGTACACACCGGGTAGATCACGTCATGGTTGAGCGGGTGGCAGCTGTAGCCGGTCTGGATCCTGCCGAGCTTGGTGATGTAGATGTCCGGACGCACCCCCGGCTCCATGGCCAGGAAGTTCTGCGTGGTCACCAGGTTGATGTCGATGTCCGGGTTGTCGTCGAAAAACGCCGACAGGCGCGGGCCAAGCCACAGGGCGGCGAATGCCGGCGAACAGCACAGGGTGACCACATGCTTGGCGTTGCTGTTGCTGCGGATACGTTCGGCGGCCTGGGAAATGTTGACGAACGACAGTTGCACGGCATCGAAGAAGATCGACCCCGCCACGGTCAATTCCACCGCACGGCCCACCCGGGCGAACAGCTCGGCGCCCAGATACGTCTCCAGCTCACGGATCTGCCGGCTTACCGCTGCCTGTGTGACGCACAGCGCCTCGGCGGCGCGGGTGAAGTTCTGGTACTTGGCGGCGGCCACGAAAACCTTCACCGCCCGCAGGGATGGCATCTTGATCAGTGTCTGATCGGGTTCGGAGTGTCTGACCATGGTGGTGGGGCTGAATCCTTCGGCTGGCCTGGTCGATCACTCTAGCCTGTTGCACGCCTGGCGGTAAATGCGCGGCGGTCTAGCACCGTGCTTGCAGGTCGATTGATAACTTCAGGTAATGGTTTGGGCGTTACAAATGTCGTTGGACCCTCTGCGGATCAGGGCCTAACTTAAAAACTACGGCGCGGCATTGACAACTCGATGTCGAATAATTTGAAGCAGGACATTCTGCGTGCCGGTGTTGACTCAGGTTCGGATTCGAACCGACTGCCAAGCGTACTCGCACTGATCTCTACCCGCCTTATTGAAAGTGCGATGTTGATGGATTGGTTTATAAGCATAATAAAGAGGGTCGTATGAGCGATGCCGATGAGATTCTTTCGGTCAATAACATCTTCAAGGTATTCGGGCCCAACCCGAATATGGCCATGGAGATGCTCCGTAACGGGGCCGACAAGAACGAGATCTTCAGCAAGACCGGCCACGTCGTCGGCGTGTTCGATGCAAGCTTTTCCGTCAAGCGTGGCGAGATCTTCGTCATCATGGGCCTGTCCGGTTCCGGCAAGTCGACCATGGTGCGGCTGTTCAACCGTCTGATCGAACCCACCTCCGGCAGCATCCACCTCAACGGCCGTGAAATCACCGGCCTGTCCGACAAGGCCCTGCTCGATGTCAGGCGCAAGGAAATGGGCATGGTGTTCCAGTCCTTCGCCCTGATGCCGCACATGAGCGTGCTGGAAAACACCGCCTTCGGCCTGGAAATCGCCGGCGTGCCGGAATCCGAGCGCCACAGCCGTGCCCGCGAAGCCTTGAGCCAGGTCGGCCTGGCCGGCCACGAGCACAGCTACCCGCACCAGCTGTCCGGTGGCATGCAGCAACGCGTCGGCCTGGCCCGCGCCCTGGCCAACGACCCGGCGATCCTGCTCATGGACGAAGCCTTCTCGGCCCTCGACCCGCTGATCCGCAGCGAGATGCAGGGCGAGCTGATCCGCCTGCAGGCCGAGCAGCAGCGCACCATCATCTTCATTTCCCACGATATCGAGGAAGCCATCCGCATCGGCCATCGCATCGCGATCATGGAGGGCGGGCGCGTGGTGCAGATCGGCACGCCGCAACAACTGATCAACGAGCCGGCCAACGACTACGTGCGCACCTTCTTCAAGGCCTTCGACAGCTCGCGGGTGCTCAAGGCCGGCGATGTGGCCAAGTTCGACCCGGCGGTGGTGTGCAAGGTCAACGGCAAGGCGCCGAGCTTCAAGGCTGGCGTGCCGTTCGGCTACCTGGTCGACGACCGCGGGCAGTTGCTCGGGGTGGTCGACACTGACGCCAACGGCGCCACCGCCAGCGATCGCTACAGCCTGCACGAGCAGCGCCCCGTCTATACCGACACGCCGTTGCACGAGGTGCTCGGCATCGCGGCCGACCTGCCGTACCCGGTGCCGGTGCTCGACCGCGAGGGAGCCTTCAGAGGCACCTTGTCGAAAAACGAGCTGCTGCAGACCCTGAGCCGCAACTAACCGTGCCCGCTGGCCTATAAGAAAAGAGGTACGCCCTCATGTCCGATTTCAGCCTTCTCGACCCCTTCCAGGCGGCCACCATCCCGCTCGGCGACTGGGTCACCGCAACCCTCAATTTCCTCGTGCACAACTTCCGCGAGGTGTTCCGCGCCATTCGCTGGCCGATCGACCAGGTGCTCAATGGCATCGAATTCACCCTGCAGAGCATCCCGCCGACCATCGGCATCCTGCTCTCGTCGTTGCTCGGCTGGCAGCTGGCCGGCAAGCGCATGGCCATTCTCTGTTTCGTCACCCTGACCCTGCTCGGGCTGATCGGCGTCTGGTCCGAATCGATGACCACCCTGGCCCTGGTGCTGACCTCGGTGTTCTTCTGCGCGGTCATCGGCATCCCGCTGGGTATCGTCTGCGCCCGCAGCAACCGCCTGGAAAGCATCATCCGGCCGCTGCTCGACGCCATGCAGACCCTGCCGGCGTTCGTCTACCTGGTGCCGGTGGTGATGCTGTTCGGCATCGGCAACGTGCCGGGGGTGCTGGTGACCATCGTGTTCGCCTTGCCGCCACTGGTGCGCCTGACCAACCTGGGCATTCGCCAGGTGCCGGAAGACAAGATCGAGGCGGCCCGCGCCTTCGGCTGCACGCCACGGCAGATGCTGACCCGGGTGCAACTGCCGCTGGCCACCTCGACGATCATGGCCGGCCTCAACCAGACCCTGATGCTGTCGCTGTCGATGGTGGTGATCGCCTCGATGATTTCCGTCGGTGGCCTGGGCCAGATGGTGCTGCGCGGCATCGGCCGGCTGGACATGGGCCTGGCCACGGTCGGCGGCGTCGGCCTGGTGCTGCTGGCGATCTTCCTCGACCGCCTGACCCAGGCCATGGGCGCGCGCAGCAGCGCCGACCCGAGCCTGCGCTGGTACCACACCGGCCCCGTAGGCCTGGTGCTGCGCCTGTGTGGCGCGGGTCAACCACAAGGGCGGCGCAAGACTGCCTGAACACCCCTGCAACACGTTCGATCTGCCGTATTTGAAGATAAAAATCAGAAGAAGGTACGCGACGATGCACGAATCCCTGTTCACCCGCAGCATCCTGAAATCCGCCAGCGCCCTGGCTTTGGTCGCCGTTTCACTGTTCGCCCAGGCCTCGGCGGACAAACCGGGAGACGGGGTCAAGGTGACGCCGATCTTCCCCTCCATCGCCGAGGAGCGCTTCCGCGGAGAGGTGGCGATGGAAGGCCTGCGCGAGCTGGGCTACAACGTCCAGGAGCCGAAGGAAACCGAGTACGGGGTGATGATGGTGGCCCTGGCCAATGGCGATGCCGACTTCACCGTACATCTGTGGGAGAAGCTTCACGACAAGTTCTACCAGCAGGCCGGTGGTGACGATGTGATGGTCAAGACCGGCAACATCCTCCCAGGCGTCGCCCAGGGCTACCTGATCGACAAGAAAACCGCCGACCAATACAACATCAAGTACATCACCGACCTGAAGAAACCCGAGATCGCCAAGCTCTTCGACACCGACGGCGACGGCAAGGCCGACATGACCGGCTGCAACCCGGGCTGGGGCTGCGAGCTGGTGATTTCCCACCACATGAAGGCCTACGACCTGGACAAGAGCGTCACCGTCAACCAGGGCTCGTACTTCGCCCTGATGGCCGACACCATCACCCGCTACAAGGAAGGCAAGCCGATCCTGTATTTCACCTGGGTGCCACAGTGGATCGCCAGCGTGCTGGTCGAGGGCAGGGATGTGGTCTGGCTGGAAGTCCCGAAAACCGACCTGCCTGACGGCAATAACGACGTCGATACCACCTACCACGGCAAGAACCTGGGCTTTGCCATCGACAAGGTGGTGGCCGTGTTGAACAAGGACTTCGCCGAGGAGAACCCGGCAGCACTGAAGTTCCTGTCGCTGGTGCAGATCAGCACCGATGACGAGAGCAACCAGAACCTCAAGATGCAAAACGGCGAGAAGAAGCCCGCCGACATCACCCGCCATGCCAAGGAATGGGTGGCCGCGCACCGTCAGCAGTTCGACGAGTGGCTGCAGGCATCGCGTGCGGCGGCGACCCAGGCCAGCAAGTAATCCAGTTCCATCAGCGCCGCCCCATTCGCGGGTAAACCCGCTCCTACAGGTGTCACGATCCTGTAGGAGCGGGTTTACCCGCGAATGGGGCAGCACCGCAGTAGAGCCAACCCATGAGCCACTTCGAAAGCATCCTCAAGAACACCAACCTGGCCCACCTCGACCCCGCTGGCCGCGCCGTGCTGCCGTTGACGTGCCGCAGGGTGGCCTTCGTCCTGCGCGAGCACTTCTCGATGATGGCGTTCACCGCCGCCATGGATTCGTTGGTCACCGCCAACCTGATGAGCGCCACGCCGCTGTTCCACATCCAGGTGGTGGGCGAGGGTGCCCAGGTGGTGAGCGATCTGGGCATCGCCTTGCCGGTCGATACCGCCTTGGCCGACCTGGAGGTGCAGGGCCTTGACTGCCTGTTGGTGTGCGGCGGTTTCCGTGTGCGCCTGGAACCCGCGCCGGCACTGCGCAACAAGCTGCGCCAGGCCGACCACACCGGATGTCTGCTCGGTGGCCTATGGAACGGCCCGTACTTCCTCGCCGAGGCCGGCTTGCTCGACGGCCATGAGTGCGCCTTCCACCCCGATGGCCGGGCGATGCTCGGCGAGTTGTTCCCGAAAGTACGCCTGAGCCGCCAGGCCCACGTGCTGGACCCAAGGCGCATGAGCTGTGCCGGCGCCAGCAGCGCGCTCGACCTGATGCTGGCCTGGCTCGAGCAGCAGGGCGGCGCCGGCCTGCGTCGTGCGGTGGAGCAGATGCTGGCCTGCGATCGCGCCCGCGTGCCCAGTGACATGCTGGCGGCGGCGCCGCAGCTGGACCCGAGCGTGCCGCGCGGGGTGCGCCTGGCCCTGGAGTTGATGCACGCCAACATCGAGGACCCGATCGGCATCGACGAGATCGCCGAACATGCGGGGCTGTCCCGGCGACACCTGGAGCGCTTGTTCCGCCGGCACGTGCAGGCAACGCCGCCACGCTACTATCTGGAGCTGCGCCTGACCCATGCCAGGCAGTTGCTGCAGCACACCAGCAAATCCCTGACCGAGGTGGCAGTGGCCAGTGGTTTCGTCAGTTTTCCGCATTTCTACCGGCGCTTTCGCGAGCTGTTCGCCATCGCCCCGCGCCAGTATCGGGCGCGCAGCCAGGGGTGGGCGGGTAGGGCGGCGCTGGTGGAATGAACCATTTGTTCGATAATCGGACATTGCTGGCGGGGCGTCGTCCGCTATTCGCCCCGCGAATCCCTTGGTCGCATTGCTCCTCGTTTCGCTTTTACATACTGTGTACTCGCGTAGACTAAAAAAATTACATAAAACAAAATTACAAAAGCCGAGTGCCTGCCTTATGGAAAGCCGCCTGCTGAGCGAGCGCAGTAGCGTGTTCCATCACGCCGACCCCTATGCCGTTTCCGACTATGTGAACCGGCACCTGGGCCAGCATTGCATCGGGTTGTCGCGCAGTACCCGCCCGCAGTCCAGCCTGAGCCACCGCAAATTCGCCGAACTCGACCTGTGCCGTATCAGCTACGGCGGCAGCGTGCGGGTGACCTCGCCCGCGCTCGAGACCATCTACCACCTGCAGATCCTGCTCAATGGCAGCTGCCTGTGGCGCGGTCACCAGCGTGAGCATCACCTGGTGCCGGGCGAGTTGCTGCTGATCAACCCGGACGATCCGGTCGACCTGACCTATTCCGAAGACTGCGAGAAGTTCATCCTCAAGGTGCCGACGCACCTGCTCGACACTATCTGCGAAGAACAGCGCTGGCAGCGCCCGGCCGGTGGCGTGCGCTTTCTGCGCAACCACTACCGCCTGGAAGAGCTGGACGGGTTCTCCAACCTGCTGGCCATGGTCTGCCAGGAAGCCGAAGTGGCCGAGCCATTACCGCGCGTGCAGGGCCACTACAGCCAGATCGTCGCCAGCAAGCTGCTGACGCTGATGAACACCAACATCAGCCGCGAAGGCCTGGGCACGCCCGGTGCCAGCCTGGAGCGGATCCTCGACTACATCGACCGCAACCTCAAGCTGGAGCTGACTGCCGAGGTGCTGGCCGAGCAATCGAACATGAGCCTGCGTTCGTTGTACGCCTTGTTCGACCGCCATTTGAGCACCACCCCCAAGCAATACGTGCGCCAGCGCAAGCTCGAACGCGTGCATGCCTGCCTCAGCGATGCCAGCTGCGCGGTACGCAGCGTCACCGAGCTGGCCATGGACTATGGCTTCCTGCACCTGGGCCGGTTTTCCGAAACCTATCGCCAGCGCTTTGGCGAGCTGCCTTCGGAGACGTTCAAGCACCGGCGCTGAAGCTTGCACAAAATGGATAGCACTGTGCACGCAGCGGATATTGCCCCTGGTCGATAATCCCTAACCTGACATGGCCTGAACAATAACAATGGAGGCCCTGGCCATGTCCCTGGGATTCGACTACCTCAATGCCATGCTCGAGGACGACCGCGAGAAGGGCGTCTACCGTTGCAAGCGTGAAATGTTCACTGACCCGCGCCTGTTCGACCTGGAGATGAAACACATCTTCGAGGGCAACTGGATCTACCTGGCCCACGAAAGCCAGATCCCCGAGAAAAACGACTTCATCACCCTGACCATGGGGCGCCAACCGATCTTCATCGCGCGCAACAAGGACGGGGAGCTCAACGCCTTCCTCAATGCCTGCAGCCACCGCGGCGCCATGCTCTGCCGGCACAAGCGCGGCAACCGGTCCAGCTATACCTGCCCGTTCCACGGCTGGACCTTCAACAACAGCGGCAAACTGCTCAAGGTCAAGGACCCGAGCAATGCCGGCTATCCCGACAGCTTCAACTGCGACGGCTCCCACGACCTGACCAAGGTCGCCCGCTTCGAGTCGTATCGCGGGTTCCTGTTCGGCAGCCTGAAAGCCGACGTCAAGCCGCTGGTCGAGCACCTGGGCGAATCGGCGAAGATCATCGACATGATCGTCGACCAGTCGCCGGAAGGCCTTGAGGTGCTGCGCGGCTCCAGTTCCTACATTTACGAAGGCAACTGGAAGCTCACCGCCGAAAACGGTGCCGACGGCTACCACGTCAGCTCCGTGCACTGGAACTACGCCGCCACCCAGAACCAGCGCAAGCAGCGCGAAGCGGGTGAAGAGATCAAGACCATGAGCGCGGGCGCCTGGGCCAAGCAGGGCGGTGGCTTCTATTCCTTCGATCACGGCCATCTGCTGCTCTGGACGCGCTGGGCCAACCCAGAGGACCGTCCTGCCTACGAGCGTCGCGAGCAACTGGCCGCCGACTTCGGCCAGGCGCGCGCCGACTGGATGATCGAGAATTCGCGCAACCTGTGCCTGTACCCGAACGTGTACCTGATGGACCAGTTCAGCTCGCAGATTCGCATCGCTCGGCCGATCTCGGTGAACAAGACCGAAATCACCATCTACTGCATCGCGCCCAAGGGCGAGAGCAGCGATGCCCGCGCCCAGCGCATTCGCCAGTACGAGGACTTCTTCAACGTCAGCGGCATGGCGACCCCGGACGATCTGGAGGAATTCCGTTCCTGCCAGACCGGCTACGGCGGCGGCACTGGCTGGAATGACATGTCGCGCGGCGCGGCCCACTGGGTCGAAGGCGCCGACGAGGCGGCCAAGGAGATCGAACTGCAGCCGCTGCTGTCAGGCGTACGCACCGAGGATGAAGGCCTGTTCGTGCTGCAGCACAAGTACTGGCAGGACACCATGATCGAGGCGCTGAAGCAGGACCAGCAACAGCAGCTGATTCCCGTGGAGGCCGTGCAATGAGCCTCTACGAAACCGTGCGCGACTTCCTCTTCCGCGAAGCGCGCCACCTGGACGATGCCGAGTGGGACCAGTGGCTGGAGCTGTATGCCGCTGATGCGAGCTTCTGGATGCCGTCCTGGGACGATGACGACACCCTGACCGAAGACCCGCAAAGCGAAATCTCGCTGATCTGGTACGGCAACCGTGGCGGCCTCGAAGACCGGGTCTTCCGGATCAAGACCGAGCGCTCCAGCGCGACCATGCCCGACACCCGCACGTCGCACAACATCAGCAACATCGAGATCGTCGAGCAAGGCGAAGGCTACTGCAAGGTGCGCTTCAACTGGCACACCCTGAGCTTCCGCTACAAGACCACCGACAGCTATTTCGGTAGCAGCTTCTACACCCTGGACCTGCGCGGCGAGCAACCGCTGATCAAGGCCAAGAAGGTGGTGTTGAAGAACGACTACGTGCGTCAGGTCATCGACATCTATCACATCTGATCCGAGGTAACGCGAGCCGCCCGGTGTGCCAGATGGCGCGCCGTGGCCAGGTTCGCCCGCGAGGTGCAACATGAGCTTCCAGATCGCACTGAATTTCGAAGACGGGGTGACCCGCTTCATCGAGGCCACCGGCTTCGAAACCGTGGCCGATGCCGCCTACCGCCAAGGCATCAACATCCCCCTGGACTGCCGTGACGGTGCATGCGGCACCTGCAAGTGCAAAGCCGAGTCCGGCCGTTACGACCTGGGTGACAACTTCATCGAGGACGCCCTGAGCGAGGACGAGATCGCCGAGGGCTACGTTCTTACCTGCCAGATGCGCGCCGAAAGCGACTGCGTGGTGCGTATCCCGGCTTCGTCCCAGGTATGCAAGACCGAGCAGGCCAGCTTCGAGGCGGCCATCAGCGAAGTGCGTCAGCTGTCCGAAAGCACCATCGCCCTATCGATCAAGGGCGACGCCCTGGGCAAGCTGGCGTTCCTGCCGGGCCAGTACGTCAACCTGCAGGTGCCGGGCAGCGACCAGAGCCGTGCCTACTCCTTCAGCTCGCTGCAGAAGGATGGCGAGGTCAGCTTTCTGATCCGCAACGTGCCGGGCGGGCTGATGAGCAGCTTCCTGACCACCCTGGCCAAGGCCGGCGACAGCATGAGCCTGGCCGGCCCCCTGGGCAGCTTCTATCTGCGGCCGATCCAGCGCCCGTTGCTGCTGCTGGCAGGCGGTACGGGCCTGGCGCCGTTCACGGCAATGCTCGAGAAGGTCGCCGAGCAGGGCAGCGAGCATCCGCTGCACCTGATCTACGGGGTCACCAACGACTTCGACCTGGTCGAAATGGAACGCCTCGAGGCCCTGGCTGCGCGCATCCCCAACTTCACCTTCAGCGCCTGCGTGGCCAACCCCGAGAGCCAGTATCCGCAGAAGGGCTACGTGACCCAGCACATCGCCCCTGGCCACCTCAACGACGGCGATGTCGACGTCTACCTGTGTGGCCCGCCACCGATGGTCGAGGCGGTCAGCCAGTACATTCGTGAACAGGGCCTGACCCCGGCGAATTTCTACTACGAGAAGTTTGCCGCAGCAGCCTGAGTTTCCTTGGGGCTGCCCATGCTGTGCGGGCGTGTGCAGCCTTTTTTCTTCGAGCAATACACCGCCCTTTGTAGGAACGGGTTTACCCGCGAAGAGGCCACCAGGTACAGCGCTTTGTCTGGCCGGACGCATTCGCGGGTAAACCCGCTCCTACAGGGAACGCAGCGGACTGGAGAAATGGACATGAACAACAGATTCCAAGGCAAGATCGCCCTGGTCACCGGTGCCGCCCAAGGCATCGGCCGGGGCGTGTGCTGGCGGCTCAAGGCCGAAGGCGCGAAGGTGGTGGCGGTGGACCGCTCCGAACTGGTCCACGAACTGGCCGGCGAGGGCATGCTGACCCTGACCGCCGACCTCGAGCAACATGCCGATTGCGCCCAGGTCATGGCGGCTGCGGTCGAAGCCTTCGGCCGCCTCGACATCCTCGTCAACAACGTCGGCGGCACCATCTGGGCCAAGCCGTTCGAGCACTACGAAGTGGAGCAGATCGAGGCCGAGGTGCGCCGCTCGCTGTTCCCGACCCTATGGTGCTGCCACGCCGCGCTACCGCACATGCTCAAACAGGGCAGCGGTGCCATCGTCAACGTTTCATCCATCGCCACCCGTGGCGTCAACCGCGTGCCCTACGGCGCGGCCAAGGGCGGCGTCAACGCCCTGACCGCGTGCCTGGCGTTCGAAACCGCCGGGCGTGGCATTCGCGTCAACGCCACCGCGCCTGGAGGTACCGAGGCACCTCCCCGGCGTGTACCGCGCAACAGCGCCGAGCAGACCGAGCAGGAAAAGGTCTGGTACCAGCAGATCGTCGACCAGACCCTCGACAGCAGCCTGATGCATCGCTACGGCAGCATCGACGAGCAGGTCGGCGCGATCCTGTTCCTGGCCTCCGACGAGGCGTCCTACATCACCGGCGTGACCCTGCCGGTAGGTGGTGGTGATCTCGGCTGAGCACCACCCCGGCAAGGTTTTCTTCAACAACAAGAACAAGAGAGACAGATGCCATGCGAACCCTTGACGTACACCCGATCATCGATAACGCCCGCTTCACCCCGTTCCACTGGATGGTCATGGCCTGGTGCGGCCTGCTGCTGATCTTCGACGGCTATGACCTGTTCATCTACGGCGTGGTATTGCCGGTGATCATGAAGGAATGGGGCCTGACCCCGTTGCAAGCCGGCGCGCTGGGCAGTTATGCGCTGTTCGGCATGATGTTCGGCGCCTTGGCGTTCGGCAGTCTGGCCGACCGTATTGGGCGCAAGAAAGGGATCGCCATCTGTTTCGCCTTGTTCTCTGGCGCGACCATCCTCAACGGCTTCGCCAGCAGCCCCAGCGAGTTCGGCGTGTACCGCTTCATCGGCGGGCTCGGCTGTGGCGGCCTGATGCCTAACGCGGTCGCGCTGATGAACGAATACGCACCCAAGCGCCTGCGCAGCACCCTGGTGGCGATCATGTTCAGCGGCTATTCGCTGGGTGGCATGCTCTCGGCCGGTGTCGGCATCTTCATGCTGCCGCGTTTTGGCTGGGAATCGATGTTCTTCGCTGCGGCCGTGCCGCTGTTGCTGTTGCCGGTGATTCTCTACTACCTCCCCGAATCCGTTGGTTTCCTGGTGCGCAAGGGGCGTTTCAAGGAGGCCCGCGCGCTGCTCAAACGCCTCGACCCGCAGTGCGACGTGCGCGATGACGACGCGCTGCAGGCGGCCGACCGCAAGGGCGGTGGCGCATCGGTGCTGGAGCTGTTCCGCAATGGCCTGGCGGTGCGCACCCTGGCGCTGTGGCTGGCGTTCTTCTGCTGCCTGCTGATGGTCTACGCACTCAGCTCGTGGCTGCCCAAGCTCATGGCCAACGCCGGCTACAGCCTGGGCTCCAGCCTGTCGTTCCTGCTGGCGCTGAACCTTGGCGGCATGGCCGGGGCCATCCTCGGTGGCTGGTTGGGCGATCGCTACAACCTGGTCAAGGTCAAGGTCGCCTTCTTCATCACCGCGGCGCTGTCGATCAGCCTGCTCGGCGTCAACAGCCCGATGCCGGTGCTGTATCTGCTGATCTTCATCGCCGGCGCCACCACCATTGGCACCCAGATCCTGCTGTATGCCGGTGCCGCCCAGATGTACGGCCTGGCGGTGCGCTCCACCGGCTTGGGCTGGGCCTCGGGCATCGGCCGCAACGGCGCCATCGTCGGCCCGCTGCTGGGCGGGGCGCTGATGGGCATCAACCTGCCGCTGCAACTGAATTTCCTGGCATTCGCCATCCCCGGCGCAATCGCCGCGCTGGCCATGGCCGTGCACCTGGCCAGCGGCCGGCGCCAGGCCTTGGCAGCCGCGGCTTGAGCCTTGGCAAAGAATAATTACGAGGCAACTCCCATGACCGTGAAAATCTCCCACACCGCTGACCTCCAGTCGTTCTTCGATCAAGCTGCCGGCCTCGGCAATGACGACGGCAGCCCGCGACTGAAGCAGATCATCCTGCGCGTGCTGCACGACAGCGCGCGCCTGATCGAGGACCTGGAAATCACCGAGGACGAGTTCTGGCTCGCCGTCGACTACCTCAACCGCCTGGGCGGGCGGGGCGAGGCCGGGTTGCTCGTGGCTGGCCTGGGCCTCGAGCACTTCCTCGACCTGCTGCAGGATGCCAAGGACGCTGAAGCAGGCCTCACCGGTGGCACCCCTCGGACCATCGAAGGCCCGCTGTACGTGGCCGGCGCGCCGCTGGCACAAGGCGAGGTGCGCATGGATGATGGCAGCGAGGAGGGCGTGGCCACCGTCATGTTCCTCGAAGGCCAGGTGCTCGACCCCCAAGGTCAACCGCTGCCAGGTGCCACCGTCGACCTGTGGCACGCCAATACCCGAGGGACCTATTCGTTCTTCGACCAGAGCCAATCGGAATACAACCTGCGCCGGCGCATCGTCACCGATGCCGAAGGCCGCTACCGTGCGCGCACCATCGTGCCGTCCGGCTATGGCTGTGACCCGCAGGGTCCGACCCAGGAGTGCCTGGACCTGCTCGGCCGGCATGGCCAGCGCCCGGCGCACGTGCACTTCTTCATTTCCGCGCCGGGCTACCGGCACCTGACCACGCAGATCAACCTCTCGGGCGACAAGTACCTGTGGGACGACTTCGCCTATGCCACCCGTGATGGCCTGGTGGGTGAGGTGGTGTTCCACGAAGGCGCCGACGGCCGTCGTGCCGAGCTGAAGTTCGACTTCCAGTTGCAGAAGGCCCAGGGCAGTAGCGCAGAACAGCGTAGCGGCCGGCCGCGGGCCCTGCAGGAGGCCTGAGCCGCCGCGTCGCCTGATTCGCGGGTAAATCCGCTGCTACACCGCCCTGTAGGCGCGGGTTTACCCGCGAACCAGGCGACACCAGAACAAGAGCCAGCCCCTAGGCTGGCCAACGTCTTGCGAGAAGCCCATGAAAAGCCTGACCAAGGACTGTTCCCTGTCGGCGATCGTCGCCGGCTGCATCGCCACGATGATTTCCTACGCCGGCCCACTGGTCATCATCTTCCACGCCGCCGAAGCCGCTGGCCTGTCCCATGGCCTGCTGTCTTCCTGGGTGTGGGCCATCTCCATGGGCAGCGCCGTGCTCGGCGCGCTGCTTAGCTTGCACTATCGCGTTCCCGTGGTGATCGCCTGGTCGATCCCCGGGTCGGCGCTGCTGGTCACCGCCTTGCCGCACCTGGGCCTGGAACAGGCGGTGGGTGCTTACCTGGTAGCCAACCTGATCCTGCTGCTGATCGGCATCAGCGGGGCCTTCGACCGCATCATCGCCCGCTTGCCGGGCTCCATCGCCGCCGGCATGCAGGCTGGCATCCTGTTCAGCTTCGGCATCGAAGTGTTCCGAGCGCTACCGGTGCAGCCGCTGCTGGTGCTGTCGATGTTCGTCACTTACGTGCTGATGCGCAGGGTGCAGCCGCGCTATGCGGTGGCGGCGGTGCTGTGCGTGGGCGCATTGGTGACGCTGGCCAGCGGCGCGTTTCGCAGCGAGGCGCTGGTGTTGGCGTTGGCATCGCCGCAACTGATCGTGCCGCAGTTCAGCCTGCCCGCAGTGTTCAGCCTGGCCTTGCCGATGGTGCTGGTGGCATTGACCGGGCAGTTCATGCCGGGCATGGCGGTGTTGCGCAACGCCGGCTACCACACGCCTGCCAGCCCATTGATCAGCGCCAGCGCCGTGGCCGGCGCCTTGCTCGCACCCTTTGGCTGCCATGGCCTTAACCTGGCCGCCGTCACCGCCAGCCTGTGCACCGGCCACGAAGCCCACGAAAACCCGCGCCGCCGTTATGTCGCAGCGCTCGCCGGCAGCGCCCTGTACCTCGTACTGGGGGTGGCCGGAGCCACGTTGATGTCGCTGTTCGCCGCATTTCCCGCTGCGCTGATCGCTGCCCTGGCCGGGCTTGCCCTGTATGGCGCGATCAGCGAAGCCCTGACGCGCAGCCTGGCCGAGCCTGGCGAGCGCGATGCCGGCCTGTTCACGTTCCTGGTCACCGCATCCGGGGTGTCCTTCCTCGGCCTGTCGGCAGCCTTCTGGGGCTTGCTGTTCGGGCTGCTTGCCCATGGCCTGCTACGTTTGCGCCGCCCGCAACCCCAGGAGGTGCCACACCGCACACGATGAGCTCGCGCCATTCCATTCGCTTCATCCATAAAAACAAGATCCAGAGAGCTTCGGAATGAACCATACCCCCTGCGTTGCCATTGGGCTGAGCCTGCTCAGCCAACCGCTGCTTGCCGACGAAAGCGGCTTTTTCAAGGATGCCACCGCGAGCCTGAGCGCGCGCAATTACTACTTCAGCCGCGATTTCTCCGATATCGTCGGTGCCAACCAGCAATCCAAGGCCGAGGAGTGGGCCCAAGGCTTCATCCTCGATTTCAAGTCCGGCTACACGCCCGGCACGGTTGGCTTTGGCATGGACGCCCTGGGGTTGCTGGGCATTCGCCTCGACAGCAGCCCGGACCGGGTCAACACCGGCCTGTTGCCGGTGCATGGCGACGGGCGCGCCGCCAGTGAATACAGCCGCATCGCACCGACCTTCAAGGCGCGGGTGTCGAAAACCGAGCTGCGCGCCGGCGAGCTGCAGCCCAACCTGCCGGTGCTGACCTTCAGCGATATCCGCCTGTTGCCGCCGAGCTACCAGGGCGTCAGCATCAGTTCGGCCGAGTTGCAGGGTCTGACCGTGCAAGCAGGGCACCTGAGTTCCACGCATCTGCGCAACGAGGCCGGCGACGGCAAGATGAACGCCATGCTCGGCCACGTCCCGCAGCGCCAGGCCGAAAGCGACGCTTTCAACTACGTAGGTGGCGACTACGCCTTCAACGCCAACCAGAGCAGCCTGAGCCTGTGGTACGGGCAACTGGAAGACATCTACCACCAGGGCTTCGTCGGCCTCAAGCACAGCAAGCCGGTCGGTGACTGGGTGCTCAGCGCCAACCTGGGTTACTTCAACGCTCGCGAAGACGGCGACGCCTTGCTCGGCAGCATCGACAACCAGGCGTTCTACTCGCTGTTCACCGCAAGGCTTGGCGGCCACAGTTTCCATGCCGGCTATCAGGCCATGTACGGCGAAAGCGCTTTTCCCCGGGTGTTCGCCAACATCGCGCCGCTGGGCAACGAGGTGCCGACCTACGAGTTCGCTTCCGCCGACGAGCGTTCCTACCAGTTACGCTACGACTACAACTTCGCCGCCATGGGCGTGCCGGGGCTCACGGCCACCGTGCGCTACCTCAAGGGCAACAACGTCGACACCGGGCAGGGCTTCGAAGGCCGTGACCGCGAGCGTGACCTGGAGCTGGGCTACGCGGTGCAGGGAGGGGTGTTCAAGGGCCTGGGCATTCGCCTGCGCAATGCCATGGCGCGGTCCAACTATCGCAGCGACATCGACGAGAACCGAGTGACCCTGGTGTATACCTGGAAGCTGTTCTGATCCAGCACACCCTTTGCCACACACCGGCATTTGCACCGCCGGGCTTCGAGCGGTAGGTTTCCTCCACCGAACACTCAGGAAACCTACCCTTGGACTCCATCACCCAAGCCGTTCTCGGTGCCGCCCTCCAGGGCACCGTGCTCGGTCGCATCCAGGGCCGCCGTGCGCTCGCCTACGGCGCGGCGCTGGGCACCGTGCCTGACCTCGACGTGATTGTCCGCTATGCCGATCCGGTGTCGCAGATGACCTACCACCGGGGCTTTTCCCATTCCATTTTCGTCCTCACCGGCCTGGCCATGTTGCTCGCCTGGCTGGTCAACTGGCTGGGGCGCACGCGTTGGCCTGAAAAAGGCTACACCTTTCCCAGGTTATTCGTGGCGTTCTGGCTGGTGCTGGTGACCCATCCGCTGCTGGATGCGTTCACGGTCTACGGTACCCAGTTGTTGTGGCCGCTGCAGATGACCCCACTCAGTTGGGCCGCGGTGTTCATCATCGACCCGGTGTACACCGTACCGTTGTTGCTGGCTGTGGCCTATGCGGCGGTGAAGGGCGCCACCGGCAAGGCGCTGCGCGGGTTGAGCCTGGCGCTGCTGTTCAGCACGGCGTACCTGGGCTTCGGCCTGGCCGGGCGAATCATGGCCGAGCAGCGCCTGCAGGCGGCGTTCGCCGAGCAGGGTATCGCCGTCAGTGACGTGCGCGCCGTACCGATCGCCTTCAACAGCCTGGTCTGGCGGGTACTGGCCAAGACGCCGGAAGGCGACTACTACGAGGCCATCAGCAGCCCGCTCGACCGCCAACCACCGGAGATGCTGCGCCTGCCGCGCCACCTCGAAGCCGCACGCGCCTTGGCCGGCGTGCCCTTGCACGAGCGCCTGCGCTGGTTCACCGATGACTGGCTGCGCTATGACGAAGTCGGCGATGCGCTGGTGGTCACCGATCTGCGCATGGGCTTGCCGGGGAGCTATACCTTCCGTTTCGCCATGGCCCAGCGCGATCCACAGGGGCACTGGGTTGCCCATACGCCCTCGGCCTGGCCGCGGGTCGGCGGACTGTTCGATGGCCAGGACATGCTGCTGATCTGGCGCCGCATCTTCACCCAGCAGCCACCGCTGCCCCTGGCGGCCTGGGCGGCACGGCAGGACCGACCGGCGCTCTCCGGCGGCCGCGCCGAACGCGGTCGCTGAAGCATGTAGTCGGCGGGCCAGACCAACCCCTGCTATTGCTCAAACGCCTGACCTGGGCACATCGCGCCTTGCAATGGCGGCAAACGCACCCATCTAAGCGGGTCTCGATGATCCGCAGGAGTTGTAATGGAACCCAACCGCTTTGGCGATATCGCCGCCTTCGTCAGTGCCGCCAAGGCTGGCAGCTTCACCGCGGCAGCCGCGAGCCTGGGCCTGACCCGTTCGGCGGTGGGCAAGAGCATCGCCCGGCTGGAGGCACGCATGGCGGTGCGCCTGTTCAATCGCACCACGCGCAAGCTCAGCCTGACCGACGAGGGGCAGGTGGCCTACGAGCGTTGGCGGCAGATCCTCGATGACCTGGACGAGGTCGAAACCACCATGGCCCAGCGCCGGGGCAAGCCCACCGGCACCTTGCGCCTGACCGCGCCGCTGTCGTTCGGCCAGCGCCATGTGCTGCCGATCCTCGATGCCTATCTCAAGCAGTGGCCGGAGTTGCGGGCCGACATCCGCTTCACCGACCGCTTCGTCGACCTGGTCGAGGAAGGCGTCGATGTGGCGGTGCGGATCGGCGCGCCGAAGGAAGATTCGCAGCTACTGACCCGCACCGTCGCCTGGCAGCAGTTCGTCACCTGCGCTTCACCCGACTACCTGCGCGAACATGGCGTGCCACAGGTACCGGCGGACCTCTACGGGCATGACAAGATCGCCTTTCTGGCTGGCGAAAAATCCATGCCCTGGCGTTTTCACACCGCCGAAGGCCTGCACCTGTGCGAGGAACCCGGGCGCCTCAACATCGACAGCTCCGAAGCGATGCTCGACGGCGCGCGGGCTGGCTTCGGCCTGATCCACCTGCCGACCTACATCACTGGCGACGACCTGCGCGCCGGAGCCCTGGTGGAGGTGCTGCACGCCTTCCGGCCGCCTGCAGACCCGATCCGCGTGGTGTACCCCAGCAAGCGGCACCTGTCGCCACGGGTGCGCGGCTTCATCGATCTGCTTGTCGCTAGCTGGGAGCAGGGCGTGCCCTGGGAAGACTGATTGGGGACTTCCAGGCCCGTATATGGGGCCTGATACAGGGTTTATCCCTGGCGCCACAGCCTGGAAACTGGCGTCACTGATAATCCATCTGGAGACCCCATGACAGCCCTGTCCGTACTGGACCTGGTCATGATCGGTGAAGGCAAGACCTTCGCCGACGCGATCGAGGAATCCCGCCAGCTCGCCCGCCACGTCGAGCAGCACGCCTACAGCCGCTACTGGATCGCCGAGCACCATGACATGCCCGGCATCGGTTCGGCCGCCACGTCCCTGGTAATCAACGAGATCGCCAACGCCACCCGGCACATCCGCGTCGGTGCCGGTGGCATCATGTTGCCCAACCATGCCCCCTTGGTGATCGCCGAGCAGTTCGGCACCCTCGATACCTTGCATCCGGGCCGCATCGACCTGGGCCTGGGGCGTGCACCCGGTACCTCTGGCCCGACCGTGCGGGCGCTGCGTGGCGCCGCCCCGGAGCGCGATTTCGCCCAGGACATCGCCGAGCTGCGCGACTACCTGGCCGATAACGGCAAACGCCAGGTGCACGGTGTGCCGGGCCGTCATGAGGTGCCGGTGTGGATTCTCGGCTCTAGCCTGTTCGGCGCCGACCTTGCGGCCAAGCTGGGTCTGCCCTATGCCTTTGCCTCGCACTTCGCGCCGCGTTACCTGTTGCAGGCCGTCGCTCATTACCGGGCCAACTTCCAACCGTCCGCGCAATGGGCCAAGCCCTATGTGATGGTGGGGGTGAACCTGTTCGCCGCCGACAGCGATGCCGAGGCCGATTACCAGGCCAGCTCGCACCGCAAATGGATGCTGGACCTGCACGTCGGGCGCTTCGGCTTGCTGCCCAAGCCCCAGGAAGGTTACGTCGAAGGCTTGCCAGGCCACGAGCGGGCAGTGTTGGAGCAGGTCATGGCGTGCACCATCGCCGGCGGCCCGGCGCGGGTCCGGGAAGGGTTGCGGTCACTGATTGCGCAGACGGGCGCGGATGAGTTGATGATCGATTGCCGGATCCACGATCCGTTGGCGCGCTTGCGTTCACATGCCTATGCGGCGCAGGCGCTGGCCGAACTGACCTGAGCGCGACCGTAATTATTGGGGCCGCTTTGCGGCCCCAGTTCACTCACGCGCGCTTGAGTGTCGGGTAGTCGGTATAACCCTCAGGCCCATTGGCATAGTCGAACTGCGCCCGATGTTCGTTCAGCGGCGCCTTCTCGCGCAAGCGCTCCACCAGGTCCGGGTTGGCGATGAAGCTGCGCCCGAAAGCCACGGCATCGATCAGGCCACGGCCGATCAGGTCTTCGCCTTTTTCCGCAGTGTAAGCGCCCGCAGCGATGATCACGCCGGGGTAGGCTGCGCGGATCGCCTCGCGGAATTCGTCGCGCAGCGGTTTGCCACCGGCCCAGTCCGGCTCGGACAGGTGCAGGTAGGCGAGGTTGCGTTTGGCCAGCTCGCCGATCAGGTACAGGCCCGCCGCCTCCTGGTCTTCGCCATTGTCGATGCCATTGAAGCCGCCCAGGGGG
This sequence comes from Pseudomonas sp. S31, assembly GCF_016648105.1. GTDB lineage: Bacteria > Pseudomonadota > Gammaproteobacteria > Pseudomonadales > Pseudomonadaceae > Aquipseudomonas. Next base: position 862 of record NZ_JACVVE010000001.1, on the reverse strand, counting down.
AACACGCGGATGCCCACACGTTCGGCGCTCCAGGCGGCAATGGCGGCATCGACCGCCTCGAGGACGATGCGTGCGCGGTTCTCGACGCTGCCGCCGTACTGGTCCTCGCGCTGGTTGGCGCTTGGGGTGAGGAACTGGTGCAGCAGGTAGCCGTGGGCGGCGTGCAGTTCGATGAAGTCGAAACCGGCGTCGCGGGCATTGGCGGCGGCCTGGCCGAAGTCGGCGACGATACCGGCGATTTCATCGGTGCTCAGTGCGCGCGGTGTGGAGGTCTCGACGCGCATCAGCGTGCCGTGCTCATCACGCAGGGTGGTGCGGGCATCGGCGAGCAGTGCCGACGGCGCCACGGGGGCCTCACCGCCCGGCTGCAGCGAGGTGTGCGACACCCGGCCGGTGTGCCAGACCTGCACGGCGCTGTGGCCGCCGGCAGCATGGATGCCTTCGTTGACCTGGCGCCAGGCGGCGATCTGCTCGGCGCTGTGGATGCCCGGCGAGCCGGAGTAGCCCTTGGCCTGGAACGAGATCTGCGTGGCCTCGGTGATGATCAGGCCGGCGCTGGCACGCTGGCGGTAGTACTCGGCCATCAAGGGCGTGGGCACGTCGCCCGGTTCCAGGCTGCGCAGGCGGGTGAGGGGGGCCATGAACACACGGTTGGGCAGGGTCAGCGGGCCGATCTGCAGGGGTTGGAAGAGTTTCATCGTCGCTCCAGAGTTGGGAAAACCAATGGCGCGCACGATACCGGGATGATTCGGGAAAGGGGGGACCGGGATCCTGGCGTTCGGGTCCCCAATGGAGGCGTCTGTCGAGCCCCATTCGCGGGGTAAACCCCGCCCCACGGGGGGCGGCGGGTGGGGGGGGGGGT
>NZ_JACVVE010000019.1 GCF_016648105.1 Pseudomonas sp. S31 | reverse complement strand
CATCACATGGGTAGTGACCGGGCGAGCTGCCGGATGCGAATCGCCCTTGGGGAGAACCACCGCGAGAGCGGCGTGACCTTGAAGGCTCGGGTCACCTGGGGTGCTGTCATCGACAGCGCTTGCAACTCCCGGTCTACGCTTGTGGACAATGTTCGTCAAGCATAGCAATTTCAGTGATTTAGCACCTGTGGATAAAACTATCCCCCGGTGGACATCAGTGGTTTTCCACAGACGTAAGCTGTGCCAGCAGTTTTTTTCTTAGGTATGGTCCTTTCAAACGGGGCGGCTTTGCAGCCCCGTTTGAAAGGACCCGCGCGGAGAAGCTTCATGCGGTGCTGTGGGTAACGTCACAGCGAGTTTGATGCGGTGGTGCGGCGAGTTACTCGGTCCTCTTGGCACTGCGAAGGCACGTGACGTTCTCGCCCGTCTGCTTGGCAAACTCATGCGGCGTCACATGGTCCTCGCGGTTCGCCTCCAGAAACCGACTCCACCAGGTCATGATCATCCGGCGCTCTTCGAGGAACTCGGCCTTGTGGGTATAAGCCGCCCGCACGTTGTTGCGTTCCTTGTGGCTCATCTGGCGCTCGATCGCTATCTCTGACCACAGCCCGGACTCGACCAGCGCGCTGCACGCCATGGCACGGAATCCGTGGCCGCAAATATCCACCTTGGTGTCGTAGCCCATCGTCCTGAGCGCGGCATTCACCGTGTTCTCGGACATCGGTTTCCACGGTTTGGCATCTCCCGCGAACACCAGGTCGAACTTGCCGGTGATCGCGTGGATCTGCTCAAGCAAGGCCACTGCCTGCGGCGATAAGGGTACAACGTGAATGTCTCCGGCCATTTTCGTACCCCTTGTGGAAAACGGTACGCCGTCGAGCGCCGGGCGAGTGTCGGGGATCTCCCAGATGCCGCGATTGAGGTCGAACTCGTTCCAGCGGGCGAAGCGCAGCTCACTGGAGCGTACGAACACGTGCAGCGACAGCATCACGGTAAGGCGTGTGAGTGGACGACCTTTGTAGTCGTCGATGCGTGCCTGTAGCTCTGGCAGCCGCGATAAGGGTAGCGCGGGTCGATGTGTAACCCGTGGTGCTCTGATTGAGCCATCGAGGTCGTGGGCTGGGTTCGTCGTGATCAGCCGCAGCCGCTTGGCTTCGCGCATGATGCTTTGCAGGTAGTTCTTGATCCTGAGCGCCACGTCGATGGTGCCGCGCTTCGTCACGGCTTCTAGTGGCTGCATGAGGTCGTGGGTGTCCAACTCAACGATTGCCCTGGCACCGAGTAACGGGAATACATGAGTCTTCAACCGGCTGAGTACAGTCTTGGCGTGGCCCGGCGCCCACTTGGGCACCATCCCGGCATACCAATCGAGCGCAACGCTTTCGAAGGTACGGCCATTGATTACGGCTTGCACCTTGGCCTGCTGCTTGGATTGGATGGGGTCAATGCCGTTGGCGAGCTGCTGTTTGAGCTCGAAGCGCTTGTGGCGAGCGTCAGCCAGCCCGACCACCGGGTAATTGCCGAGTGAGGTCAGGCCCTCGCGACCATCGGGCTTCACGTACCTGAGCCGCCAGCCTTTGCGACCGTTGGGCTTCACGAGCAGGTAAAGACCATCGCCGTCAAAAAGCTTGTACTCACGTTCGCGAGCCTTTGCAGAGCGGCAGGCGTTGTCGGTAAGGGGAGCCGTTGTGCGAGCCATAAGGGTACTTTCCAATGTCGAATTGGTAGGTATCCTTAAAAGTACCCTTATTAGCGCTGGCTACCCTCGGAATCCGACGGAACGCCAAAACGAAAAAACCCGCCAGAAGGCGGGTTTTTCGGGGGTTCCAGAGATTTTGAAAGCTTTCTATGGAACCTTGAATGGTGCCGGCACCAGGAATCGAACCCGGGACCTACTGATTACAAGTCAGTTGCTCTACCATCTGAGCTATACCGGCAATGGGGCGTCATTATAGCGATCACGGGCCGGCTGTAAACCACTTCCTTGCGATTGCTCGCAAACGACCTAAGTCACCGGCCTAAAAGGAGATTTTTCTTACCAGCCGCGATGGATGGTGTTGACGTTCGGCTCGCTCTTTCCTGGGTTGAAGAACAGCTTGTCGTTGTCGCAGCCGCGCTTGCGGCAGGGCCTCTCGTGGCGCATCGGCAGGCCGTTGTCGCCGCCCAGCTGCATGCCGGGGGTGTTCCAGTCGAGGTTGCTGGAGTGCGGGGCGGGGCTGCTGCTGGCGCAGGCGGTCAGAGCCAGGGTGAAGGCCAACAGGGCGAGGGGTTTGGCTTGGGTCACGATTTCTAGATCCGTTAGTCCATTGTCGGTCTGGGGCAACGCCAGACGGTCGCGGGGCTGGCGGGCAGCGCGCGACGTAGCTTTTTAGTGGTTTGGGGTGGGGATGATACACCGTTCGGGGGTGGGGTGGATGGCACGGGCTCGCCCGTGTTCACGGCGTTTTAGCGCCCAGATAGACCCGACCTACATCGATTGGTTTTTTGCCCTACGACTGCTGACGAGGTATCTCTGGAGGCGGGGCTCCGGGGATAACGTTGTCGGGCTGCATGGCAGGGCGGTCGGGTGTGAGAATCGGATCGCGAATGTATTACCGGCATCTTTCATGGCGGCTGTGCGTGGGCAGACTTTGTCTGGCCGAGACTTCCTGGATTCGCTCGGTTTCTCACCCCACGCACTGCTGCCACCTCCGGAAATCTAGGGATGGATGGCACGGGCTGCGCCCGTGTTCGCGGGGCAAGCCCGCTCCCACAGAGACCTCGCTGGTTCTAGGATTGAGCAGGACAATCGCCACCACAGGCTCTGTCGGGCGATTGGTCGTAGGGCATTTCTGAATCTGAAACTGAATGCTTCGAAACTTGGCTGGATCGGACGTATCCTACGGCCGCTGGCGAGGTATCGCTGTTGGCGGGGGAGTGGCCCAGGGATAACGTTCCTGGGTCGCCGCCGTTGGCGACCGGGCGTGAGAAACCCGAATGGTGCTACCTGGCAAGCCTGTAATGGCGGTCGGACGCGGGCAGACTTCGGTCTGGCCGAGCTTGGTAGTTCCCTCGGATTTCTCACCCCGCGTTCGACTGCCACCCAGGTCCGTGAGAAAGGCTGATGTGGCGGTTTTTCTATTCAACGGAGCTGCCATGAAAAAGAAAATCGTACCCGACCCACCATTCCCCCTTCCCAAAACCCCTTACCTCTTCGCCCACAACAACATCACCCCGCTCGCCGCCCTGGCGCAAGTCGAGGCGCTGACCCGCGGCATGGTCGTTCACAAGCTCCTGGGCGCCGCGGACTACCTTGCACATCTGGCCAAGGCGCTGATGAACGATATCGAGATCGCCAGGAACAGAGCGCGTTGATCGAAACGGCCCTGTCGCCGCCCAGCCGGCGACAGGGTACAGAACAGTCGGAAACCACCTCACAAAGCCCCGAAAACACGAAATTCAGCGGCTCAGCAAAAAGCACATCAACTGTTTATGCACAAGAGGCATCGGCCTATTGCGCGCAGGGCATGCCAGTTGACATAACCGCCGGTCTTTGCGCAAACGCCTGTTTTCATTGGCCTTGGCAGGCCTGGCGGAATAAGCGAAACCCTTTAAATAGCGCTTGGATCCAACCATTCATCAAAAGCTTGTTCACAGACTTATCCACAGGTTGTGCTGTGGCTAACGGTTGCGTTCCGCCAGTAGCAACAGGTTGCGTGGCGTAAGCGAATAATCGCAGAACGAGCCCAGGCTGACGCGATAGCCCTGTTCTTCGAGGAACAGCGCCCGGTCGAGTACCAGCCACAGTTCGAGTGGTCGGCGGAACAGGTTGCGCACGCGTTCCAGGTTGCGTACCTCGGCCAGGCGCTGCCAGCCGGCGGCTTCCAGCGCTGCCCAGTCCGGGTTGCCGCTCAGGGGGACCTGGCGCAGTTCGGCCAGCTCGCGGCAGTACTGCTCGAACGGCTTGTCCAGCCAGGCGATCGGCAGCGAGGGTGTGGACAAGTACTCGTCGCGCTGGCGCTGTTCGCGTTGTAGCAGGTCGAAGCCCAGGCGTCTGGCCATCGAGCGGTCGCGCTGATGGCGCACGCGGGCGCCGGCGGTGACGGCTTCGCTCAGCGGCAGGGCGAGGTCGATCAGGGTCAGGGCCAGGGGCGAGCGCTGCGCGGCTGTGGATAACGGTTGGTAGTGCTTGCCGTGGATGCGGTTGTAGCAACAGGGCGCCACGGCGATGTGGCGGCAACCGTGTTGGCTGGCCAGGCGCAGCAGTTGAACGTGGAGCTCGCCGCAGGCGTGCAGGGCCACGACGCTCTTTTCACCGCCAAGGTGCTCGGCGCTGCCGGCTGTCATCACATCCTGGCGAATGTGGCTGGCTGGCAGATGATGGTGGTCGCTCAGGGCCTGGCCGGCTTCGACCAGAGCGGGGTCGTATTCCAGGCAGGTCAGTTGCTGGTCGGGTTGCAGCAGGCGGCGGCCTAGGTGGCCCTTGCCCGAGCACCAGTCGAGCCAGTGCCGGGTCTGCTGGGCGAAGCCCAGGCGGCGGCTGAAGGCTTCGATCTGTTGCCACTTGCGTCCGGGGACGTTGACGTCGAGGCGATGCCCGGCGGGTGGTAGGCCGGTGTCGGGCAGTTCGCCTACCGACGACAGTTGCAGGGCCTGGGCTGCCAGTTGCGGAAAGGGCGCAGGCAGGCTTTGCGGGTCCAGGTCGGCTTCGGCGTCGGCCAGGGAGCACTGGCGCAGGTGCGCGGCGAGTTCGGGGTAGGTGGCCTCCCAGTCCAGGCGCAGGGCGGTGAAGGGGCGGGGTTTCCACAGCGGTTGGTGCTCGGCCAGGAACTGGTCGAGGGCCTGGAAGCGGTCGTGAAGGTGCGGGCTGTGGAGGGTGGTGGGCATGGTTGCGGTTTGAGGAGGGGGAGATTTTTTGAGGGCCTATTCGCGGGTAAACCCGCTCCTACAGGGGCCGTACGTTCCTGTAGGAGCGGGTTTACCCGCGAAAAGCCAGTAAGGTCTAGCGGCCCTGGCAGGCATCCACGCGCAACCAGCGCTCCAGCAACTTGAAGCCCTGCACCAGCACGAACGAGATCAGCAGGTAGAACAACCCGGCGGCGAAGAAGATCTCCACCGGCAGGTAGGTCCGGGCAATGATCGTGCGGGCCATGCCAGTCAGCTCCAGCAGGGTCACGGTGCTGGCCAGGGCGCTGGCCTTGAGCATCAGGATCACTTCGTTGCTGTACGCCGGCAGGCCGATGCGGGCGGCGCGTGGCAGCATGATGTACCACAGGGTCTTGCCCCGCGACATGCCCAGGGCCCGCGCCGCCTCGATCTCGCCCTTGGGGATCGACTGCAGCGCGCCACGCAGGATCTCGGCGATGTAGGCTGCGGTGTGCAGGGTCATGGTCAGCACGGTGCACCAGAACGGATCGCGCAGGTATGGCCACAGGCTGCTGGCACGTACCGCGTCGAACTGGGCCAGGCCGTAATACACCAGGAACAGCTGCACCAGCAGCGGCGTGCCACGGAAGAAGAAGATGTAGCCGAACGGCACGGCGTGCACGTACCAGTGCCGCGAAGAGCGGGCGATGCCCAGCGGGATGGCCAGGATCAACCCGGCGACCACCGCGATGGCCACCAGCTCCAGGGTCAGGGTCGCGCCCTGGGCCAGGCGCGGCAGCCACTTGATGATGACTTCCCAATTCATTGCTCGGCCCTCGCAAAGCCGCGAGCGGCGCGTTTTTCCATGAAGTGCATGCCCGTCATGGCAATGATGGTCAGGCTCAGGTAGATGCAGGCGGCGACCATGTAGAAGGTGAACGGCTCCTTGGTCACGGTCACGCCGATCTGCGCGTGGCGCATGATTTCTTCCAGGCCGATCACCGACACCAGCGCGGTGTCCTTCATCAGGATCATGAACAGGTTGCCAAGGCCCGGCAGGGCGATGCGCCACATCTGCGGCAGGATGATCCGCGAGAGGATGCGCCCCTTGGACAGGCCCAGGGCCAGGCCGGCCTCACGGTGGCCCTTGGGGATGGCCAGGATCGCGCCACGGAATACCTCGGTGGCATAGGCACCGAAGCACAGGCCCAGGGCGATCACGCCAGCGGCGAAGGCGCTGAGCTCCAGGCCAGGCATGTTCAGGGCTTCGCCGAGGCTGTTCATCAGCCCGACGGTGCCGAAGTAGATGAGCAGGACCCACAGCAGTTCGGGCACGCCGCGAACCAGGGTCGAGTAGAAACCGCCAAGCCACTGCAGTGGCTTGACCGACGAGGTCTTGGCCAGGGCGCCGAGCAGGCCCAGGACCAGCCCCAGCAGCAGGGCGCAAAGCGCCAGTTTTACGGTCATCACGGTGCCGGCCATCATGGCCGGACCGAATCCGTGCAGGTCGATATTCATGGGCAGGTCATTCTAGGGACTGGCGCGCCACCAGGGCGCGCCGGTCGGGGCGGATCATTCGATGCTGAACGGGAAGTACTTGTCGTTGATCTTCTTGTACGTGCCGTCGGCCTTGATTTCGGCCAGGGCCTTGTTCAGGTCGTCGCGCAGCTTGGTGTCACCCTTGCGCACGGCGATGCCGATCTTGTCGCTGTCGACCACCGGCTCACCCTTGAACTCGAAGTTCGAGCCGTCCTTGCTCTTGAGCCACTCGTACTGCACGTACTTGTCGGCCAGGATGCCGTCGATGCGGCCGGAGACCAGGTCGAGGTAGGCGTTTTCCTGGGTGTCGTACAGCTTGATGTCGATATCGTTGCCGTAGGTGTCTTCCAGCCAGGTGCCGGCCAGGGTCGCGCGCTGGGTACCGATGGTCTTGCCTTTGAGGTAGGCGGCGTCGGTCTTGAAGTCGACGTTCTTCGGCGCGATGAACTGCAGCTTGTTGGAGTAGTAGGGGTCGGTGAAGTCGACCGCCTGCTTGCGCTCGTCGGTGATCGACAGCGACGACACCAGGAAGTCGAACTTCTTGGCGTTCAGGGCCGGGATGATGCCGTCCCAGTCGGAGGTGACGACCGAGCACTCGACCTTCATCTTGGCGCACAGGGCGTCGCCGATGTCCTTGTCGAAGCCGACCACGTTACCGCTGGCGTCCTTGTTGTTGAACGGCGGGTAAGCCGCCTCGATACCCATGCGCAGTTTTTCCGCGGCCAGGGCGTTGGCCGAAAACACCAGCGTGGCGGCAGCGGCCAGGAGGAATTTCTTGTAGGTCTGCATGTGTTGCTCCGTTAGCGGTGGCTGGACATGAATTGCTTGCAACGCGCCGAGGTCGGGTTCTCGAACACCTGCTGCGGCGATCCTTGCTCTTCGACCAGGCCCTGGTGCAGGAAGACCACTTCGCTGGACACCTGGCGGGCAAAGTTCATCTCGTGGGTCACCAGCAGCATGGTCCGGCCTTCTTCGGCCAGTGCGCGGATGACGTTAAGCACTTCCTGGACCATCTCCGGGTCGAGCGCCGAGGTCGGCTCGTCGAACAGGATGACCTTGGGCTTCATGGCCAGGGTTCGGGCGATGGCGGCCCGCTGTTGCTGGCCACCGGAAAGCTGGGCGGGGTAGCTGTGGCGCTTGTCGAAGATGCCGACCTTGTTCAGCAGCGCCTCGGCCGCTTCGATGGCCTCGGCCTTGCTCTGGCCGAGCACGCGGCGTGGCGCCTCGATGATGTTGTCGAGGATCGACATGTGCGGCCACAGGTTGAAATTCTGGAAGACGAAGCCGATCTCGCTGCGCAGGCGATTGATCTGGCGGTTGTCGGCGGCGATCAGGTCGCCGTTCTTGGCGGCCTTGAGCTTCAGCGCCTCGCCGGCCACGAGGATTTCACCCTGGTGGGGGTTTTCCAGCAAGTTGATGCAGCGCAGCAAGGTGGACTTGCCGGAGCCGGACGACCCCAGGATGGAGATCACGTCGCCGTCGCGCGCAGTCAGCGAAATGCCCTTGAGAATCTCCTGCTCGCCGTAGCGTTTGTGCAGGTTGCGGATTTCCAGCGCGGGCGTGGCCTGGGCCATGTGCGGTCCTCATGTGTACGGGTGCGTTCCCAGCTATTGGCGGCCTTCCTGGCGAGCGCCAAGCTAGCATAGCGGCAATATGGCGGCCAACTGGGTTGCAAGGGGCTCGTGGCAATGCTGGGGCAGTTTGTCGCATCGCTGCAGCGCAACGTCGCGCAGATGTCCGCGAAGGGCTGGCCCAGCGCCATGGCCTTGATGAAAAAAGGCGCGATGGTGCCAGCTTTGGTCGCCGCTTGGAAGCGGTTTTAGACCATTCGCCGGTCAATCGGCCGCTTCGCTGGGGGCAAAGACGTAAAAGCCGGTTGCTCCCATAGGTTGCACCTTTTTGCGTTGCAATGGTGCATAGGTGTTACCTAGGGGCACCTTTGGTGCGTTTGTAAGTGGGTATTTCAGTAATCCGACCCTGGCACGAATATTTGACGCCCTTTCGGTCAAAGGTTGGCCGAATGCCCTGCAGGCCACGCCCTAAAAGGCCTAGCAGGTTTCTCTGACGAAACCATTCAGCACCTGGCTCGCTTATTGCCAGAAGGAAACCGCCGATTGCAGTGACGCCTAAATTAACCCCGGGCGCGCTTCGTATAGCAGTCGGCGTAGTCCACTCCTTACAAAGGTAGTTTTATGAGCGGTAACAATTCCAACGACCTCGCTCAGGGGCTCAAACAACGGCATGTCACCATGCTGTCCATTGCTGGCGTGATCGGTGCCGGTCTGTTCGTCGGCTCCGGCCACGCCATCGCCGCTGCCGGCCCCGCCGTGCTGCTGGCCTATGCTGCCGCGGGTACGCTGGTGGTGCTGGTGATGCGCATGCTTGGCGAGATGGCCATCGCCTCGCCGGATACCGGTTCCTTCTCCACCTATGCCGACCGCGCCATTGGCCGTTGGGCCGGTTTCACCATTGGCTGGTTGTACTGGTGGTTCTGGGTGCTGGTGATTCCGCTGGAGGCCAACGCCGCCGCGGCCATCCTGCACGCCTGGTTCCCAGCGGTCGATCTCTGGGCGTTCTCCTTGCTGATCACTCTGGCGCTGACCCTGACCAACCTGTGCAGCGTGAAGAACTACGGCGAGTTCGAGTTCTGGTTCGCCCTGCTCAAGGTGCTGGCGATCATCGGCTTCATCGTGGTCGGTTGCGTGGCCATGTTCGGCTTCGTCGAGAACAGCCAGGTCAGCGGTGCCAGCCACCTGTTCGATACCCAGGGCTTCATGCCCAATGGTCTTGGCGCCGTGCTGGCAGCCATGCTGACCACCATGTTCTCGTTCATGGGCACCGAGATCGTCACCATTGCCGCCGCCGAGTCGAAGGACCCGGGCAAGCAGATCAGCCGCGCCACCAACTCGGTGATCTGGCGGATCTGCCTGTTCTACCTGGTGTCGATCTTCCTGGTCGTGGCCCTGGTGCCGTGGAACGACCCGGCGCTGGCCGAAACCGGTTCCTACCAGACCGTGCTGAGCCGCATCGGCGTGCCGAATGCCAAGCTGATCGTCGACATCGTGGTGTTGATCGCCGTGACCAGCTGCCTGAACTCGGCGCTGTACACTTCCTCGCGCATGCTGTTCTCGCTGAGCAAGCGTGGCGACGCCCCGGCCATCGCCCAGCGCACCACCAAGGCGGCCACCCCACATGTCGCGGTGCTGTTGTCGACCGCGGCGGCGTTCCTCTGCGTGTTCGCCAACTACGTGGCCCCGGCGCAGGTGTTCGAGTTCCTGCTGGCCAGCTCCGGCGCCATCGCGCTGCTGGTGTACCTGGTGATTGCCGTGTCGCAGCTGCGTATGCGCAGCCAGCGGGAAGCCAAGGGCGAGAAGATCGCCTTCAAGATGTGGCTGTTCCCGGGGCTGACCTGGGCGACCATTGCCTTCATCGTGGCGGTGCTGGTGGTGATGGCGCTGCGTGAAGACCACCGGGCCGAGATCATCGCGACGGCGTTGTTGAGCATCGGCGTGGTGGCGGCGGGCTTGCTGGTGCATCGCAAGCGTGAAGCTGCCGGGCGGGTGGCGCTGGATAACTGATCTGCGCTGGTTGAGATGAAGAAAGGCCGCGTCCCGTGCAGGACGCGGCCTTTTTTATTGCCTGTACCGGCCTCTTCGCGGCTAAAGCCGCTCCTACAGGGAGGTAGTGAAACCTGTAGGAGCGGCTTTAGCCGCGAAAGGGCCGGAGCAGGCTATCAGCCCCTGTCAGCCAAACTGCTTCTGCTGTTGCTGCTGCTTGGCCACCAGCTCGGACGCAGCGATATAGGCTTCCTGGAACTCATCGCTCTCCAGCCACGCCATGGTGGTGTCTTCGTCGGCGCCGTCGAGCCAGGTGCGGTAGGCGGTGAACACCAGCACGATGTAGTCGGTGGCGTGTTCTTCCTTGTGGCCCTTGAGCACCAAGGTCAGCAGCGGGTCGACCAGGAATACCGAGATCATCGCTACCAGGCCGGTTTCCTGGGCGGCTTTCATCTTCACGAACAGCTCTTTGTAGCTGTCGGTCTCCATGGCCTTGTTGAACACCTGCTCGATGCTGGCGCTATCACCCGCGCTGGCCTTGACCGCCTGGCCGCTACGCACCATGCGGTTCTGCTTTGCCTTGCTGGCGGCGCGCTTGGCGCGTTTCTGTTGCTTGGTATTGGAGGCCATGGAAGTCGAGTCCTTGAAGAAGGGGGCGCTTTATTGAAGCAAAAAACGCAGACAACAAAAAACCCGCACTAGGCGGGTTTCTTGTGTCGCTTCGGGTAACTTTGCAACCACCAGAAGCTGAAGGTGGTGCCCAGAGACGGAGTCGAACCGCCGACACGAGGATTTTCAATCCTCTGCTCTACCGACTGAGCTATCTGGGCGACGGGGTGAATTAAATAGATTTCCAGACGGTCCGTCAACGACTTTTTGAAAAAATTTTAAATTAATTCCGTCGCTTACGATCCGTGGGGTCATTCGGCGGGGGGAACGTAGCCTTCGGCCTTGGCGTAATCCTCACCCGCGAAGAACTTGTCCATCTCGGCCTGGAGGAATTTGCGGTCCTCGCCGTTCATCATGTTCAGGCGCTTCTCGTTGATCAGCATGGTCTGGTGGTTCTTCCAGTCTTCCCAGGCCTTCTGCGAGATGTGCTCGAAGATGTCCTGGCCCTTGGCGCCGGGGTAGGGCGGGCGGTCCAGGCCTGGCAGTTCTTCGTTGTACTTGCGGCACATCACGGTGCGGGTCATCGGGCTTCTCCTGCAATCAGTTCGTCGGCCGCGCGTTTGAGCAGCTTCTTCACCGGGGCGGCAAGGCCCAGGCGCGGCGGGGTGGCGAGGTTATACCAGAGCCAGTCGGCCTCGGCCACGTGCTGGCCGACCGGGTCGACGCGCACCAGCCAGGGTTCGATGGCCAGCTGAAAGTGGCTGAAGGTATGGGTCAGGCCGTCCAGCGCGCGGCTTTCGGCCAGGCGCAGGCCGTGCTGGTAGGCGAGGTCGTCGAGCTGGGCGAGGTCGTCCAGTTCCGGCAGGCTCCACAAACCGCCCCACAGGCCGCTGGACGGCCGGCGATAAAGCAGGATGGCGCCTTCATGATTGGCCAGCAGCGGCATCAGCGTGCGCCGTTGTGGCAGGGCCTTGCGCGGTTTGGGCTCGGGGTAGCGGGTTTCCTCGCCGTGCAGGTGCGCCTCGCAGCCGCGTTGCAGCGGGCAGATCAGGCAACTGGGCTTGCTGCGCGTGCACAGCGTGGCGCCCATGTCCATCATCGCCTGGGTGTAGTGGTTGGCGCGCTGCTGCGGGGTGAAGCGCTCGGCGGTGGCCCACAGTTGGTTGGCCACCTTGGGCTCGCCGGGGTAGCCGGCCTGGGCGGTATAGCGGGCCAGCACGCGTTTGACGTTGCCGTCGAGGATCGGCGCGCGGATGCCCATGCTGATGCTGGCGATCGCCCCGGCGGTGGAGCGGCCGATGCCGGGCAACTCGGTGAGTTGCTCGACACTGCGCGGGAATTGCCCGCCATGCTGCTCGACGACGATCTTCGCCGCCTTCTGCAGGTTGCGCGCGCGGGTGTAGTAGCCAAGGCCGGTCCACAGGTGCAGCACTTCGTCCTCCGGCGCCTCGGCCAGCGCCTGCACGGTGGGCAGGGCCTGCATGAAGCGGTCGAAGTAGTTGAGCACGGTGCTGACCTGGGTCTGCTGCAGCATGATTTCCGACACCCACACCCGATACGGGGTGATGCCCTGTTGCCAGGGCAGGTCGTGCCGGCCGTGCTGGTCGTACCAATCCAGCACGGCGCTGGAGAACTGCTCGGGGCTCATCGCTTGAACAGCCCCTTGAGCGCGTCTTTCAATTCTGGGCTCACTTTATCTCCGAGTTTTTCATCGATCTTGTCTTTGAGGCGGTTGCCGGCCAGCTTGGCGGCGACCTTGCCCAGGCCATCCTGGTCCAGGCGGCAGGCCTTGGCGCCGAGCTCCAGCGGGCCACGGCAGCGCAGTGGTACTTCGATGCCGACGTAGCGCTCGTTGACCTGGCAGGCCGGGTCGGGCATGGCGCGCTGGTCGCCTTCGACCACCACGCCGACGTTGTAGTCCATGCCCAGCACGCGCAGGTCGAGGTCGCCATGGCCGTTGACGGTCAGGCCCGGGATGCGGGCCTTGAGGTCAGGGTTGCTGGCCACGCCGTTGCGCACCACCAGGCTGCCGCGCAGCTCCTGGAAAGGCGTGTCCTTGCCGCGAGGTTCGCCGCTCAAGGTCTTGCGGTTGAGCGTGGCGATGGCCTGGCACAGCTGCTGTTCGAGGTTGGCATTGACCAGCACGCCGTCGGCGATGGTGAAGTGTGCGCTGCCATTGAGGGTGTCGACCAGTGCCTTCTGGCTGTTGCCGCTGGCGGTGAGGTCGCTGGACAGGGTCAGCAGGCCCTTGACCGGAGGGGTCTGCTCCTTGCCGTGGGGCTTGATGAAGTGTTCCACCGGCACCCGGTCGATCTTGGTGTTGATGCCGACCTGTGGCACCGTCGGGCGCACGTCGACGGTGCCCTTGGCTTGGAAGCTGCCATCGTACAGGCCGCCGCGCAGGGTCTGCAGGGTCACCAGGCCGCCCTGGCCGGTGACCTGCAACTGGGCATCGGTGATCGGCAACTGGTCCAGGGTCAGGGCGCCGAAGGCCAGGTCGGCCTGCAGGTCGAGGGCGCGCAGGCGGTCCACCGGCAGCAGCTTGTCGTTGCTCCAGGCCACCTGGGTCGGGGCGTTGGGCAGCGGCGTGCTGGCGGCGCCTGCGCTGGCTTGCTGCTGGTCGACTTCGGCCTGGCGGGCGGCGGTGGCACCCTTGGCCTCCTCACTCTTGGCCGGCAGGTAGCGGTCGGCATTGAAGCTGTCGCCCTTGAGCTGCACGCGCAGGGCCTGCTTGGCGAAGTCCTCGATGGCGACGCGGCCAGTGAAGCTGCTGTCGTCCAGTTTCACCGCCAGGTCTTCCAGGGCCAGGCTGTTCGGCGAGCCTTGCAGGCGGCTGACCAGTTCCAGCTTGCCGAACACGGCCGGGTCGGTGGTGGCCGGCAGCGGTTGGCCGATGCCGTCGAGGAAGGTACGCAGGTCGAACTGCGCGATGGACAGGCCGCCGCTCAGCTGCGGGGTCTTGTCCAGGTCGCGCAGGTTCAGTTCGCCGAGGGCGCGCAGTTGGTTGGCCGAGACCTTGAGGCCGGTCCAGGAGGCCACGTTCGCGCCCAGGTCGACCAGCAACTGGCCCTGGGCATTGAAGCTCAGGGTCTTGCCGGCGAAGGGTTCACCCGAGGTTTCACCCGACAGGCGCATGTCCTCGAAGTTGTAGCGCTTGAGCTTGCGGTCGAAGCGCAGCTCGCCGGCCAGCTCCGTGCGGGCCTTGACGTTCGGTTGGGTGGCGCTGAGGAAGGCGCTGGCCTTGAGCGAGATGTTGGCGCCTTCATGCACGGGGCCGGTACTCAACTGGATGCTTTCGGCGCTGTAGCTTTTGCCGGCCTGCTCGTCGGTGTACTGCACGCGGGCGTTGTTCACCGTCAGGCTGTCGATGTCGAGCTTGACTGCTCGTTCGCTTCCGCTCTCCGGCGTGGCTTGTGGCTGCTCGCCTGCTGCGGCTGGCGGAGTGCCGGGCGTGGCTGCGGTGTCGGCCGGCAGTGGCTTGCCGATGTCTTCCCAGTTGCCGTGGCCCTGGTCGTCGCGGACCAGGGTCAGGTTCAGGCCTTCGACGCGCACATCGCTCATCTGCACTTCGCGACGCAGCAACGGCAGTACGCGTACCGACAGGCCGAGCATCTGCAGGTCCGCGAAGGGCGTCTTGGGGTGGGCCAGCGTGGCGATGCTCGCATCGTGCAGCTCCAGGCCGAGCCAGGGGAACAGGCTCCAGCCAATATCGCCGTTGAGGGTCAGTTCGACATGGGCCTTGTCGCGGGCCAGTTGGCGGATTTCGTCTTTGTAGTCGTTGGGATCGAACAGGTGGGTCAGGGCGAAGCCCAGCGCCACGATGATCAGCAACAGCCCGAGTAGGCCCAGCCCCAGGATTTTGCCGAACGCTTTCATGGGCGAGTCCTTGTAGTCCGTTTTAAGAATTTCGAGCGGCAGAGTATAGCGCCGCTGGTGTGGGCCCTGAGTATCCGACAAGAGATACAGGGCATTTCATACGAATGGATTGGGTTATGGGAGTTGAGTTCACGGTGGTCTGTGCCGGCCCTTTCGCGGGCAAGCCCGCTCCCACAGGGGCGGAGCAGACAAAACGCCAGGCAATACCGTTTCAGCCAGTGAAAAAATAACGATATCAGATTGCTTTCATGTCATCCGCGAGCTGGTACCCTTGTACTGCTTTCGGAGTGGCTGCGGCGGATTGTCGCGGTTCGTTACCCATGGACGAGGCCAGTTCGCCTAGCGTGCAACTACAAGAGCCCGGGATTCAATCCGCCAGCACTGTCTACCTATAAAAGGATCAAATCCATGAGCAGCACTATCACGGCAGGAGAGGTGGCGAGCGCACCGGGCTTCCTGTCGAAGGAGCGCATCATCGCCCGCCCGGGCTTCAACCGCTGGCTGGTACCCCCGGCAGCCCTGGCCATCCACCTGTGCATCGGCATGGCCTACGGCTTCTCGGTGTTCTGGCTGCCACTGTCGCAAGCCCTCGGCATCACCGCGCCGATCGCCTGTTCCGCCGACATGGGCTTCATCGCCCGCCTGTTCAGCGCCGAGTGCGACTGGCCGATCTCGATGCTGAGCTGGATCTACACCCTGTTCTTCGTCTTCCTCGGCTGCTCGGCCGCAGTGCTCGGCGGCTGGCTGGAACACGCCGGCCCGCGCAAGGCCGGCCTGGTTTCGGCGCTGTGCTGGTGCGGCGGTATGCTGATCTCGGCGATCGGTGTGAAGACCCACCAACTCTGGCTGATGTGGCTGGGTTCCGGCGTTATCGGTGGTATCGGCCTGGGCCTGGGCTACATCTCGCCGGTCTCGACCCTGATCAAATGGTTCCCGGACAAGCGTGGCATGGCCACCGGTATGGCGATCATGGGCTTCGGCGGCGGCGCCATGGTTGGGGCACCCCTGGCCACCGCGTTGATGGGCCATTTCGGCAACGCGCACGAAGTCGGCGTGTGGCAGAGCTTCGTGGTGATGGCCGCGATCTACTTCGTGTTCATGGCCGCTGGCGCCCTGGCCTATCGCATTCCGCCAACCGGCTGGAAGCCTGAAGGCTGGACCGCCCCGGCCAAGAAAGCCGGCAATGGCATGGTCACCGACCGCCATGTGCACGTCAGCGTCGCCTGGAAGACCCCACAATTCGCGCTGGTGTGGCTGGTGCTGTGCCTGAATGTCTCGGCCGGTATCGGCATCCTCGGCATGGCCTCGCCGCTGCTGCAGGAAGTGTTCGGCGGCAAGTTGCTGGGCAACGAGCTGAGCTTCAGCCAGCTGGACGCCACGCAACTGGCGCAGATCGCCGCGATCGCCGCTGGCTTCACCGGCCTGCTGAGCCTGTTCAACATCGGCGGGCGCTTCTTCTGGGCGTCGTTCTCCGACTACATCGGCCGCAAGAACACCTACTTCGCCTTCTTCGCCCTGGGCGTGGGCCTCTACAGCCTGATCCCGAACATGGGCCACCTGGGTAACGTGGCGCTGTTCGTGGCGGCGTTCTGCATCATCCTGTCGATGTACGGCGGTGGCTTCTCCACCGTGCCGGCTTACCTGGCCGACCTGTTCGGCACGCAGATGGTCGGCGCCATCCACGGTCGGTTGCTGACTGCCTGGGCGGCAGCCGGCGTGCTCGGCCCGGTGCTGATCACCTACCTGCGCGAGTACCAGCTGGCGGCGGGTGTGGAGCGTGCGGCGGCCTATGACATGACCCTGTACATCCTCGCCGGCCTGCTGGTGCTGGGTTTCATCTGCAACCTGCTGATCCGCCCGGTGGCCGACAAGCACTTCATGACCGAAGCCGAACTCGCTGCCGAGCGGGCGCTGAGCCACGACAAGGGCGCCGATGGCGCGCGGTCGCTGGAATGGCACGCCGCGCCGGGCAGCCTGCCGCTGGTGTTGCTGGCCTGGGCGGTGGTGGTCGTGCCGCTGGCTTGGGGTGTTTGGGTGACCTTGCAGAAGACCGCCGTCTTGTTCCATTGAGATAGTGGTGTGGGGCCGCTTTGCGGCCCATCGCGGCGCAAGGCCGCTCCTACAGGGATCGCGTAGCGCCGGGATTACGCGATCCCCTGTAGGAGCGGCCTTGCGCCGCGATGGGCTGCAAAGCAGCCCCAATTACCCGGTTGTATAGACCTGTAGGCCCGTCCATCCCCGCAATTCCTTGCCTTGCCATATGTCATCCGCGTTTCAAGCCGGCGCGTTCTGGGCCTATAATGGAGCCCTTTTCGCCCAATGATTTTGCGGAGCTGGTGATGGTCGAACGTAAGGCTTCCGTCGAGCGCAATACCCTGGAAACCCAGGTCAAGTGCTCGATCAACCTCGATGGCAGTGGCAAGGCCCGATTCGATATCGGCGTGCCGTTCCTTGAACACATGCTTGACCAGATCGCTCGCCACGGGCTGATCGACCTGGATATCGAGTGCAAGGGCGACCTGCATATCGACGATCACCATACCGTCGAAGACGTCGGTATCACCCTCGGCCAGGCCTTCGCCCAGGCCATCGGCGACAAGAAAGGCATCTTCCGCTACGGCCATGCCTACGTGCCGCTGGACGAAGCGCTGTCGCGCGTGGTCATCGACTTCTCCGGTCGCCCAGGCTTGCAGATGCACGTGCCATATACCCGCGCCAGCGTCGGCGGCTTCGATGTCGACCTGTTCCAGGAGTTCTTCCAGGGCTTCGTCAACCACGCCCTGGTGACCCTGCACATCGACAACCTGCGTGGCCACAACACCCACCACCAGATCGAGACCGTGTTCAAGGCCTTCGGCCGTGCGCTGCGCATGGCCGTGACCCTCGACGAGCGCATGGCGGGGCAGATGCCGTCGACCAAAGGGTGCCTGTAAATGCAGACGGTAGCCGTAATCGACTATGGCATGGGCAACCTGCATTCGGTAGCCAAGGCGCTTGAGCACGTGGGCGCCGGCAAGGTGCTGGTCACCAGCGACGCCGCAGTGATCCGCGAAGCCGACCGCGTGGTGTTCCCAGGTGTCGGCGCGATCCGCGACTGCATGGCCGAGATCCGCCGCCTGGGCTTCGACAGCCTGGTCCGCGAGGTCAGCCAGGACCGTCCGTTTCTCGGCATCTGCGTCGGCATGCAGGCGCTGCTCGAGCATAGTGAAGAGAACGAAGGCGTCGATTGCATCGGCCTGTTCCCTGGCCAGGTGAAGTTCTTCGGCAAGGGCCTGCAGGAAGACGGCGAGCACCTCAAGGTGCCGCACATGGGCTGGAACGAAGTCAGCCAGACCATCGACCACCCGCTGTGGCATGACATTTCCGATCGCGCGCGCTTCTATTTCGTGCACAGCTACTACATCAATGCCGGCAAGCCAGGCCAGGTGGTCGGTCGCGGCCACTATGGCGTCGACTTCGCCGCCGCGCTGGCCGACGGTTCGCGCTTTGCCGTGCAGTTCCACCCGGAGAAGAGCCACACCCATGGCCTGCAACTGCTGCAGAACTTCGTGGCCTGGGACGGGCGCTGGTAAATGAGCCGATCGAAGACCAAGGCCCCAGTCATCACCCTGGCCCCCGAGCAGGAGCGCGAGGCGCTCGACACCTTGAAGCGCTTCCTCGAAGACCGCTTCGAGCTGGAGCTCGGGTCGTTCGAGGTGGCCGAGGTCCTCGAGCTGTTCAGCAAAGAAATTGCACCCCATTACTACAACAGGGCGATTGCCGATGTTCAGCTGCACCTCAAGGAGCGGTTCGAGAGCATCGAAAGCGATCTGTGGGCGCTCGAAAAGCCCTGAAACCCCAAGAACAGACAGGTTCCCAAGATGCTGATTATCCCCGCTATCGATCTGAAGGACGGTGCCTGCGTGCGCCTGCGCCAAGGCCGCATGGAAGACTCCACGGTGTTTTCCGACGACCCGGTGAGCATGGCCGCCAAGTGGGTCGAGGGTGGCTGCCGCCGCCTGCACCTGGTCGACCTCAACGGCGCCTTCGAAGGCCAGCCGGTCAACGGTGAGGTGGTCACCGCCATCGCCAAACGCTACCCGAACCTGCCGATCCAGATCGGCGGCGGCATTCGCTCGCTGGAAACCATCGAGCACTACGTCAAGGCCGGCGTCAGCTACGTGATCATCGGCACCAAGGCGGTCAAGCAGCCCGAGTTCGTCGCCGAAGCGTGCAAGGCCTTCCCGGGCAAGGTCATCGTCGGCCTGGATGCGAAAGACGGCTTCGTCGCCACCGACGGTTGGGCCGAGGTCAGCTCGGTGCAGGTCATCGACCTGGCCAAGCGCTTCGAGGCCGATGGCGTCTCGGCGATCGTCTACACCGACATCGCCAAGGACGGCATGATGCAGGGCTGCAACGTGCCCTTCACCAAGGCCCTGGCCGAAGCCACCTCGATCCCGGTGATCGCCTCGGGCGGCATCCACAACCTGGGTGACATCAAGGCCCTGCTGGACGCCAAGGCCCCTGGCATCATCGGCGCCATCACTGGCCGCGCCATCTACGAAGGCACCCTGGATGTCGCCGAGGCCCAGGCCTTCTGCGACAACTATCAAGGCTGAGGACTGAACCATGGCACTGGCCAAGCGCATCATCCCTTGCCTGGACGTGGACAACGGCCGGGTGGTCAAGGGCGTCAAGTTCGAGAACATCCGTGACGCCGGCGACCCGGTGGAAATCGCCCGTCGCTACAACGAGCAGGGTGCCGACGAAATCACCTTCCTCGACATCACCGCCAGCGTCGATGGCCGCGACACCACCCTGCACACGGTCGAGCGCATGGCCAGCCAGGTGTTCATCCCGCTGACCGTGGGCGGTGGCGTGCGCACCGTGCAGGACATCCGCAACCTGCTCAATGCCGGTGCCGACAAGGTTTCGATCAACACCGCCGCGGTGTTCAACCCGGAGTTCGTCGGTGAAGCGGCGGACCGTTTCGGTTCGCAGTGCATCGTTGTCGCGATCGACGCCAAGAAGGTATCGGCAGCCGGCGAGGAGCCGCGCTGGGAGATCTTCACCCATGGCGGGCGCAAACCGACCGGGCTGGACGCCGTTGAATGGGCGAAGAAGATGGAAGGCCTGGGTGCCGGTGAGATCCTGCTGACCAGCATGGACCAGGACGGCATGAAGAACGGCTTCGACCTGGGCGTGACCCGTGCCATCAGCGATGCGTTGGGGATTCCGGTGATCGCCTCGGGTGGTGTGGGCAACCTGCAGCACCTGGCGGACGGGATTCTGCAAGGGCATGCCAGCGCGGTGCTGGCGGCCAGTATCTTCCACTTTGGCGAGTACACGGTGCCGGAGGCCAAGGCCTACATGGCTTCGCGCGGGATCGTGGTGCGCTGAACCATCGATTGGGGCTGCTTTGCAGCCCTTCGCGGGCAAGCCCGCTCCTACAGGGATACGCGTTCCCCTGTAGGAGCGGCCTTGCGCCGCGATGGGCTGCAACGCAGCCCCAATCGCATCCTCGTGATTCCCTGTAGGAGCGGCTTTAGCCGCGAATGGGCCGCAAAGCGGCCCCAATTGCATCACCCGTGATTCTTGCCAAGCAAAGCATGGTAAAGCTCGGTATCCCCAAGAATCCCCACCACCTTGTCATTCTCCTGCAGCACCAGCTTGTTCCCCGTCTGGTAACGAATCTGCAGCGCTTCACGCATGCCAATGTCGGCATGCACCAACGTCGGCTTGCGGCCCAAGCCTTCCACGGCCTGCCCTGGCGCCCAGTTCTGCATGTCCAGCCCGTTCTGCCCCTGACGCGCTCGCTTGATCGAGTTGCCTTCGCCCAGGTCGATCCACGAATCGCCACCCGGATCGAGGCATATCGAACCATTGACCCGCTTGCAGTTGTCCAGGCTGCGCATCAGGCTGCGACCGCACAGCACGTTCAACGGATTGGTATGCGCGACGAAGGTACGCACGTATTCGTCGGCCGGGTTCAGCACGATTTCTTCCGGCTTGCTGTACTGAATGATCCGCCCGTCCTTCATGATGGCGATGCGGCTGCCCAGCTTCAGCGCTTCGTCGAGGTCGTGGCTGACGAACACGATGGTCTTGCTCAACTTGCGCTGCAATTCAAGCAACTCGTCCTGCAAACCCTGGCGGATCAGCGGGTCGAGCGCCGAGAATGGTTCGTCCATCAACAGGATGTCGGCATCCATCGCCAATGCCCGGGCCAGGCCCACGCGCTGCTGCATGCCGCCGGAGAGCTCGTCGGGCTTCTTGTTGCGCCATTGGGTCAGGCCGACCAGTTCGAGCTTCTCGTCGACCAGCTTGCGCCGCTCCTTTTCCGGGCGGCCCTGCATCTCGAGGCCGAAGCTGATGTTCTCGCGCACCGTCAGCCAGGGCATCAGGGCGAACTTCTGGAACACCATGGCGATGCGCTTGGTGCGCATCATCTTCAGCTCTGCCGGCGTGCAGTGGGCGATGTCGATGTGCTTGCCTTCGTGCTCGACGAACAGCTTGCCGCGGCTCACGGTATTGAGGCCATTGATGCAGCGCAGCAGGCTCGACTTGCCCGAGCCCGACAGGCCCATCAGCACGCAGATCTCGCCCTTGTTGATGTCCAGGTTGGCTTTTTCGACGCCCACCACCAGGCCGGTCTGCTTGAGGATCTGCTCGCGGCTCTGGCCCTTGTCGAGCAGCGCCAGGGCTTCGCGCGGCTTGTTGGAGAAGATGACGTCGACGTCTTCGAATCGAATGATGCTCATGCTTCACCCCTTACCGGCAGCTCCGGTTGCTTGCAGATACGGTCGAGCATGATTGCCAGCAACACGATCGCCAGGCCTGCTTCGAAGCCCAGGGAAATATCGGCGGTGTTCAGTGCGTTGACCACAGGTTTGCCCAGGCCGTCGGCGCCCACCAGGGCGGCGATCACCACCATCGACAGCGACAGCATGATGCACTGGGTGACGCCGGCGGCGATGCTCGGCATCGCGTGCGGCAGTTCGATACGGGTGAGCAGCTGGCGGCGCGAGCAACCGAACGCCTTGCCGGCGTCCATGAGCTCCTGCGGCACGTCGCAGATGCCCAGGTAGGTGAGGCGGATGGGCGCGGCGATGGCGAACACCACCGTCGAGATCAGCCCCGGCACCACGCCCAGGCCGAACAGGGTCAGGGTCGGGATCAGGTAGACGAAGGTCGGCACGGTCTGCATCAGGTCGAGTACCGGGCGCATGGCGGTGTAGAACATCGGCTTGTGCGCGGCGACGATGCCCAGCGGCACGCCGATGGCCACGCAGACCACCGTGGCGAAGGTGACCTGCGCCAAGGTTTCCATGGTTTCCTGCCAGTAGCCCAGGTTGAGGATCAGCAGGAAGGAGAGGGCGACGAACACGGTCAGCGCCCACTTGCGCTGGATCAGGTGCGCGAGGGCGGCGAACAGGGCGACGAGGACGTAGGGGTTGAACCAGGTCAGGGCACTGGTGACGCCATGGATCATGAATTCCAGGCCTTGGGCGATGGCGTCGAAATAATCGGCGCCATTCTGGGTCAGCCATTCGACGAACGACGCGATGTACTGGCCCAGGGGTATTTTTTGATCGATGAGCATGATAGCGAGCTTCCACCTGCAAAGATTGAAATCAGTCCGGGGCGGGCACGGTCCCGCCCCGAGGTAGCGCTACGGCGTATTACGTTATTGAGCGAGCTTGGCTTTGGCCGCCTCGAGGCCGGGTTTGCCATCCACGGTGGTGACGCCAGCGAGCCAGGTGTCCAGCTTGGCGGGGTTGTCTTTCAGCCACTTCTTGGCGGCCGCCTCGGGCTTCATCTTGTCGTCCAGGACATAGCCCATCATGGTGCTTTCATCCTTGAGTTCGAACGACAGGTTCTTCAGCAGCTGGCCGACGTTACTGCATTCATCCACGTAGCCCTTGCGGGTGTTGGTGAGCACGGTGGCCTTGCCGAAGTCGGGGCCGAAGAACTCGTCCCCGCCGGTGAGGTACTGCATCTTGAAGCGGGTATTCATCGGGTGCGGTTCCCAGCCCAGGAACACCAATGCCTCGCCGCGCTTCTGCGCCCGGTCGACCTGCGACAGCATGCCGGCCTCACTGGACTGGACGATCTTGAAACCGGCGTCCTTCAGGCCGAAGGCGTTCTTGTCGATCATGCTCTGGATGGTGCGGTTGCCATCGTTGCCGGGCTCGATGCCGTAGATCTTGCCGTCCAGTTCCTTCTTGAACTTGGCAATGTCGCTGAAATCCTTCAGCCCCTTGTCATACAGCGCCTGGGGCACAGCCAGGGTGTACTTGGCGTTCTCCAGGTTGGCGCGCACGGTTTCCACGGTGCCGGCGTCGCGGTATTGCTTGATGTCGTTCTCCATGGTCGGCATCCAGTTGCCGAGAAACACGTCCAGGTCCTTGCCGGTGGCCAGCGACTTGTAGGTCACCGGTACCGAGATCATCGTGGTGTGGGTCTTGTAGCCCAAGGCCTCGAGCACGACGCTGGTGGTCGCCGTGGTGACGGTGATGTCGGTCCAGCCGACATCGGAGAAGCGTACCGTCCGGCACTGCTCGGGTTCGGCGGCCTGGGCCAGCAGCGGAGCACTCAGCAACGCAACCAGCAACAGCGAGGGTGAACCTTTCATGGATGGACTCCTGTGATTTTGTCTTCGGGTTCGCATGGGTCGCCGGGCGTTCTCACGGTCCGGTCGACCAGGCCTGCAGAGGGCAGGTTGCGTGGCCGTGCTTTACGAGTCGCTTTCGATAATCCTCCAGCGCCGGGCAATCGCCTACTGGTGGGGTCGTAACCAGTACGTAACGGGTCGCATCCAGTACGAGCGATGTCGTTTATGGATTCTTCTACCCCTGCAGCCGCGTTTTTGCGTCATCCGGCCGCTGGAAAGCGGCGCTCGGATGGCCGAAAAGCCAGCGGCGCAGCTGGACAAAAGTACGTCGGTTGCAGACGGCGAGGGGGTAGGCAAAAGCCCGATGATGCGTGCATTCCTGGCGGCTCGCAGCTATCAGCCTAGCAGTTGCCCCGCCCTGCGCATGGCGCGCAGAGACAAGCCCAGCAAGAGGTGTTTCGACAATGGCCATCAGCGTGTTCGACCTGTTCAAGATCGGGGTGGGGCCTTCCAGCTCGCACACCGTGGGGCCCATGCGGGCCGGTGCGTTGTTCGTCCAGGGGCTGCGCGAGCGCGGCGAGCTGGAACGGGTCAAGCGGATCGAGGTGCGCCTGTATGGCTCGCTGTCGGCCACCGGGGTCGGTCACGGCACCGACAACGCCACCATCATGGGCCTGATGGGCGAATGGCCCGACGCCATCGACCCGACGCAGATCGTCCCGCGTATCGCCGACCTGCGCGAAACCGACACCCTGCTGCTGGATAACCGCCTGCCCATCGAGTTCGTCTGGGCCCGCGACATGCTGCTGCTGGACGAAAACCTGCCCTATCACCCCAACGCCATGACCCTGATTGCCGAGGGTGAACAGGGCGAGCTGCACCGCGACACCTACTACTCGGTCGGTGGTGGTTTCGTGGTCGACGAGGCGCAGGCCGCCAGTGGCGTGCTGGACGCCGACCAGACGGTGCTGCCGTACGATTTCAACAGCGCCGCCGAACTGCTGCGCCTGTGCAAGCAAAACGACCTCAGCGTGTCGCAATTGATGATGGCCAACGAGAAGGTCTGGCGCAGCGAGGCAGAGATTCGCGCCGGCCTGCACAAGCTCTGGGACGCCATGCAGGAATGCGTCGCCAACGGCCTCAAGTACGAGGGTATCTTGCCTGGCGGCCTCAATGTGCGCCGCCGCGCCGCCAAGCTGCACCGCAGCCTGCAGGAGATCGGCAAGCCCAACGTCATCGGCTCGACCATGAGCGCGATGGAGTGGGTCAACCTGTTCGCCCTGGCGGTCAACGAGGAGAACGCCGCCGGCGGGCGCATGGTGACCGCGCCCACCAATGGCGCGGCCGGCATCATCCCGGCGGTGTTGCACTACTACATGCGCTTCAGTGATGAAGTGGACGAATCCAGCGTGGTCGATTTCTTCCTCGGCGCTGCCGCGGTGGGCATCCTGTGCAAGAAGAACGCGTCGATTTCCGGTGCCGAGGTGGGTTGCCAGGGCGAGGTCGGTTCGGCTTGCGCCATGGCCGCCGCTGGCCTGGCCGAGGTGCTCGGGGCGACCCCGGCGCAGGTGGAGAACGCTGCCGAGATCGCCCTGGAGCACAACCTCGGCCTGACCTGCGACCCGGTCGGCGGGTTGGTCCAGGTGCCGTGCATCGAGCGCAACGCGATTGCCGCGGTGAAGGCGATCAACGCCGTGCAGATGTCCCTGCGTGGCGATGGCGAGCATTTCATCTCCCTCGACCAGGTGATCCGCACCATGCGCGACACCGGCGCCGACATGCACGACAAGTACAAAGAGACCTCGCGCGGTGGCCTGGCGGTCAGCGTCATCGAATGCTGAGTCGTTGAGTTAGCCTCGAAGGCCTCTTCGCGGGTAAACCCGCTCCTACAGGTAACCCGCGATCCTGTAGGAGCGGGTTCACCCGCGAATGGCCTTCCACCGATCCATCCTGTGCACTGCGCGCCCATCGCGCCCCTTCCTGGTGCACCACTCATCCCGACCGATCGTCGCCTGTCGTAATCAGCATGGGCATTGTCGGTGACACTCAAGAGTGTCGTTTCTGGGCAACCTACACTGCGCGTGTCACCAAATTGCTCAGCCGTTACACGCAGCGCGCTAGCACGCCTGTTTGCGATGACTGGCCAACATCCAACGAAGCACCTGATTTGCCTGATGCAGGCGTCGTTTTCAGGTTTTTTTGGACAGCCGTTCAATTTCAGGCACGGCGTTTGCGTTGAGATTGGCCACCAGCCCCGGCATACGAAACCGAGGCCATAACAAGAATCAGTGCTCGCCTGAGGCACACCCCAGCATTTGTGTGAGGAGAAATCGCGATGACGTCGTACACCTCCGGGAATCCAACCCAGAACCGCACAGCCCCGCAGTCCATCGGGTTTCTCCTTCTGGACAACTTCACCCTCATTTCCCTGGCATCGGCCGTGGAGCCGCTGCGCATGGCCAACCAGCTGTCCGGCCGCGAGCTGTACCGCTGGCACACGCTGACCGCCGATGGCGGCCAGGTCTGGGCCAGCGATGGCCTGCAGATCACTCCCGATGCCGCCATGCACAGTGCTCCGCCCATCGACACCGTGATCGTCTGCGGCGGCGTGGGCATCCAGCGCAGCGTCACCCGTGAGCACGTCACCTGGCTGCAGGCCCAGGCCCGCCAGTCGCGCCGCCTGGGAGCGGTGTGCACCGGCAGCTGGGCGCTGGCCTGCGCCGGCTTGCTCGACGGTTTCGATTGCAGCGTGCATTGGGAGTGCCTGGCAGCCATGCAGGAAGCCTTCCCGCGGGTGAACATGAGCACCCGCCTGTTCACCCTCGACCGCAACCGCTTCACCAGCTCCGGCGGCACCGCACCACTGGACATGATGCTGCACCTGATCAGCCGCGATCATGGCCGCGAACTGTCGGCGGCGATCTCCGAGATGTTCGTCTACGAGCGCATCCGCAACGAGCAGGACCACCAGCGCGTGCCGCTCAAGCACATGCTCGGCACCAACCAGCCCAAGCTGCAGGAAATCGTCGCGCTGATGGAGGCCAACCTCGAAGAGCCGATCGACCTCGACGAATTGGCGGTGTACGTGTCGGTATCGCGGCGTCAGCTCGAGCGGCTGTTCCAGAAGTACCTGCATTGCTCGCCGTCGCGCTACTACCTGAAGCTGCGCCTGATCCGCGCGCGGCAGCTGCTCAAGCAGACCCCGATGTCGATCATCGAGGTGGCGTCGGTGTGTGGTTTCGTGTCCACGCCGCACTTCTCCAAGTGCTACCGCGAGTATTTCGGCATTCCGCCGCGTGACGAGCGCGTGGGCTCCAACACCGCGCAGCAGGTGGCGATGATGCCAATCCCGCAGGCCATGACCCTGTCGCCGCACAGCGGGCCGCTGGGGGCGTTGAGCCAGGCGCGCAACGAGTCGACGTTCGCCAGTGTGAGGCTCTGAGACCACGTCGCCTGCTTCGCGGCTAAAGCCGCTCCTACACGATCCCTGTAGGAGTGGCGTTAGCCGCGAAGAGGCCCGCACAGGCAACACAATCCATGTATTGATAATGATTCTCGACTACGGGTAACATCGCCGCCCTCGAAACACACTGGCAACCCACCCCGTGGCGGACGACAAACTCCAGCTCTACCTGGCCCATCGGGCGGCATTGCTCGACTATGCCGCGCCGATCGTCGGCTGCCGCGCCCGTGCCGAGGATGTGGTGCAGGAAGCCTGGTTGCGCTTCAGCCGCCAGCACGACGATGTCGACATCCGTCACCCGGTCAGCTACCTGTACCGCATCGTGCGTAACCTGGCATTGGACCAGACGCGCCGCAGCGCCACCGAAAAAGCCCAGCCCGATGGCGACCAGATCCTTGCCGAGCTGCCCTCCAGCAGCGCCTCGCCCGAGCAGGCAGTGACCCAGCAGAACGAGCTCAGCGTGCTCAGCCGCGCCCTCGAGGATCTGCCCGAGCGCACCCGCGTCGCCTTCGAGATGCATCGCCTGGGCGGGCATACCTTGCAAGAAGTGGCCAACCACCTGAATGTTTCGGTCAGCCTGGTGCATCAACTGGTGCGCGATGCCCTGAACCACTGCATGGCCTGTCTGGAGGATGATCTGTGAAAAAAGCCCGCGCTGCTGCGTCTTTTGCCGAGCGGGGCAACTCTGTGCGACCCTGCGCGGCCTCCGCACCTTCGAGCCACCAGGAGTCACGCCGGACATGACGTCAGCAGATCTCATCACCAGCCGCCGCGAGCAGGCACTGGATTGGCTCATGCGCCTGCAACAGGCGCCACACGACCCACATCTACGTGAGATGTTCGAGCAGTGGCGCGCCAGCGACGCGGCCAATGCCGAGGCCTACCGCAAGGCCGAGCGTGTCTGGCAACTGACCGGGCAATTGGCCCCGACCACCACACAACACTGGCCCAAGGCGCCCGTGGTGCAACTGCCTGCACGGCGGCGGCGCTGGTGGCTGGGCGCTGCGGTGGCCGCCTGCCTGCTGGTCGCGGTGGCGCCGTCGCTGAGCCTGCGCTTGCAGGCCGACTACCGTACCGGGCAGGGTGAGACGCGCGACGTGACCCTGGTCGACGGCAGCGTGGTGCAGATGGACAGCGACACTGCTATCGCCGTCGACTACTCCGGTGCTCGGCGTGACGTGAGGTTGCTGACCGGCCAGGCCTTCTTCGAGGTGAAACCTGACAAGGGCAAGCCGTTCCGGGTGCATGCCGAGGCCATCGAGGTGACTGTGACCGGCACCGCCTTCAACGTCGAGCTCCGCCCGGGTCGGGTGGGGGTGGATGTTCAGCATGGGTCGGTGCGGGTCGCGGATGAGCAGGGCGCCCATGTGCTGGCGGGGGCACTCACGGCCGGGCAGCGGCTGCGCTACCGCGATGGGCTGGCGCAGGTTCAGGCATTCGTGCCGTCGCAGGTGGCTGCCTGGCGCCAGGGGCAACTGATCGCCGATGACCAACCGGTGGCCGAGTTGGTGCAAGCGTTGGCGCGCTATCTGCCGGGCAAGGTGCTGTTGCGTGACCAGGCGTTGGGCGAAAAGCGCGTTACCGGCGTGTATGACCTGCGCAAGCCCGAGACGGCGTTGCGCGCCCTCGTCCGCCCGCATGGGGGCGAGGTGCGCAGCTATGGGCCTTGGCTGTTGGTGCTGAGCAAGCCTTGAGCGTCCTGGGGCCGCTGCACAGCAGCCCCAAATCCCCCTCTGAAAAAATAATTTCACAATTTTCTGAAAATTCCCCGCACTGCCCCGTCTTCTTCCCCGCGCGCAATAACTGATATCGATTCGTATTCAATTTTTTGCCCCGGCGACTGCCTGGGTGCGGGGATGTGGGATGATCCAGACAACAAGCCGGAAGCCGCGCAGCGCGCGGGATTGGTCGTTGCGCCTGAAGCATGGGGTGGGCGTGGGCCTGCTCGGTTTCAGCTGCGCCATGGCGGCACTGCCCGCGCAGGCCGAGCCCGAGGCCGCACCACGTTCGGTGCTGGCCCAGGTCCACCCCTTCGATATTCCGGCACAGAAACTCGCCATCGCGCTGATCACCTTCGGCCAGCAAAGCGGCCTGCAGGTCACGGTCGACCCCGACCTGCTCGACGGCCTGCAGTCCACCACGGTCAGCGGCCAGCTCAGCAACGAGGCCGCCCTGGCGCAGCTGCTGCTGGGCACCGGCATCACCTGGGACTACGAATACGGCGCACTGATGTTTCGCCTGCTGCAAGCCGACGACGGCGTGGTGGAGTTGCACAACACGATGATCCTCGGCAATACCGAGGAAAACAGCTTCATGGGCGCCACGGTCGTCGACCGCAAGGCCATCCAGGCCTTCCCCGGTGCCAACGGCGACATCACCACGATCCTGCAGATGCATCCCAACGTGCAGTTCAGCAGCGACCAGAAAAGCTCCAGCACTCCCGGCGAGATCGACCCCGCCGACATCAGCATCAACGGCGCCAAGTTCTACCAGAACAACTTCATGATCGACGGTATTTCGATCAACAATGACCTCGACCCCGGTTCCCACACCTACAACGACACCCGCCAGTTCGACTCCACGCCCAGCCGCTCCCACGGCATCGCCCTGGATGCCGACCTGCTCGAAGAGATCAAGGTCTACGACAGCAACGTGCCAGTGGAATACGGCGGCTTCAATGGCGGTGTGGTCGACGCCATCACCCGGCGCCCCACCCAGGACCTGCACGGCAAGATCTCCTACGCCATGAGTCGCTCGGAGTGGACCCGTTACCACATCAGTGGCGAAGACAAGGAAAGCTTCGAGAACTCCTCCAGCGAGCAGAGCCAGCCCGAGTTCAAGAAGACCACCGTGCGCGGTACCCTCGAAGGCCATCTCAACGAAGACTTCGGCGCGCTGCTGAATTTTTCCCAGAAGCGCTCGTACCTGCCGCTGCGCACCTACAAGAATGGCTACAACAGCCCCAACAACGACAACGAGCAGGAGCAGACCCGCTCCCTCGACAACTTCCTGCTCAAGACCTACTGGAACATCAACGACCGGCTGACCCTGGACACCTCGATCGTCTACGCGCCCCAGGAAAACACCTACTTCCGCGAGGACAGCCGCGATTCCGGTTTCACCAACATCAACGGCGGCTGGCAGGCCTCGCTCAAAGCCATCTACGAGGGCGACAGTGCCCGCTGGACCCAGCAACTGGCGCTGACCGACCTATATGCCTCGCGCGATTCCGACAGCGACGAGTACTACAACTGGTACTGGTCCACCAGCAAGGACTGGGGCAACCCCGACCGCGCCACGGCGCGCAGTCAGCAAGGTGGCTACGGTAGCTTGCAGCAGACCCAGCGCGGCCTCGACTACAAACTCAAGGCCGACTGGCAGACCTTCGCTGTCGGCCCGACCCAGCATAGCCTGAGCACCGGCCTGGAGCTCGGCTACCAACGTGCCACCTGGGAACGCGAAGACGATGCCGTGGCCTACACCACCTTCAAGCGCGACAACGGCGCGTCGTGCGGCGACGACCGGGGGTGTTCGGTCGGCACGCAGCTCAGTGGCGACACTCGCCAGTGGGCATCGGCGATGATGGTCTACAGCGCCGGCCGCCTGCAGATGGACCAGAAGCAGTACGCGTTGTTCGTCCAGGACGAGATCGGCTATGGCAACCTCACCCTGCGCCCGGGCCTGCGTTTCGAGGGCGACGACTACATGGAGAAGAAGACCCTGGCCCCGCGCCTGGCCGGTGACTACGACTTCTTCGGCGACCGCAGCACCGTGCTGGTGTTCGGCGCCAACCGCTACTACGGTCGCAACCTGTTCAAGTACCGCCTGGCCGACGGGCGCGACACCTTCACCGCCCGTTACACCCGTGCCCAGCAGGCCGATGACTGGACCCTGGCCAGCCGCAACCTCAACACCAGCCAGTTCCGCAGCATGGACATCCCCTACGATGACGAGCTGATGCTTGGGATCAACCAGCGCTGGTTGAACACCGACTTCCAGCTCAAGTACATCAACCGCAAGGGCCACGACCAGATCTACCGAACCCAGCCCTACTACAACCTGGACGAAGCGGAAATCCCGGCCGGCTACAGCAAGAACTACTACGTCTACCTCAACGCCGGCACCAGCAAGAGCGAGAACATCAGCCTCACGGTCACCCCGTTGCAACCGCTGAGGTTCGGTGGCACCAGCACCAGCGTGCAGTTGGCGCTGGACTGGTCGCAGAGCAAGGGCGCCCATGGCTTCACCTATGAAGCCGGGGTGGATCGCGAAGAGATGGACAACGAGCCGGTCTACTACGACGGCAAGCTGGTGCCTTACGAGGAACTGCCGGCCAGCGACTTCAACCGGCCGTGGACTGCGCGCCTGGTGACCATCACCGACATTCCCCAATGGCACCTGTCGGTGAGCAACTTCTTCCGTTACCGCGGCCCCTACGACCAAGTGGTCAAGGTCAGCCCCGACGCGGAAGTCGACGGCAAGACGTACAGCCGCTACGAAACCGTCGCCACTCCGGGCGCACCGACCTGGGACATGCGCCTGGCCTGGGATATTCCCACCGGCAAGGAGCAGGCGTTCTTCGTCAACGTCGACATTACCAACGTCACCGACCAGGTGAACAAGATCGCCAGCCGCACCTCGACCAGCGTGGTCAGCTACGAGGTGGGGCGCCAGTACTGGCTGGAAGTCGGCTACCGCTTCTGACCTTCTACAAGAACATGGATAACCTGATGAAAAAGCTCATTGCCGGCCTGTTCGGGCCGCTGCTGCTTGGTGCCTGCACCTCGCTGCCCGAAGCCGATGCCCCATTGCCCTGGGACACCCGCGTGGTGCATGGCCAGTTGGCCAATGGCTTGGCCTACCGATTGGTACGGGAAACCTCGCAGCCTGGCCGCCTGGACCTGCGCCTGACGGTCAAGGCGGGTTCCGTGGACGAGGCCGACGACCAGGTCGGCGTCGCGCACATGGTCGAGCACCTGGCCTTTCGCAGCCGTGCCGGCGCCGACCATGACCTGCGCCAGCGCATGACCGATTTCGGCTGGGTGCAGGGCCGCCACTTCAATGCGGTGACCAACTACGAGCGTACCCAGTACCTGATCGGCCCTCCAGCGGGCGTTCGTCAGGCCCCGCAGGCATTGCAGGTTCTGGCCGACCTGGCCTTCGCCCATGACTACGACGAGCAGGACCTGGAGCGCGAGCGGCCGATCGTGATCGAGGAATGGCGCGGCGGCCTGGGCGTGGCCCAGCGCATGAACGAGCAACGTACCGCCTCGCAGCGTACCGGTTCGCGTTATCCCGGGCATCGCACCATCGGCAACGAGGCGGCGATTCGCTCTGCCCGCCTGGAGAGTCTGAAGGCATACCAGGCCCGCTGGTACCTGCCTAACAACATGGTGCTGTCGGCAGTGGGTGACTTCGACCCACAAGCGATGCTGGCGCAGATCGAGCAGGCATTCGGCTCGGCCAAGGCTGGCCCGGTACCGAGCCGCGAGCAGCGTGAACTGCCGCTGGACCAGAAGCTGAAGGTATTCCGCCTGCAAGACCCGCAATCAGGTAGCAACCAAGTGGCGATGCTGTTCCGCTCACACGAGCCGGACAGCCGCGGCACCACTCACGCCGCACTGCGTGAGCGGCTGATCGACCGCATGACCCTCGCAGCCATGCTCGACAGCCTGCGTCGCCAGCCCCGCGAGCCGGGCGTACGCAGCCTGATCGCTCAGAAAACCCTGATCGGCGAGCATTCCACCGTGCTGGGCATCGCCGCTGGGGTCGAAGGCCAGGCCCACGACCGGGCGCTCCAGCGATTGCTGACCGAGATCGAGCGCTTGCGCCAGCATGGCTTCAGCGAGGCTGACGTGCAGCGCGAGCGTGAACACATCCGCCAACTGGGCGGCAAGACCATGGCCAACCAGGCGCCGCGTACATTCGAGCAGTGGGTGGAGCAACTCAACAACGCGGCTGTGCAGGGCAACGCCGTCACCGAGCGCCAGGCCACCGCTGCCCGCTATCTGCAGGTGCTGGGCGACATCTCGCTCGATGACCTGAACGAGCGTCTGCGGCACTGGCTGGCCAGCCCAGACCAAGTGTTGCAGGTGAGTGCGGCGGGTGCCTCCGCTGTCGCTCTGCCCAGCGTTGCGCACGTCGAGTCGCTGCAGCTGAAGCTGAGGGCAACGGCGCTGCCTGCGCCCGAGCAGGCAGCACCGACGCAGGCCTCGAAACCCCGTCTGGAAATGCCCGTTGCGCCGCCAGCCGCCGCTATCGTCGAGCGCAAGGCCTTTCCCGAGCAGCACGTGGAACACTGGCGACTGAGCAATGGTGATCGGCTGGTGTGGCTCAAGCACAAGGGCCCGGAGGGCAAGTGGCTGCTGCAGGTCGACTCGTCCGCTGGCTATCACCTTGCAGGTACTCCGGCATGGCGCCTGCAGATGGCCGCGCAGCTGGCCATGCACAGCGGCCTGCCCGGGATGGATCAGCAGGCCTTGGCAACCTGGCGCCAGGAGCATCGCGCTACACTCGGCTTCGACCAGCAGCCCCAACGCCTGCAGCTCAACTTTGGCGCAGCGCCGGAGCACCTGCTGGCGCTGATGCAGAGCTACCGGGTAAGCCAGCTGGCCAGCATCGACACGGAACTGTTCGGCACCTCGCGCGACGCCTTGCTGCAACGCCTGCGTAGTCGTCCGGATGACGTACGCGGGCAGCAGGAAAGCCGGCAGCGCCTACTCAAGTACGGCGTCGACCACTGGCAGTCGCCGGAAATCGGCGCCCTGGAACGATTGACTGCCGAACAACTGAGCGCAGACTGGAAGCGCCTGGCCGGGGCGCCGGTCACCTATTACCTGATGGCCGACGTGGCGCCGCAGACGCTGGAGAACATGGTCGGTGAACTGCTCGCGACCCTCCCGCGCTCGGCACCGCTGCCCAGCCAACAGGCCGTGCAACAGCCTGGCCAGCGTCGCGAAGACTTGGCGATCGCCCTGGAACCGCGTGCCGTCCTGCAAGCCAGCAGCTACCAGCCGCAGGCCTGGAGCCCGGAAGCGGCGGCGCGGGTGGCGGTACTGCGTGACCTGGCCAATCAGCGCCTGAAAACACAACTGCGGGGCGAGGCTGCCGGTGTGTATCGCCTGCGTTTCGACAGCGAGTTGAACGCCGACACCCAGCGCATCGAAAGCAGCCTCAGCTTCACCTGTGACCCAGCGCGGGTCGACGAACTATGGGCCATGGCCCAGCAGACCTTGGCCACTTTGCAACCGGACGCCCAGTGGCTGGCTACCGAGCGCGCCGAATTCCTGCGCCAGGAGAGCAAACGCCGCGATGACCCGCAAACCCAGTTCAAGCGCCTGATCCTCAGTGACCGCCGCTGGCACGACCCGCGCTACCTGCAAAACCAGGCGCAACTGGCCGAAGCATTGACCCTGCCTGAGCTGCAGCGGCAGGCCGGGAAGTTGTTCCCGCGTGACAACCAGGTGCAGTTGCGCCTGCTGCCGAGTGCCGGTGCGCTGGAGCAGGCGCTGTGAGCACCCTGGGTAGCTTCTACCGCCTCGGCCGCCCGTTCTGGGCCAGCCGCCGACAATGGCCGGCCTGGGTGATGCTGACGGCGGTGATTGGCCTGGGCCTGCTGGTGGTGCAGATCAATGTGCTGATCAACAGCTGGAGCAAGACCTTCTATGACACCTTGGCGGCGTTCGATACCTCGGGCCTGTACGCCCTGGTCGGGGAATACGCGTTGTACCTGGGCAGTTATGTACTCATCGTCGTGGCCATGGACTACATCCGCAAAGCCCTTGAGCTACGCTGGCGCCAGGCGATGACCGGGCGTCTGACCGATGCCTGGCTGGCGGACCAGGCCTTCTATCGCCTGGGGCTGAGCGGCGAGCCGGACAACCCCGATCAACGCATTGCCCAGGATGTCGATCTGGTGGTCGGGTTGAGCATCGAGCTGGTGGCATCGCTGGTGATCAACCTGGCGCAGGTCGGCGCCTTCGTGGTGATCCTGTGGAACCTGTCAGGTGTGCAGACCCTCAGCCTGTTAGGCGCGACCTTCACGGTGCATGGCTACCTGGTCTGGATAGTGCTGGTCTACACCCTGGTCGGCAGCCTGCTGACCCACCTGATCGGCAAGCCGCTGCATGGCTTGAACTACGTCCGCGAGCACCGTGAGGCGGACTTTCGCGCCAGCCTGTTGCGCAAGCGCGACCATGCCGAGCAGATAGCGCTGTACCGGGGCGAGGTCGTTGAGCGGCAACACCTGGCCGAGCGCTTTCGTGCCATCGCCGATAACTGGCGCCAGTTGATGGGGCGCGAGCGCAACCTCAGCTTGTTTACCGTTTCCTACGAGCGGCTGAGCCTGATCATCCCGGTGTTCGCCGCCTTGCCAGCGTTCATCGCCAAGGCCATCACCCTTGGCGGGCTGATGCAGATTCGCAGTGCCTTCAACGCCGTGCATGGCTCGCTCAGTTGGTTCATCAAGCTGTATCACAAGCTGGTGCGCTGGAGCGCGGCGTTACAGCGGCTGGAGCAGTTCGAGCAGGCGATTGCCGCGAGCCATCGGCAAGTGGCCGAAGCGCAGCAGGGGCCTTCCCTGTGCACTCAGGGACTGACGCTGTACAAGCCCGATGGCAGCGTACTGCTCGAAGCGGTCGATCTACGTGTGGAACAAGGTGAATGGATACGCCTGGGCGGGCGCAGTGGCTTGGGCAAATCCACCTTCCTGCGCACCTTGCAGGGATTGTGGCCTTATTGCCAGGGCGACTGGCAGTTGCCAGCGGGGCGGAGCCTGCTGTTGCCGCAGAAGCCGTACATTCCGCACATGAGTTTGCGCGGTCTGCTGGCTTATCCACAGGCTCGGTCGATTGATGATGTGCAGTTGGTCGATGTGCTGGGCAAGGTGGAGTTGACGGGCTTGATCGCGCAGTTGCACCAGCAGGCGGAGTGGGAGCGTGTGCTGTCCGGTGGCGAGCAGCAGCGGCTGAGCCTGGCGCGGGCGTTGTTGTATCGGCCCGATACTTTGTACCTGGACGAGGCCACCAGCCAGCTGGACCTGGGCAGTGCCCGGCGGCTGCTGCAGATGCTCAGGCGCGAGCTGCCGGGGTGCACGGTGGTGGGCGTGACGCACCAGGAAGGGCTGGTCAGGTTATTCGATCGGACCATTGAACTGGAGAAACTGGCCGAGCCTGCTTGAGCCAGTGCTGGCCCTTTTCCGGAACAAGCCCGCTCCTGCAGGAGCTGCACGGCCTTCGCGGTCAGTGAGGATCCTGTAGGAGCGGGTTTACCCGCGAAAGGGTCGGAACAGAAGACCTCAGGCGCGCTGGTTGAACTGCGCCAACGCCGGCAGCAATTGCTTGTCGATGGCCTGGCGCACCGCCGGCAGGATGGTCGCGCTGCCGGTGTACATCTGCTCGACCATGCCCTTGAGTGCCCGGGCGTTGGGCTCGGTCAGCCCGCGCACCACCGCCTCGCAGGCCTGCTCGGCACTGGCCCCGGCCGGAATCTCGAACCCGCGCGCGCGCAGCTGGCCCAACAGGTCGTCCTGATCAATCAAATCCGCATGCATCATGGCTGTTGTCCCTTTTATCGCGAAGAGAGTGCTGCTGTGATTTACGACCGATTCTGTGTCCGCTGCGACAGGCCGGCAAGGACAGAATGTCGCAATGGCTGATTTGGCTAAGAACAGGTCGCTCCCGGCTAACAGGGGGTGTTGGGAAGCCAGCACACTGCAACCATTCACGGTCCCCGAGGGTTTGGTCACCCTCATTCATGCACAGTGGATGTTGCTCGCTCTTGGCCCCGGATGCTCACGGCTTTCCGGGGCTTTTTTATTATTGGGCTAGGGAAGTATTTCCTACGTGATATTCGTGTGCGTTGATACTGCCGCTATGTGTAGAAAACCCTGTTACACATCGTCGTTGATTCAATAATTCTTTTCTCATGTTCCTATTTTCGGGACCTCGCTTGCAGTTGGCGAGGCTTCCGACCCTTAGGAGCTTTCAATGATATACAGAGACAATGATGCATTCATCGTGTCGCCCTATATAGACGACAAGTCGTTCAAACGGGAGTACACGGTAGTGGGTGGTACCTGCCTCGTGACCGGCGTGTCGATTACGGAGGGTCAGGACCCCAGCGGGTATAACTATGTGGGGCAGCAGAAGAGCATCGGCGAAGGCGGCGGGTTGCGATTCAACGTAGGGCGCAAAGGCTCTTTCGGCGTTGCGTCGTGGTGGAATCAGCGGGTATCCGCTGGCCAGTGCACGTTCAATCATGCCCCTGGAAAGTTGAACTTTGCGTTCAACGTGGACCTTGTCGTCCACCTCACCGGCGGCAACCTCGGTAGCCGTATTGCGCGCATCAGGCTCGATGATGTCCATATCGGCCAAGGGCGTGCTGGAACCAGTAACAACTGGTGGTTCGGTGGACGCCACTGCACCCATATAGGCGGTGACAAAGTTCGCATCGAGGGCCTCGATCTGGACACCAACCTGAAGGTCCATGTGGATGTAAAGCGTGGTGGCGCGAGTAACCCTGTCAATCATTTCGAGTTCAGCAACTATCGAGTTGCCAATACCCATAATTGGATGTCGTTGCTCAGCTCGGCGACGCCGCTCAACAGGATTGTCCTGCCAGGCAGCCACGATGCCGGGCTTGGGCAAACACGCCACTGCAATCCGCAAGGACTTGGCCAGGCGTTGTCCAGGACACAGCTGCATTCCATTTTGGGCCAGCTCAATCACGGCGCCCGTTACTTCGATATCCGTGTCGATTACGACAAGGAACGCCTGGTGACCTATCACCGAACCGACGCCTATGGCTGCAGCGGCGAATACGTGGACAGTGTGTTGGCGTCGGTGAATGCTTTTCTCACGAGCAATCCGAGTGAGACCGTGATCCTGAAGTTCTCCCAAACCCGCGACTACAAACGTGACCCTCTGGTTACCAAGCGCTTGCTCGACCAGCAGATAGAGCGATTCGACAAGCGTTTCCGACAGGCGACCGTGAGCAACCTTGCGACCGTGCCATTGGGAGAGCTGCGTGGCAAGGCGGTAATGGTCTTCGACTACGACGAGCATCTGTCCAAAGAAACGGGTCGCTATCGATACCGCGACGGTACCTTGGGTGGAGATCTGGCGGTGTATGACCAGTATTCCAATACCCCAGACCTGCGAAGGATGTTGGGGGACCAGTTGAGCAAGTGGCAGCAGTATGCCGGCCTCGGCCAGTGCTACCTGTTCCTGCTGTCATGGACCCTGACCCCTCGTGTGCTCACCACGCCCGACACCCTGGCGCTGGCCAAGCTCGCCAATGCCGACCTCCCGGAAGCCTTGCGTCGATATAGTCGGGAGTACGGGAGCAAACCGAACATCGTGTATATCGACGCCGTCGACCGCAGTGTCACCTCGGCCATCATTGCCTTGAATGACTTCAACCCAGCGCTTGGTTAGGGAGTGCTATTCGCCGACCAACGAACCGGGCGGGTTCGAGATCCTGTTGGTCGTCGAGCAATCGTTGCAGATGTGAACGACTGTCTGCCGTGAACGGAGCCGCACTCGGCCCAGCGAGCTGGACATGCAAGAGCATCTGTTCGCTGACGGCCAAGGGTTGGTCGAACCCATGGCGATGCAGGCTGTGGCAAAGGTGCAGACGCTTGTTGTCAAAGCCGATGATCTGCGTCTGCACCCATACCTCGGTGCCCAGCTTCACCTCGTGCAGGTAGTTGATGTGCGCCTCCAGGGTGAACAGCGAGTGGCCGCTTTGGCCACGGCTATCGGCATCCAGGCCGATGCGCTCCATCAGCGCATCGGTGGCGTAGCTGAAGATCAGCAGGTAGAAGGCATCGCGCAGATGCCCGTTGTAGTCGACCCAGTCCTTCTCGACCGGGGTGCGGTAGGTGATCAATGCCGGCATCGTGGGTTCCTCAATCGCCGAAGGCCATGCCGTGGTTGGCCTTGCTGGTTTTCACCGCCTCCAGCACCGCCAGCAGCGTGTCGTCACGATAGCGCTCCAGCGCGGCGATGCTACGTTCACCCAGTTGCTCCGAGGTGCCCTCGACCACGTCGTCGATCAGCTTGTCGGTCAGCTCCGGTGCCGGCAGGTAGGTCCAGGGCAGCTTCAGCGCCGGGCCGAACTGGCTCATGAAGTGGCGCATGCCAGCATCGCCACCGGCCAGGGTGTAGGTGAGGAACGTGCCCATGAACGACCAGCGCAGGCCGGCGCCGAAGCGGATCGCGTCGTCGATCTCGCCCGTTGTTGCCACGCCATCGTTGACCAGGTGCAAAGCCTCGCGCCACAGCGCTTCGAGCAGGCGGTCGGCGATGAAGCCGGGGACTTCCTTGCGCACATGCAGTGGGCGCATACCGAGGGCGATGTAGATGGTCTTGGCGGCTTCGATGGCTTCTGGCGCCGTGCGATTACCACCGACGATCTCGACCAGTGGCAACAGGTACACCGGGTTGAACGGGTGGCCGACCACGCAACGTTCGGGGTGAGTGGATGACTCGTAGAACTCGCTGGGCAGCAGCCCTGAAGTGCTGGAGCCGATGATCGCTTCGGGCTTGGCGGCGGCGCTGATCTTCGCGTGGAGGTCGAGCTTGAGGTCCAGGCGCTCTGGCGCGCTTTCCTGGATGAAATCGGCGTCGCGCACGCATTCCTCGATGGTGGCCACGAACTTCAGCCGGTCCGGTGATGCACCTGGCGCCAGGCCTTGTTTCTCCAGCGCCGGCCAGGCGTTGGCGATGCGCTTTCGCAGTGCTTGTTCGGCGCCGGGGGCCGGGTCCCAGGCGACCACGTCCAGGCCATGGGCCAGGGCGCGTGCGACCCAACCGCTGCCGATCACGCCGCTACCCAGGGCGGCGAAGGTCTTGATTTCGGTGATGAAGGGCATATCGATCCTCAGGATGAACAGAGCTATTGGGATGAGCGCCAAACCTTGTGGGAGCGGGCTTGCCCCGCGAAGCAGGCGGCTCGGTGGTGCATGGCACCGGCTGTGCCGGTGTTCGCGGGGCAAGCCCGCTCCCACAGGGTTTGTGGCGCGCTAGCGGTCGTTGAAGGATTCAGCGGCGCTTGAGGTTCATCTTTTCCCGGCCCTCGGCCGGGCTGAGCACGCGGCCACCCATGCGGGTGATGATCTCGGTGGCGCGCTCCACCAACTGGCCATTGCTGGCCAGCACGCCACGGTCCAGGTACAGGTTGTCCTCCAGGCCGACCCGCACGTTGCCGCCGAGCAGTACCGCCTGCGCGGCCATGGGCATCTGCATGCGGCCGATGCCGAAGCCGGCCCAGGTGACGTTGGCCGGCAGGTTGTCGACCATCGCCTTCATGGTGGTGGTGTCGGCCGGCGCGCCCCAGGGGATGCCCAGGCACAGCTGGAACAGCGGGTCATCGAGCAGGCCTTCCTTCATCATCTGCTTGGCGAACCACAGGTGGCCGGTGTCGAAGATCTCGAGCTCGGCCTTCACGCCCAGCTCGGTGATGCGCTTGGCGCCGGCGCGCAGTTGCGCCGGGGTGGAAACATAGATCGAGTTGCCATCGCCGAAGTTGAGGGTGCCGCAGTCGAGGGTGCAGATTTCCGGCAGCAGCGCTTCGACATGGGCCAGGCGCTCGAGTGGGCCGATCAGGTCGGTGCCCGGGCCGAACTCGAGCGGTGTTTCACCTGGGCCGATTTCCAGGTCGCCGCCCATGCCGGCGGTGAGGTTGACGATGATGTCGACGTCGGCTTCGCGGATGCGCTCCATGACTTCGCGGTACAGCGCCACGTCGCGGCTGAAACGGCCGGTCTCGGGGTTGCGGACGTGGCAATGGACCACGGTGGCGCCGGCCTTGGCCGCTTCGACGGCGGATTCGGCGATCTGTCTGGGGGTGACCGGGACCAGGTGGCTTTTCGAGGCGGTGTCGCCGGCACCGGTGAGGGCGCAGGTGATGATGACGTCTTGGTTCATGGCGGTTCCTTGTGGTGTCGGTGTTGGCCTTTTCGCGGGCAAGCCCGCTCCCACAGGGGGCCGAGGTGCCCCTGACATGCGCATGACCTGTGGGAGCGGGCGTGCCCGCGAAAGGGCCTGATCAGTTGGCGGTGAGCTTGAGGTTGTCCGCAGCAGGCTTGCCATCGAAGGTGGTCACTCCCTCAAGCCAGCGAGCCTTGTCCTCGGGGTGTTCCTCGAGCCATTGGCGGGCCGACGCCAGCGCATCCTTGTGGTCGAGCAGCGGCTGCATCATGCGGCTCTCGTCCTCGGCGCTGAAGTTCAGGTTGGCCAGCAGCCGGTGGGCGTTGGGGCAGCGTTCGGCGTAGTCCGGCGCGGTCACCGTCCACACCGTGGCACGGCCTTCGTCCGGGCCCAGGGCGTCCTGGCTGTCGCCCAGGTAGGCCATGTCGATATTCACGTTCATCGGGTGCGGCGCCCAACCGAAGAACACCACCGCTTCCTTGCGCCGCACGGCGCGATCGACTGCGGCGAGCATGCCGGCTTCGCTCGACTCGACCAGCTGGAACTTGCCCAGGTCGAACTGGTTCTTGGTGATCATCGCCTTGATCTGGGTGTTGGCACCGGAGCCAGGCTCGATGCCGTAGATCTTGCCGCCCAGCTCCTTCTCGAACTTGTGGATGTCGGCGAAGGTCTTCAGGCCTTTGTCATACAGGTACTTGGGCACGGCGAGGGTGGCGCGGGCGTCTTCCAGGCTGGGTTTGTCGAGCACCTTGACTTGGCCTGCGTCGACGAAGGGGGTGATGGTCTGGGTCATGAT
The DNA here is from genome assembly GCF_016648105.1 of Pseudomonas sp. S31. GTDB lineage: Bacteria > Pseudomonadota > Gammaproteobacteria > Pseudomonadales > Pseudomonadaceae > Aquipseudomonas. Next base: position 72,539 of record NZ_JACVVE010000019.1, on the reverse strand, counting down.
CGGGTTCCAGTAACCCAGGAACATATCCAGGCGCTTGTCGCGGATACCGGCGAAGATGATCTGCTGCGAGGCGCTGGTCTGCTTGGTCTGGTAGCCCAGGCCATCGAGCAGCACCTGGGCCATGGCGCTGGTGGCGATGACGTCGGTCCAGTTGACCACGCCCAGACGGACGTTCTTGCAGGCCGCGGGCTCGGCGGCGAAAAGCGGGGTGGCGACGAGGCTGCTCAGGGCTAGGGGCAACAGGCTGCGGCGGATCAAGCGATGCATGGTGGCTCTCCATCGGCAGGGCATATTGTTATTGAGGGCGGCCTCTGCGGGCCGTGTGGATAAGCTACGCTGGCGCCAGGGTGGGAAATCGCACCCTGGCGACCAAGATTTGCACGGAGGCGACCACCTTCGACCGTGGAGCAAGCGATGCCGCAATTGATTCACTTCCTGCTGTTGCCGGGGTTCTCGGCGATGGGCTTCATCAGTGCCCTGGAGCCCCTGCGGGTGGCCAACCGCTTCAAGGAGCCGTCGTATCGCTGGCGCGTGCTCAGCCTCGATGGAGGTGCCGTGCAGGCCAGCAATGGCATGTCGGTGAATGCCGATGGCGCGCTGGGGGAGGGCGAGCCGGGCGGTGTGCTGCTGATCGTCGCCGGCTTCGAGCCTCTGGCAGGTTATGGGCCACGGCTGCAGCAGGCGCTGCGCCGGCTCGACCATGAGGGGGTGATTCTCGGTGGCATCGACACCGGCCCGGTGGTGCTGGCCGAAGCCGGCCTGCTCGATGGATACCGCGCCACGCTGCATTGGGAAGCGCTGGATGCGTTCAAGGAGCGCTATCCCCGCTTGCAGGTGACCCAGGAGTTGTTCGAGATCGACCGGCGCCGCATCACCTGTGCGGGGGGAACCGCGTCGATCGACCTGATGCTCGACCTGATCGCCCAGGCCCATGGCAGCGAACTGGCGGTGCAGGTGTCCGAGCAGTTCGTGCTCGGCCGTATCCGCCCGCGCCAGGACCACCAGCGCATGCAGATCGCCAGCCGGTACGGCCTCAGCAACAAGAAGCTGGTGAAGGTGATCGGCGAGATGGAGCGCAATATCGAGCAGCCGCTCAATACCCAGGTGCTGGCCGATGCGGTGCAAGTCACCCGGCGGCAGTTGGAGCGGCTGTTTCGGCTGAACCTGGACGACACGCCCAGTGGTTTCTATCTGCGGTTGCGGCTGGATAAAGCGCGGCAGTTGTTGCGCCAGACCGACATGAGCGTGCTGGAGGTGGGGGTGGCTTGTGGGTTCGAGTCGGCTTCGTACTTTACCCGCTGCTATCGGGCGCGGTTCGAGCGATGTCCACGGGAGGACCGGGTGGCCCGGGCGGTTTGATGGTGTCCTGTACCGGCCTCTTCGCGGGTGAACCCGCTCCTACACGGACCGTGTGGCCTGTAGGAGCGGGTTTACCCGCGAAGAGGCCCGAGCAGGTTCACTGCTGGCCGATGGACTGCAGATACTCCGAACGGTCATCGCTGCGCTGCGCCACGCAGGTGTTCCATGCCGCCTCGAACGCTTTGCTGCCCGGCTTCTCGGCATAAGTCTCGACCTTGCAGTCGGCATCGCGCAGTTGCATCCACAGCTTTTGCGCGGCTTCCAGGTGTGCGGTCAAGCCCTTGGCCTTGTCGGCCGCATCGGCATACTGGTCACCGATGCGCTGGATCAGGTCGTCGTAGGCGGCGTTCAACTCCCGCTCGGCGGTCTGCTTGTTGAACGCCGCACAGGCGAACGTCTGCTGGTCGGTCTCGACGTTGTCGCACGGCGTGCTTTCTTCCTCGCCTGCCTGGGCTCCCGTGATGACGGCCAGCAGTACCAGCCATGCCACTGATTTCATCCGTTTTTCTCCTCAACAGGCTGACGAATGGTCGAGATTCTCGCTCAGCGTTGGCCGTTGCGGTAGCTACCTGACGAAATGTTCATCCAGCGGCCAGTGGCGGTGTCAGGGCTTTGAATACACCAGCCTGTCGACATGACCATTCATTGGGTAGCCCTTGGTCGTGCGCTGCATGCCTGGTGGTAATTGCGGTTGCAGATCGAAGTTGGCCGTTTCGAACGCGCGGGTCAGGCTGCCACTGAAACAACGATTACGCGAGCCATCGGCCTTTTCGAAGCACAAGCGCTGGCCGGCAGGGAGTGGCGAAACCTTGGCGGATTTGGGGTGGAAGGAGCACGCCCCCTGGGTTCTCAGATTCACGCTTTGCGGGCTCTTGAGGGTGACCTCGCAACGCGAGCCGGTGAATTTGGCCTTGGCGTACAGCGTGACCTTTACCGGCGAATCGGGCTTGCGTTGGAGGTTGACCACTCGTGTTGCAGGCGGGGTGCGACCCAGTGCCACCGGTACCACGTGCATCTTGTAGGTCGACCAATCGAACGTCACGCGCAGGTAGCTTTCGGCCAACATCGCGCCCGTCTGGAACACCGGCACCTTGCCAATGCTACTCACAGCGCCTAACTGGTTATGCAGGTGGCCGGCGAATACCGCCACGACATTATGCTGTTCGAGCAACTTGCGGAACCGATCGTTGCGTACTGTGTTGTCCTGCCATCCGCTGCGCTTGTGCAGATTGACGATGACGTACTGCCCTCGCTCGCTGGCGGCTTTCAGGTCGCGCTCCAGCCAGTCCATCGCCGAGGTGATGGAGAAGCGTGCCTTCCTGTTGTGCGCGAATCCACCCCCGGTCTCGAAGTGGCGGGTATAGGTGGGGTCGAGGTGCAATTGCACGACACGCACGCGCCCGACATCCACCGAGTAGGCGAACGAACCGCGATGGGTCCTCTTCGAATTGTCCCAGCGGTAGTCGAAAGAGGCCGGAGAGAGGGTTTTCACCCACATGAGCATGTCGCACACCGAGTCTCGTGCGCAGCCATTGTTGGTGCAGTCGCCGACGTTCTGGTCGTAATCGTGGTTGCCCATGCCGGGCAGCATCAGCGGGCCGGGGTGGCTGGCGTTGGCTTGCTTCATCTTGCGCTGCATCGCCTTGCGTTCGTTGCCGTGGCCAAAGTCTGTCAGGTCGCCATTGATGATCAACGGCACGTAATAGGATGCCTGGCGATCCTTGCGTATCTGCTCGGTGATCCGATCGATGTTGGCATTCCATCGGGTGGTGCTGACTGCTTCCTTATAAGGACTGTGCTGCGTCATGGCGCGAAATGCCTGTGGGTCCGACGCGAGGATGAGTTTTTGCTGATTGTTGGGGTAGTCGGCAATGTCTTGCCAGCCAGGGCGGATGTAGTTTTTGAAGCTCTCGGTGGAGGTCGCTTCGCAGCCTACATGTTGTGCTTGAGCTTGCGGGGTGCTCAACAGACCGGCGGCGAATGCCAAGCCCAGCAGCCAGGGCATGACGTTTACGCGTGATGAATCGTGGTGAACCATGATGACGCTCCATTTACGGGGTAGGAGCCGTCACCTTAGAGTCCGCCCTTGCGCCTGGTAACTCGTACATCTCTTAGCGGGAATGGCTTCCCCGGGGACTGCCATCGAGGCCTTGGCCGGTGGATTCGGCAGGGCCAACCGCGGCGCTTGCGCGCGTTTGACGCTTTCGGCAAACCCCCTGTCGTTTTTGCATCGGGGCGCCTCGGGGCACAGGCATATGCTGGCCCCAAAGCGCCGGCAGAAGATTCGGCGCGGCCCAAATCAAAAAAGGGGACAGCCTGATGAGCCCAGCCGAACTCCACGCCGACAGCATCGTCATCGACGGCCTGATCATTGCCAAATGGAACCGCGAGCTGTTCGAGGACATGCGCAAGGGCGGGCTGACTGCGGCCAACTGCACGGTGTCGGTCTGGGAGGGCTTCAAGGCCACCGTCGACCAGATCGCCGCCAGCCAGAAGCTGATCCGCGACAACAGCGACCTGGTGATGCCGGTACGCACCACCGCCGACATCCGCAAGGCCAAGGAGCTGGGCAAGACCGGCATCCTCTTCGGCTTCCAGAATGCCCACGCCTTCGAGGATCAGATCGCCTACGTCGATGTGTTCAAGCAGCTGGGCGTGGGCATCGTGCAGATGTGCTACAACACCCAGAACCTGGTTGGCACCGGCTGCTACGAGCGCGATGGCGGGTTGTCGGGCTTCGGTCGCGAGATCGTCGCCGAAATGAACCGCGTCGGCATCATGTGCGACCTGTCCCACGTTGGCTCCAAGACTTCGGAAGAGGTCATCCTCGAGTCGAAGAAGCCGGTGTGCTACTCGCACTGCCTGCCTTCGGGCCTCAAGGAGCACCCGCGCAACAAGTCGGACGAAGAGCTGAAGTTCATCGCCGACCATGGCGGCTTCGTCGGCGTGACCATGTTCGCGCCGTTCCTGGCCAAGGGCATCGACTCGACCATCGACGACTACGCCGAGGCCATCGAGTACACCATGAACATCGTCGGTGAAGACGCCATCGGCATCGGCACCGACTTCACCCAGGGCCACGGCCAGGACTTCTTCGAGTACCTGACCCACGACAAGGGCTACGCCCGTCGCCTGACCAACTTCGGCAAGATCATCAACCCGCTGGGCATTCGCACCGTGGGCGAATTTCCCAACCTCACCGAGACCTTGCTCAAGCGCGGCCACTCCGAACGCGTGGTGCGCAAGATCATGGGCGAGAACTGGGTCAACGTCCTCAAGGACGTCTGGGGCGAGTAAGCCGCTCTCCAAGCCTGAAGCCCCTGCCAGCAACGCCGGGGCATCCAAACAAAAATTTTTATGGAGTTGAGTTTCCATGGCCAAGATCGCCCCGCAATTGCCAATCGAAGTCGACAGCGAGACCGGTGTCTGGACCAGCGACGCCCTGCCGATGCTGTATGTACCGCGGCATTTCTTCGTCAACAACCATATCGGCATCGAAGAAGTCCTGGGCGCCGACGCCTACGCCGAGATCCTCTACAAGGCCGGTTACAAGTCCGCCTGGCACTGGTGCGAGAAGGAAGCCGAATGCCATGGCCTGGAAGGCGTGGCGGTGTTCGAGCACTACATGAAGCGCCTGAGCCAGCGTGGCTGGGGTCTGTTCGAGATCCAGGACATCGACCTGGATAAAGGCACCTGCAGCGTCAAGCTCAAGCACTCCGCGTTCGTGTACGTCTATGGCAAGTGCGGGCGCAAGGTCGACTACATGTTCACCGGCTGGTTCGCCGGCGCCATGGACCAGATTCTCGCTGCCCGCGGCAGCAAGATCCGCACCGTGGCCGAACAGGTCTATGGCGGGTCGGAAGAAGGCCACGAAGATGGCCTGTTCGTTACGAAGCCGTTGTAAGCCGGAGATAGCGTCATGGCATTCGAAGCAATGTTCCAGCCGATCCAGATCGGCAAACTGACCATCCGCAACCGTGTACTCAGCACCGCGCACGCCGAGGTCTATGCCACTGACGGCGGCATGACCACCGACCGCTACGTGAAGTATTACGAAGAGAAGGCCAAGGGCGGCATCGGCCTGGCGATCTGCGGCGGCTCGTCTGTCGTGGCCATCGACAGCCCGCAGGAGTGGTGGGCCTCGGTCAACCTGTCGACCGACCGCATCATCCCGCATTTCCAGAACCTGGCTGACGCCATGCACAAGCACGGCGCCAAGATCATGATCCAGATTACCCACATGGGCCGCCGCTCGCGCTGGGACGGCTTCAACTGGCCGACCCTGATGTCGCCGTCGGGCATCCGTGAGCCGGTGCACCGCGCCACCTGCAAGACCATCGAGGTGGAAGAGATCTGGCGCGTGATCGGCAACTACGCGCAGGCTGCGCGGCGTGCCAAGGAAGGCGGCCTGGACGGCGTCGAGCTGTCGGCCGTGCACCAGCACATGATCGACCAGTTCTGGAGCCCACGGGTCAACAAGCGTACCGACGAATGGGGCGGCACCTTCGAAGGCCGCATGAAGTTCGGCCTGGAAGTGCTAAAGGCCGTGCGCGCCGAAGTCGGCGACGACTTCTGCGTGGGCATGCGTATCTGTGGCGACGAGTTCCACCCCGATGGCCTCAGCCACGAGGACATGAAGCAGATCGCCGCGTACTACGACGCCACCGGCATGCTCGACTTCATCGGTGTGGTCGGCTCGGGTTGCGACACCCACAACACCCTGGCCAACGTCATCCCCAACATGAGCTACCCGCCGGAGCCGTTCCTGCACCTGGCCGCCGGCATCAAGGAAGTGGTCAAGGTCCCGGTGCTGCACGCGCAGAACATCAAGGACCCGAACCAGGCCACGCGCATTCTGGAAGGCGGCTATGTGGACATGGTCGGCATGACCCGTGCGCACATGGCCGACCCGCACCTGATCGCCAAGATCAAGATGGGCCAGATCGACCAGATCAAGCAGTGCGTCGGTGCCAACTACTGCATCGACCGCCAGTATCAGGGCCTGGATGTGCTGTGTATCCAGAACGCCGCCACCTCCCGTGAATACATGGGTGTGCCGCACATCATCGAGAAGACCACCGGCGTCAAGCGCAAGGTGGTGGTGGTTGGCGCAGGCCCGGCCGGTATGGAAGCGGCCCGTGTGGCTGCCGAACGCGGCCACGACGTGACCCTGTTCGAGAAGAAGGACCAGATCGGCGGGCAGATCACCATTGCCGCCAAAGCCCCGCAGCGTGACCAGATTGCCGGTATCACCCGCTGGTACCAGCTGGAGCTGGCGCGCCTGAAGGTCGACCTGCGCCTGGGCACCGCTGCCGATGTGGCGACCATCCAGGACCTGCGCCCGGACATCATCGTGCTGGCGGTGGGCGGCCATTCGTTCCTCGAACAGAACGAGCACTGGGGCGCCGCCGAAGGCCTGGTGGTCAGCAGCTGGGACGTGCTCGACGGCAAGGTGGCGCCGGGCAAGAACGTGCTGGTGTACGACACCATCTGCGAATTCACCGGCATGTCGGTGGCCGATTTCATCGCCGACAAGGGCAGCCAGGTCGAGATCGTCACCGACGACATCAAACCGGGCGTGGCCATGGGCGGTACGACCTTCCCGACCTACTACCGCAGCATGTACCCGAAAGAAGTGATCATGACCGGCGACATGATGCTGGAAAAGGTCTATCGCGAGGGTGACAAGCTGGTGGCGGTGCTGGAGAACGAATACACCGGGGCCAAGGAAGAACGCGTGGTCGACCAGGTGGTGGTGGAGAACGGCGTGCGTCCTGACGAGCAGCTGTACTACGCGCTGAAGGAAGGCTCGCGCAACAAGGGCCAGATCGACGTGGAGGCGCTGTTCGCCATCAAGCCACAGCCGATCCTCAGCCAGCCGGGCGACGGTTATCTGCTTTACCGCATCGGCGACTGCGTGGCCCAGCGCAACGTGCATGCGGCGATCTACGACGCCCTGCGCCTGTGCAAGGACTTCTGATCGCTCCGCCTCTCTAGAGGCGGGATTGGCCCCCTGTAGGAGCGGGTTTACCCGCGAATGCGTCAGCACTGACAACGCCGTTGCCTGATCGGGCGCATTCGCGGGTAAGCCCGCTCCTACAGGGTCCGCGCCGCCCTTGGGCGTGGCGCAAGAATCCAGCTGTTGTGGGAGCCTCCCATGTTGAACACCCTTCTACCCATCCTGCTGTTCGCTGCCCTTGGCCTGGCAGTGCTCGGCGCCCTGCGCCGGGTGCGCATGTGGCGGCGTGGCCGGCCAAGCAAGGTCGACCTGATCGGCGGCCTGCTGGCCATGCCGCGGCGCTATCTGGTCGACCTGCACCATGTGGTCGAGCGCGACAAGTACATGTCCAAGACCCACGTGGCCACCGCAGGCGGCTTCGTGCTGTCGGCCGCGCTGGCGATCCTGGTGCATGGCTTCGGGCTGCAGAGCAAGATCCTCGGCTACGCCCTGCTGGTGGCCACGGTGATCATGTTCAGTGGCGCCATCTTCGTCTTCAAGCGCCGCCTGAACCCACCTTCGCGCCTGTCCAAGGGCCCATGGATGCGCCTGCCGAAAAGCCTGCTGGTTTTCGCCGCGAGCTTCTTCATCGCCACCTTGCCGGTCGCCGGCATCCTGCCGGCCAATACCGGTGGCTGGGTGATGGTCGGTGTGCTTGGCCTGGGCGTGCTGTGGGGCGTGTCCGAGCTGTTCTTCGGCATGACCTGGGGCGGGCCGATGAAGCACGCCTTCGCCGGTGCCCTGCACCTGGCCTGGCATCGCCGCGCCGAACGTTTCGGCGGCGGCCGCTCCACCGGCCTCAAGCCGCTGGACCTGGAAGACCCGAACGCGCCGCTGGGCGTGGAAAAACCGGTGGATTTCACCTGGAACCAACTGCTCGGCTTCGATGCCTGCGTGCAGTGCGGCAAATGTGAAGCCATGTGCCCGGCGTTCGCCGCTGGCCAGCCGCTGAACCCGAAGAAACTCATCCAGGACATGGTCATCGGCTTGGCCGGTGGCACCGACGCGCAGTTCGCCGGCAGCCCATACCCTGGCAAGCCGATCGGCGAGCACGGCGGTCACCCGCACCAGCCGATCGTCAATGGCCTGGTCGATGCCGAAACGCTGTGGTCGTGCACCACATGCCGCGCCTGCGTCGAGGAGTGCCCGATGATGATCGAGCACGTCGATGCCATCGTCGACATGCGCCGTCACCTGACCCTGGAAAAGGGCGCGACCCCGAACAAGGGCGCCGAGGTGCTGGACAACCTGATCGCCACCGACAACCCAGGCGGCTTCGCTCCCGGCGGGCGGATGAACTGGGCGGCCGACCTCAACCTGAAACTGCTGGCGGAGGTGAAAACCACCGAGGTGCTGTTCTGGGTCGGCGATGGTGCCTTCGACATGCGCAACCAGCGCACCCTGCGCGCGTTCGTCAAAGTGCTCAAGGCCTCCGGCGTGGACTTCGCCGTGCTCGGCCTGGAAGAGCGCGACAGCGGCGACGTGGCGCGTCGGCTGGGTGACGAAGCGACCTTCCAGCAGTTGGCCAGGCGCAACATCCAGACCCTGGGCAAGTACAGCTTCCAGCGCATCGTCACCTGCGACCCGCACAGCTTCCATGTGCTCAAGAACGAGTACGGCGCCCTGGGCGGCGACTATCAGGTGCAACACCACAGCACCTACATCGCCGAACTGATCGCGGCCAACAAGCTCAACCTCGGCCAGCACAAGGGCGGCAGCGTCACCTACCACGACCCATGCTACCTGGGCCGCTACAACGGTGAATATGAAGCCCCGCGCGATGTGCTCAAGGCGCTGGGCATCGAAGTGCGCGAGATGCAGCGCTCGGGCTTCCGTTCCCGTTGCTGCGGCGGTGGTGGCGGTGCGCCGATCACCGACATCCCGGGCAAGCAGCGCATTCCCGACATGCGCATGGACGACATCCGCGAGACCGAGGCCGAGCTGGTGGCGGTGGGCTGCCCACAGTGCACCGCGATGCTCGAAGGCGTGGTCGAACCGCGCCCGCAGATCAAGGACCTCGCCGAGCTGGTCGCCGATGTACTGATCGAAGAAGACACCCCTGCGGCCGCAAAGTCGCAACCGGCTAAACGTGAACCTGCGGAGGTGCACTGATGAGCGACATCATCCGCCGCGACCCACGCGCCGAGTGGATCGCCCGTAACCGCCTGCATCCGCTGCATGCGGCCATGCAGACGCAACAGACTCGCTGGATGGGCCCCCACGGCCTCATCCGCAAGAACCCCCATGCCATCGCGGCAGGCTTCATCGGCCCGGCCGGGATCAAGCGTATCGACCGCAGCGGGGCCCAGCAGGGCACCGCTGTCGGCGGGCGGCGCAGCGCGGCGGCCGAGGTGCAGTTGCCGCTGCACCAGGTGCCGATGCCTGCGTTCTACATCGCCGTGGTACCGGACATGGTCGGTGGCCGCCTCGGCAGCCACGACCGCGACCTGCTCGGCCTGGCCCACAGCCTGGCCGGTAACGATGGTGCGGTGCTGGCGGTGGTGTTCGGCGAACACAAGGAAAGCCACTTTTCCACAGCCGGCGTCGATCGCTTGCTGGTCCTCGACGGCGAGCAATACCAGGGTTATGCACCGGAGCAACTGGTGCAGGGCCTGCGCGCTGTGGATAACCAGTTCGCTCCCCGTCACTGGTTGTTGCCCGACAGCCGCACCGGTGGCGGCGAACTCGGCCGGCGCCTGGGCGCGGCGCTGGGCGAGCGGCCGGCCACGCGTGTCTGGCAGGTCAAGGATGGGCAGTGCATCGGCCGCGCTGGCGCGGGCCAGCAAGACCTGCAACGTGCCGTGCCACGGCTGATCCTGGGCGCGGCGGAGTGCGCCGAACCGGTCAGCGAAACTCGCCACGAAGCCTTGCCGGTGGAGTTGTCCACAAGCGTCGCACGCAGCCTGTCGCGCATCGAAGACCTTGGCTCGGTGGCGGTGGATCCGGCCACCATCGCCATGGCCGAGGCCGAGTTCATCGTCTCTGGCGGCAACGGTGTCAAGGACTGGGACCTGTACCACCAGGCCACTGCGGCGCTCGGCGCCACCGAGGGCGCTTCGCGGGTGGCGGTGGACGACGGCTTCATGCCGCGCAACCGCCAGGTGGGTGCCACCGGTACCTGGGTCACCGCGCGGGTCTACGTGGCGGTGGGCATCTCCGGGGCGATCCAGCACCTGCAAGGCATCGGTGCCTGCGACAAGGTGGTGGCGATCAACATGGACCCTGGCTGCGACATGATCAAACGGGCCGACCTGTCGGTGATTGGCGATAGTTCGGCAATTCTCCAGGCGCTGATCGAGGCTGTGGAAAACTTCCGCAGTGGCGGCCAGCGCGACGCGGCATAAGGGCATGAGCATGAGTACGAAAGTCATCAGCCTGGTTTCCATCGGTGCCCACCCCAGTTCCGGTCGCGCGCGTCGCGCCGAACAGGATGCCCGAGCCGTGGAGCTGGGCTTGCAGCTGGCTGGGGATAACTTGCAGGTGGTACACGCCGGCGATCCGCGTGAGGAGGCGCTGCGCGCGTACCTGGGCATGGGCCTCGATCACCTGGATGTGCTGGAGCAGCCGGCGGGCGCCGATGTGCTCGGCGTGCTCGGCGACTACCTGCGCGATGCCGGGGCCCAGTTGGTGCTGGCTGGCAGCCAGGCGGAAACCGGTGAGGGGTCGGGTATGTTGCCGTTCCTGCTGGCGGAAAGGCTGGGCTGGCCGTTGATCGTGGGCCTCGCCGAGGTGGAGTCGATCGACAACGGCACGGCGCAGGTACTGCAGGCCCTTCCGCGTGGTCAGCGGCGGCGGCTGAAGGTGCGCCTGCCGCTCCTGGCGACTGTGGATAACGCCGCGCCCAAGCCGCGCCAGAGCGCCTTTGGGCCTGCCCGGCGGGGTGTGCTGGCAGCACGCGACGTGGCCATCGTCGACGATGAACTGCTGGCCGAGGCCGAGCTGCAACCGGCGCGACCACGACCCAAGCGGCTCAAGGTGATCAAGGCCAAGAGCGGCGCCGACCGGATGAAGGCTGCCACGGCCAAGGCCAGTGGTGGGGGTGGCAAGGTGCTGAAGGACGTTTCTCCACAGGAAGGCGCGGAGGCGATTCTCAGGCTGCTGGTGGAGGAGGGCGTGTTGCGCTGAATCCCACGGCCCTATCGCCGGCCGGTCGGCGATAGGGTCTGGGCGGTCATCTGTGTATAACTCCCCTGCACAAGCCTTCTGAACCCCTTCCACAGCCACAAATCCACAGACCTCCTTCTTTCCCGACTTTTGCCCACTGAATCTGTTTGCCAAGGTGTGGATAAAGTGTTCGCTCATCTCCCGAGCCCTCGTATCATGAGGCCTGTAAGCCTTTGATCGAAAAACGACCAGTTCGAACGGTGGTCCTTGCACAGCGTGGGCACGGATACGTCGCCAGGTTTCCCACAATCGCTGTTGGTCGCTCTGTGGATAATATGTTCGACGAATTCTGCAGGCCTTTATTCGCGCGGCTTTCAAGATATTGATCAATAAATGATCGATTGCGTGTGAGAATGCCTTTATCCCGTGGATACAGGGAGTTGAATCGCTTATCCACAGCGGAAAAAGGTGCCTGTCGCACACTGCTCACAAAATCTGTTGGTTCATCTGTGGACAAGGTGTTCGATAGAGGCTGCAGGCCAGGTAGATCGTGGCTTTCGTAGATTTGATCAAAAAACGTACAGGGGCCGGACACGAAGGTTGTTTGCGTACGTTCGGGGATAGTGCTCACAACCTGTGGAAAACCTGTTGGCAGGCTCTGGATTGCAATGTAAAACGCCACGGCTGAAGCATCAGCCGTGGCGTTGTTGTGCCGCTGCGGGGGGTTATTGCGCGGTCACTTCCTTGAGATAAGGCGCAGGCTCGGCACCGAGGTTCTCCAGCACGCGCTGGCTGTACCAGTCGATGAAGTTGACCACGCCGAACTCGTAGGTCTTCGAGTAGGGGCCTGGCTGGTAGGCGGTGGAGTTGATCCCGCGCTGGTTCTCTTCGGCCAGGCGACGGTCCTGGTCGTTGGTGGCGTCCCACACCTTGCGCATGTGCTCGGGGTTGTAGTCCACGCCTTCGACCGCATCCTTGTGCACCAGCCACTTGGTGGTGACCATGGTTTCCTGGGCGCTGATCGGCCACACGGTGAAGACGATCATGTGGTCGCCCATGCAGTGGTTCCACGAGTGCGGCAGGTGCAGGATGCGCATCGAGCCCAGGTCCGGGTTCTTGATGCGGCCCATCAGCTTCTGGCAGGCCTGCTTGCCGTCCATGGTCATCGACACGGTGCCCTTGAGCAGCGGCATGCGCACGATGCGGTTACGCAGGCCGTGGCTCTTGTGCAGGTACGGGATCTTCTCGGCTTCCCAGGCGGCGGCGGAAGCGGCCACATGGTCCTTGAAGGCCTGGTCGGCGCGTGGGTCGTTGGTGTCGTCCCACTCCAGCAGGGTCTGCAGCAATTCTGGGTGTGAACCGGAGCAGTGGTAGCACTCGCGGTTGTTTTCCAGCACCAGCTTCCAGTTGGCCTTTTCCATCAAGGTGGTCTGTACCGCCACCTTGGTGTTTTCCATGTCGTACGGTTCCATGTAGTGGTCCAGGGTGGCCAGGAACTCGTCGATTGCCGGTGGGTTTTCCGCCAGGCTGATGAAGATGTAGCCACCGGCGACCTTCACGTTCACCGGCTTCAGGCCGTACTCCTTCATGTCGAAGTCGGCGCCCATTTCGGTGCCGGCGAACAGCAGGCGACCATCCAGCTCGTAGGTCCACTGGTGGTAGTGGCAGACCAGCTTGGCCACCTTGCCCTTTTCGCTCACGCACAGGCGCGAGCCACGGTGGCGGCAGACGTTGTGGAAGGCATGCACCTTACCCTCGGCGCCGCGCACCACGATGATCGGGTTCTTGCCGATCTGCAGGGTGATGTAGTTGCCCTTGGCCGGAATCTCGCAGGTCATGCCGGCGATCAGCCATTCCTTGTGGAAGATCTCCTGCATGTCGATCTGGAACAGACGCTCGTCGGTGTAGAAAGGCTGGGGCAGCGAGTAGGTGCGCTCGCGGGTCTGCAGCATCTCGGCGGTGGCCTTGCGTGCAGGTTCCAGTGGATCGCCCAGGCTCAGGGTTGCGGTGACGTCCATCGTGTATTCCTCGGGGCCGTGTGCGGCCGGCAAAAGGTGGCTAATCGTTGTTGTGGTGCCGCAAGGCTGTTGCGAACGAACAGCAGGTTGTTTTGCGGTGGAGTGTGCGTCCGAAGACGCCGTGAACCGTATCCATGGGCGACATGGCCGATTTGAATTACGACGCGCCAGCCCTTGTAGCGCGGGGCTGGTCGCGATAAGCACGCCGATGTCGCTGGCAGGAATGTGTGCCGCCCTCGGCTTGCGCATTATCGGAGCCATAAAAAGGGCCATAGTCGGCCGCTGGAGAAGAACATGTCCGATACCTTCCTCAATCCGGTCAGCACCCAGACCTGGGCCAACGGCCGCCACATCGTGCGCTGCGTCAAGGTCATCCAGGAGACCTGGGACGTGCGCACCTTCTGCTTCATGGCCGACCAGCCGATCATGTTCTTCTTCAAGCCAGGGCAGTTCGTCACCCTGGAGCTGGAGATCGAAGGCAAGCCGGTGATGCGTTCCTACACCATCTCCAGCTCACCGTCGGTGCCGTACAGCTTTTCCATCACGGTGAAGCGGGTGCCGGGCGGGCAGGTCTCGAACTTCCTCCACGACACCATGCACGAAGGCGCCGAGCTGCCAGTGCACGGGCCGGTGGGGCTGTTCAACGCCATCGATTTCCCGGCCGGCAAGGTGCTCTACCTTTCGGGCGGCGTCGGCATCACCCCGGTGATGTCCATGGCCCGCTGGTTCTACGACACCAATGCCAATGTCGACATGGTGTTCGTGCACAGCGCTCGTTCGCCCAAGGACATCATCTACCACCGCGAGCTGGAGCAGATGGCCTCGCGCATCCCCAACTTCAGCCTGCACATCATTTGCGAGAAGCACGGTCTGGGCGAGCCCTGGGCGGGTTACCGCGGCTATCTGAACCAGCGATTGATGGAGCTGATCGCCCCGGACTACATGGAGCGCACCATCTTCTGCTGCGGCCCGACCCCGTACATGACGGCGGTCAAGCGTATGCTCGAGGCGGTCGGCTTCGACATGCAGAACTACCACGAGGAATCGTTCGGCGCGACGCCGGCGGAAGCCAAGGCCGATGCGGTAGAGCATGCCGAGCAGGCCGCCGACGCGCCGGAAGTGGACGTGTCCGACCTCAACCTGGTGGAGTTCATCGGCAGCGAGAAGAGCATTCGCGTGGCCCCGGGCGAAACCGTGCACGCAGCGGCGGCGAAAGTCGGCCTGATGATTCCCAAAGCCTGCGGCATGGGCATCTGCGGCACCTGCAAGGTGCTCAAGCTGGGCGGCGAAGTGGAGATGGAGCACAACGGCGGGATTACCGAGGAAGACGAGGCCGAGGGCTACATCCTGTCGTGCTGCAGTGTGCCGAAGGGGGATGTGCGGATCGATTATTGATCCGCACATGACCTGGGGCTGCTTTGCAGCCTATTCGCGGGGCAAGCCCGCTCCCCCAGGTTTTCCACTGTCCTCAGGTTGAGTGGGGTACTGTGGGAGCGGGCTTGCCCCGCGAAGAGGCCGGCACTGCCTCCAACATCCAGCAACCATTCTCCATCTCGCACCGCCACGCGCTGACCTAGTGTTTCCCTGAATCTTTGAAGGGAGTAACACATGGACCGTGCTCAATCCCACCTGCTGCGCCGCGGCCGCTTCTCTCAGCCAGGCGGGCTATACCTATTGACCACAGTTACCCAAGAGCGCAAACGAATCTTCACCCACCTCCAACTCGCCCGCAGCGTTATCCACGAACTAAGGCAAACCGAGCTCGATGGACTTTGCCGGTCCTTGGCTTGGGTGGTCATGCCTGACCATGTGCATTGGCTGATCGAGTTACGAAGCGGGACATTATGTGGCCTGATGCGCAGATTCAAGTCACGCAGCAGTCATGCGCTTTATCGACGCGGCATGCCGCGCCGGAGGGTATGGCAGCCGGGCTATCAGGACCGTGCCTTGCGCTGTGAGGAGAATGTCCGGCATGTGGCCAGGTACATCGTTGCCAATCCCATAAGAGCTGGATTGGTTCGCCGTGCTGGCGATTATCCACATTGGGATGCTGTGTGGATTTGATGGCCTCTTCGCGGGGCAAGCCCGCTCCCACAAGTACCTCGCTGGACCTGAGGGTGTTGGAGTACTTGTGGGAGCGGGCTTGCCCCGCGAATGGGCCGCGAAGCGGCCCCAGCCATGTCAGGTACGGAACCTCGCCACCAACCCGTTCAGATCCACCGCCAGGCGCGACAGCTCGGCGCTCGCCGCACTGGTCTGGTGCGCCCCGGTCGCGCTCTGCACCGACAGGTCGTTGATGTTCACCAGGTTGCGGTCCACTTCCCGCGCCACCTGGGCCTGTTCCTCTGCCGCGCTGGCGATCACCAGGTTGCGTTCGTTGATCTGCGCCACCGCGCCAGCGATGGTATCCAGTGCCAGGCCCGCGCCCTTGGCGATGTTCAGCGTCGACTCGGCGCGCTCGGTGCTGGTACGCATCGACTCCACCGCCTCTTCGGTACCGCCCTGGATGCTGCCGATCATGCGCTCGATTTCGCTGGTCGACTGTTGGGTGCGGTGGGCCAGCGCACGCACCTCGTCGGCCACCACGGCAAAGCCACGGCCCGCCTCGCCGGCACGCGCCGCTTCGATCGCGGCGTTGAGCGCCAGCAGGTTGGTCTGGTCGGCCAGGCCACGGATCACGTCCAGCACCTTGCCGATGTCACGCGATTGCTCGGCCAGGTGGGTGATGAGCTTGGCGGTGGCCTGCACGTCGCCGCTCATGCGCTCGATGGCGCCCACGGTTTCCATGACCAGGTCACGGCCGTCGCCGGCCGAACGGCTGGCATCGCTGGATGCTTCCGACGTGCTCACGGCATTGCGCGCCACTTCTTCCACGGCGCTGGTCATCTCGGTGACCGCGGTGGCAGCCTGCTCGATCTCGTTGTTCTGCTGCTGCAGGCCCCGGGCGCTTTCGTCGGTGACCGCGTTGAGCTCCTCGGCAGCCGAGGCCAGCTGGGTGGCGGAGCCAGAGATCAGGTGCAGGGTTTCGCGTAGCTTGTCCTGCATGCGGGCCATGGCGCGCAGCAGGCGTGCGGCTTCGTCGGTGCCGTCGGCATCGATGTTGTGGGTCAGGTCGCCATCGGCGATCTGTTCGGCGGCCTTGAGCGCGTCGTCGATCGGCTTGACGATGCTGCGGGTCAGCAGGAAGGCGCAGAGGAAGGTCAGCACGGTGGCGGCCACCAGCAGGCCGATGACCAGGGCGAAGGCGGCGCCGTACTGGCTGGCGGCGGTGGCGTTGGTCTGGCGGCTCTGCTCGGTGTTGATGCGCACCAGGTTGTCCATGACCTGGTTGATCTGCTCGGAGTTGGCCTGCACCTCGGTGTTGATCAAGGCGCGCAGCTCTTCGGTCTTGTCGGCCTGGCTGAGGCTGCGCATGCGCGATTCGAGCTGGCGATACTGGTTGAGCAACTGCACGTACTGCTCATAGGCGGCCCGCTCGTCGGCGGCGGCGATCAGCGGCTCGTAGGTGCGGCGGGCGTTGTCGATCTGGCCATTGCGCTGCTCCAGCAGGTTGAGGATCTCTTGCTGGTTCTGCGCCTCGCGGTTGAGCAGCAGGCGGAACGACAGGGTGCGCAGGCGCAGGTTCAGCGCGGTCAGTTCGTCGAGGGCCTTGATGCTGGGTACGCTGATTTTCTCGATGGTGACGCCGGCCTGTCGAATGCTGCCCATTTGCATGAGCGAAAAGATACCGAGGCCGAGCATCAGCACGCCGATCAAGGCGAACCCGAGCAGCGCGCGTGGGGCGATATTCATGTTGCGTAAGGACATGGAAAGGATCCAGGCAAGGAGTAGAGGGGGGCGCGGTCAGTACGACGAAATATGACTCACCCTCGCTATCGGTCGTGACCGAGTGGCCTTGAGGCGGACTGAAAAAAATAGAAGGGTGCTCTCTAAATACTCGACCGACGGTTGACCCAGGCCGGAACAAGGTGCCCCTCAGCCTGTCAATCTGCGCAGGGCTTTTGCCTTGTTAATCCAGTATTTAATGGCGAGGGTTCGCGCTTTTCTTTATCGTGTGCGCCCTTTGCAACAACCCGAGATCTGCCCCATGTTGGAAGCCTCCCTGAATCAACTCGAGCAACTGGTCAGCGACCTGCTGCACAAGAATGCTCAACTCACCGAGCAGAACACCGCCCTTGGCCAGGAACTGGCCCAGGCCAAGGAAGAAAACGAGACCCTGCAGCTGTCGCTGATGGAGCAGGAAGAGAAGCACGGTGCCACTGCCGCGCGCATCCAGGCGCTGGTCGAGCGTGCCAGTGCCGGCGTCGTCGGCGCATGAGACTGCAAGCGCAGCCGATCAATGTCGTGTCGATCCTGGGCAGCGACTATTCGATCAAGGCGCCCGAAGGCCAGGAAGAAACCCTGGCGCAGGCAGTGCGGATGCTCAACACCGCCCTGGCCGAGACCAAGCGTTCATACCCGACCTTGATCGGCGACAAGCTGCTGGTGCTGGCGGCCCTGAACCTGTGTTCGAAACAGGTGGAGCTGCAGAAGGAACACCAGCAGACGCTGGAGCGGACCCAGGCGCAGATCGACGCCACGGTGGACGCCATCGTCAAGACCATCGCCGAATCCTGATTGGCTGCGGGGAGGGCGAAGCCCTCCCGGCTATCTGTCAGGCACCGAGAATGCCGCGGATATCCGCCGCCAGCTCGCGTACCCGCGCCTCCTCGGTATCCCACGAGCACATGAACCGCGCACCGCCGCTGCCGATGAAGGTATAGAAGCGCCAACCCTTGCCGCGCAACGCGTCCAAGGCAGCTTCCGGCATCTGCAGGAACACCCCGTTGGCCTCCACCGGGAACATCAGCTCGACAGCAGGCAAATCCGCCACCAGTGATGCCAGCAACTGCGCGCAGCGGTTGGCATGCGCGGCATGGCGCAACCACGCGCCGCCTTCCAGCAAGCCGACCCAAGGCGCCGACAGGAAGCGCATCTTCGACGCCAGTTGCCCCGCCTGCTTGCAGCGGTAGTCGAAGTCCTCGGCCAGCTGGCGATTGAAGAACAGGATCGCCTCGCCCACCGCCATGCCGTTCTTGGTGCCGCCAAAGCACAACACATCGACCCCCGACTTCCAGCTCAGCTCGGCCGGGGTGCAGCCAAGAAACGAGCAGGCGTTGCTGAAACGCGCACCGTCCATGTGCAGGTTCAGCCCCAGGTCCTTGCAGGTGGCGCTGATCGCCTTGAGCTCGTCGGGGCGATACGCCGTGCCTACCTCGGTGGCCTGGGTCAAGGTCACCACTCGCGGCTTGGGGTAATGGATGTCCTGGCGCTTGAGCGCCACCTCGCGAATCGACTGGGGCGTCAGCTTGCCGTTGACGCTGGCGGCGGTGAGCAGCTTTGAGCCGTTGGAGAAGAACTCCGGCGCGCCGCATTCGTCGGTCTCGACGTGGGCGGTCTCGGAGCAGATCACGCTGTGGTAGCTCTGGCACAGCGAGGCCAGGGCCAGAGAGTTGGCGGCGGTGCCGTTGAAGGCGAAGAACACCTCGCAGTCGGTTTCGAACAAATGGCGGAAGTACTCGGCGGCGCGCTCGGTCCACTGGTCGTCGCCATAGGCGCGCTCGTGGCCGTGATTGGCCTTTTCCATGGCCGCCCAGGCTTCGGGGCAGATGCCGGAATAGTTGTCGCTGGCGAATTGTTGGTTGTTGTCGGTCATCACAGCGGTCCTTTTCGTGGCGCAGAAAGGCACTCTAAACCATTGATTCACAGGTTGTCAGTGGCGGCCCTTTCGCGGGTAAACCCGCTCCTACAGGGCTGCACGCTGCCTGTAGGAGCGGGTTTACCCGCGAAGAGGCCGGCCCAGGCACTCCGCTGCAACGAATGTCGTAAACGCGCCATTGCAAGGCGTGCGCAGGCATCTGACCCGCCCCGGCCAGTCATACCATCGCCACAAAGGGCCACAGTGCCCTACGACAAAAACGATCGCTGCCGGGAGATACACGATGTTCAGCAAGCAAGACCAGATCCAGGGTTACGACGATGCACTGCTGGCGGCGATGAATGCCGAAGAACAGCGCCAGGAAGACCACATCGAGCTGATCGCCTCGGAAAACTACACCTCCAAGCGCGTGATGCAGGCCCAGGGCAGCGGCCTGACCAACAAGTACGCCGAAGGCTACCCAGGCAAGCGCTACTACGGTGGCTGCGAGCACGTCGACAAGGTCGAGGCGCTGGCCATCGAGCGCGCCAAGCAGCTGTTCGGCGCCGACTACGCCAACGTTCAGCCACACTCCGGCTCCTCGGCCAACGGCGCGGTGTACCTGGCCTTGCTGCAGGCTGGCGACACCATCCTGGGCATGAGCCTGGCCCACGGCGGCCACCTGACCCACGGCGCCAAGGTGTCGTCCTCGGGCAAACTGTACAACGCCGTTCAGTACGGTATCGACACCAATACCGGCCTGATCGACTACGATGAAGTCGAGCGCCTGGCCGTCGAACACAAGCCGAAGATGATCGTCGCTGGTTTCTCGGCTTACTCCAAGACCCTCGACTTCCCACGCTTCCGCGCCATCGCCGACAAGGTCGGTGCGTTGCTGTTCGTCGACATGGCCCACGTCGCCGGCCTGGTCGCCGCAGGCCTGTACCCGAACCCGATTCCGTTCGCCGACGTGGTCACCACCACCACCCACAAGACCCTGCGTGGTCCGCGTGGCGGGCTGATTCTGGCCAAGTCCAACGAAGAGATCGAGAAGAAGCTCAACGCCGCGGTGTTCCCGGGCGCCCAGGGCGGCCCGCTGATGCACGTCATCGCCGCCAAGGCCGTGTGCTTCAAGGAAGCGCTGGAACCTGAGTTCAAGAGCTACCAGAAACAAGTGATCGAGAACGCCCAGGCCATGGCCCAGGTATTCGTCGACCGTGGCTACGACGTGGTTTCCGGTGGCACCGACAACCACCTGTTCCTGGTCAGCCTGATCCGCCAGGGCCTGACCGGCAAGGATGCCGACGCCGCCCTGGGCCGCGCGCACATCACCGTCAACAAGAACGCCGTGCCGAACGATCCGCAGTCGCCGTTCGTCACCTCGGGCCTGCGTATCGGCACCCCGGCCGTCACCACGCGTGGCTTCAAGGTCGCGCAATGTGTGGCCCTGGCCGGCTGGATCTGCGACATCCTCGACAACCTCGGTGACGCAGACGTCGAAGCCGATGTGGCGAAGAACGTCGCGGCCCTGTGCGCAGATTTCCCTGTTTACCGCTGAGTGGAGCAGACGACCATGCAACGCTATTCGGGCTTCGGCCTTCTCAAACACTCCCTCAGCCATCACGAGAACTGGCAGCGCATGTGGCGCACGCCGACCCCGAAAAAGGTCTACGACGTGGTCATCGTCGGCGGTGGCGGCCATGGCCTGGCCACGGCCTACTACCTGGCCAAGGAGCACGGCATCACCAACGTCGCGGTGATCGAGAAGGGTTACCTGGGCGGCGGCAACACCGCCCGTAACACCACCATCGTGCGTTCCAACTACCTGTGGGACGAGTCGGCGCATCTGTACGAGCACGCCATGAAGCTGTGGGAGGGCCTGTCCCAAGACCTCAACTACAACGTGATGTTCTCCCAGCGTGGCGTCTACAACCTGTGCCACACCCTGCAGGACATGCGCGACTCCGAGCGTCGGGTCAGCGCCAACCGCCTCAACGGCGTCGATGGTGAGCTGCTCAACACTGCCCAGGTCGCGGCCGAGATCCCGTACCTGGACTGCTCGAAGAACACCCGCTACCCGATCCTCGGTGCCACCGTCCAGCGCCGTGGCGGCGTGGCCCGTCACGATGCCGTGGCCTGGGGCTTCGCCCGTGCCGCCGACGCCCTGGGCGTGGACCTGATCCAGCAGACCGAAGTGATCGGCTTCCGCAAGGAAAACGGCGCGGTGATCGGTGTCGAAACCAACAAGGGCTTCATCGGCGCCAAGCGCGTCGGCGTGGTCACTGCCGGTAACTCCGGGCACATGGCCAAGCTCGCCGGCTTCCGCCTGCCGCTGGAATCGCACCCGCTGCAGGCGCTGGTTTCCGAGCCGATCAAGCCGATCATCGACAGTGTGATCATGTCCAACGCCGTACACGGCTACATCAGCCAGTCCGACAAGGGCGACCTGGTGATCGGCGCCGGTATCGACGGCTGGGTCGGCTATGGCCAGCGCGGTTCGTACCCGGTGATCGAGCACACCCTGCAGGCGATCGTCGAGATGTTCCCGAACCTCTCGCGCGTACGCATGAACCGCCAGTGGGGCGGCATCGTCGACACCACCCCGGACGCTTGCCCGATCATCTCCAAGACCCCGGTCAAGAACATGTTCTTCAACTGCGGCTGGGGTACTGGCGGCTTCAAGGCCACCCCGGGCTCGGGCAACGTCTTCGCGGCGAGCCTGGCCAAGGGCGAGATGCACCCGCTGGCCGCGCCATTCTCCATCGACCGTTTCTACAACGGCGCGCTGATCGACGAACACGGCGCCGCTGCCGTCGCCCACTAACCGGAGCCACCGTCATGTTGCAAATTTTCTGTCCCCATTGCGGCGAGCTGCGCTCCGAAGAAGAGTTCCACGCCTCTGGCCAGGCGCACATCGCCCGCCCGCTGGACCCTAACGCCTGCTCCGACGAGGAGTGGGGCACCTACATGTTCTTCCGTGACAACCCACGCGGGATTCACCACGAACTGTGGGACCACGTCGCCGGTTGCCGTCAGTACTTCAACGTCACCCGTGACACCGTGACCTACGAAATTCTGGAAACCTACAAGATTGGCGAGAAGCCGCAGGTGACCGCAGGCGGCAAGCCAAGCAGCGCACCGTCGACCGTCAAAGGCCAAGGGGAAAAAGTATGAGCCAGACCTATCGCCTCGCCAGCGGCGGCCGCATCGACCGCAGCAAGGTCCTGAACTTCAGCTTCAACGGCAAGAGCTACCAGGGCTATGCCGGTGACAGCCTGGCCGCCGCGTTGCTCGCCAATGGCGTCGACATCGTCGGCCGCAGCTTCAAGTACTCGCGCCCGCGCGGCATCATCGCCGCCGGTACCGAAGAGCCGAACGCCATCCTGCAGATCGGCTCCAGCGAAGCGACCCAGATCCCCAACGTGCGCGCCACCCAGCAGGCCCTGTACGCCGGCCTGGTCGCCACCAGCACCAATGGCTGGCCGAACGTCAACAACGACGTCATGGGCATCCTCGGCAAGGTCGGCGGCAGCATGATGCCGCCGGGCTTCTACTACAAAACCTTCATGTACCCGAAATCGTTCTGGATGACTTACGAGAAGTACATCCGCAAAGCCGCCGGCCTGGGCCGTGCGCCGCTGCAGAACGACCCGGACAGCTACGACTACATGAACCAGCACTGCGACGTGCTGATCGTCGGTGCTGGCCCTGCGGGCCTGGCTGCCGCCCTGGCCGCCGCCCGCAGCGGCGCCCGCGTGATCCTCGCCGATGAGCAGGAAGAGTTCGGCGGCAGCCTGCTCGACACCCGCGAAACCCTCGATGGCAAGCCTGCCACCGACTGGGTCAACGCCGTGGTCAAGGAGCTGGAAAGCCTGCCGGAAGTGACCCTGCTGCCACGCGCCACGGTCAACGGCTATCACGACCACAACTTCCTGACCATCCACGAGCGCCTCACCGACCACCTCGGCGACCGCGCGCCGATCGGCCAGGTTCGCCACCGTGTGCACCGCGTCCGCGCCAAGCGCGTGGTCCTGGCTGCCGGCGCCCACGAGCGTCCGCTGGTGTACGGCAACAACGACGTGCCGGGCAACATGCTGGCCGGTGCCGTGTCCACCTATGTGCGCCGCTACGGCGTGGCCCCGGGCCGCAAGCTGGTGCTGTCGACCAACAACGACCACGCCTACCGCGCCGCGCTCGACTGGCACGACGCCGGCCTGCAAGTGGTGGCCATCGCCGACGCCCGCCACAACCCACGCGGTTCGCTGGTCGAGGAGGCGCGTGCCAAGGGTATTCGCATTCTCACCTCCAGCGCGGTGATCGAGGCCAAGGGCAGCAAGCACGTCACCGGTGCCCGCGTGGCCGCCATCGATGTGCAGGCACACAAGGTCACCAGCCCGGGCGAAACCCTGGACTGCGACCTGATCGCCACCTCCGGCGGCTACAGCCCGATCGTCCACCTCGCCTCGCACTTGGGCGGTCGCCCGGTGTGGCGTGAAGACATCCTGGGCTTCGTGCCAGGCGATGCCCCGCAAAAACGCGAATGCGTGGGTGGTATCAACGGCGTTTACGCCTTGGGCGATGTGATTGCCGATGGCTTCGAAGGCGGCGCCCGCGCAGCCACCGAAGCCGGCTTCAAGGCCAGCGTCGGCAGCCTGCCGAAAACCGTGGCGCGCAAGGAAGAGGCCACCGTGGCGCTGTTCCAGGTGCCCCACGACAAAGGCACCGCCCGTGCGCCCAAGCAGTTCGTCGACCAGCAGAACGACGTCACCGCTGCGGCCATCGAGCTGGCCACCCGCGAAGGCTTCGAGTCGGTCGAGCACGTCAAGCGCTACACCGCCCTGGGCTTCGGTACCGACCAGGGCAAGCTGGGCAACATCAACGGCCTGGCCATCGCCGCCCGTTCGATCGGCATCACCATCCCGGAAATGGGTACCACCATGTTCCGCCCCAACTACACGCCGGTGACCTTCGGCGCGGTAGCGGGCCGTCACTGTGGCCACCTGTTCGAGCCGGTGCGCTTCACCGCCCTGCATGCCTGGCACGTGAAGAACGGCGCCGAGTTCGAGGACGTCGGGCAGTGGAAGCGCCCTTGGTACTTCCCGAAAGCCGGTGAAGATATCCATGCTGCCGTGGCCCGCGAGTGCAAGGCCGTGCGCGACAGCGTGGGCCTGCTGGACGCCTCGACCCTGGGCAAGATCGACATCCAGGGCCCGGATGCCCGCGAGTTCCTCAACCGCATCTACACCAACGCCTGGACCAAGCTCGACGTGGGCAAGGCTCGCTACGGCCTGATGTGCAAGGAAGACGGCATGGTCTTCGACGACGGCGTGACCGCCTGCGTCGGCGACAACCACTTCATCATGACCACCACCACCGGCGGCGCCGCCCGTGTGCTGCAGTGGCTGGAGTTGTACCACCAGACCGAATGGCCGGAGATGAAGGTGTACTTCACCTCGGTCACCGACCACTGGGCCACCATGACCCTGTCTGGCCCGAACAGCCGCAAGCTGCTCAGTGAGCTGACCGACATCGACATGGACAAGGAAGCCTTCCCGTTCATGACCTGGAAGGAAGGCAACGTCGGCGGCGTGCCGGCCCGTGTGTTCCGCATCTCGTTCACCGGTGAGCTGTCGTACGAAGTCAACGTCCAGGCCAACTACGCCATGGGCGTGCTGGAACAGATCATCGAGGCTGGCAAGAAGTACAACCTGACTCCGTACGGCACCGAGACCATGCACGTACTGCGGGCCGAGAAGGGCTTCATCATCGTCGGCCAGGACACCGACGGTTCGATGACCCCGGACGACCTCAACATGAGCTGGTGCGTGGGCCGCAACAAGCCGTACTCGTGGATTGGCCTGCGTGGCATGAACCGCGAAGACTGCGTGCGCGAGAACCGCAAGCAGCTGGTGGGCCTCAAGCCTGTGGATCCGACCAAATGGCTGCCCGAAGGCGCCCAGCTGGTATTCGATCCCAAGCAGCCGATCCCGATGGACATGGTCGGCCACGTCACCTCCAGCTACGCGGCCAACTCCCTGGGCTATTCGTTCGCCATGGGCGTGGTCAAGGGCGGCCTCAAGCGCATGGGCGAGCGTGTCTACTCGCCGCAGGCCGATGGCAGCGTGATCGAGGCGGAAATCGTGTCTTCGGTGTTCTTCGATCCGAAGGGTGAGCGGCAGAACGTCTAAGGCCCCCGGATGGTGGCGCCGAACCCTGTAGGGGCGGGTTTACCCGCGAATGCGATGTTGGCCTTACTGGCCTCTTCGCGGGTAAACCCGCTCCTACAAGGTCGGCGTTGCACGGAACAACAGAATTCAAGGCAGGTAAGAAATGAGCGCTATCAACGTCTTCCAGCAAAACCCCGGCACCGAGGCCAAGGCCCAGTCGCCGCTGCACCACGCCGACCTGGCCAGCCTGGTTGGCAAGGGCCGCAAGAACGCAGGCGTGACCCTGCGTGAGAAGAAATTCCTCGGTCACCTGACCATCCGTGGCGATGGCCACGACCCGGAATTCGCCGCAGGCGTGCACAAGGCTCTGGGCCTGGAGTTGCCGGTGGCCCTGACCGTGGTGGCCAATGGCGATACGTCGCTGCAATGGGTCGGCCCGGACGAGTGGCTGCTGATCGTCCCTGGCGGCCAGGAACTGGCCGTCGAGCAGAAACTGCGTGCGGCCCTGGACGGCCAGCACATCCAGGTGGTCAACGTCAGCGGCGGGCAGAGCCTGCTGGAATTGCGCGGACCGAACGTGCGCGAAGTGCTGATGAAATCCACCAGCTATGATGTGCACCCGAACAACTTCCCGGTCGGCAAGGCTGTCGGCACCGTGTTCGCCAAGTCGCAACTGGTGATCCGCCGCACCGCCGAAGACACCTGGGAGCTGGTGATCCGTCGCAGTTTCGCCGACTACTGGTGGCTGTGGCTGCAAGACGCTTCGGCCGAATATGGCCTGAGCATCGAGGCGTAAGGAGAGCGAACATGAGTCGGGCACCGGATACCTGGATTCTCACCGCCGACTGCCCGAGCATGCTCGGCACCGTCGACGTGGTGACGCGTTATCTCTTCGAGCAGCGCTGCTACGTGACGGAGCACCACTCCTTCGACGACCGGCTGTCGGGACGCTTCTTCATTCGCGTGGAGTTCCGCCAGCCGGACGACTTCGACGAGGCGGGCTTTCGGGCCGGCCTCGCCGAGCGCAGCGACGCATTCGGCATGACCTTCGAGCTGACCGCACCGAACCACCGCCCCAAGGTGGTGATCATGGTGTCCAAGGCCGACCATTGCCTGAACGACCTGTTGTATCGCCAGCGTATCGGCCAGCTGGCCATGGACGTGGTCGCGGTGGTCTCCAACCACCCGGACCTCGAGCCGCTGGCGCAGTGGCACAAGATTCCCTACTACCACTTCGCCCTCGACCCGAAGGACAAGCCGGCGCAGGAGCGCAAGGTGATCCAGGTGATCGAGGAAACCGGCGCGGAGCTGGTGGTGCTTGCCCGCTACATGCAGGTGTTGTCGCCTGAACTGTGCCGGCGCCTGGACGGCTGGGCGATCAACATCCACCACTCGTTGCTGCCTGGGTTCAAGGGTGCCAAGCCCTATCACCAGGCGTACAACAAGGGTGTGAAGATGGTCGGGGCCACGGCCCACTACATCAACAACGACCTTGACGAAGGGCCGATCATTGCCCAGGGCGTGGAGGTGGTGGACCACAGCCATTACCCCGAAGATCTGATCGCCAAAGGGCGCGACATCGAGTGCCTGACCCTGGCGCGGGCGGTGGGGTATCACATCGAGCGGCGGGTGTTCCTCAACGCCAACCGGACTGTCGTTCTCTAATTAGCCTGTCCCGGCCTATTCGCGGCTAAAGCCGCTCCTACAGGTGCTGTGCTGCTCTCAAGGGCGGCGTTGTACCTGTAGGAGCGGGTTTACCCGCGAGGGGCACAGCACATTATCCCCTGCCGCTAAAAGGCATCTCTCTGTCGCTTCCAGTCAGCGCAAAACGCCGTATCAGGCCCACAATTCCCCGCATACCAGTAACACATGCCGCCCATGGAAGGCGGCGCGTTCCGCCACCGCTGCATAAATACAAATCAAGCGAGGTAAGAGCATGTCTGGCAATCGTGGAGTGGTGTATCTCGGCGCGGGCAAAGTCGAGGTGCAGAAGATCGACTACCCGAAAATGCAAGACCCACGCGGCAAGAAGATCGAGCACGGCGTGATCCTCAAGGTGGTTTCCACCAACATCTGCGGCTCCGATCAGCACATGGTCCGTGGCCGCACCACTGCCCAGGTCGGCCTGGTCCTGGGCCACGAAATCACCGGTGAAATCGTCGAGATGGGGCGTGATGTCGAGCGCCTGAAGATTGGCGACCTGGTCTCGGTGCCGTTCAACGTCGCCTGCGGTCGCTGCCGCTCGTGCAAGGAGATGCACACCGGGGTCTGCCTCACCGTCAACCCGGCCCGCGCCGGCGGTGCCTACGGCTACGTCGACATGGGCGACTGGACCGGCGGCCAGGCGGAATACGTGCTGGTGCCGTACGCCGATTTCAACCTGCTGAAGCTGCCGGATCGCGACAAGGCCATGGAGAAGATCCGTGACCTGACCTGCCTGTCCGACATCCTGCCGACCGGCTACCACGGCGCCGTAACCGCAGGTGTAGGCCCAGGCAGCACCGTCTACGTCGCTGGTGCCGGCCCGGTCGGCTTGGCCGCCGCTGCCTCGGCGCGCCTGCTGGGCGCCGCCTGTGTGATCGTGGGTGACCTGAACCCGGCGCGCCTGGCCCACGCCAAGTCCCAGGGCTTCGAAGTGGTCGACCTGTCCAAGGACACCCCGCTGCACGAGCAGATCGTCGATATCCTCGGTGAGCCGGAAGTGGACTGCGCCGTCGATGCCGTAGGCTTCGAGGCCCGTGGCCACGGCCACGAAGGTGCCAAGCATGAAGCGCCGGCCACCGTACTGAACTCGCTGATGCAGGTGACCCGCGTGGCCGGCAACATCGGTATTCCGGGCCTGTACGTGACCGAAGACCCGGGTGCGGTGGACGCCGCCGCCAAGATCGGCGCGTTGAGCATCCGTTTCGGCCTGGGCTGGGCCAAGTCGCACAGCTTCCACACCGGCCAGACGCCGACCATGAAGTACAACCGTCAGCTGATGCAGGCGATCATGTGGGACCGCATCAACATTGCCGAAGTGGTCGGGGTACAGGTGATCAACCTGGATCAGGCGCCGGAAGGCTATGGCGAGTTCGATGCCGGGGTACCGAAGAAATTCGTGATCGACCCGCACAAGATGTGGGGCGCGGCCTAACCTCGAACGCAACGCCCCCAAACCGGGGGCGTTGTGCTTTCAACCGACTTGAAAACGGGCCGATAGCCGGCCCGGAACAAAGCCCCATCCCCCCAGTCGAATGCCTCGTTTCCCAGGCCATCCCGGCCAACGAGGTCCCTCCCGATGAAAGCATTCACCCTGGCAACCTTGATGACCCTGGCCGCGAGCCCGGTGTTCGCCTTCAACCTCAGCGACGCCGCCAATGCCGTGTCGACGATGCAGAACCAGAAACAACAGGGCCAGGTGCAGGCGCCCGAGGCGCAGGCCAACTTGCTCAATACCTTGGGCAGTGAATTGAACATCACCCCCGAACAGGCCGTGGGCGGGGCAGGCGCCATGCTCGGGCTGGCGCGCAACAACCTCAGCAGTGACGATTATGGCCAGTTGACCAAGGCTGTACCGGGGCTCGACCTGCTGTCTGGCGCCAATGCCTTGGGTGGCCTGAGCGGGCTGGGCGAGTTGCTGGGCAAAAATAGCGAAAGCCAATCGGCGTTGAGCAATGCGCTGGGCAACGATGTGGAGAACCGCACCGACCTGGACAAGGCCTTCAAGGCGCTTGGCATGGATACCGGCATGATTGGGCAGTTCGCGCCGTTGATTCTGCAGTATCTGGGGCAGCAGGGGATTGCCGGGTCGTTGCTGCAAAATCTGGGGAGTTTGTGGACTACGCCGGCGCCGTTGACCCAGCCCTCGGTCTGAAGGTCTTGTAAAGGCTGCACCGGCCTCTTCGCGGGTAAACCCGCTCCTACAGGAAGGGTGCTGTACGTGTAGGAGCGGGTTTACCCGCGAAGAGGCCGTGCAACCTTCAGCTAGCTTCGGAAAGATCCACCAGCCGCACCGGACGGCGGAAGCCGGCGGTCAGTACCGCCAGGTACGCAAGGCCCAAGGCAAACCAGCACAGCCCGATCACCAGCGTCAGCGCCGACAGGCTGGTCCACAGCCACAGCGTCAGCCCCAACCCCACCAACGGCACCAGGCCATAGCACAGCAGCCCCTTGAGGCTACGCTGGCGTGTGTCATCTACCAGGTGCGTCTTCACCACCGCCAGGTTCACCGCCGAGAACGCCACCAGTGCACCAAAGCTGATCAACGAGGCGAGTGTGGCCAGGTCGATCACCAGGGCCAGCAGCGAGAACGCCGACACCAGTGCGATGGCGAACACCGGCGTGCCGAAGCGCGGCGACAGGTAGCCGAAGCTGCGCCGTGGCAACACGTTGTCACGGCCCATGGTGAACAGGATGCGCGACACCGCCGCTTGGGAAGCCAGCGCCGAGCCCAGGCTGCCAGCGACGTAGGCGGCGGTGAAGAAGTTGGCCAGGAACTGCCCGCCTGCCTTGATCATCACTTCGTTCGCTGCCGCATCGGCATTGGCGAAGGTGCTGCCCGGCAGCACCAGTTGGCTGACGTAGGCCAGTACGGTGAACAGCACACCAGCGAACAGGGTGGTGAGAATGATCGCCCTCGGTACGTCACGACGGGCATCGCGGCATTCCTCGGCCAAGGTCGAGACGGCATCGAAGCCGAGGAACGACAGGCACAGCACCGCCGCGCCGGCCATGATCGCGCCGAAGCCGGGCTTGGAACCATCACCCATCAGCGGCGACAGCAGGTCCATCGGTTGGCCGGCCAGCGACTGGCACGACAGCGCGACGAACACTGCGATGAAGACGATCTGCGCACCGACGATCAGGTTGCTGGTCTTGGCCACAGAGTGAATGCCGACCACATTGAGCACCGTCACCAGTACGATCGAGGCCAGGGCGATGGACCACGCCGGGATGGCCGGGAAGGCGATGTTGAGGAACAGGCCGATCAGCAGGTAGTTGATCATCGGCAGGAACAGGTAATCCAGCAGCAGCGACCAGCCGGCGAGGAAGCCGACATTCGGGCCGAAGGCCATGTTGGTGTAGGAGTACGCCGAACCCGCGACCGGAAAGCGCTTGACCATGAAGCTGTAGGACGCGGCGGTGAACAGCATGGCCACCAGGGTGACCAGGTAGGCGCTGGCGGTGCGGCCACCGGTGAGTTCGGTGACGATGCCGTAGGTGGTGAAGATGGTCAGCGGGACCATGTACACCAGGCCGAAGAACACCAGGGCGGGAAGGCCCAGGACGCGACGCAGTTGGGCGGGAGTGGAGCTGGGAGGGTTGGCCATTAATCGATCCTGGCGTTTTTGTAGTTGTGCTTAGGTCGATTTTTATCCAGTTAGGTGGGGGTTACAAAGAAGTAATCCTTATGTCGATTATTAGACTGGCTTCTAATCAGCATCTTGCGCGGCCTGTTCTGGCGCTTTCGCGGGTAAACCCGCTCCTACAGAGTAGCGTTGCCCGTAGGAGCGGGTTTACCCGCGAAAGGGCCGGCACAGGTGAACATTTATTAGCCCATCTCCGCCCGCAACTGCTCGATCCGCTGGTCTTTCTCTGTCCACAACTGGTTCACCCAGGCCTGCACCGTCTGACGGAAGGCCGGGTCGTTCTCGTAATCCCCGTCCCACAGCGTCGGTTCCAGTTCGCGCACCCGAATGTCGATAATCACCCGACTGATGCTGCCATTGAGCAAGTCCCAGAACCCCGGGGCCTGATTGCCGGGATAGACGATGGTCACGTCCAGCAGCGCGTCCAGTTGTTCGCCCAACGCAGCCAGCACGAACGCAACGCCGCCGGCCTTGGGCTTGAGCAGGTAGCGGTACGGCGACTGCTGTTCCAGGCGTTTGGCTTCGGTGAAGCGCGTGCCCTCGAGGTAGTTGACCACGGTCACCGGCTGGCGCTTGAACAGCTCGCAGGCCGCCTTGGTGATTTCCAGGTCCTTGCCCTTGAGTTCAGGGTGCTTTTCCAGGAAGGCCTTGCTGTAGCGCTTCATGAACGGATAATCCAGGCCCCACCAGGCCAGGCCCAGCAATGGCACCCAGATCAGTTCTTTTTTCAGGAAGAACTTGAAGAACGGCGTGCGGCGGTTGAGGCTTTCGATCAGGGCAGGAATGTCGACCCAGGTCTGATGGTTGCTGACGGCCAGATACGATGTGTCCTGGCGCAGTTTCTCGACGCCTCGGATGTCCCACTGGGTGGGGATGCACAGGGCGAAGATGGCCTTGTCGATTTCCGACCAGGTCTCGGCGATCCACATCACCGCCCAGGAGGCATAGTCGCGACCGCGGCCTGGCAGCACCAGCTTGAGCAGGGCGAAGACCAGCAGCGGGCCGATCAGCACCAGGGTGTTGAGCAGCAGCAGGGTGGTCGTGAGAATGCCAATCAGCAGGCGACGCATAAGGAGACTCTTGTTGTAGGACCGAAACGGCCGGCAATGATAAGCAGGCCCGTGGTTTACGCCAAATGTCCAATGCCCGACGGCGGGAACAAATGTTTCACATTATGTTGTTTAACCTTGTTACAACGAACCTAACCCATTCAAACAGTCTAAGCATCGACCCATTCGAGGAAGCTTGCCCGTGAAACCACTGCTTTCCCTGTTGTCCCTGCTGGCGCTACCGGTAATGGCCGCCGAGCCCACCCTCTATGGCCGTTACGAGAACATCGGTTTGCCGGAAATCGACCAGACCCTCAAGGCCAAGATGGACACCGGTGCCTACACCGCGTCGTTGTCGGCCAAGGACATAGAGCTGTTCAGCCGTGACGGCGAGGAGTGGGTGCGCTTCCGCCTGGCGACCAAGGACGCGGATGGCAAAGTGTACGAGCACAAGCTGTCACGGATCAGCAAGATCAAGAATCGCGTCGACGAGGAAGACGAAGGCGATGCACCGGAGCTCTCCAAGCGCCCGGTGGTCGACCTGGAGCTGTGCCTGGGTGACGTCAAGCGCACCGTCGAGGTCAACCTGGTGGACCGCAGCCACTTCAACTACCCGTTGCTGATCGGCGCCAAGGCGCTGCGCGAGTTCAAGGCGGCGGTGAACCCGGCCAAGCGGTTCACGGCGGGCGAGCCGGATTGCTGATCGCAAAGCCGGCTGCGCCTCCTAGGGGATTGCGCAGCCGTTCAAACTTGCTTAAATGGCTAGCCAAGCTCAAGCAAGGCCGGACGCCATGCCCCACATTCTCATCGTCGAAGACGAAGCCGCCATCGCCGATACCCTGGTCTACGCCCTGCAGGCCGATGGTCACAGCACCGAGTGGGTGACCCTCGGTAGCGCAGCGCTCGACCAGCAGCGCGTGCGCCCTGCCGACCTGATCATCCTCGACATCGGCCTGCCCGACATCAGCGGTTTCGAAACCTGTCGCCAGTTGCGCCGCTTCAGCGAGGTGCCGGTGATGTTCCTCAGCGCCCGCGACGGCGAGATCGACCGCGTAGTGGGCCTGGAGATCGGTGCCGACGATTACGTAGTCAAACCCTTCAGCCCGCGTGAAGTGGCGGCGCGGGTGCGAGCGATCCTCAAGCGCATGGTGCCGCGCACCGAAGCAGGGACGGCCGTGTTGCAGCTCGACACCGTGCGCATGCAGATCACCTACCGTGGCCAGCCGCTGGCCCTGACCCGCCACGAGTTCCGCCTGCTGCAATGCCTGCTGGAGCAGCCCCGGCGGGTGTTCAGCCGCGAGCAACTGCTCGATGCCCTCGGCGTAGCCTCCGACGTGGGCTACGAGCGCACCATCGACAGCCACATCAAGAGCCTGCGCGCCAAGCTGCGCCAGGTGGCCGCCGACGCCGAACCGATCCAGACACATCGCGGCCTGGGCTACAGCTTCAGCCCGGAACATGCCTGATGCGCCTGGGTATCCGCATCTTCCTGGTGTATTTCCTGTTCGTCGGCCTGGCGGGCTACTTCCTGCTCAACACGGTGCGCGAGCAGATCCGCCCGGTGGTGCGCCAGTCTTCCGAGGAAACCCTGGTCGACACCGCCAACCTGCTGGCGGAAATCCTCCATGACGACGTCAAGGCCGGCACCCTGGCCCAGAGCCGCCTGCCCGAGGTGCTCAAGGCCTATGGCCTGCGCAGCCCCGGCGCGCAGATCTGGGGCCTGGAAAAGACCCAGGTCAGCCACCGCATCTACGTCACCGATGGCAACGGCATCGTTCTGCTCGACTCCAGCGGACAAGACCTGGGCAAGGACTACTCGAAGTGGAACGACGTCTACCTGACCTTGCGTGGCCAGTACGGCGCCCGTTCGACGCGCAGCGTGGTAGAGGACGAAAGCACCTCGGTCATGCATGTGGCGGCGCCCATCGTCGATCAGGGCAAGATCATCGGCGTGGTCACCGTGGCCAAGCCCAACAGCTCGCTGCAGCCCTATGTCGACCGCTCCGAGCGTCGGCTGCTGACGCTGGGTCTGGGGCTGATCGTCGTCGGCCTGCTGGTGGGGGCGGCGTTGTCCTGGTGGCTGGTTCGCTCGCTGCGCCGGCTGGCGCGCTATGCCCAGGCCGTCAGCGAAGGCCAGCGCGCGGCGCTGCCGCACTACAAGGGTGGGGAGCTGGCGCACCTGGCCAACGCCGTCGAGCGCATGCGTACCCAGCTCGAAGGCAAAGCCTACGTCGAGCGCTACGTGCACACCCTGACCCACGAGCTGAAAAGCCCGCTGGCAGCGATCCGCGGCGCCTCCGAGCTGCTTCAGGGCGACATGCCGGCCGAGCAGCGGGCGCGTTTTGCCGGCAATATCGAACGTGAGAGCGAGCGCCTGCAACAGATGATCGAGCGCCTGCTCAACCTGGCGCGGGTCGAGCAGATGCAGGCGCTGGAGGATGAGCAGCAGGTCGCGCTGGCGCCGCTGGTCGACGAGCTGCTGCTGGCGCATGCGGCGCGCATCGAGGCGGCCGGGCTGCAGGTGCGCCAGCGGATACCGGCGCAGCTGCGCCTGTGGTGCGACCCGTTCCTGATGCGCCAGGCGCTGGCCAACCTGCTCGACAACGCACTGGACTTCACTCCCCCGGGCGGTGCGTTGCTGTTCGAACTGGAGCAGGTGGGGGAACGAGTGGCGTTGAGCCTGTTCAACCAGGGCGAGGCGATCCCGGCCTATGCCCTGGCGCGGGTCGCCGAGCGCTTCTACTCGTTGCCGCGCCCTGGAACCGGGCGCAAGAGCACTGGGTTGGGGCTGAACTTCGTGGCCGAGGTGATGCAACTGCACGGCGGGGCGCTGGCGGTGGAGAACGTCGAGGGCGGGGTGCGGGTGCGCTTGTGGTTGCCGGTGCGGCGTATCAGCTGAGACGGCCGGGGCTGCTGCGCAGCCCATCGCGGCGGCCCCAAAAACACCAAATCCCCACACGATCTCCACAGTGCCTCCATGCAGGACGCAGACACTGCGCCCACTGCCACAGGAGGCCCCATGAACAAGTCCCTTGCCTACAAACTCGGCACCATCGCCGGGCTGACGCTACTGCTGTTGATCCCCTTGCTGATGATCGGTGGCCTGATCACCGACCGCCAGCAACTGCGCGACGGCGTGCTGCACGACATCGCCCAGAGCGCCAGCTACGACCAGCAGGTCAGTGGCCCGCTGTTGGTGGTGCCGTACCGTAAGTACCAGCGCCGCTGGATCGAGAAGGATGGCCAGAGCGTGGAAGAAACCAGCACCGTCGCCGGCCATCTGTACTTCCTTCCGGAAACCTTCGACGCCGACCTGAGTGTGGATACCGAGCTGCGTGCCCGCGGCATTTACCAGGCACGCCTGTTCCATGCCAAGGGGCGGCTTTCGGGCCGCTTCAAGCTGCCGGTGCACTGGGGCATCGAGAAGGACTACGAAGACTACCGCTTCGACAAACCCTTCCTGGTGGTCGGCATCACCGATATCCGGGGTATCGAGAATGCCCTGGAGCTGAGCGTCGACGACCAGCGCGTGCCGTTCCAGGCCGGTACCCGCCTGGATTGGTTGCGCAGCGGCGTGCATGTCCCGCTGGTACAGCTCGACGGCCAGCAAGCCCGTGAATTCGCCTACGGCTTCGACCTGGCGTTGCAGGGCACCGGGCAGTTGCACCTGTTGCCGGTGGGGCGCGCCAGCAGTGTCGACATGCGCGCCAACTGGCCGCACCCAAGCTTCGTCGGCAGCTACCTGCCCAGCCGCCGCGACATCGACGACCAGGGCTTCACGGCGCACTGGCAGACCTCGTTCTTCGCCACCAACCTCGAGGATGCCCTGCGCCAATGCGCCACCGGCGGGCAGTGCGCGGATTTCAGCGAGCGCACCTTCGGCGTGAGCTTCGTCGACCCGGTGGACCAATACCTCAAGAGCGAGCGGGCGATCAAGTACGCACTGCTGTTCATCGCCCTGACCTTTGCCGGTTTCTTCCTCTTCGAAGTGCTCAAGGGCCTGAGCGTGCACCCGGTGCAGTACATCCTGGTGGGGGCGGCGCTGGCGTTCTTCTACCTGTTGCTGCTGTCGCTGTCCGAGCATATCGGCTTTGGCCTTGCGTACGCGTTGTCGGCCTCGGCCTGCGTATCGCTCATCGGTTTCTACCTGAGCCACGTGCTGCGCAGCCTGGGGCGGGGGGTAGGGTTCGCGGCGGGGTTGGCGGCGTTGTACGCGATGCTCTACGGCCTGCTCAGTGCCGAGGACTATGCGTTGCTGATGGGCTCGCTGCTGTGCTTTGGCTTGCTGGGCGTGTTCATGGTGCTGACCCGTCGGCTGGACTGGGCGCGAGTGGGGCGGGTGGCATGAGGGAGGATCGGGAGTTGGGGCGGTGGTTGGCCCGCAGGATCGGGCTGCTGTTTCCTGGGATACCGAGGTGAGACCTTCGCGGGTAAACCCGCTCCTACAAGGGTCACGCGGTCCCTGTAGGAGCGGGTTTACCCGCGAAGAGGCCCTTCAGGCCACCGGTGCTGTGGCGATCATCGATGGCCGTTTGGCCACCTCGGCATACCAGGCCGCCAGCCCGGGCTGGCGCTCACGCCAGCCAAACCCAGGCTGACGCAGGTCCAGATAACCGAGCGCACAGGCCACGCCGATCGCAGCCAGGTCGAAGCCCGAGGCCAGTTCGGCCAGGTGTTCCTGCTCCAGATTGGCCAGGCTGCGGCGGATCTTCCCGGCCTGTGCTTCGAGCCAGTCATCCCAGCGCTTGTCCTCGGGCCGCAGGAAGCTTTCGTAGCGGCTGGACACCGACGCATCCATGATCGCATCGGCCTGCGAGGCCAGGGTCATGCGCCGCCAGCGCGCCGACCCTTCGCGGGGTAGCAGCGGCTCGCCGACATGCTGCAGGTCGAGGTACTCGCAGATCACCCGGCTGTCGTGCAGCACGCTGCCATCGGCCAGGCGCAGGGCCGGGATCTTGCCGATCGGGTTGCCCTGGTTGAGCTGCTCGTCACCGCTCAGCGGGCTGACGTTCACCGCTTGCAGGCTGACGCGGTCGAGCTGACCGGTCTCATGCAATACCACCATGACCTTGCGCACGAAGGGCGACAGCGGCGAGTGGAACAGGGTCATCGTGCCCATGCTTCAGTTGCCTTGCAGGCTCGGCGGCAGGCAAACGCCGGTGCCGCCGATGCCGCAGTAGCCCTGCGGGTTCTTGGCCAGGTACTGCTGGTGGTAGGCCTCGGCGAAGTAAACGGTGGGTGCCTGGTCGATCTCGGTGGTGATCTCGCCGAAACCGGCTTTGCTCAGTTCGGCCTGGAAGGCGTCGCGGCTGGCCTTGGCCTGTTCCAGCTGTTCGGGGCTGGTGCAGTAGATGGCCGAGCGGTACTGGGTGCCGACGTCGTTGCCCTGGCGCATGCCTTGGGTGGGGTTGTGCAGCTCCCAGAACATCGCCAGCAGCTCGCGGTAGCTGACCCTGTCCTTGTCGAACACCACCAGCACCACCTCGGTGTGGCCGGTCAGGCCCGAGCAGACTTCTTCGTAGGTCGGGTTCGGAGTGAAGCCGCCGGCGTAGCCGACCACGGTGCTGACCACGCCTTCACGCTGCCAGAAGCGGCGTTCGGCGCCCCAGAAGCAGCCCAGGCCGAAGATGGCGAAGTCGATGCTGCCTTCGAAGAACGGGCCGAGCAGCGGGGTGCCCTCGAACACGTAGTGGAACTCGGGCAGGGTCATCGGGGTGTCGCGACCGGGCAGGGCTTGCTCTGCGGTCGGCATGACGTTTTTGTTCACCAGGATTTCAGAACGCAGGGCCATGGCCGTTCCTCTGTAGTCGGTTGAGAATGCGCTGGCCTCTTCGCGGATAAACCCGCTCCTACAGGAACCATGCAGTTTGTTGTAGGAGCGGGTTTACCCGCGAAAGGGCCCGAATGGGCTCTATAGTGCCCGAGCTTAACGCCGCTGTCAGGCCATTGGACCGCGCGGATAACGCTTGAGCTTCTCGGCAAGCTCACGCCCCGGGATCGGCCGGTCGAACAGGTAGCCCTGGCCCACGTCGCAGCGGTGCCGGCGCAGGAATGCCAGCTGTTCCGGCGTCTCGATCCCCTCGGCCACCACCTTGAGCTTGAGATTGTGGG
Source organism: Pseudomonas sp. S31 (assembly GCF_016648105.1). Taxonomy (GTDB): domain Bacteria; phylum Pseudomonadota; class Gammaproteobacteria; order Pseudomonadales; family Pseudomonadaceae; genus Aquipseudomonas. The sequence goes on along the minus strand of NZ_JACVVE010000019.1, from coordinate 34,705 downwards.
CCATGGCGACCACCGCCGAGGTGATCTCCATGTCGTCCTGGTTGTCGGGGATTTCGTTGATGAAGCTGCGATCGATCTTGATGATGTCGATCGGAAACTTTTTCAGGTAACTCAGCGACGAGTAGCCGGTACCGAAATCGTCCATCGCCAGGGTCAGGCCCAGGGCCTTGAGCTCGTCGAGCTGGCGGTGCGTGTCCTCGCTGGCCTCCAGCAGCAAGCCCTCGGTCAGCTCCAGTTCCAGCAGGTGCGGGGGCAGGGCTTCTTCCTTGAGGATGGTGCTGATCGAGGCGACCAGGTCGGGGTCGGAGAACTGCTTGGGCGACAGGTTGATGGCCACGTGCAGACGTCCCATGCCAGCCTTGCGCAGCTGTTGACTCATGCAGCAGGCCTGGCGCACCACCCACTTGCCGATGGGGATGATAAGCCCAGTTTCCTCGGCCACGCTGATGAACTGGTCGGGGCGGATCATCCCGCGCTCGGGGTGGTTCCAGCGCAGCAGCGCCTCAAGGCCCAGCAGGCGGCCACTGCGCAGGCACAGCTTGGGCTGGTAGAACACTTCCAGCTCGTTCTGGGTCAGGGCGCGGCGCAGGTTGTTCTCGACGAACAGCTTGTAGCTGGCCTCGGCGTTGAGCACTTCGGTGAACACCTGCACCTGGTGCTTGCCATTGGCCTTGGCCTTGTGCAGCGCCAGGCCGGCGTTCTTCATCAGCGTGGCCGGGTCGCTGCCATGCAGCGGCGCGCAGGCCAGGCCGACCGAGGCGGTGACGTTGATCAATTGGTTGTCGACGAACATCGGCTTGTCGAGGGTGTGCAGCAGTTGCTGGGCGACACCCTGGCCGTCTTCCGGGCTGGTGTTGTCGAGCAGCACGGCGAATTCGTTGCTGGCGAAGCGGGCCAGCATGCCGTCGGCGTTGAGGCTGTTGCGCAGGCGCCGGGCCAGGCTCACCAGCAGCTTGTCGCCGGTCTGGTGGCCAAGGCTGTCGTTGATCCGCTTGAAGTTGTCGATGTCCACCAGCAACAGGCAGATCGGGTTGTCGCCGACGTGGGCGAAGCGCTCGTCGAGGCTGCGGATGAACGCCGGGCGGTTGCCCAGGTTGGTCAGGTTGTCGGTGTAGGCCAGACGTTCGATGCGTTGCTGGGCCAGCTTGGACTGGGTGACGTCCTCGTAGATGCCGATGTAGTGGGTCAGCTCGCGGTTGTCGCCATACACCTTGGAAATCGACAGCTGGCCCCAGTAGGGTTCGAGGTTCTTGCGCCGGCTCTTGAATTCGCCTTGCCAGCTATTGCCCATGGCCAGGCTCGACGGCGAGTCGAACAGCAGCTCGCTGAGGTTCTCCAGCGCTGGAAGCTCGGCCAGGTGATGGCCCTGGACCTCGTCGGTGCTGTACTGGGTGATGGCGGTGAAGCTGGGGTTGACGTACTCCACCACGCCGTCGCGGTTGACCAGCAGGAAGGCACTGGCGCTTTGTTCCACGGCGCGTTGGAACAGGTGCAGGGCACTGGCCGCGGTGCGTCGGTTGTGGTTGGTGATGACCTGGGCGAACTGGTCGGCCAACTCGCCGGCGAAGGCGATCTCGTCGGATTGCCAGGCCCTGGGCGTGCCGGTCTGCTCCAGGCACAGCACCCCGACCACCTGGCCATCGACACGGATGCTGGCGTCGAGCATGGCGTTGTCGCAGACCGGCAGGGCCGCCACCAGGGCGCGGGTGCGTGGGTCATGGCTGGCATTGTGGGCGTCGATGGCGCGGCTGGTGTGCAGGGCTTCGAGGTAGTCGGGGAAGCGGCTGGCGTCGAGGGCCTCGGGCAGGCGGTGCACTTGTTCGTCGCGCAGCCAGGCAGTGATCGGCTCCAGGCGCTGGCCTTCGAGGTGCCAGATGCTGGCGCTGTCGACCTTGTAGATCTCGCAGGCGCTGCGGGTGATCAGCTCGGCGGCTTCGAGCAGCGAATTCTCGGCGCTGTAGCGCTGGCGGGCGAGGCGCAGGATCAGGTCCTGCTGGCCGCGCACGCGTTCGAGGTGTTCGAGCTGTTCCTGCTGGGCATGCTGGTTGAGCTGCAAGGCCAGTTGCAGACGGTTGTTGCGCGACTCCAGCTCATCGGCAGTGGGGTCGGCGGCGCCTTGTACCTGGTCGTCCAGCACCGCCAGGTAGCCGCGCAGCAACTGGCGATTGTGCTGCTTGTAGGCCTCGCCGGTTTCCAGCAGGCGCAGGGCGCCAGCCTGGGCATGCAGGGTGTAACGCACCCGGTAGTAGCCGCGGCGGCCCAGTTGCTGCTGGATATCGTCGTGCAAGGCGTAGCGCGCCTCGGGTTCCATCAGGCTGGCATAGGGCGAGCCGATCAGCGCGCACAGCTCGGCGGCGGGCATGGCGAACTGGCGTTCGCAGGCGGGGTCGAGGTAGAGCATTGCCCAGCTGGCTTCGTTGAGCCTTTCGAAACGCAGCATGCCGAGCCGCGAGGGCACGGGAAGCTGCGTGACGACCTCGGCCGCCACACGGCTGGCGGCATCGGGTTGGCTTTTCATCGAAGACTCGCTTGAAGAGGTGACGCGGCCTGGGCGGCGGCGCATCTGGCAAGGTTGCATCATGTCCCCATAGCTGGCAAGCGGCCATAGGGGGTATCAGTCAGGTTTTCGGCCGGGTTGGGCAAATCCTTAGGTTTGCGGGGGGAGGGTTTGTGGGCTCATGGGGTGCGATGGTGCTTGCCGGGGGGTAATGCATTGGGGCGGATATCGAGCGCCGCCCGTGCGGCGCGCGATCTACGCGACACTACAATTCCCAAGCCAAGCCCATAAAAAAAGCCCCGCCAAAGGACGGGGTTGAGGTACGAGCGTGGCAGCTCGAAAAGGGTACCTGCCTCCCCGAGGGGAGGCAGGTTGGCTGCCTGTTACAGCAGCATGGTGCGGATGTCGGTCAGCAGGTCGCCCAGGCGCTTGGTGAAGCGCGCGGCGGCGGCGCCGTTGATCACGCGGTGATCGTAGGACAGCGACAGCGGCAGCATCAGCTTCGGCTGGAAGGCCTTGCCATCCCAGACCGGTTGCATGGTGGCCTTGGAAACACCGAGGATCGCCACCTCTGGCGCGTTGACGATCGGCGTGAAGCCGGTGCCGCCAATGTGGCCGAGGCTGGAGATGGTGAAGCAGGCGCCTTGCATGTCGTCGGCCGACAGCTTCTTGGTGCGTGCCTTCTCGGCCAGGGCCGCGGCTTCGCCAGCCAGTTGCAGCAGGCTCTTCTGGTCGACGTTCTTGATCACGGGGACCAGCAGGCCATCCGGGGTGTCCACGGCGAAGCCGATGTTCACGTACTTCTTGCGGATGATCGCCTTGCCGCTCGGCGCCAGCGAACTGTTGAAGTCCGGCAGCTCCTTGAGCAGGTGGGCGCAGGCCTTGAGCAGCAGTGGCAGCACGGTCAGCTTGACGCCAGCCTTCTCGGCCACGGCCTTCTGCGCCACGCGGAAGGCTTCCAGCTCGGTGATGTCGGCCGAGTCGAACTGGGTGACGTGCGGCACGTTCAGCCAGCTGCGGTGCAGGTTGGCGGCACCGACCTGCATCAGGCGGGTCAGGGCGACTTCTTCGACTTCGCCGAACTTGCTGAAGTCCACGGTCGGGATCGGCGGGATGCCGGCACCACCGGTCGCACCGGCAGCCGGGGCTTCCTTGGCCTTCTGCATGACCGATTTGACGTAGACCTGCACGTCTTCCTTGAGGATGCGGCCGTGCGGCCCGGTCGCGGCGACCGCGCCCAGGTCGACACCGAATTCACGGGCCAGCTGGCGCACGGCCGGGCCGGCATGCACCTTGGCGTTGCTGCCGGCAGCCGGGGCGGTGGCCGCCGGAGCAGGGGCAGCAGCCGGAGCGGCGGCGGCAGGAGCGGCAGCTGGCGCTGCTTCTGCCTTGGCGGCAGGGGCAGCGGCTGGAGCCGGTGCGGCAGCCGGGGCTGCGCCGGCGACTTCGAGCTTGAGGATCAGGTCACCGGTGCCGACTTCGTCGTCCAGCTTGGCGATCACTTCCTTCACCACGCCAGCGGCGGGCGACGGGATCTCCATGGAGGCCTTGTCGGACTCCAGGGTGATCAGCGACTGGTCGGCTTCGACGGTATCGCCGGCCTTGACCAGCACTTCGATGATCTTGGCCTTGCCCGACGAGCCGATGTCCGGCACGTGGATGTCCTGCACGCTGGCGGCAGCCGGGGCTGCGGCCGGGGCAGGCGCTGGTGCGGCTTCGGCAGCTGGCGCTGGTGCTGCAGCCTGGGCCGGCGCGGCCGCAGGTGCCTCAGGGGCCGCGGCAGCGGCGCCCTCGGCTTCCAGGACCAGCAGCTCGTCGCCTTCTTTCAGGCGGTCGCCCAGCTTGACCTTCAGTTCCTTGATGACGCCGGCCTTGGGAGCCGGGATCTCCATGGAGGCCTTGTCGGACTCCAGGGTCAGCAGGCTCTGGTCAGCCTCGATACGGTCACCGACCTTGACGAACAGCTCGATGATTTCACCTTCACCGCTGCCGATGTCAGGTACGCGAATGAGTTCGCTCACTTAAAGATACTCCTCAGCAGTCCAGTGGGTTGCGCTTGTCCGGATCGATGCCGAACTTGACGATGGCGTCAGCCACAACCTTGGGTTCGATCTCGCCACGGTCAGCCAGGGCTTCCAGGGCAGCCAGCACCACGAAGTGGCGGTCGACTTCGAAGAAGTGACGCAGCTTCTTGCGGCTGTCGCTGCGACCGTAACCGTCGGTACCCAGGACCTTGAACTCTTTGCTCGGCACCCACTGGCGGATCTGCTCGGCGAACAGCTTCATGTAGTCGGTGGACGCGATGACCGGGCCCTTGCGGCCGCCCAGGCACTGCTCGACGTAGGTCTGCTGTGGCTTCTGGCCAGGCTTGAGGCGGTTGGCACGTTCCACGGCCAGGCCGTCGCGGCGCAGTTCGTTGAAGCTGGTGACGCTCCACACGTCGGCACCGACGTTGAATTCTTCACGCAGGATCTTCGCCGCTTCGCGGACTTCGCGCAGGATGGTACCTGAGCCCATCAGCTGCACGTGGTGCGCGGCTTCGCGGGTGTCTTCTTCCAGCAGGTACATACCCTTGATGATGCCTTCCTCGACACCGGCCGGCATGGCTGGCTGCTGGTAGGACTCGTTCATCACGGTGATGTAGTAGAAGATGTCCTGTTGCTCTTCGGTCATCTTCTTCATGCCGTCCTGGATGATCACCGCCAGCTCGTAGCCGTAGGTCGGATCATAGGTGCGGCAGTTCGGGATGGTGCCGGCCATCATGTGGCTGTGACCATCTTCGTGCTGCAGGCCTTCACCGTTCAGGGTGGTACGGCCGGCGGTACCGCCGATCAGGAAGCCACGGGTGCGGCTGTCGCCAGCGGCCCAGGCCAGGTCGCCGATACGCTGGAAGCCGAACATCGAGTAGAAGATGTAGAACGGCAGCATCGGCTGGTTGTGGCAGCTGTACGAGGTACCGGCAGCGATGAACGACGACATGGCGCCGGCTTCGTTGATGCCTTCCTCGAGGATCTGGCCCTTCTTGTCCTCGCGGTAGAACATCACCTGGTCCTTGTCGACCGGCTCGTAGAGCTGGCCCACGGACGAGTAGATGCCCAACTGGCGGAACATGCCTTCCATACCGAAGGTACGGGCTTCGTCCGGGATGATCGGAACGATGCGCTGGCCGACTTCCTTGTCCTTGACCAGCTGCGCCAGGATGCGCACGAAGGCCATGGTGGTGGAAATTTCGCGGTCGCCCGAGCCGTCCAGGATCGCCTTCAGGGTTTCCAGTGGCGGGGTCGGTACGCTGAAGCTCTTGGCACGGCGCTGCGGCACGAAGCCACCCAAGGCTGCGCGGCGCTCGGCCAGGTACTTGGCTTCGGCCGAACCTTCTTCAGGCTTGAAGAATGGCAGGTGCTCGAGGTCGGCATCCTTGACCGGGATGTCGAAGCGGTCACGGAAGTGACGCAGGCTGTCGACGTCGACCTTCTTGGTGTTGTGCGCGGTGTTCTTGGCTTCGCCGGCACCGGTACCGTAACCCTTGATGGTCTTGGCCAGGATGACGGTCGGCTGTTCCTTGTGGTTCACAGCCTGGTGGTATGCCGCGTAGACCTTGTACGGGTCGTGGCCGCCACGGTTGAGCTTCCAGATCTCGTCGTCGGACAGGTCTTCGACCATGGCCTTGAGTTCCGGGGTGTTGAAGAAGTGCTCACGGACGTACGCACCGTCCTTGGCCTTGTAGTTCTGGTACTCGCCGTCGATGACTTCGTCCATGCGGCGCTGCAGGGCACCGTTGGTGTCCTTGGCCAGCAGCGGGTCCCAGAAGCGGCCCCAGACGACCTTGTTGACGTTCCAGCCACCACCACGGAACACGCCTTCGAGTTCCTGGATGATCTTGCCGTTGCCGCGAACCGGGCCGTCGAGGCGCTGCAGGTTGCAGTTGATGACGAAGATCAGGTTGTCGAGCTTCTCGCGGCCAGCCAGGGCGATCGCGCCCAGGGATTCCGGCTCGTCGCACTCGCCGTCGCCCATGAAGCACCAGACCTTCTGCTTGCCGGCCGGGATGAAGCCGCGGGCTTCGAGGTACTTCATGAAACGCGCCTGGTAGATCGCCTGGATCGGGCCCAGACCCATCGAAACGGTCGGGAACTGCCAGAAGTCAGGCATCAGCCATGGGTGTGGGTACGACGACAGGCCGTTGCCGTCCACTTCCTGGCGGAAGTTGTTCATCTGCTCTTCGCTGATGCGGCCTTCCATGAAGGCGCGGGCGTAGACGCCAGGCGAAGCGTGGCCCTGGAAGAACACCAGGTCGCCGCCGTGTTCTTCGGTCGGGGCCTGGAAGAAGTAGTTGAAGCCGATGTCGTACAGGGTGGCGCTGGAGGCGAAGCTGGAGATGTGTCCGCCCAGGTCCGAGTCTTTCAGGTTGGTACGCATGACCATGGCCAGGGCGTTCCAACGCACCATCGAGCGAATGCGGCGTTCCATGAACAGGTCGCCAGGCATGCGTGCTTCGTGGGTGACAGGGATGGTGTTGCGGTACGGCGTGGTGATGGCATACGGCAGCTGCGAGCCACTACGGGTGGCCAGCTCGCCCATACGGGTCATCAGGTAATGAGCGCGGTCTTCGCCTTCTTTGTCGAGGACCGACTCCAGGGCATCCAGCCATTCCTGGGTTTCGATTGGATCGAGGTCTTGCATGGCTTGCTCCAGGGCGGAAAGGCCACCAGAATCGGGGGCCTGAGTTTGCGACTGGCCTTATGGGCAGACGTCGTGAATTCTTGGATTACCGGGGTGTGATCCGGCGCCGTGTAGTTTTACTACAAATGCTTTCGCATTTCATGCTTTTACCACGGCGGGGTAGTAGTAAAACTACAGAAATGCGACGTTTGGTCGCACCTCGGCTTGTGGGGAAAAACGTTCATGTTGGTTGGCGTTGTGTCGCGAACGGGTGCTTCTTGATGTTTCTTGCCAATGTTTCGTTTTTTTCAGCTATTTCCAACTTTTGTACGACAGTCCAACCGTGGTCCAGCCTCCCCGTGGCCGCTTCTACCCCTCTCTTTCTCGCCGATCAAGGATAGTCCATGCGCCTACCTTTGCCGCTCGATCTGCCCGTCACCCTGCAACCACTGGTCGCTCGCAACCAGCAGTTTCTGCACGATGCCGTGACGGCCTACCCTGAACTCGACTTGCAGACTTGGAGCCCGGTGCACCGGCAGCAGTTCGATCAGGTTGCCGCAGCCAGCGATTTCGTCCTCGAACTGGCCCAGCGCGAACCGGCCATGCTCTGTGCGCTGCTGGCCAGTGGCGAGCTGGATCGCCGCTATGCTCCAGGCGAACTGCGCGGGCAGGTTGCCGTTGCGGCCCAGGCGGCGCAGAGCGAAGACGAGCTGGCGCGCAACCTGCGGCGTGAGCGCAACCGCCAGCAGTTGCGCATCATCTGGCGCGACATCACCCGCCAGGCCGAGCTGGGTGAAACCTGCCAGGACCTTTCCGACCTTGCCGACGCTGCTATCGACGAAGCCTATCAATGGCTGTACCCGCGCTATTGCCAGCAGTTCGGCACGCCGATCGGCAACCGCAGCGGCCAGCCCCAGCACATGGTGGTGCTGGGCATGGGCAAGCTGGGCGCGATAGAGCTGAACCTGTCGTCGGACATCGACCTGATCTTCGCCTTCGCCGAAGGCGGTGAAACCGAGGGGGTCAAGCGTTCGCTGGACAACCAGGAGTTCTTCACCCGCTTGGGCCAGCGCCTGATCAAGGCCCTGGACCCGGTCACCGTCGATGGCTTCGTGTTCCGCGTCGACATGCGCCTGCGTCCCTACGGCTCGTCCGGCGCGCTGGTGCTGAGCTTCAATGCCCTGGAGCACTACTACCAGGACCAGGGCCGCGACTGGGAGCGCTACGCGATGATCAAGGCGCGCGTGGTCGCCGGCGACCAGGCCAGCGGCGCGCAGTTGCTGGAGATGCTGCGCCCGTTCGTTTACCGCCGTTACCTGGATTTTTCCGCCATCGAAGCGCTGCGCACCATGAAGCACCTGATCCAGCAAGAGGTGCGGCGCAAGGGCATGGCCGACAACATCAAGCTGGGCGCTGGTGGCATTCGTGAGGTCGAGTTCATCGCCCAGGCCTTCCAGTTGATCCACGGCGGGCGCGACCTGAGCTTGCAGCAGCGGCCGTTGCTCAAGGTGCTGGCAACCCTGGAGGGCCAGGGCTACCTGCCGCCGGCGGTGATCGAGGAGCTGCGCGAGGGCTATGAGTTCCTGCGTTACACCGAGCACGCCATCCAGGCCATCGCCGACCGCCAGACGCAGATGCTTCCCGAGGGTGAGACCGACCGCGCGCGGGTCGCCTACATCCTTGGCTTCGCCGACTGGCAGGCCTTCCACGACCAGCTGATGCACTGGCGTGGCCGGGTCGACTGGCATTTCCGCCAGGTCATCGCCGACCCGGACGAAGACGAAAGCGAGGGCGAATTGGTAGTCGGTGGCGAGTGGTCGCCGCTGTGGGAGCAGGTGCAGGACGAGGAGGCCGCCGCTCGCCAGCTCGAGGAAGCCGGTTTCAAGCAGCCTGCCGACGCCCTGCGCCGCCTGACCGGGCTGCGCGCCAGCCCGCAGCTGCGTTCGATGCAGCGCATCGGCCGCGAGCGGCTGGATGCCTTCATTCCGCGGCTGCTGGCCCAGGCGGTGGAGCATGACAAGCCCGACCTGGTGCTCGAACGCGTGCTGCCGCTGGTGGAGGCGGTGGCCCGACGCTCGGCCTACCTGGTGCTGCTGACCGAGAACCCTGGCGCTCTGCGCCGGCTGCTGACCCTGTGCGCGGCCAGCCCTTGGATCGCCGAGCAGATCGCCCTCTACCCATTGCTGCTCGACGAGCTGCTCAACGAGGGCCGGCTGTTCAGCCCGCCGCTCGCCCCGGAGCTGGCCGCCGAGCTACGCGAGCGGCTGACGCGCATCCCCGAGGACGACCTGGAGCAGCAGATGGAGGCGCTGCGCCACTTCAAGCTGGCCCACAGCCTGCGTGTGGCGGCTTCCGAGATCAGCGGCAACCTGCCGCTGATGAAGGTCAGCGACTACCTCACCTGGCTGGCCGAGGCGATCCTCGACCAGGTGCTGGCGCTGGCCTGGCGCCAGACGGTGGCCCGCCACGGCCAACCCAAGGGCAGCGACGGCAGCTTGTGCGACCCAGGTTTCATCATCATCGGCTATGGCAAGGTCGGCGGCCTGGAGCTGGGCCATGGCTCGGACCTGGACCTGGTGTTCATCCACGATGGCGACCCGCAGGCCGAAACCGACGGCGCCAAACCGATCGACAGCGCGCAGTTCTTCACCCGCCTGGGCCAGCGCATCATCCACCTGCTGACTACCCAGACCAACTCCGGCCAACTGTATGACGTCGACATGCGCCTGCGCCCGTCCGGCGCGTCGGGCTTGCTGGTCAGTTCGCTGGGAGCGTTCGAGCGCTACCAGCAGAGCCAGGCCTGGACCTGGGAGCACCAGGCGCTGGTGCGCGCGCGCGTGCTGGTGGGCTGCCCGCAGCTGGCGGCAGCGTTCGAGGGCGTGCGCGCCAAGGTGCTGGGGCGTGAGCGAGACCTGGCCGGGCTGCGTACCGAGGTGAGCGAGATGCGCGCCAAGATGCGTGACAACCTCGGTACCAAGGCCACAGCCGCGGGCACTGCCGGCAACGCCTTCGACGCCGGTATGCCCTTCGATATCAAGCAGGATGCCGGCGGTATCGTCGATATCGAATTTATGGTGCAATACGCCGCTTTGGCCTGGTCCCACGACCATCCGGCCATACTCCGATGGACCGATAACATCCGCATTCTGGAAGAGCTGGAGCAGGCAGGGTTGATGCCGGCCAGCGACGCGGTGCTGTTGCGTGAGGTGTACAAGGCGTTCCGCTCGGCGTCGCACCGCCAGGCCCTGCAGAAGCAGGCCGGGGTGATCGACGCGGCGCAGTTCGCCGATGAGCGTCGCGAGGTGCGGCGGATCTGGGGTGAACTGGGGCTGACTTGAGATCGTTGGGGCCGCTTTGCGGCCCATCGCGGCGCAAAGCAGCCCCAAAGGCCCCTCCCAGGCCACCAGTGTTACACTGTCCGCCACATAGCCTGAATATAAAGAGGGGAGGCCAGGCTGTAACGCAGCCTGCAGCCTCCCCGACCGTTTCTGGACGAAGCATGAGAATACTGATCATTGGCCCCAGCTGGGTCGGCGACATGGTGATGGCGCAGACCCTGTTCCAGTGCCTGAAGCAGCAGCACCCGGATTGCGTGATCGACGTGCTGGCCCCCGAGTGGAGCCGGCCGATCCTCGAGCGCATGCCCGAGGTGCGCCAGGCCCTGAGCTTCCCGCTCGGCCATGGTGCGCTGGAACTGGCCACGCGACGGCGCATCGGCAAGTCCCTGGCTGGCCAGTACGACCAGGCGATTCTGCTGCCCAACTCGCTGAAGTCGGCGCTGGTGCCGTTCTTCGCCGGCATTCCCAAGCGTACCGGCTGGCGCGGCGAGATGCGTTTTGGCCTGCTCAACGACGTGCGCAAGCTGGACAAGACCCGCTATCCGTTGATGATCGAGCGCTTCATGGCCCTGGCCTACACGCCCGGCGCCGAACTGCCGCAGCCTTACCCACGGCCGAGCCTGCGCATCGAGCCGCAGAGCCGCGATGCCGCCTTGGCCAAGTTCGGTCTGGCGCTGGACCGCCCGGTGCTGGCGCTGTGCCCAGGCGCCGAGTTCGGCGAGGCCAAGCGCTGGCCTGCCGAGCACTACGCCGAGGTGGCCGATGCGCTGATTCGCCGGGGCTGGCAGGTCTGGCTGTTCGGCTCGAAGAACGACCACCCGGTCGGCGAGCAGATCCGCGACCGGCTGATCCCAGGGTTCCGTGAAGAGTCGTACAACCTGGCCGGAGAAACGTCGCTGGCCGAGGCCATCGACCTGATGTCCTGCGCCGACGCGGTGGTCACCAACGACTCCGGCCTGATGCACGTGGCCGCAGCGTTGAACCGCCCGCTGGTGGCGGTCTATGGTTCGACTTCGCCGGGCTTCACCCCGCCGTTGGCCGAACAGGTGGAGATCGTGCGCACCGGCATCGAATGCAGCCCCTGCTTCGACCGTACCTGCCGTTTCGGCCACTACAACTGCCTGCGCCTGCTCGACCCCGGCATGGTCATCGCCGCGTTGACGCGGCTGGGCGGGCCGGAATTGATCGATAGCGTGACCGAGGTCGACTAAGTGCGGGTACTGATCATCAAGACCTCGTCGCTGGGCGACGTCATCCACACCCTGCCGGCGATCACCGATGCCGCCCACGCGATCCCGGGCATCCGCTTCGACTGGGTGGTGGAAGAAGGCTTCGCCGAGATCCCCAGCTGGCACCCGGCGGTCGACCAGGTCATTCCGGTGGCCATCCGGCGCTGGCGCAAGAACCTCTGGCAAACCGTCAAGAGCGGCGAGTGGAAGGCCTTCAAGCAACGCCTGCGCGAGCGCCAGTACGACCTGGTGATCGATGCCCAGGGGCTGGTCAAGTCAGCCTGGCTGACCCGCTATGTCAAGGCACCGGTAGCGGGCCTGGATCGGTACTCGGCCCGCGAGGGCTGGGCCAGTCGCTTCTATGACCGGCGCCTGTCGGTGGCGGTCGGCCAACATGCCGTGGAGCGTACACGCCAGCTGTTCGCCATGGCCCTGGCCTACGACCTGCCGGAAGGCCTGGGCAACTACGGGCTCGACCTGGACCGCCTGCAGTTGCCGCCGGCTGCGCCCTACGTGGTGTTCCTGCATGGCACCACCTGGGCCACCAAGCACTGGCCCGAGGCCTATTGGCGCGAGTTGGCCGAGCGCATGGGGCGGCGCAAGCTGCAGGTGTGCCTGCCGTGGGGTAATCCGGCCGAGAAGGAACGGGCCGAGCGCATCGCCAAGGGCTTGAACAACTGCCAGGTACTCCCCAAATTGAACCTGGCCGGTGTTGCCCGCGTGCTGGCCGCCGCCAAGGCCTGCGTGGCCGTGGACACCGGGCTGGGCCACCTGGCTGCAGCGCTGGACGTGCCGACCATTTCCCTGTTCGGCCCGACCAACCCGGGCCTGACCGGAGCCTATGGCCGCACGCAGATCCACCAGGCCAGCGACTGGCCGCCGTGCGCGCCTTGCCTGCAAAAGAAATGCACCTACAAACCGAGCGCCGACGACCTGCGCCGGTTCGATATCAAACGCGAGTGGCCGCTGTGCTTCACTCGCCTGAATCCCGAGCATGTGGCGAGCCGCCTGAGCGCGCTGCTGCTGGCTGAGGATGTTCGTTGATGCAACTGGCTTTCGTACTCTACAAATACTTCCCCTTCGGCGGGCTGCAGCGCGATTTCATGCGTATTGCCCTGGAGTGCCAGAAGCGGGGCCACCAGATCCGCGTGTACACGTTGATCTGGGAGGGTGACATTCCGCCGGGCTTCGAGGTGCTGGTGGCGCCGGTCAAGGCGCTGTTCAACCACCGTCGCAACGAGAAGCTCAGCGCCTGGATGGCCGCCGACCTGGCCAAGCGCCCGGTCGATCGCCTGATCGGCTTCAACAAGATGCCAGGGCTGGACGTGTACTACGCCGCCGACGGCTGCTTCGAAGACAAGGCCCAGACCTTGCGCGGCGGCTTGTATCGTCGCTGGGGCCGCTACCGGCATTTCGCCGAGTACGAGCGGGCCGTGTTCGCCAAGGACGCCCACACCGAGGTGCTGATGATTTCCGAGGTGCAACAACCACTGTTCATCAAGCACTACGGCACCCCGGTGGAGCGTTTCCACCTGCTGCCGCCGGGCATCTCCCAGGACCGCCGGGCGCCGGCCAATGCCGCCGAGATCCGCGCCGAGTTCCGCCAGGAGTTCGGCCTGGGCGACGACGACCTGCTGCTGGTGCAGATCGGCTCGGGGTTCAAGACCAAGGGCGTCGACCGCAGCCTCAAGGCCCTGGCCGCGTTGCCCGCGGCCCTGCGCAAACGCACCCGGCTGATGGTCATCGGCCAGGACGACCCCAAGGTCTTCCAGTTGCAGAGCGCGACCCTGGGCCTGGGCGAGCAGGTGCAGTTCCTCAAGGGGCGCAGCGACATCCCGCGCTTCCTGCTCGGTGCCGACCTGCTGATTCACCCGGCCTACAACGAAAATACCGGCACCGTGCTGCTCGAAGCCCTGGTGGCCGGGTTGCCGGTGCTGGTGTCCAAGGTCTGCGGCTACGCCCACTACATCGCCGAGGCCGACAGCGGCCTGGTGCTGGACGAGCCGTTCGAGCAGGAGCAGCTCAACCGCTACCTGCAGCGCATACTCGAAGACCCGCAGGCCCGCGCCGACTGGTCGCGCAACGGCCTGGCGTTCGCCGACACGGCAGACCTGTACAGCATGCCGCAGCATGCCGCCGACGTGATCCTCGGGCAGGTGGGCGCATGAAGCTGATCCTGGCCGAGCCGTTCAAGCACCTGTGGGCCAAGCGCGATGCCTTCGAGGCAGTCGAGGCCCTGCAGGGCGAGGTTTACCGCGAACTCGAAGGGCGCCGAACACTGCGTACCGAGGTCGAGGGCAAGGGCTACTTCGTGAAGATCCACCGCGGCATCGGCTGGGGCGAGATCTTCAAGAACCTGTTCACCGCCAAGCTGCCGGTGCTTGGCGCCGGCCAGGAATGGCGGGCCATCCAGCGCCTGCACGAAGTCGGCGTGCCGACCATGACCGCAGTGGCCTACGGCGAGCGCGGCGGCGACCCGGCCCGCCAGCACTCGTTCATCGTCACCGAGGAACTGGCGCCGACCATCAGCCTGGAGGACTACAGCCTCGACTGGGTCAAGCAGCCTCCGGCGCCGCGCCTGAAATGGGCGCTGATCGCCGAGGTGGCGAAGATGACCGGTGGCATGCACCGCGCCGGGGTCAACCACCGCGACTGCTACATCTGCCACTTCCTGCTGCACACCGACCGCCCGGTGACGCCGGAGGACTTCAAGCTGTCGGTGATCGACCTGCACCGCGCCCAGACCCGGGCGACAATCAGCCGTCGCTGGCGCGACAAGGACCTTGCCGCCCTGTACTTCTCGGCCCTGGACATCGGCCTGACGCAGCGCGACAAGCTGCGCTTCCTGCGCGGCTACTTCCAGCGCCCGCTGCGCCAGGTACTTGCCGATGAAGCGGCACTGCTCGCCTGGCTCGAGCGCAAGGCGCAGAAACTCTACGATCGCAAGCAACGCTATGGGGACGCACTCTGATGGCGAGTTGGACACTGGCGCCGGGCTACGAGCACCTGGCGGCGGACTTCGGCAGCCTCGATGCGGTGTTCGCCGTGCAGGGCGAACGCCTGACGCGCGACCCGTTGAGCGAGGTCGTGCGCATCGAGCGTGACGGGGTCAACTATTACGTCAAGCGCTACACCGGCGCCGGCAAGCACATGCGCCGTTACCTCGGGCGGCCGCGGATCAAGGCCGAATGGCAGAACCTCAAGCAGTTCGCCAAGTGGCACATCCCCACCGCCGAGGTGGTGGCCTGGGGCCTGGAACGCAACGGCCTGGCCTTTGGCCGCGGGGCGATGGTCACGCGTGAATTGCCGCGTACCGAAGACCTGCAGGAACTGGCCAAGCGCAACGATCCGCGCCTGGCCGACCGCGCCTGGGTCGACCACGTCAGCCGCCAGCTGGCGCGGCACACCCGGGTCATGCACGAACATCGTTTCGCCCACAACGACCTCAAGTGGCGCAACTTGCTGGTCGATGACCAGGGCACGCTGTTCTTCATCGATTGCCCGACCGGTGACTTCTGGCGCGGCTTCATGTGGCGCCACCGCCTGATCAAGGACCTGGCCTGCCTGGACAAGGTCGCCAAGTATCACCTGTCGGCGACCCAGCGCCTGCGTTTCTACCTGCAGTACCGTCAGCGCCAGCGCCTGAACGCCCGCGACAAGCGGCGCATCCGCCAGGTGTTGGGCTTTTTCGAGGGAAGGGAATGACCGATTACCTGGCCAGCGCGGACCTCGCGTTGCTGCAGCGCCATGGCCTGAACGATTTCGAGGCGCTGTGGACGCTGCAACTGGATGCGGTGGACGAACCCAACATCGGGCGGGGCGGCTGGAGCCAGGTGTTTCGCCTGGAGCTGGAGGGCAAAGGCTATTACCTCAAGCGCCAGGCCAACTACCTGACCCGCAGCCTGCACCGGCCGTTCGGCGAGCCGACCTTCGCCCGCGAGTTCCGCAATATCAGCCGCTACCAGAAACTCGCGATCCCGGCCTTGCAGGCGGTGTTCTATGGCGAGCGCCAAGGGGGCGGCGAGCACCGGGCGATCCTCATGACCCGCGCCCTGGATGGCTGGAGCGACCTGGACAGCCTGCTGGCGCAATGGCCGCAGTTCGACGCCTCGACGCGCGACGCCATCCTGCTCGCCTGTGGCGCCTTGGCCCGCACCCTGCACGCCGCCGGCCAGGTGCACGGCTGTTTCTACCCCAAGCACATTTTCCTGCGCCAGCGCCGTGAAGGCTGGGACGCGCAACTGATCGACCTGGAAAAGACCCGGCCGTTGCTGTTCGGCATGCGTGATCGGCTCAAGGACCTGGAACCCCTGCTGCGTCGCGCCCGCGTCTGGAGCGAGGCGGACGTGCGCACGCTGCTGGCCGCCTACCTGGCGCAACCGGCGGACAGCGTGCAAGTGGGGACCTGGTTGCAACGCCTGACGCAACGCCGTCGTGAAAAAGAGGCCCGCTGATGCGTTTGTCTGAACTCAAGGATCTGGGCCGCAGCCCGGCGCTGCCGTTGTCCATTACCCTCGCCGACGCTGCTGGCAGCGCCGACCTGCAACTGCTCAGCCTGCTGCGTGTACTGCCCGGCCAGCGCTACGTGGGTGCCGGCATCTGGCGCGGCACCCCGGTGCTGGCCAAGCTGTTGGTCGGCAGCAGTGCCGCACGGCATTTCCAGCGCGAACTCGAAGGCGTGAAGCTGCTCGCCGACCAAGGCCTGACCACGCCGACACTGCTGGCCGATGGGCTCAAGGAAGGCGAGGGTGGCTGGCTGCTGTTCGAATTCCTCGATGACGCCCAGAGCCTGGCCGATGCCTGGGCCGAAGTGGAGCGCCAGCCGGTGCTGTCCGATGCGCAGCACCTGGTGCTCGGCGAGGCCCTCACCGCCGTGGCGCAGATGCACGCCAAGGGCCTGTGGCAAGAAGACCTGCACCTGGACAACCTGCTGCGCCACGGCGGCAAGCTGTACCTGATCGACGGTGCCGGCATCCGCGCCGAGACTGCCGGCCAGCAGTTGTCGCGCCCGCGCGTGCTGGAAAACCTCGGGGTGTTCTTCGCCCAGTTGCCCAAGCGCCTGGAGCCGTTCATCGAGGAGCTGCTGGTGCATTACCTGCTGGCCAACGCCGAACATGCCTTGCCACTGGAGGCGTTGCAGAAGCAGGTCGACAAGGTGCGCAGCTGGCGGCAGAAGGACTACCTGGAAAAGGCCGGTCGCGAGTGCACGTTGTTCAGCGTCGAGCGCAGCCTGTCGGGCCTGCGGGCGATGCCGCGGGACCAGATGCAGGCCATGCTGCCGGTGCTGGAGCAGGCCGACCAACTGATCGACAAGGGCCACCTGTACAAGACCGGTGGCGCCGCCAGCGTCGCGCTTGTCGAGGTCGAAGGCCGCAAGCTGGTGCTCAAGCGCTACAACATCAAGAACACCGCCCACTGGTTCAAGCGCTTCTGGCGCCCGAGCAGGGCCTGGCATTCGTGGATCGAGGGCCACCGCCTGGCGTTTCTCGATATCGCCACCCCGCGTCCGTTGGCGGTGCTCGAGCAACGCGTGATGGGCCTGCGCAGCCGCGCCTACCTGGTCACCGAGTACCTCGATGGCCCCGACCTGACGGCATGCTTCGCGCCCTACGTGGATACCGGCGACGCCCCAGAGGAACAGGTGGATGCCCTGGTGCACTTGATGCGGCAACTTATCCGTGAGCGCATCAGCCATGGCGACTTCAAGGGCCACAACCTGTTCTGGGACAACGGCCAGTGGTCGCTGATCGACCTCGATGCCATGTGCCAGCACGCCACTCAGCTCAGCTTCGCCCCGGCCTATGCCCGTGACCGGGCGCGTCTGCTGCGCAACTGGCCCACTGCCAGTGCCTTGCATCAGCGCCTGGATCGGTTGCTGCCACGGCTGACCGAATAAGCCTCGGGCAGCGCCAGCCAATCGCTGCTGCGCCCGGCCTGGCGTACCTGTATGCGCCACTGACCATCCTGCCAACGCAGGGTCGCCCAAGGCTTGACTCCTGCGGTTTGGGCATGGGGTATGTGCAAGTGGTAACGCCCAGGCAGCAGGTGGCGGCTTACCGGCAACTGCCCGCCGTGGGTTTGCAGGTAAAGCTGCTCATCGGCCTGGAACAAGCCTTCGGCGTTATCGACCGGCGTGCCGGCCTGCGGCACTGGTAGGCGGCATTCGCTGAAAAGGGTCGCGAGGTCCGGCAAACCGTCGTACCACAGCAGCGGCGAGTCGATGACCCAGCGGCCATCGGCCAGGCGTTTGACGGGCTGTTTCAGGTAGGCATCGGGCTGGTCGGGGTCGATGACCCTCCAGCGACTACCGTCGAACGACACTTTGTAGTAGCGGCCCTGGTCATCTTGAATGAAGTACTGGGTCAATCCCTCGAATGCCGAGGCTTTTTCGTAAATGCCTTCACCGTACAGGCCATCGATGCGAAAGCGCAGGTGGCGAATGTCCGGGTTCACGCTGTAACGCGCCGGTAGCGGCACTGGCGGTTGCATGGGTAGGCCGCGCATGATGCGCCGCATCAGCCTGGTGTTGGCAAGGCTGCTGCCGGCATCGTTGATGTGGCTCAGCGCATTGTAGGCATGGCGCAGGACACCCTCGACATCCTCCTGGCGATAGGCATCCACCCCACTCCAGATTTCCACGGCCATGCGCCCAAGCACCAGCGGTATCAGTACCCTGGCTGGCAGTACCAGGCTTATCAGGTCCACCAGGTACCAACTGAAATTGATGGCTTGCCCGACATCGACTTCCAAGGTGGTGTGGCTGTTGGCATCGACGGTCGCCAGCAGGCCGTGGACCTCTGCCATGTAGTAAGCGAAGAAAAGGTCGCCGTCGATGGTCGGCATACTCAGCACCTGGCCCAGGCGGCCCTTGCGTAGCAGGGGTTCGGTTTCTCCCGCAGGGAGCAGGGCCAGGCGCAGGGCGACGTAGCGCTGCACTGCAGGTTCGCGCCGTAGTAGCCGTAACAGTTGGTAGCTGCTGGTAAAGGAGCGCCAGGCCTTTCTGTCGGGCGCGTCGGGGGTATAGAGAACGAAGGCGGTGGTATTGCGCGAAGTGCTTTGGATCAGCAGCACGCCTTGCACGGTATGGCCTTTGATCAGCAGTTGGCGGACGATGACCGAGTGCCCGTCGACAGGGGCTCGCAGTGCGTTGTCAGGTTGATCGAGCACCTGTTGTATCCACTGGTAGGCGCGTTCGTTCCAGTCCTTGCTGATGTGCCCGGCGTAGCGCGCCTTGATCGATTCGGCCCGCATGCGGGCACGGTTGATCCGGGCGTGTGCTTGCAAGCGCCACCTACCGATGGGGGCGTCGATCAGTTGGGTTCGCAGAAAGGCACTGTAGCTATCGCCCACGTTAAGCGTCCTCACCAACGCCTTGACGTAGTCTGGCGTCAGTTGGGCTGGCAAGGCTTTACCCTGGCGGTGCGCGACTCGAGCGGTCAGCCAGTAGTCGAAATCGAACCAGGCCAGGTTGTGTACCGCTAGCGCATCGAGCGAATAACGCGTCGAGGTGGTTTCTATCAGCGACTCCCCCGTTCGTTCACCGCCCTGCCATGTCACATAGCTGGAAGGTTGCAATGGGTTGAGGTGGGGCCCGACCTGACGCGTATGGGCGATGTCGATGACGATGTCGGACGCCGCGAAAGTAACACCCAAGTCGTGGCGCAGGCGTTGCTCGACCTGGGTCTTGGCCCAGGTCTGCAAGGTATGTCGCTGCTGAAACTGCGCCAGGGTCAGGATGCCCGGAGCGGCTACGCGCTCCGCGACTGCCACCAGTTCCTGCATGCCTTGCATGATATGAGCGAGTGCTTGTGGCGTTGCCGAGGCTAACCAGTTCGGCAGGTTCTTTTCGAGCAGGCGTGCATAACGTGTGCTGAGGATGCCGCGCTTGCCTGCGTCGTCGGCCAACGACATGGCGGCGCGCAGCCTTTCGGAATCACCGGATGTACCGGGCTGGATCGCAGCCCAGGCCAGGTTCAAACGTTGGCGTTGCGCTTCTATCAGGCAGTCGACCTGCTCTTGCAGGAAGTCGTCGGCGTACCATTCATAGCGCAGTCGATCCGCCTGCGCAGCGTTGGCAAGTTGCGGCGCATCCACCAGCAGATGCAGCAGCGGCTGGCTTTGGATCGGATCGTCGAGGCGCTCGCACAACTCCAGGTGCAACTCGGCCAGCGACGCATAGGCTTCGATACCTTGCGTCAGGCCGCAAAGCAGTGCCGGGCCAGTGGTCGGGGCGGGTTCCAGCCGTACGCCAGGGGGTGCGCCCCTGACAATCACGAACACACCCGGTATAGCGGCGCGCCAGGCGGGGCGAATACGGCTGAGCGTGGGGCGATAGACCTGGGCACGCTGGGCGGGTGGTTGCTGCTGACGTTGCCAGGCGTAGGGCAGATCCAGCACGGTGGCTATGGTTGCGACGTGGGGTCGCTCCAGCGTCATGTCGTTGCTGCGCAGGTCGAGCTGCGCATGCATCATCGCCCGGTGTATATCGGCCAGACGCATCCTGCGCGAGCGGCCTTGGTCGTCGGTGCTGGCCCAGTATTGGGCGAGTTCGCCGTGCAGTTGCTGGCGGGTCTGCAGCCGTGGGTCGGCGACTGGCAACGCGCTCAGCAATGCCAGGGCCTGTTGTTCAAGAAATTCGATACGCTCCAGCGGCAACATGCGCTGCTCCTTCTTCTGGGAGCAGCCAGCTTGCCGCTATCGGCTGGGTAGCCAGCGGTATCGGGTTATTTCATCGCCACAAACCTCGTAGGGCCAACCCGGTGGGTATGCCAAGGCCAAGCCAGGCAAGCATGTCCCAAGCGCCATCGCCCAGCAGCGCGGCGAACAGCCCTGCTGCGCTGAGCAGGGCGATGGCTGCCGGCCAGGCGAAAACCTTGCTCGTCGATTGCGAACGGTGGCTCATGCCCTGGCCTCCCGGGCGCGGTAGTGCTTGCCCCACCACAGGTACAGGCCACTGCCGAGCACGATGATGGTCAGCACATCCAGTGCCGCCCAGAGGATCTGCATGGGCCGGCCACCGTAGTCACCGAAGTGCAGGGGCTGTGACAGGCCCATGGCATCCATGTACCAGGGCCGCTCGCCCACTGCGGTGACGTCGAGGGTGCGTGCGTCGATCAGCACCGGGGTGAGCAGGTGCGAGGTCAGGTGCGTGGCGCCTTTCATGAAGACCGCGTAGTGGTGCTCGCTGGAGAAGCGGGTGCCGGGGAAGGCGATGAAGTCAGGGCGCATGCCGGGTGCGGCCTGTTCGGCGATGTTCAGCAGGCGTGTGGCCGGGGCGCGTTCGGTGAGCGGCGGGGCGTCGCGGTAGGGCGCGACCATCGCCGCCAGGCTGTCGTTGCGCCAGGCGGCGATGACCAGGTCGGAAAGCGCGCTGATCACTCCGGTCACGCCTACGGTGAGGGCCCATGCCAGGGTCACGACGCCGATCAGGTTGTGCAGGTCGAGCCAGCGCAGGCGGCGCGATTTGTCGTGGCGCACGGTGGCGAAGTCCAGGCGGCGCATGAACGGCGCATAGAGCACGGTGCCGGAAACGATCGCGACCACGAACAACACCCCCATGAAGGCCAACAGCAGCTTGCCCGGCAGGCCGGCGAACATGTCCACGTGCAGGCGCAGCATGATCATCATGAACCCGCCGTTGGCGGCCGGCATGGCCACCGCTTCGCCGGTGCGGGCGTCGAGCATGAAGGTGTGCGAGGAGTTCGGTTCGGTCCCGGCGGTGGCAGCGGTGATGGCGACCAGGCCGTTGGGGTCGTCCTCGTCATAGCCGAAGTACTGCATCACCTCGCCAGGGCGGTGTTGTTCAGCCTTGAGCACCAGCTGTTGCAGGTCGAGGTGCGGGGTGTCGGCGGGCATTTCGCGCAGCTCGGGGGCGTCGCCGAGCAGGTGTTCGAGTTCGTGGTGGAAGATCAGCGGCAGGCCGGTGAGCGCCAGCAGCAGCAGGAACAGGGTGCAGACCAGGCTGCTCCAGGTGTGGACCACCGACCAGCGGCGGAGGGTTGGGCTTTTCATCACGGTACCGATTGTTTTCTGTTGGACCGTGGGGCTGCTGCGCAGCCCTTTCGCGGCACAAGGCCGCTCCTACTGGGGAATAAGGTGATCCCCTGTAGGAGCGGCCTTGTGCCGCGAAAGGGGTGCGAAGCGCCCCCTGCTCACTCAGAACTTGTAGTTCACGCTGGCGACCACATTGCGCTCATCGCCGTAGTAGCAGTAGTAGCCGTCACAGGTGGACAGGTAGTCCTTGTTGAACAGGTTCTTCGCATCCACGGCCAGCGTGACGCCTTTGAGGGCGCTGTTCAGGCGACCGAGATCATAGTGCACCGAAGCGTCATACACGGTGTACGAACCCACATGCCCCCAATCGGTGTTGGTTGTGTTGCCATAGGTGTCGCCGACATAACGCACGCCCATGCCGACGCCGAAACCATCCAGTGGGCCGCTGTGCCAGGTGTAGTCCGCCCAGGCGGTCGCCTGGTTGCGTGGCACCTGCGCCATGCGCTTGCCTTCCTCTGCCGAGGTGCCCTTGATGATCTCGCTGTCGTTGTAGGTGTACGAACCCACCAGCTTGAGGTTTTCACTGACGTCCGAGGTGGCCTCCAGCTCCAGCCCTTTGACTCGTACCTCGCCGACTTGACGCGTCACATTGTTCTCGGTGACCGACATGTTTTCCTGGGTAAGGTCGAACACGGCGGCGCTGAACAGGCTCTTGCTGCCAGGCGGTTGATACTTGACACCGATCTCGTATTGCTTGCCTTCGGTCGGCTTGAACGCATCGGTGCTGTTCACGGACGCGCCTGCTGCGGCTTGGAACGACTCGGCATAGGAGATGTATGGCGTCACACCATTGTCGAAGACGTAGCTCAGGGCAGCGTTGCCACTGAACTTCTTGTCACGCTGGGTATTGGTTGCATCGCCCAGATTGTGGAAGGTGGTGCCGGTGTGTACCCAGTCCTCGCGCCCGCCCAAGGTCAGGCGCCAGTTGTCCAGGGCCATCTGATCCTGCAGGTAGAGACCGGTCTGCTGGGTCTTCTGGTCGTAGTCGTACATGTCGAAGTACTGGACGTTGGAGAAGTCCTGACCATACACCGGATTGTGGATATTGCTCGGTGGTACGCCTGCCGAACCCCAGCGCCAGCGTGCATTGCTGTCCGAGCGCTGATGGTCGAGACCCAGCAGCAGGGTATGGTCGATCTTGCCGGTCTGGAAGTCGGCCTGGAAGTTGTTGTCCACGGCAAACTGGGAGATGTCTTCCTCGACGATACCCGCAGTGCGTTGCACGGTGCCGTCGGCACTGACTGCCTCGTCCGGCCCGGCGGGCCAGATCGAGCCGCCTGCGGTGATGCCCTTGAAGTCCAGTTCGTTGCGCGCGTAGCGCAGGTTCTGGCGGAACTGCCAGGTATCGTTCAGGCGTGTTTCGAAGGCATAGCCCAGGTGGTAGTAGGTGCGGTCGTAGGATTCCCAGTCAGGATCGCCCAGGTTCTTGTGGTGCGAGATCTTGCCCGCCGGGCTGTCGAGCTTGGTGCCTTGCAGTGGCAAGAATTGGCCGGTGATGCCGGTATCGTCGCGGGTGTACTGGGTAATGAACGTCAACTTGGTGTCGTCGTTGATGTTCCAGGTCAGGCTTGGGGCGATGTTGTAGCGTTTGTCCGGGATGTGGTCGATCGGCGTGCCGCTGTCGCGCACGGTGCCACTGACGCGGTAGAGGAACTGCCCGGCCTCATCGACCTTGCCGGTACTATCGAAGTTGATTTGCTTGTGGTTGTTGCTGCCGACCTGGGCCTCGACCTCGTGGCTACTTTCAAGCTCCGGACGGCGCGTGGTCATGTCCAGCAGGCCGCCGGGTGGGGTTTGGCCATACACGGACGAGGCCGGGCCGCGGAGCACGGCAATGCGTTCGAGGTTCCAGGGCTCGATCTTGGGCGAGGCATAGTTGCCCTTGGGCAGGGGCAGGCCGTCGAGGAACTGGGTGGGAACGAAGCCGCGCACCAGCAACCAGTCGCTGCGTGAGTCGGAACCGTAGCCGCTGCTTTGCACGCCTGCGGTGTAGCGCAACGCGTCGTTGAGGTTGAGGACTGGACGGTCTTCCATCTGCTGGCGGGTGATGACCGTGACCGAGCGCGGCAGTTCGGCGATGGCGGTATCGGTCTTGGTGCCAGCGGCGGTGCGCGTGGCCGTGTAGCCCTGCACGGCACCCCAGGCGCTTTCGAAATCGGCATTGGCGTTGATCGCGGTTTCGGGCAGTGCCAGGGCACCCTCCGGGGTCGCCACCAAGCTATAGCTGCCCGCGCTGCTGTGCTGCAACTGCAAGCCGCTGCCATTCAAGGCCTGCTGCAACGCCGCCACACCACTGAACTCGCCGTTCACTGGGGCGGAAATGCGCCCGTTGGTCAAGGCCGGGTCGATGGCCAGGGCAATGCCTGACTGGCTGGCGATCTGGTTCAGGGTGCTGGCCAGAGGGCCGCTAGGTAGGTTGTAGGCTTGTGGCGCCGAAGGCTCGGCAGCGAACGAAACAGGGCTTGCAAGCGGGTTAGCCAAGCCTATGGCGAGGGCCATCAGGCTGGGGCGAAGCAGACGATCAACAGCGCGGGACATGCAGCGGTTCCTCGACGGATAAGTGCTAGTTGCTTCCTTGCCGAGCGAGATTTGAAAAGTGACAGGGGGGATTCGAAAAAAAGTGCGAACTATTTTGAGTTGCCGTTTGCCTGCCCCTGCTTCAGCGCCGGCAAGCCGGCGTCTACAGGGGTATGAACGCAGGAATGCTTACTTGGGTACGACCGTGACCCACCACGGCGTATGCCGCTCGATCTTCACTGGCAACGCTGGCACCAGCGAGGCGAGGGCCAGGTCGGTGTTGGTCAGCGGGAAGCTGCCGGTCACGCGCAGGTCGGCGACTTCGTCGGCCACCCCCAGGTGGCCGCTGCGGTACGGGCTCAGTTGCGCCAGCAGGTCGGCCAGGCGTACGTTGTCGACCACCAGCATGCCACGGGTCCAGGCATCGGCACCGGCGCTGACCGGGCCGGTTTCGCCGAGGCCGTTGGCATCCATCAGCACCTGCTGGCCTGCTTGCAGCACGTGTTCGTCGCCGCTGTTGCGCGGCATCGCCGCGACCGACGACTGCAGCACTTCCAGGCGCGTACCCTGGGCTTCGCGGCGCACCAGGAAGCGCGTGCCCAAGGGCCGCAGGCGGCCATCGTCGGTGCGTACCAGCAGCGGGCGAGGGTCGGCGTGGCCGGTTTCCACGGAAATTTCGCCCTGGAGCAGCACCAGGACTCGCTGCTCGCCGGCGTAGTCGATGTCCACCGCCGTGTGGCTGTTCAGGCTCAGCAGCGTGCCGTCTTCCAGGCGCAGGGTGCGCAGTTCGCCGGTGGCGGTGCGCTGGTCGGCCAGCCAGTAGCTGGGCGACAGCGAGGGCGCGCCGATCCAGGCCAGCAACGAGCCGAGCAGGAGCATGCCGGCCAGCCCGCTGCCGGCCTTGCCGATACGCCGGCGCAAGCCGACCCGTGATTGTTGCAGGGCTTGGCGCGCGGGGCCGGCGGCGGCGCTCACGCGCTGGTCGAGGGCGCCCAGCTGGCGCCAGGCGCGGGCGTGTTCTTCGCTGGCAGCGTGCCAGCGCATGAACT
This sequence comes from Pseudomonas sp. S31, assembly GCF_016648105.1. Taxonomy (GTDB): domain Bacteria; phylum Pseudomonadota; class Gammaproteobacteria; order Pseudomonadales; family Pseudomonadaceae; genus Aquipseudomonas. Next base: position 9,363 of record NZ_JACVVE010000019.1, on the reverse strand, counting down.
CGCTGCGCTGGTCAGTGCCGCCGTAGCCTTCATCAAGGTTCATCTTCCAGGCTATAGCGGCTTCCAGGACCCTGGCCGATACCGGCGCCCCGCTCACGTCGGCTCCCCGTACAGGGCCACGTAGCACTGGCGCATGCCCTGGGCGATGTACTGGCGCACGCGCGACACCGATACGCCCAGGCGCTCGGCGATCTCGGCGTGGCCCATGCCATCCAGGCGGTTGTGCAGGAAGGCCGTGCGGGCCTTGCTGGACAACTTGCCGAGCAGACGGTCGATGGCCTTGAGGTCTTCGAGGATCAGTTGCTGCAACTCGGGGGACGGGTGCTCGGCCTCGGGCAGCAGCGCCAGTTCGGCCAGATAGGCCTGTTCCAGGGCACTGCGACGGAAGTGGTCGAACAGCAGCCCCTTGGCCACGGCAGCCAGGAATGCGCGGGGTTCGCGCGGGGCCTCCAGCTGATCGCGGCCGAGCAGGCGAACGAAGGTGTCCTGGCTGAGGTCTTCGGCGCGCTGGCGGCAGGCCAGGCTGCGTTGCAACCAGGCGAGCAGCCAGCCGCGATGGTCGCGGTACAGCGTGCCGACCAGGTCGGCATGTGGGCTGTGGGCTGAAGACACGCAGCGTCCCCCCGGAACGAATGCATTGACTAACGATAATTATTCGCGATTGTTGCAGAGGCGGGGGTGTGGGCGCAATGGACGCTTATCGGATTGCCACTATGGTTTTTTCCGATATGTATCGATCATGTGGGCCCCTTCGCGGGTAAACCCGCTCCTACAGGTTCGGGAGGAGCGGGTTTACCCGCGAAGCGGCCAGGACATTTTCACAATCCGTGGTTGTGCACCTTGCGCCGTCGCCACCCACGCAACCGCTGCTCCAGCTGCAGGGGGCTGTCGAGCTGCTGGCGGCGCGCCTGGCTGAACAGGATCAAGGCCAGTTCGGCGGTCACCTGGGCATCGGCGCTGGCATGATGGCGCTCGTCGATCTGCAGGCCGAAGCGCGCCACCCAGTCGTCCAGGCTGGCTTCGCGCAGTATCGTGTCAGGGTTGAGCATCGGCGCCAGTTCGGCCACGTCGAGCCAAGGCTGCTGCAGGCGAAAGCCCAGGCTTTCCTTCAACGCACGGGCCAGCATGCGCTGGTCGAAGGGGGCGTGGAAGGCCAGCAATGGGCTGTCGCCGATGAACTCGAGCAGGTCGAGCAAAGCTTCGGCCGGGTCGCAACCGGCGGCCAGCGCGCTTGGGCCCAGGCCGTGGATCAGCGTGCTGGCGTTGGCCTTCTGGGCAGGGCGGTGCAGGGTCCGCTCGAACTGCTGGGCGAAGTCGATGGCGCCATCGGCGATGGCCACGGCACCGACCGACAGCACCTGGTCTCGGTGGGGATTGAGCCCGCTGGTTTCCAGGTCGAGCACTACCCAGCGTTGTTCGCGCAGCGAGCGGACTCCCAGCGCGGCTGGCTTGGGCAGCCGCGCCAGGCGCTGGCGCAGTGGTTCGTCCAGGGTCGGCGCGCTGGGGCGCAGCCAGGCGAACAGGTTCATAGCTGGTACCGCAACGCCAGGTTGCTTTGCAGGCGCTGGGCCTGGCGCAACGATTCGCGAAGGATGCGCCGGTCCAGGTGGTTGAGGCTGTCCGGGTCGACGCGGTTGGAATAGGGCAGGTTGTCGCGCGTCTGGCGTTGGTGCTGCTGCATGCGTGTTTGCTGGATGAAGTGGTAGGCCTCTTCATAGGCGGCGCCATCGAGCGCATCGATCACGCCGTTGGCCACCAGTTGGCGCAGGCGCTCCTGGGTGTTGCAGGCAGCGATGCCGTTGGCCAGGGCCAGCAGCCGGGCGCCATCGACGAAGGGCGTCAGGCCCTGCACCTTGAGGTCGAGGGTGGCGGCCTTGTCGTTGCCCTGGCGGGTCAGCACGAACTCGCGCAGGCGCCCCACTGGTGGCCGCTGGCGCAGGGCATTGTCGGCCATCATGCGTTGGAACAGGCGGTTGTCAGCAACCTGGCGAAGCACGCCCTGGCGCAGTTGCTCGCAGCCTTCCTCGGCTCCCCAGACCACGCGCAGGTCGAAGTAGATGGTGGAACCTAGCAGGTTTTCCGGGCTCGCCTCGCGGATGAAACCGGCGAAGCGCCTGGCCCACTCGGTGCGCGACAGGCACAGCTCGGGGTTGCCGGCCATGACGTTGCCCCTGCACAGGGTGAAGCCGCACTGGGCCAGGCCTTGATTGATGTACTGGGCCAATGGCAACAGGCGGGCGCGAATCCCCTCGGCCTGCTGGCTGTCTTCGGCCTCGAACAGGATGCCATTGTCCTGGTCGGTATGCAGGGTCTGTTCGCGGCGCCCTTCGCTGCCGAAGCACAGCCAGCTGAAGGGCACGCCCGGATCGCCGCGTTCGGCCAGGGCCAGTTCGATCACCCGGCACACGGTATGGTCGTTGAGCAGGGTGATGATCTGGGTGATCTGCGTGGAGGAAGCGCCGTGGGCGAGCATGCGCTCGACCAGCTGGCCGATCTCGCCGCGCAGCGACACCAGGGTTTCCAGGCGCGGGGCATGGCGGATGGTACGGGCCAGGTGTACCAGGTCGACCCGCTGCAGCGAGAACAGGTCGCGCTCCGACACCACGCCGCACAGCCGGCGGTTTTCTACCAGGCAGACGTGCGCGATGTGCCGCTCGGTCATGGCCATGGCGGCATCGAAGGCGGTCGCCTGTGGGCTCAGGTAGAAAGGCTTGCTGGTCATGTGCAGGTCGATGGGCGCACCCAGGTCTGCATCGGCAGAGGCCACCACCTGGCGCAGGTCGCGCAAGGTGAAGATACCCAGCGGGTAGCGCTGCGGGTCGACCACCACGATGCTGCCGACCTGTTGCTCGTGCATCGACCGCACGGCTTCGCGCAGCGGCGTGTCTGGACTGCAGACCACCGGGTGGCGCATGGCCAGCTCGCCCAGTGGGGTATTCAGCGAGTACTGGGTGCCGAGGCTTTCCACGGCGCGTTGGCGAACTTGCTGGTTGACCTGGTCGAGCAGGCTGCTGACCCCCCGCAGGGCGAAATCGCGAAACACTTCCGACAGCGAGAACAGATGAATGAAAGCCGTCTTGTTCAACTGCAGGCAGAAGGTGTCTTCGCCGGCCAGGTGCTCGGTGCGCGTGGCACGTTCGCCCAGCAGCGCGGCGAGCGGGAAGCATTCGCCGCTGGTGATCTCGAAGGTGGTTTCCACCCCTGGCTTGACCAGGTGTTGGCGCTCGCCCACGACGCGGCCCTGCTTGACGATGTAGAAGTGCTCGACCGGGCCGTCGGCGGGCGTGATGATGCTTTCTCCGCTGGCATAGAAGCGCAGCTGGCACTGCTCCACCAGGAAGGCCAGGTGGCTGTGCTCCATCTGGTTGAACGGCGGGAAACGTTGCAGGAACTGCAGGGTCCCTTGGATGTTCTGCAGTACAGCCGTCCTGCCCGCCTGGCTGTAGGCGTCCTTTTTGCTCATGAAACCGACCGTATCGCTACGCCGAACTATATATATCTATATATAGGTGCGGCCTTGTTGTTTTCGATCTCCATGGTCGGCTGGGCGCCCACCGGTGCCCATTGGACGTAAGTCTATGAACGGCATTGTCAAAGACCCGACGAAAGGCGAACGGGGTTAGCTCGCTTTCGTGGTCTTACCCTTTGAGCGAGTTCTTTTTTTGACGAGATGACCATGGTTGAGCATGACGACATCCTGAGTGACGCCGAACGCGAGGCCCTGGCCGTGGTGAGCGCACCCGTCGCACCCAGGCCGGTGGTGCTGGTGGTGGATGACAATCCGGTGAACAGCGAGGCGTTGAGCCTGTACCTGAAAAGCCGTGGCATCGACTGCATGACGGCCGACGGGGCCAAGGAGGCCATGTTCAAGCTGCATTACGAGCCGCGGATCGCGCTGATGATCACTGACCTGCGGATGCAGCCCAGCGATGGCCTGGAGTTGATCCGGCAGATTCGCGAGTCGGAGCGGGCGGAGTTGTCGATCATCGTGGTGTCGGGCGACACCGATGTGAGCGAGGCGGTGGATGTGATGCACCTGGGGGTGGTGGATTTTCTGCTCAAGCCGGTGGATCTGGGGAAATTGCTGGGGTTGGTGAAGAAGGAGTTGAAGTTGGGGTGAGATAAGGTGGGGGCCGCAACGCGGCCCCTGGCGCTTACAACCCGTTGCGCGCCTTGAACTCGCGGCGGCGACGGTGCAGCACTGGCTCGGTGTAGCCATTGGGCTGCTTGGCGCCTTCGAGTACCAGTTCGACGGCAGCCTGGAACGCCACGTTGTCATCGAAGTTCGGTGCCATCGGGCGGTACAGGGCGTCACCGGCGTTCTGCTTGTCGACCACCGCGGCCATGCGCTTGAGGCTTTCCAGCACCTGCTCCTGGCTGATCACGCCATGGCGCAGCCAGTTGGCCAGCAGCTGGGCCGAGATGCGCAGGGTGGCGCGGTCTTCCATCAGGCCGACATCGTTGATGTCCGGCACCTTCGAGCAACCCACGCCCTGGTCGATCCAGCGCACCACGTAGCCGAGGATGCCCTGGGCGTTGTTGTCCACTTCGTTGCGGATTTCCTCGGCCGACCAGTTGGTGTTGGCCGCCAGCGGGATCGCCAGGATGTCGTCCACAGACGCCGGGGTGCGGCTGGCCAGCTCGCGCTGGCGCGCCTGCACGTCGACCTTGTGGTAGTGCAGGGCGTGCAGGGTGGCGGCGGTCGGCGACGGTACCCACGCGGTATTGGCGCCGGCCTGTGGGTGGGCGATCTTCTGCTCGAGCATCGCCGCCATCAGGTCGGGCATCGCCCACATGCCCTTGCCGATCTGGGCACGGCCTTGCAGGCCGGTAGCCAGGCCAACGTCGACGTTGTTGTTCTCGTAGGCGCCGATCCACTTCTCGTTCTTCATGGCGCCCTTGCGCACCACGGCGCCGGCTTCCATCGAGGTGTGGATTTCGTCACCGGTGCGGTCGAGGAAGCCGGTGTTGATGAATGCCACGCGTTCGGCGGCGGCCTTGATGCAGGCCTTGAGGTTGACCGTGGTGCGGCGCTCTTCGTCCATGATGCCGACCTTCACGGTATTGCGTGGCAAGCCCAGCAGGTCTTCGACGCGGCTGAAGATCTCGGCGGCGAACGCCACTTCCTCGGGGCCATGCATCTTCGGCTTGACGATGTACACGCTGCCGTTGCGGGTGTTCTTGCGCGTGGTGTTGCCGTTGAGGTTGTGCACCGCGATCAGGTTGGTGAACAGCCCGTCCTGGATACCTTCGGGGATTTCGTTGCCCTGGGCATCGAGGATCGCCGGGTTGGTCATCAGGTGGCCGACGTTGCGCACGAACAGCAGCGAGCGGCCATGCAGGGTGACGCTGCCGCCATTGGGCGCGGCGTACTCGCGGTCCGGGTTCATGGTGCGGGTGAAGGTCTTGCCGCCCTTGCTGACGTCCTCTGCCAGATCGCCTTTCATCAGGCCCAGCCAGTTGCGGTAGACGATGACCTTGTCATCGGCGTCGACGGCGGCGACCGAGTCTTCGCAGTCCATGATGGTGGTCAGGGCCGACTCCATCAGGATGTCCTTCACGCCGGCGGCGTCGGTGCTGCCCACTGGGGTACTGGCATCGACCTGGATCTCGAAGTGCAGGCCGTTGTGCTTGAGCAGCACGGCGGTCGGCGCGGTGGCATCGCCATGGAAGCCGATCAGCTGGGCGTCGTCACGCAGGCCGGTGTTGCTGCCGCCCTTGAGGGCGACGACCAGTTTGCCCGCCTCGATGCGGTAGCCGGTGGAGTCGACATGCGAGCCGGCCGCCAGCGGCGCGGCCTGGTCGAGGAAGGCGCGGGCGAAGGCGATCACCTTGTCGCCGCGGACCTTGTTGTAGCCCTGGCCGCGCTCGGCGCCACCGGCATCGCTGATGGCGTCGGTGCCATACAGGGCGTCGTACAGCGAGCCCCAGCGGGCGTTGGCGGCGTTGAGGGCGAAGCGGGCATTCATCACCGGCACTACCAGCTGCGGGCCGGCCATGAGGGCGATTTCTTCATCCACGTTCTGCGTGGTGGCCTGGAAATCGTCGGCTTGTGGCAGCAGGTAGCCGATTTCCTGGAGGAAGCTCTTGTAGGCCGAGGCATCGTGGGCCTGGCCTTGGCGCGCCTGGTGCCAGGCGTCGATCTTGGCTTGCAGCTCGTCGCGCTTGGCGAGCAGGGCTTTGTTCTTTGGAGCGAGGTCGTTGATGATCTTCTCTGCACCGGCCCAGAACTGCTCGGCGACGATGCCAGTCCCGGGGATAGCTTCGTCGTTGACGAAGTCGTACAGGACCTTGGCGACCTGAAGGCCACCGACTTGAACGTATCCAGTCATTGCTTGCCTCACTCTGCTCAGCTATTCGCTCTACTTGTATTAAGCCTGTAGCGCTTCTCTACAACATCGAACGACGTTTTGTAGTCCACGCCGCCGCATACTACATGATGCGGCGGGCAGGGGAACACCAGACCAAAAGCGTCGTTGTGCGACCGCCTGGTCGCGTTGGGTCACGCTGGGAGTGGGCATGTTCGCAAAAAACCGGTGGATTGTTCCAGATAAATCTTAAAACAGTACACGATTAATCCGGCGGACTGTCCTGCGGCAGGTTGCCGCGCCTTGCCTATACTGAACCGATCCCCCGGGATTCCGTCGCCGCGCGCGGCCTGATACAGAGGAAGGGCTTGTGGATCATCTTGTATTGACCGTCATCGCCCCCGACAAGGCCGGGCAGGTCGAGCGCATCGCCCAGTGCATCGCCGACCACAGTGGCAACTGGCTGGAAAGCCGCATGTCGCGCATGGCCGGGCAGTTCGCCGGCATCCTGCGGGTGGCGGTGCCGGCGGAGAACTACGATGAGCTGGTCGAGTCGCTGCAGGCGCTGGGCAGCCATGGCATTCGCGTGCTGATCGCCGAGAGCGGCATCGAGCCGTCCTGTACCTGGAAGCCGATCGCCATGGAACTGGTGGGTAACGACCGGCCAGGCATCGTGCGGGATATCACCCGATTGCTGGCGGACCTGGGGGTGAACCTGGAGCGCTTCACCACCGAGGTGCGCCCGGCGCCGATGAGCAGCGAGCCGCTGTTCCACGCCGATGCTTTGCTGGCGCTGCCTTTGACCTTGTCGCTGGATGACCTGCAGGGCAAGTTGGAAAGCCTGGCCGATGACTTGATGGTGGAGTTGACGCTGCGGCCCGAGGACTGACCGCAGGTTATCCCGAATTCACGGGGAAGGGCTTGTGGATAACCTTTGGAGATACTTCTGCAGGCCACGAGAAACATGGCCTGCAGAGATTTGATCAAGTTTTGATCAGGCGCGCTTGCGCAGGTTCAGCCAGGCGTCCACGCTGTAGATCGCCAGGCCCGCCCAGATGCAGATGAACGCCACCAGGCTGCTGGACGACAGCTGCTCGTCGAATAGCAGCACCGCTTGCAGCAACACCAGGGTGGGCGCCAGGTACTGCAGGAAGCCCAGCGTGGTGTACGGCAGGTGCCGGGCGGCGGCGTTGAAGCACACCAGCGGGACCAGGGTCACTGGCCCCGCTGCCATCAGCCAGAGCGCCTCGCTGCTGCTGTAGAAGGCGGGTTGGGCACTCATGGCGCCGGGGTTCAGCAGCAGCCAACCGGCGGCCAGCGGAACCAGCATCCAGGTTTCCACCACCAGCCCGGGCAGGGCCGCGACGGGTGCCTGCTTGCGGATCAGGCCATAGAAGCCGAAGCTCAGCGCCAGCACCAGCGACACCCACGGCAAGCTGCCCACCTGCCATACCTGCTGCGCCACCCCCAGGGCCGCCAGGCTTACCGCCAGCCATTGCAGGCGGCGCAGGCGCTCACCGAGCAGCAGCATGCCCAGCAGTACGTTGATCAGCGGGTTGATGTAGTAACCCAGGCTGGCCTCGAGCATGCGGCCGTTGTTCACCGCCCACACATAGGTCAGCCAGTTGCCGGCGATCAGCGTGCCGCTGAGGGCGAGGATCGCCAGCCGACGCGGGTTCTGGCGCAACTCGCGCCACCAGCCGGGGTGTTTCCAGACCAGCAGCAGGAGCGAGCCGAACAATGCCGACCAGAGCACCCGGTGGACGATGATCTCCACCGCCGGGACGCTCTGGATGGCTTTGAAGTACAGGGGGAACAGGCCCCAGATGATGTAGGCGCCGAGGCCCAGGAGGTACCCGCGACGCGGGTTTGCAGCTTGCATTGCAGAATCCTTGCTTGATAGCCGAGGTGGAGCGAGCGCTATTGTAGACAGGCTGGGGTGGCGATCTAGAACAATTTCAGTGGTGCCTCGTCCAGGGCGGCGATCTGTTCGCGCAGGGCGAGGATCTGGTCGCCCCAGTAGCGAGGCTGGCCGAACCAGGGGAAGCTCGGTGGGAACGCCGGATCGTCCCAGCGCCGTGCCAGCCAGGCGCTGTAGTGCAGTTGGCGGAGGGCGCGCAGGGGCTCGATCAGGGCCAGTTCGCGCGGGTCGAAGTCATGGAACTCGTTGTAGCCGTCGATCAGTTCGGCCAGTTGCCCGAGGCGCTCTTCGCGGCTGCCGGCGAGCATCATCCACAGGTCCTGCACGGCGGGGCCCATGCGGCAGTCATCGAGGTCGACGACGTGGTACACCTCGTCGCGGTGCATCAGGTTGCCCGGGTGCAGGTCGCCGTGCAGGCGAATCTGCTGGTGCGCGGTACGGGCGTAGACGTCCTCGACCCGCTTGAGCAGGTCGCGTGCCACCGATTCGAACGCAGGCAGCAGTTCCTTGGGCACGAAGCCGCCTTCGAGCAGGGTGTTCAGCGATGCGTGGCCGAAGTTGTCCACAGCCAGGGCTTCGCGGTGTTCGAACGCACGGGCGGCGCCGACCGCATGCAGGCGGCCGAGCAACTGGCCGAGGCGGTACAGCTGGTCGAGGTTGCCGGGTTCGGGAGCGTGGCCGCCGCGACGGGGGAACAAGGTGAAGCGGAAGCCTTGGTGCTCGAACAGCGTCTGGCCGTCGTGTTGCAGCGGGGCGACCACGGGCACTTCGCAGTCGGCGAGCTCGGCGGTGAAACTGTGTTCCTCGAGGATCGCGGCATCGCTCCAGCGGCCGGGGCGGTAGAACTTGGCAATCAGCGGTTGCGCGTCCTCGATGCCCACCTGGTAGACGCGGTTTTCGTAGCTGTTCAGGGCCAGGACCCGGGCGTCGCTGAGAAAACCGAGGCTTTCCACGGCGTCCAGGACCAGGTCGGGGGTGAGGGTGTCGAAGGGGTGGGACATGGAGGCTCCGAAGGGGCGGGCTGCTTCGGGGCATGGTAGCGCATTCCACCCCTATGGCTGAGGGGCCTGTGCCGGCCTATTCGGGACTGTCAGATTTTTTGTGTGCGGGCCGGTAACGGCCTGCCGTCAGGCA